>NZ_VEJP01000001.1:0-776537 GCF_007680225.1 Bacillus sp. DE0042 | reverse complement strand
ACGGGAACAGATAACGGAGGAAACCCAGGAGGCGGAACGGGGACAGATAACGGAGGAAACCCAGGAGGCGGAACGGGGACAGATAACGGAGGAAACCCGGGAGGCGGAACAGGGACAGATAACGGAGGAAACCCAGGAGGCGGAACGGGGACAGATAACGGAGGAAACCCGGGAGGCGGAACAGGGACTGATAACGGAAACGGTGGAAACCAAAACCAAGGTGGTGGCTCAACAGTTATTGAACGTACAAATAATTATATTGTACATCAAAAAACTGAGAAGTTAACAAATAATACATCTAATGTATTAATTAAAGAAGCAGTGGAGACCGTTCAAAGTTATCAAGGTTTAATGAGTCTTTATCAAGTGTATTATGGGATTGATTTAAGAACGAATGATGTGGGGCCTAAGCTTGAAGAGGGAAGTTTAGATGCGATTGCTACTGATCATTCATTGTACTATATGTTAAATAAGCAAAGTGTAATTGATTTAATTTCAAATCTTGTTTCAGCTAGTATTACGAGTGAAGTAAAGCAAGATATGACAGGTTTAAAACAAAAAATAGACTCTTACCAACAACTCATTACTAGTGCAGATCAAAATTCAATGCTATTAGCGGAGAAATTAAATGAAACGATGCAGCAAGCGACTAGTATGAATCAAAATTTAGGAGAGTATGTAAAAGGTTTAGCGAAATGGCGTGAGAGTAGCTTAAAGTTAGTGGAAGAGCAACAAGTATTAACGACTAATAATGCAGGTGAACAAACAGCTGTACTATCGTTAGACTCTGGTATTAAATCTTTAACGATGCAAACTCAATCATTAGTAGAAAGTTCGAAGCATAGTTTAGCAACATCAGATGATGTGTATAAAACATTTGACCAAATCAATGGACAAGCAAAAGAAATTCAAGACAGCGGAACGACAATTGTTTCGAAAGCAGATTCTTTATTAAATGATTTTACGAAGAAAATGGAAGATGATAAAGCATTCTCGAAAAACTTTACGAAGATTTTGGCGAATAGTCGTATTGGAGATCGTCAAAATGAGATGCTATATGAGTTTTTATCTAGTCCAGTTCAGAAACAAAATGATGGGGTAATTGTAGCTGGTAATGCTTTTACACCATACTTAATCGTATTAACTTGTTTCATTGTTGCGTTATTTACAGCATATGCAATTGCGAATCAAGAAAAGAAACGAACGCAATCAGATCATTTTGAAGAGAGGTTCTCTTTAATTGATATGAATGTACCAACTACAGTAGTAGCATTTGGAATATCGATTGTGGAAGGAATCAGTATAGGAATCATTTCAGGCCGTCTTTTAAAATTCGGTCAGGATCAAAGTTTACTATGGATTGCGTTTATCACAATCATTATGATGGCGTTCGTATTAGTTTCAACATACTTACTACGACAAATAAAAATGGTAGGGATGTTTATCTTATTAGTATTTTTAAGTATGTATCTATTTTTAACTGAAGCAGTTGGAAGTAAAGTAGACCAAATGTCTTCTGTAGGTAAATTGCGTCAATTTTCACCGCTTCAATATATAGAAGGTTTTCTAAATGATTTTATTAGCGGTAAAGATACAGGAAAAGTTATTTTTATCGTATTGTTTGTAATTGCCATTATAGGATTAGTTAGTAATCTATTTGTATGGCACAAGAAATGGGAGGAAAAAGAAGTAAATGATCAAACAATGGAGCATAGTGGTTAAGTTATCATTTATTTGTTTCCTTTTACTGTTTGTCGCGCTACCGATTAGGAGCGCGGCGGACAGTTATCTTGGTGATGATGGAAAGATTCAGTTTAAAGTAGACCGCTTTGAAGATAAAGACCAAGAAAAAAATAAAAGGGAACATAAGGAAACAGAATTAGATAAAGCATCAATTGAGTTATTTAATAAAGATATAGAAGAAGAGATTCAAAAAAAGAAAAAGAAAGAACAAAAAGAGATGGAATCCTTAAGAGATTCTCTTTTTATAAAACAAAAAGAAAATAATAGTGTTAAAAATACGAAAAATAGTTTATTTAGTAGTGAATACGTTGTAAGAAAAAGCGCTGATGAAGTAGCAAGTAATCAAACAATGAATGAAAAGCCAATAAGTACAACAATAATCATATTGTTAGGCGGCAGTGTTTTACTTATTTGCATCGGTATTTATACGGTTCTTCGGAAAAGTTGGAGGTAAAGTAATGGCAATACAAACGCATATTAATGTAACGGTAGATTTTAGTAAATGGAATGGAAATACATATGATTTGCGTATTCCGAATCATCAATCTATTAAATATTTATTGAAAAACTTATTAGATACGTTAAAGATTGATAATCATGAAGGTTCACATTTTGTAATGAAAGTGAGAAATAAGTCAATTGTTTTAACAGATAATGATCGTTTAATTGATCACCAAATAACAGACGGAGATATTTTACAAGTTTTATAAAGAATATTTCTTACTTTTAGTTTTTTGAAAATAAGTTATTACTGGTTATAAAGAAAAGGAGAAGAGGATAAACATGACGGAAAAAACAATTCAAATTGATGCAATGAACTATCAATTTCAAATAGAAAAAGAAAATTGGAAATTGGAGATGACAAAATCTCAAACACGTATAAAAGATTTCCGTCAATTCGATATAATTACGGGCGCATCATCTGAATTTGTACCATTAACGATAGAAGAAACGGATGATATGTTTACGTTTCTATTTCAAGTGGACAAAAATTTATATAAGTGGGACGATCTTAGCCGTTTTGGAAGAAATGAGAAATTGAGACTGCTTCGAAATGTTGCGCAATTTCGTAAATATTTAAATAAACGAATTACGTTCTTTTTACATCCAGACAATATAGTTTTTAATGCGAATTTAATGCCAAGTATTATACATAGAGGAATTCGAGATATTGTTCCACCAACCCCGTTGTTAGAAGAGCAATTTTTAACGCAATACAAGTGTCTAATTATTGCTTTATTCTCCGAAAAGCACAATTTTGATGATTTATATGCTGGGTTACTAAAAGATGCAAAAGAAACAACATTTGAACAGACAGTTGCTCAAATGGAAAGTTTAGATGCATTACTGCAGTTTCTTGATGACAGCTTTGAGAAGGAACAAACAAAAACAGAAAAAAATATGCAGTTAGTATCTAAAAAGAGCTATAAATCATTTAAATACTTAGCTTTTTCCTTCATAGCGGCGACAGTTATTTTAGCTGCTCCTTTAATATATTTCACTTTTATAAAATTTCCTTATCAAAATAAGTTAATAGAAGCAAATGCGAGTTTCATAGCAACTGATTATGACAAAGTAATTACGCAATTAAATGAAGAGGAATTTGAATCATTACCGATTGCATCTAAATATGAGTTAGCATTTGCATACATTACGGCTGAAAAACTAGGTGAAGATCAAAAGAAAATGATTATGAAAAATATTAGTTTGAAAAGTGATGAAAAGTATTTGCTGTATTGGATGTATAACGGAAAAGGTAATTTTGATAAATCATTAGATTTAGCTAAGACACTTGATGATCCTCAGCTTATTATGTACGGCCTTGTTAAACAAATTGAATCGATGAAAAATAATCCGGATTTATCAGGAGAAGAGCGTGATCAAAAATTAAAAACATATGAGCAACAATTAGATGAATATGAAAAGAAATATGGCAAATCATCAAACGATAAAGACTCGTCAAGCACAGAGAAGAAAGAGTAAGCAAGCACTTGATGAGACAGTTGAAAAGGAGCAGTGAACACGGATGGAGCAACTATTAGTATTGACTTATGGAGACAAAATATATAAGTGCACATTACATCCAAATGAGCAATCAATAGTGTCGATTGGAAAAGAGTGGACAAATGATATTACGAATCCAAGTTTAGAACAAGAAGTAGAGTTAAAGTGGAATAATGAAGTAAATGCTTGGATGGTACAAAATCAATTAATAGAGTTCAATAAGGAATTTGAGATTGGAAAAACTAAAGATGTGAGCTTGAAAATCTTTATATCTATTATTGGTACAAATAAAGTGTTTGATATAGGAACGAAACATTCTCTTACATTGAGTCAAAATAGTTATGATGATATTTCTATTACCGGAACGAATGTAGATTTAATGCTATCTCGTGAAACGTTGTACGATTCTTTTAAAGTGAACGTATATGACGGGGATGTATTTCATAATTATACGAAGCTAAAAGATAGCGTTATGTTAGAAGCTGGAGACGTATTATATTTTGATGGTGTTTTAGTAGAAATAGGCAGTGAAGATATTCAAGTATTGTCTTCAGAAGAGAACGTTAAATCTACGTTACCTATTTTAGTAGAATCCGAAACGAATTATCAAAGTGGTTATCCAGACTATCATCGTTCACCACGTATTATTTACCGTGAACCAGAAGAGAAAATGACAATTGCAAAACCTTCAAGTATGCCGTCAAAACCGACTGAGCATTTGGCGAGAATTATTGCACCTTCTCTTGTCATGATTGTCGTAACAGTATTACTTGCAATCTTTATGAAATATGGGATGTTTATTATTGCATCGATTGCGATGACATTAGTAACGATTATTGTATCTGTCACATCTTATATAAAAAATTTAAAGCAATATAAAATCGACATTGTGGAACGTGATAAAAGTTATAGAGCGTATATAAAACAAAAAACGAAAGATTTACATGCAGAAAGTGAAAAGCAGCGTCATGCATTACAATATCATAATCCAAATGTTGAAGTCATACGTAATATGGCTGTGCAAGTAAATCCACGTATATATGAAAAAACAATGCTACATCATGATTTCTTGACATTTAGCGTTGGGACAGGACAAGCTAATACGAGTTTTGAAATTCAATTTAATGAAGAAGAATTTAGTCAAACGAAAGATGAATTAATTGATATAGCACGTGAACTAAGACAGCGTTATCTATCATTGGAAGATGTACCCGTTGTAACAGATTTGATAAATGGACCGGTTGGCTATATTGGACAACGCTCTTTAGTGTTAGAACAATTACAATTATTAGTTGTACAAACCGCGTTATTCCATAGTTATTATGACTTGCAGTTTATTACTATTTTTCCTGAAGAAGAAAAGGAAAAATGGGATTGGATGCGCTGGTTACCTCATGGAAGTGTTCGCGATATAAATGTACGTGGATTTGTATACCATGATCGTAGCCGTGATCAAGTGTTAAATAGTTTGTATCAAATATTGAAAGAACGAAAATTAAAACTAGATGAAAAAAGTTCAACGAATGAAAAAATGTACTTTGCACCGCACTATGTCGTTCTCATTACAGATGAAAAACTAATACTAGACCATGTTGTTATGGAATTCTTTAATGATGATCCGAGTCAATTAGGTGTATCACTTGTATTTGTACAAGATGTTATGCAAAGTTTACCGGAGCATGTAAAAACGGTAATAGACATAAGAGATGCAAAACAAGGGAACATCATCTTAGAACAGGGAGAGCTTGTAAACCGTCAATTTAAACTCAATCACGTACCGAAAGGGTTCAATTTAGAAGATGTTTCACGAGCATTAGCACCGTTAAATCATTTGCAAAACTTAAAAAATAGTATCCCAGAAAGTGTAACATTTTTAGAAATGTACGGTGTTGAGAAAGTAAAAGAACTAAATATTACAAGTCGCTGGGAGAAAAATGCTGCACATAAATCTTTAGCTGTACCACTTGGGTTACGTGGTAAAGAAGATATCGTAAACTTAAACTTACACGAAAAAGCACACGGACCACACGGGTTAATAGCAGGTACAACAGGTTCAGGTAAATCGGAAATTATACAATCGTATATATTATCTCTAGCAGTCAATTTCCATCCTTACGAAGTAGCCTTTCTACTAATTGATTATAAAGGCGGCGGTATGGCGAATTTATTCAAAAACTTACCGCATTTATTAGGAACAATTACGAACTTAGATGGAGCACAAAGTATGAGAGCGCTCGCATCAATTAAAGCTGAATTACAAAAAAGACAACGATTATTTGGGGAAAATGATGTAAACCATATTAACCAGTATCAAAAACTGTATAAAGAAGGTTTAGTAAGTGAACCGATGCCACATCTATTTTTAATTAGTGATGAATTCGCGGAACTGAAGTCAGAACAACCAGAATTCATGAAAGAGTTAGTTTCAACAGCGCGTATCGGTCGTTCACTCGGAATCCATTTAATATTAGCTACGCAAAAACCGAGTGGTGTTGTAGACGATCAAATTTGGAGTAACTCGAAATTCAAACTAGCATTAAAAGTTCAAAATACGTCAGATAGTAATGAAATTTTAAAAACACCAGATGCTGCTGAAATTACATTACCAGGACGTGCTTACTTACAAGTTGGGAATAATGAAATTTATGAACTATTCCAATCAGCTTGGAGCGGAGCAGACTATGTAGAAAACAAAGAGGATAAAGAACATTTAGACGCAACAATCTATGCAATAAATGATCTAGGACAATATGAAATATTAAGTGAAGACTTAAGTGGACTTGGTAGCAGTAAAGAAGTAATAAGCGTACCATCTGAACTGGATGCTGTTATTGACTACATTCACGATTACGCAGAAATAAATGAAATTGAAGCGTTAGCTAGACCGTGGTTACCGCCACTTCCAGAAAGCGTATATTTACAAGACTTACACGCTATTCAGTTCAAAGAAGCATGGACGAAAGAAAAGAAACCATTAAAAGCAACAGTTGGTCTACTAGATCAGCCTGAATTACAATCACAAACACCATTAACACTAGATATTAGTAAAGACGGACACGTAGCGGTCTTCTCAAGCCCAGGCTACGGAAAATCAACATTCTTACAATCAGTCATTATGGATGTAGCTCGTCAGCATAGTCCGGAGCATTTGCATGTGTATTTATTAGACTTCGGAACAAATGGCTTAATGCCATTAAAATCTTTACCGCATGTGGCGGACGTCATTACATTAGACCAAGTTGAAAAATGCGAGAAGTTTCTTCGTCGCATAGAAGACTTATTAAAAGATAGAAAGCAATTGCTAAGTAAATATGGAGTTGCGAGTCTTGAAATGTATGAGAGAGTTAGTAAGGAAGTATTACCAACAGTATTAATTACGTTAGATAACTATGATGCTGTTAGAGAAGCTGGATTTGTCGAAGACTTTGAACGCATTGTTGCACAAATTGTACGTGAAGGGGCAGCAGTAGGAATTCATTTAATGCTTACGGCTACACGTCAAAATGCATTGAGAGTACAAGTAAATACAAATATTAAACTACAAATTGCTCTATATATGATAGATGAGGCAGAATCTAGAGCTATTGTAGGAAGAACAGAGTTAAAAATTGAAGAATTAGCAGGCCGTGGTTTAGTAAAAATTGACGAACCAACAATCTTCCAAACAGCTTTACCGACAAATGGAGAAGATGTCCTTACTCGAATTGAAAATATACAAGCTGAAGGAAAAGAGATGGATTCCTTCTGGGATGGAGAAAGACCGAAAGCAATTCCTATGGTACCTGAAGTTCTGGAATACAAAGAATTCATTGCATGGCCAGAAACAAGAAAAATTATTGAAGCAGGCAAACTAACATTTGGTGTAGAAACAGAAAGCGTTACGCCTCTCGAATTAGATTTAACGGAAGCGGCTAATATTGTTGTAGGGGGAATCAAGAAAGATGAAGTTGAAAATGTAGTTCATCAATTCCTTCAACAGTTAGCAGACAGTGGTCACTTTGACCTAGGTTTAATTGATACAAGAACACGCAATTTCTCAAACTATAGAGAGAGCTCTGCTTTATATGTAGCTGAAAAAACAGGAATTGAGAAAACGATTAAACAAGTTACAAATGCTTATAAATCGAGAGAAGCGGCGTTTAAAGAGGAGCAGGAAGCATCAAGTGAAACAGTGAACCCGGCAGAATTTATTAAGAAATTTAAGCCGATTGTAATCGTAATCGCAGATGTAAATGATATTTTAAGTAATTTAGAAGATAGCGATATATATAGTTTGGCGGAATTAATAACAAATGGTGCATTTATGGGCATCCACTTCGTAATTGGCTGTGATGTTGATTCAATTGACAGTCGATACGACTTAGTTTCAAAAACAATAAAAACGCAATCTCATGTTATTTTACTTAGAAAATCATCAGGCCAAATGGTCTTCGATGTATCTAATAAAGATTTAAGTAGTACAAAATTAAATCCATTTGAAGGGTATTTTGTTGAAAATCGTTTTGCTACTAGAATTAAAGTGCCAACTATTTAAGGGGGGATTTGCATGGGGATAGAGGAATTAAATAGTCAAAAATCTGGTTTATTAAGTAGTATAAGTCATCAACAAGGGCAATTGGCTGAATTACAAATGAAACTACGAAGGCTAATAACTGCTAAGGGGAAATTTGTAAATAATCTTGAAGCAATTAAACAAAATCAAGAGCAGTTTAAGTCTTTAGAAATAAACGAGAGTAGTTGGAAAGGGCAAAGAGCAACTACTTTTAAAGAAACGTATGAACAACAAGTCATTTCGAATTTAGGGAAGTTTATTGGAGAACTAGGAAGAGTGCAAGAAGACATCGATCAAGCCATACGGCGGCTTGAAAGAGAAATCGCTACATGTGAGTCTAGTATTCTTTCTTTAAGTAGAAGTGTTTCAATGGTTGACGCTAGTATTCAAGTAGAAGTACAGAAGGCGGGGAAATGATAAATGGGGGAAATTAAATTAAATAAAGGGGTATTTGACGCGAAAGTAAGTGAATTGAAAAGTGGTGCTAGTGATTTAGGTAAGACTAAATTTAATGGTATGCAGTTACATCGTACGAATTTAAGTAAACTGAAAAAATATTGTGAAGCGATTGAAAAACTTTCTCAGAAAGTTCAGCGATATGAGAAATTGTTAGAAAATGATATAAGTAGAGTACAAGAAATTGGAGCAAAAATGGTAGAGAAAGATGCAAAACTTGGGCAAGAACTAAAAGTTGGTATACAGCAGCACTAGAAAAACATTCTACGTAAAAATGAAATAAGGGGAGAGAAACGTGGATAAAAATATTGAATTACAAGAAGTAAACGAATTACAAAAAAGATTTCAAACAAGTGCTGACGAACTAAATCAATATTTTGAAACTTTATTAGGGAAAATAGATGATTTGAACCAACTTAATTCTTTTCAAGGGAAAGCAGCAGATGAAATAAAGAGGTATTTTTCTAGAGTACATGGTACTACGATTGCTGGATTTCAAATTGCAGCGGAAGAGTTGAAAAATGAATTTCAAAAAGCAATAGAGAGTTTTAATAGTACAGTTGATAGTGATAGTGACACAAAGATTTATGGGAACTATTTAGATAATGTAAAGAAAAAAATTAATGGATACAGCAATGAATTTGATCGTTCTAATGAAGAAGCAAAACAAACTATATCGACTATAGCAGACATTGTCCCAACTCAGTATCCATCATCTTCAGGAATATCTGAAGGAATCCAAAAAAGTCAAAAGGAAATTAGTGATACGCTAGAAAAATTAGAAACGTATAATAGTCAGCAAAATGAACTTCAACATTTTAATGAAATGTTAAGTTCATTAGACAAGGGAATGAAAGAAATACAAGCAGCCAATGGAGATTTTTCTAGTAAGATAGTCGAAAAAATTATGGCTGGTGGATGGAATGGAAACTTAATAAATGGTATTTCGAATCATATGACGGCGTTTGATATACAACAAAAAGGAACAAAATTTTTAATAGCTGCCTTTGCTCGTATGTATTATGCTAAAAAGAATTATGATTTTAAAGCAATTTTTGATCCTGATTCTCGAAAAGGAAAAGGGAAGTTTACACTATCAACACGTCAAAAAGAAGATTTAGTGGAAGTATTCAAATTACTAAAGATGGATAGTAGTGATGATAGTATATTTCGTTACGTAAAAAATGGGCTTAAAATGGATGGTGTAGAAAATTCGAGAATCACGAATGAACAAGTAAGAAAAGCAAGAAAAGGAATTTATAAGTTACCGGAATTTCAAGATTTTCACAAATTTCATCAGGATCGGAGTCAAAATGGATTAACTACTGCAATTAAAGAAAGGGGATGGAGTTCGTTTAAAACGGAGTATGTAAAAGGGTTAAAGGATTTACATCCTGGAAAATGGAAAGAAGCCTTTAAAGAACTTGGGAAAACTGGTAAGTTTTTAAAAGGGGCCGCTATATTTGGAGCGGTTGTGTCAGTTGGAAATAACATTGCAGAGGCTCAAAAAAATGGATGGCAGCGAGAGGATATAGTTGATATAGCAACAGATTCAGCAGTAGATATTGGAGCAACTGCTGGAGCAGCAGCAGCTGGTGCAGTAGCGGGATCGTTTTTCGTTCCGCCTGTTGGCACTGTTGTAGGAGCTGGTGTTGCGGTATTTGCCACAGCAGTGATGAATTATAAGTGGGGAGGAGAAGATAATGCAATCGATTATGCAAAAAAAGGAGTCAAACAAATAACGAAAAAGATTTGGTCTTTATTTTGATGTTAAGTTAGATGACATAAAAGGAGTAATTTAATGATGTGGAATATAAAAGAAGAGGATTTGGATGAGTTTCGAATGACATGTAGAGTACGATTAAGTCCTGAGGGAGCTACAGGATTTATGATGGGGGGCATACTCTTTAGTTCAATAATTATATTTTCTATCGTTTTATCAGGTGGTTGGGAGTATTGTAAGGTTCTCTTTGAAATGGGAATTGTAAAGTTTGAGCTGTTGTTATACAGTGTGCAAATCATTTTTTTAATACTATATTTGTTTCCAAAAGCTCGTTTTAAATTTCAAAAATTACAAACAATTGTCGTGTTATTATACGCATTTCAATTAGGAACGATTGGGCTCACAGCTTTAATCGTTTCTGAAATAGCTAATAAGTCGATTGATGTTTTTACATTGACGCTTGCAAGTTTATTATTTCTAGGAGCAGTTTTTTTTCATATTGTGACAACAATTGATACGTTTAAACAAGCAAGTGAAGGTGCATTTAGTATGGATGAGAGATCTAAATCATTTTTTAGTAATACAAAGATGAATGTACTGAAGGGAGTAATGATATACGTACCACTCCTTCTGATTTTAATTTATTTTCGTAACGACTATGGGTTTGATGCTTTACTAATGTATGTGGTTGGGAGCATTTTAATGTACGCAGTAGCCATAGGTGCAGCTGAATTCCAGCTTTTAGTGTACTGTAGATTTAAATTTAAATCATTTAATATGACGTGGGAAGAGAATGAGAGACAACGTCAGAAATTTAGAAAATATAATAAAAAAAACAAATCGAAAAGTAGATAATAAAAGAAATGAATTTTTGCTATAGCATAAGTTGTTAATTTATGCGTATGAAATGAGAAATTGCACGTTTCCATTCGAATTAGAAAGAAATAAAGATAAGGGGAGTAGATGTTGTGAAAGTTCAATATAAAGCATTATCACTATTAAATTTAATTAGTATTACTCAAGTCGTCAAAAAAGAAGATTGGTTACTACCTGCTATTGCGCTGAGAAATCAAGTTATCCGTAATGGGATTTATGCAGTAGGACCGGTTCTTTTTAAATATAAACCACTTGAAAATGAACCAGCATATGGTGAATATACATATTGTGTTCCGGTAAATGAACGTGTGGAACTGGGGGGAGATTCTGCATATGAATACATTGATGGTTTAATAATTGAAGATGCTTTAAGTGTGCGTTTTACGGATGAAGATGGTGATATTGAAGATGTGTATAATTTAATACACGAGGTGGCAAATCAAAACCATATTAAATTAGATAGTAGTTTTTATCATGTATGCTTAGATGTATACGGTGATACTTGGTTAGATATTTACGCTCCTATTATAGAAGTAGGTGAAACCGTAAAATGATTATAGAAGGTCAAAGTATTGCATATACAAATGTTGTTTCAAAAGAATACTATATTCATTATACCTATATGAAAGATTCGATTGACGATTTTATGCTAGAAATAGAAAAAGCGAACTTAACAGCAAAAGGTTCACTATTTTATGCATTGAAAAATGTTCCTTCAGATGAAAATATGTATATTGAATTATTTATGCCGATATATGAGGATAAAGTTCCACCATTAGAAACAATGAAATTTAGAAGCTATTACTATGTAGATGACATGCTTGTGAAACGATTGACAGGAGATTATGAAACATTAACCGAGTATGCATATGCTGAGATGCTTCAGTATATGGAAGATAATGAACTTGATATGATTTCACCTATTTATCATATTTTTAGCGGTGATGAAGAGCTACAGTATGTTGAAATAAAAATTGCAGTGGATACACAATAATAATTTAGTGTACTTATAGTTCTGGAAATATGAAAAGTAAAAACCAGATTTTAGTTTCGTTTTATAGAAGAATAATATAAAGGTATTCTTGAATTAAGAGTTCTAATTGTTGTTTTTAGTAGGAAGGAGTCTACATATGTGGCTATTTTCAAAAGAAAAAACTGTATATTTTCAACAAGAGTGTGAGCATAAAACTGGGGAATTAATTAAGCAGCAAATATTGGAGAAAGTATCAGTAGATGATTGCATAATAGCTGCTGAAATGATTGATGTATTGTTTATATATCCTGAACTTGCAGAAGAACTTGCAAGGGTTTTATATATGAGTAATAAAGAATTATTCCGAACGGTTGCTATGTTTGTTGGCACATTTGAAATTTTTGTGCAAGTCTCAAACACAACGAAAGTTATTATCCAATGTATTCCGGTAGATGAAGAAATGGAAGAAGAAGTGTTTTCGGATATGAAAGTGATTGGTTTTAAATATAAGAAAAAGTCCACTGATGAAGAGATAGAAGAAATAGCAGAGTGGATGCTGGAATATAAAAAGATGTGTAAAAAAATAGCAGAGCACTATGAAATAGCTCAAAAAGAATCATTATTATAATGTAAGAATATCTGAGATTAATAAAACCTTCTCTTCTGGTTAGAATGAGGAGGTTTTTTATTCTAAGATCTATATGTAATTGATTGAATAATTCGACATGAGATTTTTCATTTGGATCAATCTGTATTGGTAGTAGTTACGTTCTGCAGTTCGCTTTGTTCTTATTTTGAAAGGGAAAATTTATTCAAAAGTCAATTTGTAAAAAGGAGAAGATGTTATTTTGAATAAGGATCGGAATGTTTCGGAAACAGAGAAAAGTTTTTTTGGAAAGACAATAGTATCTATCTATAAAGCGTTAGAATTTATAGTGAAATATACAATGATTCTAATCATAATAATGTCAATATTTGTGATAATTGCTGCTGTTTATTTTAAAATATATGAGGGTATAGGGGCGGGTGTATTCCTCTTAATCTCGTCATTATTTGCATATTTGGTATTTTTTAAGAAAAGTAAAAATGCCTAAATTAATAGCGAAAATAAAATTTCAAAGATTAACAACTATAATACGTTATTTGAAGAGGGAAAGTTTTGAATATGGCATGAATGTATAACAGCAAGAAAACCTTCTCTTTTCGTTAAAATGAGAAGGTTCTTATTTTTAATTTACATGATTTAAGTGAATGTAGTTAAGGGTGGGACAATTGGATGTGGAATATAAAAGAAGAAGATTTAGATCAATTTAGGGTGACATGTAAAAGTCGATTAAGCCCTGAGGGTGCTGTAGGTTTTATGTTAGGTTCAATCATATACACCTCATTAATAATGTTAGGTGTAATTTATGGTTTGGTGAAATTTGGTTGGTCCGTATATCCTAGTTTACTAGAGGAAACAATTATTAAAATAGAGTTATTTTTGTATAGCTTACAAATCATTTTTCTTATTGTATATTTATTTCCCAAATCCCGTTTTAAATTTCAAAAGTTACAAGCTATAGTTATATTGTTATTTGCACTTCAACTTGTGACTATAGGATTTGTAACAGTAGTTGTTTCGAGTATTTTCGGTTATTCAAATGATCGTGTTACATTGACTTATGTAGCCTTATTATTGTTAGGAGCTTTTATTATTCATATTTTTACAACAATTAATACCTTTAAGCAAGCTAGCGAAGGCGCATTTAGTAAGTGGGAAAATTCAGTTTCATTTTTTAGTAAGACAAAAGATTTTTTTATGATCGCTTCTATATTATATGTATTAACTCTCCTAATCTTAATTTATATTAATAATGATTATACGATGGGGCAAATAGGGTGGTATTCTGTATTGACCCTTATACTATACACGGTAGCCATAGGTGCAGCAGAGTTCCAATTACTAGCCTATTGTAGATTTAAATTTCTATCATTTTATATTTCGTGGGAGGAACATGAAAGAGAACGCCAGGAATTCTTAAAGCGTTATAAAGAGAGAGAAGAAAAGAAAGAAAAAGAAATAAAATAAGTTTTGCATCGAAATGAGGAAAGATGAATGCTTAAAATAAAGGAAGAAGATTTAGGTTTTTTCAAAATTACAAATAAAAACCGATTAAGTCCTGATGGTGTAATGGCCTTTTTAGTTGGAGTTTTTGTATACGCTTCATTACCGATGTTTTTTATTGTTTTGGGGTTTTTACAACTTGGTTGGGAGGCTTATCCAAAATCTTTTGAACGAATATTTGTTTGTGTAGAGTTAGTATTATATATTCTGCAAATCCTTTTTTTGATTATCTATTCATTTCCGAAATTAAGATTTAAATTACAAAAGTTACAAGCCATTGTAATTGTGTTTAACTCGTTTCAGGTTGCAACGGTAGGGTATGCTTATGTATTAATTGAAGCGATATTTGGATATACTTGTAAAAATTTAACCGTATGTTATATAGGTCTATTATTATTAGGAGCGATTACTACTCATATTGTAATTACAATCCATACTTTTAAAAAAGCAAAATATGGAGGCTATAAGTTGGAAGGGGAATCAGTCTCATTTTTTACTAATACAAAACTCTGGATGTTAATTGGAATGGTAATTTATATAGTTGTCCTATTGATATTAATCTTTGCAAGTATTCGTTTTGCGCTAAAGCCGATGGTGTTTTATTTTTTACAAACAATTATATTATATGTATTTGCCGTTGCATCAGCAGAATTCGTCCTATTAGTGTATTGTCGCTTTAAATTCCCATCATTTAATATTACGTGGGAACAACATGAAAAGGATCGCCAAGAATTTATAGCAAATAGAAAAAGAATAAGAGAGAAAGAACAAAAGCGAAACAAAAACTGAAATGAAAGTTATAAATGATACTCGTAAACTTATATAGAATAAATGCATTATTCATAAGTTAACTAGTAAAGGGAGGGATGTAATATCTTGAATAAAGATCCCAAAACTGTAAAAACAGAAAAAGGTTTATTTGAAAGTGTAATAGCACCTATTATTGTCGGGATCATGTTTATCTTTTTAATTCTATATAAAGTAGCAGAGTTTCTGGGGAAGTGGATTGTTATCTTTGGAATAATATTTTTTATTGGTAGTATATTTCTTTGCATATATCTAGAAGAATATGGAGGGGGATTAGGCGGTGAGATAGGGTTAATATCGATGTTATTGTTATATTTTATGTTTATTAGAAAAAGTAAAAAAGCTAGTTTAATATGAAATACTAAAAACATTTATTTACTTTCAGTTTATCTACAAAAATAGAGTTATTACATGATTTTAGAAAAGATGGTGTAATTATATGTGGAATGTAAAAGAAGAAGATTTAAATGAATTTAAAAGTACTTGCAGGAATCGCTTAAGTCCCGATTGGGCTACAGGGTTTATGTTTGGAACGATGTTTTTTATTTCATTAATAATGGTTTTTCTTATTGGGGGGTTAATAAGGTTTGGTTGGAGTTATTACCCCACTCTCTTTGATAAAATAATTGTTAGCCTTGAGTTAGTGCTTTATAGTCTTCAAATAATTTTTTTAATTATTTATTTGTTTCCTAAGATGCCATTTAAATTTCAGAAACTACAAACACTTGTGGTACTGTTATATGCGTTTCAGCTAGGTACTATAACATTTACAATGTTGATAATCCCTGGAATGTCAAATTATTCAATTGATCAAATTACATTAATGTATGTTGGATTATTATTTTTAGGTGCAGTCATTTTGCATATTTTAGCGACTATTGATACTTTTAGACAGGCAAGTAAAGGGGCATTTAATACGGGAGAAGAATCCTCTTCATTTTTTAGTAAAACAAAGAGGATTGCAATTAAGTGTGCTCTAATTTATGTGTTAACTCTTCTCATTTTAATTTATGTGCATAATAATTATACACTAAATATTTTAGGATTGTATGCGGGAGGAACTCTAATCATGTACGCGGTAGCCATAGGTGCAGCAGAGTTCCAATTATTAGCCTATTGTAGATTTAAATTTCCGTCATTTTATATTTCGTGGGAGGAACATGAAAGGGAACGTCAGGAATTCTTAAAGCGTTATAAAGAGAGAGATGAAAAGAAAGCGAAAGAAATAAAATAAGTTTTGGTTTCTGAAAATTCGAATAGAATATATAAGCAATTAAGAATTGTATATAAATCGATGCTATTAAAAATTAAAGAATATTCAATATAATCTGTATGAGTAAATAAATACCAGTAAGTAAAGGTGAAGTGTATTACTTTCCAAAAGGGAACATAATGAACCTAAAAATGCCTAGAGTAACTAACGGGGTGTCAGTATGAAGTTAAAGAAGAAAGCTAAGATGATAATAGTTCTGTCAATAGTAGCAAGTTTATTAAGTGGATGTGGTTTTGGGGAGACGAAGATAGAGTATGAGAGATTAGTAAAGGCGTTGGATGAAGGTGAAAAGAAGATGGTTATACTTAAGCGCAAGAGAGAAGAGTATTTGGAACTTTTGAGGAGAAAGGATACTATTTGAACTATCAAAAAGCAATCTGATTATATGATTATCGTAATTAATGTGGTAATGGTATACCTAAAAAATCATCTGAATTTAGTTGTACAAAGATCTATGTACTTAAAAATATTAAGAATGTAATAGAATTTTAGTGAATGAAAATTATTTAAACTGTATAGAAGGTGAAATGTCAGGGTGTGGAATATAAAAGAAGAAGATTTAGATAAGTTTCGAATGACATGTCAAGGGCGTTTAAGTCCTGAAGGTGCTGCGGGTTTTATGCTCGGAACGATATTTTATACTTCATTATTTATGGTTATTATTTTTGTGGGAGGAATGGATTATTATACTACCTTGTTTGATAAGGTAATTGTTAGGATTGAATTAGTGTTATATGGTTTGCAAGTAATGTTTTTAATTCTATATTTATTCCCTAAAGCGCGTTTTAAATTTCAAAAATTACAAACGCTCGTTATATTATTATATGCATTTCAACTTGGAACTATCGGATGCACGTTATTTGTTCTTTCTGGGATGATTGAGTATTCAATCGATCTCATTACACGTGTTTATGTAGGTCTATTAGTATTAGGTGGAAGTATTGTTCATATTGTGACAACAGTTGATACATTTAAACAAGCAAGCGAAGGTGCATTTAGTAGTGGGGACAAGTCAGCTTCGTTTTTCAGTAAAACGAAAGGACATGTTATACGAGTTGCTGTAATTTATGTGTTAATTCTTCTTGTTTTAATTTATATAAATAATAATTACTCATTAAACACAATGTTTGGCTATGTTATGTGTAATATTGTTATGTATGCAGTAGCCATTGGAGCGGCAGAATTCCAGCTCTTAGTGTATTGCAGATTTAAATTCAAGTCATTTAATATGAAGTGGGAAGAGAATGAGAGAAAGTGTGGAAGAATTCGAAAACAAAATAAGAAATCCAAAACGAAAAATAAATAATATATTAATAGAATTTTAGTGTTCGAAAAATAATTGAAACGTATAGAAGGTGAAGAGCCAAGATGTGGAATATAGAAGAGGAAGATTTAGATAAGTTTAGGATGACATGTAATGATCGTTTAAGTCCTGAGGGTGCTACAGGATTTATGTTTGGAGGAATACTTTATAGTTCAATAGCCGTTTTTTCTATTATTGTATCAGGTGATTGGGATTACTGTATGGTTCTCCTTAATATAGGAATTGTTAAGCTGGAAGTGTTGTTATATGCTCTGCAAGTAATTTTTTTCATTCTATATTTATTTCCAAAAGCTCAATTTAAATTTCAAAAGCTACAAACAATTGTTGTATTATTAAATGCATTTCAAATGGCAATAATATTACTCGTAGTTTTGATTGGTACTAAAATGGCTAATAATTCAATTGATCAGATTACATTACTGTATGCAGGATTATTATTTTTAGGAGCAGTAATTTTTCATATTTTGACAACAATTGATACGTTTAAACAGGCAAGTGAAGGTGCATTTAGTATGGATGAAAGATCCGCTTCCTTTTTTAGTAAAGCAAAAGGAAAGATGATGAAGTGGGCTACATTATACGCAGTAACTATTCTTATTTTGCTATATTTTCATAACGATTATGGATTTGATACTTTAGGTATGTATGTAGTAGGGACCTTTTTAATGTATACGATAGCCATAGGTGCAGCTGAATTTCAGTTATTAGCGTATTGCAGATTTAAATTTCCGTCATTTAATAAAACGTGGGAGCAACATAAAAGAGAAACTCCAAGATATCAAAAGAAAAATAAAAAAAGTAAATCGAAACGTAAGGCATAAAGGGAAATGGCAGAATAAATTTAAATGTCCGCCATTTAATATAACGTGGGAAGAGAATGAGAGAATGCGTGGGAGATTTTGAAGGCAAAATACAAAATCCCAATCGAAAAGTAAATAAGAGTGAAATAGAATTGAAGTGAATGAAAATTATTTAAACTGTATAGAGGGTGAAGAGTCAGGATGTGGAATATAAAAGAAAAAGATTTAGATAAGTTTCGGATGATATGTAATGATCGTTTAAGTCCAGAAGGTGCTACAGGATTTATGTTTGGAGGAATACTATTTAGTTCAATAACTATTTTTTCTATTGTTTTATCAGCTGGGTGGGATTACTGTATGCTTCTCTTTAATATAGGAATTGTTAAGTTAGAAGTGTTATTGTACAGCCTACAAATAATTCTTTTCATTATTTATTCATTTCCGATAGCTCAATTTAAATTACAAAAACTACAAACCCTTGTCGTATTATTATATGCATTCCAAATAGCAACAATAGCTCCTACTGCGTTGACTGTTACTAAAATGGCTAATAATTCAATTGACTGGATTACAATACTGTATGTGGGTTTATTACTTTTAGGAGCAGTAATTTTTCATATTCTGACAACAATTGATACGTTTAAACAAGCGAGTGAAGGTGCGTTTAGTATGGATGAAAGGTCTGCTTCTTTCTTTAGTGAAACAAAAGGAAAGATGATGAAGTGGGCTACACTATACGCAGTAATTATTCTTATTTTGATATATTTTCATAATAATTATGGGTTTGATGATCTATTCATGTATGTAGTAGGGACCTTTTTAATGTATACGATAGCCATCGGTGCAGCTGAATTTCAGCTATTAGCATATTGCAGGTTTAAATTTCCGTCATTTAACATTTCATGGGAGCAACATAAAAGAGAGACCCCAAGATATCAAAAGAAAAATAAAAAAAGTAAATCGAAACGTAAGGCATAAAGAAAGTGTGTATTGTAAGTTTTGATGATAGAAAAGTAATAATTTACAGGAGAGTATTTTAACTTCTAAAAGAAAATTTAATTATGTAAGGTGATTAAAGTGATTAGTAGGTTATCTAATTGAAAATGTAGAGTGGGTAGTGTGATGATGAAATGAACAAAAAAAGGGTTTCTAAAATGATTAGTATCATAATAGCAATCAGCCTACTACAAGCATGTAGTTTTTTTGAAAAAAAGATAGAGTATGAGCCATTTGTTAAGGCATTGGATGCAGGTGATATGAAGACGGTTATGTCTGCGAGTGATGATGGGTATGCTTTTGTGGAACAAAGAGGTATATATAGTACATATGAACAAAAAGAAGATGGAGAACATAGAAATACAATCTATCAAACTTCGGAAGGAATATATAATACGAAAGATAAAAGTTTATATGGAAACACAACACAAGAAGTTACTTCAGCAGTAGACAGCAAAGATAATAAAGAAGAAGTTGTTTATCGTACCAATATTATGTATAAAAATGAAAAGGTGCAAAGTCCGGATTCAAATCTAGATGTTTCATACGTGAACTTAATTGTAGATCGTTTAAAAGGGATAGGGAAACTAAAGATGAAGCCCGGGGATGATATAAAAAAGTTTGATCAACCTAGTACCGTTGGGTATAAGCTAACTGAATTAGAGTTTCAGAGTATCATTAATGATACTCTGAAAATACAATATGATGAATATGGTGGTGGATCAATCGCATTGCATATTGATTCTAAAAATGGTTCAAAGCAGATATTGGAAGTAAGTATTGTAGTGAATTATAAGAAGAGAAATGATGAGGGCAAGTTAGTAAAATATATATCACAAATACATACATCTTTTGATAGTCACCAAGGTAATAATCAGGATGCGAGACAGGAATATATTGATTTTAAAGCACAGTATAATAAGAAGCAGTAATATTAAGAAGGGCATTTGCACGTAAAGATAATAGCGACATAAGTGTGATAAATGTTTCATAAATATTTCTATTTGTAGTGGAAAGAATTTGAGGATAAACGCCCCAATTGCTGGAGGAAATGCAACAATTGGGGCGTTTATCTGTCTAAATTTAGTTTGAATGCATAACATTTTTTAGTTAGAGTCCTCACTCCTCAAGTAGTTTCTTCATAATAACGGTGTGAAGTTTTTGTGTAATCGGCTTTTATTGCAAAGTTACAACTATTTCCGCTTATAGAGTACCTCTTATTATCGATACATCGTCCACATCCCAATGTCTTTAAACCCTAGACGTTTATAAATTCGTCCAGCAGCTGGATTGTTATAAAATAAACAAAGTGTTCGGCCTTCTTTCGTAAAGTCTTGAATCATTTTTTGTAGTATGAGTGAAGCGTAGCCATTTCCACGATAATTCGGGTGTGTACATACACCAACTACCATAGCGGATAATGAATTTTCAGCGGAAGTAGAGGCGGATGCGATGATTGCACCGTCTTTTTCAATATAGTATGTGCGTCCTGTATTTGTTTCAATAGCCTGCCTTAATATTTTCTCTGATTCATTAGTAGTCGGAAATTCAGCGATGTCACTTCGTAATTTCATAATTCGTTCTATATCATCAAGTGAGGCAAGTTTAATTGTTTCATGAATTGGTGTGCTAGGTAAGTTGTTGTCATTTAGACATTCGCAAAAATACATTTCATTTTTAGTACCTAGTTGTATATTTGAAGCAGTTTCAAATCGTTCTACGATAGTTGACTTACCAGAGAGTTTAAGTGGCTTATATGCGGAAAGAAGTGCCTCATAATCAGTGGTAACAAATTCTTCTTTACTATAGGGTATAAATGAATCGTGGAAGCGGAGTAAAATTGATTTTAATGTTCCATCCTCTTTAAATACTCCACATAGTTCTTGGAAATCTGTATCATAACCGAAAGCTTCAATATCTCCAATAATAAATAAGTTAAGGGCTGCTTCTTCTTTTAGAAAAGAAAATACTTGTTTATGATCTTTCTTTGTTAATTTTCTCATCATAACGAATCGACCTCTTTTTTTATTTTTCTAAATATTACAACTTAAGTTTTTTGAAATCAATATAAAATTTTATGTTTAGTTCACAAACTTTCGGAAAAACTAGGAAAGATATGACAAAGGAGGTTATGAACGGTGGATCATCCAATTCAAGGGTTAATGAAAGCGGCAATGGAAAATTTAAAAGAAATGGTCGATGTAAATACGATTGTTGGAGAGCCTGTTCAAACGGCTGACGGTGGTGTGGTGTTAACGGTTTCTAAAGTAGCGTTCGGGTTTGGAGCAGGAGGTTCTGATTTCCAAACGAATGATGGACAAAGAGCAAACGGTAACCCTGCATTTGGTGGCGGTAGCGCGGGTGGTGTTTCTATTACACCAGTAGCATTTCTTGTAGTGAATAAAGATGGAGTAAATATTCTGCATCTACAAAATGCGACGCATTTAGCAGAAAAAATGATTGAATTAGCTCCACAAACAATTGATAAAATTCAATCGATGTTCCAAAAAGATGAAAAGAAAGAGGGAAATTATCATCCTCAAAACCCAGATGAAATCCTTTAAAAACGCCTGCTCACGAGCAGGTGTTTTTTCTTGTAATCACTATGTAATAAAACACATGAAATTGTAAATAGTTTTTGAATTTTTTTCTATGTTTCTAAAATTTTTCATGTTAAAATATGCTATAGAATTGAAACATATAAAACGAAGGTGGCTAGGTGCTTTGTCTGGAGGATCTGACCAAGTAAAGAATATGATATATATTAATGGTAATCGTCGGGGTCATTGTTTTATTACATCAGGAATTACGTTTAAAGAGTTTGCAAGTAACATCCCTTCACCGCTTCATCAAGTGTTGCTTTTAAAGCATAACTTTGAATGGACAGATTTTCATTATCATACTTTATTTGAATATGTTGAGGAAGAAAATATACATAAGCTAATTCAAGCAGAGATTGATGAATTTGATGAATTTTGTTGGGTAGATTTTGATGATGCAAGCGATTTAGATGAATTAGAGCCAAAAGAAATTGCAGAGCTTTTATATTTGGCTCACAAAAAAGAACCACTTGCAAGAACATTCTTTCCGCTATTGAAAAATAGATTTGTTTATTTTTCACATGATGACGGATGGTACAACAAAGTGTATTATCGTAGAATTGCTGACTTTGTAGGAATGTTAAGTAAAGTCATTCCTTATAAACTCGGTGCTTTCGGTAAGAAACGTTTTTCTTTGTTCCAAAAATCAAAAATTTTCCCAGCAATTTCGAAAGAAGTGATCATGGGGCTTCTTCCATTAATGGAAGATGGTCTTTATATTGATCTAGCAGGGAAAATTGAGTCAAGAAGAGGTCTTGAAATTCCGGTATATGTAGTTGGTTCGTATGAAAGTACGGATGAGGTACTAGATAATATTGACGAATTGAAAGAAGAAGCAACAGAGACAGGTTGGCTCATTTTTGATAAGAAAGAACAAGAGTGGCAATGGGTTGTGGACTAAGAAAACTTGGCGCATGCAGTCAAGTTTTCTTGTCATTTGAAAGGAGTACAAATGAAGAAATATTATACAATTGTGGGTATTGTAAGTATTATTCTCGTGGCGATATTACTTATAACTTGTCCGAAAGAATCAGATTTTAAATTGTATCTAGAAGATAAGTATGCATTGAAATGTAATGAGAGTAGTTTTGAATGCACACAAAATGTAGATGGTAAAAAAGAAAAATTACAATTTGAAAGTGCAGATGCACGAAATGGTGTATTCTTTATGACTGTAAAGCAAACATTTAAAACAGAAGCTGGTGTTACGAAAGAATATAGCGGAGTAGGAATGTTTGGTACATTTCTTTTTGTTTCAGAGAAGACTTTCTAGTAATAGAAGGTCTTTTTCTTATGCTTATGTTCATATAGATGAAGTAAGACAAGCATAGGAGGGGTAGTAATGAAGAATACATGTATCGTTTGCGGTGGTGAGGAGTTTTTTTCCTCAACTTTGTATGCACGTACGAAACAAGATTGGGCATATGCACAAAATATGTATCGATTTGAAAAGGTGTTTATTGAGCATCGGGATGAAGAAAATTATCCAGTGTTTCAAGAAATTACAGCGAAACATTGCTGTGGATGCGGTCATATTATGTTGTACCACGAATGAACACACCAAGTATAACTTGGTGTGTTTTTTTTAAAACGCTGACAAAGCAAGCGGATAGAGTAAAGTAAATAAAACAGAAAAACTACCAAAACCAATTGCTGTATATCCAAGTGTTCTTGCGCCGAAATTGACAGCTAATAAGCCGACTAAAATCGCAAGAGAGCCGAGTGTAACCGGATAAAATGCAATTGAGAAAAGCGAAAGAAATAAAGCGACATAGCCTACCATTGCACCGGTATTTGTACCTTCTATTTCATTTGCAATTTCTTTACGCTTATGTCTAATTGGTATGCCAGCTGGTGATATTTCAGCTGCATACTCTTCGTTTTTTTCACCACTTTTAAAATGATGATTTCTCTTTCTTCGCATGTACATCCCTCTCTTTCAATTGGGTGTACCTATAGTATCTTACATAAAGAGAAGAACATGAGTATGAGTTAAACCCAAGTAAAGCAAAAATTGGAGAATAAAGATTCCATTATTAGCTTGTACATCTCCTAGTGAAGATAAACAGGAATTTTGGAAAATGGTGTAGAATGAAATGAGTGATAAAACGTGAAGGCAGGGGAATGTATGACGAAATTTAATTGGCATGAATCAGCAGAGAAAAAATGGGATAGTAGTGCAGAATTTTGGACTCAAAATAGTCAGGAGATGTGGGATAGCGGGAGTAGGAGTACAATTATTCCATTTTTTGAACAGTATGTGAAGAAAGAAGCTCAGGTGCTCGATGTTGGTTGTGGGGATGGATACGGTACATATAAATTAAGTCGCGCGGGCTACAAAGCAGTTGGAGTAGATTTATCAGAAGTGATGATTCAAAAAGGGAAGGAGCGCGGAGAAGGACCGAATTTATCTTTTATAAAAGGGGATCTTTCTTCCTTACCATTTGAAAATGAGCAATTTGAATCAATTATGGCAATTAATTCTTTAGAATGGACCGAGGAACCATTACGAGCATTAAATGAGATAAAGCGCGTTTTAAAAAGCGATGGGTATGCATGTATTGCAATTTTAGGACCGACAGCAAAACCTCGAGAGAACAGCTATCCTCGTTTATACGGCAAAGACGTTGTTTGTAATACGATGATGCCTTGGGAATTTGAACAGTTAGCGAAAGAACAAGGTTTTGAAGTTGTAGATGGCATCGGTGTATATAAGCGCGGAGTAAATGAGAAGATGCTAGGTCAACTACCTATCGAGTTACAACAATCGTTAACATTCTTATGGGTATTTATGTTAAAAAACATATAAAGAAATGAAAGAATTTTTAGGAGGTAAATAAGTGCAGAAAATACAAAAAACTGATACAATATCATCAGAACCAATTAAAGGGGGACTAGGGTATATGACAACTACTACAACAGTTAAATCCGACATTGAAATCGCACAAGAAGCGAGTATGAAGAAGATTCAAGAAATTGCAGCTGAATTAAATATTTTAGAAGATGAATTAGAGCCATACGGACATTATAAAGGTAAGTTATCTCTTGATATTTTTAAGCGCTTACAGAACGAGAAAGACGGTAAAGTTGTTTTAGTAACAGCGATTAACCCAACTCCAGCTGGAGAAGGTAAATCAACAGTAACAGTTGGTTTAGGTCAAGCTTTTAATAAAATTGGTAAGAAAACAGTAATTGCACTTCGCGAACCATCTCTTGGACCAACGATGGGGCTAAAAGGTGGAGCAGCAGGAGGTGGTTTTTCACAGGTTGTACCTATGGAAGACATTAACCTTCACTTTACTGGAGATATTCATGCGATCACAACTGCTAATAACGCGTTAGCGGCGTTTATTGATAATCATATCCAACAAGGAAACACACTTGGGATTGATACGCGTAAAATCGTTTGGAAACGCTGTGTTGACTTAAATGATCGTGCCCTACGTAACGTAGTAATTGGTCTTGGTGGACCAGTTCAAGGTGTACCACGTGAAGACGGTTTCGATATTACAGTGGCATCTGAAATTATGGCCGTATTCTGCCTTGCAACAGATATTCAAGATTTAAAAGCACGTCTATCTCGCATCGTAGTTGCTTATAACTTTGCAAATCAACCTGTAACGGTTAAAGATTTAGGTGTAGAAGGTGCGTTAACATTATTATTAAAAGACGCATTAAAACCAAACTTAGTACAAACGTTAGAAAATACACCAGCTATCATTCACGGCGGACCATTTGCGAATATCGCTCA
Source organism: Bacillus sp. DE0042 (assembly GCF_007680225.1). Classification (NCBI taxonomy): domain Bacteria; kingdom Bacillati; phylum Bacillota; class Bacilli; order Caryophanales; family Bacillaceae; genus Bacillus; species Bacillus sp. DE0042. The sequence goes on along the minus strand of NZ_VEJP01000001.1, from coordinate 750,552 downwards.
CGGTTGTAACAGTGTTATCGCTACAACAATGGCAGCAAAATTAGGTGATTATGTTATTACAGAAGCTGGATTCGGTGCTGATTTAGGTGCAGAGAAGTTTTTAGATATTAAAGCTCGAGCAGCTGGTATTAAACCAGAAGCAGTTGTTATTGTTGCGACTATTCGTGCGCTTAAAATGCATGGTGGCGTAGCAAAAGATCAATTAAAAGAAGAAAATGTAGACGCATTAGCAAAAGGTATGGAAAACTTACAGAAGCATGTTGAAACAATTCAAAGCTTCGGTGTACCTTTCGTAATTGCAATTAATAAATTTATTACAGATACAGATGCAGAAGTTGCATACTTACAAGAGTGGTGCAATGAGCGTGGCTATGCAGTATCCTTAACGGAAGTTTGGGAAAAGGGTGGCCAAGGCGGAGTTGACCTTGCTGAAAAAGTATTAAAAGAAATTGAAAAAGGTGAGAACAACTACGCACCACTTTATGAATTAGAATTACCATTAGAAGAAAAAATTCGTACAATTGCTCAAAAAGTGTATGGTGCAAAAGATATTGAGTTTGCTCCGAAAGCACGTAAGCAATTAGCTCAATATGAAGGAGAAGGATGGAGTAACCTACCAATTTGTATGGCTAAAACACAATACTCTCTTTCTGACGATGCAACAAAATTAGGTCGTCCATCTGACTTTATCGTTACAATTCGTGAGCTAAAACCATCTATTGGTGCAGGGTTTATCGTTGCGTTAACAGGAACAATGTTAACAATGCCAGGCCTTCCAAAACAGCCAGCAGCACTACAAATGGATGTAAATGAAGATGGAAAAGCAGTAGGTTTATTCTAAAAGGTTGTAATTCATCTCGTTTATCTGTAAACTATATATACATCAAGTGGCGCCTTTCCATCGAAAGGCGCCTGTTTTTTGGAGGAAATTATGTTTGATCCAACTGCTTTTGATAATTTAAAAGTAATCGTAGAAGGTGCTGTTTATGATTTTGATTTACATGGAGATATTCTTGTAACAGATCGAAAAGATATGATGGACCTTGCCTCATTAAGTCGTATATACCATATTTCATTTCAATTAACAGAACCGTTCGAACCGGTAGTAAAAGCAACATTTTCACTATCTGTAGATGCAAAGAACTTGTCTGGTGAAATATTGGAAGTACCACAATTTACACCAGGTTGTGAAATGAAGTTAGCATTTTCATTCCCGATAGAAAAACCAGAGGTAGTGTGTGAAGAAATTGAAACTTTCATGCATTCTATATGGGGAAAAGAAAGAATGATTACGCAAAAAATTTCATACGAATATAATAAGCAAGCGATTTCATATCATAATAAGGTAGAGGTTCTATTTCAAAAAGCGATTACAGAAGACCATGTTGATGATTTAATAGCTGTTATTTCACACATGATAGAAACGGTGCGAACAATACAACATTTTCTTCAAAAATAGAGATAAAGGAGAAAAACAAATGATAAAAGATATGCAACCATTTTTACAACAAGCTTGGGAGAAGGCTGGTTTTAAAGAATTAACTGAAATTCAAAAACAAGCGATTCCAACTATTTTAGAAGGGCAAGACGTTATAGCTGAATCTCCAACTGGAACAGGAAAAACATTAGCGTACTTATTACCCCTTTTACATAAAATTAATCCTGAAGTAAAACAACCACAAGTTGTTGTTTTAGCGCCAACACGTGAGCTTGTAATGCAAATTCACGAAGAGGTTCAAAAGTTTACAGCAGGGACTGAAATTTCAGGGGCATCTTTAATTGGTGGTGCAGATATTAAGCGCCAAGTTGAAAAATTAAAGAAACATCCGAGAGTAATTGTCGGTTCACCAGGACGTATTTTAGAATTAATTCGAATGAAAAAGCTAAAGATGCATGAAGTGAAAACGATTGTATTTGATGAGTTTGATCAAATTGTAAAACAAAAGATGATGGGCGCAGTACAAGATGTAATTAAGTCTACAATGCGAGATCGTCAATTAGTATTCTTCTCGGCGACAATTACAAAAGCGGCAGAAGATGCTGCACGTGATTTAGCAGTTGAACCACAATTAGTACGTATAACACGTGCGGAGTCAAAAAGCTTAGTTGAGCATACGTATATCATTTGTGAGCGACGCGAAAAAAATGATTACGTAAGAAGAATTATGCATATGGGCGATGTAAAAGCAGTTGCTTTCTTAAATGACCCATTCCGTTTAGATGAAATTACTCAGAAATTGCAATTCCGTAAAATGAAAGCAGCAGCTCTTCATGCAGAAGCAAGTAAGCAAGAGCGTGAAGCAACGATGCGTGCTTTCCGCGGTGGGAAATTAGAAATTCTACTTGCTACTGATATTGCAGCACGCGGTATTGATATCGATGATTTAACACATGTAATCCACTTGGAGTTACCAGACACAGTCGACCAATATATACACCGCTCAGGACGTACAGGACGTATGGGTAAAGAAGGAACAGTCGTTTCTCTTGTAACACAACAAGAAGAGCGTAAATTACTTCAATTTGCAAAAAAACTAGGCATCGTATTTACAAAGCAAGAAATGTTCAACGGATCATTTGTAGAAACGAAACCGAAAGCACCAAAGAAAAAGAAACCAGCATTTACTGGGAAGAAAAAGCCTAGATAATGTGAAACTTTAATCAGTGGGGATTCCTCCGCTGATTATTATCCCTCATCAATCGGACGTTTACGGGATAAATAATAGGGAAGGCGTAACTATTTATAGTTACGCCTTTTTTATTTGAGTCAATATGCTCATTTTAGGTAACTAATTATTTCCTCTTAAAAATATATAGAAAGATTATTCACTAACTTAAATTTTTTCTAAGTCAATGTAAGGATGTATTGGTATAATTAATGATGTGCTCCATTTTATGGATTAACTTATTGATATAGGGTCTATACTTTGGGTTATATGAAAATACTACATATTCCCTGTTAAATATCATTAATATAAAAAACTACATAGGCTCTTCTTTTGTAATTAAAAAACATATTACAGTAAGGAGTTATATTATAATGGCAATCTTTCAAAGTGATGTTCAAAAAGCTGAAAAAATTGCTACGCAAATGAGTTCTGATTCTGAAGCAGTTCAAAAACAATACCACATGCAATACGTACGACAGTAACTGTTAATTCCAAAGCGTGAGAAGCAAATAATAATAAGATTGAAGTCGATACAGTTAGATATGTAAGAAAAACCTCTCTCAGATTTAAAATAGAAATAATTATACAGAATAATGAGATAATAAATATGTAATCTATTTATACTAGGAGGTGAAAAATGGAATACATATACGAATTTTATCGTGATGGACTCGGCGGATTAAGAATACGTTTACCCAAAGAGATTTCTATAATTTCTCATTTTTTAGAAGATATTTTAGATGATGAAGCAGATGAGTATATACAGATTTTAGATACTGTAGTGAAGCAAGAAGTTCCACAATATGAAATAGAAGGGAACGTAGCAGCAGTCTACATTGAACCTAATTATACTAGTGCTATTAACTTATTTATGAGTGCCCCAAATAACCAATGTAAAATTGAGACCTCTGAATTTAGAAAACTACTTGTGTTGTGGCGAGATACAGTGGTAGCAGAAGGGAAAGATATTGAAGCGTAAAAAACACTAGAAAGTGTGGTCTTTTTTCACTTAAATTTAATTACTCCATATTTTATAGTTGTTTTCCATAGAGAACTATCAGTAGAATAAAGTGGACATATCCGAAGTAATGCAAATATATTTAAAGGGATTTATCTCTCCCCCATAAAACGTGGTGTTTTAGAATCGAAGTTTTAAATATTACACAGATTTTGCGAACCCCTGGCGAACGAGAATGCCGAAAACCTTCCCTGACCTTAAGATAGAATTGAATTATTATGAAAAAATATTATTGAACGTGGAATACAGAGTGGGTCTACAACAGCTCGTGAAAGGAAGATACCATCCATAATTGTCTTGAAAAAAGACAGGATTTTTATGAAGAAAAGATATTTGAACATTTCAGGCTTAATAACGATCATCATACTTATTATAATAAATGAGAGGCGTATAGATTATGATATATCAAAATGATAGGATTCGTAGGAAGAAGGCATTAATTAGTGCTGAAAAAATCATTAGCCTATTTTCAAATTTAAAATTTATTGAATTTGAAAATCCCGATTCTGCATGGATAGAACTATTCGATATACCATTGAAAAAGTTTCGTAAGGTTGACTCTAAACCAAAGTTTTGTATTCCAATTGGTAATGTTAAAAGTAAGTATATTTTATGGATTGAAAATTCTTTAGCTTCTTTAAATTTTTCAAATCATATAACAGAATATTTTATATTAGTTCCTAATTGTTTAGAACCGATATGGGCAAATGTTAGGATATTGAACTTCACAAAATTTATTGAGGAGCTTTGGGACATTTCTGAAACTAACGAATTTACAATTGCTGATAAGGGCACGGGACAAATTGTACAAATATTTTCTGAGGAAGAATATTATGAAATTCATTTTGAGTGTTGCGACATAAAGCCCATTGACTCTTCAAAAAATGGATACTAAACGATAAAAAACAGCCTATTATGACCCAGGAATTCACATATGAAGTCGATGGATAAAAAATTATAATTCTAGATCATTTAGCCGGTCATATCTTCGGGAAACGTGGCATTGGAGATCAACCAACTCATTAAAATGAAAGACCTGAGTACAATACAAGAATGGGACAAGTAGATGGGATGGAGAAACATTATTATTTTGAGAAGAGGAATAATAAATAGGGAGTATAAAAATGATTGATCAATTAAAAATTTTAAATCCCCAGGCGTTAATTAGCATTTTTGGAAAAATACCAAAATTTGAAGACGCAGAGTTATTAGAAGTGTGTCTTAAAAGGGATGGCCCTACCTTAGTTATCCAATTGATGACAAAAGAAAACGTTGAATATAAACCTAAACGCTGGAATAAGTGGGATGTAATTTATGTAGAAATCTCTTTCTTTACTATTCGCAATTTAACAATAGAAAGTTTAGGAACAGAAAATATCATTGAGCATTTTGAAATAAGTACGACTTCAGAAGGCAGTTTATTAAAAATTAAATGTAAGAATCAAATGATAGTTGAAACTTTATTTGACTGGGCAAGAATAGAAGGAGTTACTCCAGGTTTAATAGGATTACCTTAAGTGAACTAACGGGTGTTTTAGTTGAACAACATTTAAACAACTTTATTATCACTTTACGTTCTGATGGATATTCTTAAAAAGGAGTAGTGTTGTATGAAATCAATAAATGTAAATGGAACTATATATCATATTGAATCTGTTCCTTTTGAAGATAAGAGTGAACAGGATGAAGAGGGATACTATGAATATTTTTACAAAGGAGTCAATTTATCGTTTCACTCTGACAAAGAAGTAATCAAAGCCCGAATTTATGACGAGGAAGAAATAATATATTTCTCAAAAAATCCAATTCTTGCTTTTGGTAAAGATTTTGAAGCGATAAAGAAATATATAATTAAAGAATATGATGTAAAGAAATTTAAGATTCCAGGTGGGGAAAAAGCTTATATAGAGTTATAGCCATAATCGACCTTAAACATTACCATGATTTATTAAATACAATATGAAAGGAATGTCACGAGTACTTAGATTTGGTAAGAGTGTAGCGGATAACGGTTGGCGGATGCTCACGCCCTTTTTTAGCATATAAGCTACAAGAACAAGGTAAACAGCTTGTAAAAATAGATAAATGGTTTCCTTCTACAAAGATGTGTAGTCGTTGTGAAAATAAAAAAGAAATGCCATTATGTGGACTCACAATCAGTCGTGATTATAACGCAGCTATCAATATCAAAAAAGAAGCCATAAGCTTCTTAGCGTTGGCATAAATAGTAACAAAATGACCTTTGGAACAAGGGGTTAGCTATCAAAAGTAACGATGAACCGAGAAGCCTCCACTTCCGGGTAAGCACGTAAGAGATACTAAGTGGTGGGTAGTTCACAGTTCACTAACTAGCGATTTACAAGTATTCAACTGAATGAAAAAAGGAATAATAATAGTACCTGTAGAAACCTACATAGAATATTAAAACCATTAGGGGGAAAAACAATGATTCATAAAGTCGGACAAATTATGTTATATGTAAATAATCAAGATGAGGCAGTACATTTTTGGACGGAAAAGGTAGGGTTTCATGTAGTTGCAGAGGAAGATAACAAGCAAGGAATGAGATGGATTGAAATTGCTCCGAATAGCGGTGCAGAAACGAGCATTATATTACATAATAAAGAAGTTATTTCTAAGATGAGCCCAGAATTAAATCTTGGTACACCGTCCCTAATGTTCTTCTCAGAAAATCTTGATCAACTATATACAGATTTAAAAAATAAAAATGTTACTGTTGGCGAAATGGTAACTATGCCTTCTGGTAAAGTGTTTAACTTTGCTGATAGTGAAGGCAATTATTTTGCGGTTATGGAAAAGAACAAATAATAATATTGCTATGTGAAAATCCCCCTCAAATATATTGAGGGGGATTACATGTTTGAAGTGGATTTTTCATTAGAGAGTTGATTAATATAAAATACGCCTTTTTTAATAGCTGTCTCAATATAACCAATGATTTGATTAAACGTAAATACTTGTAAGTCTTCATGTAAATGTTGCTTTGGATACAACATATCTTCAAAAAGATACTTTCGAAAAGCTAAAACGTTTTCTTTAGAAACCTCTTCAATATCTATAATGTGAGCCTCTTGATTGAGAAGAGAGAAGAGCCGTTGTTCTTTATCGTAATGATAAAGTAATTTTGCGTTCAATAATTTAAAGTCGTTGTAGTACATAGGCGCGATAGTTTCGTCATTTTCGATTCTGTTTTTAAGCCAAGGTAGAAAAAAGCCGCTTAGCCAATTATCATCGGCAATGAGGTGGGTGCAATAGCCTAGGAGAAAAGGGGACTCCATATAATCTTTATATTTATGAATAAATGATTCATAATCAATTCGTCTCGTATAGTCTTTTGTTGAGCCAGCGTAAAAATGTGAGGTGACTTTTTCTATCTTTGAATGCACAGCATCGGGGGCTACGCCTCCAAGTATGAAAGAAGTTTTATCTTGGATATTTAGTTTTTCGGCAATCCTGTTAGCGATAATAGCATGCATAATTCGTGATCCCATGAATGACACCTCGGTTTCAAGTATTCATTTCAGGAAGGGGACTGAACAGTTAGTATTACTTTCCCTGTACTTTTTCTACTTTCGACCCATTCATGTGCTTTCCCTGCATCTTGAAGTGGAAAAGATTTCGCAGCTTTCATTTTCAGACGGCCATCACGTAAATAACGGAAAACTTCATTTGCAGTTTCTTGGAGTAGTTCAGGACGTTTTTTTCGTGTAGTACCAAAGCTAAAACCGAGTATAGAGCGGCAACTTGCGTGTAAATCTTTCGTTTGAAAGTTACCAATTTCACCGCTTGCATTACCGAAATGAACGAGGCGACCGTAATAAGCAAGACATTTTAAACTTCTTTCCGAAACCGTTCCAGAAATAGAATCTAAAATTACATCAACCCCTTCACCATTTGTCAGCTCATTGACTTTCTCTACAAAATCTACATCTTGATGACATATAACATAATCAGCTCCAGCGTCTAAAGCGATTTTACTTTTCGCTTCATTTCCGACAGTACCGATAACGGTTCCAGCCCCTAATCGTTTTGCAAGTTGAATCGCTGTAGTACCAATTCCACCAGCAGCCGCATGAATGAGTACTGATTCGCCTTGTTGAAGTCGTGCAACATTTGCGAGTAAATTATAACTTGTAAAAGATACGATCGGACAAGCAGCTGCAATTTGAAAGTCAACTTCATCAGGTAATACGAAAGTAAGATTTTCATTTGAAACAACGTATTCAGCGTAAGATCCATTTTGAGGAAAAGCAATGACACGTTGTCCAGGATAAATATTTTTCACATGAGAACCGACACGTTCTACAATACCAGCGGCATCTATACCTGGAATAAAAGGTAGTGCTTTATTTCCTTTTTTTCCATATCGTGATTTAATATCGGCGAAATTTACACTAGTAGCAACAACACGAATTAAAACTTGATCTTCTGAAATAACCGGTATATCCACATCTGTATATTGCATCACTTCAGGACCACCGAACGACGTTACAACGATAGCTTTCATCATATATCCTCCTAAATTTAACTATATAAATCATTTTAAGTCTTCATTAGAAATTGGAAAATTATATAATAGTTATGCAAGGTTATAAGTGAAGCTTATGAACTCATTGAATCATTATATTAATTTATATAAAAAATGTTTGAAAAAATCGAACGAAACATCAATTACTTGCCAATATATAGTGTATGACAAGGGAGGGAAGGTACATGAAGGATGAAACATTGTATTCAGATTTAATCCAATTAACTTTATCAGGCAATAAAGAAGCATATAGCGAATTGTACGATAAAACGATTCAAGAAGTATATAAAACAGCACATTTTTTAATAGAAGATAAAACGGATGTAGATGATATCGTTCAGGAAATATACATACAACTATATGAATCGCTTCGTAAATATGATGTCGAGAAGCCATTTCGTCCTTGGCTAATTGGACTTGCAATTAAACAAATTCATTCTTATAGAAGAAAGAGATGGATGCGACTGCGAATTGTAAAAAAAGCAGAAGAGCAAAGAAAACCAGTACAAATTGATTTTTCTAACGATGTTGTAAGTAAAATATCAAATCAAAAATTAATCGAACTCATTCATAAGTTACCGTATAAATTGAAACAAGTTATTATCTTAAGATACTTACACGATTACTCTCAAGAAGAAGTAGCACAAATATTACATATTCCAATCGGTACAGTTAAGTCTAGAATTCATGCGGCATTAAAGAAACTACGCCAAAAAGAACAAATAGAAGAAATCTTTTTAGGAGAGGTAGGGAATGTGAAATGAGCTTAGATTGTAGAGTTAGAGAATCTATACAAGAAGAAGCGAAGGGGATTGTTGCCCCGCCGGAGTTAAAAGAAAAAGTAATTGTTCAGATTAAAATGAATCGCAGGGGTAACAAAAGGAAGAAGCGACTTATTGCAGGAGTGCTTGCAGCAGTATTTTTAATCCCAACGACTGGTTTTGCTTACCAATCTATTATGGCGGATGGTATATACGGATCTTTTGAGAATTTAAAAAAACATGCTGGAGCAATGACATTAGAAGCGTATATGCGTTTTAATGCAAAATTATCAGAAGCGAAAGATGAAATGGGTGCGAAGGAATATGAAGAGTTTACAACAGAACTGAAGAAATTAACAAATGCAAAACTTGAGTACGGGGATTCGAACGGTAATATTGATTATGATCAATTATCACTAGGAAAAAGAGAAGAAATGAAAAATTTAAGTATGAGCCTTCAACCATACTTTGATAAATTAAATGGTCATAAATCTAGTAAAGAAGTATTAACACAAGAAGAGTTTGATCGCTATATGGAAGCTTTAATGACACATGAAATAGTACGAGTGAAGACTAAATCAACTGGTGGAATAAAAGTAGAAGATATACCTGAGGCGTACAAAGAAAGATTTATGAAAGCAGAGCAGTTTATGGAGTATGTAGATGAAAAGGTACGATAAATAAAAAAGCTCATAGCCTAAGCTGTGAGGTTTTCTTATTGAAACGTAAACATATTAACCACCTATTCCTTTTGCTAGCAATAAGAAATATACAAATACTAATATTACTGCATTTAATGCTGTACCAACTATTCCGAATAACCAATTTTTTGATGCGATCGCAAAAATAATTCCGAGTAATGAAAGTATACTGAGAATCGCAATAATTAAAGTTAAATTTGCATGAGGTCCTCTTAAAATAAAGAAAGAACATATACTTGCGAGAAACGTTAGAAACGAGAAAGTACCTAATTTCATAATAAGTCTCCCTTGTTTGAAATGTATTTTGACTTAGTGCACGACTTTCTTAAGTTTAACATAAATTTCCTATTACCGATTAAAAATATGAACAATAAAAAACGAGTATAAAATCTATGCGATTTCATACTCGTTTTGTTATTACATAAATTTCCTTACCGTATGTATAGCAACTCTTACAAGGAGTATTGCACTTATAAATAAACTACCATAACCAACGACACTTAAAAATTGAACATTAAGTTCTTTTGCATACAAGTCAGGGCATAATTATCTTGATTTGCTTAATAAAATAAAAGTGGGAAATCACTTAGTTATATTCCTTACTATGCTCCTTATCTTTTTGTATAAAACAATCTAAAAGGGAATAACCAGCTATTAAACTAATTATCGTAACAAAAGTTGTATTTATAAGAATAATATTTGCTAAATAAGGTAGGTACGCACCAACTGGTGAAAAGAGTAGAGCTGGAGAAAAGGAAATGAATAGCGTAGGCACAGTAATAGCGATAAATTTATCCGGTTGAAAGCGCCAGTTTTGTTTACTTGTTTCGCGATTAATGGATTGAAGAAATCGTAATAAAATGCCAACTATAAGAGGGAAGAGTGTAAAGTAGAATAATCTTGGATAAACGTTAAAATTCACCTGCGCATCTGTATCTAAATAAAATTGAATTTTCACTCCGACAAATAATAATAAGACGATAAATAATGTAAAGCAGAGGTATAGCATTACTTTTTGCATTGCATTCCACCATCCTTTACTCAAAATATATTCAAAGAAAAAAGAGATATACAATAACTACTGTTGTATATCTCTTCTTTTACGGTTATTTAATAGTGGGGTTTGCTTTTTCTTGCTTCGTGAAATAATCTATAATGCCCATCGCACTAATTTCTATATCTAGATGTAAAATGTTATAAACGGAATGATCTGATGGAACGTTTAACTTTGTGAGGTGAGAAGAGATCTTATCCATTAATATAGTTTGTAAAGCTTTAGTCGCTTCATCGAAATCATTATACTGTTCAAAGACCTCTTTACCAGTATGAACGAAAATAGGTAACCAATGTTCAAGCTGGTTATATACTTCTGTAACATTGGATGATGCACCGTAATGACCGAAATAAATAGTATCTACATTCATACTTTGAATGTGATTCTTAGAAGCAATCATCGCATCTGGTTGGAATTGTGAAGGGGACGTTGATGGTAAATATAGTTCTACACCAAGGTCTGCGAGTTCTCTATAGTAAATTCCTATTGTATCGCCAGTAAAAATGCCATTTGTTAATGAATCGTGAATGCTAATATGGTGCTTAGCATGTCCCGGTGTATCATAAAACGTCAGGATGCGGTCTTTTGCAATCTGTAATGTATCACCATTTTGTACAATATGAACACGTTCTTCTTCTATAGGAAGAATTGGATCAAATAGTTTATCGAAATCTTCTTTGTATACAGCTTTTGCGCCTAAAATGAGTTTTGTTGGATCAATCATATGACGAGCACCGCGAGAATGCACATATAAAGTAGCATTTGGACACTTTTCCATCATTAAACCAGCAGCCCCGGCGTGATCTAAATGAACATGTGTAACGATAATGTTTTTAACTTCGTTTAAATCAATATGTAATTGTTGTAAGCCGTCTAAAATATACGGAAGAGAAGGGGCTGCACAAGTTTCAATTAAAGTAATATCGTCACCTAATAAAACGTACGTACCAGTTCGTTCATTATGTTGTAAATCAAAATCATCAATAAGATATAGGTGAGAAGATAATTGCTCTACTTTTTTCATCATTACCACTCCTTATTTACTGCATGTTTCTATTATACGCTAAAATAGAAAAAAGGCAGAAAACGAAAGCTCGTCTTCTGCCCTTTTAAAGTGTTATTATTTCGTTTGTTCTTTATTGATAGACATAACAAACAGCCCAACAATGCCGCCAACTAATGGAAGCATAATCTCTCCTGCTAAATTAAAGTAGGAGCTTAAGAATAAACCATTTACATCGATTACCCAGCCAGTAACATACAATAACATCATATATAGTACGAAATAAAACTCGCGATTTGAAATCGTTTCATGTTGTGCAGTTTTCATAATGGACACCATCCTTTTCTTTTATAATGGAATATAAACTGTCACATTTTGTTCACATTTCAATTGTAAAACTTTCCATCATAAAAGTCTAGTAGTCTGTGTCGAATTTTCGAACAAAAACAAAGCGCTATCATTTCAGCTTATAAGTACGTAAAAAGAGCTGTATATTCACGAATGTAGTATAGTATAAACATGGAATGATAGTGAAGAGAGGGGCAGGACAATGACAATTTATGATTTTTCAGCTAAAACGATAACAGGAGAAGATAAATCGTTAAAAGATTACGAAGGAAAAGCACTTCTTATTGTAAATGTAGCTAGCAAATGTGGTTTTACACCACAATATAAAGGATTACAAGAAGTATATGATAAATATAAAGACCAAGGACTAGAAATACTCGGTTTCCCTTGTAACCAATTCGGAGGACAAGAACCAGGTACAGAAGCAGATATTACTAGTTTTTGTGAATTAAACTATGGTGTGAATTTCCCGATGTTTGCAAAGATTGATGTGAAAGGTGATAAGGCTCATCCCCTGTATACATACATGACAGAACAAGCACCAGGTTTACTCGGTATGAAAGCAGTGAAATGGAACTTTACGAAGTTTTTAATTGGAAAAGACGGGAAAGTAGTAGGGCGTTTTGCGCCGCAGACGAAGCCGGTGGATTTAGAGGTTGAGATTGAGAAGGTACTTGGAGAATAACTAGAAGTTTCACTTTATTAAAAAACGCCTCAAAGAACAATGTAGTTCTTTGAGGCGTTTTCTTTCAACTCACATTATCAAGATTAAATCGCTGAATGGAAGTCATTTGATTTAGGCGGAGAGGCTGCTTTTTTCATAAGAATTTCCCATATGTGTACGGATTTCTTCCATTCTGCTGCGGCCTGTCCCTTTTGATACATAGCGTTCTCATAACTGAAAGTAAGTTGTTGCATATGAGCCGAGTTGTAAAGTGTATCAATGTGGAGAGCATATTCTCGGAATGTTTGACTTTCCCCTCGCGGTATACCAATTCTGCCAAATTGTTTTAAAAGTGCACCGTAAGCTTTGCTATAAACAGCATCATCTTTTCGGTATTTGTAGAAAAGAATAATAAAAAATGTAATCCATTTCATTCTAGTGGTGAAGAGAATGTATCCGATGATACTAATTGGTATCGTAGAGAGGAATACGTACCACCAAGAAAGTCCATTTTTAGAATTTGTAAGCTTTTTAGTAGGAGCGTCTTCTGTATCTTCAATTAAACTTTTGAGCTTTGCTTCATTGTTTCTTTGGTGCATTTGCGCATTTTGAGAATTAGTTTCTTCGCTATTTTGTGTAGTAGGAGCAGGAGTATTATTTGTGAAATTATAGGGATTGGTAAATCCTTTTGTTGGTTCGAATGGAATCCATCCGTATCCTGGGAAATATACTTCGACCCAAGAGTGTGCGTTATCGTTCGCGATTTTATATACATCCTCACCTTCTGCACCAACTAGTGTGTTATCAAGAGTTCCTTCTGTATAACCTTTTACCCATCGAGCAGGAATCCCAGCAGAACGAAGTAACACGATCATAGATGTCGAAAAATTATTACAGTAGCCGCTTTTTGTATCAAAAAGGAATTGATCAACATAATCTTGATTTTTGGCAGGGAACAACACATTCATTGTTTCATATACGAAAGAATGGTCGGTGAAGTAATTTTCAATAGCTAATACTTTATCATATCGGTTGTTTTTATCATTTGTTAGATTAATAGCTAAGTCTCTTACTCGCTGCGGTAATGATTCGGGAAGTTGCGTGTACTTTGTCATGAAATAAGGATTTGTTTCTTGACCTTCATTCGTTTTTACAGCTTTCAAGTTTTCTATGGAAAACTCCGGGACCCCATATGTTACTTTATATGAATGTAAAGTAGTAGAAGAACCTCCGTCCATCGTATAGATTTTTTCAGAAAATGGGTCAACGCTGTATGATACATCTGAGGAAGCCTCAACTGAGATTAACCCTGCTGGATAGGTAAGGTGAGGATAACTTTTTTGCATGTTGATTGTTGCCTTTGTTGTCTCCGTTTTTGTATTTTGTTCGTACCAGCTCACGACGTCGTTTTTACTTTTAAAAGAAATCTTTTTTTGATTTTCAGAAACTTCCCAGCCTTTTCCTGTATAAAAATCTTTCGTTTCGACTCTCCAATATTGTTTGTTTTGCGTTTGTGCTGTGAAAACAATTGTAGGATCAGCCTTAAAAGGACCACCTAATCTCGAGTCATCTAAACCATACCCAATTTTAGAAACTTCTTGCTTCTTACTTGCTTCGGATGTGTTGAATTTTAAAAAATCCATTGGGTTTGGCCATTGAGGACCAAATTTTGGAGCAAAGTATGCGATAGTTGCTGAAAATACAATAAATATTGTAAGAGATTTAAGTAATTTTGAGATTTCTCTAGCATAATTTTGAAAGTGTTCCATCTCTTTTATTCGTTCTATGCGGAGAAGACTAAGCATAAAAAAGCCGATGACAACAGTACGAATAATAGCGTAGTTTGCATGATATAAATGTAAGTTATGAAAAACGGTGATATAAATAATAGTCAATATAAGAAATAACAGCCCACGTTTTTTATGAATCATCCAAAAAGAGATGAAAGCACTCAAAAACCAAAAGGATAAAAAAAATAAAAGTGTTGGAAAAACTGGAGAAACATCTTGCAAATTCCCCTGAAATAACAAGGAGGCATTTCGAGAAATATCAGTAAAAAATTTCATTAGCCAAGATGGATTTATAAAAGTGTTTTTATAATATAGGAAATGAATGATGAATAAAATTGTGACGATCTTTATTGGAATCTGCCACCTTGTTTGAAAAAAAGAGAGCGTGAAGCAAATCCCTATAAATATTATGAAAATATCTAATCTACCTACGTTTGTAATACCTATAAGGGGCCTTAGCCATTCTAGTAAAAGTAGAAATGCGCATGCATGCATGAAAAATCTAGTCATATCCAATTGTTTTTTTACCTGTAATGTTATCATTTGCTCACCTCAAAAAACACGTTTGTATACTGGTTTCCATAAACCACATTTACAAATATTTTTCGTTTTTGTAGAGTTTCTAGAATACTGAGTTCTCGGTGTGAGAGTTGATTTGCTTTTTCTTTTACGACAAACACCATTAATCTTCTATTTTTTATAGCAGCAAAGTCAGCCGCCTTTTGAATATCGGGAGAAAGATCGCTTGTCACGAGTATAATCGTGACGGGCTCATAAATTTTTCTTAATTCCATTTCTACACTCCGGGAGAGTGGGAATACACTATCTGCTTGTACCTTCGCTAAATGACAAAAGATTTGATGTAACTGACTATCTCCATTGTCTAAAGGGAAAAAAGTTCGTTCTTTTCCGACAGATACGAATGACGCCGGTGAATTTTGCTTCAAGACAGACCTGACAATAGAGGCAGTAAATGTGACGACTGATTCGAATAGAGGGGATGGGGTTCTGTCCATGAATATCATAATATTATGGCTGCGCTGTTGTTCAAACTCTTTCGTCATAATGTTGTTTGTTCGTGCAGTTGCTTTCCAATCAATCCATGAAAAGCGGTCACCAGGTTTATAGTCTCTCACACCGACAGAAATGGTAGAGTCTTTTACTAAATTTATATTTGCTGAAAGTGCTCCTTGTTCGAAATGATTTTCCATTTGTCGATATGTTATATCTACATACTGAGGGTAGACTAAAAATGTATCTGGAACTGAAAAAGTTACTTCTTTCTCCATCATACCGAATAAATCACCAGTTTTGACACGTACGCTTGAAAAAGTGTGCTCTCCTCTAGGTATTGTGTCAATTGCATATTGAAACGAAATATTTCGTTTCAATCCTGGAAAGAGTATTACTTTATTCATCTTCGTTTGTTTACAATTTGTAAATTGTGATGGCAGCACATCTTCTATAATTAAATACAGTAAGGGAAAAGGAAAACTTCTTTTTAGTGTAATCGTACTTAAAAAGGGTTCTCCTGCTACATATTCGTCTTGATTTGTTGTTCGTTTTACCTCGGCGTTCCGTAAAGCATAGAAGGGAAGCAGTAGTGAATAAAGGCCAATAGGAATCATACTGTAAAACAAAAACCAACTTACAAATCCTCCTTGAAGCATAGCGTATACAAATGTTAAGACTAGGCATAACGGAATGAGTGATAACTTAGTAAAATGATAGAGTGCTCGTAGTATCCGTTTCATCAAAGGTTCATCTTCCTTTGAGTAGGTACGGTAGTTCGCGCAACTATTTTTGCGATAACTTGTTCTCCTGTAATTCCTTCAAATTTTGCCTCCATTTTTAGAATGAGTCTGTGAGCTAACACGTAGGGGGCTAAAAATTTAACATCGTCTGGAATAACATAATTTCTACCATGGATAAATGCATAAGCTTGTGAAGCTTTCATTAAAGCAATCGAGCCACGTGGACTTGCACCAAGCTGTATAGAACTATAAGAACGAGTCTGGCTAACAAGCTTTACAATGTAATGCTTGATTGCTTTGTCCATGCTTATTTCCCGTACGCTCTGTTGTAAATAAAGTAATTCTTCTATTGTTGTAATAGCTTGTAAATGGGAGAGGGGATTTGTTTTTTCCATCCTGTTTAAAATTTCAAACTCTTCTTCTGGTGTAGGATATCCCATTTTTAGTTTCAATAAGAAACGATCGAGCTGTGCTTCTGGCAAAGGATATGTTCCCTCATATTCGACCGGATTTTGTGTAGCCATTACAAAGAACGGTTTTGGTAACGGTCTTGTCATGCCATCTATTGTAATATTGCCTTCTTCCATACTTTCAAGTAAGGCAGATTGTGTTTTTGGAGATGTACGATTAATTTCATCAGCAAGTATAAAATTCCCCATGATTGGTCCAGGCTTGAACTCAAATTGGAGCTCTTTCGGATTATAAATAGAAACTCCTGTTACATCTGACGGCAGTAAATCAGGTGTAAATTGAATGCGCTTGTAATCAGCATCAATGGATTTAGAAAGAGCACGTACTAACATTGTTTTCCCAACGCCAGGCACATCTTCTAATAGTACATGACCTTCAGCTAAGAGCGCTGTCAAAGCTAAGATCGTTTCTTTTCGTTTTCCGACCATTAACTTTTCAATATTGTTAATTATTTTTTCTATAATGGGATGTAATGAATCAAGCTGGTGCATCGTAATCCTCCTAATGTTATTATCGTTTGCTAATCTATTTAGTGGAAAATAGTATGTATCCATCTAATTGCGGGAATTAAAGATTTTATCTTTAATTCTAAGAATATTCAGATTATTTATTCTGATTACATCTAGTATAATTGTTTCCGTAACTAAGGGCAATATGGTAAATAATGATTTCTCGTTTTATGTGAAATACGTTTTGATATAGAATAGTATCGTCGGTAAAAGTAGAAGAGGGGAAGGACAGGAAAGATTGACCTCAATGAGCAAAATAAATAGCGTAGGAAACCCTACGCGTAAAGTTTGGAACATATATTAATACGCCTTGTGATTAAAATGTATATGAATAAAATAAAGTCGGCTTCACATGAAGAGACCATCTATTTAAATTATTACACTCCGTTATCTTTTTTATATTCTTTTCGTTTATTTAACCAAATATGAATCAATTCTACCAATTTCATTGTTTCAATCTCACAATATTCGCCTTTACCATCTTCGGCTAAATTGTCTAACACAGTAGTTATATCGTTCCGGATTTCTAAACCGCAAATGTTGCCATTCACTACTACATAATTTTTTTCTCCGTTTAAAACACTATGTATTTCTTCTAAAATCCAATCTCCAAAAGCTGAAACTTCAATTCCTAAAAAAGTTTCAACAAGTTTTATTTCTTGAGGAAGTCTCATAACTAAATCACTACTGTTAAGTACTTCAAAACTATATGGATATTTCATGACTATTTTACTCCTTTATTTCTGGCTTTAGTGATTCTATTTACTTCTCTATTAATTTCATAAGCTCTATTAAGGTAATAAATTCTTATACAATCATTACTCTTGTCTTACTTACATTTATAGTAAAAGTAGATTATTATTAAACTTATTTATCCAATATCTCTCTGATGTAGGTATGAGTTCAGTGAAATCTTCATATGTACCAATCCAATCTTTTGGAACATAGTTTTCGTATGATGCCGGTTCTGGAAACATTGAATATAGTATTTTATTATCAAAGTTAATTAATAAGACTGGACTATAATCTAATAGATCTTCTCCTGCATTCTTCCTTTTAATATTTTCAAGTAGTAAATAATTTAATTCTTCTTTAGTTGTTTTATATTGATTAATCCTTACTAAAAATACTTCTACATTTTCATGATCTAATACTTTTATTCCATTTCTTTCTTCCGTTTCATCATTATCTTCAATGCTTATACCTATATTTTTATATGCTTGATCTAATTTATTATAATCTAAAAACCATAGTTCTTTATCTGTTACATACCATCTAAACTCATTTTTATATATGACGGCTACTATAATGTTTTCGGCATAAAGCGGTTCTAATATCATAATCTACTCCTTTTATTATTATCTTAATATCCTGCCATTCTGGTGTTTTCTTCTCTTCATTCAATCCAAGTTGCTGGCAAATCATATGGATTTCCTGGCGTTTTTTGTTCAACTATTTTCAGGATATTTACCCTTAGTATGGTGGATTGAAAGTATTGTATTTTCATTTATAAGCTCATCTAACGATTTAGGCATATCAAATTTAACTATTCCTAAATTATTTCCTCTATTATATAAGAAATTTTTTGCACGCTCATTATAATCTGTACTTCATCTTAAACTTTGCTAGAAGTAAGGAAGTAATTTAACAGTTAGTGAAGGATGTGAACCCTCCACAATGATTAGATTTTCACTTTTTTATATTTGTTCCGTAATTTTTGACAATCTCTTGAACTGTGCGAAATGTCACATCTGTATTTTACAACCTCTCTTATAGTAAGGGTATGTAAGAGAGACGTATTAAAGGAGTGAACAGTATGAAGAAGAAACCTTCAGCACTAATGAGACGTTTAAAATATTTTTCACCAATAGATCGTTATAACGATAATCATACACAAGAAACATATGAAGATCGCGAATGGGAGAATGTGTACAGAAAGCGTTGGCAGCATGATAAAGTAATTCGTTCTACACACGGCGTGAACTGTACTGGTTCATGTAGTTGGAATATATATGTGAAGGATGGAATTGTAACTTGGGAAGGGCAGGAGCTTAACTATCCGACTACAGGTCCTGATATGCCTGATTTTGAACCACGAGGATGCCCACGTGGAGCAAGTTTTTCTTGGTATATTTACAGTCCACTTCGTGTGAAATATCCGTATGTACGTGGTGTTCTTTGGAATATGTGGCAAGAAGAATTACAAAATAACGAGTCACCATTAGACGCTTGGAAAAGCATTGTGGAAAACCCTGAGAAGGCACGTACGTATAAGCAGGCGCGTGGTAAAGGGGGATTCATTCGTGCGAATTGGAATGAAGTGTTACAACTCGTTTCAGCTTCTTTACTATACACAGTAATGAAATACGGTCCAGATCGAAATGTTGGTTTCTCACCAATTCCAGCTATGTCGATGTTAAGTCATGCAGCGGGTAGCCGCTTTATGCAACTTATGGGTGGACCGATGCTTAGCTTCTATGATTGGTACGCAGATTTACCACCAGCTTCTCCGCAAATTTGGGGCGATCAAACAGATGTACCAGAGAGTAGTGACTGGTATAACTCCGGATACATTATGACATGGGGTTCAAATGTACCGATGACGAGAACACCAGATGCTCACTTTTTAGCAGAGGTTCGATATAAAGGAACGAAAGTCGTTTCTGTAAGTCCTGACTTCGCTGAGTCAACAAAGTTTGCGGACGACTGGATTAGTGTGAAACAAGGTACAGACGGTGCACTTGCGATGGCAATGGGGCACGTGATCTTACAAGAATTTTACGTAGATAATCAAGTGGAATACTTCACAAAGTATGCGAAACAATATACTGATTTTCCTTTCTTCGTCACATTGAAACAAAAAGGAGATCAATACGTTGCTGATCGTTTCTTAAACGCTTCTGATGTTGGACGTGAAACGAAGTTAGGAGAATGGAAACCTGTACTTTGGAACGAGAATACGAATGATTTTGCAACACCTCACGGCACAATGGGGTCACGTTGGGATAACGAAAAGAAATGGAACTTACGTTTAGAAGACGAAGAAACAGGTGAAAAGATTGATCCACGTCTTTCTTTACTTGGAATGGAGGATAGTGTTCAAACTGTACAAATTCCGTACTTCTCTGATGATGGAAATACAATATTAGAACGTACAATTCCAGTGAAAAAAGTTATGACAGAAGAAGGAGAAGTGTTCGTTACAACTGTATACGATTTAACGTTAGCAAATTATGGTGTGAACCGAGGGCTTGGCGGGCAAGAGCCGAAAGACTTCAATGATGACGTACCGTTTACACCTGCATGGCAAGAGAAAATGACAGGAGTAAAACGTGAGCTTATTATTCAAATCGCTCGTGAGTTCGCACAAAATGCTGTTGATACGAATGGTCGCTCAATGATTATTGTCGGAGCGGGTATTAACCATTGGTTTAACTCTGATACGATTTATCGCGCCGTTTTAAATCTTGTTCTTCTCGTTGGGGCACAAGGTGTAAACGGCGGTGGTTGGGCGCATTATGTTGGTCAAGAAAAATTAAGACCAGCAGAAGGATGGCAAACAATCGCGATGGCAAAAGATTGGCAAGGGCCACCAAAATTACAAAACGGTACATCTTTCTTCTATTTCGTAACAGATCAATGGCGCTATGAAGATACACCAGTTGGACATTTAGCATCACCAGTGGAAGGCAACTCTCGTTATCAAC
Organism: Bacillus sp. DE0042; assembly: GCF_007680225.1. Classification (NCBI taxonomy): domain Bacteria; kingdom Bacillati; phylum Bacillota; class Bacilli; order Caryophanales; family Bacillaceae; genus Bacillus; species Bacillus sp. DE0042. The sequence goes on along the minus strand of NZ_VEJP01000001.1, from coordinate 729,554 downwards.
ATCACGGTGATTACAACGTATTAGCAGCGCGACTTGGCTGGTTACCTTCGTATCCGACATTCGAGAAAAATGGGATTGAATTATATAAAGAAGCTGTTGCTTCTGGTGCAACAACGCAAGAAGAAATCGGAAAATACGTTGCACAAAAATTAAAAGATAAAGAACTGAAATTTGCGATTGAAGATCCTGATAATAAAAATAACTTCCCGCGCAACTTATTCGTATGGCGTGCAAACTTAATTTCAAGTTCTGGTAAAGGACACGAATATTTCTTAAAACATTTATTAGGTACAACGAACGGATTAATGAATGACGATAGTGATTCGTTACGACCAGAAGAAATTAAGTGGCATGAAGAAGCACCAGAAGGGAAGTTAGATTTACTCATTAATTTAGATTTCCGTATGGCTGGAACAGCGCTTTATTCTGATATCGTCTTACCTGCTTCAACTTGGTATGAAAAGCATGATTTAAGTAGTACAGATATGCATCCATTTGTACATCCATTTAATCCAGCAATCGGTTCACCGTGGGAAGCACGCTCTGACTGGGACATTTTCACTTCTCTTTCTAAAGCTGTGTCTGATTTAGCGAAGAAAATAGATCTTGAACCAATGAAAGAAGTTGTTGCAACACCACTTCTTCACGATACACCACAAGAATTAGCGCAACCACTTGGCAAGATTAAAGATTGGAGCAAAGGTGAGTGTGAACCGATCCCAGGTAAAACGATGCCACAAATTCATGTTGTCGAAAGGGATTATAAAACGATTTATGACAAAATGACTGCGCTAGGACCAAATACCGGAAAACAGCCAATTGGTACGAAAGGGATTTCTTGGTCTGCGGAAAAAGAATATGAGCAATTAAAGAGCCGATTAGGAGTCGTTCGAACGGATTCTATTGCGAAAGGTTGCCCAGACATAAAAGAAGCAATTAATGCTGCTGAAGCGGTATTAACACTTTCTTCTACAACAAACGGTCATATGGCTGTAAAAGCATGGGAAGCACTTGAAAAACAAACGGATTTAAAACTACGTGATTTAGCAGAAGAACGTGAAGAAGAATGCTTCACATTCGAACAAATTACAGCGCAGCCGAAAACAGTAATTACTTCTCCAGCATTTACAGGTTCAGAAAAAGGTGGACGCCGTTATTCACCATTTACTACAAATGTAGAACGTCTCATTCCTTGGAGAACGATAACTGGTCGACAATCTTTCTATTTAGATCATGACATGATGAAAGAATTTGGTGAAACGATGGCAACATTTAAACCAATTCTGCAACATAAGCCGTTCCGTAAATCACGGCCTGAAGTAGAAGGGAAAGAAATTACTTTAAACTATTTAACACCACATAATAAGTGGTCAATTCATAGTATGTATTTCGATTCATTACCGATGTTAACGCTATTTAGAGGTGGTCCAACTGTTTGGATGAATAAAGAGGACGCTGCAGAAGCTGGCGTTGCAGATAATGATTGGATTGAGTGCTTTAACCGTAACGGAGTTGTTGTAGCACGTGCTGTTGTAACGCACCGTATACCAAGGGGAATGGCATTTATGCACCATGCACAAGATCGTCACATTAACGTGCCTGGTACGAAATTAACAAGCACCCGCGGAGGAACGCATAATAGTCCAACCCGTATTCATGTGAAACCGACACATATGATTGGTGGATATGGCCAATTAAGCTACGGATTTAACTATTATGGTCCAACAGGGAACCAGCGTGACTTAAACGTTGTAATTCGCAAACTGAAGGAGGTAGATTGGCTTGAAGATTAAAGCACAAGTCGGAATGGTAATGAACCTAGATAAATGCATCGGCTGCCATACTTGTAGTGTAACGTGCAAAAACACCTGGACAAATCGTCCAGGTGCTGAATATATGTACTTCAATAACGTAGAAACGAAACCGGGAATTGGTTATCCGAAGCAATGGGAAGATCAGGAGAAATATAAAGGCGGCTGGGAATTGAAAAATGGTGAAATTCAACTGAAATCCGGTTCAAAAATGAAGCGCCTTATGAATATTTTCCACAATCCAGATCAACCAACAATTGATGATTACTTTGAACCTTGGAACTATGATTATGAAACGTTAACAAATAGTCCACAGCGTAAGCATCAGCCAGTTGCTCGTCCGAAATCAGCAATTACAGGTGAATTTATCGACAAAATTGAATGGGGTCCAAACTGGGAAGATGATTTAGCTGGCGGACATATAACAGGATTGCAAGACCCGAACGTAAAGAAAATGGAAGAAGAAATTAAAACGGATTTTGAAAATGTCTTTATGATGTATTTACCGCGCATATGCGAACACTGTATGAATCCATCTTGTGTATCTTCGTGTCCATCGGGTGCGATGTATAAACGTGAAGAAGATGGGATTGTCCTTGTAGATCAAAATGCATGTCGTGCTTGGAGATTTTGCGTATCTTCTTGTCCGTATAAAAAAGTGTATTTTAACTGGCAAACAAATAAAGCTGAAAAATGCACAATGTGCTTCCCGCGTATTGAAGCGGGTATGCCAACAATTTGTTCGGAAACATGTGTAGGACGTATTCGATATATTGGGGTAATGCTATATGACGCTGACAAAGTAAAAGAAGCGGCGTCTGTTGAAGATGAAAAAGATTTATATGAATCTCAGCTTACTGTTTTCCTCGATCCAAATGATCCAGAAGTAGCAGCTGAAGCGAAAAAACAAGGGATTCCTGAAGAATGGATTAAAGCGGCACAACAGTCACCAATCTATAAAATGATTATCGATTGGAAAATCGCTCTACCTCTTCATCCAGAGTATCGTACAATGCCAATGGTTTGGTATATCCCGCCGCTTAGCCCAATTATGAACATGGTGGAGGGGAAAGGTAGTAACTGGCAAGCAGAAGAGATTTTCCCTACTATTGATAATATGCGTATTCCAATTCAATATTTAGCAAATTTACTCACTGCAGGAGATGAATCACATATTCGACTTACATTGAAAAAAATGGCTGTTATGCGAACACATATGAGAGCATTGCAAATTAATAAAGAACCAAATGAATCGGTATTAAAAGAACTTGGCTTAACGAAACAGGATGTAGAAGATATGTATCGTCTTCTTGCTATCGCGAAATATAAAGATCGCTTCGTCATCCCGACATCTCACCGCGAGCAAGTTGCAGATTTATATAACGAACAAGGAAGCTGTGGTTTATCTTTCACAGGTGGCCCAGGCTCTTGCACGACAATTTCTTAAATAATGGGGGCGGAAAAATATGAAACAAAGTTTACAAACTGCTTTTTCATGTTCTTCATTCCTTCTTTCCTATCCGGAACTCGGGTGGAGAGAAGCTTTAACTGAATTGCAAGAAGAGATTGAAGCGATTGAACAGGAAGACGTTAAAGCATCACTTACAGCATTTATAAAGCAAGCGCTGGATAAAATGGATGATCAATTAATTGACTGTTACGTATATACATTTGATTTTGGTAAAAAGACAAATATGTATTTAACTTATATGAACACCGGCGAACAAAGAGAAAGAGGTATTGAATTACTAGAGTTAAAGCAGCATTATAAAAAATCTGGTTTTGAAGTAACAGATAAAGAACTACCTGATTATTTACCGTTATTACTCGAGTTTTTTGCAAATGCAAATGAGCAAGACAGTGAACCAATTATGAGTAAATACAAGGAGAACATACAAGCATTACACGTACAGTTAAAAGAAGCAGGTAGTATGTATGAACCGATTCTTGCGGCTGTTCTACTCGCTATCGATACATGGGGTGTACAGACAAATTAGAAAGGAGAGTTGTCAAAATGATGGATCAATTTCTATGGGTATTGTTTCCCTATATCATTTTTGCGATCTTTATCGGTGGACATATTTTCAGATACAACTATGATCAATTTGGATGGACATCAAAATCTAGTGAACTATTAGAAAAGAAAATGCTACGAATTGGAAGTCTATTATTCCACTTTGGGATCATGTTCGTAATTGGCGGTCATGTTATGGGGATTTTAATTCCAGAGGCTGTATATCGTTCAATAGGTATTTCGGAGCATATGTATCACATAATAGCAATTAGTTTCGGACTTCCGGCAGGTATTGCTTCTATCATCGGTTTAATTATATTAACGTACCGCCGTGTAACAGTAAAACGCATCATTGCAACGAGTACAAAGGGAGATTATATTGCGCTTATTTTATTACTTATCGTAATGCTAGCAGGACTTTCTTCAACTTTTTTAAACATCGACTCAAAAGGGTTTGATTATCGTACAACGATCGGTCCTTGGTTCCGAAGTCTCTTTATTTTCCAACCGAAAGTCGAATATATGATGGAAGTGCCTGTATGGTTTAAAATTCATATTCTTGCAGGGATGGGGCTTTTCGCAGTATGGCCATTTACTAGACTGGTACATGTTTTTAGTGCCCCAATTAAATACTTAAGCCGTAGTTATGTGATTTACAGAAGACGTATTCCAAATGAATTGAAAAAATGATTTAGTTTTATATGTTTAGTAGTTTATAAGGAAAGCCGAGATCTAATTGGAGACCTCGGCTTTCCTTATAGGTATAAGTATCTAAATAAGATGCTAATCAATACTACAAACAGAGGTAGAGCAATCTTCACATGCAATTTCACATTTTAAAAATTGTAAATCGTGGATTGTAATCTTTCCTTTATGAATAGAAATTGTGCCTTGCTTTTTTAATTCATTTAACATTCGATTTACACTTTCACGTGAAGTTGCACAGAAATTAGCAAGTTCTTGATTCGTTAATGGTAAATCGATGAGAATACCATTTTCCTTTAACACACCATAACTATTTGTCATTCGTATGAGAGTAGAATACAAGGCACCTTTTTTGCCGTGTAATACTAAATCTCGGAACTTCGTTTGCATTCTTCTTAAATGTTCACTAATCCATTTCATAAATTCAAATACAAGTGCGGGTTTTTGGAGTAATGCTTTTTCTAAGGTTTCACGCTTTATTACTCCTACTTCAACATCTTCAAGGCATTTTGAATTTAATAAATACTTCGCATTGTCCGTGAATAATGTTAATTCTCCAATAATGTCGTATGCCGAACAAATACGGAGTGTTAATTCTTGCCCGTCAGCACTTAGTTTACTAATTTGTACTTTTCCAGAGTGGATGATATAGAGTTCTGTTGCTTCCATACCTTCTTGAAAAATAAAACTCCCCTTTTTAATCTGCATTTTATATTCAACAGATGCAAGTAATTCCTTTAAATCTTGAGATAATGTCATACTGTTTGCCACAGCAATCACCTTTCTTCTTATAAGCAATACATTTCCTATTTTGAGTGTAAATATGCTGAAAATGCAAGAGCTATTTTAAAAATAAAGTGAAATTTCAATGACCGTAAGGAGGAGAGACTGAAGATGTGAACAAAATTCGAACGGATTTGTGAAGATTTTTTGAATGGGGAAAGTGATGTGAGAAATGTCACATTGAATATGTCGCTTCTTTTTTATAATGAAAGCAAATAAAAAAACGAAAACTTACTAAGGATTTGAGCAGAAAAGAAGGGATATAGATGCACGAGAAAATGAAAGATTCTTTAGAACGGCCACTTCAAGATTTACGTATTTCAGTTATTGATCGTTGTAATTTCAGGTGCACATATTGTATGCCCGCTGAAGTGTTCGGACCTGATTACGCTTTTTTACAAGAAGAGTTATTATTAACGTTCGATGAAATAGAAAGATTAGCAAGATTGTTTATAAGTATGGGAGTCAATAAAATTAGGCTTACTGGCGGCGAACCGTTATTGCGTAAAGACTTACCGAAGTTAATCGCAAGGCTTGCAAAGTTAGAAGGCTTAAAGGATATTGGGCTCACAACAAACGGTATTCATTTAGCAAAACAAGCTAAGGCGTTAAAAGACGCGGGATTAAAACGTGTAAATATTAGTTTAGATGCAATAGAGGATCACGTCTTCAAAAAAATAAATGGCCGAAATGTAAGCACAAAACCTGTATTAAAAGGAATTGAAGCAGCGAAGGCAGCTGGATTAGAAGTAAAGGTAAATATGGTCGTAAAAAAAGGAATGAATGATAGTCAAATTCTTCCTATGGCTCAGTATTTTAAAGAACAAGAAATACAGTTACGTTTCATTGAGTTTATGGATGTTGGCAGTACGAACGGATGGAACTTTGAACAAGTTATTACGAAGGAACAATTAATAGAGAAGATTAATCGCGTATATCCGATTGAGCCTGTTCAACCTCGTTACTTTGGAGAAGTTGCGAAATTGTATCGATATGTAGGGAGCGATGCCGAAGTTGGACTTATTACTTCAGTATCTGAGTCATTTTGTTCTTCTTGTACGAGAGCTCGTATTTCGGCAGACGGCAAGTTTTATACGTGCTTATTTGGAGAAAAAGGAACGGATTTGCGAACGCTTCTTCGAGAAAATATTTCGGATGCCTCACTATTAAAAATTTTACAACATACATGGCGATATAGAACAGATCGATATTCAGATGAAAGAACGACGGAAAGTACAAATAAACGTCCAAAAGTTGAAATGTCTTACATTGGCGGATAGTGAAAGGAGGATCCTCTATGCAAGAGCGATATTCAAGGCAAGTATTGTTTTCTGGAATTGGTGAAATGGGACAAAGCAAAATAAGAGAAAAGCAAGTGCTCCTAATCGGTGCGGGTGCACTAGGAGCTGCAAATGCGGAAGCGCTCGTTAGGATGGGAATTGGGAAATTGACAATTGCCGATCGTGACTACGTCGAATGGAGTAATTTACAGCGGCAACAGTTATATACAGAAGAAGATGCAAAGCAGTCTAAACCGAAAGCAATTGCAGCGGCAGAACATGTAAGAAAGATTAATTCTGAAGTGGAAATTGTACCAGTTGTAACGGATGTCACAATGCAAGAAATAGAAGAGTTAACAAAAGAAGTAGATCTCATATTAGATGCGACTGACAATTTTGATACGCGCCTACTTATAAATGACATCTCACAAAAAGAAAATATACCTTGGATATACGGTGGATGCATTGGAAGTTACGGTGTAACGTATACAATTCTTCCTGGGAAAACACCATGTTTTCGCTGTCTAATGGATCATCCTATGGGCGGTGCAACATGCGATACAGCCGGAATTATTCAGCCAGCTGTACAGATGGTTGTTGCTCACCAAGTGACAGAGGCGATGAAAATATTGGTGGATGATTATGAGTCGCTAAGAGGAACGATGTTATCATTTGATATTTGGAACAATCAATATCTCTCATTAAAAGTAAATAGACAGAAAAAAACTACATGTCCATCTTGTGGGAAATCACGAACGTATCCAAGTCTAGCATTTGAAGCGCAGATGAAAACGGAAGTGCTATGCGGACGGAATACGGTTCAAATCCGTTCAGGAATAAAGAGAAATCTTAATTTAAACGAAATTCAAAAACGATTACAAAAAAGTGTACATGTCCAAAAAACGCCTTACTTACTATCATTTCTAATTGATGAATATCGTTTCGTGTTATTTACAGACGGTAGAGCATTTATTCATGGAACAAATGATGTGAAAATAGCAAAACGATTATACGCAAAATATATAGGATGAACAGAAAGAGCGTTGCCCCTTATTAAAACGAGGTGAAAAAGAATGTTAGAAAAACGTATACCAATTCCGGTGGCAGAAGCAGTGGCACGTGTAATGAAATACGCTCATCAAGGTGAAATAGAAGAGGTTTCTCTTATAGAAAGTTACGGAAGAATTCTTGGAGAAGATGTTATTGCAGATCATGATGTCCCTCATTTTGATCGCTCTCCATACGACGGGTTTGCGATTCGAGCAGAAGATACAAAAGAAGCAAGTAGCAGTAATCCCATTCTGTTTGAAGTGATTGGTGAAATTGGAGCCGGTTTTGTTTTTACAGAAGAAGTGAAAGCATTTCAAGCTGTCCGTATTATGACCGGAGCCGCAATTCCAAAAGGGTGTAATGCGGTTGTTATGTTAGAGCTAACGGAAGGATTTGAAGAAAAAGAAAAGACGTATATGAAATTAAAACGCTCCTTCGCCGCCGGTGATAACATTTCTTTTAAAGGTGAAGATGTAAAACAAAATACCATCCTTGTGAAAAAAGGGACTGTTATTAACCCTGGAGTAGTGGCGCTTCTTTCTACGTTTGGTTATAGTACCGTTTACGTTGTAAAACAGCCGGTTATCGGAATTGTAACGACAGGAAGTGAACTGCTTGAAGTACATGAACAATTAAAGCCAGGGAAGATTCGAAATAGTAACTCCTATATGATAGCTGCTCAAGTTGAACGAGCGGGCGGAGTTGTACAGTATTATGGACAATTCGCTGACGATTTTGAGACGTGTTATAACACTGTGAAAAAAGCGATAAAAGAAGTCGATATTTTAATTACAACTGGTGGCGTTTCGGTAGGAGACTATGACTATTTACCTGCTATTTATGAGAGATTACGAGCTAATGTGCTTTTCAACAAAATAGCGATGCGACCGGGAAGTGTGACAACTGTAGCTGAGCTAGAAGGAAAACTATTATTTGGTCTATCTGGTAATCCTTCAGCTTGTTATGTCGGTTGTGAATTATATGTTCGGCCAGCCATTGGAACATATTTGCATAGAAAAGATTCGCACGTATATCGTGCAGAGGCAATATTACAGAAAGACTTTCTGAAAGCAAACCCATTTACTCGTTTTGTACGAGGGAAAGTGGAAATTGTAGATGGAACATTGCAAGCTACACCAGTTGGTTTAGACAAATCTAGTGCAATTTCTTCACTTGCAGAGGCGAATGCATGTATAGTCCTGCCGGGAGGAACGAGAGGATTTGAAGCAGGAATAACTGTTTCGGTACTGTTATTAGAATCAAGCGCCGGAAGTGAGTGGCCGTGGGAAGAACCACTTCGATCATACAAATAATAGAAAAATAGGTTGCTAACTTATACAAAGATAAGAGGTGCAAGATGATACATACGTATTATGAAGTAATTGATACACCTATTTCAATTGAAGAAGTTACAAACAAAGTAATTCGTCGTGAATGTGGCGCAGTTGCAACTTTCATTGGTACTGTCAGAGAATTTACGAAAGGGCGTCGTACACTATATTTAGAGTATGTAGCTTATAAGACAATGGCGGAGAAACAGCTTAAGAGAATTGGCACCGAAGTAGGAGAGAAGTGGCCTGGGACAAATGTCGCCATTACACATCGCATTGGTACATTACAAATTTCTGATCTTGCTGTTGTCGTCGCTGTTTCTACACCACATCGGAAAGCTGCCTATGAGGCGAACGAATATATTATGGAGCGTATAAAACAAATTGTTCCAATATGGAAGAAAGAGTTTTGGGAAGATGGTGAGTCATGGATAGGTGATCAGTTAGAGAAGGTAGCGTATGTAAATGGTGAGCCTAGAAAGGAGATGAGAATATGATTGAAGTACTATTATTTGCACATTTACAAGAAGAAGTAAGTAAGTCAGCATTACACATAGATTGTGAAAATATTACGGTTGCTGAACTAAAGGAAGTCCTTATTACGAAATACAACGTAGCAATTTCAAGTGAGATAATGGTCGCTATCAATGAAGAGTATGCAAATGAGGATGATATCATTCAAACTGGCGATGTCATAGCAATGATTCCGCCAGTAAGTGGTGGTTGATTCTTTTCAGCCTAATCATGTTAGGACGTGATTAGGCTGGAGGGAATGAATATAACTATGCATACATAGGAGGGAACAGGATGAAAGGTCCTAATTTTCAATTAAGTTTACAAACTTCTAATCTAGTTATCGGTTTTATGGTATGGGTTATTTTATCATCATTAATGCCTTATATTAAAGCGGATATTCCATTAACTGCGGGACAAATTTCTATGGTAACAGCAGTACCGGTTATTTTAGGTTCTGTTCTTCGCATTCCAATTGGTTATTGGACAAATCGTTTCGGAGCAAGAAAATTATTCTTTATTAGTTTTATTCTATTATTATTTCCTGTCTTTTATATTAGTGTTGCCAATTCAATGATGGATTTAATTATTGGTGGCTTATTCGTCGGAATCGGTGGGGCCGTATTCTCCGTAGGGGTAACTTCTTTACCGAAATACTTTCCGAAAGAGAGTCACGGTTTTGTAAATGGTATTTACGGTGTCGGTAACGCCGGAACAGCAATTACTTCGTTTTTAGCACCTGTCATTGCAACTTCAGTTGGCTGGAGAACGACAGTACAGTGTTATTTAGTTTTACTTGCAGCATTTGCACTTATGAACTTTTTATTAGGTGATCGTAAGGAGAAAAAGGTGAATACACCATTAATGGAACAAATAAAAGGTGTATATAAAAATGAAAAACTTTGGTTTTTATGTATCTTTTACTTTTTAACATTCGGATCATTTGTCGCATTTACAGTATACTTACCAAACTTTTTAGTATCTCATTTCGGATTAGAAAAAGTAGATGCAGGTATGCGGACAGCCGGATTCATCGTATTAGCAACAATGATGCGTCCGATTGGTGGTTGGCTTGGTGATAAGTTTAACCCGTTTAAAATATTAATCTTCGTATTTATCGGTTTAACACTTTCAGGTATTATTTTATCATTTATGCCTAGTATGAACGTGTATACATTTGGTTGCCTACTAGTCGCATTTTGCGCAGGTATTGGTAATGGTACAATCTTCAAACTCGTTCCAATGTACTTCTCAGAACAAGCTGGTATTGTAAATGGACTCGTTTCAGCTTTAGGCGGACTAGGAGGGTTCTTCCCACCCCTAATTTTAACTTTACTATTCCAACTAACAGGTCATTATGCAATTGGATTTATGGCATTATCAGAAGTCGCACTTGCTTGTTTAATCATTACAGTATGGATGTATAGTCAAGAGAAGCTGTTAGTGATGTTAAAGAATCATTAGTCAACTACCCCCACTGAGATGAAGCGTTTCAGTGGGGGCTTGAGTTAGAAAGCTAGGTCTTTTCATCTATCGCTAGACATTTGACGCTCTAGCATTCATGCCACCTTACCGTAACACCCCAAGTATGTTTTTGGTTGGTACTGGCAACGAACGATTGTTTTCCCACTTGCACCACCCTTTCGAAAAAGAGCAGTTCTTCCTTATGGAAGAAGCCACCACTCAGATGAATCCGGCGTGTACTACAAGCCCCGACAAGTCGAGTACACATAGATGGTTGACGCACCCACTAAGCTATGCGCGAAGCAACAGCCTTACGTTTTTGTACTTCTAATAGAATCGGTGTTTTCACTTTAAGACTTTCATCCAATTCTACAACTCTTGATTTTTTCAATGTATTCAGCGCACCATTAATATCAGCATGGATACATGTTCCTGCTTTACTTTTGTACAGACCACGGGTGATTCGTTTGCCACTAAAGCGATAATAAGTTTTATCATCCTTAGACCAAACTGGAACCGGATCTTTATCAAGAAAACTAGCTTTAGAAGTATAGCTTTCTTCTTGTTTTAAAAATCGTATCCCTTCTTTTATACATTTATTCTCAATCGCTGCAATCAGTTCATGAAACGGGATTTGAACAAACGTTTGATTATTCTTTTTCCCCATATCAGATCTTTGTTTCCAACCAACGTTATAGCCTACGACAATCGTATCTATGCCAAATGCTTTCACTTTTTTGAACAACAGGCCTACAGTTTGTGAAATGTAACCATTTATTTGTCGTTCGCGTTTATGCCAAAGTGCAGCCGTTTGATTCGTTACAACACGTTTCGAAAGTCCATTTTCTATATTTTTCTGTTGGAGATTACGTATCATTTTGTTGAAGTACTGGTTAATGGATTTTAGTTTTTTTCCAGCAATTAAAAATGTATCACCTGTATTTGTCACGCAACTTACTAATCTATCTACACCTAAATCGCAACTCAAAGCGTTACTAGTGGTCGCTGATTGTTTCTTCATTTGAGAGACGTGCATCTCATATGTATAATGCACCTCAAAGAACCGACCTTTTTGCTTCGGTACAATCTCAATGTAGGAGATTTTTTTATTTCTTACGTTTTTAGGCATACGTATTTTAATGGAACCGAATTTTTTTCTGAATGCAACACTCATCGGAATCATCCAATATCCGTTATCATCCACTTTTGGAACTTGATAGATTTCAATGATTCGTTTGTCAGTTGGACGAGAATAATTCGGAAACTTAGGACGACCTGTGAACTTCTCAGGATTTTTCTTCCATTTTTCCATCGCTTTAAAAAAGCTCTTTACTTCTGCATATAAGGCTCTACGAATTGCTTGAACAGAGTTTGATTGAATGCCCCAGTAGTTCATATCGGCTTGCATGGCAGTATCCACTTCTTTTACAGTAGCCATTTTATTATGGTTCAAATAACTTTGTTTCATCGTGTACAACCCAACATTTCGCAATGCTTTTGAACTATGTGACATGCGTTGCAGTAAGCGGAATTCTTTGGCAGTCAGGCAAGCTCGTCCGATATTTTGTTTCTGCGTAAAACGTTGCATAGTTTCTCTTTTCTTTTGTTTACGTAATACTTTCACTGCTTTCTTCCTAGTCATAGTTTTCACCACCTTTCTTAGAAAGTTCATTAAAATTATTTTTTTGACAAATCAATATTTGGAACGGAACAAAATGTGAACATAGTCTGCATCGCAATTCCTATTGGCTCAAGTAACAAAAGGATTATGATTATCCAATTTCGTTGTCTTACGATCTATTCCCTCCTTATCTAAGGGCAGATTGTATCGTAAGACAAAAAGAAACAAAAGTGTTTGGTCTACCTACTGATAGCAATTCATCTCCACCTGATTTGTTGGGTTTCACCCGTAACACACATCAGATGGAGTCTTCTTGCCGAAAAGGATAAAGAAAAAGAACCATCCTAAAGTAATCTAGGATGGTTCTTTTAGTAATAGGCTTCAATATGTTATATTGCTATCTTAACAAATGCTTGTTTTCTAAAATAATGTGGTATTAAAATGAAAACCAGAAGTTTTATGGGATTTTATGTTAAAATATAGATATCAGATGTTATTCAATTAAAGGGTAGGTTAGTTAAAGAAAGTTTAAATTTCTTCCAAAGATCGAACTAATTTTTAACATACAAATATTTAATTGGATCGGGGTGTTTAGATGAAAAAGTTATATAAGTCCACTCAAGATAAACAAGTATCAGGTGTGTTAGGTGGCTTAAGCGACAAGTATGAAATTGATGTAAGTATTCTTCGCATAGTAACTGCATTATCAGCTTTTTTTACTAGTGGATTTACAGTGTTACTTTATATAATTGCTGCAATTGTTTTGCCTACAGATAAAGAAATTAAGCGATAAATGTATGAAATTAAATCGAATTCCACAATGGGGAACTTTAAAGGAACGAGTAGCTAAAGGTACTTCGCCTCTTACACGTTTAGCGTACTAGAAAGGGACTTTGCCTTTGTCGGAATATATCGAGAACGAAAATAATAACTTTTGAATGAAACGATGACTATTGATCGCTAACGAATCGATAAATAGTCGCTCCTTTCTAAATTATATCTATTAATATGTATAAAAAAATATTAAAATATTGAAATGTTTCGAAATTCAAAAACATATGGAGGTATCTATAACGAGAAAAAACTGCATATTTTTAGGCCCAGATTTTTGGGTAAGGCTAATGGATATTGTGAAAAAATACACTTAAAATAAAGAATACAGTTTAGGGTGATAAGATAAAATTATGAATTTGTATAAATAATCCCTAATTTTCTTTATGAGTCATATTTGATATGTTAAGGAAAAGAGAGCGTTTAATCCAACTAAAATATATGTAGAATGAGGTTTTAAATGTTTGTTTTTATTATATTAGACGTAATATTACCAATATTAATATTGATGCTAATTGGTGCAATCTTACAAAGAAAGTTCCAATTTAACTTAAAGCAGCTATCTACACTTATTACTTATTGCTTGATGCCAGCGGCTGTATTTGTGAATATATATGATATTAGTATAGAAACAGGTTTGTTGCTCCAGATAATATACTATTTAATACTTTACAGTCTGAGTGTGATGATAGTAAGTCATTTCATTTCAAAAACATTAAAGTTAGAAAAAGGAGAAAGTGCAGCTCTAAAAAATAGCATTTCGTTAATGAATTCCGGTAATTATGGATTACCAGTAAGTCAATTGATTTTCAGTCACAATCCAGTGGGGGTTTCCATTCAGATTTTTATTGTCATTTTCCAGAATCTTTTAACTTATTCATATGGGATATATAACTTACTATCAGCAACAAAAACAATCGGAAGTATTATTCAATCATTTCTAAGACTACCTGTATTTCATGCACTCATATTAGGGGTTCTCTTTCAATCTTTTACAATTCAAATACCTAATTATATCTTTCTACCTCTTAATCAGCTTGCGAATAGTTTTGTTGCAATAGCACTCATATTGCTAGGAGCGCAATTATCCAACATTAAGCTTAATTTTTTCCATCGAGTCATAACATGGGCTTTAATTGGAAGATTATTGATGGGACCATTATTAGCACTTGCCATGATATACCTACTAAACATTGATGGTATTGTTGCACAATTATTATTTATTGCAAGTTCTTTTCCTACTTCAAGAAATACATCAACCATTGCTATGGAGTATCAAATAGAGCCTGAATTACATGCACAAATCGTTTTATTTTCAACACTTTTCAGCATTATTACAGTAACTGTCGTTATTTATTTGTCATATATTTTGTTTTGAATATACGTGCAAAAACGAATAGATTTGAGGCGGTAAATGATGGACAGAAATCCCATCGATATGAGAAGAAAACAGTCTTTGATATATTAGGTGTCGTTTACAATTGTACCATGCCTGATAATCAAGCGGCTTAATTCAAAAAAGGAACCAAAACAAAAAGAACAAACGCTTCTAAAAAACGTTTGTCCAAAGGTAATTACTATTTTAGTTAAGAAATAGATTATTATTTGTGAGTACGAGAAAGCTTTTTTATAAGTTTAGGAAATATAGATGTTAGTTCCTGCTTCAAACGCTTTGTAAACGATGGATTTTTACCTGAAGTTGAAATAGTGACAACATATTCATCATATCGAATGACACCCGGTGTGTGAAACGATGATTTTGTACCGTCACTTACAACGTTAACCCATTGAAAATCATGGGCAGCTTGTTTGACCATCATATTGACATCATGTTGATTTGTAGCTGCATAAATAAGGTGAGCATCTTTAATATCATCATTACTAAAAGTTTTTTGCTTCCAAGTAATAAAAGGTAGTTCCTTCATTTCCTCGCAAATTTCTGGGCTGACAACGGTCACAAAAGCGCCTGTATTTTTTAATCCAGACGCTTTTCGATATGCAATTTTACCTCCACCAATAATCACGACCACTTTTTTATTTAGATTAAACATAAGAGGGTACATGTCATACATACACACATTCCTCCATTCGTTCTAACAATGTTAATTTCATATATGTATCAAACTGAAGACAGTTACAAGTCGTAACGTGATCATATTTTTTCGTATGCAACTTAATTTTTTGAAGCAACAATCCGGTAAAGAGAAGGTACGGCATGACATAAACATGGGAGGCAGTCGATGTTATAGCCTTGAGCTCAGCAGTAAAAGAGGGCGCTCCTTTCGTTAAAAAGGAGCACGATACTGGCATACTGAGTTTTCGTTCGACCGTTGCTCCGATTTGTTGTAACTCATGTATCGGCTGTGGATCACTGCTACCTCTCCCTACGAGTAAAATACTACTATCTTGCATTGGCATAGTTTCACGTATTCTTTTTACTACAAGTTCCACCATATGTGGATGCGTACTAAAGGGTGGTACAACTGAAAATGTTATTTGTGGATATTTCTTTTGTAGTTGCTCTATTTCAAAAGGAATGTCACGTTTATAGTGAGCTGCTGCAAATAATAAAACAGGTACAATCATTATTTCAGTTGCGCCCTCTAGTATCGTTTCTGTAACTACATCTTGAATGGTAGGTGTCGTTAGTTCTAGGAAAGCTATTTTTTGAATCTGTTCGTTACGTTCTTTCATAACAGATTGAATAAAGTGAATGAATTGTTCATTACCTTCTTGCAGGCGACTACCGTGTCCAACATATACAATTCCTTTCATTGTCCCACCATGTCTTTCTTCATAATCATGTCTTGTAATTGTTGATCTACGTTATAAAACCCGATTTTCTTCGCATAGTGTAAAGTTGGAATATCGGTATATGAGAAGGGAAGAGTAAGAATATCGATAAAGCCAAGGCGTTTTATTTCTGATAGAAATGTATCAATTGAGGCACGCCCTTCAAATACAATACTATCCCATGAGAATTCAGAAAGCATACGAGAATGGACTTCATCGAAACGATGATCAATTGTATACGCATGAGTCATCATATATGACCCGGCACCAATTTTCTCTTGAATAAAAGCAATCCGATTAATATTTCTGCCTAAATAAACAGTAGTATCAGAAGAGAATGCTGCTTGTTTACTTAGTAGCCCATATTGCATCAGTTTTTCTTGAGTGGCAACGTTCATATATTGCAGTTTCGCCTGTAAGGAACGAATATCTTTCTGATGTTTACTACATGATCGCATCAATATTTCTACACTTTCAGCTGAATAAAAAACAAGGCGATCAACGTTAAAAATTTCATTGATTTGTTCAAATGTTAATGTGTATTCTTCCTTTTTGAAAGTTGGAATTTGATATATTTCTGCACCGGCTTCTTGTAACTTTTGCACCATTGAACTTGTTTTATTTGTTGCGGATGCAAATAAAACTTTTTTACCATGTAATGGTTTACGTTCTTTCCAAGCGATTTGATTACGTAAGGAAACGACATCACCAACAATTGTCATGGATGGATTTGAAATATTCTCGTTTTTGACGATAGGAACAATGGTTGAAAGTGTTCCTGTGACAACGCGCTGCTTTCCGGTTGTACCCCATTCAATGACGGCTACTGGCGTATCTTTTTTCTTTCCTGCTTGTAGTAAGTTTTCACAAATTGTAGGTAAGTTTTTTATACCCATGTAGTAGGCAATTGTGTCGCTATTGTGGGATGAATTATATTTTCCATGATCGGTTAAAGGGCCTTTTGCATGCCCAGTTAATAAAGTGACGCTATTACTGTAGTTACGGTGGGTGAGGGGGATACCTGCATAGCTACTAGCGGCGATGCTAGATGTAATACCTGGTACGATTTCATATGGAACGTTCGCTGCTGCTAAAGTTGCTGCTTCTTCACCAACGCGGCCAAAAATAGATGGATCTCCGCCCTTTAATCGGACAACGATTTTTCCTTCTTGTGCGAATTGAAGGAGGTGGGCGTTAATCATTTCTTGTCGCATAATATGATTCTTTGGCATTTTGCCGCAATAAATAAGTTCACATGTTTCTTTTGTATAACTAAGAAAGAAAGGGTTTAATAAACGGTCATATAAAACGATATCTGCACGCTTTAAACAATCTATCGCTTTCTTTGTAATAAGCCCTTCATCACCCGGTCCTGCACCAACTAAATATACATATCCGTTCATAATCGCACCTCTTCTATTTTTATGTAAAAGGAAGCCAGGGGGAGGCTTCCTTTCGTAAATTACATGTTTATATAAATGTCACCATCAATAACTTCTACTTCGTATGTTTGGATACAGCCGTCATCAGGTTTTTGAACTTCACCTGTTATTAATGAGATTTTCCAATCATGCAGTGGACAAAAGACGAATTCTCCAGATACAATTCCTTCTGCTAACGGTCCGTTTTTATGAGGACAACGATTTTCTACAGCTCGAATATCTCCATTTGAAAGGCGGAATAGGGCGATAGACGTACCTTTCATTTGCACTTCTTTACCGATTTGAATAGGAAGGTCTTCCGCACGCATAACTTTTATTTTTTCTTTCGTTTGTATCATATAGATCACAGCTCCTTATTTCACAGTTTCTACTTCATACATCGCTTTTAATGACTTCGTTTCTAGTGCTTGTCCCCACGCTTCCGTATATGTGCTACGAGCTGTTTGGAAGCGTTCATTTAGCGTAGTCACCATACTTGCATCTTGTAGTATTTCTTTTATGTGATCGAAGCCTAAACGTTCTGTCCAGTAGGCAGTACGCTCTCCATAAATACCAGTTTCACGATAATATTGCATGTAAGCTGTAGCGATGCGAAGGACATCATCTTCAGTTGGGACAATCATTACAAAATCAGCTTCGCGTACTTCTGTACCACCATTTCCGCCAATATAAAGTTGGTATCCATTTTCGACACAAACAACGCCAAAATCTTTCGTTAGTACTTCCGCACAGTTACGAGGACAGCCCGTTACACCCATCTTCATTTTATGTGGTGTATCTACCATTTCTAATGATTGTTCAAGTAGCATACCAAGTCCTAATGAATCTTTCGTACCGAAACGGCAGAAGCGAGAACCAACACATGATTTTACATTACGAAGAGATTTTGAATACGCATATCCCGAAGTCATATGTAAGTCAGCCCATACGTTAGGTAAATCTTGTTTTTTTACACCATATAAGCCGATTCGACTCGCACCTGTAATTTTCACAAGAGGGACGTCATATTTTTTCGCAACTTCAGCAATTTTCATTAAATCATCAGCTGTTGTAACGCCTCCGTACATACGTGGAATAACAGAAAATGTACCATCGTGCTGAATGTTACCATTCATTCTTTCATTAACGAAACGAGATGATTTATCATCTTCATATTCTTCTGGAATCGCCATCCGTAAGTAGTAATTTAAAGCAGGGCGACATTTTGAACAGCCGTCTTCATGTGCAAAACCAAGAACATTGCGTACTTCTTTTGGAGATTTTAAGCCTTTCTCGTGAATGGCTGCTACGACTTCATCACGTGATAAAGTTGTACATCCGCACATACCAGCAGACTGCGCAGAAGCATCAAAAGCATCTCCGAGTGTATGAGATAAAACTTGTTCCACAAGCGGACGACATTTACCACAAGATCCTGCGGCTTTCGTGCAGCCTTTTACTTCTTCAAAAGTAGTTAACTCTTGCTCTAAAATGGCATGAACGATTGTACCTTTCGTAACACCATTACATCCACAAATCGTGTCATCTGCACTCATTGTAGCAACGTCAAGTTCACTTTCTTCACCAGCTTTGTGAAGAAGGGAAGCGGCTGTATATTCTTGTATATCTTCTTCTTTCTTTAACATGCTAAAGAGGCGTGTACCGTCAGCTGTGTCACCATATAAAACGATACCGACGACTTTATTATCACGAATTAATACTTTTTTATAGGAACGTTTACATTCATCAAAGATTGAAATTGCTTTCGTTTGATCATCTTCATAAATTTGGCCAGCAGAGAATAAATCACAACCAGCAACTTTTAATTGCGTACCAACGATACTGCCCATATATCCATTCGTTTGTAAATTCGTTATATGTTTCGCTAATATTGTGCCTTGTTCATAAAGAGGGGCAACAAGTCCATATGCGATACCATCATGTTCTGCGCATTCGCCAACTGCATAAATGGCTTCATCATTTGTTAGCATATAGTCATTGACTACAATGCCGCGATTGACAATGAGACCAGCATCTCTGGCTATTTTCGTATTTGGTCGTATTCCGACAGCCATTACGATTAAATCACAATCTACAACTTCACCATCTTCAAATTGAATGCCAGCAACATAGTCTGTACCAAGAATTTTTACAGTTTTCTTTTCCATTAAAAACTTCATGCCTTGCGCTTCTAAATCTTCACGCAATAGAGAAGCTGCTTTCGTATCTAGTTGTTGCTCCATTAAGTTTGGCATTAAATGAACAACATGCACGTCCATTCCTAAGTCAATTAGACCTCTCGCGGCTTCTAAACCGAGTAACCCGCCACCAATGACAACGGCCTTTTTCTTTTCTTTAGCGGTATCTATCATAAATTGTGTATCTTCAATAGTTCGAAATCCTGTTACACCAGGAAGAGTGGAACCTTCAACAGGTAAAATAAAAGCACTAGAACCTGTTGCAATAATGAGCTTGTCATATGTAAGAGTACGATTCTTTTCTGTAATGATAATTTTTTCTTCTCGGTTAATACTTTGAACTCTTTCGTTTGTGTATAAAGTTATTTCGTTTTCTTCGTACCAACTATATTCATTCATAATGATATCTTGCATATTTGTTTTGCCTTGTAAAACATGAGAGAGCATAATACGGTTGTAGTTTGGATGCGGTTCATCTCCAAAAATAGTAATCTCATATGAATCACTATCATGTTTTAATATTTCTTCCATACAGCGTATGCCAGCCATACCATTTCCGATCATAACTAAACGTTTTTTCATTTTCGTTTCCCCTTTTTATGTGAAATATTGAACAAAGGATTATATTTCTATTATAGAAAATCAAAAAAGGGGGAGATGTGATATTTATCACACTTCTATAATGATTCACAAATTGTTAAAATTCTGATTTGTTTGAGAGGGGCGTGGATATTTTTCGCAAAATGAAAAAGCAGGACATAAGTATTTACACTCATGTCCTGCACTTAATTTATGCTCTCGTAATGGCACGTGGAAATAAAATATTATTTTCTAAATGAATATGCTCAAATAAATCAGACTCTAGCGCTTCAAGGCGTTGATACACAAGTCGATAAGTGCCGCAAGCTCCTTCTGGAGGAGTAAAGTCATTTGTCACTTTACGAAGTTCTTTTATAATATTTCCGGCATGATTGTGTTCATTTTCTAGTTCATCTACTACTTTACGTAACTTTGCATAGTTTTCATCAGTTGGATTTTGTTCAAATTCTAAAATTAATGGAAAATCTTCCGTTTCTTCTTTAATTAAATGCTGTTCTAATTCCATTTTAAGTTCATGAAATAGCTTATGAATTTGAGCTAAATGAGGCTGATTTACTCCATGAACACGTAATACTTTCGTCACATATGGACTTAACTGCGGTAACTCTTCATTTAAATAACGATGATGCTTATTAATTACATAATCAATCAATTCGCGATAAGAAGCATTTTTCCAATCAATTTCAGATTCATTTAATAGTTTCGTATTATGATAAAGCGTATTTAACTCTGTAATTACTTCAGAAGCTGATAAATTTCTTTCATGAATTGCATCAATAAGTGGCTTATTACCACCGCAACAAAAATCTATTCTATACGATTTAAAAAGATCACTAGCTTTCGGAAATTGTGTAACAATCTCACCAACAATTGAAGTTTCAGTAAATGTATGTTCCATATGAATGCCTCCATAAAGTTTAAATGTAATATCTAAATTAAGAATAGCGATAAATGAAAAACAATGTGGTGATTGAAATCACTTATTATGTGTCTGATTTGAGAATAATAGGAGTGATATTTAATAGAGGAAATAATAGAACTGATGACGAAGAATTTTTTGAGCAGGAAATTATCCATAGTGCATTATTAAGGTATAGATGATTTACAAATTTATTTTCTATCAATCTAAGACGCTTTTGGGTAGGAAGTATATCTTTTATAGGAGGTTTTTATGGAATATGTTTATCATATGGTACCAGAAGAACTAAAAGGAGAATATTTAATCCCATTAAATGAATTGAAAAGGGTATATCCAATTTTATATGGTGAGTATATACAAAAATATAAAGATCATACTCAAAGGGAGAACTTATTAACACGTAAAATACCAAAACTAGAATGTTTATGGAATGATGTTGTGCATTTTTTACCACTGCATCCTTATGAGATTTATAAAGTATTACTGGAAATAGGAATAAACATTAATACAAATAAACTGTTTTATAAAATTCCTATTAGTGCACTGAATGGTCAGTGTATGGCAATATACAAGTACTCAAAGCATAATTGGGATGGACCAAATAGAGAATTAAAAGAATGTGAAATAGAACTCATCAACTTTAATGAATATAGAGAATTAAAGCAATTAAATACCTGCACAAAAGAATATTACAGAGATGAATACGAAAAGGGTAGAAGATTTGGGATGTTTCACCTAATTCCACATGTTCTTGTCAAAGGGAAAGTGGAGGTGTAACATTAACCATTAATTGGAGTATAGATCCAGTTAATGGTTAATGTTACAAGTATTTAAAAAATAAGATGCTATTTTAAATTGATATATTGCTTACAAGAATGGAAGAGTAATTAGATTTTATACGTAACAGTAAAAAAAAGAAGCTTCTACTAAGCTTCTTTTTTCATTACTATTTTTCACATGCAACTCCATCACCATCACGATCGAGTTTAGAGCTATAACCTGGTTGGTCTCTATATAATGGAGCTTTCCCAGCATTTTTAACTTCAGTACAATTTTTGTAAGTTACATTACTATTGCTACTTGCAGCAGGTTGTGTTTGAGCTTGCTGTGCTTTTTTCTGTTCTTCTTGTTGTTTACGAACTTGCTCATCAGCCTGGCGTTTTTGCTCTTCTTGTTGTTTACGAGCCTGTTCATCAGCCTGGCGTTTTTGCTCCTCTTGTTGTTTACGAGCCTGTTCATCAGCTAGACGTTTTTGTTCTTCTTGTTGTTTACGAGCTTGTTCATCAGCTAGACGTTTTTCATCCTCTTGCTTACGAGCTTGCTCTTCGGCTTGGCGTTTTTCATCCTCTTGCTTACGAGCTTGTTCATCGGCTAGACGCTTCTCATCTTCTTGCTTTTGAGTTTTCTCGTCCGCTTCTTTCTTTTTATCATCTTTTTTCTCTGCATTATTAGAAGCGACTTGTTTATTTGTTGCTGTCGTCTTTTCAGAAGAAGGAGCTGAAATACTTGATAATGCAACAAAAATGACAAATAAAATAGCAGTGATAATAAATTGTTTTTTTGCTACACCTGTCTTTTTAATTACGGATAAGATTGCTAGAACAAGGAAAAAAATAAATAAAATTAAACTTAAAGTAGCAAAAAAATCGATGACTGGGTGTTCAGATTTTGTAGTGCCCATTCCTATTAAGAGAATTGAAATCATAAAAAGAATAACAGTAGGACGACCATAGTGTTTTGCTTTTCCATTTTTCTTAAAGAATGAAATGATACATAGTATTAAAAGAATAAAAGCAATAAAAAATAAAGCTGCACCAATATTACTCAAAATCGCCATTTTTATACCTCCATTTGTAAGATTTTCACTATTGATTATATAGGAACTTATTGGATATTACACGATTTATATAAATTTAGAAAATTAGTATTTTTAATAGACTTATAAACATTTATTTTATATATAAGGAAAAATAGATGTGTTTCCTATTACATTTTTAAAGGAAATTCATAAAGTATAATATATCGATTGAAAGGAGGGGGGTTAAATGGAATTTCAATTATTGGTAACTTGTATATTACAAGAAGGTAATGCTTTCTTTTTAGTAACGAAAGTAGACGATGTTATTACGTTAAAAGTACCGATTACTGCGGGAATAGCAGGTTTATTCTTAGCTTTAGGTGTACCAAGATGTTCTTAATTTAAATTTCTAGAGTAGAAGAGAAGGGATATACCTTTCTCTTTTACTCTTACATAATATGATTATGTAAACTGAAATGTTGTTTTGTAATAGCACGTTTAAAATGGACATGCATATACTATAATGTTTCATTGGATGTTAGTGATGAAAGGTAGTTTTCACACGTGCGTGTAATGATGTTCATTAAGTTATGAAATTAAAGAGGTGCTATTATATATGAAAAGAAGAACATTTGATATTCCAGTTACATTGCGAAGAGAGTGGTTTTTAATAGAATTAGCCCATTTAACGAAAAAATATGGAATTGAAATTGCAACTAGCAAAATGGAAGCTGCACCGTTTTTAAGAGATCAAGTTACGGAATCAAAAATAGGATCAGGGCTCCAATACGATAAATATGATGATGAGTATATGATTGAAAATTAAAGGATAAGAGCAAAATAAATTTCTTTATAACAAAATATAAAATAAAGCAGATTCTAAATATGGAATCTGCTTTATTATGAAATACTTCTAGTCAACTAGCCTCTTTCTAGTGTTTTTCCTACATATTTCACTTGCGTTATTCCAAAAGATTCACGAAGAATGCGAGCATAATCTTTTGATTCTATTGGACGTTTATTTTTGGTGCCTTTAAAGGTTTCTGTATAATTTTTATTTGTTAATGATACGTGACCATAATCAGTTAATTTACAAGTGATAGCTCCTTTATTAAAAGGAGATTCTTTATGTTCTACAATCACTTTTTGAATGTTATTCACCTTTTTCTCATCTATTGGATCTAAAGTAAAGGCATAGCCTATTTTCCATTCATGTGATGGTTCAGATTGCAAGAAATTTGTAGATTCCCCGTTAGCCCCTTTTCTCATTTCTAAAATGTGTGTACCTTTTCGGGTAGTTCGTTTGCGAATTCGATATTCACCCGTTTGAGAAGAGATGACTTCTCCGTTAAAAGGGACTGGATGTAAAGGTAGATGAGAGGCAAAACCGGCATCTATAACATAATCTTTATTATTATGATTTAATATGATAATGACATGACCATCATCGGGTTTCCATTTATTATCGTAAAGATCATAAACAGTACCAGCTACTTTATATACTTGAAATCCACAATCCATTAAAAAGTAATACAATAAGGAGTTTAATTCATAACAAAGACCGCCTCGTTTTTGAATAAGTAACTTTTCTACTAAGTTCTTTTTTGAGATGTCTTTAAAAGTACCAGCCATAATATCAAGATTTTCATAGGGGAGAATCAATCCCATTTTTAAGAGGATTTCATCTAAATCATCAAATGTTACTTCTTCTGCAGGAATTTTTAATCGTTTAAAAAACTCCTTTTGTAACTTGGTCATCATAAAGCATTCTCCTTTCTTGTTACAGAATTTTCTTCTGCTCATCGCTAGGTTAGTACTTCTAAAAGTGTAATTCAAGTCTGCGGAAATTATCATAATATATGTTTCTGGAAATATTATTTTCTATTCGGAAATTTCAGTTTAATATTTAATGGTAGGAAAGTCTTATATTATAAGCCTCTATTTTGTTTAGTTTGTATTTAATTTAAATAAAAGTACATATCTTCATTAACTTTTTTATAATTAGCTGGTAATAAAGTGTTTTTTTACTAAAGTTTTTTCAAGATTTGTATGCTTTATATAAACAATAATAATTGGAGGATATTTGGATTCAGTAAAGTTAACAATTGTTGAGAAACTTTTTTGTAGCGCTCTCTCAAAAGGAAGAGATTGAATCAAAGAGAATAACGTGTGTTAAGGAAGAAGGGGTACTAGTAATCTCTTGAAAATAGGGACAAGATCTTGTTTAAGTAAAAAGATTATCTAGTATTAAGAGAGAAGATAAAAAAATTACAAAGAGCACCTTCTTTCAAAAAAAGTGGGGGGAGTAACATGCGATTGATGAGAAGATGTGTTGCTTTACTAATTGTATTTTTTATCATGGTTCCAATGATTAGCACAAATGTGCGAGCAGAAGTTGTAAAAGAGCTTAAAACAGGCTTTCCAGATAAAGAAGTATTTACACCTGGAGAATGGTTTTTAGGTCAAAAACCTGCTAATTACGATGAGAATAAGCCTCCAATTCTTTTTGTACAAGGAAGGAATGGGAATGCTGATAGTTGGTATGGAAAGACAGTGTATCACGATATAAATGATATGTATGACTATGCTTTAAAAGCAGGTTATCAAACAGTATTTATCCAATTATATGATGCTGCTGGGAAAGGGTCAGCTAGTCAGTGGGATAACGGAAAATTGTTAGCACAAAAATTAGAAGAAATATATAATCACTTCGGTAAAAAAGTTAATATTGTAGCACATAGTAAAGGCGGTATCGATACACAGGCTGCATTAGTAGAATATGGTGCAAATCGATTTGTTGGAAATGTTATAACGCTTGCGACGCCACATCATGGATCAAACTTGGCGGATTTATCATATAGTTGGTGGGCAGGATGGCTTGCTTCTATATTAGGTCAAAAAGATGATGGTACGTACTCATTACAAATGGGGGAAATGGCAAAATTTCGTTCAACGATTGATAATAATCCAGCAGCTAAATTAAACCGTTACTATACGGTTACCGGTACTAGCTGGGGACCAGTATTTTCTGCGCTATCTATGGGCGGGTTATATTTGTCATCATACGGTTCAAATGATGGACTAGTAAATGAGTGGAGTGCTAAGCTGCCATATGGAACGCATTTATTTACAGATTCCAGATTTGATCATGATAATATACGAAAAGGATCTGCTGTTTTCTCTCGAATTGAACCATATTTACGTACAGCAAATGTAGCCGTACCAGCTTTAGTAGCATCCAGCACTAGTTCAAATGAAAATATAGAACAATTAAATACAACTTCAAATCAAAACATATTAGGAGGAGAATTGCCACAAAATCAGTGGATAGAGCAAACTGTTACGGTTGATAAAAAAGCTGAAGGAATA
This sequence comes from Bacillus sp. DE0042, assembly GCF_007680225.1. Taxonomy (NCBI): domain Bacteria; kingdom Bacillati; phylum Bacillota; class Bacilli; order Caryophanales; family Bacillaceae; genus Bacillus; species Bacillus sp. DE0042. The sequence continues at coordinate 703,053 of NZ_VEJP01000001.1, read as the reverse complement.
GTTTCTATCTTAACAGCGTCTTCTGATGTAGAAGTACAAATGATGTCTCCAAAAGGAAAAATGTATACAAATAAGGATAGCTTTATTACTACTGGTGAAGGTGAATCTTTCTTTGGTGGTGCGACAATTAGAACATTTAAATTTGATAAAATGGATGTAGGAGAATGGAAAGTTAAAATGATGGCGAAGCAGTCGAAAGATGCATTTTTAATTGTAAGCGATCACAATAGTGGCGCACCATTTGTTCTCCAAATGCCTACAAAAGTTAAAGTGAATAAATCTGAGTATAAATTGAAAAAATCACCTGTAGCACCTGAAATGAAAGGGGATCTTTCCATAACAGTAAGAGTAGTTAATAAAGAAGGGAAACTAGTCTCTGAATATAATGAATTACAAAATGTTAATAATACTACATTTACTGGTGCTTTGAAGGACATAAAGCAACCAGGAGTATACAACATTACGATGGATATAAAAGGGATGAATAAAGAAGGACAACCGTATAATCGTACAATTGTTAAGTCTGTTTATGTGGAGAAGTAAGAAAGAATAAGAAGTTTTTAATATAAAAAGTACCGAACTTTTGTAGAAGAGTTCGGTACTTTTTTCATGTTTATTAGATTAACAGAAACGTAAAATGGAATTTACGTTCGATTATAGGAATCAAAAGAACATTATTCAATAAAAAAAGATGCTGAAATAGCATCTGAATGTGAAGGTGATTATTAACTTAGTTTTATAACTGTTAATTCAACTGAATTAATACCATTATCACAAGTTGCAATACTTTGACGATTAAAACCACTATTATTTTTCAGTTGAAGAGTTGAATTAGCGGGTACTGTAACAATCGTTTCGCCTGCTAGTTGAAGGCATTCGTTATTTGATGAAGTATTCATTTGGAAAGCGAAATCACCTTGACTATTAGCAAGTGGATTATTATTTAAAAATATAGTCATGACTGGAATATGAGGAAATACAGGATTTGAAGTAGTGTTAATAGTTGAAATGAAAGAAACTCTATAATCACCTGCTTGACTAAATTGTATAGTAGTAGGATTTAGTAAGGAAACACCTCCTGCTATAGGGCCAACGTGATTAAATGGAAAAGGATCTCCAAAAGGAACAGTTATAAACTCAGTTTGCCAAAAAGTGCCGTATGCTGGACAGCTTTTTTTATGTGAATGGTCGCATGAACATTTTTTATAGGAACTGGAAGAAGAGTTACATGAACATTTTTTATTTGAATTTGAAGAATGATAGTATGAACCCAATATATTACCTCCTATTATGAATGAAGTGTATACTCATAGTATTTTATGCTTGTCTTATATAAAAGGTGATAGATTTGGAGTATAAAGTGCTAATACGATGAAATATAGTAATAGATATAGTAGTTGTAACAATTTTTGAAGAAGAAAAGGTTAATGATTTGGTAAAAATATCAGTGGAATATCTTGAAATGTTAAAGTATAGCGGGAATGCTTATTTTAATTTCACATGTAAAAATAAAACCATTATCCTCAGTTGCAATGATGTGATCGTTAAAGCGAATGTCTATTTTAAAAATTTGTACATTAGAGTTTATGGTTATTCTCTTTTATTTACGTAGTGGGGCAGGAAGAAGACGAAAAGTATCGAATGAATGTACATATGTAGCATTGTTTGCTTTTGGTGTGAATAGTAATAAAAGATACGTTGAAATATTTTAAACCGTAACAAAAGAGCGATTAAATAATAGAGGGAGCAACTTACATGGAAAATATATTAAAAGTATCTTCAAAATCAAAACCAAATTCAGTAGCAGGTGCAATAGCTGGTGTACTAAGAACAAGTGGCAATGTGGAAATTCAAGCGATTGGGGCGGGTTCTATAAATCAAGCGATTAAAGCAATTGCAATCGCAAGAGGATTTGTTGCTCCAAGTGGTATTGATTTGGCCTTTGTTCCAGCATTTCAAGAGGTTACTATTAATGATCAAGAAAGAACGGCGATTAAATTAATTGTAGGTCCTAGAAGGAAAAGGTAACTGCAGTAATTCAGTATTGAAATGACATTTAACATAACAAACAAAAAGTGTCACAAATGCTTATGAAATAGGCATTTGTGACACTTTTATAGTTTTGTGAGAATAAAAACCTCTAAAGCTGCTCATTCTTCTCCCAAGATTCAACGATATAGTATGAAAAACCTTATTATATCAAGGTTTATAAGTGTTGGTTTCCCTTGATGCTCACATTTTGCTCACATTAAATTTGTTCATTTTTTATCAGGTGTTTTCATTAGATTTTATTATGTTCTCGAAGTTTTCCGCCGCTTGTTGCTGCATGTTCTGTGTGATGTGACTATACTTGTCTAAAGTCATTTGAATAGATGAATGCCCTAAGCGGTCTTGTACGATTTTAGGGTGTTCTCCAGCCTGAAGCATGAGTGTAGCGTGAGTATGTCGCAAGTCGTGTATACGAATTCGAGGAACACCAGCTTTTTTATAGTGATCATTCAAAAAGCGATGAGGAGCATCTATATGTAAGGGCGAATGCATCGTATTGCCGGTGAAAATAAAGGCCTCTTCATTCAAGTGTATACCCCAGCGGAAAAATTCTTTCTTTTTATAGGAGTAGTAGGATTGTAATTTCCCTATAACAAAAGAAGAGATACTAATGCTTCTATTTGAAGACTTAGTTTTTGTAGCAGCTTTAAATAGTCCTTTTTCTGTTTTTACAAGCGATTTATTAACCAGGATACGTTTATTATCAAAGTCAATATCTTTCCACGTTAGTGCAAGTAATTCTCCACGTCTCATACCTGTATAGATTGCGAGTAAGAAGAACATATGGTACTTAATATTTTTTTCTTTTAGATAATGGAGGAATCGATTACATTTTTCGCTAGACCATGTTTTCATCTCGCCTTGCTCTTCACGTGGTTTTTTAACCTTATTCATTATATTATCATGTATGATTTCCCATTCTACAGCGTGTTTGAAAATACATCTTAGGCAGCGGTGGATATTGCTGATTGTACCATTTGATAATCCTTTTTCCTTAAGTTCAGCATAGTAGGTTTGGATCATTACGGGCTTAATACTTTTAATTTTTTTGTAACTAAATGGGGGAAGGATATAGAGCCTAACTAAGCTCATGTCTTTTTCATAAGATGTAATTTTTAATTCAGCTTTACGAAGAGGCTTTAACTTTTCCCATACATCTAAAACAGTTAATTGTTTGTCATCAAAATACATTCCTTTCTCTATCTCTGTAATCATCGTTGCAGCAGCATTTTGGGCTTCTTTTTTTGTTCTAAATCCACTTTTACTTTTTTGCTGTCGTTTTCCTGTGGTTGGATCTATACCGATATCTATTGTAAAAGACCACGTATTTCCACGTTTACGAAAACTTCCTTTCATATTCAATACCTCCTGTATCTTTAGTTTTAAAAATTACAGTATTGTGATATTCGGTTCTGTAATTTACTTGCTAATAATTGATTTTCATAATGTAAAAGCCTTTTTTCAGCAAATTGTGTTGTTACATTGAATTTTTCTGAGATTATATATGCTTTTAACTGTAGGGGAGGAAGCTTTCGTAACATAAAAGTAGGTACACAAAATTGTTGTGCGAAGTTTTTAGCCTTTGCTTCTTGATAATCTAGAAACATTTGATGCATTAATAATTGATTACCAGAATGAAATAGGATGTGACAGGTCTCATGACCAAAATCCTCTGCATGGTTACATGTCTTCATAATTTGTTCAACGCTGAATCGTTGGATGAAGCAAATCGTTGGGAGATGGAATTAAATCGATGTACACAGGAGTTTAGAAGTCTGCGTAATGCAAAAGAGGACCATGAAATATCAAAGAGTTATCGTGTGGTTATTAAAAGACTTCAAGAAAAGGGGATAAACGCATCATTAGTTAGTCGTAAAAAATAAAAAATCTATCACTTGGCAGAGTGATAGATTTTAGACTCTTATAGAGAGTCTTTCTAAAAATTGAATTGGATTAAGTATATCAAAGCAAATCAAGTAAAACAATGGAGGATGAATAATATGGCAATTTATAGACCTGTTCAAGTTTCATATTGGCAAGATGCTTTCGTTTTAGATCTTACACCGGAGGAGCTTTGCAAGTCTGCGAGAGATAATAAAGAACCGATTTCAATACGACTTTATTTATCATTAGAACAATCATTTATTCCCGATAATGTTGTGGAATATCTATAACAAAATAAAAAAGTCGAGATTGCTCCCGACTTGCTTCGACAAAATAATCATAACATACGGGAGTGGTCTTAATGGGAATTATTAAAGAAAATCTTGTAGAAATGAAAGCTGAAATAGATTTGAAAATAAACGGAATATATGTTGTTAAAAATGGTCAGATCCAACTAATAGAACCACCCCAAGGTGGATTTGGTGAACAATCATTTGTATATCAAAGTGGAAAAGTAATTCGTATGGAAGAACGAAAAACACAGTTACTTTAATCAAATTTGAATTTTGTTAAGAAATATACACTTTGTTTATGATATATATATTAACTTTCGGATATCGGATTTGCTTAGAAACTAAAAAAGTCTCTACAATCAGAATTGAAGAGACTTTTCTTTCACATATCATAGCAATTTAGCTCCTATTAAAATAGGATTTAAGTTCTTTTTAAGGTGTACCGATAGTTACTGCCAGCAATGCAGCAATTCTATCTAGAGCTTCCTGCACTGTAGTAGGAGGAAGAGGAGCCCAGTTTGCTGGATTAATAGGTGTATAAGCTAAATCGAAAGCATCATCAACTCTAATCAAAGATGTATTTGTTCCTAAAATATTTATCCGGGAACGAATAGGTAAAGAATCAACTGTTGCTCTGACTCTTGTAATAACGTCATTAACGCCATTGACAATTAAATTCCCTGAATTAGGGCTGGGATTGAAAATGTTTTCTGTAATAGCGAAGCTGGTTAAATTTAAGGGGTCAATTGGAATATGACCAGATAGCACATTAATAATGACATTACCATTTATTCCTCCACCAACTAAATTGACTTGGGTATCTGTAGTAGCTTGTGAATTAATAGTAATATTTCCACTAGAAACGAATGAAGCAAACATCGCCATGTTAATTCCATTTTGAGTATAACCACCGGATAACATTGAATCACGGATATTCACTTGGTTCACAGAAGTCGATAAAGCTGTGAATATAGGAGTAGGGGTTATATTAACGCTAACAAAGAATAATTTACCTGAAACACTTTGCGCTGTTTGAAAGTTAAAGTCCAGAGGCCCACTTAGTAATGTCAGATCGACAAACCCAGATCTAGGATCTTGTGAAAAGTTCAAATCAAACCAAGACGGATCATTTATATCGAAAGGAATTTGTAATCTAGTTAATAAAGTACTAGTTCCTACTAATTGAACGTTAGCTTTTAAATGAATTAATGGTTCAATATAGTTACCAGGTCCAATAGAGATAGCATAACGTTTAGTTATATTTAAAGGATCCGGAAATGGCGCAATAGCATCCGTTATTGATGCCATTGCTGCAGTTACTGTTAAAAATGGTGCGCATTCAGAACCATCAGCAGTAGCGTCATTACCAGCTTTGTTTACATAGACTATTTGAGTGAATATTGGTAGAGGTTCTATGCATCCAGGTCCAGTGTCCCCGGTAGGCCCAGTGCCCCCGGTGGGTCCAGTGTCCCCGGTAGGTCCAGTGTCTCCGGTAGGCCCAGTGCCCCCGGTGGGTCCAGTGTCTCCGGTAGGTCCAGTGCCCCCGGTAGGTCCATCGGGTGGTCCAGTAGGCCCGGTAGGTCCAGTGGCTCCAGTAGGTCCATCGGGTGGTCCAGTAGGCCCGGTAGGTCCAGTAGGCCCGGTAGGTCCAGTGTCCCCGGTAGGCCCAGTGTCCCCGGTAGGTCCAGTGTCCCCGGTAGGTCCAGTGCCTCCGGTAGGTCCAGTGCCCCCGGTAGGTCCAGTGGGTCCGGTAGGCAGTGTGAATGGTGGAATAGCTGGTAAAGTAGGTCCGAGTAAATCTGGATTTATTGAAGCAGAAGATAAAAATTCGTCCATTATATTTTCACCTCTGAAAAATTCGTATTACTAATAGTAAATGTGAAGGTAGAGTAAAGTGAAATGGACAAACGAGGAATTAGGCAATGGGATTTAAAAAAAGCGTTATTTGAATAGAAAAGAGGCAAGCAAAGATAAAATAAGACCGCTCCTTTTATAGGAACGGCCGTACAAATATCATGTGCTGGAGGTCGCTCCAAATGGCAAAAGATGTTTTCTCTAAAAAGTATGGACAAGAAGTTTTACGATTATACGTAAAAACGGCAGGCAACTAATTAAGTTACCCGCCTGTTCTCAAGTGGTACGGAGGAGAGAGCTCCGTTTGGAAAGAGTACAGCCGTGGGAAATCGGCTTGCAGATAGTATGTACGATATAAAAAAGATTATTCGTAAAATGAAATATGAATGGTTTTTTAATGAAAGTATTATTTTGTAGGATATTAATTAAATCGGAATTTTGTTAAGAGATGAAATGTTGAACAAATGTGAATGATTAGATGATACTAAGGTAAAAGAAAAAGAACCCTTTATAAGGATTCTTTTGGGGAGTCAATCTAACATTCACATTCGTAATCACGGGAATATTCATCGCACGAATCATTTCTATCATTGCAGCAGATACAAAATGTCTTTTTAATCAATACTTCAATGAAATTAAGGAATTCGGTATTATTTGTGAGAGTAAGGCTTTGAAAATCTTCTACTTGAAATACTCTTGTTTCATTTGTAGCAAGAGTCACGATAATTGGTGTAGGAGATTTTCTTGTTTGAATAGTGACTTCGATGGGGGAGACATCTTCGGGAACAGATATTTGAAGTAATGTTTTGTTGTGATTATTAGTGAAATCTTCAAAAACTCTTCTTGAAGTGTCAGGGGGTACGATAATAGTTAAAGGTGCATTTTCGGTTGGGGTAGTTTCTGAACCAGCTACGGTATGAGTTTCGATGAAACAGTTATCTTTTTGATAGTGAGAATTTGATTGTTCTTTATAATACTTGTTACGAGAATCATTTTGATTATTGCAACAGATACAAAATGTTTTTTGAATGAATATACCAATATTGCTATTGATATTAGTATTATTTGTGAGAGTGAGACTATGGAAATCCTCTACTTGGAATACCTTGGTTTCACCTGCAACTATTGTTACAGTAATCGGCAGACGAGAACTTCTTGTTCGGATAGTTACTTCAATTGGTTGGGAAGTACCGGGAATGCGAAGATCAAGTAATGTTTTATTGTGGTTATTGGTGAAATCTTCAAAAGCAGTTCTTGTAGTGTTAGCTGGTACGCTGAAATTTAAAGTTGTATTAGAACTAGATAATGTATGGGTTTCAATAAAACAGTTGTCTTTTTGGTGGTGAGAATACGATTGTTTTTTGTAATATTTTTTACCATCTTTATAAAAATAATCAGCCATACTTATGTCGCTCTCCTTTCTTTGAGATATCTATATATTTTATTAAAAGAAGAATAGAGTGCTTGTACAAAATAATAAAATCCGCTCTCGTAATTAATTAAAAACGTTATTTGATATGTAAATGTAAGAGCACTTCGGGAAGTGCTCTGTAAAGACTATTCATTCTAAAAGAAAAGAATATAAAATATTTTATGAATTTATTTTTGATTTTGTGTGTATTCTTTGTACAAAAATTTCATTGGAAACTGCAAACTAGATGCCATAATAACACCTAGTTTTAAAGGCGTACTTGTACTAGTTTAATTTGATAATGTTTAATTCTAAAGCATTTATTCCATTATCGCATGTACGAATGGCTGTTTCGCCTACAAAGCTATTATTTATAAGTTGAAGTGTTGAGTTGGCTGGGACTGATAAAATAGTGTCTCCAATGAGTTGAGCGCAATCTACATCCTCTGGATCTAGTATTGAAAGACCGAAAGTAGCTTTGAAATTTGGAATCAGACTGTTATTTAATAGTATAGAAATAGTAGGCGAATAAGGAAATGAAAGGGCTACAGTCAAGTTAATCGAGGAAATGAAAGAAATTCGATAATCCCCAGCTTGTGTGATATTAATTGTGGTTGGATTTAACAGAGAAATTCCCCCCACCATAGGGTCAGCCTGATTAAAAGAAAAAGGGGATTCGAAAGGGATTGTAATGATTTCCGTTTGCCAAAAAGTTCCGTAAGCTACTGATAGTGATCCAGTCGGTCCAGTCGGTCCAGTCGGTCCAGTCGGCCCAGTCGGCCCAGTCGGCCCAGTTGGCCCAGTCGGTCCAGTCGGCCCAGTCGGTAGTGTGAATGGTGGAACGGGTGGTAAAGTAGGTCCAACTAAATTAGGGTTTATTGAAGTAGAAGATAAAAACTCGTCCATTATATTTTCACCTCTGAAAAGTTCAGTTCTTATTACTAATAGTAAATGTAGGGGTAGAACAAAATGAAATGGACAAGCGCTTGTATTTTATAAATTAAACAAAATAGTTATTGTATAGATAAAAATATACAGAACCCGCTAGTTATAACGGGTTCTGTGTACAAGGAATACAAGGAATACAAGGAATACAAGGAATACAAGGAGGCTGGTCCAGGGCGACCTGTGTATTCACTTGGATGATAATACTATATTCAAAGTGGATAAAAAGGTTAATGGCAACTAAATAAAATTCTTATTTCATAGCAAATACAAAAGAGCACACATATAAGCGTGCTCTTAAATAAGAAAGGTAGAATGCTATGAATGGGAAGCTTCCATAAAATAACATATGCTTGTCTGGTTTAAATGTGAAAAGTTTTAAACAAAAGCGTTATTTTAATTAAAAGAGCAGCTAGCAAAAGCTAACTGCTTGTTAAAAAAAAGAATCCACTCTAGGTTATTAACTGCTAGAGTTTCAAGAAATAAATCATTAAATTAAATTAATTTTTCAATTACAATCGAAGCATTTATATTCGTTTGTGTTCCACCTGCCAAAGTCTGCAAAGTAACTGCAGCAGCGGAAGTATGATTATTAAGGGTAATAATATCACCTGCAGCTAAAGCGAGAATTGTTTGGCCGTTGTTTGGTTGAGTCCCTGCACCTGATCCATAAACTGCGCTGGTAACCGGAGCACCATTTAAAAAAAGTGTGAATTGATTAGGCTCAACTCCTGATACAGAAAAAGAAATTTTATAATCTCCTGCATTAAGAACCATTAATTGAGAAGTTCCGAGCGTATGAGTAAAACCAGATGTCATTCTACCATGTGAATTAAAAAGAATAGGTGCTTCTAAGGCAACAACTTGAGCTGCTGTATTGAAAACATAAGCATAATGAGATAACCCAGATACTGTAAGTCCGGTAGGCCCAGTAGGGCCAGTAGCTCCAACAGTTCCTGGCAATCCGGTAGGTCCAGTAGGTCCTGGAGGTCCACCAGAAGGCCCAGTTGCTCCAGTTATTCCGGTAGGCCCAGTAGGCCCCGGAGGTCCAACAGTTCCTGGCAATCCGGTAGGTCCAGTAGGTCCTGGAGGTCCACCAGAAGGTCCAGTTGCTCCAGTTATGCCGGTAGGTCCAGTAGGCCCTGGAGGTCCACCAGAAGGCCCAGTTGCTCCAGTTATTCCAGTAGGCCCCGGAGGTCCAACAGTTCCTGGCAATCCGGTAGGTCCAGTAGGCCCCGGAGGTCCACCAGAAGGTCCAGTTGCTCCAGTTATGCCGGTAGGTCCAGTAGGCCCTGGAGGTCCACCAGAAGGTCCGGTTATTCCAGTTATGCCGGTAGGTCCAGTAGGTCCTGGAGGTCCACCAGAAGGTCCGGTTACTCCAGTTATGCCGGTAGGCCCAGTAGGCCCCGGAGGTCCAGTTGCTCCAGTTATGCCGGTAGGTCCAGTAGGTCCAGTAGGCCCTGGAGGTCCACCAGAAGGTCCGGTTACTCCAGTTATGCCGGTAGGTCCAGTAGCTCCGGTTATGCCGGTAGGCCCAGTAGGCCCCGGAGGTCCACCAGAAGGTCCTGTCGCTCCGGTTATGCCGGTAGGTCCTATCGCTCCAGTTATTCCAGTAGGCCCTATTTGAGGTAAAGGAAAGGCACATGGAAAGGGTATGTGACAATTCTTTTTAAATTTACTCATTTTTTCACCTCCCTTATAAATTAACTACCAATTTATATTTATACTTTAACAACTTATGAGTAAACAACCACACGGGTGTAAGGAAAACACCTATAATAATTACATAAAAGGTTTTAAGAGCAAGCCTTTATTTCACATTCCATACCAAAAAGAGCACTATATATAAGTGCTCTTCGGATCAAATCTCTTAGTGTAAAAGAGTACGTGATACCAAATGTAATTTTTTCATGTGCGTGAAGTATTTGAAGAAAAAGCTATTTTAGTAGGGAACAAGTTTAAAAGGCCCTGGTTGACACAGGACCTTTTAAAAGGGAACAACACTTGACATGTTAATAATTATGACTGAAAGTTACTTTCATATTACCATTATTGGGATTTTAATTCCAATAATGGTTGTTGAGAAATAAAAAATTATTTGGCACAACAAAGCAGCTAGCTGAAGTAGCTAACTGCTCCATTGTACGCTTTTAGAAGTAGCATAGGATACAACTATAGTATAAACGGATATCGAAATATTATGCAGGAAAGAAAACTAAACAAAAATTTCATTTTGTAGAAATATAGAAACTAAAAAAGAGCACCATGCATAAGTGCTCTTTAAGATAGGAGGTAACACTTTGAGCTGGGGCTAGGTTAGAAGCATATGGTGTAAAAAAAGAAATAAGACCTAAATTTTATTATTAAATCAATATAAAAGAGCAGCTAGCAAAAGCTAACTGCTCAGTCTTAAATAAGATCTAACTGGTTACAGCACATTAAAGATGGGTTATCTATAGTATGGATGGAATATTGAGTTTTATTCAGTGGGTAGATGCATTTAATGAAAGAATGCAGACCACCGTATTCCAAATAATGCAATCCAACCAATGCTAAGTAATATGTATAAAAGCAATATAGAAGTACGTTTAACAAATGCGTATACTTCCTAAAAAATATTTTTATAAGACATTATTATAAAGAAGGATGGCAAAGAGACATTTGAAATTATTAACAGTGAGATGAGTAATTGAATAGGATTATATTAATTACTTAATGCTGGGATATGTTTTAAATGGAGAACCAATTTAAAGAGATATTTGGTGCATGGGTTGCAGCAATAGGAACAATTACTTCCGCTATTGGAAGTACGCCTTTTGATTTTATAAGCAGTAATGTAAGAAAGGATTTAAATGTTTATGGAAACGTATTACAGGCTGTTGGAAATATTTTAGAGGCTGATGGTCAAGGAGAAGTGTCTCTTGAAAAAATCGGTAATGAAATCCAATCAATTGGTAATGTCACTGTAATATCTGGATTGATTATCGATTTTAAAGAAGAAACATAAATTAAATTAGTGATTGCCGGGAATTGGACACAGGCTTTGGGTGGACTTACAGCATTAGCAGATGAATTTGAGGATACATCCGATAAAGATGAACACTTAAATATTATAGGAAACTTATTACAATCAATTGGGAATTCATTACAGGAAATAGGAGGTATTGACGAATTAAAAAGTATCAGAAATGAGGACCAGTCTAATAAAGAAGGTAATGTAAATGATGTGGAGAAAGATACAAACACTCAGGTAAACAACGAAACTAATAAAAATGAAGAAGGAAAGCTAATAGATATTATAGGAAGTTGGGTTCAAGCAGTTGGTTCTGTAATTTCATTAATTGGACAAATATGTGAAGAGAGTGTGGAATTGGAAGGGAACGATGAATAGAGTAATTTAATAGAACAGTTAAAACAATAATTCTTTTAAAGTGAAAGCAAACAGAATATAGTCCGGCTAGAAAACTAGAGGACACCAATTCATTAAAGCAGTAATTAAAGCTGTTTTAAGAATAGGTGTCCTTTTTATTTTAAAAAAGGGGATGGGGAAATGAAGGTGCTAAGAGATCAGTTACGTAAGTGGGAAAAGCAATCAAAACAAGCAAAGAAGAAAAATAAGAAAAAACGAAAAGAGAAATTAAGCAATCGTGACATTGAAGATTTAATGGGAATTTATGGGCCGCGTTATGAGCGTAGACGTGGAGCTTTAAGACAAAAGTAATTAAAAAATAAAAAGGAGTGGTCTTACATGACTAAACAATTATCTTTCTTACCAAAAATCGATAGAACGGCAACACAAGAGGAATTAGAAGGCGTGTTGGAAAGTGTACGTATACATAGGCAATTTGGGATGATGCGTAAAGAAATGAAAGTCACTCCTTCTTATGAAATGCGTGAACACGGGCCTACACATGCAGTTGGTAAGCCATTAGAAGATGTTGCCATAGCAAACATTCAACAAAGCAAACGAGAAGAGTGGCTTGAAAGAATATCATTACGTATAGATCAATTTTTAAATCGATTAGGGAACGGACGTGCAGGAAGCATTCAAAGAGATATTATTTATAAACGCTATTTAGAAGAAGAGGACGTATGTGATTACATGGTTTATAACGAAATAGGGATGTCAGAGCGTACTTATCGACGTTGGAAGTCCAAAGCGTTTTATAAACTTGCTTTTGCACTTGGATTAGAAGTTTACGAGACAGAAGAAACGGGAGGTAATAAATAATGAATTTTGTTCAACCGATACGTGATCCAGAGCAAATACAACAGCTAAAAGAGTACTTTAAGGAAAAAAGCTTACGTAATTACATTCTCTTCATTATGGGTATTAATACAGGTCTTAGAATCTCAGATATTTTGAAACTAAAAGTAGGGGATGTCAAAGGCAGTCATATATCTATGAGGGAAAAGAAAACAGGGAAACAAAAACGAATACAAGTTACTGCAGTACTGAAAAGAGAACTTAAAAGGTTTATTGAAGAAAGAGAAGACAATGAGTATTTACTACAAAGTAGACAAGGGAAGAGTCGTCCAATTGGTCGTAGCATGGCATATAAGATATTAAGTGGAGCAGCGGCAGAGTTTGGGTTAGATGAAATAGGAACCCATACGTTAAGAAAGACGTATGGGTATCATATGTACATGCAAACGAAAAACATAGCATTACTCATGGAGATATTCAATCACTCGTCTGAGAGGGTCACGTTACGTTATATAGGTGTAAACCAAGATGCAATGGATAAAGCAATGACTAGGTTTAAAATCTAAGCATTGCTTTTTTCTTTTAAATTTAGGGGTATCGCCAGCATTTTTGAACCCCCCACGCTAAGAGCATACAAAATTTTATACAGTTTTCGACTAATCCAGTAACAAACGAGAACCTGAAAACGGCACGATGATAGGAATGTATAAAAAGATGAATAGGGTTATAGAAAAAGAAAAAGGCGAATGCATCTTGAAAGTAGGGATTCGCCTTTTTCTTGCTACCGATAATAATGTGTTATGTAAATTAGCAATGAATAGACTATACAATTTCATCGTGGTATTTTAATTATATAATAATATTAGAAAGTAGGTACGAGTTTGAAAGAATGGATTTTGTTAAATGAACAAGAATATGAGAATGTTTGGGATAGATTTTATGATGAATTTGCTTTTAATCCTAATATAGCTGGTGAACAGTCATTTAAATTTTCTTGTCCATATATTACTTATGATTTACCTAATTATTTTGAAGGAAAATGGACTGATGACGATGATTATATTTTTGATCATATATTATTGAAAGCTCTTATTTTATGTACCGAGAAACATGAATATATATATGCGTTAGATTGGCATCATGATAGCTACTGGATGAATCCTAGTTTAAATTTAAATCTAAACGAAAAGGATCATCAATGGAAAATCCCATTTTTTCCGGATGGAGATTATTATTTCTTTTTGCAAAAAGACTTTAAGTGGGGTTATTTAGGGCATCCATGGGAAAAAGTTATTTATATTTTCGGAGAAGAATTAATCAAGAATTTCAAAGAATTAAGGGCTAGTAGATTAAAAAAGACCAATGATAAAGTATAAATTTCACTTCCCATATCGATAATTATGTAAATAAGCTGTCCACATGGGCAGCTTATTTTATTTTTCCGCATAGCGTAGGTTATTTTGCAAAATATTGGTGGTATCCCATCACCATCAAGTTAAGAATTTGGTTGCTCCCCAAAACGAAAAAATATGCTTTTTTGTTTTGGGGAGCACAAAATTTCGTTCTGGGGGTACTATAAAATTTTAGCTTGATGGCTATGGGGCGGGACTCTTATAGGAAACTATAGGCCAAAGTATAATATAAAGCACCCACCAAATTTGAAAAACTTTCAGATGTGGAAGGTTATTCTTTGAATCATTTCAGTATTCCTATCTAGCTAATTTCTTATATTTTGTCAGATATTTCAATGCATTTTTAAATATCCGACAAAATATCATTGACAGTTTATTAATTTATACATCATTATTAATAATGAAAATCATTATCGAACTTATCGGAGGACTTACTATGCGTACATATTTAAAGACGATACTTAGTTTATTGTCAGCTCTTTTTTTAGTGTTCATAGCTGCTTGTGGTAGCAATGAAGTGTCAAAAGAAAAAACAGAGTCAAAATCAAACAAAGTACAAGGTTATACCGTTAAACATGCTATGGGTGAAACAAAGATCACAAAAACTCCTAAACGCGTTGTTGTTTTAACTAACGAAGGAACAGAAGCGATTTTATCAATGGGAGTAAAGCCTGTTGGTGCTGTGAAATCTTGGCTAGGGGATCCATGGTACGATCATATTAAAAGCGATATGAAAGATGTTAAAGTTGTAGGGGTTGAACATGAAGTCAACTTAGAGAAAATTGCATCGTTAAAACCTGATTTAATTATTGGTAATAAGGTACGCCAAGAAAAGGTGTACGATAAATTAAGCGCAATTGCTCCAACAGTATTTTCAGATACACTAGGAGGCGATTGGAAGGAAAACTTTAAATTATATGCAAAAGCTTTAAATCGTGAAGAAGAAGGCAACAAAGTATTAAGCAAATTTGATGCACACCTAGAAGGTGTAAAACAAAAATTAGGTGATAAAGTAAATCAAGAAGTTTCTGTTGTCCGTTTCATGGCTGGAACTTCTCGTATTTATTACACAGATTCTTTTTCTGGAGTTATTTTTGATCAATTAGGTTTTAAACGTGTGAAACAGCAAAAAGAGCTTTTTACTGCTAACAGTAAATTTGGCAACCTTGCTATAGATGTAGGAAAAGAAATGATTCCTAAAATGGATGGAGATGTTCTTTTTTACTTTACATATGCTCCAGAAAATGATCAAAAAGCTTTAGATAAAGCAAAAGAAATGACAAGCGATCCTCTTTGGAAAAATCTAAATGCTGTTAAAAATGGAAATGCACATGAAGTTAGTGATGCAGTTTGGAATACTGCTGGTGGTGTAATTGCAGCTAACAAAATGTTAGATGAACTTGAGAAAATTATGCTTAGCAAATAAGGTTTCAACTTCTTAATTTTTTTATATTAAGGCCGGAGAGTATAAAAATACTTTCCGGCTTTTACTATTTTTTAATGGAAACTTTTGAAGGGGGAGCACCCCATTGCCATCAACCTAAGAAAACAGGTCACCCCCAAAACGATTAATAAGCTTTTTCGTTACAAGAAAGCCTAAAAATTTCGTTCTGGGGGTGTAATAAAACTTTAGCTTGATGGGCATGTGGTGGTATCCCTATACAGTTACTCATAAATTTCGTACTGTGTAACTCAAAAGAAAAGGTTTTATAAAGTCAATGATAGCAAGGGATTTCACGCTAGGGTCAGTTACACACAATATAAGATATGGGTAAGTGAAGAAAAGGCATAAAAAAGGAGCGTAGTTCGTCAAATAGATGTAATGTTCTATTACTATTAAGTTGAGAAATTCATTGTTTCCGATTAATTGCATCTGTTTATTGTGATTCTTATTGATTTTAAAAAATAAAAAATCGCCTTATTAAAGGCGATTCATTTTGTATTCTTTTGATAAATAAATATCTTTTAAAATTAAATACAATGTTCTGCATTAACGTGTTTCTGGATCTTTGTCTTTTTTTCTAAGACCAAATAATCCTAGTAGTCCTAATAAACCAAGCCAAGTCCAATTATTATTTTTATTACGATTATCATTTAAATCATTTGTCGTATTTACATTTCGAGTACTCACATCATTATTAACTCTATTCATGTTATAGTCATTAACTCTATTCGTGTTATAGTCATTAACTCGAGTTGTAGTATTATTATTGTTAACTCTATTCGTATTATGTCCATCGTATTCAGCATGGACGCTTGTACCAAAAACCGTAATAGTTAGTAATAGGGCACCTAAAATAGATGAAAGTTTTTTCTTCATAGTTTTCCCCCTCCTTTCATATTCAGTAATGTCTCCAGTTTTTTAGGCAATATTCGTTTGAAAATATATAAAACCATTTGAATTGAAATGTATTTATTCTTTATAAGAATAAATTTTTGGTAACTGTACATTCTATGAGAGGTAATTACTATATTTGGGTAAGGTGTTCCTTATGAGTTATAAGAACTTATTTTCTTTAATCCAGAACATGGTTAGGAAAATTTTTTCTATAGTAAGTATTGTTGCTAAAAGTCTAATTTCTTTAAGGAGGAATATTTTTATGGGTATTTTAAGTGGAAATCCACAAAATGAACCAATGCACTACGGAGAAGTCTTTGGGATTTGGAGTTACCTTGCGGCGGCACAAGGTGCAATTGCTGGATATCAAGTTCTTATTAACCACACAGGAGACGAGGATTTAAAGAAATTTTTAGAAAACCTTGTAGAGAATGATATCCAATCAGAAGTTGAAGAATTAAAAAATATATTAAAATTGAATGGTGTTGCATTACCACCAGCACCTCCAGAAAGACCAGTTGCATCTATTGAAACGATTCCTCCTGGTGCTCGTATTAATGATGCGGAAATTGCAGCTAAAGTTTCTATGGATCTTGCTGCTGGGTTAGTAGCATGTAGTCAAGCTATGGGACAATCTCTTCGAGAAGATGTTGGAATGATGTTTGGTCAATTTCATATGAAAAAAGCACAAGCTGGAGCTATATTACTTCGTCTAAATAAGAAAAAAGGTTGGATTATTCCACCTCCATTACATGTTCTACAATCAGATCAAGCATAATACCTAAATAAAATTCAATCTATTCTTTATGACTGTTGCAGTGAAGTTGTCTAGAAAAATAAAGGTTACTAGTGAATTAAAATAAGTGGCAGAGTCGTGACCGCTTTTTGGCAGTAAATGTGCCGGCTGTTTAGGAATCAACGTGATATATTTGTATTGTGAGTAGTGGCGGAAAACATTACTTATAAAATTCCTGATAACTGAAAATGGATTGTCATAACCGGTGGCGATGGTTGCAGATTGGATGAACAGTTGTTTCTTAATTTTACATTCAATTGCAATTTACGTTGTATAAACGGAGAAGGGCTTTAGCTCTTCTTCCAGTTACTTAATAATGCATAAAAAGATTTGTGCAGCAACATTAGGTGATTGGAAGAAGGGTAAAACTTCATTTACCGTAATTAAAATACAAATAAATAATTGATATCAGAGCATCCATTCAGGTTGTTTTTATTTTGGAGGAGATTGTACTTTGAAAATACCATTAAAAAAATGGTGCTTGAATAAAAGTTGTGGATTTAAAGAGGCTTCTCATACGATACGTGATGGTTGTAAATGCCATGAACGTAATGGGTCAATGATGAATCAAATTGGTGCAAATGAAAGATAAGAAAATAAAAAAGAGGGCTGAATCCCTCTTTTTCTTTTGATATGCTAATTAATCACAAATCGGTATTCCAAGCACTCTTAGAGCTAATGCTACTTGAAGAGAAATCTCTAATCTAGCAATCTCGATACCTGCTACTGTAAGAACTAAAAAAGGTTGGCCATTTACAAACACAACGCAACTTTCCATGGTTACGCCTCCTTTCTAGCAAACTACTACAGTATATGAATTGAATATGAATATGTAATAGTTAAATTGATGGATTTAATAGAATTGATAGATTTACCTTGTTCTAACAAAACAAACTCAACTCAACCCATTTAATGGAAAGATAGTTAAAATACCATCTAATGTAACATAACGTATGGAGGGGTAAGGAATGAAGTTTGTGCAACCAATTCGAGATAAGAAAAAATTAGAAGAAGTGAAAGAGGTTTTACGTCGCCAGTCTTATCGTGATTTGTTTTTATTTGAGATGGGAATCAATACTGGTCTAAGAATTAGTGACTTATTAAAGTTACATGTAAATGATGTGAAAGAAAGAACTCACATTGTTATTAAAGAACAAAAGACCGGAAAAGAGAAACGTTTCATTATCAATACAGCGTTAAGAGAAAAAATAAATGAGTATGTAACTGGAATGAATGAAACAGATTGCTTATTTGCTTCTAAAAAGACAGGAAAACCAATCACAAGAATTCAAGCTTATCGAATTATGAACGCTGCTGCTGAAAAAGTAGGCCTTGATGAAATTGGAACGCATACTCTTAGAAAAACTTTTGGATATCATTATTACCAAAAGACAAAAGATGTAGTAATGCTACAAACGATCTTTAATCATTCTGCTCCATCAATTACATTACGTTATATAGGCATTCAACAAGATGAGATTGATAAATCATTGGAAGATTTCAGTTTATAAATAGGGGTAGCACCAAATAAGAAACATTTAAAGTAGCGAATCTGCTGCTTTTTTTATTTTACAGAGAAAAAGGAACCCTAAAAAGGGCTCCTCTGTCATCTTGCCGTTCTATAATCGTTGTTTTTAAGCTTTTTTCTAATATCCATAAATCCCAGGACCATTATTATCATGCATATTAATTTGAGCCAGTAGAACTCCTGGTGAAAGATTAGCCCAGAGAAGAAGTCATAAGCGTATAACAAACCGACAATTGGGAATAGCCAAGTCATAAATTTCAAATCTTTTAGATGAAACTTATAATTATTAATCTTTTTCCACATATGTATCAACTCCTATTGTCCTGATGTTCTGTAGTTTTTCTTGATGATATCTCGCATGTTTAGGATAAAGAATAGAAGAAAAACCAAGGCTATGATACCGTAAATCCAGTAGTATGTCCCGTTGTGAATTCAGTATAAAAAGAAAGGGAATTCCAAACTAAAAGGATGGTTGAACAGATAGTAGAGATCAATAATGAACTAAAACTTCTCATGATTTTCACCTCGATTCAAAATGTTAGAGATTATTTATAATTTTACATATAGATAAATAGATTTGCAATAATAGGATGTAATAAAATGATTTAAAGGAATTACCGTGAGGTGGTGTAAATGGAAGAAGAAAATATAAACGTTCCTACATGTTCTGTTTGTAATGAACCTTGTATGTGGACATTAAAAATGCCATTAACTATTACTCATTTTGATAAAACATATATCCGTGAAGCAAATACGGATAATGCTCATATATGCATTGAGTGTTTAGAGAAGGAAGTGCAAACAATTGGATAAGGGGGCAGGTGTTATGTAATTATGGCCAGACAACGAAGTCCAGACCGTAACAAAGCGTATGAAATATTTAAAGAACATAATGGTGATATTACGAATCGTAAAATTGCCGAATTGTTGTCTACATCCGAAAAAACTGTAAGTGAAAAAACGGTTGGCGGATGGAAATCGAAAGATGGATGGATAGACAAATTAAATGGAGTACTCCATAAAAATGAACGGAGTACTCCAAAGAAAGATACGGAGTACTCCAAAAAGAAACCAGGAGCACCCAAAGGTAATAAGAATGCTGTAAACAATCGTGGTGGAGCCAAAAAGGGCAATAAAAATGCTACCGGTAATCCCGGAGGTTCTGCTCCGCTACGTAATGGTAATGCTGCTACACATGGTTTGTATAGAAAGTATTTACCACAAGAATTATACGCTTTAAAAGAAGAGCTAGAGGAAGCCATTAACAATGATCCATTATCAATTCTATGGGAAAGTATAATGCTGCAGCACGCTCAAATCATTCATGCTCAACGTATTATGTTCGTTAATAATAAAGAGGACATGACAAAGGAACTACGAAAGAAAAAGCTTAGTGAAAGCGGCTTTGAAGAAGAGTGGGAGATTCAATTTGCTTGGGATAAACAAGCAAGTTTCTTAAATGCTCAATCTAAAGCACTTTCTACCTTGTCTGCTCTTATTAAAGATTTTGATAGGTTGGCTAATATAGATGATGAGCGACGCGCTAAACTTGAATTTATACAGGTTCAAATCGATAAGATTAAATCTACTAATAATGATGATAATAATATTGAGCCAGTTGTCATTGTAGATAATATCAGTGGTGATTTAAATGTCTAAAAAGCAAATAGATGAAATACTTCCACCAGCATTTCATCAAGTTTGGTTAGCCCGTAAATGTGAATCTATATTAAAAATCGTTTGTAAGGGCGGTCGTGGTTCGGGTAAATCTACTGATATATCCATTTGTATCGTTATGGATGGACCTTATTCAGTTTCCTATTACGGTTCTTTGTATACGTAAAGTAAAGGATACAATAAGGGAATCCTGCTATGAGCAAATAAAAGAAGCGATAGAAATCTTAGGTGTAGAGCATTTATTTCGTTTTAAAGAAAGTCCGATGGAAATCATTTATAAACCGCGTGGAAACAAAATGATATTCCGTGGTGCTGATGACCCTGCAAAAATCAAATCTATTAAAATAGCGAAGTATCCAGTTGCTATTGCATGGTTTGAAGAGTTGGCCGAATTTAAATTAGAAGAAGATGTTTCTACAATAGAGAAGTCTATTTTGCGTAAAGAATTACCGAATGGACTGCGATATAAAATGTATTACTCGTATAAACCACCGAAGAGAAAACAGTCCTGGGTTAATAAGAAGTTTGAAACGCAATTCAAGCCAAAGAATACATTTGTACATCATAGTACATATCATGATAATCCTCATATTTCTAAGCAGTTCGTGGAAGAAGCAGAAGAAACAAAAAGACTTAAACCACAGCAATATGAACACGAATATGAAGGGAAACCGACAGGCAGTGGCGTTGTTCCATTTAGTAATCTCACATTCAGACGTATTACAGATAAAGAAATTAAAACATTTGATAATATACGTCAAGGGATTGACTGGGGTTATGGGAATGACGCGCTGTCTTTTGGCCGTATGCATTATGATAAAACGCGCAGAAAGCTTTATATATTCGGTGAAATACATGGCGTTAAAATCAGTAACCGTTCCTTAGCTGAAAAGATTAAACAACTCGGTTGGGATGACGTCGAGATAATTGCCGATTCATCGGAACCAAAGTCAATTGATGAAATGAAAAATGATCATGATATTAAGAAAATAAAAGGTGCAGTTAAAGGTCCTGGTTCCGTTGAATACGGGGAAAAATGGCTAGATGATTTAGTGGAAATCATAATCGACCCTAAACGTTGTCCGAAAACTGCAGGTGAATTCGAGAATATTGATTATGAAGTTGATAAAGACGGTAATCCTAAAAATAGATTACAAGATAAAGATAATCATAGTATCGATATGACTCGTTATGCATGTGAGGACGATATGAGTAAACGTAAAGTCGTTATGGGTGGAAAGGTTAAAAGAATGTAGTCGGGTATAAATTGTTCGGCTATTTCATTTGCTTTTTATTAATAGAGGTATCGCCACATACCTATCAAGCTAAGAAAAGCAAATACCCCAAAAACAAGAAAATTGGCATCCTCAGGTGAAAATGTACAATTTTTTGTTTTGGGGATACTTCAAAATGTTAGGTTGATGGGCATTTGGTGCTATTTTGTATCATACATCTCTAAATTTTATAGAATGTTCACAGCTGTAATTTTGCAGGTTGAAATAGCAAACCTAACGATTGTAGTTGGATTTATAGGTAAAGTACCTAGAACGATACCAAGACCTGTTTGTTCCACGTTAAAATTTGCTGCAGTAGAACCAGTACTTGCTAAAAGATTCACTGTAGAACCAATAAGCGTATCTAGTAATTCCCTAATTGGTCGTTCACGACAATCACATTCGCATCCTGAGTCTACAGGTGGAAGTAATATTATAGATGGCCCTGGTGGTAAAAATCCTACCCCTGTTACATCAGAAATATTGACCACAAAGGATGTGATACCATCTGTAACTGTAACTAAAAAATCATTTACGGAAGTGATAGTAAATAAAAAGAAAAGAGGGGGGACGTTGGGCGCGTCTGCAATAGTGCCAAGAATTACTGTTTCCCCAATAAGTTGTTGTAAAACGTTCTGCATAGGTAAAACGCAGCAATCACAAAGACAACTTTCAGTTGCTCCCGTTGGGCCAGTTGCTCCCGTTGGGCCAGTCGCTCCCGTTGGGCCAGTTGCTCCCGTTGGGCCAGTTGCTCCTGTTGGGCCAGTTGCTCCCGTTGGGCCAGTTGCTCCCGTTGGGCCAGTTGCTCCCGTTGGGCCAGTTGCTCCCGTTGGGCCAGTTGCTCCTGTTGGGCCAGTTGCTCCCGTTGGGCCTGTCCCTCCCGTTGGGCCAGTTGCTCCTGTTGGTAAAGTAAATGGGGGAATTGGGGGAAGTGTAGGACCAATTAAATTTGGATTCAATGCATTAGCTTGAAGTATTTGATTTTTATCAAACATATAACTACCTCCTATGGGTATATTTTGTTATAGGAATATAAGCAGTTACCTTACATGAAATCTATTCATCACTATATTATATGCTAACTTTTTACTATTGTGTGTTTTTTATAGCACCGAAGTTCATTTTTATCGTTTTGGGGAAGAATGTGTTTCTTAACTTGATAGCGATGTGGCGGTGCCCCTAATAGAAGAAAGGAGGACACATAAACGATATGAGCGATAAGAAGACAATTAAGAATGTAAAAGTATTTGGTATTAATAAAGCTGCAGATGATCCGAAGAATAAGGAAGACAACAGTAAGCAAATGGCGGTTGACCCATTCGCGCAAATATATGGTGATAAGGGATTAATTATACCTCCTTATGATATGTCAGTACTGCTGGAAATAAAGGAAAGTAATCCAATCCATTCTGCTTGTATTAGCGCAAAAGTCGATGATATTGCGGGTGTTGGTTTCGACTTTGCTCCTTTTGAAGAAGTGAAAGAAGCAAACCAAGAGCAATATAAAAGATTAAAAGAATTCATGCGTAATTGTAATCCAGAAATGACAAGCGCAGAGATTATAAGGGCCGTATGGGATGATTATGAAACAGTTGGCTGGGGTATTATCGAGGTTGTTCGGAATAACAAAGATGAACCGTCAAAACTTTACCATATTCCAGCTCATACAGTACGTGCTCATAAAGATAAAGTACGTTTTGCTCAAATCGTAAGTAACAAAGAACGATGGTTTAAAAAATTCGGTTATCCAGATGATTATAGCCTTGTTGATGGTCGCCCTTTAGGAGCGGAGGATATCGCGGAAAATGGAACAGAAAAAGCCGGTGAAGTTATTGTTATTCGTAAATTCGGTTCTCGTTCTTCTTATTATGGGATACCTAATTACGTTAGTTCTATTGGCTCAATAGTTGGATCTCAAGCAGTGAGAGATTACGATATTAACTTTTTCACGGGTAAGACTATTCCAGATGCTTTGTTATTTCTTGAGGGCGTCGATGAAATAGATGATGGAACAGAAAACGAGTTAAAAGAGTTCTTCTCTGCAGAAACAAAAGGAGAGCATCACAAGTTGGCCGTTGTTCCTGTACCGCCAGGAGCAAAAGCTAGGTTAGAAAAAGTCAGTCCGTCCAGACGTAAAAGAAGGTAGTTTCCGTTTATATAAGCAGGATAGCGCAATGGAGATATGTGTGGCCCATCGTGTACCACCTTATCGTATCGGTTGGGCTATGACAGGTTCATTAGGACAAACAACTGCTAAGGAAATGAATGAGATGTACAAGCGTTCTATTATTGAGCCTGGGCAAGAAATATTAGAACATCGATTGAATAATCAATTGTTCCGTGTATTCGCTGAAATATTAGGTGGTTTAGATTGGTATTTTAAATTAAACGAAATTGATACAGATGATCGTGAAGCAGATATGCAATATGCGGCTGATGGTTATGAGAAACGTATATTAACAAGGAATGAATCTCATAAAGTAGTAGGTTATGAACCAGTAGCAGATGGGGATACATTCTTTGAAGGCAGTCAAACTGTTTCTCAAGTAGAGCAGATTGCAAAAGCTGCAGATGATAAACAAGATAACTTAATTGCTATTAATACATTTAGAGAAAAGCATGAAGAAATAGAGAAAGCTATGCAAAAGAAGGTAGCTGATTTTTTTCAGAGCAGGGAAAGCGGCTCTTAAACCTGCTTCCCGTAATTCGTATTAATAAAGCAGATGAAGAGATTGATCTTGTGATTACAGAAGCAGAAGTTGATGAATTTCTTGATAGTGTCGATTGGGATGAGGAACGAAAAATGTTTGTCGATGAAGTCACTGCTACGCTACAGGATGATGTAACAGAGTTTGTACAGAGTACTATTGTATCAAACGGTTTAACCTGGATGGTATTAGATCCAATTGGTGACGTCGCTGCAAAATGGGTTGCTGCTTATGCATTTGAATTAGCAAAGGGAATCCATGAAACTACTAAAGATAGATTAAGAGAAACGATGTTAAAGAATCTTAGTGAGGGAATGGGTGTCGATGCATTAAGTGTTTCTATTGCAGATGTAATGTCTGAAGCGAGTAACTACAGAGCAATGATGATTGCACGTACAGAAATAACATATGCAATGAATTACGGCAATTTAATTGCTTATAAGGGTGCAAATAGAAACAAGAAAACATGGCTTACAGGAAATGACGAGCGTGTTTGTAAAGAATGTGGTGGTTTACATGGGGAAACGGTAGATATTGATGATCTATTTAGTAATGGAAAGATGTGCCCACCAGCTCATCCGCATTGCCGTTGCACTATGATTTCAGAAGAGTAATAAAATACACCTATCTGATTGGGGTTTCATCGTCAAAACGTATACAGCTTTAAATTGGCTGCTATGCGTTTTGACAGTGGAACCCCAATATTTATAGGGAAGGAGGTAAAACAATGGCATATGAACTGAAAAACGCTAATATTAGCTATGTTTCCCTAGTTACAAAGGGAGCTAATGGTCGTCAATTTGCCATCATGAAAAGCGAAGCTGCTAAACAACCAAATATATCAAAACAGATCCCAATCCTTAAAACAGAGGAAGAGAAGCAGCTTATTACAGGTGTAGTATATGAACCGCTTGTTGAAGATAGTCACGATGACATGATGACTGCAGAAGAGATAGAAAAGGCTGCATATACTTTTATGGAAAATTACCAACATATCGATAAGCAGCATGATGAAATAGCTGGTAAAGGTACTGTCGTCGAAAACTGGATTGCTAAAAGCGATATGATGGTTGGCGATCAAGAGGTAACAGCTGGTACCTGGCTTATGACAGTCCGCGTCGACGATGAAGAAACATGGGAACAAGTAAAGAAAGGCGATATTACAGGGTTTTCAATGGGGGGATTTGCTGAACGTGTAGAAATTGCGAAGGCAGATGATTTTACTCATGAAGATAAAAGTCTCATTCGAAAAATGCTAGATTTCGTCAAAGGTGAAAAACACGAAATTAAAAAAGGCGAAGTTAAAGACCGCTTTATTGATGAAAAACAAAAGCGTGATTTACGGGCTGTTTTTAATTTATTTGAAGATGTGTTCTATTGGGAGATTTGGGAAAGTAATCCCGATATCGACCGTATGGCAGCTGCTCTTGACGATATGAAGGACATACTTTCATCTATTAAGGGCGGTTATACCATTGCGGAATCAGAAGATAGTACAAAAGGCGTATGAAGGCGAAACAGTTACAGTTAAACCAAAACCACAAGAACCTTCTCAAAACGTAACATGGACAACAGGGCTTGCTTATATCGATGGATATAATGTAAACCTTAGAAATGGACCATCAACAAATTACGGTATTATCCGTCAATTAAGTAAAGATGAATCCTATCAAGTGTGGGGAAAACAAGGTGATTGGTTAAATCTTGGTGGTAATCAATGGATTTATAACAATCCATCCTACATTAAATATCAAGGGGAACAAACTTCTGCTGCAAGTTCTGAAGTAGGAAAACGCGTTGTTTCTAAAGTGGACAACCTTCGCTTCTATGATTCTGCTTCTTGGTCTGATAAAGATGTAGCTGGAACTGTAGATGAAGGACTTGGTTTCATTATCGATGCCAAAATAAGTGTTAATGGCTCACCGCAATATAAAGTACACAACAGCCAAGGGAAAATATACTATGTAACTGCATGTGAAGTCTACGTATATATGAAGTGAAAAAGTATGCCCAAGTTTAGACATACTTTGGATGATGAAGAATTAGGGTTTACTGTGAATCTAAAAGTTAAAGTAAATGGTTTGCCCTGATATGAAATTCAAAATAGTAAAGGCGTTTCGTGTGCCGTTTATGTTCACATATTTGCTCACATTTTGTTCACGTATTATATAAAAAAGTATGAAAATCCATAAAAATAATTATTCTAATAAACTTTATTCCGGATACTAAAAAGTGCCAGACCCCTTGTGATATAAGGGATTTGGCACTTTTATATTTTTTATGTTTTAGCAAATAAACAACCCTAAAACTGCTCATTCTTCTCCCAAGATTCTACAATATAATGTGCAATCGTCGGGTTGAATCCTTTCCCAACTAAAAACATAATCGCAGCAACTTCTGTTAAAGCATGTTTGTGTGATGTATGTTTTGCTTCATTTAAACCGTAATCTACCCAAGGTTTTACGAAATCTAGTACAGGTTTCTTTAAAGGTAAAAACTGTGTACCGACAACTTGTTGAATTTGTTGTTGCGTTGGTTCTGTAATTGGTCCAGGCGGTAAGATTTGAGGCTGTGTGATATCAAATGTTGGTCCTGGTGGTAAGATTTGCGGTTGTGTAATATCGAGTGTTGGTCCTGGTGGTAAAATTTGTGGTTGTGTTGGATCGATTGTTTGAGGTGCCGGTGGTGAAACACGCGCGTCATAGTTTGGTTGGTGCATTTGCGGCTGAGTTGCATATGGATTTTGTTGAAATTGTTGTTCTTGATTTTGTGGTACTACGTATGGATTTTGTTGAAATTGTTGTTCTTGATTTTGTGGTGCTACATATGGATTTTGTTGAAATTGTTGTTCTTGATTTTGTGGTGCTACGTATGGATTTTGTTGAAATTGTTGTTCTTGATTTTGCGGTGCTGCATATGGGTTTTGAGGATATTCATAATTTGGACGTGTGTCGAATGAATTTTGTTGATGATTAGCTTCTTGGTTTTGTTGTGATGCGTATGGATTTTGTTCATAGTGTTGCTCTTGTAGCTCTTGTTCTTCATATTGTTCTGTGTATCTTTGGTCCTGTTGCTGAGGGTAAAATGGTTGTTGTGGATAAGGCGGTTGATTATTATAGAACATATTTATTCCTCCTTCATGATGATGCCTACCACCCAGTGTATGGGCGGACAAGAAAATATGTGATGAAAAAATGCGGGCGTGTTACAATAAGTAACTGGGTGAAGATAAAATGACAAAACAAGAAAAGATTCAAAAAACAATTACTTTTGTAAAACATATTTTAGAAAAAGATGCGAGTGGGCATGATTGGTATCATATTGAACGCGTACATAAACTGGCGATTTCTTTATCCGAGCAAGAAGGGGGAAATCGTTTTATAATTGAAATGGCAGCATTACTTCACGATGTGGCAGATGAGAAGTTAAATGAAAGTGAAGAAGCAGGAATGAAAAAAGTTTCTGATTGGTTAGAAGAGTTACATGTTGAAGCAGAGGAAAGTAAACATGTTCTTCATATCATTGCCAATATGTCTTATAAAGGTGGTCATGGCGGTAAAGTGGATTCACTTGAAGGGAAGCTTGTTCAAGATGCGGATCGCTTAGACGCTCTTGGAGCAATTGGAATAGCTCGCACATTTGCGTATGGTGGAGCGAAAGGGAGATTAATGTATGATCCAACTATTCCTCCACGTGAAGTGATGACGAAAGATGAATATAGAAAAAATAACGATCCATCTTTAAATCATTTTTATGAAAAACTTTTGAAACTAAAAGACTTAATGAACACGAACGCAGCAAAACAAGAGGCTGAAGTTCGTCATCGTTATATGGAACAGTTTATTGAACAATTTATGAAAGAGTGGAATGCACAAATATGAAAATGTTAACTGTGGAAAACTTATCGAAATCATACGGAGAAAAACCGTTATTTGATGGATTATCATGTAGTATTACAGAAGGACAACGTGTCGGAATTATTGGTGTAAACGGTACTGGTAAATCGACATTATTAAAAATTATTGCAGGGTTAGAAACTCCTGATACAGGTGATATGACGCATTCCCGTGGGTATACAATTAGTTATTTATCACAGCAACCAGAGTTTGATGAAAAACTAACAGTATTAGAGCAAGTGTTCCATGGTGATACACCTTTAATTCGTCTTCTTCGTGATTATGAACAATCGTTATTAAATATCGAAAAAGATCCAAGTAATGAAAAAGTACAGGAACAATTATTTGCAGTGCAGCAACGTATGGATGCGATGAGTGCATGGGAAGCAAATGCGAATGCAAAATCGTTATTAACGAAATTAGGAATTACTGATTTTACAGCAACTGTTGGAAACCTATCTGGTGGACAAAAAAAGCGTATTGCAATGGCGCAATGTTTTATTGAAACACCTGATTTATTAATTTTGGATGAGCCTACGAACCATCTTGACCATGAGACAGTTGAATGGTTGGAAGAATATTTAGCAAGATATAATGGTGCGGTATTACTTGTAACCCATGATCGTTATTTCTTAGATCGTGTGACAAACCGTATTTTTGAATTAGACAATGGTAAACTATATAGTTACGAAGGAAACTATAGTACATTTTTAGAAGCGAAAGCACTTCGTGAAGAACAAGAAATTGCGCAAGAATCAAAACGTCAAAACTTATATCGCCGCGAACTAGCATGGATCCGCCGCGGTGCAAAAGCTCGTTCGACAAAGCAAAAAGCACGTATTCAACGATTTGATGAGTTAAAAGGTCAAGAAGGACCAGCTGCAAAACAGTCAGTTGATATTGCGCTTAGCGGCAGTCGCCTCGGTAAAAAAGTACTTGAGTTAAAAGATGTAACGAAAAAATTCGGTGATAAAACGGTATTACACAACTTTAATCATATTGTAAAACCAGGAGATCGTATCGGAATCATTGGAGCGAATGGAAGCGGAAAATCTTCTCTATTAAATATGCTTGCAGGCAAGTTAGCTCCTGATAGTGGTGAAGTTGAAGTAGGACAAACTGTAAAAGTTGCTTATTATACGCAAGAAAATGAAGAGATGAATTTAAATCAGCGTATGATTGAATACATTAAAGAGATTGCAGAAGTTATTCATACGACAGATGGAAAAGTAATTGGTGCATCTCAAATGCTAGAACGTTTCTTATTCCCGACGCACTCACATGGTACACCGCTTGGTAAACTATCTGGTGGTGAAAGAAGACGTTTATATTTATTACGTATTTTAATGGGAGAACCAAACGTACTATTACTGGATGAACCTACGAATGATCTAGATACACAAACATTAACAGTACTGGAAGATTATTTAGAAGATTTCCCAGGTGTCGTTTTAACTGTATCGCATGACCGTTACTTCTTAGATAAAGTAGTAGATGAATTGTTCATCTTTAGTGGTGGAGGCGAAGTGCGTGAATTCCTAGGTAGTTATACGGACTTTTTAGAAATGGAAAAGACGAAAGAACTTATTGAGAAGGCGGAAGTTCAAAAAGAGAAAAAAGTGGTAGAAGAAGCTCCGAAACAACAACGTAAACGTAAACTTTCATACAAGGAGCAGCGTGAATGGGAAACAATTGAAGATACAATTGCTGAACTAGAAGAGAAAATTGAGTCAATTGGAGAAGAACTTACGAAAGTTGGATCTGACTTCACAAAGGCACAAGAATTATCTGAAGCACAGCAAAAAACAGAAGAAGAGCTAGAAAAAACGATGGAAAGATGGAGTGAACTATCAGACATCGTTGAAGGATTAAAATAAAAACAAGCTGCATATATTGAAAAGTAAAGAGAAAAACTTTACACTATTGGTAGAACCTATTTTAGGAGGGAAAAAATGAGAACATCTAATCCAATGTTGAAAAAAGAGGCATTCCGTAAAGAGGGAGCAAGTGCTTCTGCGATGACGATTGGCGGAACAGTAGGCAAAACGTTTATTATGCTTATCTTGCTACTTGCAACGTCTGTCTATTCATACATACAGATGATGCAGGGGACGATGAAGATGCCAGTACTAATTGGTGCTTTAATCGTTGCGGCAATCATCGCATTTGCGTCTATGTTCTTCCCACGTATTTCACCTTTTGGTGCACCAATCTATGCGGCAGTAGAAGGGGTTGTATTAGGTAGTATTTCAGCGGTTTATACAATGAAGTTTGGCGATTCTATCGTTTTAAATGCTGTATTACTAACAATCTCAATTCTATTTGCAATGTTAGTGTTATATGCAACGCGTGTAGTAAAGGTAACGGATAAATTCCGTACAGGCGTGATGGCAGCAACACTTGGAATTATGGTTATGTATTTAGTCGTATTTCTACTAAACATGTTTGGTGTAACTGTTCCGTACATTCACCAAGGCGGTACGATTGGTATTATTATTAGTGCAGTTGTTATCGTAGTTGCTGCATTAAACTTATTACTAGATTTCGATTTAATCGAAAATGGTGTACGTAGTCAAGCTCCGAAATATATGGAGTGGTACACTGCGATGGGACTAATGCTTACATTAGTTTGGTTATACTTAGAAATTCTTCGTTTCGTTTCTTACTTTACGAAAAATGACTAATAAAAAAATCCTGCATGAAAAATGCAGGATTTTTTTATTTTCAAAGATAGAGTGAAATTTTAATCAGTGAGGCTTATACTGCCTGTTAATGCAGGTTAATTTCGGTAATGGTATAATATGGTTGTTGGTAAATCAAATTGAAGGGGGATGGAATATGATGAAAGAGAAGAAAGGGATTATGAAAAAACTATTTTCTAAAAGTTTTTTCATAGAACTAGAAGATGCTTTAACGTATCCATCATCAGAAGTTATTATTTCCGCTATCGAAAGGTATGCGGTTGAATGTCAGGAACAATTGAATTTTGAGAGTAAAGTTAAACCGATTACTTTTTACTTAGAAAATGTAATGTATCGTGTTGAGATAAAGATGGCTCGCGGTGGATATTACATTTCCTGTAGTGAAGTATAAATTTTGAAACCTTACATGTTTAATATATGTAAGGTTTCTTTTTTTCTTTTACAGCATATAAAATAATATTTTTTACTTTAAAATATATTATTTTACGTTTTTTACCCTTCATACATTTTTCTTTACAATAAAGAAAAATATGTGAGGTGGTATAACATATGATGAATCGAGTTGTATTAATCGGTAGATTGACAAAGGAGCCAGAATTATACTACACAAAGCAAAGTGTCGCTTATGCACGAATATGTGTTGCGGTGAATAAAGGTTTTCGAAATAGTTTAGGTGAGCAACAAGTAGATTTTATTAATTGTGTCGTTTGGAGAAAATCGGCTGAGAATGTAACTGAATATTGTAAGAAGGGGTCACTTGTTGGAATTACCGGACGTATTCATACGAGGAATTACGAGGATGATCAAGGAAAGAGAATATATATAACGGAAGTTCTGATTGAGAGCATTACATTTTTGGAGAAAAGGCGGGAGGGGGCATCGCAATAAGATGGGATTTTAAACAATGGGTTTGGGGGAATTAGGTGGAAAGAGAAAGAATGAAAAAGTATGATGATGGAAAGAAATCAGCAAGATAAAGCATCCGAGTAGGTTTAAAGAGGTGGAACATGTTACAATACAGCTAAGAACATGCAATAAAGGAGAGTTTTTTACGTGAAGATTAAAGCAATTGAACCGACGCCAAGTCCAAATACAATGAAAGTTATTTTGAATGAAGTATTACCATCAGGAGCGCGTAATAATTATACAAATGAAAATAAAGAACAAGCACCAATGCAAGTGCAAGAAATTTTGAAAATTGAAGGCATTAAAGGTGTATATCATGTAGCCGACTTTTTAGCAGTGGAGCGAAATGCGAAGTTTGACTGGAAAGTTTTATTACAACAAGTTCGTGCTGTTTTCGGCGAAGAAGTAGTAGAAGAAAGTGAAGAACAACAACTTGCTCATTTTGGAGAAGTGAAAGTGTTTGTTCAAATGTTCTTTACAATTCCAATGCAAGTAAAGTTAACAGATGGAACAACGGAAGAACGTGTTGGTTTACCAGATCGTTTTAAAGAATCAATTATGAAAGTTCAAATGTCTGCACCAAACGTTGTAAAAGAACGTAAATGGGTGGAACAAAGTACACGTTACGGTAATTTTGAAGAAATCGGGAAAGAAGTAGTAGAAGAAATTGTTGCTGCTTATTCAGAAGAACGTGTAAATGAAACAGTTAAAGAATTATTAAACCAGGCAGGTGCTGTTGAAGTAACGATTCAAAAGCGTGAGCCATATAAAGTAACAGAAGAGATGATGAAAGATGCTGACTGGAAAAACCGTTTTGCGGCATTAGAACAAATGGATCCTACTGAAGAAGATATGCCAGTGTTGAAGATGGCGTTAGATGATGAAAAAGTTTCGATCCGCCGTTTAGCAACAGCGTATTTAGGTATGGTAAAAGGTGATGGAGTATTGCCGTTATTATATAAAGCGTTATTAGATCGTTCAGTAAGTGTTCGCCGTACAGCGGGCGATTGCTTATCAGACGTAGGTGATCCAGCAGCGATGTTCGTTATGATTAAATCTCTGAAAGATTCAAGTAAATTAGTACGCTGGCGTGCAGCGATGTTCTTATTTGAACTTGGAGATGAAAGTGCGATTCCGGCATTAAAAGCAGCGCAAGATGATCCAGAGTTTGAAGTAGCGATGCAAGCGCGTCTAGCATTAGAGCGTATTGAAGGCGGAGAAGAAGCAAAAGGTTCTGTATGGAAACAAATGACGGAGTCTCGTAAAGGAGAATAATGTATGATTGTTTTCTATGATAGTTGGTGCCCGATGTGTACGGCGGTTGCTGAACGTACGAAAAAATTAGATAAAAAGGGTAGGATGAAATTTGTTTCATTTCGAGATGAAGATGTAGTTGAGAAATATGAACTCTCTCAAGAACTACAAAGCAAGATGGAACAAAGATTGTATATTTTGAAAAATAATAAGTGGTATGACGGGATTCATAGCATACATGTATTAGCAAAGGCTGTTCCATCTTACTGGTTTGCCGTGCCTTTTATAAAACTATCTATTGTACTTGGATTTGGAAGTAAAGTATACGATTATATCGCTAACAATAGAAAACTTGTCCCAGTTGGACATTGCCGTGAAGGGGTTTGTGAAATCCCTACAAAAAAATGAAATCATCGTAATCTTTCTTTTGCACCTAGTAATAGAGCGTGATATGATGAATTTGGAATGAAAGTTGAAGGAGAGATTACAAGATGTCAAATGCTTATGAAGAATACATGCGTCAAATGGTAATCCCAATGCGTCAAGAATTAGTGCGTTCTGGGTTTGAAGAGTTAACTACAGAAGAAGCTGTAACAGAATTTATGGAAAACACGGCAGGTACAACTTTAGTAGTTGTAAACTCTGTTTGTGGTTGTGCAGCTGGTTTAGCACGTCCATCAGCAGGTCAAGCAGTTGTTCGTGCTGAAAAACAACCTGATCATCTTGTAACTGTATTCGCAGGCCAAGATAAAGATGCTACTGCAAAAATGCGTGAATACTTCGGAGAAATTCCTCCATCTTCACCATCTATGGCATTATTAAAAGGAAAAGAAGTTGTTCACTTCATTCACCGCCATGAAATTGAAGGTGCAACTATGGACGAAATTATTACGAACTTAGAACAAGCTTTTGAAAAGAATTGCTAAAGAAGGGGGAGAGTAAATCTCCCTCTTTTCTTTATATAGAGGTGAAAAAATGATCGTAACAACAGCAGGAAGAACGAACAAAGAAATGACAGATTATGCAAACAAGGTAGCAGCAGAATTAAATCGTTCTTTCGTTAAACGTAATGACGTACCAGTACATAAACTGCATGAGCAGTATGAACAAGATGTACTTGTTGTAGGGAAAAACCGATTAGCTATTTATCCGAGAGGAACGGAAGAGTCGTTTTTCTTTCATCCAAACTCAGCGATGTTTCGTGTGAAAAGGTTAATGCGCGGAGAACATGATCCGTTTGTACAAGCCACGCAATTAGAGAGCGGAATGACAGTGTTAGATTGTACGCTTGGCATGGCATCAGATAGTATTGTAGCTAGTTATATTGTTGGTGAAAGCGGAAAAGTAACGGGACTTGAAGGCAATGAGTATATGGCTTATATTATGGAAAATGGTTTGAAAACATGGTCTTCATCTGTTTCTGAAATTGATGAGGCAATGCAACAAATCGATGTGAAGCAAACGGAGCATTACTCATTTTTAAAACAATGTGAAGACAATAGTTATGATGTCGTTTACCTTGATCCAATGTTCGAAGAAACTGTTATAGAATCAGATGGAATAAAAGGATTAAAACACTTCGCTTTGTATCATGATATTACTGACGAAACAATTGCGGAAGCGAAGCGTGTGGCGAGAAAGCGTGTCGTTTTGAAAGATCATTTCCGTAGTTCTAGATTTGAAAAACACAATTTTCACGTATACAAAAGAAAAAGTGCTAAGTTTCACTTTGGTGTAATTGACCCTTGCTAATTGTTTGAAAAGATGTATAATAAGCAATAATTAATTAAATATACTGTCTGTGATGAAGAGAGTAGTCTTTTTTCGAAGGAAAGCGAGCTAGAGATGGTGTGAGCCTAGTACGGAAGAAAAAGATGAAGCGCACTTCGGAGATGCTTCTTGAACGAATAGTAGAGAAAGCCGAGGCCCCCTGTCCTCGTTATAAACGGGAAAGTGGTTCTTAACGAACAACAAGGGTGGTACCACGGGTTAAAACTCGTCTCTTTTTTAGAGACGAGTTTTTTGTGTTTTAAAAATTAAGGAGGTTGTAGTATGGATTATAAAACGCAGTTTGCGGAAAGTTTATCTAATATTTTCACGAATGAATTAACGCAAAACCAAATTTTAGATTTAATCGAAACGCCGAAACAAGATGAATTCGGAGATGCGGCATTTCCATGTTTTTTACTTGCGAAACAATATAAAAAATCACCAGCTATTATCGCAAAGGAAGTTGCGGAGAAATTACATGATCCGTTCTTTACGAAAGTAGAGGCTGTTGGCCCTTATGTAAATGTATTTTTTAATCGTGAAACTGTAAGTGATACAGTATTAAAAACGATTTTAGCGGAGAAAGAAAAGTACGGTCAAAATCACTTTGGATGTGAAAAGACTGTAGTTATCGACTATTCCTCTCCGAATATCGCGAAACCTTTTTCAATGGGGCATTTACGTTCTACAATGATAGGGAATTCATTGAAACATATCGCTGAAAAATGTGGCTATGAAGTTGTAGGAATTAATTATATTGGGGACTGGGGAACACAGTTTGGAAAGTTAATTACTGCTTATAAAAAATGGGGAAATGAAGCAGTAGTGAAAGAGGATCCAATACGTGAACTATTTAAGTTATATGTTCAATTCCATGAAGAGGTAAAAGACGACGAAGAACTAGAAGAAGATGGACGCGCTTGGTTTAAGAAATTAGAAGAAGGTGATGAAGAAGCAGTTGAGCTTTGGAATTGGTTCCGTCACGAATCCTTAAAAGAATTTTCTCATATTTATGAACTGCTCGGTGTTGAATTTACTAATTTTCAAGGAGAAGCTTTTTATAATAATTTAATGGAAGATTTTATTGGGATTTTAGAGGAACATGATTTGCTTGAAGAGTCAGAAGGTGCGTTAGTCGTTAATTTAGAAGAAGAGGGAATGCCGCCTTGCTTAATTAGAAAATCAGATGGTGCGACGATTTACGCAACACGTGACTTAACGGCAGCGTTATATCGTCAAAACACATATGCATTTGATAAAGCGTTATATGTAGTTGGCCCAGAACAAAGTTTACATTTTAATCAATTTTTCACTGTATTAAAAAAGCTTGGTTACAATTGGGTTGACGGCATGGAACATGTACCGTTTGGGTTCATTTTAAAAGACGGCAAGAAAATGTCGACACGTAAAGGAAGAGTTATTTTACTTGAAGAAGTACTTGAGGAAGCAATTGACCTTGCAAAACAAAATATTGAAGAGAAAAATCCAAATTTAAAGCAGAAAGAAGAAGTAGCAAAGCAAGTCGGCGCTGGCGCAGTTATTTTCCACGATTTAAAAAATGAGCGTATGCATAATATTGAATTCTCATTAGAAAACATGCTGAAATTTGAAGGGGAAACAGGGCCGTATGTACAGTACACACATGCACGTGCGTGCTCTATTTTAAGAAAAGAAAGTGTAGAATTTGAAACGTGTACGTTTGCTTTAAAAGATGATCATAGCTGGAGCGTTGTAAAATTATTGAATAAATTCCCACAAGTAGTCGAAGCAGCCTTCAACAAAAATGAGCCATCAATCATTTCGAAATACGTATTAGATGTAGCACAATCGTTTAATAAATATTACGGAAATGTGCGTATATTGGAAGAGAGCGAAGAGAAAGACAGTAGACTGGCATTAGTGTTTGCTGTGACAGTTGTATTAAAAGAGGGATTACGTTTACTTGGGGTGGAGGCACCTAAGGAGATGTAAAACAAATAGGTATACGTATCATAGTAGATATGTATGCCTATTTATTTTTATAGAAAATGTGAAAGCAGAAGTTTTATTTTATTAAATCTAAATTTTTCTAGAATTGTTTCAAGTGTAGGAATGTCCTTATTAAATGGAGAATTGTAATGTCATATATAAAAAGGAGGCGTTAAACTTGGAAACATACGATTGGAACAGTAAATTAAAATATTTAAAAAACACGAGAGATTTATATTACAATGACGATTATGTAAGCTTTTTAGTAAATACAGTTTGGAAGATTACTAAGCCAGTAAATATCGTTGATTATGGTTGTGGATATGGTTATTTAGGTTTAGTATTAATGCCTTTACTTCCAGAAGGATCTAAGTATACAGGCATTGATAGTGGAGAAACATTACTAGCTGAAGCGAGAGAGTTGTTTCGTTTACTTCCGTATGAGACAGAATTTCTTGAGGGAGATGCTACAGAAATTGAATTGAACGATACATACGATATAGCAATTTGTCATGCTTTCTTATTACATATGAGTTCGCCAAAAACGATGCTACAAAAAATGATACATTCAATTAAAAAGGGCGGAAAAATAATCTGTTTTGAACCACATTGGATATCAAATATGTCTTCATACTCTTTAGATGGAGAGAATCAATCGGAAATTATTAGGCTAGGTGCTTTGCAGAAGTTATTTGAAAGTGACATGCAGAGAAGCGGAAAAGATGGAAATATTGGTATGAAAATACCGATGTTTTTAAGTGAACTAGGTGTAAAAAATATTGAATGTAGAGTAAGTGATAAAGTGAATTTTTTAGATTCTAATATGCACCATAATGATAAACAAAGGTTGTATCATTCATTAAAAGAAGAGGGGATTGCAGGGGATCCGGGTGATAAACAGCATTTTATAGAATGTTTAATGGCTAGAGGGTTAACATATAATGAAGCTTTAGTTCAGTATGAAGCAGAACTACGATTTTTTAAAGCATTTCAATTGCATTCTTCTTTAGTATATGCTCCGAATATGAAAATTACATTTGGTGAAATAGAATGTTGAAAGATAGCGGTTTATTAAGGATTGCTACCTTCAATATATGGAACAATGATAATCTTTGGTTGGAGCGATTAGAAGCTATTTGTGAGGAGATTCGAAGTATTTCCCCACATATTCTTGCTCTACAGGAAGTTAGAAGTTGTGTTAATTTGAATTCAAAGAAAAATGTTGCGCAGTATATAGCGGATCAAATAGGTTATCCGTTTTGTATATTTAAGGAGTACCCTGATTCTCCAGATGAAGGGCTAGCCTTTTTAAGTAAAACTCCTATTATAGCTGAAGAAGCAATTTGGGAAAATGACATAAAGGAATCAAATTATTGTGCCATTCGAATCATGTTTACATATAAAAATTGTAAGTTCGGAGTAACGAATGTTCATTTAAATTGGAAATCTAATAGGTTAAGAAAAGAACAAATGAATGCCGTAAATAATTGGATTACAAATAGAGTGAGTGATTACGAATTATTATGTGGTGATTTCAATGACGATCCACATTCAAGGGTGCATCAATATTTAATAAATAATCATTGGATAGATGTAGCGCAGCTTAAAGAGGTTCAACCAACTTTAGAGTATAGAAAGAATCCTAATTTAAGAGGAGAGATAAAGAAAGACAAAAGATATGACTGGATTATGATACAAGAAAATGCCCCAATGAGATTTCCTATAATTGAAAACGTATCTATATTTGGGAATTCATCATTAACTTCATCTGGCGTATTTCCTAGTGATCATTACGGTGTTTTTGTAGATTTGAAATTTGATAAATGAAAAAAATGTCATTATATGTAGTAAGTCGATATCCACCGTATAATCGCTGATATATTTAAATTATCGCCGATATAATTTTATGTACTCATTTCAGCTTCCGAAAGATAAGCTCCTCATGTTATGTTATTCCATTTAATTAAACAAAATATGGAGAAAAACAATCATTTTTACTATATTTTGTTATAACTTCGAATAATATTAAATAATACTATCCATTATAGGAGATTTTAGTTGAATACCTACAATATGATGTGTAAAATCTAAGCAAGTAGCAGTGCAAATAAATATTCGAGGTGAATACATGCTAGATTTTAAGCAGTTAGATGCTTGTTTGAAAGACAAGAGATTTATAGATGGATTACAGGAAATAAATAATGAAATTTCATATATAAAAGAAAAGAATGCTTTATCTTATTTGAAGAATTGGCTTGCTAGTGTTCCTTCGCATAAGGAGTTTGACATATTAATACGTCTTACTGATGAAGGGCTTATGCACCAATACAGTTCATTCCTCATTCGCTACGCCTACAAAAAATTCCCAAATATGAGAACGCTCTCTTTATATTGTGATGAGTTAATTGATGAGCGGAAAATACTTGAAGTAGAACAGTTGTTAAAAGACTCATTAGAAGAGGTAAGTAAAGAAGAAATAGAAGCTGATCTTTTAGCGAAAACATATTTTACATTAGTACGATGTTTGTTGGAAATGAAACGAAATGAAGAAGCCCTAATCTATATGCAAAAGGCAGAGGAGTACAGTGCACGTGCCGTATTTGATAAATGGGGCTACGTCTATATGCATACAGGTGAATGGGAGAAAGCAGAAGAACAATTTATAGCCGGCATGCAGCATAAAGATTGTGAAGAGCTATCTACCTATTTATTATCACAATTATATGCGAATCAAGGAGAACAAAAACGTGCATTACAGCTAATTGATGATGCGATTGTAAAGTTCTCGCAAGTACCATATTTTCATTTTGAAAAGGTAAAATATTTATTAGATTTAAGGAAGTATGAAGAAATGTTAGCGGTAATAGATAACATAAATAATCAGCTTCCTTATCATGCGTATAAAGCTTACTTTGTACATTTACGTGCAGAAGCGCTTTACAAAATGAATAAACTTGTAGATTTACAACAGTTATTAAAAGAAGAAAAAATTTTAAAAGAGTCTTTATATCATAATTTAGAAAAAAATCCAGATGGAAAAAAGGTGTATTTACCGATAGTTCCTATTGTACAAAAGGATAATTATTGTGTTCCGACAAGTTTAGAAATGATGTTGCAGTTATGGGGAGAAAAACGTACACAAGATGAAATAGCAGAGTTTATTTTTGATATGACAGGCTCAAAGTTTTCAGATACTGTTTCTTATTTAGAAGAATTAGGTTATGAATATCGTTATTTTAAAGGTAATGAGGAAAATTATAAGAGACTGCTGGATGAAGGGATTCCTGTTTTATTAAGTATAGATATTGAGCATGCTTCACATGTGCAAGTATTATCTGGATATGATGATACGTTACAAGTTTTTTATGTTCAAGATCCGAACTTTATAGAACCAGTTATTGTGGAATATAGTAAGTTACAAGAAAAATATTGTTACACAGGTTGTTTAGCGATTACGTTTGTTCCGAAAGAAATGAAGGAGCAATTAACATTTTTAAATGAAGAAGAAAATCATTATTTTAAATCTGTTTTTTCTCTTACGGATCATTTAGATGAACATGATAAAGAGGGGATTCATAACTTAGTACAATTTTTAAAAGAGACGAGTGATAATCCGAATACGTGGTTATATACGGTTAAGCATTTAGATGTTGAAGTAGATAATGAGTTTATTATATGTTGTATTGAAAAGTTAATGGAGAAGTTTCCGAACTCAGATTTTGTTAAATTGCATGGTGCGCAGTGCTTTATTCGCCTTCAAGAATTAGAAAAAACCGGGCAAATGCTGACAAGTGTTGAGAAGAAAAATAATCGTGCTTTATATCATTTAATAAACGGAAGATATGCTTTTGAACAGGAGAGTTATATAGAAGCGATTTCAAGTTTTCGTTCATCATTACAATTAGACGCAGATCAGCCGATTGCTTGGAGTTTTCTCGCTTTATCATATATGTATATCGATCAATCTGAAAAGGCGTTGCAGTTTTCTCAAGTTGCTTTAGAACGTAGTCCAGAAAGATTCACTTTAACGAATCACGGATTAATATTAATAGATTTAGAAAGATATGAAGAAGCGTATGAAATTTTTAATGACCTATTAAGAGAGAATAAAAATGAGGCACATGTATGGTATGAGCGCGCGAGATGTGCGCATCATTTAGGGAAATTACATTTAGCGATAAAAGGGCTAAAAGTAGCGATTTATTTGGATAGTAATGCACCTTACATCTATACGAAACTTTCGGAAATATACGAGTCTGATTTGAAGGATGAGGAAAGTACGAAAGAAATTTTATTAAAAGGTATTGAGAATTGTGACGATAAGGCACCTCTATACGTAAAACTCGGTGACTATCATTTTCAAAATGATAGTCTGGAAGAAGCAGAAACATTGTATAATCGTGCTTTAGAAGAAAATCATGATGATATTTATTCTCACTTCGGACTTACGCAAGTTTATATGGCGAAAGAACAATACAAGGAAGCGAAACAATATATTCTCGGTATTGAAAAACAAATTGAAAAGAGCCAAGATTTTCTTATGAATGCGGGAATGGTTCTATGGGATGCTGAGGTTGAACTTGGTGGAAATGAAGAAGGGTTTAAAGTAGCTTTGTCTAAGTTAGAGAGTGGTATAAAGCAGAGTGAATATAATGTGGCAAGTGCGTTAGATGAATATGTGAATCGAATTAAAGGAACGGTATTTGTACAAAGAGGTATAGCATTCTTAAGAACGTTACACAAAGAAAGAAATGAAATAAGCGAATACGGTTGTTATACAGGTATTTTATATGAATCTATTGGGCAGTACGGCCAAGCGATGAAAAGGTATAATAAGGCGATAGAACAAAAGGAAACGGCATTACCGTATTACCGAATTGGTGAAACGCTTATGGCATTAGGGCAATTGATAGAAGCAAAACAAGCGTATGAAACATGTTTAGAGCTTGATGAGAATTTCGAAGGTGTACATTTACAGCTTGCAGAAATATACGAAAAAGAAGAAAATCGTTCTAAAGAACAAAGTCATATGGTTCAGGCTATGAAAGAAGAGCCGATGCATATTAATATGGAATATTTGGCACAGCTTTCAGTAGAAATGAGTCTTCAGGAAGAGTTACTGACAGAACTAGAACAATTAGCGGACGAAGCACCTGAAATATGGCGATTAGATGCGATTGCATATGTGTATGGAGCGATGGATGAAATAGATAAAGAACAAGCACAGATTGAAGAGGCACTTCAATTAGATAGTGAGCATATAGAAGTTCTATATCATTATGCCAAAGTGTTAGTGAAAAAAAGGAATGCAAAAGCAATTGAAATTGCAATGAAGGTTATACAAAAAGATGCAAATAATGAACGAATATTTGATGTGTATGTAAAAGCGATAGAACAACATAAGAAATTGTCTAACATACGAGATTTTCTTCATACATTAAAGGTGAAGAAGGCAGAAAGAAGTATGGCATTTATGTATGCTGCATCTGCGGTGACGGAAAGATGGATTGAACGTCAACAAAATGAACAGCCGAAGAAATCCATAATTACGAGAGCTTTTTATCGTATGAAAAACCGTGCGAAAGAAATTTCGATTATTACTATAATCATTGATTTGTATGAAATTTCGTTAAAGTTAAATCAAAAAAATAGTATGGCAGCGCAGCGATTTTCACTATTTTACGAGAATGTGGCGATGTATAAAGAGGCGATAGATGTATTGCAAACATCGTTAGAAAATAAATGGGATTACGATGTAGCGAAGCAACTTGTAAATCTTTTCATGGCGTGTGAGGAAGAAGATATGTTACGGGATGCTTCAGAATTAACGAAGCAAATGGTTCGAGAGGTACCAGATGATTATGATACGCTTCTTTTACAAGCGCAAGTATTCTTTAAAATAGGAGAAGAAAGAAAAGCAGAAAAGATTACCTTACAATTAATGGAGCAAACACCGTTTGTAAGTAGAGCGTTTCTTGCTTTAGGAGAAATGTATCAAAGTCAAGAAAGGTTTGAAGAGGCAATTCATGTATTAGAAAATGCTTCTATACATCATCCAAATGAAGCAGCAATTCTTCTTTCTTTAGCATCTTCGTATCATGGTGCCGGACAAACACTAAAGGCAGAAAAAATAACAAATGATGTATTAACAATAGATGCGAGTGATTTGTTAGCAAGATACGATCGCGCTTGTTATTTAGCACAGTTAAATAGAATTGAAGAGGCGAAGGAAGAGCTTGAAATTGTTCTTCGTGAGGATGAATCAGGATTCTTTGCTGAGCTTATTGAAGAAGATGAAGATTTAGCTGGAATACAAGAATTTAAGAAATAATTGTATAGGAATTGTGAAAAAAGGGTATAATTAAATATATATTTCGAATTAGTTGACAATTTATTGCCCAATGGCATAAAATAGCTTTTAATAAAGTATACAAATCTGAAGACGAGAACGAGTAAAATAATGAATTGTTCCCCAGAGAGCCGGTGTATAGCTGAAAGCCGGTGTGCAGACGTTATTTGAAAATCATCTCCGAGGAGCCGAGGCTGAAAATAAGTAAGCCCGGACGGATGTCTACCGTTACAAAGAACACGTATGATAGTACGTTGCTAAGTGCTATTAGCGAAGAGCTAATAGAATTAGGGTGGTAACGCGGTTAAACCCGTCCCTACTTCATGGGGACGGGTTTTTTGTGTGCTTTAAAATATTCAAAAGGAGTGATTGTAGATGAAGAAAGTAGATGTAAAAGAGTCAGCTGTAGGGAGAGAAACACGTATTCGTAAGCAGTGGAACGAGCAAAGTATTTTCGAGCAATCAATTCAGAATCGAGAAGGCGCACAGTCTTTCGTATTTTATGAAGGACCACCAACGGCGAACGGTTTACCACACGTCGGACATGCACTTGGACGGACAATTAAAGATGTAGTAGCGAGATATAAAACGATGGCTGGTTATAAAGTGCTACGAAAAGCGGGATGGGATACACACGGTTTACCTGTAGAATTAGGTGTTGAGAAGCAACTCGGTATTTCTGGTAAACATGAAATCGAAGAGTATGGAATTGAGCCATTTATTCAGAAGTGTAAAGAGAGTGTATTCACATATGAGAAGCAGTGGCGTGAATTCACTGAAAGCATCGGTTATTGGGTAGATATGGATGATCCATACGTTACGCTAGAGAATCCATATATCGAAAGTGTATGGCATATTTTAGGAACGATTCATGAAAAAGGCTTATTGTATAAGGGACATAGAGTTTCACCATATTGCCCAAGTTGTCAAACTTCACTAAGTTCACATGAAGTTGCACAAGGGTATAAAACAGTAAAAGACTTAAGTGCAACAGTTAAGTTTAAAGTGAAAGATAGTGAAAATGAGTATTTCCTAGGTTGGACAACGACACCTTGGACACTTCCAGCAAATGCTGCGCTCGCTGTACATCCAAATATGGAATACGTGAAAGCGAAACAAGAAGGTCATGTATACATTGTTGCGAAAGAACGTGTACAAGATGTATTAAAAGAAGACTATGAAGTATTATCTATTCATAAAGGTGAAGAATTAGTAAACACATCTTATATGCCGCCATTTCCAATGAAAGAAGTTACAAATGGCTACCGAGTTATCGCAGCCGATTTTGTCACGGCAGATAGTGGTACAGGACTCGTTCATATCGCTCCAGCATATGGGGAGGACGATTATAGAGTCGTTCAAAGTGAAGGATTGTCATTCTTGCATGTTGTAGATGAGAAAGGTGAATATACAGAAGCAGTACCATTTTTGAAAGGGAAATTTGTTAAAGATTGTGACGTGGATATCGTTCGTTATTTAGCGAAGGAAGGTTTACTGTATCATAAAGAAAAGTATGAACATAGCTACCCACATTGCTGGCGTTGTGATTCACCACTTCTTTATTATGCAGGAG
Organism: Bacillus sp. DE0042; assembly: GCF_007680225.1. NCBI lineage: Bacteria > Bacillati > Bacillota > Bacilli > Caryophanales > Bacillaceae > Bacillus > Bacillus sp. DE0042. The sequence goes on along the minus strand of NZ_VEJP01000001.1, from coordinate 658,259 downwards.
AGAGTTGGTTAATCCGAACAACTGCAATTAAAGATACATTTTTGCAAAATAACGATTCTGTTACATGGTATCCAGACCATATGAAACATGGACGCTTTGGTAAGTTTTTAGAAAATATGGTGGACTGGAATATTAGCCGAAATAGATATTGGGGAACACCATTAAACGTATGGGAATGTGAAAGTTGCGATCATCAATTCGCACCGAAAAGCATTGCTGATTTAAGAAAGCATAGTACGAAAGAAACACCTGAAGATTTGGAATTGCATAAGCCATATGTAGATGAAGTGCAAGTTTGCTGTGAAAAATGCGGAAGTACAATGAATCGTACACCAGAAGTAATTGATGTTTGGTTTGATAGTGGTTCCATGCCATTTGCACAATATCATTATCCATTTGAAAATAAAGAGTTATTTGAAGAACAGTTTCCAGCGGATGTTATTGCAGAAGGCATTGATCAAACACGCGGCTGGTTTTATAGTTTATTAGCAGTATCAGCACTATATACAGGAAAAGTGCCTTATAAACGAGTGTTATCACTAGGGCATGTATTAGACGAAGAAGGACAGAAAATGTCTAAAAGTAAAGGGAATGCACTAGATCCAGTTGATTTAGTAAATCAGTTTGGTGCAGATGCATTAAGATGGGCGCTACTCGTTGACAGTGCTCCATGGAATGCGAAACGTTTCTCGGAAAGAACAGTACTGGAAGCAAAGTCTAAATTTGTAGATACATTAGTCAATGTGTATAGCTTCTACGTTTTATATGCAAATTTAGATGAGTATAATCCGAAAGAAACGTATGACGCAAAGCGGACGAAATTGGATGAATGGGTATTATCAAGATTGCATAGCACAACGAAAAAAGTGAGAACAGCACTTGATGATTATCAATTTACGAATGCAGCTCGTGAAATCACGGCGCTTGTAGATGAAGTAAGTAACTGGTATGTAAGACGATCACGTAATCGTTTCTGGGAATCTGGTATGAATGCTGAAAAAGCAGCGGCGTATGAGACACTTCATGAAGTGCTTGTGACAATTAGTAAATTAATTGCACCATTTACACCGTTTGTCGCTGAAGATATTCATTTAAATTTAACTGGAAGTAGCGTTCATTTAGAGGATTACCCAGTTGTAAATGAATCACTACTTCAGCCGAAACTAGAAGCGGAAATGGATGCTGTTTTACAAGTTGTTGAACTAGGAAGAAGTAACCGTAATCAACATTCTTTAAAAGTAAAACAGCCGTTAGCGGAACTTGTATTACTAGCGCATAATGAAAATGATATGGATTGGGAATCTTATCGTGATATCGTCATGGATGAGCTAAATGTCAAAGCGTTTCATGTTGAACTCGATGAAACGAAATACATGTCCTATCAATTAAAGTTGAATTTTAAAGCAGCTGGGCCGAAGTTTGGTAAAAATGTGAATGCATTAAATGGATGGTTAAAACAATTATCAAAAGAAGAAGTACAACACTTTGTATCTACAGAAAGAGCAGTTTACGAAGCAGCATCAGGAGAAGAGGTAGTTGTAACAGCTGAAGATGTACTAGTAGAGAAAGTTGCGAAATCAGGGTTCTCTAATACGACTAACGGACAATATACAGTTATGTTAGATACGAATGTAACGGAAGAATTGTTACAAGAAGGAGTAGCGCGCGAATTCATTCGAGCGGTTCAAGAATATCGTAAGCAGTTGAATTTACCGGTTAATTTACGAGTCGATGTTATTCTTGATACAGAGGAAGAACTACAACGAACATTAACGAACCATAAAGATTTATTGGAAGAAAATTTACTCGTTAAGCAATTTACATTTGATCACTTAACGAATGAAGACGATGAACTATCTTTAGGTGAAGCGAAAGTTCGAATTAAATTAAGCGCGGCTCATTAAAGAAAAAAGGAAGTTGGAATCATTCCAACTTCCTTTTTGTATGATGGAAATTTATCCGGCTAATTTCCTCATAATCCATTCGATAGGTCCTCTAGAAAATTTCTTTCCCCATAACACACTAATTAAAATGCTGAAAATGAAAAATCCACTAGCAAATAATGAAACGAATAGTAGTGATTGTTGTTCCATTTTATTTAATAGAATTAACGTCCCAATACCGATAAATACATGACTGACATAATGAGTTAATGTTAATTGTCCTGTTTGTACAATGGAAGTGACAAACCAATTATTTCTATATTTTTCAGCGATGTTGAGGCAAATGATTAATATAGCAATAGCGGATCCTGTAGCAGATAAAATATATAATACATTTGGTAAGATGGGTCCTGTATTAAATAAAAATGTGGCAGCCTCTTTGCCGATGTATGGAATAAAAAAGTGAGTAAGCCCTTTTGATAAAAGTTCTGACAATATTGTAATTGTAATACCCAGTAAGAGTAATCTTTCTCTAATTTTCTTATTATGAAGATCTAACCTGCCAATTATCATACCGATTAAGAAGAACGAGAACCAAGGGAAAATAGGGTGATAGCCATTAAAGAATAAATTGCGAAGAAAACCTTGTATTGTCCAGAAGTCTACATAGTTTATGAATGGAGTAGGTCCTCCCCAACCTTCGAAAGTATTGAAAGTAAGCTGAAGAGCTTGTGCGATTAATAAAATAATGATAGAAAGAAAAAGTAATAGTTTTTTGCGTACTGTAATGAGTAATGCAGCGACGAAAAGGTAAACACCGTAGTAGTGTATTATATCCCCAGTCCACTCTAGTCCATATAGTAGTAATCCTAAAATAAATAAGAATAGTGATCGTTTCCATATGGTCTTTCGGCTATTAGAAATTTTTATTTTTTCATTGCTAGCAACGGCTGACCTAGTCATTAAAGTTATACCGATGCCTGCAAGTATAACAAACAAAGCAGAAGCTCTACCTTCAAATAGTGACATGAGGGTTATTAAAAAAGGGGGACCATTTCCTTCTGCACCTGTTATCACCATGAAATTAACAAGTAGCATACCAAACATCGCCAAAGCTCTAGCGAAATCTAAGCCGATAATGCGCTTTTTTGTATTCACTTCAATCCCTTCTTTCAAAAATGCTATTTACAGCTTCAATCCAAATTTGTTTATAATCTATCTTTGCATCAATCATCATAAAATTCCCGATATTATCAAGCACTAATGCTAACATATGAGCTTTTGAAACTAGATTTTTATTTTCAATTAATTGAAGTTTATTTGCTTTTGTAAGGAGTACCTCAAATCCATGTAAATATTCTGTTTGCACAGTTAGTAATCGATCTTTGTACATATTGTTTCTTGAAGATAGTAAAACATATTCTTGTAACACAAGATTAAAATAAGGGTCGTTTCGCTGTTCATCAATTATTTTAAGGCCAATTGCAATACATTTTTCAATAAAATTTGTTTTCGTAAATTCTTCTGTATGAAAATACGAAGAGAACTGCATAGCTTTACATAATTCAGTAAAAATACATTCAATCAAGGCATCTTTAGACTTAAAGTAGTAATATATAGATGGTTTTGCGATACCAACCTTCTCACCAATCATCGTATAAGTTGTTTTAGCGATACCGTACGTAGCAAAAAGGCGATAACTTGCTTCCATTATTGAAGAGAGTGTTTCTTCACTTTTACTCATAATAGATCCTCCTAAAAAAGGTTATTTAAATCGTAGCATTCATTTATAATTTTTTCAACCTATCGTTAGGTAAAAAAATCCTATTTTTTAAAACAGTAATATGAAAAGTTTCAGGGGTAAGGAATGACTTTAGAAATTTCTTTCTAAAGTATTGTTTTCATTTTACACATAAATATTGAGAAAATTTCACTGACCCTAAATGGAAAGGTAATAGAATTGTTTATAGAGAATTACTCGTAGATTCAATTTTTATCCCCCCATTTTGTGGGGAATGATTGCCTAGTGGTAATGGGATAAGGTTGAGCTACTTTATTAGGGGGAGTGGTTCTATGTTTAATAAAAAAATGGTGGCAATGGCAATGACTGTGCCGTTAGTAATGGGGACGATTTCTACGGTTTCGGCATTGGAAAAACAGCAGCAAGTAAAGCTAGAAGCTTATTCGCCGCAGAAAAAAGCAACTGAATATTTAAAAGAAAATGCTGCGCAATATGGATTAAAAACAGACCTTTCAGACTTGCAATATATTTCTACAACAGAAACGTCAATAGCTTCATATGTTAGGTTCCAGCAAGTTGTTAATGGTGCACCTGTATTTTCAAAACAAATTACAGTTACTCTTAACGGAGAGGGAAAGGGCGTACTTGCTGTTTCTGATTATCAATCTGTCAAAGGTGTGAAGGAAGTAACGACAAAAATTAGTGAAAAAGATGCAATACAAAAATCAATGGCGTATGTTGGAGAAGCAAGTGAACAAAACTTATGGGCTCCTACAGAGAAAGAATTTGGATATATTGTTGAAGAGGGAATTGCTCGTCCAGTATATAAAGTTGTAGTCCATTCTAATAATCCATTTGGTGCATGGGAAACATTTATTGATGCAGAAAATGGGAAGTTAATTAAAAAGGTTGATATAAACCGAAAAGCTGAAGGGACAGGAAAAGTATTTTTACCTAACCCAGTCGTATCTAGCGGTAGTAAAGTAGGCTTAAAAGATAATAACGATGCAGATTCAACAGCGTTAACGAATCAATTGAAGACTGTTACGTTAAAAGGTTTAGATGGGACAGGATTTTTAATTGGAGAGTACGTAACGATTTCTTCAAAATCAAAAACAAAATCTACAAATTTACAATTTAACTATACACGTGCAAATGATAGCTTTGAAGATGTTATGTCGTATTATCATATCGATACAATACAGCGTTACATTCAAGGGTTAGGTTTTAAAAATATTAATAATCGCTCTATTAAAGTGAATGTGAATGGAACGACGGCGGATAACTCATTTTATTCTCCGACAACGAAAGCTTTAACTTTTGGTACTGGCGGAGTAGATGATGCAGAAGATGCTGGTATTATCGCACATGAATACGGACATTCAATTCAAGATAACCAAGTTCCTGGCTTTGGTAGTTCAGTAGAAGGCGGAGCGATGGGAGAAGGATTTGGTGACTTCTTAGGTGCTACGTATGAAGATGCAGTATCAACTACAGGATACGGAAAAGCATGTGTTGGAGAATGGGATGCGGCTGCGTATTCTAGTTCAGACCCGACGTGCTTACGCCGATTAGATACGAATAAAGTGTATCCGAAAGATATTACAAATGAGGTACATGATGATGGGGAAATTTGGGCACAAGGTCAATATGAGATGGCACAAGCTTTTGGACGTGATGTAGCAACGAAAATTATTTTACAATCACACTGGTCATTAACACCAAACTCTAAATTCAGTGATGGAGCAAAAGCGATTAAGCAAGCGGATGCTCTTTTATATGGTGGACAACATGCTGCTGATATCGATCGTATTTGGGCAGCAAGAGGAATTAGTACGAATTAATATAAAAAGTCGTGGCGTTTATAAGCCACGACTTTTTAATTTGCTTAAGCACTGGTACTAGTAAAGTAAGCTATATGAATGCTAATGTAAATTCATCCGCATTCTAGTTGTTTTTTTCGTCTTTAAAAACAAAATGCTCTTTAAATTTTCTAGACTCAACTTTTTGACCGTTTCTCATGGAGCGGAAAGGGTGTTCTTGCCAAGTAATGATTACATCAACTTCATCTGCTTTTGTGACAATTGGAAAATTAGTATGTTCAAATCCAGTTTTTCCACTTGCTAAGCGACTTTCCTTTCGTGAGAAAAGTTCATATTTCGTTTTCGTTTTTGGCTCGTTGCGGAATACTTCGACTTGTACGTTATATACTTCACTGTTACCAACATTTTTTACTGAAAATTGATATGTTTTAAATTCATCTTCTTTAGCTTGAAGCATATTTTTATCTATGTTCTTCGGTTCATCAATATTCACTTTCCATTGATCAGAGTTTTGGGAGATTGGTAAAGATTTTGGTGAATAGGCGTATGTTTCATTCACTGCAATTAGGCATAACAAAAGAAGAAAGAAACTAATCGCTTTTTTCATATAAACACCTCGCTATAAAATTTTTATCCCGCATTAACGGGCAGTAAGACCCTCCACCTCAAAATTCAGGGAAAGCAAAGAAGTTAGGTGGGGGATCAACTGCCCGTAAAAGCCCGATTGGTGAGGGCTGATTAAAGTTTCACTTTATCAATATGCGTAAATGAAACGGAAATTATGTAATAAAATGGAAAAAGGTGATAATTTGATTCAAATGAATTTGAAAAAACTTGAAGAAGTAGTAGGTGGTGAAGGGTTACAAGGATCGGTTCATCACATAGAGATACATGGTGTCTGCATAGATTCCAAAAGCATTAAAGAAGGAAATTTATTTGTTCCAATCATTAGGGTGAAAGATGGACATGATTATGTGAAAGAGGCATTCGATAATGGAGCTGTCGCTTCCTTATGGAAAAAGTCTTACGGCACTCCGCCAAAAGGGATGCCAATTATATTTGTAGATGACACTTTGTTTGCTTTGCAACAATTGGCACAATTTTATCGAAAAGAGCTAAATGTAAAAGTAATTGGAATTACAGGTAGTAATGGTAAGACAACGGTAAAAGATATAATAAGCACGATTTTAAGTACAACTCATCGTGTGCATAAAACAAAGGGGAATTTTAATAGTCAAATCGGTTTACCATTAACAATTTTAGAGATGAAACGAGATACAGAGTTTTTAATTCTTGAAATGGGGATGAGTGAAAAAGGACAAATTCGAAACTTATCAATAATAGCACAGCCAGATGTAGTGATCATTACAATGATTGGCCATTCTCACTTAGAGACACTTGGATCAAAAGAAGAAATTGCGAAGGCTAAATTAGAAATTATTGATGGATTAAAAGATGAAGGATTATGTTTGTATAATGGTGATGAACCATTGCTTTTGAAAAATAAGAATTTATCGAGTATAAATTGTAAGGCATTTGGTGAAAAGTATACAAATGATTTGTTTCCAACAAACGTGCAATTAGATGAATATGGTGTTCATTTTAAATTAAATGATTCAAAAATACAGTACGATGTTCCCTTACATGGAAAACATAATATTTTAAATACGATTGTCGGAATCGCCGTAGGTCAATTTTATAATGTCCCTACAGAAAAAATACAGAAAGCATTGCGACAAGTAAATATTACTCATATGCGCTTTCAATTTTTAACTGCCAAAACAGGTTTTACAATTATTAACGATGCGTGGAATGCCAGTCCCTCTTCAATGAAGGCTGCAATTGAAACGTTACAGACATTAAATGCCTATAAGAAAAAAATGATAGTAATTGGGGATATGTTGGAGTTAGGGAAGAATGCTGAAACATATCATAGAGAAATTGGTAAAATGTTAAATCAAGAGAGCATTCAATATGTATTTACTTATGGAGAGTTAGCTGAAATTGTAGCGGAAGAAGCGAGAAAGAAATATGATATAGGAAAAGTACAGTCATTTAATAGTAAAGCCAAGATAGCAGAGGAAGTATTAAAAGTTATAACGAAAAAGGATGTTGTATTATTAAAAGGCTCACGTGGAATGGCTTTAGAGGAAATTGTACAAAAATGGATATGAAAAATCAAAATATATTAAAAAAGGCTTGCGTTTTATAAAACGAAGAGATAGAATACTCTGTAAATATAAAAAGTGAGGATCAGGAAAAGTACATGATGCAAAGGTCTACAGAGAGCAATCGGTTGCTGAGAAGATTGCGATACCGCATGATGGAAGGACACCTGTGAGTGTTGCTTTGAACGTGATAATTAGTAAAAGCAAACGGTACCTACCGTTATCAGGGCTAAGATGGTCATTATGACAATTTGGGTGGTACCGCGGAAAAATCCGTCCCTATTTATAGGGGCGGATTTTTGTATTCTTTGAAAGGAGGTGAGTGACCGTGAATGATGACGATGACAACAATAATGTAAATAAATATAAAATTAATGGAGGGAAAAATAATGGGGTCAATAATGAAGCGTTCACTCACAAAAGAATGTACGGAGCAAGGTGGAAAGGTTGTATTACTTCAAGGCTGGGTAAAAAAGATTCGTCATCTAGGTAATGTTAGTTTTTTATTAATAAGGGATCGATCGGGAGTTATGCAATGTGTATTAGAAAATGAGTTAGCTGGATATAAGGTAGATGTGGAAAGTGTCGTTCAAGTCGTTGGTGAAATTGTAGAGACTTCGAAAACAGAGTTAGGGGTTGAAGTGCTTGCTCACGAAGTGAAAATATTAAATGGCGCAGAACCACTTCCGTTTGAAATAAATAAAAAGAAGTTACAAATTGGTTTAGATCAACTACTGAATGAGCGGGTATTATCATTAAGACATGAGCGAACCGCGGCGATATTTAAAGTGAAATCTACACTCGTTCAGAGCTTTAGTGAATTTCTTATAGAGAACGATTTCACACGTATATTTACTCCGAAAATTGTTTCACAAGGGGCAGAAGGAGGAGCGAATGTTTTTAAACTTCCATACTTTCAAAAAGAAGCTTATTTAGCACAATCACCACAGTTTTATAAACAGATGATGGTAGCTGGAGGGTTAGAACGTGTTTTTGAAGTTGCACCTGTTTACAGAGCGGAACATCATAATTCTTCCCGTCATTTGAATGAATATATATCGTTAGACGTAGAACTTGGATTTATTCATGATTTTTATGAAGTGATGCAATTAGAAACAGATGTTTTACGATATATGTTTCAACAAGTAGCAAAAAACTGTGAAAAAGAACTACAACTATTACAAATAGAAGTACCTGTTATTATAGAAATACCGAAAATTACATTGTTAGAAGCGCAAGAAATTTTGAAAAATAAATACCGGAAAGAGTCGCCAAGTGGGGATTTAGATACAGAAGGTGAAAAACTACTAGGGAAATATGTGAAGGAAACATATAAGAGTGAGTTAGTTTTCATTACACATTATCCGAAAGAAGCTAGGCCGATGTATACGATGCCGAATAATGAGAATCCGTCTATTACTGATTCGTTCGACTTACTATATAAAGGGTTAGAAATAACATCAGGGGCACAACGAATTCATGATTATGAAAAGTTACTTGCTTCTTTTAAAGAAAAGGGATTACATCCAGATACATTTCAATCTTATTTAAATACATTCCGATACGGTTGTCCCCCGCATGGTGGTTTTGGAATTGGATTAGAGAGAGTTGTATACAAACTATTAGAATTAACAAATGTACGAGAGGCGAGTGCTTTTCCAAGGGACTGTACAAGACTTATCCCTTAATAATAGGGGAAGGAAATGTATCCGTTGTGCTATTTTATAGTACAACGGATTTTTTAGTTCATAAAACTCAGCACTTTCTCACCAAATTTTAATGTAAGCTTAATTGTTCTCTCTTTTTTCACCTTTAGTATAAGCCTTAGAAACGAAAGAGATATACAAGGTGAAGGGAGAAATATTACATGCGTATTTTAGTTGTACCATCAGGATTTAAAGAAAGTTTAGGGGCGAAGGAAGCTGCTGATGTAATGAAAGAAGGGATTTTAAAAGTCATGCCGTTAGCTACTGTAGAAACTTTACCAATGGTGGATGGTGGGGAAGGTTTTACAGAGGCAATTACAAATATTACTGGTGGAAAAATGTATGAAGTAGAAGTAACGGGACCTGTAGGAGAAAAGACACAATCTTATTTTGGTGTTTTTGAAACGAGAAATGGTGAGCGTACAGCTGTTATTGAAATGGCTGCTGCAGCAGGATTACGCCTTGTACCGAGAAATTTACGTGATTCTAGAAAAACGACTACTCATGGTGTTGGGCAGTTAATAGAATTAGCTTTAAATAAAGGGGTAGATCGTATATTAATAGGGTGTGGTGATTCAGGAACATCTGATGGCGGAGCTGGTATGGCTGAAGCGTTAGGTGTAAAGTTTTTAAATGAAGATGGAAAGGAAATACAAATTCAAGGTGGAACCTCTTTATTACAAGTTTCAAACATAGATACATCACAAGTAGATCCTAGATTAAGGCATGTTCAAATCGATGTTGCCTGTAATTGGTTTAATCAATTATGCGGCGAGCAGGGAGTAGCGCGAGTATTCGGTCCGCAAAAAGGTGCTAACGAAGCCCAAGTAATAGAACTAGAAAAAGCACTGGAGCGCTATGCTTCTGTTATAAAAAAAGATATAGGTATAGATGTACATCATACGCCAGGTAGTGGTGCATCTGGCGGACTTGGTGCTGGACTGCAAGCTTTAATTGGTGCAACGCTTCATCCGAGATACGATATTATTATGAAGTATATGGATTTAAATAAACTATTGCTAGCGTGTGATCTTGTATTTACTGCGGAAGGAAGTATAGATTTTCAAACACCACGTGGTAAAATTCCAGCTGAGGTGGCTAAATGCGCAAAAAAATATGGATTACCAGTAATCGCATTAGTTGGGACAGTCGGTAAAGGTGCACGTATTAATTACGATTATGGAATTGATGCATATACAAGTATATTACCAATGCCATCTTCATTAGAAAATGCATTTTCTAATGCGGAGAAATGGCTTCGTGATTGTACAGAGAGTACGATGCGTACAGTTTTAGTCGGTTATCAAATCGCTTCTCGGTTGAATAAAAGTGGGTACGTATCATGATTGAAAAAAATGTAGTGGAATTACATGTGAACAGTACTGATCATCCGAAAACTAAGCCATCTTGGATTCTGCCCATAGCACTTATATTAATAGTAGAAATAGTTCTTTTGCTTCCATCGTCATTAACGATGGAAGCGAAATGGAGTTTGTTTGGATTTTGCTGTGCAATTATATTATGGACAACAACAACGATAAATTCGGCCTATATCGCACTTGGATCTGTCCTATTTCTAATTATTTCAGGAACAGCAAAGCAAGATCTTTTATTTGATTCGTTAGCTTCAGATGTCATTTGGCTTATGATCGGTTCCTTTATTTTAGGAAGGGCACTTCAAGTTACCGGTTTAGCTGAGAAAATGACGTGCTTTGTTGTAAATCGTGCTCGGAATATTTTGGGCTTGTGCGGGATTTTGACAATGATTATTCAAATACTCGCTTTCTTTATTCCATCAACATCTGGACGCGCAGCGGTTGTATTACCTGTTTTTCAAGCTATATCAAAAGAATTTGGGAGTAGAAGAATTACGAAAGCATTAGCAATTTTAATGCCTACTGTTATTTTAGTTTCAACAAGTTCTACAATTATTGGTGCAGGTTCCCATTTAATTGCCCTAGATATGTTAAAGGAATTTAATAATAAGGATATTACATTTGTAGAGTGGTTAATATGGGGATTTCCATTTGGATTCATAATGAGCTTTATAAGTTGTCGTGTAATATTATTTTTATTTTTAGATAAAGAGGAAGTAAAAACAAAACTGAAACAGAAAAAAGTTAAGTTTGAATTATCGCGAAATGAAAAGTATACAATCAGTATTTTAATAGCGATGGTAGCTTTTTGGTTAACAGAGTCGTTTCACGGTTTGGAAATTGCAACTGTAACGATAATCGGAGTGTTTTTATTAACTTTGCCAAAACTGGGCGTGATGCAGTGGAAAGAAAGTTTAAAAGGTGTCTCATGGAACTTAATTTTATTTGTTGGAGCAGCAATTGCATTAGGGAAATCTTTAATGGAGAGTGGTGCAGCGCAATGGATTATGCAGAAGTTATTTTTAGTAACAGAACTAATTAATAAGCAATCCATTTTCATCGTGTTACTCGTAATTGTTATTCTTTCAGTCACATCACATTTATATATTACATCTCACACAACGAGAGCGGTAATTTTTATTCCGCCATTATTATACTTTGCAAGTAGTCTACAGCTAAACGAAGTCGCTGTACTATTTTTAGGCATTGTTGGCATGAATTATTGTTTAACCTTTCCAGTCAGTTCTAAAGCATTACTTTTATTTCAAGAAAGTGATAGAGAAACTTTTCAGCCGCAAGATTTATTAAAGTTAAGCAGCTATTTAAGTGTTATGTATATGTTTGTAATGGTTGTATTTTACTATGCATATTGGCAGTGGGTTGGATTGTCTCTCTAAAAATCAGGAATATAATTCATTCCTGATTTTTTTCATTAAGTTGAAAAGAATATTGGGTATTATTTCTTTTGGAGGAAAGTATTAGTTGTTATACTGAAATGGTATGAAAAGATTATATAATGCGGGAGGCTTTTATGGGAGAAAGGATTTTAATTGTTGAGGATGAAGAAAAAATTGCGCGTGTCATGCAGTTAGAATTAGAGTTTGAAGGATATGAAAGTGAGATTGCTAAAACAGGAACAGAGGCAATGGAAAAGTTTCAAGTTGGTAAATGGGATTTAATTTTACTTGATGTAATGCTTCCAAATATAAGTGGGTTAGAAGTACTTCGAAGGATACGTTTGAAAAATGCTGTAATACCTATTATTTTATTAACTGCTCGTGACTCAGTTGTTGATAAAGTAAGTGGCTTAGATCAAGGGGCAAGTGATTATATTACAAAGCCATTTCAAATAGAAGAACTTTTAGCGAGAATTCGTGCATGTTTAAGAATTTCAAACGTAAGAAAAGAAGAGGAAAATAGTAGTTATCAAATTGCAGATTTATATTTAGATGAGAAAACACGAGAAGTGAAAAGAGGAAATCATTTAGTGGAATTAACACCACGTGAGTTTGATTTATTACTCTTTTTAATGAAGCATGAAAATCAAGTGTTAAATCGAGAACAGATCGTAACGAATGTTTGGGGATTTGATTATTATGGTGATACAAATGTTGTCGATGTATATATTCGATATTTACGTAAAAAAGTAGATTGTAATGTGGACGTGCCACTTATTCACACTGTTAGAGGTGTTGGCTATGTCTTAAAGGTGTAATATATGAAAATTAAAAATAAAATATATTTATTCTCTACAGTATGGTTATTACTTATTTTGTTACTTATTAATAGTTCTATATACTTTTTGTTTTATAAAGTTACAACGAACGGAGAGTTAGAACGCTTAAAACGTGAGGCAGTACATATTATAGAAGGAATGAATGCAGAATCAGTAAAAGAAATAGATGCAGCAAATCTGTTGCAACCATATTTACCTTCAAACGGTATGATTAGAGTTATTAATGAAAATTCAAAGGTAATGATTAGACAAGAAGTGGATATTGCAAAACCAATCCCAGTAGTAAATACGAAATTTGAAAGAAAAGAATCAGCGGGAATTTATGAGAAAAATGGAGGGAAATTCGCTTATATAAAAATACCAATCATTTGGAATGATGGGAAGATCGTTTCGTTAGAAATGACGGAACGTTTAGATAGTTTGCAAGAGAATTTAAATATGTTAAAAAATGTATTAGTTATTGCTTCACTTTTCGTTTTAATTCCGTCTTTTTTTGCGGGAAGAATGTTAAGTAAACTCATTTTAAAACCTGTAAACTCTTTAATACAAACAATGGAGCATATACAAGATAGAGGGATATTCAAAAAGATATCGCTAGAGAAAAAATCAAAAGATGAATTGTACAAAATGGGAACGACATTTAATAAAATGATAGATTTATTACATCAAAACTTTGAAAAACAACAGCAGTTCGTTTCAGATGCTTCACATGAATTGAGAACACCGTTAACAGTTATTGAAAGTTATGCAAAATTATTAAAAAGATGGGGAATGAAAAAACAAGATGTTTTAGAAGAATCTGTAGAAGCGATATACTCCGAGGCAGTAAGAATGAAAGGCATGACAAATCAAATGTTACTGCTTGCCAACAGTAGTGCAGAGTGGAAGTTGGAAACGAAAGAATCAGATGTAGTTCGTTTATGCAAGTTGACTGCGGAACAACTAGAAAAAACATATAATCGGGATTTTCGTGTTATTACAGAGGAAGAAAAGATTGTTGTAAATATTGATGAACAAAAAATAAAACAAGTATTAGTAGTATTATTGGATAACGCAATGAAATACAGTAAAGATTCAATCGATTTGATAGTAGGAATACAAAAGGAAAGAGTCTTTTTTTCTATTCAAGATTACGGTATGGGAATTCCTAAGGAGGATATACAGAAAGTGTTTGATCGCTTTTTTCGAGTTGATAAAGCGAGGAGTAGGGAAACAGGAGGAACAGGTCTAGGATTGTCGATTGCGAAACAAATTATTGATGCTCATGAAGGGAATATACAACTGGAAAGTGAAGAGGGAAAATGGACGAAAGTTACCGTATATTTGCCTCGTTTTTTATAAAGAGATAGGAGCTTGAAAATGAAAAAGAAATGGAAGGTTGCATTGTTACTTTGTTTTGTGCTTGTAAGTGTAGCTTTTGTATCACAACGTATTGTTTCTAAGCAAGGAGAAAAAATATTATCCGAAAAAAATTCAGAATATTGTGTCTGAACAGTATCCTGGAAAAATAAAAAATATGAAATTAGTAAGCAAAGGGGAACAAGATGTATATAAGGTAAACCTTTTAAATGAAAAAGGCTCATATGAAATAATAGTAGATGCTCAAAGTGGTAACATAAAACGTGCAAAAGAAATATCATTAAAAAGTAATACAATAACGAAAGAAAAAGCGGAAGAAATGGCACTTCAGAAAGTACAGGGGATCATTAAACAAACTATATTAGAAAAAAGAAAGGGGATAGAGGTATTTGTAATATCGGTAGAAACAAATGCTACTCAAAGTACAATAGTTGAGATCGAAAAAACTACCGGGAAAATTCAATTGTTACAGAAACAAACGACAAAAGTTACAGAGCAGCATGCAAAAGAGATTGCAGTGCAGCAAGTACAAGGGAATGTGAAAGGGATAAGACTAGAGAAAAAGAACGAAAAAAATGTATATGTAATAGAGATAGAGAAAAGTGCAAATGAGAATGTAATGGTAGAAATTGAAGAAGCGACGGGTGCTTTTATTGGTACTTCACAAATACAAAAAATCGTTACAGAAGAGCAGGCGAAAGAAGTTGCGTTACAAAAAGTACCAGGCGGTTTTATCGAGAAGGTAAGTGTAGTCAATATAAATGGTACGTCTACCTACCAAATTATAATAAAAAAACAAACAGAAACGGTTGATGTAAGAGTACATACAATAACAGGTGAAGTCATGTCTACTACTGCGGTAAATAATGCTATTCAGCAAAAGGAGTCATCTCAACAACAAGATGACGATGATCAAGAAGAAAGTACTGATAATCACGGTGATGATGATGACGAAGGATAATGAAAAATAAAAGAGGTTTCTCATCAAATTTTAATATAGCCCTTGACAGTTATAAATATAACCGATATACTTCATATTAATTTCAAAAGAAAATATATTCTAAATATTAAAATGTGTTGAATAGGAGTAGTAAGGTCGTATATTTGTACAGAGAGCTATGGGTTGGTGTGACATAGTCAAATGACATCCTGAACTCGCCTAGGAGCAGTAAGGTGGAACGGAATCACATTCTTAGTAAATCTTAACGGTTAACCTTCGATATTAGGTTTGTAATCAAACGATTACTACTAAGGTGGATTCATAATGGAATCAATAAGGGTGGTACCGCGTTAAGTAAATGGCTTAGCGTCTCTTTATATAGAGACGTTGAGCCATTTTTTTATTTTATGGAAATAGAAATGGAGGGTTTATTCGGATTGGTTTATAAAATTTAATTATTTATATAAAGTAATTTAACTGGGAGGAAAATAAGATGAAACAGACGGAGCAATGGACTTCGAAATTAGGTTTTATAATGGCTGCAGCAGGATCAGCAATTGGACTTGGCGCAATATGGAAGTTTCCTTATATCGCTGGGAAGAGTGGGGGAGGAGCATTCTTTTTAATCTTTATATTATTTACTGTATTAATTGGACTACCACTACTTATAGCTGAATTTATGATTGGACGCAGTACGCAGAAACAAGCAGTTGGAGCATTTAAAAGTATCGCACCTAATACAGGATGGCACTGGATTGGACGCCTTGGCGTTGGAACATGTTTTATACTACTTTCGTTTTATAGTGTTGTAGGTGGATGGGTGTTAATTTATTTATTCAGAGGAGTAACGGGACAACTTATTACTCCGGGACAAAATTATGGAGCATTATTTACTGAAACAATTGGAAATCCCGCTTGGGCGATTATGGGACATTTCGCTTTTATGTTCATTACGATTTGGGTTGTATCAAAGGGTGTACAAAATGGAATTGAAAAAGCAAGTAAATATATGTTGCCAGCATTGTTCGTTTTATTTGTTGCTCTTATTATTCGTTCATTAACACTTGATAATGCAATACAAGGTGTGAAGTTTTTCTTACAACCAGACTTCTCAAAGATTACTTCAGAAAGTATTTTATTCGCGATGGGACAATCATTTTTTGCGATTAGTATCGGGATTTCGATTATGGTTACCTATAGCTCGTATTTAAATAAAAAAGAAAGTTTACCAAAATCAGCAGTTACAATTGTTGGATTGAATTTATTTGTTTCATTATTTGCAGGTCTTGCTATCTTTCCGGCCGTATTTTCATTAGGAATGGAGCCGACAGAAGGGCCTGGATTACTATTTATCGTATTACCATCTGTATTTAGTCAAATTCCATTCGGTGGGTTGTTCTTAACAGTATTTCTTGCACTATTTACATTTGCAACATTAACATCGGCATTTTCTCTACTAGAGACAGTTGTTTCAGCATTAGCAAATGGTGAACAAGAAAAGAGAACGAAATTATCATGGATAATCGGTTTCAGCATTTTCTTAGTAGGTATACCATCCGCGTTATCATTTGGAATATGGAGTGATATTACGATTTTCGGAAAGAATATTTTTGATGCAGTGGACTTCTTATCTAGTAATATATTAATGCCACTTGGAGCACTATTTATTAGTATTTTCGTTTCATTCAAAATGGAAAAGAAGGTGCTAGAAGCAGAGTTTTTTGTAGGTGGAAATTATGGAAAGAAAGTATTTACTTGTTGGGCGTTTTTACTTCGATTTGTAGCGCCACTTGCAATAATCATCGTCTTTTTAAATGTAATAGGGATTATTTAATCTAAGGTGTTATAATATTCAGTAAAAAAAGAAGGTGATGATTATAAAGGCGAATTTGATAGGAACAGGGAAATACATGAACATTAGAGGGAAAAAGCTATACGTTGAAAC
Source organism: Bacillus sp. DE0042 (assembly GCF_007680225.1). NCBI lineage: Bacteria > Bacillati > Bacillota > Bacilli > Caryophanales > Bacillaceae > Bacillus > Bacillus sp. DE0042. Next base: position 641,082 of record NZ_VEJP01000001.1, on the reverse strand, counting down.
GTATGGAAATCTTAAAAATAAACCAGTCCTATACTTGCATGGTGGACCAGGAGAAAGTTGCTATGATTTTTCATTTCATCAAGCGGAACGTTTAAAAGATTCTTTATATGTAATAATGATAGATCAAAGAGGTGTTTGTCGCTCAGAAGAAATTACTGAGGACGAAGCTTTTGGATTAAATGATTTGATTGAAGACTGTGAGGAACTAAAAAAAGTATTACAAATTGAGAAATGGTCTGTCATTGGACATTCTTTCGGTGGATATGTAGCATTGTTATATGCGTCGATATATCCAAGTTCAATAGAGAAAATCATATTTGAAGCGCCAACTTTCGATTTTGCATTAACAAGTAGAGCTTTGTTACAAAAGACAGGGCATTTATTAAAAAAGTATGGAAAAGAAGAAGTAGCAGAGGAGTCCCTTACTTATTCAGCTAGCGATGCTACTTCAGAAGAGTTGCTAGAAGCCTATATAAGATTAAGCGATGAATTAAAAGAAAAAAGAATGGAGATTTACAATTATAAGGAAGATGTGAAAGATGAGAGTTTATATAGTGATGATGAGTGGGAAGTATGTTCAAATCGTTCCAAAATTCATTTTGATAGATTGAAATTAGAAGGAGTATTCCACACTTCATTATTACCTAAGATACAAGATATACAAAATCCAATGTTATTAATTGTAGGAAAACATGATGTAGTAACGTGTGAAAAACAAATTGAAACATTTAATAAAGATGCTCAAAATGGGGATTATATTGTATTTGAAGAGAGTGGTCATACACCGCATTATGAAGAAGCAGATCGATTTGCTGAAATAGTCATTCAGTTTTTGAAATAAAGTAGAAAAGGAGCTTCGTGTAATGCGAAGCTCCTTTTCTTACATTTTGGGATAAGTGATTGTAATATTAGGCCATTTGTTTTGCCAGTTCTTTTTATTAACTCTAGTGTTGTATATATGTAATCGTTCTTTTGTTTCAAGAAAAGGAGCTGTTGGTCTCACTTGTAAGGAAAGAACATCTTCAATACCGCATGGGGCTGTTAATATAACTTTGTTTTTTTCGTCTAATGTAACCCCTAAAGCGGTTGCTGTTTCAGGAAATTTAGAAATAGCATCAACAGAAGAAGAGTACGGTGGCATATTATTCACCACATGCATACGAGCTTGATTCTTTACCGACCAAGGGATAGTAGCATCAATATTCTTTAATTTCGTTTCTAATGATTGTTCGTATATCTCATCTTTATATAGACTATTATAATAAATTACATCAACATCAGGCATAGTTGTTCTAGCTTCATAGTTATGTAAAGTATCCCAAATTTTAGAGCGAACAAATCCGGCGCAAATCCACCAATCAGGTAACTCTAGTGATTTTGCCATTTGTAATACGTTCATCATCCATTCGTCGTTTTCTATTAAGCGAATTATATCTTGCTCTGTTTGTATAGTCATTTGTTATCCCACCTACTATTTTTATAGAGGACTAATTCATCAGTTTAATAATCCACGTGATCCAGTAAGCACCTGGTATGAATAATAGTTGTGCTAATAACGTACCAAAAAGTCTAGAAATCATTAGCCAGCCATACATTTTACTCATTGCTTCTGCACCTTCTTCTGATTGAAGAGCTCGCTCTGTTAAAAGAGCGATACGTGGATCAAGCAGCACTGTTAATAAAATAGTAGCAAACCCATTAATAAGGCCAGAAGCTGTAGTAGCTTTTGTTGCGTAATCTGGAAGTAAAAAGGAAGCGTATAGGGCTGAAAGAACACCAGCTGTATAAATAGCAGTAGCAAACATGTTAATAAGCATAATACGTTTTGGAATACCACCAATGCGTAGTCTATGAATCATTTCTAATTTTGGGAAGCGTACATATTTTTTTGTGTACTTTAATTTTTGAATGTTATTTGTTCTCATCATTCGAATGAAAGAACCGTCTGTTTCAAAGTTTTGAATGACATATCCAAATAGTTTGGTTAAAGTTGGATACAGTATAATCGCAATCAATGTACCGACAGAGGCGGATAATAGAACGAGCCGTATAATATGTTCTAAATTAATGGATGCGTCTCGTTTTGCCTCATCGACAAACCCACTGATTAAAAAGGCTTGTAGCATGTTAGATGTTCTTGAAATGAGTAACACCATGCCTACGACAGACAAAGCAACAGCAATTCTCTTTAAACGCACTCCAGCTAATCGAATACTATAAGAGCTTGTTTCAACCGCATGAATAACAATTGTGAAAGCCATTATAACAATTAACGTAATTGACATTAGATTCACCAGTTTCTATTAAAATAATTGTAACTTTTTTACTTTATCATATGTATTACATTTTGTAACTGAAAGTATGTGACATAGAAGAAAAAATTTCGAAAAGATAAATAATGATAGTATAGTAAAAGGTGGCCATGAAAAAGCCTTCCATATAATATGTAAAGTAAATAGGAGCGGGGGATTAAATGTGTATACAACATTTCTATTTGATTTAGATGGAACATTGACGGATCCGAAAGAAGGAATTGTAAATTCAGTATTGTATGCATTAAAAAAGCTTGGAATTGAAGAATTACATGTAAATGAGTTAGACTCATTTATCGGTCCGCCCATCCAACAATCATTCGTAGAGAGGTACAATATGAATGAAGGGGAAGTTGAAAGAGCTGTTTTTTATTTCAGAGAGTATGTAAAGCAACGTGGATTGTTAGAAAATAATGTATACGAGGGTATTCCAAATCTTTTAAAACGATTAAAAGATACCGGAAATCGTTTATTTATAGCGACTTCAAAACCTACTATATTTGCTGAACAAGTTATAGAGCATTTTCAATTAAAGAATTATTTCGAAAGTATCATTGGAAGTAATTTAGATGGTACGAGAAGAAAAAAAGAAGAAATCATTGCTCATATTTTACAAACAAATGAAGAACTTAATAAAGAAGAAATTGTTATGATTGGAGATAGAAAACACGATATAATCGGTGCGAATCATAATGAGATTGCTTCAATTGGTATTTTATATGGCTATGGTAGTGAAACAGAATTGACTGAAGTTGGTGCGACTCATATAGTAAATGATGTAAAAGAACTACATCATTTTTGTTTAGAAAATAGTTTGGTAAAGTAGTAAATGTAGAGACTAACAATCCCTTTATAACGTATGACGATGAAATCGTTTATGTTTAAAGGGATTTTTCATATGTAATCGAATATGTATAATTAGACATTTTCAGCATGAAAAATTTGTATGAATAAGAGGAGGGATGTCAGAATCAAAAGATTAGTAGAAGTTTATCTATAAAAGTTTGAATTTTCTGTTTAAAGGAGGGGGATAATTGGAGCTAGTTATTATATTATTAGCACTTAGTTTACTAATGTTTGTAGCATATAGAGGGTTTTCTGTTATTTTATTTGCACCGATATTTGCATTATTTGCGGTATTTTTGACAGAGCCTAGTTTTGTATTACCTTTCTTTTCGAATATCTTTATGGAGAAAATGGTAGGTTTTATTAAACTATATTTTCCTGTATTTTTACTTGGGGCAATATTTGGTAAAGTAGTAGAAATGTCAGGAATTGCGGACTCGATTGCAAAGACAATTATAGAGTTAGTTGGTGAAAAACGTACGATTTTAGCGATTGTATTAATGGGTGCTATCTTAACGTATAGTGGCGTTAGTGTGTACGTAGTAGTGTTTGCTGTATATCCGTTCGCAGCTAAGCTGTTTCGACAAGCGAATATTCCAAAGCGTTTAATCCCTGGAACGATTGTACTTGGAGCAGTCACGTTTACAATGGATGCGCTACCTGGATCACCACAAATTCAAAACGTAATACCTACAACATTTTTTAAAACGGACATTTATGCTGCGCCGATACTTGGTATTGTAGGGGCAATTTTTGTACTTACGTTAGGTTTACTATATTTAGAGAGTAGACGTAAGAAGGCGAAGGCAGCAGGAGAAGGGTATTTTGGTTTTAACGATGGGGATACTGAAATGGCAGCTTCTTTGCAAGTAGAACAAAAAGATATGCCGATGCTTAAAAGTATTGAAATTACAAGAGTACAGCAAGTGATTGCTTTTATACCACTTATTTTAGTAGGTGTAATGAATAAAGTTTTTACTATTATGATACCGAAGTGGTATCCGAATGGTTTTGATTTTTCTGCAATTGGTATGAAAGCATTTGGAAAAGTAGAATTAAGTGCAGTAGTTGGAATCTGGTCAGTAGAATTGGCACTTATTATAGGTATTGTAACAACGTTATTATTATATTGGAAACGAGTAGTAACAGGATTTCAAGCTGGATTAAATACAAGTATTGGTGGAGCGTTACTTGCAACGATGAATACAGGTGCTGAGTTTGGATTCGGTGGGGTAATTGCAGCACTTCCAGGTTTCGCGATTATGAGAGACGGCATTTCTGCCACATTCACAAATCCTCTAGTGAATGGAGCGGTCACGACGAATATTTTAGCTGGAATTACAGGCTCTGCATCAGGAGGAATGGGAATTGTTTTAAGTGCGATGGGAGATAAGTTTATTGCAGCGGCCAATCAATTTGATATTCCATTAGAAGTAATGCATCGTATCGTGTCAATGGCATCGGGAGGAATGGATACATTACCACATAACGGGGCTATTATTACTATTCTTACAGTCACAGGTTTAACACATAAACAGTCGTATAAAGATATTTTTGCTATTACAATTTTGAAAACGGTTGCTGTATTTTTAGTAATTGCATTCTATACTGCAACAGGAATTTATTAAGTCGATATTTTATAAACTAAAATATAAATTAGGGTAAGAAGGGGTGGAGTACTTGCAAGATGTTGCTGAGTTTCGTATGCCGAAGTCTGTATTATATGGAAGAAATTCGCTTGAAAAGCTGGGGGAACAATCTAAGAAGTTGGGGAAAAGAGCGTTTATAGTTACGGATACAATTATGGAGGATTTAGGATATGTTGAGAGGTGTATACAACAATTAAATACGAAAGGTATAACTGTTATTACATATAATAAAGTAAATGCTGAGCCTACAAATATACACGTGTTAGAAGCGTTAACACTTTGTAAAGAAGGAAAGTGTGATTTTATTATCGGTATTGGTGGTGGAAGTTGTATTGATGCTGCGAAAGCAGTTGCGGTGTTATATACAAATGGTGGAGAAGTGGAAGATTACGTCCAAAAAGATATGGAAATAGAAAACGATCCGCTACCACTAATTGCAATCCCAACAACTTCTGGTACTGGATCGGAAGTAACAAGTGTAGCAGTAATTACGAATAAACGAACAGATGTAAAAATGATGATGAAACATCCGAGTTTTACCCCACAAGTAGCGATTATTGACCCGATTTTAACGCGTTCGGTACCACCCCATATTACAGCAGCAACAGGGATAGATGCATTATGTCATGCAGTCGAAGCATATATTTCTAAAGTTTCACAATCACTTACAGATGTACTAGCTCTTTCCGCTATTGAAGGTATTATGAAATATTTACGTATTGCATATGAGGATGGAGAGAATATGGAGGCAAGAGAAGCGATGATGATTGCTTCCTTACAAGCTGGAATCGCATTTTCCAATGCATCTGTTACGTTAGTTCATGGAATGTCAAGGCCGGTAGGAGCATTATTTCATGTACCACATGGTATATCGAATGCAATACTATTACCTACAGTTTTAGAATATACAAAAGTTAGTGCAGTAAAAAGACTAGCGGATATTGGACGTTGTTTAAATAAAGATTTGTATTCCTATCGTGATGAAGAAGTAGCCGACTACACGCTGAGGGAAATAAAAAAACTTTGTTTTGATCTTCGTATCCCAAATTTAAAAGAATACGGAATTGGTGAAGTTGAATTTGAAACAGCTATTTCTAAAATGGCATCAGATGCAATTGAAAGTGGAAGTCCAGCAAATAATCCACGTGTGCCATCATATGATGAAATTAAACAGTTGTATCGAGAATGTTTTCATTATCAATATGAAGATTCTATAAAAACATCAGAAAGTTAATTTCAGAATATTCTTATAAAAATTTCCTTGGAAATAGTTAAAACAAGACTTTATATTATAAACGTAAAGTCTTGTTTTATTGTGTATAATATACATAATAAAATGTTGTGATTAGTTTTAAAAAACAGTATAAGGTGGGTGGGTTTTAATGAAAACAATAGGTTTAATTGGTGGTATGAGTTGGGAATCAACTTCTGAATATTATCGAATCATAAATGAAGAAATAAAAGAGAGATTGGGAGGGTTACATTCAGCAAAATGTATGATTCATAGTGTGGACTTTGAAGAGATTGAGCGATTCCAGTCTAACGGAGATTGGAATGGAGCAGGAGAAATGTTAGGAAATGCGGCATATTCGTTACAGAGGGGAGGAGCAGATTTTATAATTATTTGCACAAATACAATGCATAAAGTAGTTGAGAAAATAAAGGAGAATATTCATATTCCAGTCTTACATATCGCTGATGCAACTGCGAAAGAAATTAAAAGGAAAGATATTCAAACGGTTGGTTTACTGGGAACAAAATATACAATGGAGCAAGACTTTTATAAATTACGCATAGAAGAGAATCGTATAAAAGTAATGGTTCCATCAGAAAAGGATAGAGAAAAGATAAACGAAGTAATATATACAGAATTGTGTTTAGGAAAGATAACATCTCAATCTAGAGAGTATTATAAAATAGTTATAGAAGAGCTAGTACAAGAAGGGGCACAAGGAATCATATTAGGTTGTACAGAAATAGGATTATTAATAAAGCAGGAAGACGTATTAGTTCCGATATTTGACACAACTCATATACATGCAGTTGAAGCAGTTAATTTCGCTTTACGAAATAGATCATAATTATATTATGTAATCTAGTTCGTGTTTGTGGAAAACATTCTGAAAATACTTTATAATGTAAGTGGTTACATTTAAGGGGGAATGCGTATGTTTTCAGTTCAACCAATCGCATTTGTACATAATGAAAGAAAGGAAATAAAAGATGATGAGTGGGGAGAAGTAAGATCCTATATCACTTTAACTGAAATATATACAGAGGAAAGTATACAAGGGATTGAAGATTTTTCTCATATTGAAGTTGTTTTTTATTTTCATAAAGTAACTGATGAACAAATTCAATATTTTGCTAGACATCCTAGAAATAATAATGATTATCCTAAAGTAGGCATTTTTGCACAGCGCGGGAAAAATCGTCCGAATCGCATAGGAACCACAATTGTAAAGGTGATCAAAAGAGAAGGTAAATCAATTATTGTTGAGGGATTAGATGCTATTGATGGCACCCCTATATTGGATATAAAGCCGATAATGAAAGAGTTTATGCCGAAAGAAGAAATTGTACAGCCTAAATGGGCAACAGATATAATGAGAGAGTATTGGAAGGGGAATGGAGTAAAATGAGAATATATGAGGCAACAATTGCAGATTTAGATGGACTAGCATCAGTTTTTAATAACTATCGTATGTTTTATAGACAAGATTCCGATATAGAAGGAGCAAAAGGATTTTTGCGAAATCGAATAGAGAGAAAAGAATCCGTTATTTTTGTAGCAGTTGAAGACGGTGAATATATTGGCTTCACACAATTATATCCATCATTTTCTTCCATTTCGATGAAAGAATTATGGATATTAAATGATTTATTTGTACAAGCCACTAAGCGCGGAGCAGGAACAGGTAAAAAATTACTAGAAGCTGCTAAAGAATTTGCCTTAGAAAATGGTGCAAAAGGTGTAAAATTACAAACGGAGATTGATAATTTATCAGCACAGCGATTATACGCTGAAAATGGTTATTTGAGAGATAATCGTTATTTCCATTATGAATTAACGTTTTAAAAAAATATAAGATTAAAAGAGATGCTTTCATTGTGAAAACGTCTCTTTTAATTTGTATTATTGTTGATTTAAAATCCAATTTGTAGCATCTTCAAAGTTTTCTGCAATGTAGTTTGGTTCAATATGTGCCCATTTGTCTCGGTACGTATGTAAAGCATCATATCCAGCGCCTGTTCGAACTAATATCGTTGTCGCATGTACTGTTGCTCCTGCAACGATATCAGTCCAGCGATCACCAATTACAGCGCATTTTGTTAAATTAAGTCCGTGTTTTTCAGCCGCTTGCAGCAGCATACCTGTACTTGGTTTACGGCATTCACAACCATCACCGTGTTTATGAGGACATACGTATATATCATCAAAACCGAAGCCTTCTAATTCTTTTACAAAATCAGCTACAGTCGCTATCCCATCTGCGATACCTGGTTGATTTGTGAAAGAGAAAATTTTTATATTTTGAGCTTTTAGTTTTTGCAGAGCTGCTTTTGTGAAAGGAAATAATGTAAAAGAGCCTGGATAATGTATTGTAGTGTCACCGCCAATTGTACCGTCACGATCAATAAAAATAGCTTCGATGTTTGTCATAGTTTTAGTCCTTTCCATTTATAAGTAGTTTAAAAATGTTTTACAAATCGATATCCATTTACTTCATATCCTAATTTTTTGTAAAAAGGATGTGCTTCTACTCTTTTTGTTCCACTGACTAGCCATGTGCCGATACAATTATGTGTCTTTGCTAATTGTTCTGCATAATCCATTAATACTTGTCCAATGCCTTTCCGTCGTATTGTAGAATTAACGCTAATAATTGAAATCTCCCCATAACGAGTTATATCTTCTAAATTTTCACGTATACGAAACCCAAGTAATCCACATATGGTTTCTTCTTCCTCATAAACATATAAAAAATCAAAAGGACTCATTTGTACGAATTGCAATCGGTTGTTCATATCTTCATAGGAAATAGAAGAACCTTTTAATTCTTTCGCTAAAGAACAAAGTGCATCTATATCGTCTATTGTAGCTTCGCGAATTTGAAAAGACATATAATCCACTCCAATAAAATGTAATCAAACATTAAATATTCTGTTAAAAAGTATGTATTCCTGCTATGAAAATAAATATTTTATAATGATATATAGATAGTTATCTGTTATTCTTTTCCTTGATTTTATTGGAAATGGAAAGAAGGGGAATGTATGTTAGACGTGAATATTCGCTCTGCCGGATATGATATAGGGGAAAAGACAATTCATGATATTGCCTTTTCAATTGAAAAAGGTGAATTAGTTGCACTTATTGGTGCGAATGGTGCTGGGAAGAGTACGACGATTAAAACGATGCTCGGTTTACTTGTAAATATGAATGGTGAAATATCATTTGGTGAAAAGAAAAATCCTTATGCATACGTGCCGGAACACCCGACATATTATGATTATTTGACGCTTTGGGAACATATCGAACTATTAATGGATGCTCGCGAGAACGAAGTAGGAAGCTGGGAAAGAAAAGCAGAAGAGTTATTACATATGTTTCGAATGGATAAACATAAACATGAGTATTTATCAAAGTTTTCAAAAGGTATGAAACAAAAATCGATGCTCATTTTGGCATTTTTAACTGAACCAGATTTTTATATCATTGATGAACCTTTTATCGGTTTAGATCCAGTAGCTACGAAAGAGTTTTTAAGTTATTTATATAAAGAAAAAGAACGTGGCGCAGGTATTTTACTTTGTACGCACGTATTAGACACAGCTGAAAGAATTTGTGAGAGATTTTTACTCATTTCACAAGGTACATTAGTCGCAGATGGAAATCTAGAATCTATCCAAGCGTTAGCAGAAATGCCAGGGAGTTCATTATTAGACTGCTTTGATGTAATAGTAAGGCGTGAACAGCATGATTAAACAACAATTTTATAAAAGATTGCGCCATGAACTTGGGCGTAAATGGAAGTCCATACGTTCTATAACTGATTGGACGGTTGCACTATATATTATTATTCCTGCACTTATATTTATAGGGATTTATTATCGTTCACTATGGATGGAAGAATTATCGATGGGAGAGACAGTTTATTTCGGATTAGGTTTACTCGCATTTTATGTGATTACATATTCTAGAGGAGTTCGCTCATTTTTTGAACAAGCGGATAGTTTATTTTTAATTTCTTATCCCGCTCACATGCAAAAGTTAATCCAGTATGGCATGACATATACGTTAATTCGAATAGCGATAACGAATGTAGTGGTAGTAGTTGCTATGTTACCAGTGTTGATGAAAAGTATTGGAGTGGCGCAGGTACAAATCATATTATTTTGGCTATTTTTTACTGCATTTCGATTTATGTTGTCGTTGTTAACGAGATTTATTCATATACGTGTGGGGAAACGATGGCTACTATGGATTGTAAAAAATGTGATATTTTCTATAAGTCTATCCTTTTTTGGATTGAGTCTGTTTCTTATTTATAAAAATTCCTTTTATTCTATACTATGTATCGGTCTAGCAGTTTTATTAATTATCGTATTGATAAAAGAAAAACTAAATTATAAAAATTGCTTTTTTAAAGAAGTTGAGAAAGAGAAAGAAGAAAGTATGCGCTGGACGAGTGGGATTATGCAAGTTGGTGGTCATGCGGCTAAACCGAGTAGTTCGAATAAAAAGCCGTGGATGTTTCCATGTTCTAAAAAGTTTTTAGGGAAGAAAAAAGATTCTCGTATTGTTGAATCCTTTTTAAAAGAATTTTTCCGTACAAGTAGTGCACGAATATTTTATATTCAAATTGTATGTATAAGTACTGTAAGTATTATCATGAGTCCGAGGTGGATTGTAGCTATTATTCTTGTATTTTCTTTAGTTGCAATTTCTCGTTATGCGCGCGATTATTGGAATGAATTTACGAAAAAAATGTTTCTTCATTTATATTGTGATGAAGGAAAATTACTACTGTTAAGATGGAAGGCAGATCGCTATTTATTACTTCCAGTACTGCTTTTGTATGGAATAGTTATACTTTCTCATTTTTATTTATTACCTACTGTAATTGCCGGGATTATTTTTATAGTATGGATTGGTTGGATTGTATTTTTACCATAGAAAAAGAGCCGGAAAATGGCTCTTTTTTTAATCTGTTACACATTGATAAAGGAAATATACTAAAACGAGTATGCTTGCGGCGGAATACATGACATCTAAAGTCATCTGATTGCCTCCTCATTGTTGTTGTACTTATATTGTATGAAATCTTACAATTTCATATTCAAGTGAAAAATATGTGAACGTTAACAAAATTGTAAAGTGCAAAAATTACAATCATTTTGTATAATAGAAGAAACAACCGTTATATAAAATATAATGAGTGAAAGGGAGGGAACATAAATGCCAAATTGGTTTAGAAAAACCTTAGTCGCATTAATTACCGTATTTACATTTGGTTTAGTGACGCCTCCTTCCATATTGCTTGATAATGCCAAAGCTGCGGACAAGCCTACGAGTACAGCTGGGCAACAAAATTTGGAGAGTACGTCCTATACATATGAAGAAACGAATGACAGGTTAACCACCGATACTTTTATTACTTATGCAATGCTAGAAGCAGAGAAGCAGTCGATGCAAAAGTTTGGCACTAAAATTGGTCCAGTAATTGAAGATGAGTTTAAAGGTCTAATATTACCGAAAATTGAAGAGGCAATTGCTGAGCTTGCCAATGATGTACCAGAAGATTCGCTGCAATCATTAGCGATTTCTCAAAGGCCAGCTGGCGGAAATAATGAAAAGATTTTTCATGTGTATGACACGAAATCAGGAAATGACTTATTGCGATTTCATGTAAGAAGAGATCATCCACCGCAAGATGGTTACTATTTTAATTTCCACTATCATCGATTTGATGATGGGTACTCAGGACACCATGAGTTAGGAAATATTTATTGGAATACGAATGTACCGCCAAAATGGCTTTCTTAAAAAGAACAAGAGAAAATCTTGTTCTTTTTTATGCTTATAGAAGGGTAAGACAACTATATTGTTGAATAAAATAGGTTTAGGAAAAAAGAAGTAAGGGAGTATGGGAATGCAAAAATATATTGTTTTTGACTTTGATGGCACATTAGTAGATTCACAAAATATATTTGTACCAATTTATAACCAGCTTGCTGAAAAGCATGGATATAAAACCGTAAGGGAAGAAGAAATTGAGTATTTACGTAAATTAACGATGCCGGAGAGATGTAAACAACTCGATGTACCACTGTATAAACTACCGATATTAGCATTAGAGTTTTATAAATTGTATCAACCTGCTATAAAAGATCTCATTTTGTTCCATGGGATGAAGGATGTATTAGATGAACTACATAAGAAAGGCTACGGAATTGCAGTCATATCATCGAACTCAGAAGAGCATATTCGAGCATTTTTACACAATAATGATATAGAAAATATTCAAGAAGTGTATTGTTCAAAAAATTTGTTCGGAAAAGATAAAATGATAAAACGGTTTTTAAAATCCAAAAAGATAACAGAGAAAGATATGTTATATGTTGGTGACGAACAGCGAGACGTAGCAGCATGTAAAAAGGCTGGGGTAAATGTAATTTGGGTATCTTGGGGATATGATGTCATTGAAACAGTGAAAAAAGATGCACCAGATTATATGGTCAATACACCGATGGAAATTGTACAAGTAGTACAAGGGGCGTATTCTTAATATGAATACACTTCGAGCAGGTATTCATCATATTGAATTTTGGGTAGCAAATTAGAGGAGCCCATTTCTTTTTACGATCCGAATGGTTTTATAATAGAAGTAGCGTATACACCAAATGTAGAAATGTAAGGGGAGTATATATGAAGACAATTACAGCATGGCAAAACAATATACAAATAGTAAAGGATGCAGTTAATATTGAAGAAATCTCCAAAGGTTTCTCACCAGATAAGAAATATATAATTACGTGTGCGAATAACGAAAAATATTTATTGCGGACAGGCGATATGAAAGAGTATGAAAGAAAGAAAATAGAGTTTCAAATTTTAAATGAAATGCAAAACCGTAGTGTGCAAGCACAAAAACCAATTGAAATGGGTTTGTTGGCAGAAAAAGGTTTATGCTATGGCATTTTTTCATATTTAGAAGGGAAAGATGCGAAGAAGCTATTGCCTACGTATTCACCAAAAGAACAATATGAAATTGGTATAGAGGCAGGAAAAGATTTAGCAAAAATGCATACATATGAAGCTCCTAAGGATATCCTTCCATGGTATGAAAGAGCAATGAAAAAACATCGAAAATATGTAGAGGCATATAAAACATGTGGAATAAAAATAAAAAAAGATGATAAAATCATTAAGTTTATAGATGAAAATGAAATATATTTACAAAACCGCCCAAATCGATTTCAACACGATGATTTTCATTTAGAAAATATAATTGTACGTGATGCGAAATATGTAGGTGTTGTTGATTTTAATGGCTACGATTGGGGCGACCCACTTCATGATTTCGTAAAAATTGCACTATTTGCAAGGGACATTAGTATTCCGTATTCAATCGGACAAATAGAAGGATACTTTAACGGGAGAATACCAGAGGAGTTTTGGAAATTATATGCGGTTTACGTTGGCATGACGGTTTTCTCTTCAGTTGTCTGGAGTTTACGAGCAGCACCGCATATGTTAGATGATACGTTAGAGCGTCTTACTATAGTTTTAGAAGATCATAAAGACTTTGAGTCATTAAAGCCAATTTGGTTTCAACCAGAAAAATTAATATGAAATAGAAAAGGGAGGTGTGATTCACATCTCCCTTTATTTTTTTACCATTCTTCGTTTTGAAGCAGTTGTAATGCTAATTTTAAATCAACATCTTCTTGTAGATGTTCCGGAGTCCACGGGATATGTATATGCGGCTGTATACCAATTCCGGACATTCCTTCGCCTTTATCTATAATAGAGAGCCGTGAAGTAGGGTAGTAAAGTGCGAATGTATCAGCCCATTCCATTACCGCTAAATTAGAATAAACATTTAAACCAGCAGTAGGACGACCTATTACTTTTACTTTCAATGATTTTTTTGCTACTTCTACAAAAGAATCACCAGAACTTCCACATGTAACATCTGTTAATATAACTACTCTACAAGGTGATTTTCGTCCGTGTATTTTTAATGATTGAAGTTCTTTTGGTAACTCAGAAGTATCAAATGTAACGAATCCTTTTTTATAATTCTTTTTTAAATCTTGAATAAATATATCTGTGAATATTTTGGAAAGTTCGTCTAAAGAATCATAATCTTCCATTTCGATGTCTTTCATGCGTAAATGAAAGTTTCGTTCTGTATGATTTAATTGCATTGTATCTGAAGAATCTAAAAGGGAAATCTCTTTGTCTTCGAATAAGTAAGGAAGTAATTTGAAAAATGCATCATCACTCCCGCCACGATTCAATCGCACATCTATTATTAAGTTCGGAAAAGTATTAAGCTCATCTTTATGTAAGTCTAATAATTTATTAATAGCATCAGTATTTGCGAAATCCGTCAAAGTAATTAAGAGTGTATCTTTATTCTGCTGTTTAAATGAATAAATAGGCGTATATTCGCTTTGTTTATACTTTTGTAAAGTAATGGTTTCGGTTACGCCATTTTCATTTATAAGTGTACAATTTGATGATTTTAATAAAACATAATCCCATTTTTCACGTTCATATGTATTCTCATTTAAATACTTCTTATATTTTATTAATAACTCTGGAATTTTCATATTATCTAATGCTAGAATAGCCTGTCCTTTTTTCAATCTTATTTCTTGTGAATTGGATGTAATATATAGGCGGTCTTCGTATCTTTTCACCTGGAAGCCAACACTGTTAAGAGGTTGATTTTTAGAGTGCATTTTGAAAAACATATGATTATCTTTAAAGTCTAGTAAGTAATCACGTACAATTTCAGTAAATTGTACTGGTGTTAGTTCTCCTTGTCTCTCTAGTTTTTCAACTGTCTGTAAATAAGTAGCAGGATCGTCCCATCCTTCCTTATCTATACAACCTGAATAATCGTGATGAGTAATCGAAACAATTTCTTTGGAAATTTCTGTGTACACAGCTTTTCCTCCTGGTAATTTAATTAGTTGAATAATAGAATTCTGTATCCTTTACGTATTATCCTTTTTTTGGGATGGATAATTTAAAGGGAAATAGAGGGAAGTGTTATCTTCCCTCTATTAAAATATTTATTTAATTTTCTTAAATGCAAGCGGCTGCGTGCTTAACATAGCTGGTACATGTAACTGAAGGGATGGGAATTCACCACTAACACTCATTTCATAAGCCAATAATAAACTCATTTTCATTTGGAATAAGTCAACTTTTGCAGAGAAGATGTCGTAATGATGATGCGCTAATTGAATGTCCATCTCCATAAATTTTACAAATAACGACTCATCTCGTTTGTATACTTGTAATGTTCCATATGCAGGATGCTCGAAAGTACCGGTATAATCTTCTAACTTGTGAGAAGGTGTAGTCCCTTTAATTTGTTCAGGAATGGATTCAGTTGCTTCTTTCATCATTTCCTTCATTTTTTCAGTATCTTCTACAGCACGTTTATGCCAATCAATGGATTCTAATTCAAGTAGTTCGTCATAAATTTGATTAGCGAGATAAGTAGGTAGTAATGTACCTCCAGCATTCGTTAAAATGACAAGGCCTATGTTTTCTGTTGGTATGAATGAAACAAGCGCTGAAAATCCATCAATATTACCACCATGATGAATCACCTTATTACCACGATAAGCGCTAATAAACCAACCAAGGCCGTAACTATTTAATGGAGATTCAGGAAGTGATAAAACCGGTTGATCTGGAATTGAATTGTGCGGTGTATACATTTGTTGTAATAATTCAGGAGAAATTAATTCATGCTCTCCAAATTTCCCTTGTTTTAAGTGAAGAAGGACCCAATTGGCCATATCTTCAATTGTAGAATTAATACAACCAGCAGCGCCAACCGTATCAATATTGCGGAATGGAACTTCTTTTATTTCACCTTCATTTTCAATGTAAGGTAAAGCATAATCATCTGTAGTTTGTGAATCTGTAACAGAGAAATTTGTATGTCTCATATTTAAAGGTTCTAAAATATGTTCTGTAGCGTATTGCTCCCACGTTTGATTCGTAATGTTTTCAACAATGTAGCTAATTGTTGCATACATTAAGTTGTTATAAAGAAATGCTGTGCGGAACGGTGCATCAAGTTGTAAATGTTTTATTTTTTCAACGAGATCTTTTCGAGATAAGGAAGAGCTGTACCAAAGAGCCTCATGACGGCTTACACCAGTTCGATGAGAAGCTAAATCTCGTCCGGTAACTTGTGAGCTAGCAAGTAGTTCAGATAAAGAGAAGTTAGGTATATAAGACTGGACAGGAGTATCCCAATTAAACTTATTTTGTTGTGCTAACAAGCTTAATGAAAGTGTACCAAAAGCTTTCGTTGAGGAACCGATTGCGAACCGAGTATTCGGTGTAACAGTGTCTTTTGTCTCTATATTTCGATAGCCAAATCCTTCTGAAATAATAACTTCACCGTCTTTTATAACAGCTACAGCAGCTCCAGGAACATTTAAATCCTTCATCATTTTTTCAACCGTTGTTTGTAAAGAAGTCATAACAGGAGTTTCAATTTTAGACATACTTCTAACCTCCAAATATAAATTTTATCCTACCGCACTATACTTTCGGTAATAGAAAATGAAAACCTTTTTAATTATGGAAAGTTAATAATTTTGTAAGAATGAATGAAATTATTATTTATTTAGAATTTTATTTTTATTATAATTAATTTAAATTAAGATATAGAAAAGATGGTGAAGAAGTGTGCTAACAATAAAGAGAGTGCTTTGCGATAATAAAAAAAATCCGATAGGTATAGATTCAAAAGTTGTTAAAATGAGTTGGCTGCTTGAGTCGAGTAACCGAAATGTAAAACAACTTGCTTATCAATTGCAGGTTGCGAAGGATAGAGATTTTGAAATTATAATGTTTGATTCGCGAAAAGTAGAAACAGATCAAAGTTTACATATACCAATCAATTCATTTTCATACAGAGCGGAAACGCGTTATTTTTACCGGGTAAAGGTATGGGATAATTACGGAGAAGAATCATCTTGGTCAGAAGTAGCATTTTGGGAGACTGGATTACAAGGGCAAGATAACTGGAGCGGGAACTGGATTGCTGCGAAAAAAGAACGAGCGCAAGTTATGTCCTTTAATAAAAATTTTACTATTAAAAAAGTAGTTAAAAAAGCGCGTTTATATATCACAAGTTTAGGATTATACGAGGCTTCTATAAATGGAGAGCGCATTGGAGATTGTTATTTTACCCCTGGATGGACAAGTTATGATAAGAGAGTACTGTATCAAACGTATGATATAACGCATTTATTAAAGGGTGAGCACAATACTATTTCGGTTCTGGTAGGTAATGGCTGGTATAAGGGACCACTTACCATGCATCATGTACGTAATTATTACGGTAGAAGACGTGTGATAATTGCTCAAGTACATATAACGTATGAAGATGGAACGAAAGAAAAAATTGTAACAGACGAAACATGGAAGGTAACACCAAGCCCAATTTTGTATTCAGAAATTTATGAAGGGGAGGTTTACGACGCTAGGCTAGAAGAAAGTGGGCAAGGGCTAGAAGATGTTGAAGTAATTGAGCATTCCAAACAAATACTTGTTGCGCAAGAAAACGAAGCAATTCGTAAAATGAAAATTATTAAACCGATTTCTATTTCAAAACTACCGAATCACGAATGGCTCATTGATATGGGGCAAAATATGGTAGGTTGGGTTCAATTTACAGTCCGTCATGTTTATATTGGCCAAAAGATAGAATTGCATCATGCTGAAATATTGAATAAAGACGGTAGTTTTTACACCGGAAATCTCCGAAAGGCAAAACAAAAAATAGTGTATATAGCAAAAGGAGAAGAAGAGGAAACGTTTGAACCTCATTTT
Source organism: Bacillus sp. DE0042 (assembly GCF_007680225.1). Taxonomy (NCBI): domain Bacteria; kingdom Bacillati; phylum Bacillota; class Bacilli; order Caryophanales; family Bacillaceae; genus Bacillus; species Bacillus sp. DE0042. The sequence continues at coordinate 623,170 of NZ_VEJP01000001.1, read as the reverse complement.
ACATATCAAGGCTTTAGGTATGTGAAGATAAGTGGATTAACCCAGCCGCCTCAAATAGCAGATTTTGAAGGGATTGTATTACATACGGATATGGAAAAAACGACTGAATTTGAAACGTCTAATCCATTAATCAATCAACTTCATCATAATGTGGAATGGTCTCAAAGAGGGAACTTTTTTGATGTGCCAACAGATTGTCCGCAGCGAGATGATCGACTTGGATGGACCGGAGATGCACAAATGTTCATTGGGACAGCTACGCAAATTATGAATGTACAATTGTTCTTTAAAAAGTGGCTCCAAGATTTATCATTAGATCAAAATGTTAATGGAGCTGTGCCTTTAGTTATTCCAGATGCTTTTGGGAAAAGAGCGGATTTTGATTTACATACTTCTGGTGGTTGGGGCGATGCAGCAATTATATGCCCGTGGGTTCATTATTTACATTACGGAGATGTATCGATTTTAAAAGAACAATATAACAGTATGAAGAAGTATATAGATTACATACGTTCACAAGGTGAGAACGAGTATTTATGGGATACAGGCTATCATTTAGGAGATTGGCTTGCATTAGATACGAAACCAGATGTATATGAAGGCGGAACAGACAAGCATTTTATTGCGACAGCTTATTATGCGTATTCTACATCGCTTTTACGAAGAATTGCTGAGATTTTAGATGAAAATACAGATGCTAAGTTTTATGCAGAGTTACATGGAAATATTGTTCAAGCGTTTCAAAATGATTTCGTTACACCGAATGGAAGGTTAATTTCAAATACCCAAACAGCCCACATATTAGTACTTCTTTTTGAACTAGTGAAAGATGATGTGAAGGAGAAAGTATTTAATCGCTTAATTGAGCTATTAAAAGAAAATAAAAATCATTTAACAACAGGTTTTTTAGGAACACCGTATTTGAATTTAATATTAAGCAAGTTTAACAGGCATGACCTTGCTTGTAAGCTTCTATTTTATGAAGATTATCCATCATGGTTATACCAAGTGAAAAAAGGTGCCACAACGATTTGGGAACATTGGGATGGCGTGAAAGAGGATGGAACACTTTGGAATGATAGTATGAATTCTTATAATCATTACGCATATGGCTCTATCGTTGAATGGATATACCGATATATTATTGGATTAGAAATGGATGAGACAAAACCTGCATATAAACATTTTTATGTACAACCACATTTTGATTCGAATTTAGAATGGATTAGAGTAAAACGTGAGACAGCTTATGGAGAAATTAAGATTGAGTGGCGTGTAGAAAATGAACAAGCCTTTCTCAAGATTTCTGTACCACCAAATACAAGCACTACATTGCGGATAGACGAAACGAATTGGAAAGCAGAACATAACATTGAAAAGGATTTAGGATCAGGCGATTATAAATTTACCTTTTGTAAAAATATAAAGGGGTAGAATTCTGTTAATATAGAAATATTTTTTATTGATTAGGATGATTAAATTTACTATTTTTCATGTTATGATAAATTTCATACACGATTGAAAGAAGGTTTTACTACATATGAAACATGCTGAAAATGAATACTTAAATTTATGCCGCCATGTAATGGAGCATGGTACGAAGAAAGAAGATCGTACAGGGACAGGCACTGTATCTGTATTTGGATATCAAATGCGTTTTGATCTAAGTAAAGGTTTTCCTTTATTAACGACAAAGAGAGTGCCGTTTCGCCTTGTAGCAAGTGAACTGCTTTGGTTTATGAAAGGTGATACAAATATTCGTTATTTATTGCAGCATAATAATAATATTTGGAATGAATGGGCATTTAAGAGCTGGGTAGAAAGCGATGAGTATACTGGTCCTGATATGACTGATTTCGGTCTTCGCTCACAACAAGATGAGGAATTTAAAGTGCAGTACGATGAGCAAATGGAATTGTTTAAAAAGAACGTTTTAGAAGATGATGATTTCTCGAATAAATATGGTTATTTAGGAGATGTATACGGAAAGCAGTGGCGTGCCTGGAAAACGACAGCTGGTGAGACGCTTGATCAATTAAAAGATGTAATTGAAATGATTAAAAAAACGCCAGACTCCCGTCGCCTAATTGTTTCTGCCTGGAATCCTGAAGATGTACCAAGTATGGCATTACCACCTTGTCATACGCTATTCCAGTTTTATGTAGCGGATGGCAAACTTTCTTGTCAGTTATATCAAAGAAGTGGTGACATATTCCTTGGAATTCCATTTAACATTGCAAGTTACTCATTACTAACACATTTAATCGCACATGAATGTGGTCTTGAAGTGGGAGAATTTGTTCATACAATTGGAGATGCACACATTTATACGAATCATTTTGAACAAGTAGAAAAGCAATTGGCACGTGAACCACGTCCATTCCCGAAACTTACATTAAATCCAGATGTGAAATCTGTGTTTGATTTTGAAATGGAAGATTTAACGATTGAAGGATATGATCCACACCCAGCAATTAAAGCACCGGTTGCAGTATAATTGTAGAGGAGATGAAAAAATGATTGTTTCATTTATGGTCGCAATGGACGAGAATAGAGTAATTGGCAAAGATAATAATTTACCTTGGCGTTTACCGAGTGAATTACAGTATGTAAAGAAAACAACGATGGGCCATTCACTTATTATGGGCAGAAAGAACTACGAAGCGATTGGTAGACCACTGCCTGGAAGACGTAATATTATTGTAACTCGTAATGAAGGGTATCATGTTGAAGGTTGTGAAGTAGCACATTCTGTAGAAGAAGTGTTTGAACTATGCAAAAATGAAGAGGAAATCTTTATTTTCGGCGGAGCACAAATTTATGATCTCTTTTTACCTTACGTAGACAAGTTATATATAACAAAAATCCATCATGCATTTGAAGGAGATACATTCTTCCCAGAAATGGATATGACAAATTGGAAAGAAGTTTTTGTTGAAAAAGGTTTAACGGATGAAAAGAATCCGTATACGTACTATTATCATGTATATGAGAAGCAACAATAATAATAAGGATTGATGTGAAATTCACATCAATCTTTTTATTTGTATTCGTTAATATAAGTTTATAGATGATATTCAATAGTGCTATAATGAAATCTAGCATGTAAAAATGCTAAAATTTTCAAAAGTATTCATATAGAAAGAGGAGGAGAATCGATTGAGAAAGATATGGGGGATTCTTTTTCTTTGCTTAACGTTCATGTTAGTTGGATGCGGTAAAGAAGAAAAACCACAAGAAGCGTTTGATACATATACAAAAGCATGGAATAAACAAAAATTTGCAGAAATGTATGATCAATTATCCGAAAAGGCAAAAAAAGATATTTCAAAGAAAGAGTTCACTGAGAAATATGAAAAAATTTATTCTGGCATTGAAGTGAAAAACTTAAAAGTAGAAACAGGGGAAGTAAAAGAAGATAAAAAAGATGAAGGTCCTGTTCCTTTTAAAGTAAGTATGGATACAGTTGGTGGTAAAATCACTTTTGGTCATGAAGCAAAAATGGTGAAAGAAAAAGATGGAGATAAAGAATCTTGGAAAATAGATTGGACTCCTGATTTTATATTCCCAGGTATGACAAAAGATAGTAAAGTGCGTATGCAAACAACACAACCAAAACGTGGTGAAATATACGATCGTAATGGAAAAGGTCTTGCGACGAATGGGAAAGCTTCTGAGATTGGAATTGTTCCAGAAAAATTAGATGAAACTGCTCCGCAAACGAAAGAAGCAGTAGCGAAGTTGTTAAATATGTCTGTAGAAGAGATTGATCAAAAACTAGCTGCGAAATGGGTAAAACCAGGGTATCTCGTACCAATTGGAATTTTGCCTGAGGGAGCAACGCAAAATACGTACATCGATTTACCAGGTGTTGCAGCAAAACCTGTAAATGTTCGTACATATCCGTTAGGGGAAGCAGCAGCGCATCTTACTGGTTATATCGGAAAAGTAAATGCTGAAGATTTAAAAACGCTTCAAAAGAAAGGCTATCAAGCCGATGAACCAGTTGGTAAGGCTGGATTAGAGCAAGTATTGGAAGAACAGCTACGCGGGAAAAAAGGTGGCCGTGTCTTCATGGAAGATGCACAGGGAAAAGAAATTAAAAATTTAGCGAAGACAGATGCTGTTGATGGAGAAAATGTAACTTTAACTATCGATAGTGTTGTTCAAGAAAAAACGTATAATGAAATGAAGGGAGAAGCTGGTTCAAGTGCGGCAATTAATCCGAAAAGTGGAGAAACAATTGCTCTTGTAAGTAGTCCAGCTTATAATCCTAATTTAATTGCACGAGGAACATCAAAAGCACAACGCGAGGCTTGGAATAATGATCCGAAAAAACCGATGACGAATCGATTTACACAATTATCGGTACCAGGTTCTGTATTTAAGCCAATTACAGGTGCAATTGGTCTTGAAACGAAAACAATCGATCCAAAAGAAGAATTGAAAATTGAAGGACTCAAATGGACAAAAGATTCTTCTTGGGGTAATTATTATGTAACGCGTGTAAAAGATGCAAATCCGATTGATTTTGATAAAGCGATGAAATACTCGGATAATATTTATTTCGCACAAGAAGCTTTGAAAATCGGAAAAGATAAATTTATGAGTGAAGCGAAAAAATTCGGATTCGATGAGAAATTACCAATTGAATATGGATTCCCAGCTTCTAAAATCGCAAATGATGGAATTAAAAATGATATTCAAATGGCAGACACAGGTTATGGACAAGGGCAAGTATTAATGACGCCACTCCATCTAGCATTAACGTACGCACCAATTGTTAATGATGGAAACATACCTTCTCCATACATTATTAAAACAGATAAGCAGCCAAAAGTTTGGAAAGAGAATGTCATTTCAAAAGGCAATCAGGATATATTAAAAACTGCTATGACGAAAGTAATTAATGATCCAGATGGCACTGGGAAAATTGCTAAAATTGATGGTAAGACGCTTGCTGGAAAAACAGGTACAGCGGAATTGAAAGTATCAAAAGAGGCCGAAGGAAAAGAGCTAGGCTGGTTCGCTGCATTTGATTTAAATTCACCAGATATGGTCATTACAATGATGATTGAAGATGTAAAAGGTAGAGGCGGAAGTAATATTCCGGCTGAAAAAGTGAAACATGTGTTTCAAAAATAGAAAATGATGAAGGCTATCTCCATGGAATGTGGAGGTAGTTTTTTGTTTCACCAAAAACGTATTGAAAAGATAGTGTTTATTAACTTACGAAAAAAAAGTAGCTATTTTTTATTGACATTGAACACAACTTTTTGTATTATACTTACATAAGGTAAGTTATTTACTTTCGAAATATAAATCTCAAATTAAAGATAAAATCTGTAAAAGGGAGAGAATACAATGACAAAAGTACTATTTATTACAGCAAATCCAAATTCAGCAGAAGGTTCTTTCGGAGTGGCAGTAGGGGAAGCTTTCATAGAGGCTTATAAAAACGAACATCCACAAGACGAAGTTGTAACAATTGATTTATTCAACACTACAGTACCAGCAATCGATGCAGATGTATTCGCTGCTTGGGGTAAATTTGCAGCAGGTGAAGGCTTTGAAACTTTAACTGAAGTTCAACAACAAAAAGTTGCAGCAATGAACACAAACTTAGAAACATTTATGCATGCGGATCGTTATGTATTCGTAACTCCAATGTGGAACTTTAGCTATCCACCAGTAGTAAAAGCATACTTAGATAACTTAGCAATCGCAGGTAAAACATTCAAGTATACTGAAAATGGTCCAGTTGGCTTATTAGAAGGCAAAAAAGCACTTCACATTCAAGCAACAGGTGGCGTTTATTCTGAAGGAGCATACGCAGCTGTAGACTTTGGCCGCAATCACTTAAAAACAGTATTAGGATTCATTGGTGTAAATGAAACTGAATACATTGCAGTTGAAGGTATGAATGCAAACCCTGAAAAAGCACCAGAAATTAAAGAAGCAGCAATTGCTAATGCTCGTGAATTAGCAAAACGTTTCTAATATAGAATACTTAAAAATGTCCAAGCACTTGCTGTTTGGACATTTTTTCTTCTTTTTCCTTCGTTTGTCTAGTATAATGAAGGACGGAATGATAATAGGTGGGGGTTCTGTATGATTCAAACGTTTTTTAAAATCTTTTATTTAATTTTAATCGTAATTGCGATTACACCGAGAATGTGGCGTCTGAAAAGACAAGTAAATACGATGTCGCCACAAGAAAAAGATAATGTTGTGTATAAAACGACAAATTGGTTTGGTAAGAAAATGGTACGTGTAGCTGGTGGGGCAATTGAAGTAAATGGTCTGGAAAATGTTCCAAAAGATAAGCCGGTACTAGTTGTAAGTAATCATCAGAGTAATATGGATATTCCTGTTTTACTAGGTTACTTAAATAAACCAATTGGATTCGTTTCAAAGGCAGAGATTAAGAAGTTTCCAGTTGTGCCAACTTGGATGGAACTTATGAATTGTGTATTTATGGTTCGTAATGATCGTCGTCAATCTCTTCAAGCAATTAAAGATGGAATTGAGCTGTTAAAGAACGGGCATTCTATCGTAATCTTCCCAGAAGGGACGAGAAGTAAGGGTGGCGAAATTGGAGAGTTTAAGGCTGGGAGTTTTCACCTTGCAGTAAAATCTGGTGTAGCAATCTTACCTGTAACATTAGATGGGACATATAAAATGTTTGAAGCGAATGGAAACCGTATGAAACCAGCTCATGCAACAGTAACCATTTCGAAGCCGATTACATCTGAAGAGTATGCGAATATGGATATTAAAGAATTAACGAAGCATACACAGGATGTAATCGCATCACAATTACATAAGTAATAAAAAAGGTTTCAGCTTACATTAAGCTGAAACCTTTTTTATTACGCTGTAGGTAAGACATAAAAGAGTACGCAGAAGAACATCATCGCACTACCACCTAAAACGAAAAGATGCCAAATGGCATGATTGAAAGGTAACTTTTCCCAAAGGAAGAATATAGCCCCTACAGAATATAAAATTCCGCCTGCTAAAAGTAGTGAAAAACCATGTCCAGTTAGATTTTCATAAAGTGGCTTAATAGCAACGATTATGAGCCATCCCATTATGATATAACATAATGTTGATGCCTTAATAAAGCGGCGTACAAAGAAAATTTTGAAGATGATACCTCCGATTGCTAGTGTCCATATAATAGCGAGTAACGTCCAGCCTAATGGTCCGCGAAGCGTAATCAGTAAAAAAGGAGTATATGTGCCAGCGATTAATAAATAAATGGCTGAGTGATCTAGTATAGTAAATAATTTTTCTACTTTTGGATGATGAATGCTATGTAACAAGGTCGAAAACAAGTACAGTAAAAACATGCTTACACCATAAACCGTAAATGCAACTACAGCAGATGCGGTACCATGCTTAGAGGCATGAATAATTAATATAATTAAGGCAGGGATGCTTAAAATGGCACCGATACCATGTGTAATTGCATTTGCAATTTCTTCTTTCACAAAATGTGTCATTCGTGTCATTTTTTCAGTCATAATGCAAATCCTTTCTACTATCATAAAATAATATGTCATTTCCCTTACCATATCATACACAAGAGCAATAGAAAATGAAATTTGTATAATTGATTATATTTTTGAATTTTTTTGACAAAAGGCAATGGATTTGTTGACGTTTTCAAACTTTTTTGACAAAATAAAATTATGCAATAGTAGGACAAAGAATCTACTAATAAAGGGGATGGAGAAATGTTTTCAAATATTGGCTTTCCAGGATTAATTTTAATTTTAGTAGCTGTACTCATTTTGTTTGGGCCGAAAAAATTGCCGGAAATCGGAAAGGCTTTAGGGGAAACGTTAAAAGAATTTAAAAAATCAACGAAAGAATTGACTGATGATGCATTTCAAGAGAAGGAAAAGAAAGAAAAAATGTAATGAATTTTCCTCGAAATGGATAAATAAAGTGTGGTGAACGAGATGGAAGATCGGGAAATGAGCGTAGTAGAACATATTGTTGAGCTTCGCAAACGAGTAATATATACAGTACTATCCTTTGTCCTATTTTTAATTATCGGATTTACTTTTACGAAGGATATTTATTTTTGGCTAGTAAAAGATTTACCAATGAAATTAACTGTTCTCGGTCCAAGTGATGTATTATGGATTTTTTTCTCGATTGCTACAGTATTTGCTATCGTTTGTACAATTCCTTTTGCTGCTATACAAATTTGGTTATTTGTAAAACCGGGTTTACATCCAAATGAACAAAAAATGACAGTAATGTATATACCGGTATTGTCTATATTATTTATTGCAGGTTTATGTTTTGGATATTTCGTTGTAATGCCGTTTTTATTTCATTTTTTAACTACGATAGGTAATGAAATGTTTAATACGATGTTTACGACAGAAAAGTATTTTCATTTTGTTCTTAATTTAACAGTTCCATTTGCTGTAATTTTTGAATTACCTGTAGTTGTCATGTTTTTAACGAGTATTGGACTGTTAACGGCGGAATTTCTAATAAAAATAAGAAGGTATGCTTACGTAGCATTGATTATCATTGCATCGTGTATATCACCGCCTGATTTTTTATCTCATAGTTTAGTAGCGGTACCGCTTATTTGTATTTATGAAATTAGTATCGCTTTATCAAAGATTGTTAATAAGCGAAAAAAGAAAAGAGAAGAAGAAATACAGTCGAAAAGTGCCTCGTTATAAAGGCACTTTTTTTATTTATTTGTTATACTTTAGACATAAACGTATACAATATATAGAAGAAAAAAATTATAGAATCTCCAAAATTTAGACAAACTTTGCGCTTTGCTAAGTTTATACTAAAATTATTAAGCAATATACGGATAACGGGATTCCTGTCTTATCGGATATTTAGGACGGAGGATGAATAGAGTATAAATCTTCTAACCAAAAGGACTACAGGGATTGACTAAGGATACTTTTGTATTCATAGAAGTCTCCACTTTAAACAACGTGTTACAGTGTAAAGTAGAGGAAGTTCAAAAATCCAATGAAAAAGAGGATTGATATTGTGATTACGAAAAGTTTTTATTTCACTCATTCAACAGGGGATTGTATTAAAATATTCGAAATCCCTGTCCTACAGGCACAGCATCCATTATCGTTTCTAATTCAGTCTCGTCTTCAATTATTTATTGCAAAAATTCAAAAACAAAAGCACCCAAGATTTTCGTATTCTTTCCGTGAATATTTGCAAAATTGTTTGAAGTGGAATGATTATTTAAATGTATATAAAACAAATACCCTTGAAAAAAATGCATGATACAGAGTATGGACAGGGTTAGTAAACTCTGTCTTTTTTATTTTAGGTATAAAAATATAATTAATTTGGTGAAATTTGTTCGAAATTGTTGAAAGCACAGGGAATGCTAGTATAATAACAAGGAGAGCGTATTGGAAAGGGAAGAATATAATATGCAAAAAATTAAAATTGTAACAGATTCAACTGCAGATTTAACGCAGGATGTAATCGAAAAGTATGGCATTCATGTGCTACCATTATCAATCTTTGTAAATGGACAAACATATTTAGATCGCGTTGATTTACAACCTGATGAATTTATTGAAGAAATGATCAAATCAGAGGAATTACCAAAAACATCACAACCGGCAATGGGTACATTTGTAGAAATGTATGACAAGTTAGGTGAAGATGGAAGTGAAGTACTTTCCATTCATATGACAAGTGGAATGAGTGGTACTGTGGCAACTGCCAATAGTGCTGCATCAATGACCGACACAAAAGTAACAGTTGTTGATTCTCAATTTATTACACATGCTTTAGCATATCAAGTAATAGAAGCTGCGAAAATGGCAAATGAAGGACGCTCACTAGAAGAAATTTTAAAACGTGTAGATGAAGTGAGAAAGAATACTCGTTTATATGTAGTAGTAGATACATTAGAAAATTTAGTGAAGGGTGGGCGTATCGGTAAAGGAAAAGCGTTTATCGGTTCGCTACTTAATATAAAGCCAATTGCTAGCCTTGAAGATGGTGTTTATAACCCTGTAACGAAAGTGCGTAGCCAAGGTCAAATTGTAAAAACGTTAGCTAAGTTATTTGAGGAAGATACAGCTGGAAAAGTTGTAAAAGCTGTTGCAATTCCGCATGCGAAAGCAATTCCTTTAGCTGAAAATGTAAAAGCGGCTGTTGAAAAAGTGAGTGGATTTGCTCAATCAGAAATTTTCTTTACAACGCCTATTATTAGTACTCATACAGGTCCAGGTGCAATCGGATTTATGTATTTAGCAGAGTAATAAAAAAGCTACTTGAAATATATTTTCAAGTAGCTTTTTTTATGTGAATAGAAAGTAAGAAATAAGAAGGGTTATACAGGCACTCCCGCTAATGATATAGCGAGTCTGTAAATATTCATTCATAGAAAACACCCACTGATTAAAGTTTTACTTTATGATTTTCTATAGTATATGTTGGATATAGAAAATAAGTAGTTACGTTATACGTGTAATGTTTCAATTTTTTCATTTACTTGCTTACCGCTTGTTGCGCTATTATAAGTAAAAGTTTGGCCTAAAAAGAGTACATGCAGTTGTTCCCACGGTAACATACGTAAATTCCAATTATTTCGAAGCCTTGTTACTGCCTCGCGGGGTGTTTCATCGGCGAGGGCAAAAGCTCCGTAATGCATCGGTATAAAGTGTGTAGCGTTTAAATCTAAATAAGCTTGCACTGCCTCTTCAGGTGAAACATGAGATACTTTCATAAACCACTCTGGTTCATAAGCGCCAATTGGCATAAGGGCAATATCAATTGAAAAGCGTCTGCCAATTTCTTTGAAACCTTGGAAATAGCCACTGTCACCACAAAAATAAACGGTTTCATTCGTTGGTTCATTATTAATAATCCATCCACCCCAGTGAGATGTATTCATATCAAATAAGGATCTTCTCGTCCAGTGTTGAGCAGGTACGAAGTGAAAGGAAACATCATTAATGATTGTATTTTCCCACCAATTATACTCTTCTACACGAGTAAATTTTTTGCGAGTAAATAGTTTTTTCAGTCCAATAGGTACAAGGTATAAAGCATCATCATTTAGCTGACGAAGCGTTGAAAAATCTAAATGATCATAATGACCGTGTGAAATGAGGACAATATCAATTTTAGGTAGTTCTTGTATAGAAAGACCAGGTTCAGTAAGTCTTGGAACTAATTTTAATTTAGTAGCCCATACTGGATCTGTTAATATATTCAGCCCATTCGTTTGGATAAGAAATGTGGAATGACCAATCCAAGTTATAGTCGTCTTTTCAAAGTTGTTTTGTAGGAATTTACTTTGTTTAACAGGTGATTGTTCTACTAAAAAAGAAAAATCCTTTTTATTTTGTTTTCGTTCTTTTCGCCAACGTATAAAGGAACGAATTGATTTTTTTGTACTCACATTATCCATGTTTTCATAACGTTTTGTCATGAACATCACCTCATTTAAAATCGTTGTAATTGTATTGTACCGAAATGTTGTTAAGGAATACAGTGTATAACATGGATGAATGTTTAAGGAATTGTTAAAAAATAGGGGGATGCGTTTACAAAAGTAACAATAAAATTAGTTTTGCAACTTCTATTTAGAGAAATAATAGTAAAAAAACAAATTTTGTCTAGTAATTGGCTTGAAATAAAGAAGTAACATACGTAAATTCGTACGATTTCGTGAACAAATGTAGTAAACAATTTTCTCGTAGTGTTAACTTTTGTTATGATAAACATAACCTATTTAAATTTAGGATAGAGAAAAGAGGTTTATAAATGAAGCGTTATCAAAAAATAATTGGTCTTATGGTTGTATTTTGTCTCTTTGTACTTGCTGGATGTAGTGGATCGGGTTCAAAGCTTCGTAAACCATTGAATTGGGATTTAGAAACTTTCCAATTTACAAATCAAGATGGAAAGTCATTTGGTACAAAAGATTTAAAAGGGAAAGTTTGGGTTGCTGATTTTATGTTCACAAATTGCCAAACAGTTTGTCCGCCAATGACTGCTAATATGGCAAAACTGCAAAAGATGGCCAAAGAAGAGAAATTAGACGTTCAGTTTGTTTCGTTTAGTGTAGATCCAGACCTTGATAAGCCGGAAAATTTGAAGGCTTTCATTCAAAAGTTTACAGAGGATACTAGTAACTGGAATTTATTAACGGGTTATTCGTTAGAAGATATTACAAAGTTTTCAAAAGATAATTTCCAATCACTTGTAGATAAACCAGAGAATGGTCAAGTTATGCATGGTACATCATTTTATTTAATTGATCAAAACGGAAAAGTAATGAAAAAGTATAGTGGTATTAGTAATACGCCGTACGAAGACATTATACGTGATATGAAGAGATTAGTGGATTAAAAAGAAGGGTGCACAGCACCCTTCTTTTTTTACATTAGTCTATGGATAAAATGTCATGTTGTTGTGGAAGTTTTGGTGCCCGAATTTCTAACACGCCGTTTTGATACGAAGCTTTCGCTGCTTTTTTATTAATTGAGTACGGTAATTTAATCAATCTTGATGCTTCTGAAATGGAACGTTCTCGGCGATAATAGTTATGAGATGTTTCTTCCTCGACCTCTTCAAGTATCTCTTCTTTTACAGAGACTTTTAAGTATTCACTTTGTATTTCAATTTGAATTTGTTCTTTTTGTATACCTGGTAGTTCGGCTGTAACAACGAGTTCTTCACCAACTTCATATAAATCTACAGGGAATGTTAATAAACGATTTCCTTTTTGGAAAAAATGATTTAAATCAGCGATTACATTGCGAAGAGGTGTTTGCTCGAAGAAATCATCAATTTGCTTTAAATAATTGCGAACCGGTGGGCGAGAAGAGTCTTTTTTTTCTTCACTCATGGTATTCCCTCCTAGAAATCAATTTGCAATATCATATGACAAAAGCGGAGAAAGGTGATTGCCTAGTTTTCATGTTTTCATAAAAAATTGTTAAAAATGTGAAATGGAGTGATTTTTTTATAGTTTTTGGTCGCCATATTCAATTGATTATGCTAGTATAAATAGGGTTGATATAGTAGTATATAGACAGAATGAAAACTGAAAGAGGGTAAGAAGTATGTGTGGTTTTGTAGGATGTTTATGTGAAAACCCTAGAGAGTTTTCAGAAACAGAAAAACATCAATTTGAAAATATGAACACGATGATTTTCCACCGCGGTCCAGATGACGAAGGATATTTTCGTGATGAACATGTACAATTTGGCTTCCGCCGTTTAAGCATCATTGACTTAGAGGCAGGACATCAGCCGCTAACTTATGAAAATGATCGATATGTAATTATTTTTAATGGTGAAATTTACAACTATGTAGAATTACGTGAAATGTTACTTGAAAAAGGTGCAACGTTTGCAACACAATCTGATACAGAAGTTATCATTGCATTGTATGCACATATGAAAGAAAAATGTGTAGACTATCTTCGTGGTATGTTTGCATTTATGATTTGGGATCGTGAAGAGAAGAAACTTTTCGGTGCACGTGACCACTTCGGTATTAAACCTTTATACGTCGCACAACAAGGTGATACTACATTCTTCGCATCTGAGAAGAAAAGTATTATGCATGTGATGGAAGATAAAGGCGTTAATCCAACGTCACTACAACATTACTTTACGTACCAATATGGTCCAGAGCCAGAAACATTAACAATTGATGTTAATAAAATCGAGCCTGGTCATTATTTCGTAAAAGAAATCGGTAAAGAGATGGAAATCCATCGCTACTGGAAACCTTATTTCAATGCTTCAAGCGCAACGAAAGAGGAGCATATACAAGCAATTCGTGATGTGTTATATGATTCAGTAAAAGTGCATATGCGCAGTGATGTACCAGTAGGTTCATTCTTATCTGGTGGTATCGATTCATCTATTATCGCTTCTATCGCAAGAGAAATGAATCCAAATCTTTTAACATTCTCTATTGGTTTTGAACAACGTGGTTTCAGTGAAGTTGATGTTGCCAAAGAAACTGCTGAGAAATTAGGCGTTAAAAACCATAACGTATTCATTTCAGCGAAAGAGTTTATGGATGAGTTCCCAAAAATCATTTGGCATATGGATGATCCTTTAGCAGATCCAGCAGCTGTACCATTGTACTTCGTTGCAAAAGAAGCACGTAAGCATGTAACAGTTGTTCTTTCAGGTGAAGGTGCAGACGAGCTATTTGGTGGTTATAACATTTATCGTGAGCCAAACTCACTAAAAATGTTCTCTTACATTCCTAGCCCAGGTAAGAGCGTTCTAAAAGCATTAAGTGGTGCTCTTAAAGAAGGCTTTAAAGGAAAGAGCTTCCTAGAGCGCGGATGTACGCCAATTGAAGAGCGTTACTATGGAAACGCGAAAATCTTCCGTGAAGAAGAGAAAGCTGAATTAATGAAGTATTACGATGAAAGTGTTAACTATATGGATATCACGAAACCATTGTATAACGAAATTAAAGATTATGATGATGTAAGCAAAATGCAGTACATTGACATGTTCACATGGTTACGCGGTGACATTTTATTAAAAGCTGATAAAATGACAATGGCAAACTCATTAGAACTTCGTGTACCGTTCTTAGATAAAGAAGTATTCGATGTTGCATCTAAAATTCCAACTGAATTTAAGATTGCTAACGGAACTACGAAAGCTATTTTACGTGAAGCGGCACGCGGAATCGTTCCAGATCACGTATTAGATCGTAAAAAACTTGGATTCCCAGTACCAATTCGTCACTGGTTAAAAGACGAAATGCATGATTGGGCTATCAATATTATAAACGAGAGTAAAACAGAGCATTTAATCGACAAACAGTATGTATTAAACTTACTGGAAGCACATTGTGCAGATAAAGGCGATTATAGCCGTAAAATTTGGACTGTACTTGCGTTTATGGTATGGCATCAAATTTATGTTGAGCATAAATACGATACGAATAAGTTCCACGAAGAAACGAAACGTGCGTATAGCTTAGTTTAATTAGAAAAACCTTAAGATCGCATAGGATCTTAAGGTTTTTTTCATAAATGGAACGAATTATTGATACAATAATAGTAAAAGGATGGACAACATATGATTACGTTTGAAAAAGTAAATGTAGAAAATGAAAACGTTGTTAAAGAAATGTTTCGCTCACATAGTTTAAGTGAGAATCAGGTACAGTATTGTGTGAAAGTTGATGATACATATATTGGTGTGATAGATTATCGTGTTCAAGAGGAGAGTGCGGTTTTATCTCAGTTAATTATTCATTTTGATTATCAAAGTTACGGTTATGGGACAAATACGTATTTTACATTTGAAGCGATGATGAAAGAAAGAAATGTGAAAGAGATAAAGGTATTACAAACGGAATTAACAGAACAAGCAAAATCGTTCATAGAGAGCTTTGGTTTTAATGAGGAAGATGGAATATATGTGAAGAAAATATAACGATGAGTAGTCGTGCGGGATAAATATAAGGCAGGTGGATGTATGACGATGACTTCTGGTCTTGTATTAATTGGAGGGTGTTTTATAGTAGCAGAGCTAAGCCATATGTTCATTCGAAAAAGAATGAATAAGAAGAGAAAGCCGTATGAATTGCAATATGCCCCTGTGTTTTTCCTTTTATTTTGTATGCTTATTACATTACAAAACATAACGAACTTTCCACCGCTTTTAAATATTTTTTTAAAGTTCGGTTTACTGTATAGTAGCACTGGAATAGCCCTTTTATTTCTTTTATTTTGCATACGTTATATTCACTATCAATCGTATATATTTATTTTAAATTGGTTAAAGCAAAATGATAGAAACCGCCTTACATAAGGCGGTTTTTTATTTGTAATTGTAATGGCTTTGAAAGTTATATGTATACTGCTTTATTTAATAGTAGTTCCATATAACCCAAAATACGAACTGCGATGGGTGCGATCTGAAATGAAAGATAAGTAATGGGATACAAGATATAGATGTTTTTGTATATAAAGCTCAAAATTTCATTAAAATTTATAAAAATGATTAGATGATTTAACATAGTATCTATTATTAGTATGTGGTACTATATATTCTTAATCTATAACGTAAGTAGGTGTATAAATTTGACATGTAAATCAACTAGTTTAACTTAAGTGCTGACAAATAGCAGAAAGAAATTTTTTTGGAGGTATCGTTTTTGTATGTTTAATATTGATCTTTTATTTCTTGAATGGATGACCAGTCTGGAGGGAAGTGTGCTTACAATACTTTTTAAACTTATATCCAGTATTGCAAATGAAACGTTGTATTTAGTCATTATTTCGATTTTATATTGGTGCGTTTCTAAAAGAAAAGCGTTTCATATGATTGTTATGCTTTGCTTCTCTGGTTATATGGGGATAGTGGTAAAAGAATTCATGAAAATCCCACGACCGTATACATACGACGGAATTCAAGCTTTATATGAAAAATCAGCCGCTGGTTATTCTTTTCCAAGTACACACGTCCAGTTAGCGACAACATTTTGGGGCTCTTTTATGATGTTATGTAAAAAGAGAATCATTTGGATCATTGGAATTATTTTTATAATATTGGTTGCTACTTCTCGTCTATATTTACGTGTACATTGGCTCAGTGATATAATAGGTGCCGTTTTAATTAGTGTCATAGTTGTTTATTTATATACGAAAGTAACAGGGGAATTGAGTGATAGGAAATTTATATTGTTACAACGAATTGTATTGGCAGTTTCACTCATTATGTATTTTATGACTGACCAAATAGATAATTTAAAATTACTTGGAGTTTTGACAGGTTCAACGATTGGTATCATGTTAGAGAATCATTTTATTAAAATGAATGAAAATAATAATTTTAAAATACAAGCAGTAAAAACAGTTTTAGGTCTTAGTTTCATGTTAATGATGCAGCTCATACTAAAAAAAGTAATACCTGATATGTATTATGTACGTTATGCATTGATTGGAATTACAATTACTTTCTTATGTCCGTTTATGTTTCACATGTTACGGTTAAAAAGTGAATAGCAAATAAGTACAAAAATATTTTGAATAAAAATGAGATCTAAATTATATATACTGAAAAAGTTTTCTGATATATCTATTGACAATGTATAAGATATACATTAGTCTTGTGAATATAATTGAAAATCATTTTCAACTGGGAGGATTTATGACACGCACTAAAAATATTCTTATACTTTGCATTATGTTATTAATGGTCATAATCGCAGGGTGCGGTAAAGAAGAAGAGAAGAAAGATAAAGATACATCAGTAAAGGCAAAAGATTCATATAGTATAAAACATGCAATGGGCGAAACGACAGTAAATGGTACGCCAAAAAGAGTTGTTGTTTTAACAAATGAGGGTGCTGAGGCACTTTTAAGTGTTGGAGTAACGCCAGTTGGAACGACAAAACCACGAGCTGGGGATGAATGGTATCCTCATTTAGCGAAAGAGTTAAAAGATACGAAAGTAGTAGGAACTGAACGTGACATTAATTTAGAGGCAGTAATGAAGCTTCAGCCGGATTTAATTATTGGAAATAAAATGCGTCACGAAAAAATATACGAGCAGTTAAAAGAAATCGCACCAACAGTATATGCTGAAACATTGCGCGGTGATTGGAAAGAAAACTTTACGCTTTATACAAAAGCTGTAAATAAAGAAAAAGAAGGGCAAAATGCTCTTAATGATTATAAAAAGCGTATTGCAGCAATAAAAGAACAATTAGGTGATAAAATTAACTCTAAAGTTTCAATTATTCGCTTCGTCCCAGGTGATGTTCGTATTTATCAAAAAAATTCATTCTCAGGCGTTGTATTAAATGATATTGGATTTAAACGACCACCACTACAAGATAAAGATGAATTTGCGATAAAAGGAATTACAAAAGAACAAATTCCAAATATGGACGGGGACTACTTATTCTATTTCACATCTGATAAAGATGCGGATAAGAATAATGAAGGAAACACGTTAGCGAAAGAATGGACAGAAGATCCGCTCTTTAAGCAGTTACAGGCTTCTAAAGATAATAAAGTATTCGAAGTAGATGAAGTGATTTGGAATACAGCAGGTGGTATTGTAGCTGCAAACCTTATGTTAGATGATATTGAAAAATATTTTTTAAAGTAAATGAATGGTCTAGTACATCACTTTAAATGGGTGATGTACTTTTTTATTTATGAAAATACAGAAAATTCCTTCTTTTGAGTGTGGATAAGTTGTACAATTAAACCAATTATGGAATAAAGGAGTGGGAATGAATGAAAGCTACTCATAAAGATTGGATTTTGTTTAACGGAAGAATTGTAAATACGAAGGAAGAACAGCCGATGATTCCATTAGAGGAGAGAGGCTTTCAATTTGGTGATGGTATATACGAGGTATTCAGACTATATGATGGGAAGCCACATTTATTAGATCTACATTTGGAACGATTCTTTAATTCTATGGAAAAAATAAAACTAATTCCACCTTTTACTAAGGAGGAGTTAGTGGAAGAGTTGCATCAAATGATTGAAAAAAATCAATTTCAAGAAGATGGGAATGTATATTTGCAAATATCAAGAGGTGCTCAAGCACGTAATCATGTATATGAGTCAAATATGCAACCAACATATTTTGCAAATATTGTTTCGTTTCCAAGACCAATTGCTGCTATGGAACGAGGAATAAAAGTTACTGTAGAAGAGGATATACGGTGGAAGTTCTGTCATATAAAATCTTTAAATCTGCTACCTAATATTATGATTAAAAATAAAATAAATGAACAAGGCTATCAAGAAGCGATATTAGTACGAGATGGAATTGTAACTGAAGGGTGTCATTCAAATTTCTTTATGGTGAAGAATAATAAATTGATTACACATCGGGCTGACAATTTCATTCTACACGGCATTACACGTCACTTCGTTATTACATTAGCGGAAGAGTTACATATTGAAGTAGAAGAACGAGAATTTTCACTACAAGAAGTATATGAGGCTGAGGAGTGCTTCTTTACAGCGACACCACTTGAAATATTCCCAGTCGTTCAAATAGGTGATGAACAGTTTGGAACCGGCGAAAGAGGACCAATTACAAAGAAACTCCAAGTTGCATATGAAGAAAGTATTCGTTTGTTTAAAGTTACGAACTAATATTGAAGAAAAAAGCTGGTATTCCTCCAGCTTTTTTTCATGATATAATTCAAGCATAGGACAAGATTTGAAAACGCTGTAAAAAGGGGATTTAATGTATGAATTATGAAGATTTTAAAGAAGTAATTCACGGTAGACGAAGTGTTAGGAAGTTCACAGAACAAGAAGTATCCACTAGTGATATAAAAGAAATTATTGATTGTGCTCGTTATGCACCGAGTGATACAAACTCACAAACTTGGGAGTTCTTGGTCATTATGAACCGAGAGAAAATTAAAGAAATTGAACAAATGACATGGGATGCATTACATAAACTTGCGGCAAAAGCGGCAGAAAACGGAGAAGAGAAAGCAGGGAAATTACTTACACGTTCTTTCGGACCATATGCAACAGCTTTCTCGGAGGCGCCAGTATTAATCGTATGTTTGGCAACACCATATGAATCAAAGTTTCGTGAAAAGATATTTGATCCAATTGCTTTTGTTCCAGATTCAGTTTGGGAAGAAGAAGGAATTAAGAGTAGCTGTTTAGCGGCACAAAATTTAATGCTGGCTGCACATGCAAAGGGGCTTGGTACTTGCCCGATGACAGGACCGGTATTGTTAGCTCAAGATGAACTACGACAATATTTACAAGTTGAGCCTGAAAAACAAATAAATATGGTTATTTCACTCGGTTTTCCGAAAGATAAGCCGAAGAAACTTCCAAGAAAAGAAGTAGATGAGATTACAACATTTGTTTTTTAAAGCCTAAAATAAAAAGACATTGAATGAACAATGTCTTTTTATTTTGGGCAGGTATGTAATTAATTTGTTGGGCTAAAATGATAGATAAGAGGGAATTACTATTTATTTCATAAAAAAAATTAATGTTCTATTAAGGAAAATATGATACATTAATCGTGGGCAAGATTCTATTTGTTCATGAAAGTTTTAAAATTAGTTTTAAAATTTAAAAGTTATTTTTGTATAATAAATTATAATGAAATGACAGGGGGGATGAATTTTGAAAAAATTCATAATCACTGGATTGTCTGTATTGTTACTAGTTGGTTGCGGTACTCCACAGGAAAAAGAGGGCACACAATCAAAGCAGGAAGAAAAAGTTGTAAACGCAAGTAATGAGAATATAGTTGTATTTCCTGAAGGAGCGGTGCCAGTCGGAGAAGGAAAAGTGAAAGTTATTACTCCAGATGGCACCTCTGAAAATGGAAATATACCGGCTGTGTTCATCAAAAAGGATACTTTAATTCAGCAAGTTGAATTAGAGCTTTCTAATTTTCAAAACGATAAAGAAACATTTATATTTGTAGATCAAGTATATGCAGATAAACATCAAGTCACTAGTACAACACAGACAACAGTACAATTAAAAGAAAAGGCGCTTGAGACAGGTAATCATACGGTTACTGCAGTTCAGTATGAAAACAATGACCCGAAAGGAAAGGTTATTAGTTTTAATCAAGCAACATTTGAAACAAAACCTGCGTCTTAAGAAGAATAAAAAGTACATTACTCAAAAAGTAGTGTACTTTTTTATTTATACTAGAGGATGTCATAGTAAATCACTTGTTTCTACTATGACAGAGAAAGAGGCTGAAGATGTGAATCGGTGTATTCGTATCGTCTTTATTCGTATAACGATGTCATTAATTTGGTTTATGATACAAGAAGTAATTCAAATTACGCTCAATGAACAAATTCATGATTTGTTAATAGGAGCTATTTGTTTTACCATTGTTTATCTATCATATGATAAACTCAGATTAAGGTAAGTTTTACATGAAAAATGTAGGTATTTCATTTGAAATGTCGAATAGTACATACGATGTCGTAATAACAAATTTTCTATTGTTTACTGTGAAACAGAAGAAGGGGAGATAGTAGTTATGAAACGAGCGCTTATTAATATTGATTATACATATGATTTTGTAGCTGAAAAAGGTGCTTTAACCTGCGGGAAACCAGGACAAGAAATTGAGAAGGAAATTGTCCATATAACGAAGCAATATATTGAAAATGGAGATTATGTTGTCTTTGCGATCGATAAACACGAAGAAAACGATGTATATCATCCAGAATCAAAGTTATTCCCGCCTCATAATATAGCTGGTACAAATGGAAGTGATTTGTTTGGTGAATTACAAGATGTGTACGAAACATATAAAAATGCAGAGAATGTATATTATATGGATAAAACACGATATAGTGCATTTGCAGGAACAAACTTAGAGATGAAGTTAAGAGAAAGAGGAATAGAAGAAGTTCATCTTGTAGGTGTTTGTACTGATATTTGTGTTCTTCACACAGCAGTAGACGCTTATAATAAAGGATTTAAAATTGTAGTTTATGAAAAGGCAGTTGCATCTTTTAATGCGCAAGGACATGAATTTGCACTTGGACATTTTAAGTCATGCTTACATGCAGAAGTGAAGTGAAAAAAAGAGGCCTTTAAAAAGGTCTCTTTTTTCGTTTAAATTGTGACGACGTTTTGCTCGATTAGTTTTTTTATGAATGGACTAATTTTTTCTGGTAATCCATTTAAATTAAAAAATTGTACATGCAATGATTCAAACCCATCAGCTTTTAACGTACCACTTGTAATATTTTTGCAAAGGTATGCGATTGTTATAGGGTAAAATTCATCTCCGTTCGGTAATTTCACAAAAAATTCTTTTCCGGAAAATACATGTATTAACTGTAAAGTTCCTATTTCAATCCCTGTTTCTTCAAGAACTTCACGTCTTCCGGCTTCTTCTGTTGATTCACCAAGTTCAACAAATCCACCGGGAACACCCCAAACACCATTTCGCCTTTGTTGTAGTAATATTCGTCCTTGTTCATTGAAAACAGCTACAGCAACGCCAGCTAGATTGAGTGGTCTTGATCCAATAACTTCTCTTAGTTCTTCGATATAGCCCATTGTTAGTTAACCTCCGCGAGTCAAAATATTTTCAAATGAACAATTCGGCGTTGTGTTAATATTCCCCTTTTTGTTTAGGTAAGTATTGAGGTCTTAACATAAAGTCATTTATAAAAAATTCTATTGTTATCTCCCTTTAGATAATAAAAAAGGGTATATTTATAGAAGAAAGTGTAACAAGTTTTAAGGAAATCAAAAAGTATGACAATAAATTAGTTTTTCATGAAATTTTCATTAGTTAAGGGTGTGGATGGATGAGTTTATTAACGTATACTGAAGAATTTTTTAATTATGTAAGAGAGTTTTTACTTTTAAGATTTTTACTATTTGCTTTAGTACTAATCATTATCTCTTTTGTAATTAACCGCATTATTGATTGGTTTTTTAGGAAATCAAGCTTTTTTGATGAAGAGGTAGAGCAAACGATTCAAAGTGTGATTCGATCTATTTTTAGATATATCATTATCATCAGTCTAATCATATATTTAATTAGCCAATTTGTAGATATAAAAAGTATCATTGCAGGTGCAGGGATAGCGGGAGTTGTTATTGGTTTTGCTGCACAACAGATGTTAAAAGATGTTATATTAGGCTTTGCGAGATTAGCGGACAAAGAGTTTCGTGTTGGCGATTTTGTTACTTTTAACGGAACAAATTCAGGAACAATTGAGGAAATTAGTATTCGTTTTATGCAAATTCGTGAATGGTCAGGAAAACTTCTTACGATACCACACGGAGAGATTAGGACGATACAAAATTTTAATAAAGGATGGATGCGCGTAATTGAACGGATTACGGTAAGTTATCAGGAAGATCCTACAAGAGTTAAGGAATTGTTAGAAGAAGTTTGTGTTAATTGTAATGAAAGATTGGCTTCGAGTCTTTATAAAGTAGAGAATGAAGCTGTTGAGCCGTTTAAATATGTTGGTGTCACAGATTTAAACCCGAATCTTAAATATGTTGGATATGAATTTTGTATTACAGGTTTAATAAAGCCAGAAGATTATTTTGAAACTTCTAGACAAGTAAGGTTTGAATTAATGTCTATGTTCCATAAGAATCAAGTGCAAATGCCAGCAGCAAATATGGTCGTTACTACTGAAAGTTTACAGCATAACCATGGTGGACAATCTTTATCGGACAGCTAAAGAAGAACAAGAACAGTTTATTAACAAAATTCTGTTTTTAATATTGGATAGAAACACAATAATAAAATGATTAATTTAAAGAAAGAACTGAAGGAATTCGGTTCTTTCTTTATTTGTAGAATTTAGAAATTTCTTAATGTTATAATGGTAGTTGGTGATGAAAATGAACTTTGAAGAAAAAGAGATGCATCGTTTAGAAGCATTAAAAGCAATTGCTGAATTATTAAATGAAGCAACAGACTTACAGGACATGTTAGAAAAAGTGTTACATACATTGTTACAAGTTATGAATTTACAAACAGGGTGGATATTCTTTATCGATGAAAGTGGAAAGCACCGTATGCTTGTAGATGAAAACTTACCACCGGCTCTTACATGGAAAGAGAAGAAGCCGATGTGTGAAGGAGATTGCTGGTGTGTAGAGCGTTTTGTGAATGGGAGATTAGAAAAAGCAACAAATATTATTGAATGTAAGCGGATAGAGGATGCGATTGAATGTAATTGGGGAGAGACCGAAGATGTTACGCATCATGCGACAATTCCCCTTAGGTCTGGATCGGAGAAGTTTGGTCTATTAAATGTGGCTTCACCTCAAAAAACACATTTTTCAGAGGAAGAATTAGCATTACTAGAATCAATTACATTTCAAATAGGAACGACAATACAACGTATTCAGTTAGTAGAGAAAGAACGTAAATACGTAGTGGTAGCTGAAAGAAATCGACTTGCACGTGATTTACATGATTCAGTAAAACAATTGTTATTTTCTATTATGCTAACAGCAAAAGGTACTTTAAATATGACGCAAGATAGAGACTTGCAAGAGATGTTGAGCTATATTGGAGAATTATCACAGGAAGCATTACAAGAAATGACACTTTTAATTTGGCAATTAAGACCGGAAGGATTAGAGAAAGGTTTAGCAGAAGCAATTAAAAATTACGGAAAGTTGTTAGGGATCCACGTGGAAGTTCGAATTGATGGTATGGTTTCAATTGGAGATGAAATAGAAGAAGTTTTATGGCGTATTAGTCAAGAAGCAATACATAATTGTAAAAAACATGCTTCATGTGAAAAGGTATATGTTCTTTTAAAAATAGAAAATAACCAGTTGTATTTTTACATAGAGGATAACGGAATAGGATTTATACAAGATCACGTAAGAGAGTCAGCGCTCGGTTTAAAAAGTATGAAGGAACGTATTCAGTTAATGAGGGGATCATTTCAAATAAAAACTGAGCTGAAAAAGGGTACGAAAATTGAAATTCAATTGCCGGTTTAAAGGGGAGAAGAAGATTGAAGATTAAATTACTACTAGTTGAAGATCATCATATCGTTCGAAGAGGACTTGTATTCTTTTTAAAAACGAGAGAAGAATTTGAAATAGTTGGGGAAGCAGAAAATGGTGAAGAGGCATTAATATTCATTCAAACGGAAAGACCAGATGTAGTATTAATGGATCTATCAATGCCGAAGATGGATGGTATAGAAGCAACAAAACGGATAAAACAATATGATGAAACAATAAAGATACTTATATTAAGCAGTTTTTCAGAGCAAGATTATGTTTTACCAGCACTGGAAGCTGGAGCAGATGGTTATCAATTAAAAGAAGTACAACCAGAGCAACTTGTTGCTTCTATCATTGCAGTACATGAAGGAAATGCGAATTTTCATCCGAAAGTAACACCAGCACTATTCGGACAATCAGCAGTCAAGAAAGAAAAAGAGAACCCTTTTTCCATGTTAACGAAAAGAGAGCAAGAAGTACTTCGTGAAATTGCGAAAGGGCGAAGTAATAAAGAAATTGCAGCAGAGCTTCATATTACAGAACAGACTGTGAAAACACACGTTTCAAATGTTTTAGCTAAATTGGAAGTAGATGATCGTACGCAAGCTGCATTATATGCGGTGAAGCACGGGGGAAATAATAAGTATGAATAATTATGTACCATATTACGACAGAATACATAGGAGTATTTAAAATTTATCATGCTATTTGCGGGCTTATAATTAGTGGTAGATGTACAATACTCTCACTGATTAAAGTTTCAATTTATAGTAGTGCTAAATAAAGGTTTTTCTTCTTTCTATAATTAGGTACAATAAAACTACGATGGAAGGGGAAGATATGCTATGCCAGGTACAAGAAGTGGGATTGGAAAAATTCAAGCTTCGTTAAACGGTTTATCACCGAAATTGCGAAGTATTGCCGAACATATATTGAAACATCCACAAGATGTTGTACATAAATCTATTACAGAATTAGCTGAAGTTACGAATAGTTCTGAAGCTACGATATTCCGCTTATGTAAGCACCTCGGTTTTCAAGGGTTTCAAGATTTAAAGATTACATTAGCTCGTGAAATTGTACATACTCCTATGCAAAATATTCATGAAGAAGTATCGGCAGAAGATAGTATGGTAACAGTTGCTAAAAAAGTTTTTCATTCGCATATTACAGGACTGCAAGATACATTGCATTTGTTAAATGATACAGCGCTAGAGCAAGCCGTAAAGGTATTGCAAGATGCAAGTCGTATTGAGTTTTATGGAAATGGTGGTTCTGGTATTATTGCGATGGATGCATATCATAAATTTATGAGAACGGGTATTTCTTGTATTGCTCATACAGATTCACATTTTCAAATTATGGGTGCGGGTTTACTTACTAAAGAAGCAGTGGTAATTGCAATTTCTCATTCTGGTAGCAATAAAGGGTTACTAGAAGCGTTAGAAGTAGCAAAAGCAAGGGGAGCTCACATTATTGCAATTACGAGCTATCAGAAATCAGCATTAAGTCAACTTGCTGGTATTACTTTGTATACCTCAACACGTGAGACAGAATTCCGTACAGAAGCAAGTTCATCAAGATTAGCACAGTTAAGTTTGTTAGATACATTATACGTTGGGTTATCGTTACAACGCCAAGAAGAAACGTTGCAAAATTTACAAAGTATACGTGAAACAATTTCGATGAAACGAATATAAAAAGTCCTTCAGTTGAAGGGCTTTTTATATTCGTCAATAGTTTGATGATATATAATCTAGGTTTACTCGTTATAATTTTTTTGAAAATATGATGATAATAATTTCCTATATTAAAAAAATTTTTATTTATTACTCCGCGTCTTGAATTCTAATAAACGATACATAGATGAAATCTCAGTTTTCCCTTCAAATATAGTAAGAAAACATTTGGTTAATAATTCAAATATTGTTCAATATTTAACAATAAGCTTTTAAAATTACATGTTATGATGAACGTGTAATGATGATTGAACATTTAAATTTGGCATAATGATTAGCCAAATCAGTGAAGACAGAAGATTTGAGATGTACTCATTAAAATTCTAAAACACTAAAGGGGAGATCATATATGAAAGCAGTAGTAGTTAATAAAAATAGTAAAGCAAACATTGAAGTTATTGAAAAAGAATTACGTCCGTTACACTCAGGTGAAGCGCTTGTAGATGTAGAGTATTGTGGAGTTTGTCATACTGATTTACACGTTGCAAATCATGATTTTGGAAACACAGATGGCCGTATTCTTGGTCATGAGGGTGTAGGTATTGTTACGAAAATTGCTGATGATGTTACTTCACTAAAGATAGGTGATCGTGTAAGTATTGCATGGATGTTCCAATCTTGTGGGCGTTGTGAATATTGCATAACTGGTAGAGAAACTTTTTGCCGTGAAGTTAAAAATGCTGGTTATTCAGTCGATGGTGGTATGGCAGAACAATGTATTGTTACAGCTGATTATGCTGTGAAAGTACCAGAAGGATTAGATCCTGCTCAAGCATCATCAATCACATGTGCGGGCGTAACTACATATAAAGCAATAAAAGTATCAGACATTAAACCTGGTCAACCTATCGTCATCTATGGTTGTGGTGGATTAGGTAACCTAGCTATCCAATATGCTAAAAACGTATTTGGTGCAAAGGTAATTGCAGTAGATATTAATGACGATAAATTAGCGTTAGCAAAAGAAGTTGGTGCGGATATGACTATCAATCCAATTTCTCAAGGTCCTGCTGATAAGATTGTTCAAGATGAATTTGGTGGTGCTTATGCTGCTGTAGTAACAGCCGTTTCTAAAGTAGCATTCAATTCAGCAGTTGATGCAGTACGTGCTTGTGGTAAAGTCGTTGCAGTAGGTTTACCAGTAGAAACTATGGATTTAAACATTCCGCGACTTGTACTAGATGGAATTGAAGTAGTTGGTTCTCTAGTTGGTACTCGTAAAGACTTAGAGGAGGCGTTCATGTTCGGTGCAGAAGGAAAAGTAGTGCCGGTTGTTCAAACTTGTTCTCTAGATAAAGTACAAAATGTATTCGAAGAAATGGAACAAGGCAGAATTCAAGGACGTATGGTAATCGATTTTAAACAGCATAATTGTGATTGTAAATAATTCACTTTAAATATAAAAAGCATGAGTCTAGCAAAGGACATGTAAAAAAGTTAGACGGCATAAAGAAGCTGATCCCTGTATTCAATAGGGATCAGCTTCTTTTATATCAATGCCGATTAATGAGAAATGATTAAAGATTCACTTTATCTACAAACGAAAAAGAATCTTTACTTTTAACAAATTTTTTATGATTTGGAACGGTTTGAATTGCTACAACTTGCGAATCTCTTGCTTTCAGTGCATCTTGAATCCCGATTGTCATAAGCTTAATAAATAGAATCGTAATAAAGAATGAAACGAGAGTATACAAAATAATCCACCATGAAATATTCATTTCATAACGATTTAATCCAATAAGGCCTGCCCAATCATTCGATAGAGAAACAGGTTTGAGTACTCCGTCATAGAGTTCACGCATTTGTATCCCACCAATTATAATATCAAGCAACGCTAAATGGATAACGAGTATGAGAGTTTGGACGATATGTTCCATAAATAACACAAATAAGCGGTCAAGTAATAAGACTCGTAAGTGTTTTTTGATAATATGAAAACGGCTAGCACCCAGTAATTGTGAACTTAAAATATAATCTTGTTTCATAAATTCATCAACCTCTGAGGATATATATAAAGAAAGTGTAGGCAGAGCGACGAAAATAAGTACGAGTACTTGATAAAACGCAAATGAAATATTTGGATCTAATCTATCAGCATTTGATATGATTACAATATTAACGGGCGTGATGAGTATAAATGCGATAAATAAAGTAGGAATATAGTAAAACACTTCTGAGCATGCCTGGAAAAATCTCTTGAATTTTGGAGCATATAAACTTAAGAGAATTCCTATACATGTTCCGAATAAAATTCGAAAGAAGCTAATTGCCACAGCTAATAAGATAGTGAATTTTGCTCCTT
The DNA here is from genome assembly GCF_007680225.1 of Bacillus sp. DE0042. Lineage (NCBI taxonomy): Bacteria > Bacillati > Bacillota > Bacilli > Caryophanales > Bacillaceae > Bacillus > Bacillus sp. DE0042. The sequence goes on along the minus strand of NZ_VEJP01000001.1, from coordinate 594,615 downwards.
CTATAATTTGTAAGAAAACAGACTCTCCAAAACGATCAGATCCAAAAGGCGGTATTAACGATGGTGGAAAGGGGGCCTTTCCAAGTAATTCGTTATTGTCATTGTAAAGTAACTGAGGAGGTTTTGGGATGTTATCTTTAAAGAACCAACTATAAATAAAACTAGCTGAAACAAGTATGAATAAATAAGTAAAGCCGATTAAAAAGCGTTTTGATTTCCAAATAGATTTCATAAAGCTGCTCCTTTCAATTGCTTTTGCCATCTATTCATCATGAAAGAGATTATTTGAAAAATGGCATAAAACGGTAAGATAATCATGACAAGTATAATAAATGCAGCCGGAGGTGAAATAAACGCCTTTTTAAATAAAAATTGAATAATGCCTTGCATATTAAAAACAAATTCTAAAATGAATAAGTTAGAAAGTAAGAAAACAAAAATCGTTTTTAAATGGTGGAAGAAGTGGATAGATATATTTTTGAATAAATGAATGCATAGTATATAACTTGATGAAAACCCTTTTCCATATGCAACCTCTACATAATGTTTTCCATGTTCTTCTTTTATGTATAACACCATCATCCGAAACATTTGTAATGTAGGTAAGACAGCTAAAGATAAAATAGGGAGTAAATAAGCTCGATTTTCATTAAAAGAAATAATGGTGACAGGTAATTCCCCGAATTTCCGCAGTAACCATATGAAAAATATTTGTAAACAAATCATCATCATCATATCAGGGACAGCTTCTAATATGAACACAATTCGGTTTATCCATTTTTTTATATAATCTTTTGCTAAAAAATAAAAAAATGCCATGCTAGATGAGATAAAGAGCGCAAGCAAAAAGGCTACGAATAATATAATAAACGAATATAGGTAAGGTTCTAAAACAGTTGGAAATAATGGTGTTGTTTTTAAATGACCAAACTTTGGGTCTGATCCTATAACCAACAATGATTCAGGTGAGAAAACCTGTTTTAACATAGTAACGATCTGGTTAAAAAAATAAATTGGTTGAAAGGTGAATCCTTGTTGAGTGATAAATAAATAAGGTAAATTTAATAATAGTAACAGTGATAAAAGAATTGATGAAAGCTTAATTGTGAATTGAGATATTTTATGTAACATTAAATCCCTCCGACATCTTTTTACAACATTATACAATAAAGTCTAAAATATTGTTTTATTTTTCTGAAAAATATAAATACTATTAGATTTTATAGTATGGAACATATATTTACAAGTTAATAAAGTGATAGTAGGATCCGCACTCTAAGACTATTAAGATAAAAGGAAGAGTGAACTTAATACAATAAAAACGAGCAAAGTGCACAAAATTTCCATTGCGGAGGTAGTTGCTGTACAACTCATTTTTCAGACAAATGAGTAGAAAGTACGGAAGGACTATATATGTGTTGTTAATGAAAGAAAAAGAATGTGTTGCGAAACGAATATAATGCAACTTTACCGCACGTAAAAGCTAAATTTAGTATGTAAGTGAAATGGAATGAGGGGGATATATTTTTTATTGTGAAAAAAATTTTCTTTTTAAAACTTGATTAATGAAAAAATATTTTATATACTAATTCATGTAAACGGTTTACTAGATCGTATTTTGCTAGAAACGAAGGGAAGATTCGCATGGAAACAAGGGGGAGAGTAATCGGGATTGATATCGGTACCACAAGTACAAAAACGGTTGTGTTTACAGAAAAAGGAAAAGTCGTTGCATCACATGCAGTTGATTATCCAATTATTCAACCAAAGGTCGGATGGGCTGAGCAAGATCCTGATGTAATATGTGCTGCTGTATATAAAACTGTAAGCGTTGCCATCGAAAAGGGTAACGTGTTACCAGAGGATATTTCTTCAATCGGTATTAGTACAGCAATGCACGCATTAATTGCAGTAGATAAAAACGGTGCACCATTAACGCGTTCTATCATTTGGGCAGATAATAGAAGTACGAAACAATCGGAAAAATTATTACAACATATGAATGGGCATGACATTTATAGACGAACAGGCACACCAATTCATCCGATGTCGCCGCTTTCTAAATTATTGTGGATGAAAGAGGAAGAGCCAGAATTATATAGGGGCGCTTATAAATTTATTTCCATTAAAGAGTATGTTATTTATCAATTGTTTTCACGTTACGTAGTGGATTATTCAATAGCATCTGCTACTGGGTTATTTAATTTAGAAACATTAAACTGGGATGAAGAAGTTTTAACGATGTTACATATGTCACCAGAACAATTATCAAAACCTGTGCCAACTACATATATTTTATCGGGTATGAAACCTGAATTAGCACAAAAGATGGGCATTCGTGAAGATACGCCAGTTGTTATTGGTGCAAGTGATGGTGTTCTTGCGAATGTAGGCGTTGGGGCAATATCGCCTGGCTCAGCTGCAATTACAATTGGTACAAGTGGTGCAGTTCGAACAATTTCATCAAGTGTTAATACAGATGAAAAAGGAAGAACGTTTTGTTATGCATTAACAGACGAGCACTGGGTGATTGGCGGACCAACGAATAACGGCGGAATATTACTGAGATGGTTACGTGATGAATTTGGTAGCCCGGAACAAGAAGTTGCAAGGAAGCTTGGCATTGATCCGTATGATTTATTAATTAAGTATGCGGAAAGTGTACCAGCTGGAGCGGGTGGATTGCTATTTTTACCGTTTCTATCTGGAGAACGTGCACCTTACTGGAATGCAAATGCTCGTGGTACATTCTTTGGAATAAACCTTCAGCATAAACGAGAACATTTTATACGTGCAGTCATGGAAGGTGTTTGTATGAGCGTATATTCTGTTGCACTCGCAATCAGGGATTGTACAGGGCCACTTACTGAAATACGCGTTTCAGGAGGTTTTGCGAAATCTGCATTTTGGAGACAAATGTTATCCGATATGATGGGAAAAGAATTGCTTGTTCCTGAAAGTCATGAAGCATCTGCGCTTGGGGCAGCGGCAGTTGCTTTATATGCTGTAGGAAAAATTGATTCTCTTGAAGAGGTAAAGGATTGGATTGATATTGTTCATCATCATGTACCGAATAAAGAAAATACGGCTATATATTTAGAAATGTTTTATATGTATGAACGACTTTACAATCGCTTGAAAGAAGAATTTGATTGTATAGCTGCTTTCCAACGTAAACAATAGGGGGATTGGGAGAAATGGTAGTTGGAATCGTACTAGCGGCAGTTGTCATACTACTTTTACTTATTACAGTAGTAAAATGGCATCCGTTTGTCGCGTTAATTTTAACAGCAATTGGTGTAGGACTTGCAATGGGAATGCCATTGATTGGAACTTCACCAAAAGATCCAGGGATTATCGATTCTATTAAGCTAGGGCTTGGTAATACGTTAGGGTTTTTAGCGATAGTATTAGCATTAGGAACGATGCTTGGAAAAATGATGGCCGAATCTGGTGGTGCTGAACGAATTGCTAACACATTAATTAATCGTTTTGGGAAGAAACGTGTTCACTGGGCAATGATGTTCGTTGCATTTTTAGTGGGGATTCCAGTGTTTTTCCAAGTTGGATTTGTACTGTTAATTCCATTAGTATTTACAATTGCGTTAGAAACAGGGGTATCACTTATTACAATTGGTATACCACTAGTAGCAGGTTTATCTGTTGTACACGGACTTGTTCCGCCACATCCAGCAGCGATGGCAGCAGTAGGTATTTTTAAAGCGGATGTAGGGAAGACAATTTTATATGCTTTAATTGTCGGACTTCCAACTGCAATCATTTCAGGTCCGCTTTACGGGAAATGGATTGGTGCTCGTATACATAAAGAAGTACCATTAGATATAGCGGAGCAATTTATTGAAAGAGATAAGAAGAAGGAGCTTCCTAGTTTCGGAAATACATTGTTTACAATTTTACTTCCAGTATTTCTAATGCTAGGTGCATCAATTGCGGAAGTAGCACTAAACAAAACAAGTCAACTTGCACAAGTATTGCACTTTATTGGAGATCCAATCGTCGCGTTATTAATTGCAACGATATACTCTTTCTTTAGTCTTGGTTATGCAAAAGGTTTCTCAAAGGATAAAGTATTACAATTTACAAACGATTGCCTTGGGCCTATTGCGAACATACTGTTAGTTATTGGTGCAGGCGGCGCATTTAATAAAGTATTATTAGATTCTGGAATTGGAACGACAATCGCAGAAATGGCGAAAGAATCTCATATTTCACCGATATTATTAGGCTGGGGAATTGCGGCACTTATCCGAATTGCAACTGGATCGGCAACGGTTTCTATGATGACAGCAGCTGGTATTGTTGCGCCGATTGCAGCAAGTACACCAGGTGTAAATGTTGAACTGCTAGCACTTGCAACAGGTGCAGGGTCATTAATTTTATCACATGTAAATGATTCTGGATTTTGGATGATTAAAGAGTATTTTGGAATGACTGTGAAAGAAACATTATTAACATGGACTGCAATGGAGACGATATTATCTGTTGTAGCACTTGGACTAATTTCGTTATTAAATATATTTGTATAGAATGGGAGATTGATTAATATGAAACTAGGTTTAATTGGATTAGGAAAAATGGGATTCCCATTAGCAGAACATTTATATGAAGACAAGCATGAAGTAGTTGTATACGACGTTAATAAAGAGCTTGTTGAAAAGGCAGGTGCAATAGGGATTACTGCTCGTCATACATTAAAAGAAATGATTGCTGAACTAGAAGCTCCTCGTACAATCTGGGTAATGGTACCTGCGGGAGAAGTTGTTGAATCGGTACTAAAAGATGTATATCCATTATTAGAAGGAGGCGATATCGTTATTGAAGGCGGAAATTCATTCTATAAAGATACGTTACGCCGTGCGGAAGAAGCGGAAAGCTTTGGCTTACATTACGTAGATATCGGTACATCAGGCGGTGTAGAAGGAGCTAGATACGGTGCTTGCTTAATGGTTGGTGGAGAAAAAGAAATATATGATCAATTAGAACCTTTATTTAAAGATTTAGCAGTAGAGAATGGGTATTCATATGCAGGCCGCGTCGGAAGTGGTCATTTCTTAAAAATGGTTCATAACGGTATTGAATACGGTATGATGCAAGCAATCGCTGAAGGCTTTGAAGTGTTAGATAAAAGTGATTTTGATTTCAATTATGAAGATGTTGCAAAAGTATGGGCAAACGGATCGGTTATCCGCGGTTGGTTAATGGACTTAACTGAAAAGGCGTTTGCAGATGATCCAAAACTAGATGGTATTAAAGGTGTGATGAATTCTTCAGGAGAAGGGAAATGGACTGTGGAAACGGCACTTGAACTTCAAGCGGCAGCACCGGTAATCGCGATGTCATTATTTATGCGCTACCGTTCTCAAGAAGATGATACATTCCACGGAAAAGTAGTTTCAGCTCTTCGTAATCAGTTCGGTGGACATGAAGTTGTGAAAAAATAGGAAATGATTTTTGAAAAGAAACTTGTGCATAGGCGCAAGTTTCTTTTTTTATAGTGTAAGAAATCTCTAATTTAAAAATACCATTCAATCATTGTCTATTTGTACTGATTGTATCAAATATAAAAGGAAGCATGAAAGATGTCCCAACATAAAAATAAGAATAAATAAAATGAAATTTTCATAAATAGTAAAAGGATGATTATGTCATCAGTGTAGCTATGAAGTGGTGTTACATATGAAAAGAGCGTGTTAATAAAATATGGGGTGGTTAAATGGGAAATGAGCAAGTGAAGAATGCAGGGGAAGAAAAAAAGTTATGTCTTTGTATGATTGTTAAGAACGAGTCTAGAATTATGGAAAGATGTTTAAATGCTACAAAATCAATTGTAGACTTTGTTTCTATTTGTGATACGGGATCAACTGATCATACACCTGAAATTATTGAAAGTTGGTGTAAAGAAAATGAAATCCCAGGAACAGTTCATCATGAACCATTTAAAAACTTTGGTTATAACAGAAGTTTAGCTGTTTCATTGGCACAAAAAACATATCCAGAAGCAGATTATTTGTTAATATTAGATGCAGATATGATATTAGAAGTTGATCCTGAGTTTGATAAGACTAGTTTAACGGAAGACCATTATCTTACATTGCAATATGATATTCATATTAAGTATTGGCTTACACGCCTTTTGAAAGCTTCTTTACCATGGAAATCTGTCGGTGTTACTCATGAGTATTGGGATATAGATCGTTCCAAAGTTGGTGCGAATTACAATACGAGAGTAGCAAGGTTAGAGACGCTTGTCGTTAACGACCCTGGGGATGGTGGGAGTAAAGCTGATAAATTTGAGAGAGATGAGAGATTGTTGTTAGAAGGGATTAATGATCCAGAAACAACGCCTGATTTGCATATAAGATATTTATTTTATTTAGCCCAAACTTATTTTCATTTAAGTCAATTTGAAGATTCGATTAAATGGTACAAAAAAAGAGTGGAAGCAGGGGGATGGGTTGAAGAAGTTTTCTATTCGTTATTGCGAATAGGATTTTGTTATGAACAATTAGCAAACCGTTCGGCAAATCAGCAACATGAAGTAACAGAAGCGGATGAAAAAGAAACTATGAAGAAGCAAGAAGAACAATATACAGCATTAGCAATTCTTTATTTTCAAAAAGCGTGGGAATATCGACCAACTAGGGCTGAGCCATTATACCAACTTGCAAGAATGTATCGATTAAAATCTCAAAATAATATTGCTTTGATGTATGCGTTGCAAGGGAAGGAAGTTCCTTTTCCGAATAATGATCTTCTATTTGTAGATTATCATGTGTATGATTACTTATTTGACTATGAGATTTCTATAAGTGCTTTTTATATACCGCATAAAAAACATTTAGGCGCAGTGTCACAAAAATTTTTGGAATCGAAAAAAGAAGAGTTACCGTTGCATATAGCAAATATGGTAGAAAGTAATGCGAAATTTTATTAAATACAATTTTGGTTAAAGGAGTAGTGGAGTAATAATGGAATTAATACGATGGGCGCTAGAACTAGGGGAATCTGTGCATGGAAATACGTATGAAGAATTGATGCCACTACTAGATTATTATTATGATCGTGATCATTTAAAAGCGTATTGTATTGCAAATCTTCTTTTAGATATGGACGTAGCAGATGAGCATCGGCAAAGAATTGAATTAAGAAGGTGCATTGCTGCTTATTATGCTGGATTATATAAAGTAGCAAAAAAACATGCAAATGAGCTTTTACTTAAATATCCGGATGTGGATTTGTATAAAAATAATTTAAGGCTAATGGAAGCTTATTTAAATAAAGAATATGATTATTGTCTTTTTATATGCCCAAAGACATATGGTAGTTTCATAGATGTCGCGCGAGCTTTGAAATGGCGATTAGAGCAGGAGGGAAATACAGCAATTATTTCAGAAACAATACTAGAAAATGTGAAAAATACAATTGTCTTTGGAGCGCATACATATGCGCATAACCCGAATCTACTTCCGAAAAATGCAATTATTTATAATTTAGAACAGCTATATGAAGGAAGCCCTTATGCGCACCCACTTTATTTAATGTTATTAAAAGATAAGGAAATTTGGGATTATAGTAAACAAAATATAGCATGGTTAAAACAAAAAGGTGTAGGAAAAGAAATAAGACATATAGGAATGAACTACGCCCCAACTTTGGAAATAAAAAAAGATGCATTTGAAGATGAGGTGACTGAAGACATCGATATACTGTTTATAGGTGCTCTTAATCCGAGGCGGCAAGCTATTTTAGATCAATTAAAAGCAGTTGCCCCAAATTTAAATATTGTTTTTAAAAATAATGCGTGGGGAATTGTTAGAAATGAGTTGATCGCTAGGTCTAAAATTATATTAAATATTCATTTTTACTTATCAGGAATTCTTGAAACACCTCGAGTTTCTTATGCGGTGGCAAATAAGAAATTTATTATTTCGGAAAATAGTAATCCAGAGGACGAGATAGAGTGGCCAGGAATTGTGTTTACTCCATACGAAAAAATAATAGAAAATATTATGAAATATGTAGCTTTACCAGAAGAGCGTATTAAATTAGCAGAAAAAGCGTATAACCATTTTGAAGCGAAAGGAAACATAGGCATACTGTGTCATAAAGAGGAGGAAAAGTAATTGTGAAGAACTCATACTTTCGTATGAGTTCTTTTTTTCGTCTATCATACTATTTTATCAAGCTAGTTCCTTCTTTATATTGTGTTTTGTATAGAAATTTCTGATAATATATATAAGTATAATTGAAAAACAAAGGAGAGAAATAATTATGAAACTAGTCGTTATTAACGGTACGCCAAGAAAATTCGGTAGAACTCGTGTGGTGGCAAAATATATTGTTGATCAATTTGAAGGGGAGTTATACGATTTATCAGTAGAGGAACTGCCTTTATATAACGGGGAAGAATCACAACGTGAATTAGAAGCGGTAAAAAAATTAAAGGCATTAGTGAAAACTGCAGACGGTGTAGTACTATGTACACCTGAATATCATAATGCAATGAGTGGAGCGTTGAAAAATTCGTTAGATTACTTAAGCAGTAGTGAATTTGTTCATAAACCTGTCGCATTACTTGCAGTTGCTGGAGGCGGTAAAGGTGGCATTAACGCATTAAACAATATGCGGATTGTTGCTAGAGGGGTGTACGCAAATGCAATCCCAAAACAAGTTGTGCTTGATGGACTTCATGTACAAGACGGTGAACTGGGAGAAGATGCAAAACCATTAATTCATGATTTAGTTAAAGAATTAAAAGCATATATGAGCGTATATAAAGAGGTGAAAAAACAACTAGGAGTTGAGTGATATGCCATCTCTGTATAAAGATTCACGCTTGTATTTCATTCTAGGGGCCAATAGTCTATCAGCTATTGGTTCCGGTATTGTTATGATAACGATTCCATGGTTGTTAATTAAAGAGAGTGGAGGAGAGACAACGTTTGGTTATGTCTCCATCATCGCAACTCTTATTATGTTTTTATTAACACCGTTTATCGGGCAGAGTATTGATCGTTTTTCAAGAAAATCTTTATTATTATGTAATGAAGGTATTGGGATAGTTGTTATAGGGATGATGGCTATATGGGGATTTACTGGGCAACCTTATCATTCTATTCACTATATTCTTATATATATAGCAGGGTCATTTTACTATTTATTATTTTATCCTACAATATTTGCGTTTAACCAAGAGATATTTCAAGCAGAACATTATAAAAATTTAAGTGGAACAATGGAAATAAAAGGACAGTTAACTCAAGTTATTTCAGGAGCGGCTGCTAGCTTCCTTATTGAAATCATTTCTTTAAAATGGATTTTGTTAGTAGATATGTTAACCTTTGCAGGAGCATTTTTCCTTTTCTTATGTATACCGTACGTAAAGAAAAAGGAAGTAAAAAGGAAAGTAACATTTAAGAAGCAATTGTTCGAAGGGATTCACTTTATGCAAAAGCGTCCGAAGTTCTTTTGGTTTTTACTGGCGACTTATATGCCGTTTATCGGTGTCATGATGGCAAATTATTTAATCCCGGTATATATTTCAGATCTATTAAAAGCCAGTGCCTCAGTATACGCAATAGAAGGTATGATGTACGGCGTCGGAGCGGTTCTTGCGGGAATAGGTATTCCAATTATGATGAAATATATAAAGATAGAAGTTTCAATCGTCATGACGATGCTCATTTATGTAATTTCAATTACCGCAATGATTATTGAACCTTCCGTAATGTTGTTATATGGACTTGCAATTTTTCATGCAATTGGCAATGCAGGTACAAGAGTGGCAAGAAATGTATTGATGATGGAGGAAATTCCAAACGAAGTAATGGGACGTGTAGACAGCTTATTTCGATTAATTGGTACAGGAATACGAATTGTATTATTAATGCTATTTACAGCTGGGGTATCTAAAACTGGGGTAATGCTCCCTTTTTACCTATTAAGCTGTATATTGATCCTATCATTAGGAATCGCTCTTTATTATGTGATATCACAACGTAAACTCGGAGCGGATGTTCCGAATAAATCACTCGTTTAAAAAATACTTCTGCCTCCCTTTCTTTTTCTATATAATAAAAAGAAAGGGAGTGTTAACTTATTTATGAACAAATGGATCTTGCTTCTAATCTTATTATTACCACCACTATACATTCTTTATATGACGTTTCGAATGAAGAATGTTGCTCGTGAAAAATTGAGTAATCACTCTCCATACGTTCTTATATTAGGCGCAAAGTTATTTGGAGATAGACCGTCTTTATCTCTTCAAAACCGTTTGGATGTAGCGTTGGAATATTTATATTCCCATCCTGAAGCGAAAGTAATTGTTTCAGGTGGTCAAGGGGAAGATGAAGATATACCGGAAGCTCATAGTATGAGAAACTATTTAATGGTACATGGTATAGATGAGAATCGTATTTTAATAGAAGATCAATCTACAAATACGTATGAGAATGTAAAGTTTAGTATGGATTTATATGATGTGAAACATGCGGTAGTTGTAAGTAATACGTATCATTTATATAGAACGAAAATAATCGCAAAGCGTTTAGGTATGAAGATGGAGGCACTAGCTGCTGAAACACCAATGCGCTCTAAGAAAAAAATGTATGTACGTGAATATGCTGCAATAATGAAAACAATATTGTTCGACCGTTAGAGCTCAAATGTGGGCTCTTTTTTAATTATAAAGCGTATCATTTGAAATGAATGCCGTATTCCATCAAAATAAAGGAAACAACATTAAAGGAGTTGTATTTGTGATTCAATTTAATCATGTGTCAAAAGCGTATGAAGATGGCACGAAAGCAGTGGATTCATTGCATTTAGAAATTAATAAGGGAGAATTTTTTGTTCTCATTGGTCCGAGTGGTTGCGGGAAAACAACGACAATGAAAATGATTAACCGTTTAATTGAAACGACTGAAGGATCTATTTTAATCGATGGAAAAGATATTCAACAATATAATATTAATGAATTGCGTTGGAATATAGGATACGTATTGCAGCAAATCGCTTTGTTTCCGCATATGACAATTGCAGAAAACATTGCAGTTGTTCCTGAAATGAGAAAATGGAGCAAAGAAAAAATAAAAGCTCGTGTCGATGAGTTGCTACAGATGGTCGGGCTAGATCCAGACGTATATCGCGATCGTATGCCTGATGAATTGTCAGGAGGGCAAAAGCAGCGCGTTGGTGTCGTAAGGGCATTAGCCGCAAACCCGAAAATCGTTCTTATGGATGAACCGTTTAGTGCGTTAGATCCATTGAGTAGGGAACAGCTTCAGAAGGATATCGTACAATTGCAAAAAAAGATTCAAAAAACAATTGTGTTCGTAACGCATGATATGCAAGAAGCGTTATCGCTTGGAGATCGTATTTGTATTATGAAAGAAGGAAAAGTTGTTCAATTAGATACACCAGAAGGTATTATACATAATCCGAAAAATGAGTTTGTAGAGGAGTTCATTGGAAATCGTGGGAGACCTTGGTATGAGGGGAAAAGTATAGAAGATGTATTACCACTTGATAAAAGTATGCGGATAGAAGGGGATGCACTATCATTGCATTCTTCTTTACAAGAAGCATTAATTCGTGTACGAGCTGACGAAGTCGTTCCAGTTGAAGAAAATGGTCAATATGTTGGAGCTTTAACAAGTCGTCATATTGTTAATTACATTGTTGAACAAATGAAGGAAAGAGGCTAAACAGTGACTGATTTTATACAAACGTTCCAAGAGCGAAAAATAGAATTACTAACTGCATTAAGTGAGCATTTACAAATATCGCTTATTTCACTATTTTTTGCAGTAATTATTGCGGTGCCACTTGGCATTTTATTAACGAGAAAACAACGAATGGCTGAATTTATAATAGGAACTTCTGCAGTTATGCAGACTGTCCCATCACTGGCATTACTCGGACTTTTAATTCCGTTAGTAGGAATTGGAAAACTTCCGGCCATTATTGCATTAGTTGTGTATGCACTATTACCTATTTTACGAAACACATATACAGGAATAAGGGAGTTAGATGAATCTTTAATCGAAGCAGCGAGAGCTATGGGGATGAATAGCTGGAGAAGACTGTGGAAGGTAGAACTTCCTCTTGCTTTACCAATTATTATGGCCGGTATTCGTACGGCGATGGTATTAATTGTTGGAACAGCTACATTAGCAGCTCTTATAGGTGCTGGTGGGCTCGGAAAACTCATATTACTTGGTATCGATCGAAATGATCATGCGCTTATCATTTTAGGGGCCGTACCAGCCGCGTTACTCGCTTTATTCTTTGATGTAGTACTTAGAGTGCTTGAGAGTCCAAAACGCTCTTCTAAGCGTATTATATTGACGATATGTATTACTTGTATAATGATTGCTTCTCCCTTTCTTTGGAACACACAAAAGAAAGACATTGTTATTGCCGGCAAACTTGGATCAGAACCTGAAATTTTAATTCAAATGTATAAGCAACTTATCGAACAAGATACCGATTTACACGTAGAATTAAAACCAGGTCTTGGAAAAACAGCATTTGTATTTGAAGCATTGAAATCAGGAGAAGTAGATATATACCCTGAATTTTCAGGAACAGCTTTATCTACTTTCGTGAAAGAAGAGCCAAAAAGTACAAATCGGGATGAAGTATATGAGCAGGCTCGCATTGGAATGGAAAAGAAATATAATATGGTTATGTTGAAGCCGATGGAGTATAACAATACATATGCGCTAGCTATGCCGAAAAAAATAGCAGATCAAAATAATATAAATACAATTTCTGATTTAGGAAAAATGGCACAGGATGCTAAAGTAGGATTCACATTAGAATTTGCTGATCGTGAAGACGGTTATAAAGGAATGCAAAAATTATATAACTATAAGTTTTTAAATGTGAAAACGATGGAACCGAAACTACGTTATAGTGCAATTCAATCAGGGGATGTTAACGTAATCGATGCATATTCAACTGATAGTGAACTTGAGCAGTATGGACTTAAAGTGCTACAAGATGATAAAGGGTTATTCCCACCGTACCAAGGTGCACCATTATTAAGAAAAGAGACGTTACAGAAATATCCTGAACTTGAAAAAGTATTAAATACATTATCTGGGAAGATTACAGATGAAGAAATGCGAAAAATGAATTATGAAGTAAATGTGAATGGAAAAAGTAGTAAAGAAGTTGCGAAACAATTTTTACAAAAAGAGAATTTACTTCGTTAATTTTACAAGAAATATACAAATTTATATGTATGAAATGACCGTTCATTACAAAATGAACGGTTTTTTTGTGCATACTTATACATTTTTTCAAAAAAGTATTCCATTTTTCTTCATTTTCTTTTAGAATAAGTAATGTTTTCCTGAAAAAATATAAGAGAAACGTCTATTAGAGAAAAAGGTGACTTTAATAGTTGAACGAACATAACACCTAGAATGACAGATGGGGTGGTACAAATAGAAAAGAAGTTAGGGTTTTTTCCATTAATTGCATTAGTAGTCGGAACGATGGTTGGTGGCGGTGTTTTTAGTTTACCGCATGATTTAGCAGTAGGAGCGAATAGCGGCTCTATAATAATTGGTTGGTGTATTACAGCGATGGGAATGATTCCACTCGCGCTCGTATATCAAACGTTAGCAAGACAAAAACCGGAGCTTGAGGGCGGAATTTATAGTTATGCACGTGCTGGTTTCGGAGAATATATCGGATTTAACAGTGCTTGGGGATATTGGCTAGCAGGAATTTTAGGAAACGTTGCAACAATCATGTTACTGTTTAGTACATTAGGTTATTTCTTCCCCATTTTTAAAGGTGGAAATAATGTTGCGTCTATTGTTGGAGCATCACTTTTATTATGGACACTTCATTTTCTAATTTTATTTGGAATTCGTGAAGCATCTATTATGAATGTTATCGCAACGATAGGGAAATTAGTTCCAATCGTATTATTTATTGTTGTAATGGTAACAGCGTTTCGCTGGGATACGTTTACACATGATTTTTGGGGAGAAGGAACTATATCAGTTTCCTCTATACTTGGTCAAGTGAAAAATACAATGCTTGTAACTCTTTGGGTTTTCATTGGGGTTGAAGGAGCGGTTGTATTATCTGGTAGAGCGAAAAATAGCCGAGATGTTGGTAAAGCGACAGTACTTGGACTTATTTTAGTAATGTCTATTTATATTTTAATTTCTGTCTTGTCTATGGGAGCGATGACAAGAGGAGAGCTTTCCGTGTTAGAAACCCCATCAATGGGACATGTATTAGAACATGTTGTTGGGACATGGGGCGCAGTTGCGATTAACATTGGGTTAGTTGCTTCACTTGTAGGTACATTAATAGGCTGGTTTTTACTTGTTTCTGAAATTTCCCACGTAGCAGGAAAAGATGGCGTGTTTCCGAAAGTCTTTACGAAAACAAATAAAAAACAAACGCCACATATGGCATTATGGATTTCAAATTGCGTTGCCCAAATTATATTTATAATCGTTCTGTTTTCAGAATCAACATATCAAATTATGTATTTCATAGCTTCAACATCAATTTTAGTACCATATTTATTATCAGCGTTATTCCAATTTAAATTAGTTATTACAAATGAACTAAAAGATGCAAAAGTAAAAAACGGCTCGTTAGCTTTAATTGCTTCTATTTATTCTATATGGCTTCTATATGCAGCAGGTTTGAAAAATTTATTGCTTGTTTCAATCGTGTATGGAATCGGGATTATTGTTTACATGTATGCAAGAAAAGAAAAAGGAAATCGTTGTTTTAAAGGTATTGAGAGATATGTAATGTGGGCAATTGTTATCGCAGCTATCACATCACTTTATATGTTATTAACTGGAAATATAAAAATGTAAAAGTCCTTTTAAATAAAGGGCTTTTTTCTTTGTCTAGAGAATATTTACTACATAAGATATTCAGGAGGGATGAAAATGGAAGAAAAAGAACAGTTGACCAGAATTGTTGATTTAGCGAGTGAAGTAAGGAAAGTATTAGTGCAAGAATCCTTTTTTAATCATCATCCTGAACTACGAGGAGTGATTGAAAATTTAGCGAGTGCTGTAGAGAATTTGGCGGAATTACAGCAAAATACAGATGAAAACGCTGAAGATCGATTACGATATGTACTTGCTAAAATGAAAATTGCTCATAATGCCATTTTACAAGAGAAAAAAGCATTTCCATCTCATTAATATACGTTTTTATTTTTAACCTGGCGGATAACGTCAGGTTTTTTGTTTCTAGTTTTTCGTTTCTTTCATACACTAAGAATAGTATGAAAAAAAGAAGGTGACGAAGGTGAGATTACATAAAGCTCTTCAGCCAAGTTTTATAAAAAGAATGTACTATATGAGGTTTATCGGAAAGTTTACAAAAGCAGAGAGAGAGAAGAATGGAGAGAACTTCTTTGTACAATGCCTATCGCCAATACCATTCACGTTACAAGAGCAATTAAAAAATGAACCATACGTATTTGAAGGTTTATGTAGCAATAAAAAGAATGAAAAAGTCTTTTCGGAATTAAAGAAAAGAAAATTAGAAAAGCAATTGGTTATGTTTCGTCTCTATTATGAAAGAGGACATATATACGTGGAGTTAATTTGTGCAGAAGAACCACGAGAAATGGCCAATGGCTATAAAATGATTCCAGTACCTAAAGTTTCCGAATACAAAAAAGGAGAGTCTTTAGAAAGAAAACTTGGAAATGGTTATTTGTCATTTCTAATGCCAAAATATCCGAAAGACTTTGAGCCTCCCGAATTATTGTGGCACGATGGAAGGTTATATGGAAATATATCTTTAAAGTCATCATCAATTAGTTCAATCGCATATTTTGAACAGCAGCGGGAATGTAAGTATATAGACTTAACTGACTGGATGAAGTATGTGGAAATAGCGGTAGAAGATCAATTGTATTTTGTAAGTAATCACATGTATGAGCAATTAAAAAAACGAATGACTGAAGAAGGTAAGCATGTAGAAGTAGAGGAAAAAAAAATGCACAAGGATGAATGGGAATGGGATGAGCGTGAATCCGTCTTTTTACAGTATGTAAAAAGTTTTGTACGTAATAAAGGGCTATATTTGGATGAAACGGACATTTATAATTTCCATATAAGTGCGAAAACAAATATGTTGACGATTCTAGGTGGTATACCAGGCGCTGGGAAATCCCGATTTGTGCAAGCTTATGCAGAAGCACTTGGATTACAGTATGGGGAAGAATTGGTTTGGATTCCGATTTCACCATCGTATCAAGAACCACATGATTTACTTGGTTACCTTCACCCAAATGGTACTTTTATTGAAAGTGAAACAAAATTAGTTAGGGCGTTAATGAAGGCAAAAGAAAATCAAAATCAACTATATATAATCGTTTTTGATGAAATGAATATGTCACATATTGAGCATTGGTTTACTCCATTTCTATCTGTTCTTCAACTTGAAAAGCAAAACCGTATTCTAAATTTGTATGAAGGTGTACAAGAAAAAGAAAATCCAATTCCATCAACAATTGAAATTGGTGAAAATATTATATTTGTAGGTACAGTAAATTTTGATGAAACAACGAAAGAACTCTCAGATCGATTATTAGATCGGACGAATTTAATAACGTTACAAAAGATTCCGTTTTGTGAGATGTGTATGGAACAAGAGAAAATTGTATTACAACCACCTCTGAAAGTAACTGCAGGAGAATTTCGTATAAGCTGGGTCAGGAATAAAGCGATGATTGAGGTGTTTTCTGAAGAAGAGTTAGAACTATTAGATAAGTTACATGTGGTATTGTCATCACATGATATGTCAAAGGGAATTTCATTTCGATGTGCAAATGCAATCGCTACTTACTTGCAAAATATACCGTTCCAAAATAATCATTCCTATATGATCAGTAGAGAAGAGGGATTTGATTTACAAATCAAGCAACGTGTATTGACGAAAATAAGAGGGACTGAAATGATGGTTGGGTCTTTACTTTCTGAAGACGTAAAAAGGGGGGCGACATTACTACCTCTTTTGCAATCGCCACTTGCAAACAGAGTATCTACATTTGAACACTCTTTAGCATATATAAGAGAAAAGCGTAGAGAACTGGAGCTGTATGGCTATGCAAAATGAAGGGCGATATGAAACAGAAATCGTTGATACGAAAGAAACACTCCCTTTTGTATTAAAGTTAATCATTGGAACTGAGGCAAAAGGGGAATATATTTTATTAAATCGTCTTTGTACATCTACTACAGCATTAGTTCAATGTATTTATAAAGTACAAGAATTAAAACCAATTAGATTGCATTACCATTATGAAAGTCCAATGAATATTACTTTTATATGGAATAAAGTATATGAGGGACAGAAAAATATAAAAGAGTCAAAATATGAAATAAATGAAAAAAAACAAAAGGTATTAATATATGAACATGGAAAAACGGAATTCTTTTATCCATGGCGTTGTGGATTATATCATTTTGAAGTGAATATAGAAGATAGAACGTATTATGGTGCATTTCAAATCGTTCCCAAAAATTTTTTTGATGATCAATTTGAAATGATTCAAAACTATGTAAAGTCAATTTTGAATGAGTTGATTTTAGATAGAGGTTATTATAAAAAGACTTTCTCTGCACTTAGTGATATTGAAGATTCTTCTTATTTAGTGTTACTTAGAAAGTTGCCGCAAAAAATGAAAAAGATAAAGCAAATTTTTAAGAAAATAGAATCGAGTTCAAAATTTATACATGAATATAAATGGGAAGAAAAAGAGCGGAAAGCAACGAGAAAAGGAGCCATAGTGGCGGAAAGAAAACCGTATGCAAAATATTATAATCGTAAGTTTATAGAACAAAAAAATAGTAAGGAAAATGCATTTCTTAAATTTAAAGCGATGCAATTTTATTTCTATTTACTTGAAGCTGAAAGTTTTTTACGTCAAACAATTGAAATATTAGAAAGAGCAAAAAAGAAGAAATCAGAAGAGTTTCAAGCTGTAAAAACGATTATACAAACAATTGAGCGTAATGGATCAGTGACGGATAGAGAGAAACAAAAATATAAAAATATCCATTTACTAAAAGAGGCGGATTTGCGAAAAAGCTCTATGAAGATACAAGAATATAAAATATTAGCGCACTTTGTACATGAAAGTGTACAATACTTTCAAACTTTAATGCATTCTCCATTTTGGAGAGAAGTTTCCGAAACAGGTAACATGTACTCACATAATTTACCGATACCACATCAACAACTACTACAGCATTTAGATGTACTTCCACAATATACAGAACAATCTCCATCTTTATTATTTGTTTATAAACCAACATTTTTAGTGTATGAATATTACGCTTTTTTTATCGTTATTTCCATGTTAGAGAAAATTGGTTTTGAGGCTAGAATTTCCATTCGTGAACAAATTCAAGAACATTTTTATGTAGATGGATTACAGGATGGAACGACAGTAGTTTTACACCGAGATGATATTAGAGTACATGTCGCATTTAATGATTTAATTGAAACTCATCCTCTTATTGCATTAAGTAAAGGGAGTAATTTTTATAATGGAGAAGATACGAAGAAGCCAGACATTCGCTTAGACTGTTATGTAAAGGAAGAAGGGAAATACGTATATCAATCTTCTATTATTATTGAAGTGAAGTATAGCCCAATGTACAACATTTTTCAGCACGTTGGAAATACGAAGGCAACTGAACAAATGTATAAGTACTGGTCTATAAAATATGTAGAAGAACAGGATGGAAAGAGAGTCTATTTTCGAAGGGCCATTTATGAAGTTATTTGTGTATATCCAGGAAGTCATATGCATAGTAAAAAAATTGAGTCTGGATGTGGTGTGTTCTTGCAATTATATCCATATAAAACGAAACAAGGGGAAGAGAAATTAGCCGGAAAACATGGAATGGTACAAATTTTTGAGAAGTGGTTAAAAAGCATGAAGAAGTAAAAAAATCCTTTTTTATAAAGGATTTTTTTAGATTAAGAAGAAATATATGCTGTATGGAAGACAACTTTATACGATTTGAATTTGAAGGTAATATAAATATATTGTTAGAAGAACGGTACATGAGGGATAAAAGACGATTAAGATGGAATTTAATTCATTGTGCAGAATATAATAAGTCATAAATATTTTTAGTTGCATACGAAGATTTGTTCTTATATGATAGATGGTGAAAGCGTTATCAAAAACAGAGCGGCGATGGGAAAGGCGGGTAAATATGTTCCAGCGTGTTCAAACAAAAGAAGAACATTTTTGGTTCGAGCAACTATGGGGAGATTTTTGTGAAGAAAGAAACTTAATGTTCGTAGAACGTAATTTAAATCCATCACGATTTTTATTAATAGAAGATGAACATCATATTGGTACAGTAGAATGTATTAAGTATACGGAACCGGAACAATCAAATTCTGAGTTTTTCTATCCGTTTTCTAAAAATGATTTAGTGAAAGATTTGAAAAATGTGTATGAAATAGGCAAGTTAAGTATTGCGAAAACGTCTCGTGGGAGAGGACACTTTAAAAGACTAACAGCTATTTTATTTATGCATGCATTAGAAACGAAAGCAGAATGGTATATTGCAGCAGTTACAAAAAGAATGTATATGTATTTATTAACACTCGGTTTCCCAATTGAACCGGTAGATAAGCCATTTCAGTTTCATGATACTTTACAAGGTGTACCAGTGCGAATTCATGCCCGAAAAGGGGCTACGCATTTGTATTCTTTAAAAGAATTTCGAGATGTGATTCAAGGGAATGCTCATGCACAGGCATTAATCGCAGAATACAGTAAAAATATTATGTTAACAAAATAAGGCGAAATGAATATATAATAAAGAGAATGCTATTTTAATATGAAGTCATTCTTCATGAAAAAAGACCCTTATTATTTTAATAAGGGTCTAAAAATTATAATCCAAATATACTAAAAATCATTTTGCGGCGCTTCGGCTTCTTTTCTCGTTCATATGTTGGTTTTGAATCGGGAGTAATATATATTGGTTCTTCTTTCTTCAGGGAAGTTTCTAGCTTTTGAATTCGCTCTAACATTTCCTCCATTTCACGGCGATGTTGTAAAAGTTGGTACGTAACAACATCATTTGCCTTATCTTGCATTTGTTCTTCCATTCGATCTAGCCTTCTCGTAATAGTGTTTAATTGAGTTGCTAATTGCTCAAATTCATGTGATGATTTTTCTTGAATAATTGTATTTACTTGAGTTTTTAATTCTTCAACATCATTTGATGATGTTTTTTGAGTAGGGTGAGAGTTTTGAGACTGCTCTATTTGTGAAAGATGGAATTCTAACATTTGATCTAAATCTTCTTGTGTGAAAATAAAGTGACCATATTTATTTTTTTCTATCGTAAGATTTAATTGTTGTGCAATCCGGACAACAGCCTTTGGGCTAACACCTAATTTTTTTGCGATAAATGGTGTTTTATATTCCAAAATAATCCCTCCTATATATATCCTGTTGAATGATTTCGAGCTATGAAGGAAGTTCCCTTCTAGTGTGACAAAAGAAGTGTGGAATCGGCAAAGAAAGTGTTTTTTCACGAAATGAAGCTGTGAAGAATATATCGTTTATATAAAATATTTTATCTTAAGATTTAGAACTATTTGACTGATGGAAATGAATTAGATTATCATAATGATAAATATCTTTTTTATGTATGCATATAATATATAAAAAGGTGGTTGCTAATGTAGAATTTTGTTAGAGTATTAGAATGCTTACTTCACTTGAATAAAATTAAGTAGGAGGTGGCTTCCTTGCTTACAATGTAAGTAAGGAGAAGTATTTGGACATATATAGTATAAGTATAGTGATTGTTTTAATTGCCTTAACGGCATTTTTCGTCGCAGCAGAATTTGCAATTGTTAAAGTGCGAAGTTCACGAATTGACTATTTAATTGCAGAAGGAAATAATCGCGCAACATCTGTCAAAACAGTCATTACAAACTTAGACGAATATTTATCTGCTTGTCAGCTAGGAATAACAGTTACAGCTCTGGGGATTGGGTGGTTTGGTAAACCGGCGTTAAAGCAAATGTTTGACACGCTTTTTGTAAATTTGAACATTTCTACTCAACTAGCAGACATTTTTGCTGTAATTTTAGTGTTTTTGTTTATTACATTTTTACATGTTGTAATAGGGGAATTGGCCCCAAAAACATTCGCGATTCAAAAAGCTGAACAAGTGAGTTTGTTTGTTGCTAAACCGTTAATTTTCTTTTATCGTATGGCGTTTCCATTTATTTGGATCCTAAATGGATCAGCCCGAGTTATTACGAGGTTGTTAGGGCTGAAACCACCGAAAGGGCACGATGAGGTTCATTCAGAAGAAGAATTACGGTTGTTAGTTTCAGAAAGTTACAAAAATGGAGAGATTAATCAGTCTGAATATAAATATGTAAATAAAATTTTTGAATTTGATGATCGTATAGCGAAAGAAATAATGGTACCCCGAACTGAGATGCATATTATAAGTAAAGAAATGCCTGCTGAAGAAGCTTTGCAAAAAATGTCTCGGGAAAAATATACGAGATATCCAGTTGTAGATGGGGACAAAGATCACGTAATAGGCTTTGTAAACTTTAAAGATATTTTCACAGATTTTGTGCAGCATAATGCAGTAAGTAATAAGAAAGTAGAGCAATATATTAGGCCAATCATTTTAGTTATCGACTCTATCCCAATACACGACTTATTTTTAAAAATGCAAAAAGAAAGAACGCATATTGCTATATTGATAGATGAATATGGTGGTACGTCTGGACTTGTTACAGTTGAAGACATTTTAGAAGAAATAGTGGGAGATATTCAAGATGAGTTTGATACGGATGAACAGCCAGAAATTCAACAAGTTAGTGAAACAAAAACAATACTAGAGGGAAAAGTGCTTGTTAGTGAAGTGAATACGTTATTAGGTTTAACGATTGATGATAATGGTGTTGATACAATCGGTGGTTGGATTTTAACGAAGAATATAGAAATTGCTGAAGAGGATTTCATTGAAATTGAAAATTATAAGTTTTGTGTAAAAGAATTAGATGGACACTATATAAAGAGATTAGAAGTTACAAAAACTGTAGAATCAATTGTTATTTTAGAAGATGAAAAACAAATTCCATTTCAAGAACAAATTAGTTCGTAGACTCTGCTATATGGCAGGGTTTTTTTGAGCATAATGTTTTTGGCAGAATAAGGGCTATGATACAATGGTATAAGTCAGACCTTTCACTAGGTGAAATATTGTTGTATACATATATTTGGAAGGGGAAGAATTATGAAAAAGCATTTATATATAAATGGAGATTGGAAGTCTGTAAACACGTATAAACCATTATACGCACCATATTCTGAAGAAACGTTAGCGGAAATTGCACAAGGAACGGAAGAAGATGTACAAGAGGCTGTTACTGCTGCAAAAAATGCAATGAAAAAAATGAATACATTATCTGCATATGATCGTGCGACTATTTTAGAGAAGGTTGCACAAAAAATGGATGAAAGAAGAGAAGAATTTGCAGAGATTATTGCAAAAGAAGCTGCAAAACCAATTCGTGCTGCGAGGGGAGAAGTAGATCGTACCGTTCAGACATACAAATTTGCAGCGGAAGAAGCGAAGCGTATATACGGCGAGACACTGCCACTTGATGCAGCACCTGGTGCAGATGGGCGTATTGCATACACAATACGAAAACCGATAGGGGTTATAGGAGCTATTACACCATTTAATTTCCCATTAAATTTAGTGGCACATAAAGTCGGCCCTGCAATTGCTGCCGGAAATACCGTTGTGTTAAAACCAGCTGATCAAACGCCAATATCGTCTTATGCATTAGTTGAATTATTTGAAGAGGCAGGATTGCCAAAAGGAGCTTTAAATATTATTTCTGGTCCCGGTTCAACTGTAGGTGAGGCGATAGTTACAAATGATGATGTTGCTTCCATTACTTTTACGGGAAGTCCGAAAGTTGGAATTGGAATTAAGGCAAAGGCTGGATTAAAGCGAGTTACGTTGGAACTGGGATCAAATGCTGCTGTTATTATTGATGAAGATGTAGAATTAACAGATGAAGTAATTGAACGTGTAAAATGGGGAGCATTTGTAAACAATGGACAAGTTTGTATTTCGGTACAACGTGTTTTTGTACATGA
Organism: Bacillus sp. DE0042; assembly: GCF_007680225.1. NCBI lineage: Bacteria > Bacillati > Bacillota > Bacilli > Caryophanales > Bacillaceae > Bacillus > Bacillus sp. DE0042. The sequence goes on along the minus strand of NZ_VEJP01000001.1, from coordinate 571,403 downwards.
AAAGAGAGTGGATGAATTTCTTTCAAAGCTAAAGAAAGCGATGGAAACAGTTGTTGTTGGTGATCCATTGCTGGAAGAAACGGACGTATCGGCTTTAATTTCGAAAAAAGATGTAGAGCGAATAGAAATGTGGGTGCAAGAAGCTATTAAGGAAGGTGCAACTGTTTTATACGGCGGTAAGAAACGTGATGCAAGGATTTTTGAACCAACTGTATTAACAAATGTTCCAGAGTATGTATCTGTTCAGTGCCAAGAAGTATTTGGTCCACTCATGACAGTAAATACATTTAAAGAATTTGATGAGGCAATTGAGCAAGTAAATCATTCACGTTACGGTCTACAAGCAGGTGTGTTTACAAATAATTTGTTTAAAGCAATGCGTGCAATTGATGAGCTAGAGGTTGGTGGTGTCATGATTAATGATATTCCAACGTTTAGGGTAGATCATATGCCTTACGGTGGTGTTAAGGAAAGTGGTACGGGGCGTGAAGGAATTAAATATGCAATAGAAGAAATGACAGAAATGAAATTAGTGTGTATTAAAAAATAAAGTAGATCGAGCTTAAACATCCTAATAAAAAACGAGCAGGAAATGTTTACGATTCCATACTCGTTTTTTTTATTGTTTGTTTTACGTTTCTCGGAACGATTTAATTTAACCAAGTGTACCTTTTACTTCATTTCTTGTTTGAAAATAGCATCTTCTACATAAATTTGTTCTTTGTCAACAGCAGTGCTATGAGATAATACTAAACCGATTGGTGTTTCTATGCCTTTATTTTGAACAATTGTAAAAGGAACATTTTTTTCATTTGCTAATTTAATGTATTTTGATAAATGTGGGTAAGCAATGCCACCATTTAGGAATATTTGTAATGATTGAGAAGAGCGTATGCTACTAGCTACTTCAGAATATACATTACTTTGCATTACTTGACCGATAGTTAAAGCGATTTCTACACGCTCACGTAATGTAGTTAAATACATATTACGTTCTTCTGGTTTGTTCTGCTTTTGGCCGTAAATGCCTTCTTGGAGATAATCTTCCACATTTTTATTTACCATATTTTTCACACCTTTCATTTTCTATTGTACGAAAGAATGAAGCAGGATGCAAAAAAAAGTCGCATTGAATGTAAAAAACTTTGAATGAAAGGAAGGAAAATAGAATGTATCAATCCAAACAATTAATAAAGACATTAAAAATTTTATCAACACATATTAACAAAATGTGACAATAATCTATTAACGAATCGCATTTTTTGTGTTAATATTCAAAATATAAAGGGTGTTCGTCGCATGGAAATGGAGGGAATGGGGGTTTTTCCAATCGATAAGGATATTAAAGAAGTATTTTGTTCGCACTTGAAAAACAACAGGCACCAATTCGTTGAGAACTGGAAAAACAAAATGATAATTTCCGATAAAGATCCATTTAAACTAGAAGTAGTTCAAAATGGAGAGGATTTATTAGAGTTAATTATCGAACTTACTATGGAAGAAAAAGATATAGATTATCTTCAGCCATTATGCGAGAAAATTGCTATTGAACGTGCAGGGGCAGATGCGAATATTGGAGACTTTGTTTATAATGCAAATGTGGGAAGAAATGAACTTTTCGAAGCGATGTGTGAATTAGATGTTAGCGCACGTGAATTGAAACCGATTATGGCCCAAATACATACTTGTTTTGATAAATTAATTTATTATACTGTTTTAAAATACTCGGAAATTATATCAAAAAATTTAGAGGAAAAACAGCAATATATTAACGAAACACATAAAGAAAGGCTGACGATTTTAGGGCAAATGTCAGCAAGTTTTGTACATGAATTCCGTAACCCACTCACTTCAATTATGGGATTTGTTAAATTATTAAAGGCAGATCATCCAAGTTTATCTTATTTAGATATTATTTCGCATGAATTAGACCAATTAAATTTTCGTATTTCGCAATTTTTACTCGTATCGAAAAAAGAAATGTGGAATGAATCAGAACAATTTTGGCTTAATGATTTGTTTCAAGATATTATACAGTTCTTATATCCGAGTTTGGTCAATGCAAATGTTTCGATTGAAAAGAATTTACCGTATCCAATTCCACTTGTTGGCTATCGGAGTGAAGTGAGACAAGTATTTTTAAATATATTAATGAACTCAATTGACGCTCTAGAATCAATGAAAGAAGAACGGAAGATTATCATTGATGTATTTGAAGAAGATCAATCGATTCGAATTGTGATAAAAAATAATGGGCCAATGATTCCAGCTGAAAGTGTAGAAATGATTTTCGAACCATTTGTAACTACTAAAAAGTTAGGAACTGGTATTGGATTATTTGTATGTAAACAAATTGTAGAAAAACATAATGGGTCCATCATGTGCCGTTCAGATAACGAATGGACAGAATTTCAAATTGTATTTCAAAAATAAACAGTCTACACCAAATGAATGGTGTAGACTGTTTTAATTCGTAAGTATAACGGCTTCTAATTTAGGATCTTTAGTTGAATAACCTAAAAGTGAAATTGTATATATGATGTTCGGTTCGACTTTGAAATTCGGTATAGTTAGTAAGACGCTGGGATTATCGGCGAGTGAAACTTCAATATCTGCTGTACCAGGACTAACTTCCAAAAAATCTGTTATTTGTTTAAAGAGTACATTTTCAAATAAATGATCTCCACCTTTTAAATCTACATTTACAACAGGGGTATCTGGAGAAAAATGTGCAAAGCGTATTTTTGCTTGACCAGCTGGTAAATGTGTATTATCAAGCATAGGTTGTAATTGTAGATGATTGTCACTATTTATTACGGCAAAAGTATAAGTGTGATTCCCCATTATTGGTACTAAAGCTGAAAAGATGGGAGTTTCATTTCCAACAGGGACAATATCTATACGGTATTTACCTTGCACTAATGTTAAATAGGGACTAAATTGTTTAAATGAAATATTTTTAATAACCTTTTGCCCGTTTACTAAAATGTCAACCGCAGGTGTATTTGAAGCAGAGTGAAAAAAACGTATGTGTGACGGTAAAGCAGCTTCTTGTGAATCTCTTTTTTCATACGCCTGTACAAGTTTCGTAAGCGCGTCGTAATATTTCATATATAGTTCTACATATTTTTTCGGATTATTAAATTGATAGTAACGAGCGAGCTGTTCGTAACGTGCAGCTTCTTGTCCATATTTTTCGATTTCAGATTGAGACATGAATATTCCTCCTTTGTCATCATTAAAACTATATGCTTAACAAGAAAGAGGTTATGCGAAAAAATTGTTTTTTGAAGGAGAAAAGTTGAAAATTAATAAAGAGTATTGCTTATGGATAAGTGTTTTTTAGGCGAAAGAGCCTTATAATTTTCTAGAGTATACAGCAATATATCATCTATGTTGGATGATGATGTACCGATTACAATGTATATTTCGAAATAAAAAACCTTAAGAGCGTATGAAGTAAAATATCGAAAACATGTCCAAAAATCCTTAGGAAACTAGGGATTTTTTTAATAATGGGCAAATACACATACAAAGTGATAATTGTCCTACATAAATTATAAAGGAAAGGTAGTTTAAATATAAGGAAAGGAATGAAATATTGGGATGGGGATATCCCAAAAGGAATTGTGAATGGAGTTATGGACGATTTTGTGCTTTAGGATGTAGGATGAATTTTGAATTTGTAACATTATTTTTTCTATTTACGTTAGCAAGTGGCAGTATTAACCGATAAAAGAGCGTCGTGCCGAACTGATTAATGTGGTTAATCGGTTCTTTTTTTATTGTATAAAACGGAGGAGAATGTATGTGAAATATTGGTTTATATAAAAATAATTGCTATGCATTTAGTGGGATTAATTGTCGATATTTGTTTGAAAATATGCAATATAAAGTAGGAGAATAGGAAGGAGTTTAAAGGGAGTTTCGTCGAAGTTTACACAATATCGGCAATTGAGGGAAGCTGATATTATTTTGAGAAAGTATGTAGTGAAGCGTTTATTTTATATAAAGGAGGGTTATTCGAGCGTATAGATAAGGGTTGGTCTTTATTTTAAGTTCTGAATTTTCTGTTTTTGAAATTAATATTTAGCACTCATTTGTATATTTTATAATAGTTTTTTGATAAAATCACTGCTTTCGCAGAGGGTTCTTTTTTATGAAAGAAACGTCAATTTTCTTCATATATATATACAAATTGGAGAAATGGGGGAGCGCTATGCGCGATTACTTAATTAAACCACTTGTTGGTCAGCCGTATCCAATGATTTCACATGGAAAAGGTGTGTATTTGTATGATCAAAACGGAAATAAATATTTTGATGGCTCGTCAGGGGCAATTACGGCAGGGATTGGGCATGGCGTAAAGGAGATTGCAGATGTTATAAAAAAGCAAGCAGAGGAGATTGCTTTCGTTTATAGATCACAGTTTACGAGTGAACCAGCTGAAAAATTAGCGAAGAAATTAAGCGATTTAAGTGTAGGAGATTTGAACTGGAGCTTTTTTGTGAATAGTGGTACGGAAGCAAATGAAACAGCTATGAAAATTGCAATCCAGCATTTTCAAGAGCGAGGTATTCAAGGGAAGCATAAAATTTTGTCACGATGGATGAGTTATCACGGTATTACGATGGGAGCCTTATCAATGTCTGGGCATCCACTGCGCAGACAACGTTTCGTGTCAATTTTAGAAGATTATCCAACTATTCCAGCTCCATATTGTTTTAGATGTCCGGTGCAAAAGGTATATCCAACTTGTCAGCTTGCTTGTGCGACTGAACTAGAAAGATCCATTGAAAGAATTGGTGCAGAACATATCGCAGCTTTTATCGCTGAACCGATTATTGGAGCAGCTGGAGGCGCAGTCGTTCCACCGAAAGAATATTATAAAGTCATTAAAGATATTTGTAGTCATTACGATATTTTATTTATTGCTGATGAAGTAATGACAGGGCTTGGTCGTACTGGCGCATGGTTTGCGATGGAGCATTGGGGTGTAGAACCGGATATTATGACTCTTGGTAAAGGTTTAGGAGCTGGATATACACCGATGGCAGCGACGATTGTAAGTGACCGTGTTATGGAGCCAATTTTACGTGGATCGCGTTCTGTAATGAGTGGGCATACGTTAAGTGCAAATCCATTATCTGCAGCAACAGCTCTAGCTGTTATTGAATATATGGAGAAACATAATCTACCTGAAAAAACAGCAGAAAAGGGAGAGTATTTAATAAAAGGACTACAGAAAGTTCAGCAACAATCGACAATCATTGCTGATGTGCGCGGAAAAGGGTTGCTGATTGGAGTAGAATTGCAACCGTTTACAAAGGCGTCGGAACTTATTTCGGTTGCAGCTAAAAATGGTCTTCTTTTATACCAAGCTGTTTCAGGGCAAGCAGGAAAAGAAGATAGTGCACTGCTTGTAGCACCGCCGATGACAACTACATATTCCGAGTTAGATGAATTACTTTCAATTTTTGCAAAAAGTGTAGAAGAAATGATGCAAAAAGGAGGGCATAGTATCGCATGACAACTATTACGAATACATTCGATAAATTAAAAGAGATAGAGGAAGTAATTTCTTTATTCCACGATGATATGACATTAATGTTTGGAGGATTTGGGGGGATTGGATCCCCTCCATCTTTAATACAAGTGATTTTAGAAAAAGGAGTTACAAATTTAAATTTAATAGGAAATGACACGGGATTTCCTGATGTAGGAATCGGTCGTCTTGTTACGAATGAAAGAGTAAAATCATTAATTACTTCACATATTGGTTCAAATCCAAATGCAGGAAGACAGCTAAACGAAGGAAGGTTACAAATCGAGTTTTCTCCTCAAGGAACATTAGCAGAGCGTATTCGCGCTGGTGGTGTAGGACTTGGAGGTGTATTAGTTGATGTAGGTGTTGATACGATTGTAGAAGAGGGAAAACGTACAGTTGAAATGAATGGCAAGACATATTTAGTTGAAACAGCATTAACTGCTGAGGTTGCAATTGTATATGCGAAAAAAGCGGATCCGTTTGGTAATCTTGTGTTTGATAAAAGTGCTCGTAATATGAATCCTCACGTAGCTATGGCAGGGGATATAACGATTGTAGAAGCAGAAGAAATCGTTCCACTTGGAAGTTTAGATCCAGAAGAAATTGTTGTCCCAGGAGTATTTGTAAATTATATCGTACCGTCGGAAGGAGTGAATTGGAAATGGGTATGGGCGTAGAAGTGAGAGATAAGATTGCTAGGCGCGCGGCGAAAGAAATACAAAATGGTATGATTGTAAATTTAGGTATTGGTATACCATCGCTTGTACCGAATCATCTTCCTGACGATATAAACGTTATGTTTCATGCGGAAAATGGAATTGTAGGTATGGGACCTACGCCAAGAAAAGGGAATGAAGACGAAAATTTATGTAACGCAGCAGGTTTACCGACTTCTCTTATTACAGGAGCGAGTTATTTTGATAGTTGCACAGCGTTTGGGATGATTCGAAAAGGTTTATTAGACATAACGATTCTTGGTTCATTACAAGTAAGTGAGAATGGGGATTTAGCAAACTGGATTGTACCAGGAAAACGCGTTCCAGGTATTGGGGGAGCGATGGATTTGGCACAAAAAGCGAAGCGGGTCGTTGTTGTGATGAATCATGTTGATAAATACGGAAATGCAAAAATTGTTTCGGAGTGTACATTACCATTAACTTCAAAGAAATGTGTAGATTTAATTATTACGGATATGGCAGTTATGGAAGTGACGCAGGGTGGACTCGTTTTACAAGAATTAATGAGCCCATACACAGTGGAAGATATAAAACAACATACAGAAGCTGATTTTAAAATTGGTTCTAACTTACTAGTAATCGAATGAGGGGAGATGTAATATATGGAGCAATTAAAAAAGAAAATTTGTGATTATATCGAGAGTCATGAAGAGGAGAGCGTAAAATTTTTAAAACGATTAATTCAAGAAAAAAGCGTATCTGGTGATGAAAGTGGTGCGCAGGCAATTGTGATTGAAAAATTACGTGAGCTAGGTTTAGATCTTGATATTTGGGAACCTTCATTTTCTAAAATGAAAGAGCATCCTTATTTTGTATCACCGCGTACAAGTTTTTCAGATAGCCCGAACATAGTGGCAACTTTAAAAGGAAGTGGCGACGGGAAATCTATGATATTAAATGGACATATTGATGTCGTACCAGAAGGAGATGTGAATCAGTGGGACCATCACCCTTATAGTGGTGAGCAAATAGGGAATCGTATATATGGTCGTGGAACAACGGATATGAAAGGCGGCAATGTCGCACTGATGCTTGCGATGGAAGCCATTATTGAATCTGGTATTGAATTAAAAGGAGATATTTATTTTCAAAGTGTAATAGAAGAAGAGAGCGGCGGGGCAGGAACATTAGCGACTATATTACGAGGATATAAAGCAGATGGTGTCATTATTCCAGAACCGACAAATATGAAGTTTTTCCCGAAACAACAAGGGTCCATGTGGTTTCGTCTACATGTGAAAGGCAAAGCAGCACACGGTGGTACACGTTATGAAGGAGTAAGTGCAATTGAAAAAAGTATGTTTGTTGTAGATCATTTGAGAAAATTGGAAGAGAAGAGAAATAATCGAATTACAGATCCATTATTTAAAGGAATTCCGATTCCAATTCCAATTAATATTGGGAAAATTGAAGGAGGGAGCTGGCCAAGTTCTGTTCCTGATTCATTAAATTTAGAAGGAAGATGTGGTATTGCGCCGAATGAGACTATAGAGGCAGCAAAAGAAGAGTTTGAGAATTGGATCGCTGAATTAAATGATGTGGACAATTGGTTTGTTGAAAATCCTGTAGAAGTAGAGTGGTTTGGAGCGAGATGGGTTCCTGGTGAACTAGAAGAAAATCATGAGTTAATTACGACACTAGAGCATAACTTTGTTGAAATCGAAGGGAACAAACCAATTATTGAAGCATCTCCGTGGGGGACTGATGGAGGTTTATTTACACAAATCGCTAACGTACCAACGATAGTATTTGGTCCAGGAGAGACGAAAGTAGCACATTATCCAAACGAATATATAGAAGTTGATAAAATGATAGCTGCCGCAAAAATAATTGCATGTACATTACTAGATTGGTGTGAGGTGAAAAAATGAAATACTATGAATCTTTTAGAGAACAGACGTATGGCTATACAGTTGAAGGTGTTTTAGACTATTTTAATAAACGTATTCGAGTAGACCACTACACAGGAAATATTGAGAGGATTATCCAAACAATTGACGAATTAGCAGAGAAGCATTCTTTCACTAAATGTATTATTAAAGGAAAGGGAGAGCATGTTTCTACATGGCTCTCTTTCGGTTTTTTATTGGAAGCAACAATACCGCATTATTTTCAAGGTCACGATGCATACTTCTTTGTGAAATTTATTAGTGATGAAAGACGAAATAGTATTCATTGGGCAGAGGAAGATACCATTTTAAGCGGTGTTAAAGCAAAAGAAGTAAAGGAAAAAATAGTCCCAGAGAAATTTTTATTAAGAAAAGCGACAGAAGAGGATGCGGAAGAATTAGCAGCCGTCTTTGGAAAAGTATTTGAAGTTTATCCGACGCCTTTAAACGAAGCGAGTTATGTAAAACAAACGATGAAAGAAGACGATACAATTTACTATGTGTATGAATTCGAGGGAAAAATAATTAGTACAGCATCTGCAGAAATGAATATAAAAGAAGGAAATGCAGAATTAACGAATTGTGCTACTTTACCCGAATATCGTAAACATGGGTTTATGAAAAGTTTACTAATTAAGTTAGAAGAAGAACTGCAAGATAAATCGATTTTCTGCTCCTATACAATTGCTCGATCGCTTTCTTTCGGAATGAATGCGGCCTTTCATCAGTTAGGTTATACGTATACAGGAAGACTGGCGAACAATTGCTACATTTTCGATAAGCTGGAAGATATGAATATATGGGTGAAAGATTTGTCTAAATAGTACGGTATAAAAATAGAACGGAATCGTCATGCTTATAATCGCATATAGGTATGCCGGAAATTCGGCATGTGATTGCTGGATTTTCGGCAAAAGGGGGGATGACATTGCTAGCAGTTTCGACACAAGAAGTCATTGAAGCGATTTTGGGCAGTATTGATGAGGCTATACACGCAGTAGATGAAAATGGTATTACAATTTTTTATAATACTGTAGCTGCAAAACACGATGGGTCAAAAATTGAAAAAGTGTTAGGAAAACATTTGTTAGAAGCGTTTCCTTCTTTATCTAGGGAAACAAGTACGTTAATGAAAGTGTTAGATACAAAAAAACCAATCGTTCATCAAGTTCAGCATTATCAAAATTTAAATGGGGAAGACATTTGTACAGTAAATACGACGTTACCTATTTTTATAGATGGAAATATTGCCGGGGCTGTTGAAATTGCAAAGGACTATTCTACAGTTCAAAAACTTACGGATACAATTGTAGATTTGCAGTCAAAAATAAAGCGGTCATCTAGAAAGAAAACAATTAAAAAGCATGTTGCATTTGAGACGATCGTGACGGATGATGCTCGATTTAAACAGACGAAAGAATTAGCACAAAAAGTAGCGCCAACTGATGCAAATGTTTTAATATATGGGGAAACAGGGACAGGGAAAGAGTTATTTGTACAAGCGATTCATGAAGCTTCTAAACGGAAGAACAAGCCATTTATTGCACAAAACTGCGCAGCTTTGCCAGAGTCGCTATTAGAAAGTTTATTGTTTGGAACGACGAAAGGTAGCTATACTGGGGCAATTGAACGAGCGGGGTTATTTGAGCTTGTAGATGGTGGGACATTGTTTTTAGACGAACTGAATTCAATGCCTCTCGATTTACAAGCAAAAATGCTACGTGTATTAGAAGATGGTGTTATTCGTCGAATTGGTGATAATAAGACGAGAAAAGTAGATGTTCGCGTTATTACCGCAATGAATCAGCCACCAGAAGTATGTTTAAGAGAGAATAAAATTCGTACGGATTTATATTATCGATTAAATGTCTTTTCATTATATATTCCGCCGCTACGTGAAAGAACTGAGGATGTATTATTATTAGCGTCTTATTTTTTGAACGAATATAATAAAAGTTATAAAAAAGGTGTACTTCAAATGGATAAGGAAGCGAAAGAAAGATTACAAGCTTATCAATGGCCTGGCAATGTTCGTGAGCTAAAACATACGATTGAACATGCTGTCATTATTGCAGAAAGGGATACACTAACAGCCAATTGTTTACCGCGTACATTTCGGAAAGAGAATCTGCCAAAGAAGAAGAGCATATTGCCACTTAGAGAAGCACTTCATCAAACGGAAAAGGAATTAATAGATCAAGCGCTAATTGAAACGGAAGGGAATATATTACAAGCTGCAAAAATGTTAGGTATCCCTCGCCAAACGCTTCAATATAAATTGAGTAAGTACGACAAAACCGCCGAATAATTGGCGGTTTTTGTGTGTTTGCACCAATAAAATCGTGTTTACATATATAAAAAGTAATGAATATGATAGTATGTATGGATTTCATACAGTGCTTACAAATATTTTTTTGTTTATGCAATAGCGTTCTCCGTACATTTACTTATCAATAATGTAAAGTTGGCATAACTATTGCTTATATAAAGGATGAGCGTATAAAAAGGGGGAATAGCAATGTTACATGATGTATACAAACCAAATCGTCACTGGAAGGATATCGAGTTGTGGAAGGATGTTACGGAAGAGCAATGGAATGACTGGGTTTGGCAATTAACGAATACGATCAAAACTTTGGATGACTTAAAGAAAGTAATTAATTTAATACCTGAAGAAGAAGAAGGCGTTAAAATTTCAACAAAAACAATCCCGTTAAATATTACACCGTACTATGCTTGGCTAATGAATCCTGATGACCCACGCTGTCCGATTCGGATGCAATCTGTACCGATCTCGGAAGAGTTATATAAAACAAAATATGATTTAGAAGATCCGCTTCATGAAGATGAAGATTCACCAGTTCCAGGGCTAACACATCGTTATCCAGACCGCGTATTGTTCTTAGTAACGAATCAATGTTCTATGTATTGTCGTTACTGTACACGCCGTCGTTTTAGTGGACAAATTGGAATGGGTGTGCCGAAGAAACAATTAGATGATGCAATCGGTTACATTCGTGATACACCACAAGTACGAGATGTATTAATTTCTGGTGGAGACGGTCTTCTTATTAACGATAAAATTTTAGAATATGTATTAAAAAATTTACGAGAGATTCCGCATGTCGAGATTATTCGTATCGGAACGAGAGCGCCGGTAGTATTCCCGCAGCGTATTACAGAAAACTTATGTAACATTATTAAAAAATACCATCCAGTATGGTTAAATACACATTTCAATACTTCTATTGAAATTACAGAGGAATCGAAAAAAGCATGTGAAATGCTAGCGAATGCTGGTGTTCCAGTCGGAAACCAAGCAGTAATTTTAGCTGGTATTAACGACAGCGTTCCAATTATGAAAAAACTTATGCATGACTTAGTAAAAATTCGTGTACGTCCATACTACATTTATCAATGTGACTTATCTGAAGGTATTGGTCATTTCCGTGCACCAGTATCTAAAGGTCTTGAAATTATTGAAGGTTTACGCGGTCATACATCTGGTTATGCGGTTCCAACATTCGTTGTAGATGCACCAGGAGGCGGCGGGAAAATTGCGCTTCAACCAAACTATTTAATTTCGCAAAGTGCAGATAAAGTTGTGCTTCGTAACTTTGAAGGTGTTATTACAACGTATCCAGAGCCAGAGAGCTATATCCCAGGAAGAGCAGAAGGGTACTTTAAAGAAATCTATCCAAACTACGAAGAAAAACGTTCAGATGTTGGTATCGCAGGTCTTATGAGTGATAAGAAATTTAACCTTGTTCCAGACGACTTACAGCGTATGAGCCGTCGTAAAGACTATGAAGATAATGACACTCATGCATCACTAAAAGATAAACGTGATAAGCGTGATCAACTTAAAGACAAAAAGTATCAATCGCAAATGGCTAAATTAGAAGAAAACGACAAAAAAAATGAGGGTGATGCAGTATGAATTGTATGTGGTGTGACAGTACAGAAGCGAAAGAAAGCTTGAATACTGTATATTGGGAATTACCAGATGGTACGAAAGCCATTGAAATCCAAGAGACACCATGCATTTCTTGTTCCTCATGTGGTATGGACTATCAAGCAGATCAAACAGTGAAAGAAATAGAAGATCAATTGTTTCTAATTTATACGAAAGATTTACCAAAACAACTAACATATGAAGAATTAATGGGAAGACCACGTCTATTAAAAAGAAATTATTTCGACTTTTAACCAGCTTTTATGCTGGTTTTTTTCTTTTTTGCCTTGTATAATGTATCCAAGTTAGAAAGGCAGGGAATATTTTTGAAAAAGACATTTTACCACTATATGATGAAGCATCGTGCAGCTTTATTTAGTAATGAAGTATCGAATTTAGCAGAAGCAATGTATGATGATTTAAGCTTTCCAAAGCAATCTGAAGATTATGATGAAATTAGTTCATACTTAGAGTTAAGTGGATTGCTAGAAAGTATGTCTATATTTGATGAAGCTTGGGATTTATACATACAAGAGAGATAAGAACTATATGAAATTTTTGACGTGAAGCTAGTCTATTTGCTAGCTTTTTTTACGTTGTAAATAATTTTTTTATACGGTGATATTTTTTATTGAAAAAATTTATGAATATACGCTTCTGTGATAAGCGTTTTTATGTAGGTTGCATATACTGTTATCAAAATCACGACGTCAAAAAAAGGAGAGATATAGATGGCGAGAAAAAAGCAACCTAAATATAACGTAGGGGACATAGTCGTGATTACGCTATATGGAACCGTTGGTAAAATCACAAATATGAAGGTTTTAGATGGAGTTTACGTTTACGAAGTCAATAATCACGATGGGTTTTACGTAGAGCAAACGTTGCAGCACGTTTCAGAGCAAGATATGAAAAAAGGTGAAACTGAGTGGATTGAATTAAACTATAATTTCACATTTGGTGATCTCGTGCAAGTAACAGGATATGATAAAGATGTGTTTCGTATTGTTGGTTTTCGTACAGAAGTATGGAGATATAAAAATGACGCATGGGAAGATACTATATACGAATTGTCACGAATTACGGATGGAGAATGGTTAGAAGCGGATGAGTCAGATTTAACGTTACTTGCTAATGCTCAAACGGCAAATGCAATTTTGAAGAAAATGAAACAAGATAAAGCTGGTATGAATAAATTAGATTTAGGAAAATTAAAGTCAATTAACAACTCAAAAAAAGTGAGTGTTAAGACAAATCGTCAAGAAATCATTGATGGATTACTTGATATTTATAACGATTATCAATTGTTATTCGATACATTTAAAGATGAAGAATACAAAATTGTTATGGATGTTGTTCATAATTATTTAGTTAAATTGACAGAGAAAAAATAGTTAACTAGAAAGAGAGAATGAATTGAACAACAACATATGCAGTATAAGGTATGCCTACAATTATTAAAAAAATAAAAAGCCATTTAATAAGAGAGTCTGCCCATTGATCTTCATGCATGAACTCTTCTTTTGTTTGCCCTACTTCTTGTTCTACCTCATATTGGTATTCCATAATTAAATCCCCCTTTTTGATAGCTTGTACTACCATCGTATGCATCTCGTCCAAAGGATATGCCCTATAAAAAAAGAAAAACTATTTTTCTAATCTCATATACATAATTTTGAGATTTTTTCATAAAACAGAAATAAAGGAGTGATGCTCATGAAGGAAATTGAGGTCGTAATTGATACGGAAGAGATTGCGGAGTTTTTTTATGAGCAACTAATTGAAAGAGGGTACGTCCCAAAACGAGAAGAAATTGAAGATCTTGCAGATATTACATTCGAGTATTTATTAGAGAAATGTATGATTGATGAAGTTTTTGATGAAGAGGATGAGTGAAAGTAACGGCGGGCTTAACTCGTCGTTTTTTACTCTTTACAAACTTGTCACAAATATAGTCGGAAATTATTGGTATAATTAAAAGGAAATTTTACTCAAGAGGTGAAGGGATGTTCAAAAAAATTATTGATTCTTTATTAGGTAGGAAAAAAAATCGTTCGTATTCTAGTAGTGATTATCGCCATAGAGGTCGCTCTTATTCAAGTAGCGATTATAAACGACGTTCATCTGGTTATGGGCATCAGCATTATAAAAGAAAACGTAAAAGTCGTAGCTTCTTTTCAAGTAGCTGATGAAATGGCGTCGTATACTAGCTTTATTTGATAGACCACTGCGAAAAAATACAATCGTTGCAGAACGTTATAAAATTGAATCAGTAATTGGAATGGGCAGTTATGGGGTTACATATGTCGTTAATGACTTACAAATAAATAGATATAAAGTCTTAAAACAATTAAGACAGAGTAAACAAAGATATGAGTCTGGTAGAAAATCATTTGAACAAGAGAAAATGATTTTACAAACATTAAATCATCATGCAATTCCTAGTTTATATGATCATTTCGTATGGGAGAAAAAAAGCTTTTTCGTGATGGAATATATGCCTGGTAAAAATTTCGAAGATTATATTTTCTTAGATGGGCATGCATATACAGAACGTGAAGTTTTAAAAATTTTATATGAAATATTAGAAATTGTATCGGTGTTTCATAGTAAAGGTATTATTCACCGAGATTTACGTATTCCGAATATATTAATGAAAGAAAATCGAATTAGTATTATTGATTTTGGTTTGGCTAAATTGAAGGGTGAGGGTGATGAACGAGCTACAACTTATGAAGGTGAACAAGCTTTGATGCGAGAAGTTCACTTTCGTAGCGATTTTTATGCGCTTGGTCATTTCTCGTTATTTTTATTATATGCAGGCTATGAATCTCATGAAAAACATGAAAAACCATGGTATGACGAATTAACTTTGGAAAATTATAACCGTGAGATGCTTATGCGAATGTTACAAATAAAAACGCCGTACTATGAGAATGTACAAGATTTAAAAAAAGATATAGCTTTTGCTTTAGAAAGGATGGAGGTTCCATGTTTCAAAAGTTTTTAGCAAGTGTTGGTATTGGTAATGCAAAAGTAGATACAGTTCTTGAAAAAGATGAGTATATTGTTGGAGAAGAGATACTAGGGAAGGTTCATATAACTGGTGGTTCAGTTAGCCAACAAATTGAAAGCATTTACTTAACGTTATCGACGTCGTATGTACGAGAAGTGGATGATAAAAAAGTAACAGCAACATATGATTTAGAGCGAGTTCGTTTAACAGAACCTTTTTCTGTTGAGCCGAATGAAAAAAAAGAAATTCCATTTTCATTTATAATGCCAGTTGAAACGCCGCTTACACTTGGAATGAAAACCGTTTGGGTGCATACAGGTCTTGATATTAAACGCAGTATAGATCCAAGTGATCGTGATTACATTCAAGTGTTGCCCAATGCACTATTAAATAGTGTGTTGGAGAGTGTAAATCAATTAGGTTTTAAAGCGCGTCATATAGAATGTGAAGAATTACCGTATCGATTACGTAAGCAAGTTCCGTTTGCACAAGAATTTGAGTTTGTTCCTGTTTCCGGAGAGTATTATGGGAAATTAGATGAACTAGAATTATTAATCTTACCAAGCGCTTACGATCGCTTAGAAATTATTATGGAAGTAGACAGAAAATCTCGTGGATTAGCAGGTTTATTTGCGGAAGCACTTGATCTTGACGAGAAAGTGGTCCGCTTTACAGTAACGAACGAAGATATTCCAACAATGCAAGAAAAAATTAACAATTATATTTTTTAATAAACTATGCATAAAAAAGAAATGGAGAGGAAAACTAAAACAACCGCTCCATTTTTTTGCATAGTGAGGTTATGTATGTGAAACGATATCGACATTTATACTTGTTAAGTTTTACGCTACTCATTTGTTTTGTCGTATTATCACTTTCGTATCATACCGCTTGTATTGAGAAATTTGACAATATAGTCGCGCATTTTATTCAAAGCTTTCGAAACGATTACTTGACAGCCTACTTTACTTGGGTGTCTTTTATCGGTTCCAAAAGAATATATTTTCCGTTACTCATCATTCTTGTAATGTATTTTCTCGTTAGAAAAAAGTTGCTTAGTGCATTACTTCTAACAATTAATTATTATGGATCTCGTTATTTAAACAGTATGCTTAAACTATGGTACGAACGAGCAAGACCTGATGTAACGCAGCTTGTTACTGCAACTGGATATAGTTTTCCGAGCGGTCATACGATGAATGCTACTGCTTTTTTAGGATTTATTGCATACGTCACAATTACTGAAGAACGTATTACATTGCATAAAAAATTGTTGATTATTTTTATAGCGAGCTTTGTTGTATTATCTATTTCAGTTAGCCGAATATATCTTGGCGTTCACTATCCATCTGACATATTAGCAGGATGGGCAGCTGGCGGTAGCTGGCTCGTTTTATGTGTTATATTTCATAAAGCGTTCATTAAAAAAGAACCTATGTCATAATAGGTTCTTTTTCCATTGGTTCAACATGAATGTGTGCATGGTAAATGCCAAACTTTTTCCGAAGCATAGCCTCGATGTTGTCAGTAATACAATGACTTTCACCAACATCCATACGAGCATCTACCTCGATTGTAATATCAACGTACGTTTGATTCCCGTACATACGCGCGCGAATGTCTACGATGTTTTCCACGCCACCAATATGTTCAATAGCACCAGCGTACTCTTCCATCTTATCTGGATCGATTCCATCCGTTAACATATGAGAAGCTTCTACGAAAATCTCCCATGCAGTTTTACAAATAATAAGGCCGACAATTAAAGCGGCAATAGGATCTAAAATAGGCATTTGGAACTGCGAACCGATAATACCTACTACTGTACCGATACTTACGAGAGCATCTGATAAATTATCCTTTGCAGCGGCTTCTAATGATTTACTTTTTGTGCGCGCTGCAATCTTTTTCGTATACAAATACACAAAGTACATAACGACAGCAGAAAATAAGGCTACCCATGCAGCAAGTACATTAGGCGCTGCTTGTTTCGGATTAAAAAAAGATTGAATGGCGCTAATAACAACTTCTAAACCGACCGTTGCCATAATAAAAGAAGCAACGAGTGATGCAATTTGTTCTGCGCGTGAATGCCCATAAGGATGATCTGGGTCACGAGGTTTACGAGAGATTTTTAGACCAATTAATATCGCTAAAGAAGCACCGATATCCGTTAAGTTATTTAAACCGTCAGCACGTAATGCGCTAGAGAGGGTAATATAACTGATGATGATTTTCATAGAGGATAAAAATATGTAGGCCATAATGCTGACAATCGCACCTTTATCAGCTTCTTTATGAGAAAGAGTATCCATTTTAATCACTCACCTTTCTACAAGGAATTTCTTTCTATAGATAGAGTACCAAACGAAACTCGTGTGGGTCTATACAAACATTGTTGACGTTTTTTAGGTTTTTAAGAAGGGGATAACAAAGTTTCGTTAAGGAAAAATATGTTGTAAAGTGCAAAGTTAGGGTGTAAACGCGATTTGGATTGAGAGGATAGGGAAAAGGATAGATGTATTATGATGAATCCGTATTCTACACCGCTCAAAGGTGGTTGGGCAAAATAAAAACCCTCTAGAAAATATATTTCAGAGGGTCTTCATCTTAGTATGCTTCTAAAAACTCAGTAACTTGCTCTTCAGTTTTTGCGTTAGCACTATGTAAGTGGCCTAGCTTCTCACCATTTTGATATACAAGTAAACTTGGAATACCCATTACTTGATACTCTTCAGCGATACTTGGGAACTCATCTTTATTAATAGAATACCATTCAAACTTATTGAACTCTTCCATTACATCTCCGATAAAGTTGTCCATACGAACACAATCTGGGCACCATGTAGTAAAGAACTTAACAACTACTGGCTCCTCACTTGCGATGATGTCTTTGAATTCCTGTTCAGATTTGATTTCTTTCATGCTTTGTTTCTCCTTTTTCACTATCAATATTTTTGGTTGTTTAGTTGGTGTATTTGCTGTGAAATGAAAACTTCTAACGAAATTCTAACGAGAGTTTTCTTTCTGAATAATTTGTTTGCAAATTGATCCACCGCAGTTTCTTGAAGTCCTGGTACAACATGGAAAAAATTGTCCAATGTGATACCTACTCTGTTAAGTCCTAAACGTTCGCTAATGATCTTCGGATGTATACCTTAGAAACTAGAAACGAATATTAGGAACCTCACTTTTCTTTATAAGCTTTTTCTAGGGTTGTGTCAAACTTCTGAATTGTAAGGTTACTATTATAAGTAGGGTAATTCAAATTGTATTCATGATAGCCATTGCTATAACGTTCTTTTCCTCACATATTTTTATGAGATGTTTATGAAGCGACTGAAATGTAATGTCGGATAAAATAAGAAATCTCTTTCCGGTACTTAGAGAAGGTAAACCGTAGATGATCATTACTCATAAATTTTATGAGTGAATTAAACAACAAACAGGAAATTCAAAAAATGATGTAGGGGATGCATGTATGAATTTAGAAGAATCGTTATAAGAACTTATTCGTGAAGTTGTGAGAGAAGAGATTAGGGAGGCGTTAGCAGAGTTCCAGCAATAATCACAACCAAATAAAGTAATGCGGGTGAAAGAAGCGTGACAAACAAGAGGGGAAATTGCTGCACTGTATAGAGTGAAAAAAACATGATGTGGAAAGCGAAAGAGATCATAAGAACATCTTAGGACTTATTTAGCGGTTAAGAAGTCAGGGGGGAATTAGGGTGTTGAAATGGGTAAAGAAACAAAAGCGCCCACCTTGCATTGTTTGTGAGAAACAAGAAGGTGAGCTTCAATGAAACGAATTGGATTGGTGAAAATTGTGCCCAAATTACGCATGAACAAAGTATTGAAAGAGATACCTATACCCTTTATATTTTATTCCATAAATAAGAAAGCTGGTGGGCTTCTGATTCAAGAGCTATTAAATGATCGTTATTAATAGAGTTATTCGTATACATTCTGTTCTTTTGGATGTTAAGGACAGTATAATTCACATCGTTATATTCATTTGAAAATGTTGATTCATTTAATAATGTCAGTGTTGAGTTGATGTTATATTTATCAATTCGCTCTTTTTTTCCTTTGAAAAACAGTTTAATAAGATGCGGCTCATCATTAATGAGCAAACCGAGTTCAGGTGATGAGCGGACGATTAAATTATCTGATAACCAATGTGATTTACCTGGATTAAACCAAGAGACTTCTTTGTTTTTAATAAATTTTTTGTACTGCTTTATAACATCAATGTAGTTTTGCTTTTTCTTCTGATCAACAGTTTGTACTAATGTTTCAAAACAGTCAAAAGGTAGTTTGTTTTTATGAAATTTAATAACAGTTTCTCGTAATTGTTTCCAGTAATCAAAAACCGGGTGATATTCAGGTTGAGATTTTAAATTCTTTACAAAATTTGTTTTAGCTGCACTACTTTTCAGTGTGAAGTCTAAAAATTGTGTAAGTCCCACTTTAATTTCCGCCATGTTACACCTCCTTTCCAAATGTTACTAATTCAATATCGGAAAGGGAAATCCTGCATTTTTAAGGAGGTAAACTAGATGCTAGAAAAACCGATGTTCATACACATGGAAGTTGAGGGAGAGTAATATTAAAATTTCATTTGTTTTTTACTGTAATAAATAAATTCATTTGAATAGAAGTGAAAAATAGAGGTTTGCCTTAGTCATTTATGAAAGTCGAGAATATTTATAACCATAGGAGTAAATACACAGGTCCAATTTTTGTAATGATGGAGGGAATTGATGTGGACATAACTCAAAGCATGGCAAGAATAGTGGTAAATGGAAAGGATCTTCCGTTTATTTCAGTTAGAACTTCTGTATGGAATCAAGGACCTGTAAATGATTTAATTGTTTCGACAAACTTGAGAGTCGAGGAGCTTTATCAGTTTATGTGGTCGCAAGTGCCAGTAATGCTTGCGATGTATTTTCTTCAAGGAGCGGACTTAATGCGGTTTGCTAGAATTAATGGGATTAATCAAAGGGTAACGGGAGAATATATATATCATTTCACTTGGGGATAAAACGAATGTAAAGTAGCTTAACAGCTGCTTTTTTATTTTGTAGAAAGAAAGTGGGATTTTAATACCTTACAAATGTATAGTCATTAAAAAAGAAGTAGCAATATGTATAAAAATAATACAGAATTACGCTCAATATATGAGCATGATTTCTTAGAAAATTTGCTTTTATAAAGCAACCTAATAAAAGAGGGAAAACGAAGAGATAATTTGAATTTTTAACAGGTGGATGTGTGAGTGAATAGAATGGAAGTAATTACGTAATGTTGGGATAGGTTATAAATGGAGAACCAACTAAAAGAAATATTTGGTGCATTGATAGCAGCTATAGGTACAATAATTGCCGCTATTGGAAGTACACCTTTTTATTTTATAAGCAGTAATGTAAGGAAAGATTTGAGTGTATACGGGAACGTATTACAAGCAGTTGGAAATGCTTTAGAGGCTGATGGTCAAGGGGGAATATCTCTTGAAAAAATCGGGAATGAAATTCAATCAATTGGTAATGTAACTGTAATATCTGGATTGGTTATTGAGTTTGAAGATGAAACAAAAATTAAATTAGTGATTGCTGGGAATTGGACAAATACGTGAAGAAAGTGAGGAGTTGGAAGGGAGTGATTGATAGACTAGCTTAAAAAATTAAAATGTAACTATTTTCTAAAATGACAATGAGTAATTTTCACCTTGTTTTTTGATGAACCATTATTATATGAAAATCATATAATATATTGTAGGACAAGCAACCAGCTTATAATCTATTAAATACTCAAAGAGCTTACCTTTTATATATCTTCGCATTTACTGATCTAGATGCTCTTTTTTATTGAACAAAACACCCATTTGGATAGGAGGTTATTAATGGGGATGACATTAGAAGAATTAGAAAAGTGTTATAATAAAGCCTTTATTGAGGGAGCAGAGTACGTAGCTGTTCAGATTGAAATGGATGAATTTCATAGTGATGAAGTAATTATTAACGACAAATACAGTATAGATTCTAAATTAAAGTATTATAAGAAAACATACAATGAAAATTTAGAACATAGATGGATTTCAGGGATTCGTATTGTAGGTTTTGCATATGGCTATTCGTTCTCAGAAATTCTATATGAATTAGGGTTGCTAGTGAAGTAATGATTAAACAAATAGCAATTATTTTACACGATGCCGTGATTTTAGTGGCGTCTTTTTTGTTGTGAAGGAAAGATATAAATACAAAAGAGAGCCTAAGCTCTCTTTTGTATAGATACCTAACGTTTATGCACAGATTGGAATTCCTAATGCTATTAAGGTCAATGCTACTTGAAGAGAAAGTTCTAATCTAGCAATTTCGATTCCAGCGACTGAGACCACTAAAAGAGGTTGTCCATTAACGAACAAAATACAGCTTTCCATACTTTCGCCTCCTTTCGAGTAATCTAATATAGTATATGAATGAAATTGAAATACGTAATAGTCAGATTGATAGATTTAATAGAAATTGATAATTTAACCTAGGGTATAAAAAAATTAAGTAGACTAATAGCTGATTTATTAACACCATATATGAAGGACAAGAATATATTAGGAATATATATAAACGTAGGAGTGGTAAATATGTTCTTTGCAAAGTTCCACCAGTAGAAACAGATGCTCGAGGAGAGGCTTTCTTTAAATTAAGCCTGGACAAGCTTAGCTTAAAATTCAAATTAGATTTATTCGATATAGAGGATGTAGTTGTTGCCCATCTGCATCTTGGATCAAAAGGAACGAACGGTCCTGTTGTAGCTTTTTTATTTGGACCTATAACAAATCCAGTTTCAATAGAGTGTGCAACCCTCACAGGAATGATTACTCAAGATGATTTGGTCGGGCCGTTAGCGGGTCAAACATTAGGTACTCTTGTAAATGAAATCATATCTGGAAACATATATATTAATGTTCATACCGTACAATATCCTAATGGTGAAATTCGTGGACAATTGAAGTATTGTTAATGAATAAAAGTAGTGAAAAATAAAGCATCCGTTTAGGGTGTTTTTATTTTGTGAAGGTTGTATAGATAAGTAATCTATTTTTAGTAATCTTGAACATTCATTTCTAAAATTTTGAAAGTGGTCGAATTTAAAAAATAGTTATCAGAAACTTGTTAATGAAATGCTCCTCCAAAAATTAAATTAGTATTAGTAGATGAACCTTGTAAATGACATATGCAAGTGTAACAGATAATAAAAATTCTTTAAACTTAATCAAAGCTAATAGATTAATTCTCCACACCCACTGAAATAAAAATCATAACATAAATTGTAATTACTTTTACGGAAGTGAGATGAAAATAATGTTTTATTCATATTTTACTACCCAAGCAGGTATACGACCAGCGTATGGTACATCAATAACGTTTAGCGGAGCACAAAGTACGGTTCAAGCTGTTCAACAAGCGTTACAAATGCAACAACAAATGCAAATGCAGCAACAAGGTATCCAGCCGTATTATTCATCTATGGAGTATTTTTACCCAGTGCATCAAATCACACCGTATGGAAGTTCTTTTCTTACTATCCCATATGGAACTGTATTTAATCTATAAATTGAAAGTTTAATCAGTAGGGGGCAGGTATCCCAAACCGATTATTAGTCCTCGCCAATTGGACATATACGGACGATCCGGCTCCTACCTACCTTTCTTGCATGTTCCGAAATTTTTTTGGGCGTCTTATTACCCGCAAATGGAGAGGGGTATATGTAAGCGCCAAATAGTCCTCACCTACAATTTGTAATTAACCGATGAGATAATCTCCGTACATACTACAAGTGTTTTTTTTGATGAGAAGATACCGATTAAAGAAAAAGTGAGAATTATCTTATCATGACAAATGATGGTTAGTGGCTCTGTATGCAAGGATATATGAACATTTATTTACGCGGACCAGATCGAGATGTAACAACGAAGTCCTATCTGCGGGTATATCGTACAGGATGATTGTCCTATAACTATCAACCTACAAAAAGCAGGAGAACATCTGAATTGTTTTTTTACTGGTTTTGAAAGATATTTACAGCCATAATATCTAGTATTTTGTTTATAATTGTAAATAGTTATTGAAATGTATAAATGTTATTTTTTTATTAATAAAAAAATAGGAAAAATAATGCAACTTTTTAATTTGTTTATTCGTGTTATATATGAAAGGAGGAGGGGGATGGAGATTGAAGAAATATATAAGGTTTATATAAACGATGTGTACCGGTATTTATTTTCCCTTTCTCGTAGCCATCACGTAGCAGAGGACTTGATGCAAGAGACTTTTTATCGAGCGTATCTTTATTTAGAAGACTATGAAAATCAAAAGGTAAAATCATGGCTTTTTAAAGTGGCATATCATACTTTTATTGATTTTGTTAGGAAAGAAAATAAAGTAACTTTTGTAGGAACGGAGGAATTAGAGACGATACTAGCGGGGGAATCTACAGAAGAGTATGTAGTCGCAAAAAATAGTTATGAAAAGTTAATTCAGATTATTCATACTTTACCGGTGGTAGAGGCACAAGCTATTTTATTATGTGACGTACATCAATTAACGTACGAAGAGGGTGCTTCTGTACTAGATTTAAAGTTAAATACGTATAAAAGTCACATATTTCGTGGGAGAAAGAGATTAAAAGAATTGTTAAAGGAGGAAAAGAGTCAAAATGACAAATGATAAACCTCATTCTGAACAAGATGATTATAAAGAATTGTTACAAGAAGCTCTTCATCAAAGACCGGCTTCCCTTCCTGATGGAAAACAAGAGCAAGTGTTGAAAATAGGTAAAAAAAGAGCGCGTATTACGAATGTTTTAATTGTATTTACTTTTTTATTACTTATTCAACCTATTTTATATATATCAACACTCTTATATTATACATTGGCACCTACAAACGCAATGGAGATACGGAATGTAGTGAATCGAACGTTAAGTGTAACAGAACCAAATGTATTTTTGAAAGATAGGGACATGGAGCAAACATTGTTACCACTTAGTTTGCAATTGCATTTTGATTTATATAAAAGGGTAGGGAAGAAAGATATTCGAATAGGAGAAGAGAAAACAGATTATGTATTTAGTAGAGCAACGAAAGTAAGCCGTGAATATACAACAGATGAGAGAATTCCAGAAATCCCGTATATAGATAACGAAGTATTATCTCATCCTAATAATTATAATGCGTCCTATAATAGTGGTGAAGAAGCGCAGGTATTAAAGGGTCTTCCGCAAGAATCTGTTGTAGAAGCATTTGTATCTTTTAGAGAATTATTAAGTGTACAAGAGGTAACAAATATGTTTCCTACTATTGATATCGTTTGGTATGCCGTTAATACAGGATTAGAGGAGAAGCAAATGAATGATGAGGGTATGTATGTAGCCCCGATTGGCTTCCCAGCAGATATGATTTCAAGGCCAAGTGGTGCTTTTGAAAGTGATTCACCTCATGAGGAACAATTTATTGATGTTTTAAAGTCATTACAGAAGCATGAAAATTTAGCAGTGAAGCTATCTAGAGCAAAAGTATTAGAGTTGTCAAAGCGTATTTCTTTCCTTGAAAAAAATGGGGTAAAAACATACGGGATGGTTGTAACTGGGCCTAAAGTAGAAGTTGAAAAATTGATGAGCCACGAAAAAGTTAGAAAATTGAAAGTAGGTGAAGCGAGGTTATGGAATTGGCATTCTTAAAAAAAAGAAAGAATCGTATTTATAAACAGGAAACGTGGATGGGGACTCTTTCATTAATTATTGCCTTTTTAGCGTTATTGTATTTAAACATTATATTGCTTATTCAAGAAACATTTATAGGTAAAGGTTTTCTACAAATAGTTGGTATTGGAGTGGTGTGCTCAGTCGTAGGTATGATCACAAAAAGCAAAAGTCGAAAATATGCATTGTGGGCATGTAGTTTATTTGTTTTTATGCTGCTGTTTGCTATATTTGGATTTATGTTAGGTTGGATGGTAAGCTTTGGGCCATAAATATGTGGGAAAGAGCGAATGTAGATTCGCTCTTTTTTGTAATGAAAGTAAAATAGATGTATCGTGCAATCCATTAAATTTGAATGGATTGCACGATACATCTAGGTTGTGTTTTTATTAATATGTTTTCCTCTCAAGTGTATATAAATAGGCGACAAGTATAGTGCTAAAACAATAGCTCGTCCAAACATTGCGAATCCCTCTTACATAATATGTAGTAATAAGCATGAAAGGGGAACTAGTATGTCTTGCTATTACTACTGTAAGTATTGTAAAGAGTATAAAAAGAAACAGCATGATTGTTGTAAGAGCACGAGTAAGTGTAATGACAACGAGGAGAAGCTTGTTAGGGCATCTGCATTTAGAGCTAGAAATACGGTGAATCAAACGGTTCCTGCCAATACTTTTGTAAAGGTATTGTTCCAAAATGAACAATTTGATTTAGCAAATGAGTATAATCCAGTAACGTCTATTTTTATTCCGAAGACTAGGGGAGTTTACTCTATTATTGGAACGATTGGTTTCTTTCCAAACAATCCTAGCTTAAATTATAGAGCTCGTGTAGAAATTCGTGTAAATGGAAACGCAGCAATAGCTATAGATAATGACTTTTTCGGTCCAATAGGTTTTGGAAATGTAGTAAGTGTTTCGACGATTATTCAATTGAATGAAGGAGATCAAGTTGAGGTTTATGCACAAAGTAGCATAGACGGAGTTTTAAGTCCTTCAGAAGACGGCTCACATTTTGAAGCTGCAAGATTCCCTTCTCCAATTAAATAAAGTCGAGTAAACAAAAGAGAAAGAATAATCCTCACCCAAATGGTGGGGATATTTTATTTTATTGAAAATAGTAACAGTTTGATTTAGCGAATGAATATAATGCAGCAACATCTATTTTTATTCCGAAGACTAAAGGGGTATATAGTGTATTAGGGAATATAACATTCTCTCCAAATGATTTTAATGTAAATTACAGAGCTAGAGTTGAAATTCGTGTGAATGGAAATCCAGCAATAGCAATTGATAATGATTTCTTTGGGACCGGTGTATTTTTTAACAATGATGTTTCAGTAACGTCTATTCTTCAATTAGAAGCAGGGGA
Organism: Bacillus sp. DE0042; assembly: GCF_007680225.1. NCBI lineage: Bacteria > Bacillati > Bacillota > Bacilli > Caryophanales > Bacillaceae > Bacillus > Bacillus sp. DE0042. Next base: position 545,124 of record NZ_VEJP01000001.1, on the reverse strand, counting down.
TTCAGTTGAAGTTTTCGCTGAGAGTAGTGTTGCTGGAGTAATTGTTCAAAATGTTAATGGTTTGAATACGGTTCATTTTGAAGCTGCAAGATTTCCTTCTCCAATAAAATAACGAAGAGAATATATTACTTTTCAGTAGGTTTAGTTAATCCCCTTTACCAAATGGTGGGGGATTATTATTGTTTTTCTAAAATATATAAGTAATAGGTTAAATATAGTTTGTTTCAGGAGAATTTCACATACTAGGATGTAAGGTTGAAAGTGCTAGCTTATTATGAGTATTAGATATTCTGCAGGTAATAAAAAGCGTACAACGAAACGAGTAACATGGTTGTGAAAGTTCTTAGGCATTACATTTGCTAGTCGTCTTATGGAATAGAAAAGACATCTTATTTTATAAATACATAAAAGGCCGTATAATTACGGGCTTTTTCTTTAATATATAGAAATTACATATTTAACATAGGTTTGTGTAGGTATTGCTATTGTATAGAAAGGAAAAACATTAAGACGATTACACTATATAAAAATAAAATAAATCCTAATATGAGTAGTATTGGATACAACTTGAACATATCTGACCTCCTTGAGTATATAAAGAATTTTAATACATTTATGGTCAATTTAGAAGGGAAATATATTAGATGAAAGATGATTGAATGAATACACTAATTTAACAGTGTAGTGAATGTATAATAAATAAAGGAGTATTGTTGATTACACATTGATTAAATTGTTTATAAGCAGCAGGTAGGTTGATTGCCCGTGAAATATAAAAGTAAGCAGGTTTATGTGTACAGAATGAGAGATAAATAAAAAAAGAGCATACATAAAAAGTACGCTCTAAAGAAAGATAGGTTTTATGAGTGGATAATCTCCATACGATAATATATGCTCGACTAATAAAAACGTGTAAAAAATCAATAGATTATCAATGGAATAACATGAAATGAGTAATTTTGGTCTATTCCCGAAGTCGCGGAGCTAACCAAATTGTAAGGGTTGTGAATAGAATGGATTAACAACAGGATAATGATCGTACTTCAGTTTCGTATTTCTTATAGTTTGGATATTGCGTAATAGTTTGACACTTAGGTGTGGAAAGTTGATTAATTATAGAAACATTTGTAATTACCTCGTTACAAGGACCGAAAAATGTGATTTTTAGTTTTGAGTTTGGTGGAACTTTGACCACGATAGGTTTTTTTTCCATGAAATCAGCTCCTAAGACGCAGTATTGTATACTGCGTTTTTTGTTTAGATGATAAAGGCGTATTAATATATAATATGAAATTTTTAGTTGAGTTGATAATGATATGGAGTTTAATGGTGTGATTAGATTATGAGAAATTAGTAGAAACTTAATTAAAAGATCATATATTTTGAAAAAAATATAGATTCTCCTTATTTATATTATAGATAGCTAGTATTAGGCATAAGAGGCTTTCAATAAGACAAGCTTTGAATATGATATTAAAAAGGAGATGAATTGTATGGGGGTATATTATCGATATTTCAAAATGGAATGGAACTATTTATTGGGATATTGCAGCATCTCAGCTAGATTTAGTTATTGCTAGAGTTCAAGATGGCTCGAATACAGTAGATTTTATGTATCAAAATTATGTGAATGAAATGAAGAAACGCAGTATTCCATTTGGTAATTATGCATTTTGTCGCTTTATATCTATTGCTGATGCAAGGAAAGAGGCACAAGATTTTTGGAGTCGTGGCGATAAATCTGCTAAGTTTTGGGTGGTGGACATAGAAATTCAAACGATGATGGATATGCAAGGGGGGACACAAGCGTTTATAGATGAATTACGCTGTTTAGGTGCGAAAAAAGTAGGGCTATACGTGGGGCATCACACGTATGTATCATTTGGAGCACGTAATATTGAAGTTGATTTTGTATGGATTCCTCGTTATGGAGGAAATAAGCCAGCATATCCGTGTGATATTTGGCAATATACTGATGCGGGAAATGTTCCTGGTATTGGGAAATGTGATTTAAATCAATTAATAGGAAATAAGTCGTTTTCTTGGTTTATAGGTTCGGATCAAGTAAATCAACCTATTCAATTTAACAAAAAGAATACACAGCAATCAAATGGTATTGGTATTGCAGTTTCAAAATATCCTGATGGATATGGCATAAACGTATATGAAAATCCTGCGAATCCTCAGTTTACAGGTACAATCACTCAAAAAAATCCATATTTAATCTTACATGGTTATTGGGAAGACGCAGATAAAGATATGATTTGCTTAGGCAATGATAAACAGTGGGTATATGTAAAACATTTTGATGTGAAATGGTTTTATGCAGTTTCAAAATATCCTGTTGGGTATCGAGTAAATTATTATGCAGAGCCTGAATGTATAAATTATAAAGGAAATATTGATGGATCAAAATCTTTTCGTGTGTGGGGCAGAGCGAAAAATGCGGTAGATATCGGGCAAAATAATTGGATACTGGAAGAACATTTAAATATTAAGTACCTTTAAGTAAATAAATGTTTTAGGAATACGTAAAGGGTCATCTTACTAATACATAGTAAGATGACCCTTTACGTATTGAAAAAAGGACACGATACATAGTTTATTCAAATGAAATGAATTACATGTGGAAAACACATTGTTAACACAAGTATATTGTATAGTTATTCTTATATAATAATAAAAGTGAGGTATTTTGAATTGAAAAAGAAAAAGTTATTTTTAGGAACAATTATTTCATGCGTAGTACTGGCATTATCGGCATGTGGTTCCTCAGACAACGTAGTAACATCAAAAGTAGGAAATGTTACAGAGAAAGAGTTAAGTAAAGAATTAAGACAAAAATATGGGGAAAGTACTTTATACCAAATGGTGTTAAGTAAGGCGTTACTAGATAAATATAAAGTTTCAGATGAGGAAGCAAAAAAGCAAGTAGAAGAAGCAAAAGATAAAATGGGTGACAACTTCAAATCGACTTTAGAGCAAGTTGGATTGAAAAATGAAGATGAATTAAAAGAAAAAATGAAGCCGGAAATCGCATTTGAGAAAGCGATTAAAGCGACTGTCACAGAAAAAGATGTAAAAGATAACTATAAACCAGAGATTAAGGTAAGTCATATTTTAGTGAAAGATGAAAAGACTGCTAAAGAAGTGAAAGAGAAAGTAAATAATGGTGAAGATTTTGCAGCTTTAGCGAAGCAATACTCAGAGGATCCTGGTTCAAAAGAACAAGGCGGAGAAATAACTGGTTTTGCTCCAGGGCAAACGGTGAAAGAATTTGAGGAAGCTGCATATAAATTAGATGCAGGACAAGTAAGTGAGCCAGTAAAAACAACTCACGGTTACCATATTATTAAAGTGACAGATAAAAAAGAATTGAAGCCATTTGATGAAGTAAAAGATCAAATTCGTAAAGATTTAGAACAGCAAAGACTACAAGATACGACTGGAAAATGGAAACAACAAGTAGTCAATGATTTACTGAAAGATGCTGATATTAAAGTGAACGATAAAGACTTTAAAAATACATTTGAATTTCTAGAAAAGAAATAATGACTGTAATTAGAAAAGGGAACCTTTATAGGTTCCCTTTTCTAGTTAGTGTGTGAGTTATAAATAGATAGTAAGACAATATAATATTACATTTAAATATTAAGAATTACAATGGGAATTTATGTAATTGTTTTAAATTGGAATGATCAATGCTTCATAGAATGTTGATATTATAATGTTTCGTTTGCTTAATTTCATTAAATATAAAGTGGATATATTAATTTTATCCCACTATTTGCATGTAGTCTGATTGGCGTGGGCTAATTAAAACCTGAATTGATTTAAGTTTTTCTTTATTGAAGTGGATAAACATAATTTGCAGAATGAAACATACAATAGTATTGAAAAAATATTGATGCTAAATGAAGTGAAAAGCAGAGCATTCTACTAAAAAAGGATGTTCTTTTTAGTATGAAATTTTTAGGATAAATAAAGAATGCTTTTAAACGAATTACTTAATAGATAAATATATTATGTAGGAGGAGAAAATATGAAAGTAATTTTTCAAAGAGAAGGCGGAGGGAAGGTTTTTGAATCGCATGATGAAGATATAAGTAACTTATTAGCTATTTTAAAAGAAACGAAAGGGGTTAAGATTGGGATGGTTGACTATGAAGTATTAAAATACGAATTAGAGTATTTTCGTAACCCAAAAAAAGCAGTAACGGAGAGGGAATTACATATAATAGTACAACCAAAATATATGTAGCAAGGGGAGATTATGTATTCTTAAACAGTATGTAAGAAAAGAGAGTGTTTACATTGCTCTCTTTTCTATAGAAATTTTGTGAGTTCGTTCTTTATAATATATGCTTTCATTTATAGTTGGTTAATAAACTTGAAAAAAGCTTTTTAGTTTAGGCAGGGATTTTATATTCAAATAGATAAATGTTAATATAAAGTATTTTACATATGAATATTGGAGGAGTAAAAATGAGTTTGGCAAGTTATATAGGGTGCAATGTAGAAATTCAGTTAACGGATCCAGATTCTAATGATGTAATTGTTTTTGGATCGTGCTTTTCAGATGAAAGTATGCTTGAAATTTTACAAGAGTTTCAATTTCAAACAAGTTACACGTATGAAGTTTCAACGAGCTGGGGCATTGAACTTGTTGAGTGGCAAAGTGAAAAGGAGAAGAAAGAAGCTAAAAAAAGCTATTAGCTTTATGCTCGATTATGGAAGGTTATTTAATTGAGGGGGACTATTTTGAATTATTCAGTTGTTGGGTTGGTGATGAAGATCAGGTACGAGTGGGAGAATTAAAATTAAAAATAAATCATTTTAATATAGATGAGATTTGTATTCCGGAAAGAACGCTTGTCAGGATAGAAAAGTAAATATAGAAATATACGCTTTTTCTGTTGATATGTGAACGGCCTATTATATAAGAAGTGAAAAGCTCATTTGATGAAGAAACAATAAATGATGTATAAAAATATAATTTAAATCATTCCAAAAGAACGTAGGTTCGTGTATAATAAGAACGAATGTTCTTGTATATGCAGATAGTATGCGAATAAGAAATAAAGTGAAACTTTAATTAGCGGGGTGTTCATCGTCCGTTATTTATTAGCTTTCACCAATTAAGCGTTTACGGGCAGTTGATTTTCGTCTTACCTCCTCGTATATAGCGGATTTTGAGGTAGGAGCTTCACTACCTGTTAATGCGGGATAAATATGAGCCTAGCATTATGAAAGAATAATTGAGTACCATTAAGTGTGAAATTGAATGGATAAATGATCAAGGAGATAAAGAAATGAATGATGTAAAGGTGCAGAAAATAGAAAAAGAATGGGTTCCATTTACAGTAATGTCGGAACAGTTGTTAAGTTTGCGAAAGGTTATTGGAGAGAAGTTTAAAGTACAAAAACCGCTCTTAACAAGCGGAGCAAAAGAGAGAATTTCTGATAAATTATTAACGTCATTATTGTCTGAGAAAGAAATATTGGTGACATATTTTGAAGATGGTTACATCCTTACAAGTTATATGACAGTAGTGCATATAAACCCGCTAAAGTGCATTGTAATATGTACTGACGCATTTTATAAAACTTACGTATTTAATACTTCTGATATTATTGAAATAACGTAAAGGAAGCTGGAATTTCAATTTTAGCTTCCTTTACGTTATGTTAGATGAGGGATATAAATAATGAAAAGAAAAAGCAGCTAGCTTCATACTAGCTGCTTAGCCCCAGGGAAAGGGAGAAAAAGATAGGGTACTCCAAAAATCAACAATAGCTGTGTAACAGCCTGATTATAGTATAGACAAATTTAAAATTCCTAAACAGAACGATGAAAAAAATAGGATTAGGCTGTACCCACTTGGTTTTGATCTGCAAGGTCAGAATCAAACGTATTAGTCGCGCTCACGCCATTAAAAGTATTAACAACAAAACCAACGTTTGAAGCACCAGATCCATTATAAGCCTTCGTATTTTCTTTCGGAGAAACGTTGTAGAAATCACCTAAGTTAAATGAACCGTTACTATTTTGTACAACTAAATTCCCTACAACTGAGGGCATAGTTTTCACCCGCTTTACAATCATTTGTTAACACTACTATATGGTCTTATAGTCCAAATGGTTCATGTAACAAAAATTGTGGAATAGTAAAACGTTTGAAGTGTAGCTTAATCCCGTAATAAAAGTATGCTAAAATTAATGTAAGGTTGAGTAATTAATAATAACAATTGTATAATTAATATATACGAAATCAAAGGAGGCAAAATGTAATGAATAATGTTATAAAAAAAGTAGATTTAACAGATGCAAAATCAAGTAATCTTGTTGCGCTTATTTATAGCAATGAAGTTATTTTGGTTGAAGAAGCATTTTGTCCAAATGAAATAAAATTAAAGTTTAATGAAATTGCAATTTTATCGGCTATTAAAACAGCACATATAATGAAAGTAACTATCAGAAAAGAACTGGAAGCAATTTTTCATGACACTGGTGTTTTATTTGTGAAGCATAGTGTTGATTATGGTAACAGTCAATCTATCACTATGCATTTTGAACAATTCAAAAAGTTGCAAAATGAGATTGAGAATTTAAATAAAAATAGGTAATCAGACTAGATGAAGATTCTTTCATAGAGGTGAACTGTTCTATGATGAAAAATTGGTTTGAAATTTTTTCAGATGAATCTCACTGTAAGCATAAATGTGGGTTTATTAAGATGCAGGATAATGAAGATTTTAAAAGAAGTAATCTAGGTGTAGCTTTTATGTATCGGTGTGAGAAATGCGGGAAAGAGAAGCTGAAATATAAAAGTAATAACGAAATGAATAATGACTTTTTTGATATATAAGCAAGAGTAACTGTTATGGTTACTCTTTTTGCTTACATAAAAACTCCTACTAAAGTATGAAATGAGTTGATACTTTAGTAAATGGCTGAATGAAAAGGGAGAGTGTAAAATTTTATAAAGGAGGAGAAGTACATGCAACGAAACGAAACTGGAAAAATTGTAATGATTACAGGAGTGACGCAAGGATTAGGTCGTGCAATGGTTGATCGATTTCATGAATTGGGATGGAATATATATGGCTGTGGACGTTCAAAAGATAAAATTGAAGAATTGAAAAAATATTACGGTAATATACATGATTTTCAAATAATCGATGTTTCAGACTCCCAGCAAGTAAGTAATTGGGCGAATTATATACTTCATAGATATAGAGCACCTGATTTGTTAATAAATAATGCATCGATTGTTAATAAAAATGCGCCACTGTGGAAAGTAACAGCTCAAGAATTCGAAAATGTAATGAATGTAAACGTAAATGGTGTAGTAAATGTAATTAGGGCATTTGTCCCAGCGATGGTAGCTAGGAAAGAAGGAATGATTATTAATATGAGTTCTAGTTGGGGCCGAGAGGGAGAAGCTGAGCTGGCGCCATATTGTGCCTCAAAGTTTGCAATTGAAGGTATAACGAAATCTATGGCACTTGAATTGCCCTATGGCATGGCTGTTGTCGCTTTAGATCCAGGCGGTAGCATTAGCACTCCAATGCTGTATTCATGTGCACCACAGTATGTAAATGAATCACCCACACCTGAAATGTGGTCACGTAATGCGATTCAATATATATTAAATATAACAATAGATAAAAATGGATCTTCATTGACATGCCCAGAATGTATGTAAATATATTTTGAAGTGTATACGTATCTTTTAATTAGCATATTTTCAGTGATATACGCTTTGTCTAAAAAAAGTACCTTAAAGGTGCTTTTTTGTATGATTAACACATTTTAGAATGCACAAAATTACATATAGAAAATAAATATGAGATAAAGGATGTCATTTGTGTATGGCGAAAAAAGCACTAGAAAAATTCTAAATAGGTGATAAAAATGAATCCAAGCGGTTTAAAAGTGACAGGAGCATGGTTTCAAGTAGGAGGAAATCTTACTGCGGCTATTGGGACGACAAGAGGATTTATTGGAGAAGAGAAAGTTGAATCAGATCTTATAATTGTAGGAAGCTCATTACAAGCCCTCGGTTATATATTACAAATAATAGCGAGTAATGATACCGGAGATGAAGCTGAAAGAGAAAATCAAAATATGTGTTTGGAGAATAAAAGTGAAATGCTTGATAAAATGGGCATTGAATTATTAGCATTAGGGAATATATCAAATGTAATAGGAACATATTTTAATATAAATAAACAATTGAAAGAGAATGATTATCTCATAATTATCGGGAACAGTTTACAATCGATTGGTGCTTTTTTAGGAGTAGAAGCAGCTTTGCTTCAGATGAAAGCAATACAGAGAATTATAATACTAGGTAATTCTTTGCAAAGTTTAGGTGCTGGACTTCAGGCGTATCAAGGTATTATTAATGTATCGAAGAACGAAATAGAAAATGAAGACAGTATGGTTGATAAGAAGAATGAGAAGATAATAGCACTCATTGGTATTTGGATACAAGCAATAGGAACTATTATTTCTGCGTTTGGATTAACTATAATAGAGAAAGAAGAAAGATTAGAAAAAATAAAAATGTGAAAATACACATTTGATAAAGGAAGGGGGATTTCAATTTTACATACGTGGTAAGATTAAAGTAGTAGGTTTTTAGGCATTTGAATAGAATATATAAGAGTAGAAAAGTTTTTTATGCTTAATTGGAATGTATGAAATATAAAAATAATTGGTTTTGTGAGCGTATGATAAGAAGAGAGATAAAAAATACAAAACAAGGAGTTTTCAAGAGATGATGTATTTATTGGCAATTCTACTACCACCAGTAGCCGTATTATTTTGTGGAAAACCATTTCAAGCAATAATTAACTTCCTATTAACATTAATATTTTGGGTTCCAGGAGTTATACATGCGATATTAGTTGTACATGATAAAAAAGCAGACCGGAGATTAAAAAAACAAATTGAAGCATATGATGAAATGAATAAGAGGAATAGAAGATAGCTAAGTCGTGAAATGATTGTAAAAAGAAAGGGGGACTACCTCCTTTCTTTTTTTCATTCTGTTTAAGTTTAAATTTTAGTATAGCGGTAAGAATTTTTAATATAAGTATTGTGATAATTAGTTTTAGAGTGTGCGCTTAATAAACCGGTGTAAATGTTTTCAGGCACGTTAAAGAAATCATACATTCCATTCCTTAATTGAATGCGTAAAATCATAGAAAAAGGATTATAGCCAACAGCAACAATATTTTTAGAACTCACGGGAGATAGCTTCATCATTATGCAACTCCTCACTTTTCATTTTTAATAGTTTCTTGTAGATGTTGAGGTTGTGGTGTTGAAATCCTTATAATTAAAGAGGTATTATACTTATATACAATATATTAAATGTTCGTTATACGTAATGATAAGGAAGTTCACACGAAGTACATATCGTTGTGCTATTTTTATTTCACCTTTGATTTATAAATAAGAAAATATTGACCATTTGAAAAAAAGGTATATTATTTATACGAGGTATGAAAAATTCACTTTTTACATTCTATGCTTAAAGGGGCAGCATTATTAGGAAAAATAGAAGTGAAAATAGTTTTCATAAGAAGAACTCTAAAATTTATAATCTGTGAATTAGGAAAATATTGAATGCTCCAGGTCAATATACTTTCTTAATTAAATTCAGTTTAGAAAGTGACCTCAATATTTTTAAGTAAATCAACGGGAGAATTGAAAGGCAGGAGAAAGTAACATGTCAGAAAATTATCGTTCTCGAGAGGAGCGACGACAAGTTAAAAAGAAAAAACAGCCAGCTTCTAAAACACAAAAACCAAAAGGGAAAACATCGTTCTTTCGTAAGTTTTTAATTACTTGTTTATTACTTGGTATTGTTGGTTTAGTGGCGGGGGTTGCTACCTTCTTCGTAATGATTAAGGACGCACCAAAACTTGAGAAAGCAAAACTTGTTAATCCGTTATCCTCAAAAATTTATGATAAAAATGGCGATTTGGTATATGAATACGGGAAAGAAAAACGGACGAATGTTACGTATGATCAAATTCCTAAATTAGTAGAAAATGCATTTTTAGCAACTGAAGATGCACGTTTTTATGAGCATAGTGGAGTAGACTTTAAAGGTACTGCCCGTGCTGTGTTGGTGAGTCTTAAAGGAGATTACGGCTCACAAGGTGGAAGTACAATAACGCAACAGGTTATTAAAAACTACTTCTTATCGATGGAAAAAACATCAAAACGTAAAGTTCAGGAAATATATTTAGCGTATAAGCTAGAACAACAGTATTCAAAACATGAAATTTTAGAAATGTATTTAAATAAAATTAATTTAGGAAACCGTTCATATGGTATCGCAACAGCAGCACAAAACTACTATGGTAAAGAATTGAAAGATTTAACATTACCAGAAGTTGCGATGCTTGCAGGTTTACCGAAAGCACCAAATAACTATGATCCATCGAAACCAGAAAATGTTCAAAGGGCAACAGAAAGAAGAGATGTTGTACTAAAATTAATGAACCGACATGGTTATATTACAAAGGCAGAAATGGAAGAAGCATCAAAAGTACCAGTGGATAAAAATATTAAGAGTGCAGCTGAGCTACAAGCGATGCCATATCCTGCATTTATGGATGCAGTTGTGAAAGAAGTAGAAAAAGAATTGCCCGATGCTAATATTGGATCTGATGGTTTAGAAATTCATACAACTTTGGATCCAGATGCACAGAAATTAGCTGATAATATTTTAAATACAAATATCATTAATTATCCAAATGATAAATTCCAAGGTGCATTCACATTTATGGATACGAAAACAGGAGAGGTTCGTGCTATAGGTAGTGGACGCGGTGAAAATAAAGCAGTATTTAAAGGGCATAATATGGCAATTGAATTAGATCGTGCAGCTGGTTCGACGATGAAGCCAATCTTTGATTACGGTCCTGCAATTGAATACTTAAAATGGGCTACGTATCATCAAATTGATGACTCTCCATTTAAATATTCAACTGGACAAGAACTTCGAAATGCGGACAGAACTCATTTAGGCCCAATTACTATGCGTGAAGCGTTAAAAATGTCACGTAACGTTCCAGCAGTTAAAACTGCAAAAGAAGTAGGACTTAATAAATCAAAGGAATTCTCTGAGAAATTAGGTATTACATTTAATAAACCGCTGGCAGAATCAACAGCTATAGGTACAAACGAAGTATCACCAACTGAAATGGCGGGTGCTTATGCGACATTTGGAAATGGTGGAAAGTATGCAAAACCGCATTTTGTTAAGAAAATAGTTTATCCAGACGGCAAGTCACAAAGTTTTGAGCAAAAACCAAAACAAGTTATAGCTGACTCTACAGCATATATGATTACTGATATGCTTCGTTCAGTAGTGACATCAGGTACTGGTACAGCGGCAAATATAAGTTCTTTAGATGTAGCTGGAAAAACAGGTACAACAAACTATGCTTCAAAACAATTAGCTCAATATAAAATTCCAGAAAGTGCAACTCGTGATAGTTGGTTTGCAGGTTATACGCCGCAATATACGATGGCAGTATGGACTGGGTATATGAAAGATGGTAAAGAAGAGTATATTAGTAGTAAAAATACGAAAATTGCACAGTTGATCTTTAAAGAAATGATGAGCGAGATGGCTACAGATAAATCAAGATTTAAAATGCCAAGTAGTGTAATTCAAGAAGGTAGTGAGCTACGTATAAAAGGGGAAAAACGTGATTCTTCTCCAAATACGAGCGTACCGGATACAACGGAACAACCAAAACAAGATCAACAACAAAAAACTGAAGAAGAGAAAAAGCAAGAAGAATTAAAGAAACAAGAAGAACTTAAAAAACAAGAAGAACAGAAACAAGAAGAACTTAAGAAGCAAGAAGAACAAAAGAAACTAGAAGAGCAAAAGAAACAAGAAGAAGAAAAGAAACAAAATGAACAAAATAATGGAAATGGCCAAGGAACGACACCTCCAGCGAATAACGGAGGAGGCCAAGGAAATACAACACCTCCAGCGAATAATGGAGGAGGCCAAGGAAATACGACACCTCCAGCGAATAACGGAGGAGGCCAAGGAAATACAACACCTCCAGCGAATAATGGAGGAGGTCAAGGAAATACGACACCTCCAGCAAATAATGGGGGAGGTCAAGGAAATACAACTCCACCAGCGACCACACAACCAGAGACTGGCGGGAATGCAGGAGAAGCTCCTGCTAATAATGGGCAATAAGAAAATTTTATGAATAATATTAAAAAGCACTTAAGATTTGTAAACATTACAAATCTTAAGTGCTTTTTTCGTTTAAATGTTAAAAGTACCATAGAAATTTTGAAAATAAATGGAAGGAAAATGATAAAAAACTTGAGCCTGGGGTAGTGGAGGATAACTGTGACTTTGAAAGGTAGTACTACTTGGATGTGCGCCATGATGCCAAAATGAGGGAGTAACTTGACCTGGAATTTGATATTGTTGCCAAGTTGCAGGAAGTTCAATTCCTACATCGGAACTAGCTGTATGAACGGCTGGAACGTGTATCCCAGGAGTCGAAGGAACGACGGCTGTTACTCTTGAAGATACCCACATAACATAATCACTCCTAAGTTGTGATAATAAAGTAGTATATTCTTTTCACGCGTATAAAGGTACATATAGATAGGACTTTAGGCTAATGTATACTTATAAAGTTGTAAGACCAATTTATATTGATGGTGGACCATTTATTATAAAAAGTTACGTCTATTTACGGAGGGAAAAGGGACTAAGAAAATGTAAAATGGAGGTGTTAATTGCAAGAATATACGTGTTTATGGAGGAATTTTAATGGAACGATTATGGACGAAATCATTTATTCAAATGACTTTCGCAATGTTATTTTTATTTACAGGATTTTATTTACTTGTACCAACGCTCCCGCTCTTTATTAAAGAGATAGGCGGCAATGAATCACAAGTTGGACTTATGATGGGAATGTTTACAATAGCAGCAGTTGTAATACGACCGATTATCGGAGGAATGTTAGATCAATATGGGAGAAGATCTTTTATTATTTTCGGACTCGTCTTTTTTGGGATAACGATGTATTCTTATAATTTAGCATCGACTATTGTTCTTTTAGCTGTTTTACGGGTTATTCATGGGGTGACATGGGCTGTTTCTACAACAGCTGTTGGAACAGCGATAACTGATATTATTCCAGATTCACGCCGTGGTGAAGGTATGGGTTGGTACGGGATGGCTATGACAATTGCAATGGCAATCGGCCCAATGATTGGATTATCGGTTGTACAACATTATTCATTTCACGGCCTATTCTTGTTGGCAACTCTTTTATCCTTTATGGCAGTCCTATTATCGTTCATGACGAAAATGCCATTCACACCACAAAAAGAAAAAGGGAAAATGCAGTTGTTTGAAAAATCGGTTCTATCCATTACAATTGTAGTTTTCTTTTTATCATTTGCATATGGAGGAATTACGACGTTTTTACCGCTATTTGCATCTTCAATCGATGTGAATCCTGGGACATTCTTTCTTGTATATGCAGTTGCTTTAACGATTGTAAGACCAATTTCAGGAAAACTATTAGATAAGTATGGAGAAGTATTTATTATACTCCCGGCACTATGTATTACGATTATCGCGATAGTTGTATTAACGATTTCAAATAGTTTAATAGGGGTAGTTATCGCAGCTGCATTATACGGTGTTGGATTCGGTTCAGCACAGCCCGCATTACAAGCAGCGATGCTTACAATTGTTGATCCGAGTAAAAGAGGAGTTGCTAACGCTTCATTTTTTACTGCATTTGATTTAGGGATTGGACTTGGTGCGATTTTACTTGGAGTTATTTCGCAAATGTTTGGTTACCGTATTTTATTTGCAGGTAGTGCAATTTCAGGACTAATCGCTTTCATTATTTTTGTCATTTTTGTAAAACAGCGATTAGGTAAAAAAGAATTTGCGTAAACGGGAGTAACAAAGATGAAAATTTCAATTGAACTTAACGATTTACAATGGTTAAAGGATAACATAATAATAGTTCAATTCAGCCGGCCTATTCTTTAGGGATAGTTTCTGAGAAATCAGATGGGGAAATCGTGTCAGTTGAGAAAGAAGTCATTCTATTTTGGGAGATGTTTATAATCTTTGGTACTTTAAAAACTATCATTTAGTTAAATGTTACTATGAGGAAACGGAAGAAATTCAATTTAATTATGTGAAATAATAACTTTTTTAAAAATAAATAAGTTTTATATAAGAATTATATTGATGAGATAGTGAAATAAATATCATGTAGAAACGAGTTGTATATGTGTACAGCTCGTTTTTTTTATTTTCTTAAAAAAATTGGTTGAATGATATATTCTGTGGGATTTTCTGAGTCATCCTTATATTTTGTTTTAATAAGACACATAAAGAAGTCAGTCCTTTCTTTATAAAATGTGAAAATTATTTTTGAAAAATTGTATTGTTACATCGGTAAAAGTATAGGAAACTTATCATTATAAAATAAATTGAAATCTTCTAAAAACTCTGATACATTGAAATAGAAATGTAGTTTCACGATTTTGTAAAGGCTTACAGTTATGTGCACGAAGATCTATTAGGATTGGAGGAAATAATGATGAAAGCTGAAGAAAAATTTTCCCCGGGATTAGATGGTATAGTGGCAGCGGAGACGAAAATTTCGTTTCTTGACACAGTGAAAGGTGAAATTGTAATTCAAGGGTATGATTTAATCGAACTCTCAAAAACAAAAGAGTATTTAGATATTGTGCACCTTTTATTGGAAGAACATCTACCGAATGAGGATGAAAAAGCACAACTTGAAAAGAAATTAAAAGAAGAATACGCGGTACCAGAAGGTGTATTCAACGTATTAAAGGCATTACCGAAAGAAACGCACCCGATGGATGGATTGCGTACAGGTGTGTCCGCATTAGCTGGTTACGATAATGATATCGAAAACCGCTCGTTAGAAGTAAACAAAAGCCGCGGGTACAAATTATTGAGCAAAGTACCAAACATTGTAGCGAATAGCTATCATATTTTAAATAATGAAGAGCCAATCCAGCCTCTTCAAGAATTATCATATAGCGCGAATTTCTTCTACATGTTAACAGGTAAAAAACCAACTGAACTTGAGGAGAAGATCTTTGATCGTTCCCTTGTTTTATATAGTGAACATGAAATGCCAAACTCTACATTTACAGCGCGCGTTATTGCATCAACGCAATCGGACTTATATGGTGCTTTAACAGGGGCAGTTGCATCTTTAAAAGGTAGCTTACACGGTGGTGCGAACGAAGCGGTTATGTACATGCTGTTAGAAGCTGGTAATGTTGAGAAGTTTGAAGAGTTGTTACAGAAGAAATTATATAACAAAGAAAAAATTATGGGCTTTGGACATCGTGTGTACATGAAGAAGATGGATCCAAGAGCACTGATGATGAAGGAAGCTTTAAAGCAGTTATGTGATGTAAAAGGTGATTATACACTATATGAAATGTGTGAAGCTGGAGAAAAGATTATGGAGAAGGAAAAAGGAATTTATCCGAACCTTGATTATTATGCAGCTCCAGTATATTGGATGCTTGGTATTCCAATTCAACTTTACACACCAATCTTCTTTAGCTCTAGAACAGTGGGACTATGTGCGCACGTAATTGAGCAACATGCGAACAATCGATTGTTCCGTCCACGTGTAAATTATGTTGGCGAGCGACATGTACTTAGTAAATAAGAACAACTGGGGAGTTGTTAGCGCCGCCCGCTAGATGGGTGTTTGACCGACACCCATCATTAATAATAACGAATTTTCGACAGAAAGGGAAGAATAGTATGATTAAAACAAATGAAATTAAACAAAAAGATGCATTATTAGAAGAAATTGCGGATTATGTATTAAATAAAGAGGTAACTAGTGCAGAAGCATTCAGTACTGCTCGCTACGTATTACTTGATACACTTGGATGCGGAATTTTAGCACTACAATATCCAGAGTGTACGAAATTACTAGGACCAGTTGTACCAGGAACAATCGTACCAAATGGTACACGTGTACCAGGTACGTCATATGTGCTTGATCCAGTGAAAGGTGCATTTAATATCGGATGTATGATCCGTTGGTTAGACTATAACGATACTTGGCTTGCAGCAGAGTGGGGACATCCATCTGATAACTTAGGCGGAATTTTAGCAGTTGCAGATTATATTAGCCGTGTTCGTATTTCAGAAGGAAAAGAACCATTAAAAGTACGTGAAGTATTAGAAATGATGATTAAAGCACATGAAATTCAAGGTGTACTTGCTTTAGAAAATAGCTTAAACCGCGTCGGTCTTGACCACGTATTATACGTAAAAGTAGCAACAACTGCTGTAGTTGCAAAAATGCTCGGCGGAACACGTGAAGAAATCTTTAATGCATTATCACATGCATGGATTGATAATTCTAGTCTTCGTACATATCGTCATGCACCAAATACAGGCTCACGTAAATCATGGGCAGCAGGTGATGCAACAAGCCGCGGTGTTCATCTTGCAATGACTGCTCTAAAAGGTGAAATGGGTTATCCAACAGCATTATCTGCACCAGGTTGGGGATTCCAAGATGTATTATTTAATAAACAAGAATTAAAGTTAGCAAGACCATTAGAGTCTTATGTAATGGAAAATGTATTATTTAAAGTTTCATATCCAGCAGAATTCCATGCACAAACAGCTGCAGAGTGTGCTGTGAAATTACATCCAGAAATTAAAGAAAGATTAGATGAAATTGACCGTATTACAATTACAACTCATGAATCAGCAATTCGTATTATCGATAAAGAAGGTCCATTAAATAACCCAGCTGATCGTGATCATTGCTTACAATACATTACGGCAATCGGTTTATTAAAAGGAGATATCGTTGCGGATGATTATGAGGATGTAGTAGCAAATGATCCACGTGTAGATGAATTACGTAATAAGATGGTTGTTGTTGAAAACAAACAGTACAGTTTAGATTACCTTGACCCGAACAAGCGCTCAATCGCCAACGCTGTTCAAGTTCATTTCAAGGATGGCACTGTAACAGAAAATGTGGAATGTGAATATCCACTTGGTCACCGTTTCCGTAGAGACGAAGCAATTCCAAAAGTTGTTCAAAAGTTCACTGCAAATATGGCAGGTCATTATTCTAGTAAGCAACAAGAACAAATTCATGAAGTTTGTCTAAGTGAAGAAAAACTAGAAAATATGAATGTAAACGAATTTGTAGATCTATTCTTAAATTAATAATAGGGGGAATTTAGAATGGCTTGGGTTGTGAATAAACAGTCAACACAAGAGGAGCTTGCGAATCGCTTCCGAGCTTTAGTAGAAGCAAATGGGATTTTGCAAATTCCAGGTGCTCATGATGCAATGGCTGCTCTTGTTGCGAAAAATACAGGTTTTTCAGCTTTATATTTATCGGGAGCTGCTTATACTGCAAGTAAAGGGCTACCAGATTTAGGAATCGTGACGTCTACTGAAGTAGCAGAAAGAGCAAGAGATCTAGTAAGAGCTACAGATTTACCAGTTCTTGTTGATATTGATACAGGATTTGGCGGTGTATTAAACGTAGCGAGAACAGCAGTAGAAATGGTGGAAGCAAAAGTTGCGGCTGTTCAAATTGAAGATCAACAATTACCGAAGAAATGTGGACATTTAAATGGTAAGAAACTCGTTACTACAGAAGAATTAGTTCAAAAGATTAAAGCGATTAAAGAAGTTGCACCAAGCTTATATATTGTGGCACGTACAGATGCTCGCGGTGTAGAAGGCTTAGATGAAGCAATCGAAAGAGCGAACGCTTATGTAAAAGCAGGTGCAGATGCAATATTCCCTGAAGCGCTTCAATCAGAAGAAGAGTTCCGTCTATTTAATAGTAAAGTAAATGCCCCTTTACTTGCGAATATGACTGAGTTCGGGAAAACGCCGTATTATAGTGCAGAGGAATTTGCAAATATGGGCTTCCAAATAGTTATTTATCCTGTAACTTCACTTCGTGTTGCAGCGAAAGCATATGAGAATGTGTTTACTTTAATTAAGGAAACAGGTTCTCAAAAAGATGCACTTTCAAGTATGCAAACGAGAAGTGAGTTATATGAAACAATTTCATATCATGAGTTTGAAGAATTAGATACTGGAATTGCAAAAACAGTATTATCAGAGGATCAATAGATAAAACAACTAAGGCGATGAGAATACATCTTTGGCAAAACGAACTGCTTGATGTGACAATTCATCGCCTTCTGTTTTCAAAAATAAGAAATTCCACTCATCGTAGACGAGCATACGTAGTAGCAAGTAAGGCCGAAATGATAGGGGGATTCAGATGGAGAAAACGAAGTTACCGTGGGATGAATTTTTTTCACTTAATAAAGATGTGAATCATGCTTTCTTTACGCCAGAAGATTTTTCAGGAGATGAAGATTTAATCGCAAAAACGACAGAACAATTCGTTAAACAAGAAATTGTTCCACAAATAGAGAATATTGAACAACATAATTATAAAGTTTCTCGTCAATTATTTGAGAAAGCTGGAGAACTTGGATTATTAAGTATCGAAGTCCCAGAAGAGTACGGCGGATTTGAGTTAGGAAAGGCAGTTTCAGGGCTTGTAGCAGAAAAAATGGGATATGCTGGTGCATTTAGCGTTTCCTTTAATATACACGCTGGTGTAGGTACATTGCCTTACATATATTACGGAACGAAAGAACAAAAAGAAAAATATTTGCCGAAAATTGCGTCTGGAGAATGGATTGGGGCTTATGCTTTAACTGAGCCAAATGCTGGTTCTGATGCTTTAAGTGCAAAAACGAGTGCAGTATTAAATGAAGATGGTACTGCTTGGAAGTTAAATGGTGAGAAGCAGTGGATTACAAATGCTCATATGGCAGATGTATACGTTGTTTTTGCGAAGACAAATAAAGGAATGACAGCGTTTATTGTCGAAAGAACATGTGAAGGTGTATCCATTGGACTAGAAGAAAAGAAAATGGGGATTAAAGGTTCTTCAACGGCTACTCTAATTTTAGAAGATGTTGTCATCCCTGCTGAAAATGTTTTAGGGGAAGTTGGCAAAGGGCATCACGTAGCTCTTAATATTCTTAACTTCGCTAGACTAAAGCTGGCTTTTGGAAATATTGGAACGGCAAAACAAGCAATTGGTCTGTCGGTACAATATGGAAAAGAGCGAAAACAGTTCCAAACGGAATTAGTAGATTTTACGATGATTCAAGAGAAAATTGCAAATATGATCATTGCTACATATGGAGCAGAAAGTGCAGCCTACCGTACAGCAGGTGTAATTGATGAAGCAATTCATGAGAGTGATGAAGATCTTATGAAGAAAATGTCTCAATTTGCAATTGAATGTGCACTTAATAAAGTAAATGCTTCTGAAACACTTGGTCATATCGTAGATGAAGCTGTACAAATTCATGGTGGTTACGGTTATATGCAAGAGTACGAGGTAGAACGATTATATCGTGACGCTAGAATTAGTCGTATTTTTGAAGGAACGAACGAAATTAATAGATTAACAGTTGCTAAAATGTTAATGAAGCAAATGGAAAAAATTGAAGATACTGAAGTAGAAGTTGATGTAGCAAATGTTGAAAGAAACCATCGTTACATTTTATTAGCGAAAAAATTGTTGAAACAATCTTTGAAAACGCTCTCTAAAACTCCAGGGTTAAAAATTGACCAAGAACAAGAATATTCACGTGTATTATCAAATATGTTAACGGACGTGTACGTCATGGAATCAGCATTTTTACGTACGAGTAAAGCAATTAGTAAAAATGGTGAAGAGAAAGAGCGTACGAAACAAATGATAACTGACGTTATTTGTGAAGAAGGCTATCGTAAAGTAGAAGAAGCAGCGATTTCTATACTTTCAGCGGCTGTCACAGAAGAACAAGATAGACACGTAATTCTAGCTGAAATTCGTCAATTATTAGTGCCTTTATACACGAACGTGTTTACGAAAAAGAGAGAAATTGCGAAAGCTATTATAAATCGCGGAAAGTATATTGTGTAAATAGGAGGAAAGCGATATGAAAAAGATTGGCTTTATCGGTTTAGGTAACATGGGTCTTCCAATGTCTAAAAATTTAGTTAAATCAAGTTACACAGTATACGGTGTGGATTTAAATAAAGAGGCTGAAGCTTCCTTTGAAAATGAAGGAGGAATTATTGGCTTATCAATCTCAAAACTAGCAGAAACATGCGATGTGATTTTTACAAGTTTACCTTCACCTCGCGCTGTTGAAGCGGTGTATTTTGGGGAAGGAGGATTGTTTGAAAATAGCCACTCGAATGTAGTTTTAATTGATACAAGTACTGTATCTCCACAATTAAACAAACAGTTAGAGGAAGCTGCAAAGGAAAAGAAAGTAGACTTTTTAGCAGCACCTGTTAGTGGTGGGGTAATTGGAGCCGAAAACCGTACATTAACGTTTATGGTTGGTGGATCGAAAGAAGTATATGAGAAAACGAAATCTATCATGGGCGTACTAGGCGCGAATGTTTTCCATGTTAGTGAGCAGATTGATAGTGGCACAACAGTTAAATTAATTAATAACCTATTAATTGGTTTTTATACAGCTGGTGTGAGTGAAGCTTTAACATTAGCGAAAAAGAATAATATGGATTTAGATAAAATGTTTGATATTTTAAATGTAAGTTACGGTCAAAGTAGAATTTATGAGCGTAATTATAAAAGTTTCATTGCAACTGAAAACTACGATCCAGGCTTTACTGTGAATTTATTAAAGAAAGATTTAGGATTTGCAGTAGATTTAGCGAAAGAAAGCGAACTTCACTTACCAGTAAGCGAAATGCTATTAAACGTATATGAAGAAGCAAGTGAGGCAGGATATGGTGAAAATGATATGGCTGCTTTATATAAGAAAGTTAGTGAACAGTTAATTTCTAATCAAAAATAATAGACTTATATACATCATAAAAAAGGAGAGAATATAATGATTACAACTGAAATTAAACGAGTAAAAAATCATATTAATGGTGAGTGGGTAGAATCTACTGGTACAGAAGTAGAAGCAGTTCCGAATCCGGCGACTGGAAAAATTATCGCTTACGTTCCGCTATCTCCGAAAGAAGATGTTGAAAAAGCTGTTGAAGCGGCAAAAGCAGCATACGAAACATGGTCTAAAGTACCAGTTCCGAATCGTTCAAGACAATTATATAAATATTTACAGCTTTTACAAGAAAACAAAGAAGAGCTTGCTAAAATCATTACGCTAGAAAATGGTAAAACATTAACGGATGCAACTGGTGAGGTGCAGCGCGGGATTGAAGCGGTAGAACTTGCAACATCAGCACCAAATTTAATGATGGGACAAGCTCTTCCGAATATTGCTAGCGGCATTGATGGATCGATTTGGCGCTATCCAATTGGAGTTGTTGCTGGTATTACACCGTTTAACTTCCCGATGATGATTCCATTATGGATGTTCCCCCTTGCAATTGCTTGCGGTAATACGTTCGTATTAAAAACATCTGAAAGAACGCCACTTTTAGCAGAGCGACTTGTAGAGTTATTCTATGAAGCTGGTTTTCCAAAAGGGGTATTAAATTTAGTACAAGGCGGAAAAGATGTTGTAAATAGCATTTTAGAAAGTAAAGATATTCAAGCTGTTTCGTTCGTTGGCTCTGAGCCAGTAGCTCGTTACGTGTATGAAACAGGTACGAAACACGGGAAACGTGTACAAGCGTTAGCTGGTGCAAAAAACCATGCGATTGTAATGCCAGATTGCAATCTTGAGAAAACAGTGCAAGGTGTAATTGGATCTGCATTCGCAAGTAGTGGAGAGCGCTGCATGGCATGTTCAGTAGTAGCAGTAGTGGATGAAATTGCTGATGAATTCATCGACGTACTAGTAGCAGAGACGAAGAAATTAAAAGTAGGTGACGGTTTCCACGAAGATAATTATGTTGGACCATTAATTCGTGAATCTCATAAAGAGCGCGTATTAGGCTATATTAATAGCGGTGTAGCAGATGGAGCAACTTTATTAGTAGATGGCCGTAAAGTTAAGGAAGAAGTTGGAGAAGGTTACTTTGTAGGTGCGACAATCTTTGATGGTGTAAATCAAGAAATGAAAATTTGGCAAGATGAAATTTTTGCTCCAGTATTAAGCATTGTACGAGTTAAAGATTTAGAAGAAGGTATTAAATTAACAAATCAATCTAAATTTGCAAATGGCGCGGTTATTTATACTTCAAATGGTAAACATGCACAAACGTTCCGTGATAATATCGATGCTGGTATGATCGGTGTAAACGTAAACGTTCCAGCACCAATGGCATTCTTCGCATTTGCAGGAAATAAAGCTTCCTTCTTTGGTGATTTAGGTACAAATGGTACAGATGGCGTTCAATTCTATACACGTAAAAAAGTTGTAACTGAGCGCTGGTTTTAATAGAGAGTAAACAGCCAAATCAGTTGTTAAATGAAAACCACCACTATTAATAGTGGTGGTTTTCGTCTTGTTAATTATTTTTTTCAAAAGCTAGTTTAATACCAAAACCAATTAAGACGATTCCTGTTAAGCCTTGAATATAACGTTGCGTCCTCGGTTTTTTCATAAAAGCACTAATTTTATCAATTAAAAATATATAAAAAGCGAACCAAATAACTGTTAAAACGAGGTAAGTAAGACCCATTACGAGAAGTTGGATAAACGTATTATGATTTGGATTTAAAAATTGCGGTAAAAAGGTTAAAAAGAAGACTGCAACTTTAGGGTTTAATAAATTCGTAAGAAACCCTTGGCGAAAGCAAGAAGTGTGTTCATCTTCATTATTTAAAGATATATCGTTCGTATTAAAGCCTTCTTTGTTTCTTACCGCTAAAAGGGCTTTAATGCCAATATAAATTAAATATAGAGCTCCAACGTACTTGAAAATAGAAAATAAAAGCGCTGACTTTACAATAATTGCGGAAAGTCCGATTACTGCTGCTAAAGTATGAATTAAAAGTGCAACACATGTACCGAACACTGTTTTCACTCCACCCACCTTACCAGCAACCAATGTATTTTTCGTCGCCATTGCAGTATCAGGACCGGGTAAAATAATAAGACAAATAGACATAATGATGAAAAGAAAATAATTTTCAATCATAGTTGCTCCTCCTTTTTTATTTTTAGAATATTTGATTAAAAATAGTGTAGCATACATTTTGATTTAATAAAATTAAATTTTATTAAAAAATATTAAATGAGAAAGAGGCTATATAGTAGTGGAATTCCACTACTATATAGCCTCAATTTTATCCCGCATGACCGGACGAGCGGTGAGGGCTAATAATAAGCGGGTAATGAGCCCCCACTTATTAATGTTTCACCTTATGCATTAAGTAAGTTAAAGAACCGATTTACATCTTCTTCTGAAACATCACTTAATTGCTTATATTTATAATTCGGATTTTGATCTTTATCAACGACAACGGATCGTACTCCTTCGAAGAAATCTTCATGTCTCATGAAATTTTTAGCAAGTACAAGGTCGGTAGCGAAACATTCTTCAACGGATTTATCTTGTCCATCAATAAATTGTTTTAATGTTACTTTTAATGAAATAGGGGATTTTGATAATAGCGTTTCTTTCGCTTTTAAAGCAAAGGAACTTTGAGCTTTCTCCAATGAATGGGTGATTTCTTCAATTGTATCGAATGCAAAATGTGAATTAATTTCTTCTAATGAAGGAGAAAGCTCGCTTTCTAAGTTTGGAGCAGTTGCAAATGTACCAATGACTTCTTTTAAATTAGTATGTACATCATCTTCTTTATGCCAATTTACACTTTCAAGTTCAGTAAGGAAATTTGGTAATGAGTCAGATGTCATAAAGTAATCAGCAGCGTTTATAAATAATACGTCAGAAGCTTTTAAAACAGATGCTGTTAAAGCAACATAGCGACCAGCAAACCCTGGAGCTTTATTTAAGAAATAAGCAGCACCGACATCTGGGAAGAAGCCGATATTCATCTCTGGCATTGCCCATTTCGTACGCTCAGTTACAATTCGATATTTCGCACCATTTGTAAGACCGACACCACCGCCCATTACAATTCCATCTAAACAAGCGATGATCGGTTTTTTATATTGATAAATATATGTATCAATTTCATACTCTTCTTCAAAAAAACGTTCCGCATGCTGCAATGCAGTTTCATTTGAACGCGCGTCATAAAGAGTTTTAATGTCGCCGCCTGCACAAAAACCTTTTGTGCCAGCTCCTTTTAATACGATAAGCGCAATTCGCTCATCATTTTCCCACTCTTTCAGTTTTTGCCCAATTGGTTGTAACATGTCATAAGATAAAGAATTAAGTGCTTTTGGGCGGTTTAAAGTAATTGATGCAACGCCGTTTTCACTAACAGAAAATAAAACGTGTTCAGTCATAATTCATCCTCCCTTACATATCTTCTTATTCTTAATTCTTGATACGTATTGAAATGTCCTTTATAAATTTTGTCTAAAGTTGACGGTACGTGTTAATTTGTATAACGCATATTTTGACGAGAGATATTTGCAGGATTTCTGAGGTTGAAAATGAATATTACAACATTACTGTAATTGTAATTATTTGAAATTATCATAATAAACACGCTATTATATATGTATAAATTGTGCATAATCACTTCAAAAAGAGTATTTGAAGTGATTATGATGTAAGAAAAATTGCTTTTCATTAGAAATAGAGAAAGGAGAAATCGGAATGCCAGGACCTTTACTATTGTCGCTGATTATTTTGTCTTCTTTAATGATAGGGATAACGCAGTATTTTCATCATACAGATACGACAGAGGAAGTGAAGGATAAAGTACGACTTGTATTTCCGATTTTTATCATATCTATTTCTTTTTGCATTTTATTAAATAAGGATGGGTACATTATCGCAGTATTTTCATTTTTTGTAGCGATCGTTTTCATTACAGTTTTATATTATGTAATGAAAGACTTTATACAAAAATAAAGATGTCATATTAGACATTTTTATTTTTACAATAAATAAAATTTCACATACCGTATTATATGTAAAAATAAAAAACATATAGCGATAGAAAAGTGTGTACTTTGCCGTGTATTTACTTGTCAATCTTGCATAGCCAATATACTATTAATAGTGTAGAGATTAGAAAAAGGGGTTGTATCTGTCATGAAATTTGAGATGCACACAAAAATTATTTCAAATGAAAAAGAAGTAAGATTACATATAGAAGAAAACATATTTCAATTAAAATTGGATGGTTATCACTTATTTACAGTTCAAGAAATATTGCCTTTATATAAATCAAATGAAGAAAGAATTGGTAGTGCAATGATACAAAAGTTAGAGTGGGAAAACGGAAAAACTACAATAAACTATCAACTCGTATCACTAAAATCAGTAAATTAAAAGGAGCAGGAAACTATGAAGTTATTTCATACAGCGGATTGGCATTTAGGAAAGCTCGTTCATGGCGTGTATATGACTGAAGATCAAAAGATTGTATTAGATCAGTTTGTACAAGCTGTTGAAGAAGAAAAACCAGATGCCGTAATTATTGCAGGGGATTTATATGACCGAGCAATTCCACCTACGGAAGCAGTAGACTTATTAAATGATGTTTTACAAAAAATAGTGATTGATTTACAAACACCAGTTATTGCGGTTGCAGGAAACCATGATAGTCCAGATCGTATTCATTTTGGAAGTAGTTTAATGAAGAAACAAGGATTATTTATTGTGGGACAATTTCAATTTCCATATGAGCCAATTATATTAAATGATGAATATGGCGAGGTTCACTTCCATCTCGTTCCATATGCGGATCCAAGCATAGTTAGACATGTTTTGAAAAACGAAGATGTACGTTCTCATGATGATGCGATGCGTATTTTTATGAATGAGCTTTCTGAAACGATGGATAAAGAAGCAAGACACGTATTTGTTGGTCATGCATTTGTGACTTCTGCGGGAGAAGCGGAAGAGAATACAAGTGATGCAGAACGACCACTTTCAATTGGTGGTGCTGAATACGTAAATAGTCATTATTTTGATAAGTTTCATTACACAGCGCTTGGACATTTACATCAAGCGCATTTCGTACGTAATGAGACAATTCGATATTCAGGTTCTCCACTTGCATATTCTATTTCTGAAGAAAAACATAAAAAAGGATATTATAAGGTGGAACTGGACGAGCAAGGTGAAGCAACAATTGAAAAAAGGTTACTTGCACCACGTCGTAAAATGCGAACAGTAGAAGCGAAAATAGATGAATTATTACAACATCCAGTAAGTGAAGATTACGTGTTTGTAAAATTATTAGATGAAAATCCTGTCTTGCAGCCAATGGAAAAAATACGATCTGTATATCCAAATGCAATGCATGTTGAAAGATCTATTCAAAGACGAGAGTTCACAGAGTCAAATGAAGTAACTGTTTCAAGACATAAAACGGATGATTTATCGTTATTAAAGGCTTTTTATAAAGAAATGAAAGGCTTAGATTTATCAGAAGAGAAAGAACGTCTATTTGTAGAAGTACTACAAACAGTGCAAGAACGGGAAGGTGAACGAGGATGAGACCGATTCAGCTAATTATGACAGCATTTGGGCCATATAAACAGAAAGAAGTAATCGATTTTAACGATCTTGGAGATCATCGTATTTTCGCCATTTCTGGGAATACAGGAGCTGGAAAGACAACGATTTTTGATGCGATTTGTTATGTGTTATATGGTGAGGCAAGCGGAGAAGAACGTAGTGATACGAGCATGCTTCGCAGTCAATTTGCTGATGATAATATGTATACAAGTGTAGAACTAACCTTTCAGTTAAAAGGGAAACGTTATGAAATAAAACGGCAACTTGGACATAAAAAACAAGGGAACAAGACAATTACGGGACATGCAGTAGAACTATATGAAGTGATTGATGAAGAGAAGGTTCCAGCTGTTGATCGTTTCCATGTAACTGATGTAAATAAAAAAGTGGAAGATTTAATCGGTTTAAGTAAACATCAATTTAGCCAAATTGTTATGTTACCACAAGGGGAATTCCGAAAACTATTAACATCTGAGACAGAAAACAAAGAAGAAATTTTACGTCGTATTTTTAAAACGGATCGTTATAAGTTAATGCGTGAGTTACTTGATCAAAAACGAAAACAATGGAAAGACGTTTTACAAGAAAAACAGAAAGAGCGAGAGCTATACTTCCGTAATGTTTTCAAATTACCAATCCGCGATGGAGCATTATTAGAGACATTAGTGGAACAAGAACATGTAAATACGCATCAAGTAGTAGAAGCATTAGAACAAGAAACAGATGTGTATAAGGTAGAGGTTGAGCAATTACAAGTAGAACAAGATGTTCAAACGAAGCAATTAAAGGATGCTGAAACAAGTTTTCATGCAGCGAAATCCATAAATGAGAAATTTATAGATTTACAACAAAAGAATGAGAAATATAACATTTTACAAGAAAATCGTACCGTTATTGAAATGAAAGAAAAATCTTTTAAACGTGCGGAAGAAGCGAAGCGCTTATTACCATTTGAACAATGGTATGAAGAAGCAATGCAAAATGAGCAGAAGGCTGAAAGTTTATTAAAACAAATAATCGCCAAAAAAGAAAATATAACGAATAGCTTTGAACTTGCTCAGGAGAAATATGAAGTAGTAAAGAATAAAGAACCTGAGAGAGAAAATGCAAAAAAACTTGTTCAAAGATTAGAAGAGTTACAACCGATTATTGCATCATTAGCTGAGAAACAGTTGAATTTACAAAATGCAGAAATTCAAATAGGAAAATTAAAAGAAAGTATGCAAAACTTAGATCGACAATTAGATGAGCATACAAATCAAAAACAGCTAATGTCTAGTGAATTAGAGCAATTAGAACGAGCACTTGAGCAATATGTAGCTAAAGTAGAGGAACTAACGAATATGCGAGAAGATGCCAAAGTTTTAAAGCAAGCATATGATGTTTGGCAAGAAAAGCAAAAATTCGAGAAAGAAAAAGAAGCGGCATATAATAAGATGCAATTGGCAGTTAATGCATATGAAAATATGGAACGTCGCTGGCTAAGTGAACAAGCTGGTATATTAGCTCTTCATCTACATGATGGCGAATCTTGTCCAGTATGTGGTAGTACGAACCATCCGAAAAAAGCTACAGAGCAAAGTGATGCGATCGATGAAAAAGAGTTAAATGATTTAAGAGAAAAGAAAAATGTTGCTGAAAAATTACATGTTCAATTAGAGGAGAAATGGAATTTCTATCACCTTCAATATGAGCAAGTAATAGAAGAGGTTAAGAAGCGAGGCTATCGCTCGGAAGAATTAGTTGAAACATATAGTGCGCTTGTTCAAAAGGGAAAACAATTAGTAACTGAAGTGAATACGCTAAAAGCAAGCGAAGAAACGCGTAAGCAAACTGCTGTGAATATAAAAAGCGTAGAAGAAAAAGTGGATGCACTTCAGAAGCAACAGCGTGAGGTAGAAACAGAGCAGCACCGTATAGAAATGGAGTGTATGCAGCTTCGTACGTCATATGAACATGATAAGAAAAATATTCCTGAAAACTTACAAACAGTCCAAGCTTGGAAAGTCCAGTTTGACCAAGCTATGCATGAACTCAAATTAATGGAGGACGAATGGAAGAAAGTGCAGGAAGCGTATCAACATTGGCAAAATGAAAATATACGAATTCAAGCAGAACAGGAAAGTGCTTCTAATCAATTTGAAAGTACAAAATTGAAGAAAGAAGAGACTTTCGTGCGCTTTATGAAAGAGCTTGAACAGAGCGGATTTACAGATCAATCTACGTATAAAGAAGCTAAATTAAGTGATGCCGAGATCGAGATGTTACAAAAAGAAATTCAAAGCTATTATTCATCTCTTGAAGTACTTGCAAAACAAATTGAAGAGTTACATGCTGAATTAAAAGATAAAGAGTATATGGATATTACAGCGTTAGGTGAACACATACAAGAACTAGAAATTAATCTTGATATCATTAAAGAAAAACGTCAACGTGCACAAAATGCGGTAACATATATTTCTGATTTACATGAAAATATTAAACGTATTGATGAGCAAATTCATGAGGAAGAAAAAGCTTTCCAAGAACTTGTTGACTTATATGAAGTAATGAAAGGTGATAACGAAAGCCGTATATCATTTGAACGTTACATCTTAATTGAGTATTTAGAACAAATTGTTCAAATTGCAAACGAACGATTACGTAAATTATCAAATGGACAATTTTATTTAAAACGAAGTGAGCGAGTTGAGAAGAGAAATCGTCAAAGTGGATTAGGCTTAGATGTTTACGACGCATATACTGGCCAAACACGGGATGTAAAAAC
This sequence comes from Bacillus sp. DE0042, assembly GCF_007680225.1. Classification (NCBI taxonomy): domain Bacteria; kingdom Bacillati; phylum Bacillota; class Bacilli; order Caryophanales; family Bacillaceae; genus Bacillus; species Bacillus sp. DE0042. The sequence continues at coordinate 515,688 of NZ_VEJP01000001.1, read as the reverse complement.
ATTATCTGGCGGCGAGAAATTTAATGCATCGCTTTGCTTAGCGCTTGGAATGGCAGACGTCATTCAATCGTATGAAGGCGGTATTTCCATCGAAACGATGTTTATCGACGAAGGATTCGGTTCATTAGATGAGGAGTCATTAACAAAAGCAGTTGACGCCTTAATTGACTTACAAAAATCAGGCCGATTTATCGGTGTCATTTCACACGTTCAAGAGCTGAAAAACGCAATGCCGGCTGTATTAGAAGTAACGAAGCAGAAGGATGGTTGTAGTCAGACGAAGTTTGTGGTGAAGTAAGTTCAATTGTAATTCATGCACAAAGTATTGTTTGCGATTTTCTAGTAAAGAACTTATGAACAAACAAATGCCGTCTCTTTTTAGAGACGGCATTTGTTTGTTATTCAGAATTAAATAATTCACCTAAGAGTTATCTGTAGAAGGCGGTGTATTTTCCAAGCGATTATATGTTTTAAAGGCCGAAATTGCCGAGATAACACCACCTACTAAAAATAAAGCTGATCCACCGACCAATATGATACGACTGACATATGTTTCGCGCGCTTCTTCAACTTCTTCTTGTAACATTGTTGGCATTTGAAATCCCCCTAAACAACATTTATTTTGTAGATAGTATATACAAACGCCTAAAATATGTTAAAATCACTGGATAGTATTATGAGGAAGTATATAGTTAGATGTGAATTGTTTGAAAAATCTTCATTATAAATATATGCTAACTTCACATAGAGCACATATTAACATTGTATTATGTATATGTACCAAATAAATAAAGTGAATTGTATTTCGTTCTGTTTTTAAAAATTTAAAATTCTATTATTTTTATATAAAGGTTTCTTGTCGGAGTTTTAAATATTTTGGAAATAGATCTAAATAAGAGAAATTCATATAAAAGGGGAATGTCTTATGACAACATATACGAGTGAAATGAGAAAAAGTTTAGTTTCAGAAGAAGATGTAGATATTTTAAAAATTATGGCTCACCCAATCCGATTACAAATTGTAAATGAATTAAGTACGAGAAAAACATGTAATGTAACGCAATTAACAGAATTACTAAATATTCCACAATCGACTGTTTCGCAACATTTATCAAAAATGAAAGGTAAAGTGTTACGAGCTGAGAGAAGGGGCTTAGAAATTTATTATCATATTAATAATTTAAAAGCGAGTAAGATTGTAAGTGTTTTAGGATATATAAACTAATGAAGTATTTTCATATAAAATAGCCGCTGCTGGTGAGCAGGGGCTATTTTTTGTTGTTTTATGTATTCGTATTTAAAATTTTATAGTTTTTATGATTTACAATCGTTCGATCAAATTCAAAAGTACCACCGCTTACATTTGTAATTTCAACTAAGACCGATTCAGTATAAAGTTTTAATACAGATCCTGTAATCTTTAAATTATTTCGTTGAAAAAGTATAGTATCCCCTACGTTTGCTTTCATAGTACCTCCTCATTAAAGACAGAAATATTTTTTTATTATATATATTAAACCACGTATAGATATATTAGTGAATATTTAGTTTTATTTATCAATAAAATATTTTTTATTTTATAAAAAATAAAGTGCATCGTAGTGTGAAAATAGTTTTTTTTGTTTGTATAGGTAAATCGGAATATCGCAATATAGGTATCGTATAACTTGAGACATAATTTTTATAAAGAGAGATGATAAAACAGCTGTAAGTCGTATTGATGCAAAACATTATAATAGCTACTTACGTATTTAATAATTCGTTTTTTGTATTTCGACCTTCGTTTTCTGTAACTGATTCCATATTTTTGACGCTCTATCTTGTAAGTGCTTACATAAGCGGGGACATCTTATACAATGAAGGTGTTAAATCAAATGAGGTGACCAATATGAACATAAAAAAAGAAAATTTAGCTAATAGCATTGAAATAGAAAGAGGAGGCGGAATGATATGAAAAAATCAAAAGTTAATCCATGGCTTGTTGTCCTTGGCACAGTCATAGTACAAATGGGACTTGGGACGATATATACATGGAGTTTATTCAATCAGCCTTTAGTTAGTAAATACGGTTGGAGCCTAAACGCTGTTGCTATAACTTTCTCAATTACTAGTCTTTCCTTAGCATTTTCAACTTTATTTGCGAGTAAATTGCAAGAAAAATGGGGACTGCGTAAACTTATTATGATAGCTGGACTAGCATTAGGACTAGGATTAATACTTAGTTCACAAGCTTCCTCATTAATATTGCTTTATGTACTAGCAGGGGTTGTTGTAGGTTATGCAGATGGTACAGCATATATCACTTCATTATCCAATTTAATAAAGTGGTTTCCAAAGCGTAAAGGTTTAATTGCTGGTATTTCTGTCTCTGCATATGGTTCGGGTAGCTTAATCTTTAAATACGTTAACGCACAGTTAATTGAATCAGTTGGTGTATCACAAGCGTTTATATACTGGGGTTTAATTGTTACAGCTATGATTGTCCTTGGTGCTTGTTTAATCCATCAAGCTGCAGATCAAGGAGCAGTTCATGAAACAAAAACTCAGGAATATACAACGAAAGAAATGTTAGGCACAAAACAAGTATACTTATTATTTATTATGTTATTTACATCATGTATGAGTGGCTTATACTTAATTGGTATGGTAAAAGACATTGGTGTTCAACTTGTAGGGCTTAGCGCAGCGACAGCAGCTAATGCGGTGGCTATGGTTGCAATCTTCAATACATTAGGTCGTATTATTTTAGGACCGTTATCAGATAAAATCGGCCGTTTAAAAATCGTTACTGGTACATTTGTTGTTATGGCAGCTTCAGTCTTGGTTTTAAGTTTCGTAGATTTAAATTATGGTATCTACTTCGTATGTGTAGCAAGCGTAGCGTTTTGCTTTGGTGGAAATATCACTATTTTCCCAGCTATCGTTGGTGATTTCTACGGTATGAAAAACCATAGTAAGAACTACGGGATTGTGTATCAAGGATTTGGATTTGGAGCACTTGCAGGTTCCTTTATCGGTGCACTTCTAGGTGGATTCAAACCAACCTTCATGGTGATCGGTGTATTATGTGTCGTATCATTTGTTATCGCAATTTTAATTCAAGCACCTAAGCAGAAAAAAGAACAAGAAGAAGAGTATCGCAGCGTAGCATAAGTATATAAATCTTTTATCACACTATAAATACGAAAAAGCATCCTATTAAATAGGGTGCTTTTTTTATGAATGATTGTAACGAGGTTATATAACATTTGGGATTTTTTGAGACAAAAAAGTGAGTGAAATGCCTATTTGGATTATATTGGAATATCAAAAAATGATACATCATATTCGAAATACGTATTAAATCTTAAATTATAAACAAGACATACATCAGTAATTGCAAGATATATTTTCAGAAAAATGTTGAGAAAATATATACTTGGTTTTTTGATAAGGCTTTGTAAAGGAAGGTATCTACAGTTAGTCTTCTACAAGTTTAAAAAGAGGAGTATGAATTAAATGTGTAATGTAAGTACTTATTAATGCTTTTAGATGTAATTGTGTTGAGAATCATTAAATTATTTTATCTGAAAAATAAAAATAGGTTGACAAGTTTATTGAGAAAGATTATCATTTCGGTGTAAGAATATTAAATGAAAAACATTATCAATGAATAATATTTTGATGAAAAGTACACTTGACCAATTAGTTTAGTAAGTGTATTATTTTTTACATCAATAATGATAATCATTATCATTATTTGTTTAATTAGATTAATTTTCAAATGAAAGGATAGAGGAAATGAACATAGGGGAATTTGATGGGAAAACGGTTTTAGTAACTGGTGCAGCGCAAGGTATAGGTAGTGTTGTAGCAAACATGTTTTTAGAAAGAGGAGCTACAGTTATTGGGGCTGATCAAACTGAAGAGGGGTTAAACGTACTCTTAAATGAAACACGTGTGAAAACCTTTCGTTTAGATGTGAGTGATAGTGCCGCTGTTGAAGAAGCAGTAGAACGGATTGAAAATGATATAGCACCGATAGATATATTAGTAAATGTTGCAGGGGTTTTACGTATGGGAGCGATTCACTCTTTAAGTGATGAAGATTGGAATAAAACATTCTCTGTAAATTCTACAGGAGTTTTCTATATGTGCCGAGCAGTAAGTAAATATATGATGCAAAGAAAGTCAGGGGCAATTGTTACAGTTGGCTCAAATGCGGCAAATACTCCGAGAATGGAGATGGCTGCGTATGCTGCATCAAAAGCTGCAACGACGATGTTTATGAAATGTTTAGGGTTAGAACTTGCAGCATACAATATTCGCTGTAACTTAGTTTCTCCAGGTTCTACTGAAACTGAAATGCAAAGATTATTATGGGCTGATGAGAATGGAGCTGAAAATATAATTGCTGGTTCTCAAAATACATATAGAATCGGTATTCCGTTACAAAAAATTGCACAACCTTCAGAAATTGCTGAAGCAGTATTGTTTTTAGCCTCTGATAAAGCGAGTCATATTACAATGCACAATTTATGTGTCGATGGCGGAGCTACATTAGGAGTTTAATAAAAAATTCAGGAGGTTTTAATACTATGAATGAACTTATAGCCGTAAAGGAACTGTCGGAAAAATTATTAGAAGATTATAAAACTGAATCTTCGTTCTTTTTTGCTTCACCAACTCGAACGATATTGACAGAAGGAGAGTTTACTAAAGTAAAACATCATGAAATTGAAAGTTTTACAGAACTTGTACAAGCGGTATTAAGTAATGCAAAACAAGCTGGAAATCCGAATCCTATCGTTGTTGGTGCTTTGCCTTTTGATCGTAGAAAAGAAGTTCAACTTATCGTACCAGAACATAGTAGAATTACTGAGCGTTTACAGTTAGAGAAAACAAATGAGATAAAACGAAATGAGAAACTGACATTTGAAATGACACCGGTTCCAGCTCCTGAAGTTTATATGAATGGTGTGAAGCAAGGGATTGAAAAAATTCAGGACGGAGATTTAAAGAAAATCGTTCTATCTAGATCGTTAGATGTTAAATCTTCAGAGAAGATTGATAAACAAAAACTACTTCGCGAATTGGCAGAGCATAATAAGCACGGTTATACATTTGCTGTGAATTTACCGGAAGATGAAAACGAGTGTAATAAAACATTAATTGGAGCAAGTCCTGAATTACTCGTTTCACGTAATGGTATGCAAGTTATTTCTAATCCATTAGCTGGTTCAAGACCACGTAGTGATGATCCAGTGGAAGATAAGAGAAGAGCAGAGGAATTACTTTCTTCACCAAAAGATTTACATGAACATGCGGTAGTAGTTGAAGCGGTTGCTGCTGCGCTTCGTCCATACTGTCATACATTACATGTTCCGGAAAAACCATCCGTTATTCATAGTGAAGCGATGTGGCATTTGTCTACTGAAGTGAAAGGTGAACTAAAGGATCCGAATACTACTTCTTTGGAATTAGCAATTGCTCTTCATCCTACGCCAGCAGTTTGCGGAACGCCGATGGAAGAAGCGAGAGAGGCGATTCAAAAAATTGAGCCATTTGATCGTGAATTCTTTACAGGAATGCTAGGATGGAGCGATTTAAATGGAGATGGTGAATGGATTGTTACAATTCGCTGTGCTGAAGTGCAAGAAAATACACTTCGATTATATGCAGGAGCAGGAGTTGTTGCTGAGTCAAAACCAGAAGATGAGTTAGCAGAAACATCAGCTAAGTTCCAAACAATGCTGAAGGCTTTAGGATTAAGAGATAATTCGCTGAATGAAAAATAGGGGGAAGAAATAATGTTATCAGGTTTCACGGAATGGCCAGAAGAATTTGCAAATCGTTATCGAGAAGAAGGATGTTGGCTTGGAGAAACATTTGGTTCGTTGTTAAGAGAACGTGCTGAAAAGTATGGAGATGAAATTGCAGTTGTAAGTGGTAATATGCATATGACGTATAGTGAGCTTGATAAAAAAGTAGATCGCTTAGCTTCAGGTTTACTGAATTTAGGAATAAAGCAAGAGGATCGAGTTGTAATACAGTTACCCAACATTATCGAGTTTTTCGAAATATGCTTTGCGCTATTTCGAATTGGAGCACTTCCTGTTTTTGCACTACCTTCACATCGAAGCAGTGAAATTAGTTATTTTTGTGAGTTTGGTGAGGCGAGTGCTTACGTTATTTCAGATAAGGCTCTCGGCTTTGATTATCGAAAACTAGCAAGAGAAGTGAAAGAGAAAGTACCAACTTTACAACATGTAATTGTAGTGGGAGAAGAAGAAGAGTTTGTGAACATAAGTGATCTGTATATAGATCCCGTTCCATTACCAGAAGTTCAGCCAAGTGATGTTGCGTTTCTCCAATTATCAGGAGGGACAACAGGACTTTCTAAATTAATTCCTAGAACACACGATGACTATATTTATAGTTTACGTGTTAGCGCTGAAATTTGTAATTTGAATACGGATAGCGTCTATATGGCAGTTCTTCCAGTAGCGCACAATTACCCGATGAGTTCTCCAGGGACATTTGGAACTTTCTATGCGGGTGGAAAAGTAGTGTTAGCAACTGGTGGTAGCCCAGATGAGGCATTTGCTCTTATAGAAAAAGAAAAAGTTACGATTACTGCTCTAGTTCCACCATTAGCAATAATTTGGCTTGATGCAGCTTCTTCTCGTAATAACGATTTATCGAGCTTAGAAGTGATTCAAGTAGGTGGTGCTAAGTTTAGCGCTGAGGTTGCAAAGCGTATACACCCTACATTTGGATGTACGTTACAGCAAGTGTTCGGTATGGCAGAAGGGTTAGTAAATTACACGAGATTAAATGATCCGGAAGAAATCATCATTCATACACAAGGGAGACCGATGTCTACATTCGATGAAGTAAGGGTCGTTGATGAAAATGATAACGATGTGAAACCTGGTGAAGTAGGTAGTTTGTTAACAAGAGGGCCATATACAATTCGTGGCTATTATAAAGCAGAAGAGCATAATGCACGATCATTTACAAAGGATGGATTTTATCGCACAGGTGATCTTGTAAAAGTAAATGAACAAGGTTACATCATTGTAGAAGGTAGGGATAAAGATCAAATTAACCGTGGTGGTGAGAAAGTTGCTGCGGAAGAAGTTGAAAATCATCTATTAGCACACGATGCAGTACATGATGTAGCCATTGTATCAATGCCTGATGATTATTTAGGAGAACGTACTTGTGCCTTTGTTATAGCTCGAGGACAAGCTCCAACAGTAAGCGAATTAAAAATGTTTTTAAGAGAACGCGGTATAGCAGCTTATAAGATTCCAGATCGAATTGAATTTATTGAATCATTCCCGCAAACAGGTGTTGGAAAGGTAAGCAAAAAAGAGTTACGTAAAGTCATTACTGAAAAACTTATTACGGTAAAACAATAAAAAATATAAAAATTGGAAGGAAGTGATTAGATGGCTATCCCATCTATTTCAGTATACAAAATGCCAGTTGAATCAGAACTACCAAAAAATAAAGTGAACTGGACACCAGATCCGAAACGTGCGGTTCTTCTAATCCATGACATGCAAGAATATTTTCTTGATGCATATAGCGATAAAGAATCACCAAAAGTAGAACTTATTTCAAATATTAAGGTGATAAGAGAAAAATGTAAGGAACTTGGTATACCAGTTGTTTATACAGCACAACCAGGTGGACAAACGTTAGAACAACGAGGGTTATTACAAGATTTTTGGGGGGACGGTATTCCTGCTGGACCAGATAAAAAGAAAATTGTCGGTGAACTTACTCCTGATGAGGATGATATATTCTTAACAAAATGGAGATATAGTGCATTTAAAAAGACAAATCTATTAGGAATTTTAAATGAACAGGGAAGAGATCAACTTATTATTTGCGGTATTTATGCGCATATCGGCTGCCTTTTAACAGCTTGCGAAGCATTTATGGATGGTATAGAGCCATTTTTTGTAGCAGATGCAGTTGCTGATTTTTCACTAGACCATCATAAACAAGCATTGGAGTATGCATCTAATAGATGTGCAGTAACGACATCAACAAACTTACTGTTAAAAGATTTACAAAGTGTAAAAAGTGATGAGAGTGAAGGAATCACTATACAGGAAGTGCATGAACTAGTTGCACAACTACTTCGTGAGCCAGTAGAGAGTATTGATATTGATGAGGACTTACTAAATAGAGGACTTGATTCGGTCAGAATTATGAGTTTAGTAGAGAAGTGGCGTCGCGAAGGGAAAGAAATAACTTTTGCAGATTTAGCAGAACGTCCAACTGTTTCCGATTGGTACAGTTTACTATCTTCACAGACAGCACAGGTGCTGTAACAAATAGACTACATAATAAAGGGGTAGTAAAGAATGCCTAATAGTCAAAAGGTTCGTCATTCGTTATCATCTGCGCAGACTGGTATGTGGTTTGCACAGCAATTAGATCCGCTAAATCCGATTTATAATACTGGGGAATATGTTGAAATAAACGGAAATATTAATCAAGAAATTTTCGAATTAGCAGTACGTAAAGTTGTAACAGAAGCAGAAGTACTACATGTTCGTTTCGAAGAGGATGAAATTGGCCCGTGGCAAGTTATTGAGAAATCGTCAAATTTTCATATGCATTTTATTGACGTTCGTAAAGAAGAAGATCCTGAAGAGGCTGCTAAAATATGGATGAAAAATGATTTATATATGCCAGTCGATTTGAAAACAGATAAATTATTTACTGAAGCACTTATTCAAGTTGAAAATAATCGTTTCTTTTGGTATCAGCGCATCCATCACATTGTGATGGATGGCTATGGATTTTCACTTCTTAGCCAAAAGGTAGCGAAAGAGTATACATCACTTATAGAAGAAATAAGAAAGAATGAAAAGCCATTTGGTTCTCTTGCAAAAGTTGTACAAGAAGATATGGAGTATCGTGAGTCTAAACAATTTCAGGAAGATCGTACTTTTTGGTTAGAAAAGTTTGCAGATGAACCAGATGTCATAAGTTTAGCAGAACGAGCGCCGAGAACATCAAATGGATTTTTACGAGAAACAGCTTATTTATCCAGTTCTAGCACGAAAACTTTACTAGAAGATATCAATGTTTCGTTAACAAATTGGCCGGAATTTATTGTCGCTGTAACAAGTATTTATATGCATAAATTAACAGGTGCAAATGATATTGTTTTAGGTTTACCAATGATGGGGCGTCTCGGTTCTGCATCTATTTATACACCGAGCATGGTAATGAATTTAGTACCACTTCGTATTACAGTAACTCCAAATATAACTCTTGCGGAATTATTACAGCAAGTTTCTAAAGAGATTCGAGAAGTACGTCGTCATCATAAATACCGTCATGAGGAATTAAGAAGAGACTTAAAGTTACTAGGTGAAAATCAAAGGTTATTCGGGCCGTTAGTGAATGTGATGCCTTTTGATTATGGGCTTAATTTTGCTGGGAATCGTGGTATTACACATAATTTATCAGCAGGACCTGTCGATGATTTATCGATAAATGTTTATAAACGTTTCGATGAAAATGAGTTAATGATTCATTTTGATGCGAACCCGGAGGTATATAGTGATTCGGAACTAGCATTGCATAAAGAGAGATTTATGAATGTATTAGAATTAGTGATAAATGACTATGAAAAAGACGTGTCGATTGGAAATATAAACATTACTCTTCCAGAAGAGAATCATAAAGTTTTATTCGAATGGAATGAAACTAAGGAAGCTGAGGATCTAATCACTCTACCTTTATTATTTGAAAAACAAGTACAAAAAAATCCAAATAAAATAGCGGTTACGTGTAACGGAGTAGACCTTACGTATAAAGAGCTAAATGAACGGGCGAATGAACTAGCGCACTATTTAGTAGAAGAAGGAATAGGGCCAAATCATTTTGTAGCTTTAGTATTTCCAAGGTCAATAGAGATGGTAGTTAGTATGCTAGCAGTTTTAAAGGCTGGTGCAGCGTATTTACCGATAGATCCAGAATATCCAGCCGAGCGAATAAATTATATAGTAAATGATGCAAAACCAATTTATATCATCACACATTCATCTGTTTCATCTACTTTAGTTATAGAAAATGATATAAAAAAAATCGAATTAGATCGAGAAGAAACAGAACTAGCATTAAAAGCATATTCTCATAGGAACCTACCATTTAGAAATGAAGAATCACTTTTAAAGCCTGCGTATACAATTTATACGTCAGGCTCAACCGGAAATCCAAAAGGTGTAATTGTTCCTATGAAAGCTTTAAGTAACTTTTTATTGGCTATGGACGATATGTTTTCACTAAATGAAAACGATCATTTAGTAGCAGTTACAACGTTTGCTTTTGATATTTCTGCACTAGAAATTTATTTGCCTCTTATTAGTGGTGCAAGTTTAACGATTGTACAAAAAGAGGTAATTCAAGAACCTTCGGCGTTAACGGCACTGTTACATGAAGAAAGAGTAACAATTATGCAAGCTACACCGACGTTATGGCAGGCGTTAGTAACTGAATATCCAGAGAGGCTACAAGGGCTAAATGTGCTCGTTGGTGGTGAAGCGCTTCCGGCCCATTTAGTAAATACATTAAAAGAATTAGGTTGCTCTATTACAAATTTATATGGACCAACTGAAACGACTATTTGGTCTACTTTCATGAACATCGATGAAAGGGAAAGTGGTATACCTCCTATTGGAAAGCCAATTTGGAGTACAGACGTGTATGTATTAGATGCAGGTTTACAACCAGTACCACCTGGAGTAATTGGTGAATTATATATTGCAGGGGAAGGGCTTGCGAACGGATATTTAGGAAAATCAGAGTTAACGGCTGAACGGTTTGTTGCAGATCCTTATGGAAAACCAGGGAAGCGCATGTACCGCACAGGTGATCTTGTGAAATGGCGTAACGATGGTGTGTTAGAGTACATGAGCCGCGCAGATCATCAAATTAAAATTCGTGGTTTCCGAATTGAATTAGCTGAAATTGAAATGGTATTACAACGACATGAATATATTCAACAAGCGGTAGTAATGGTACGAGAAGATCGCCCAAATGATAAACGAATCATTGCGTATATCGTTGCCGAAGGGAGTGAAGGGATTAACCTTTCAGAAATTCGTTCTTATGTTTCAGAAAGTTTAGCGAATTATATGGTGCCATCGGCATTTGTTGTGCTAGAAGAATTACCATTAACGCCAAATGGTAAGGTTGATAGAAAGAAATTACCTGCTCCTGATTTTAATGAAATGAACAAGGAGAGAGTTGCTAGAAATCCGAAAGAAGAAATATTATGTGATTTATTTGCAGAAGTACTTGGTGTTTCTCGCATTAGCATTGATGATAATTTCTTTGAAATGGGTGGCCATTCGCTTCTTGCATCTCGTCTAATGGCAAGAATCCGTGAAACGTTAAGTGTTGAATTAGGAATTGGAAAACTATTTGAATCGCCAACTGTTGCTGAACTTGCGAAACAATTGGATCAAGCAAAAACTGCAAGACCAGCTATTAAGAAAGTAAGTAGACCAAATGAAGTTCCACCTTCATTTGCACAGCGCAGGTTATGGTTTTTAAATTGTTTAGAAGGTCCAAGTCCTACTTATAATATTCCATTAGTCATTCGTATTTCTGGAAAGTTGAACGAGGAATCATTGCAAGGTGCCTTTTATGATGTAGTTGAGAAACATGAAACGCTTAGAACGATTTTCCCTAACGTATTAGGTAGTTCCTATCAGAAAATTTTAGATATGGAAAATTTAAATCTAGAGATGATAATAACAAAAACATGTAAAGATGAATTAGAAAGTGTGCTTGCAGAGGCGGTAAGATATAGTTTTAACCTTGATGTTGAACCAGCAGTTCGTCTGCAACTATTTACAGTGAATGAAAACGAACATGTATTACTAATTCTATTGCACCATATTGTAGGGGATGGCTGGTCATTACAACCGTTAACGAGAGATTTTACAGCGGCATATAAAGCACGATGTCAAGGTAACAGAGTTCAGTTAGAGACACTTCCAGTTCAATACGCAGATTATGCACTTTGGCAACAACAGTTGCTTGGTGATGAAACTACAGAAGAGAGTCTTATTTCAACACAATTAGAGTTTTGGAAGAAAGAGCTAGAAGGTTTACCAGATCAGCTGGAGTTACCTACAGATTACCAGCGACCAATTGAAACGAGTTATCGCGGAGAAACAATTCATTTTCAAATAGATGCGGGTATGCATAGTAGGTTAGTAGAGCTTGCACGGAAAAACGGAGTTAGTTTGTTTATGGTGTTGCAAGCAGGACTTAGTGCGCTATTTACAAGATTAGGTGCAGGTACTGATATACCAATCGGTAGTCCGATTGCTGGAAGAAACGATGATGCACTCTCTGACATAGTCGGTTTATTTGTAAATACATTAGTGTTACGTACAAATACATCAGGAGATCCAAGTTTTAAAGAATTATTGAATAGAGTGAAGCAATCAAATCTTGCAGCTTATGAAAATCAAGATGTTCCATTTGAGCGACTCGTTGAAGTGTTAAACCCAGTACGTACTCGAAATAGTCATCCGCTGTTTCAAGTTATGTTAGCTTTCCAAAATACGCCAGAAGCAACATTTGATGCTCCGGATATAGAAGCGAACCTTGAAATCCAAAGTGTTGGCTCTGCGAAATTTGATCTAACATTTGAAATTAGCGAGAGTAACGGAGTTCATGGTACGCCAGACGGCTTACACGGGTTACTAGAGTTTAGTACCGATTTGTATAAACGTGAAACGGTTCAACAATTAGTAGAACGATTCATTCTGTTATTGGATGATGCAGCGAAACATCCGGATCAATCAATTGGCACATTAGAAATTTTAACAGTAGCAGAGAGAAATACAGTGCTAGAAAAGTGGAATGGTGGTTTTCAAATTGTACCAGAAATAACATTATCACAATTATTTGAAAAGCAGGCTCATATAAATCCAAATTCTATTGCTGTCGTCTTTGAAGATGAAAAGTTAACTTATGAAGAGTTGAATAAAAAAGCGAATAAAATAGCTCGATTGCTAATAGCAAAAGGAGTTGGTCCTGATCAACTCGTTGCTTTAGCAATGCCGAGATCTTTAAATATGGTTGTAAGCTTACTAGCTGTTCTGAAAGCGGGAGCAGGTTATCTTCCATTAGATCCGGATTATCCGTCAGATCGTATTTCATTTATGCTCCACGATGCGAAACCATCATGTGTTTTAACAAATTCAGATGTGGAAATTGAATGTGATGAGGAATTGAAAATTTTAGTTGATGATGTGAAGGTAATAGAAGAAATTGAGAAATATAGTGAAGACAATATTGATGAAATGGAGCGTGTGAAGCCGTTAACTCCTTCACATATTGCTTACGTTATTTATACGTCAGGCTCAACTGGTAGACCGAAAGGCGTTATGATACCTCATCAAAATGTAGTAAGACTTTTAGGGGCAACTGATCATTGGTTCCAATTTGACGCAGACGATGTTTGGACGATGTTCCATTCATACGCTTTTGATTTCTCGGTTTGGGAAATTTGGGGACCTTTATTATATGGAGGACGTCTAGTCGTAGTACCACATACTGTAAGTCGCTCGCCGAAAGAATTTTTACAACTTCTTGTTAAAGAAAAGGTAACTGTTTTAAACCAAACTCCATCAGCGTTCTATCAATTGATGCAAGCAGATCGTGAAAATGAAGAGATTGGCCAAACATTATCTTTACGATATGTTGTTTTTGGCGGAGAAGCACTTGAACTAAGTCGATTAGAAGATTGGTATAGTCGACATCCTCATAACGCACCGAAGCTTATTAATATGTACGGTATTACGGAGACGACAGTACATGTTAGTTATATTGAATTAGATGAAACAATCGTCTCTTTACGAGCAAACAGTTTAATTGGGTGTAGTATACCTGATCTTAAAGTGTATGTGTTAGACAACTATTTACAACCGGTGCCGCCTGGAGTAGTTGGAGAAATGTATGTTGCAGGTGCAGGGCTTGCTCGTGGATATTTAGGAAGAGCAGGCTTAACTGCAGAACGTTTTATTGCAGATCCATTTGGTAAGCCAGGTACAAGAATGTATCGTACTGGAGACTTAGCACGTTGGCGTCAAGATGGGACGCTAGATTATATAGGACGTGCAGATCATCAAATAAAAATTCGTGGATTCCGAATTGAATTAGGGGAAATAGAAGCGGTCATAATGAAACACCCTAAAGTTGAGCAAGTAGCCGTTATTGTACGGGAAGATCAACCAGGGGATAAACGGTTAGTTTCTTATATCGTCGCATCAAATAATGAAATGATTGATACGAATGAAATGCGTAAGTATGCTGGAGGTAGTTTACCAGATTACATGGTTCCATACGCTTTTGTAGTAGTAAATGAGTTGCCTTTAACTCCAAACGGTAAATTAGATAGAAAGGCATTGCCGGCTCCAGAATTTATCGCATCATCTTCTAGTCGTGGACCAAGAACACCGCAAGAAGAAATGTTATGTGACTTGTTTACAGAAGTTTTAAGTGTGCCGCAAATTGGAATTGATGACGGATTCTTTGATCTAGGTGGCCATTCACTTCTTGCAGTGCAGCTTATGAGTCGTATTAAAGAAGCACTTGGGGTTGAACTAAATATCGGAACTTTATTTGCAGCACCTACTGTTGCGGGTCTTGCTGAAAGACTTGAGGTGGGAAATGGACAAAGTGCACTTGATGTGTTGCTTCCATTACGAGCAAGCGGAGACCAATTACCATTATTTTGTGTACACCCAGCAGGTGGATTAAGTTGGTGTTATGCAGGACTTATGAAATCTTTAGGAACAGATTATCCAATCTACGGTGTCCAAGCACGTGGTATCGCTAAAAATGAAGAACTTCCAAGAAGTTTAGAGGAGATGGCAGCGGATTATTTAAAACACGTTCGTGAAGTACAGCCTCACGGACCATATCGGTTACTCGGTTGGTCGCTCGGAGGAAATGTTGTTCATGCAATGGCGGCGCAACTACAAAGTGAAGGGGAAGAAGTAGAATTACTCGTTATGCTAGATTCTTACCCAGGTCACTTCTTACCGAATACGGAAGCACCTACTGAAGAAGAAGCGTTAATCGCATTACTTGCTTTAGGCGGATACGATCCAGATAACATGGATGGTAAACCACTTACGATGGAAAGTGCAGTAGAAATACTTCGTAAAGATGGAAGTGCATTAGCAAGTCTGGAAGAGGAGACTATTTTGAACTTGAAAGAAACATATGTAAATTCGGTAGGATTGTTAGGGAAATATGTACCGAAAGTTTATAACGGAGATATTTTATTCTTTAGATCTACTATTATACCAGACTGGTTTGATCCTATCTCTCCAAATACGTGGCTAAATTATTTAGCTGGGCAAATTGTGCAACACGATATTGATTGTAGACATAAAGATTTATGTCAACCAGGACCACTTACAGAAATTGGACAAGTGTTAGCGAAATATTTGCAGAATAAGAAAGGGGTAAGTACAGTATGACGAATCCATTTGAAAATGATAATTACACATATAAAGTATTAAAAAATGAGGAGGGCCAGTATTCTCTCTGGCCTGTCTTTCTTGATGTACCTATTGGTTGGAATGTCGTACATGAAGAGGCTAGTAGGAATGATTGTTTACAATATGTTGAAAATAACTGGAAAGATTTGAATCCAAAAAGTAATCAAGTTGGCGAAAAAATATTAGTAGGAAAACGATAATGAAGGCAAAAATAAATCAAAAAGTAGTTGTAAGTATCGTATATATAACAGCGATGTTTATGGCTGCGATGGATGCAACGATTGTGAATGTAGCACTGCAAACGATAAGTAAAGAATTACAAGTGCCACCATCTGCAATGGGGACGGTTAATGTTGGGTATTTAGTTAGCTTAGCTGTTTTCCTTCCGATTTCTGGTTGGTTAGGAGATCGCTTCGGTACGAAAAGGGTATTTCTAACCGCTCTTTTCGTATTTACAACTGCGTCTGTATTATGTGGAATAGCGAACGATATTACTTCATTGAATATTTTTCGTATCATTCAAGGTGCTGGCGGGGGGCTTTTAACGCCAGTTGGGATGGCGATGTTATTCCGAACATTCTCACCAGAGGAAAGGCCGAAAATTTCACGGTTTATTGTTTTGCCAATTGCTGTCGCACCGGCGGTTGGACCAATTATTGGCGGTTTCTTTGTAGATCAAATGTCTTGGCGCTGGGCATTTTATATTAATTTACCGTTTGGAATCGTAGCGTTACTATTCGGTCTACTATTTTTAAAAGAGCATATTGAAAAATCAGCTGGTCGCTTTGATTCTCTCGGTTTTATTCTTTCAGCACCAGGATTCGCGATGCTTATCTATGCACTTAGTCAAGGGCCGTCAAAAGGCTGGGGTTCTTCAGAAATTATAAGTACTGGAATAGCTGGGATTGTATTCATTACATTGTTTATCATTGTAGAACTTAGAGTAAAGCAACCGATGTTAGATTTACGCTTATTAGAAGAACCAGTCTTTAGAAAAATGAGTCTTATTTCATTGTTTTCATCCGCTGGTTTACTAGGAATGTTATTTGTTTTTCCGCTTATGTATCAAAATGTAATAGGAGTTTCCGCATTGGAATCAGGTCTTACGACATTCCCAGAGGCGATTGGGTTAATGATATCGTCACAGATTGTGCCATGGTCATATAAGAAATTAGGAGCTCGAAAGGTAATTTCTATTGGATTAATTTGTACGGCGATTATTTTTGTTTTATTAAGTTTTGTAAATCACGATACGAACCCATGGCAAATTCGGGCATTATTGTTTGGTATCGGTATTTTCTTAGGTCAGTCTGTTGGAGCAGTTCAATTTTCGGCATTTAATAATATCACGCCACCTTCTATGGGGAGAGCTACGACTATATTTAATGTGCAAAATCGATTAGGTTCAGCGATAGGAGTTGCAGTTTTAGCTAGTATACTAGCCGGTTTTGGAAATAATAGTGTACAAAATAATGCTCAGTCAGATTTCTTACCATATCAAGCTGCATTAATTGGATCAGCAATATTTTTACTCGTAGCATTACTATTTTCTTTACGTATTTCTGATAAAGAGGTAATGGCAAAGAAGAAGAAAAAGCCGTTACCTGTATTACAAAAAGAGAAAGAAGCTGTAAATGAATAAGTTATAGCATGATAATATTTTTGGAATAAAGTGATATTCGTACTAAGAAGGAGAGAGTTTACATGATAGAGAGTAAAGTTGTAGATTCTGTACCAACTCTTAATGAGAATAGTTGTCAAATATGGTGGGCAAGAATTTCAGATTTACAATCATGGCATTACAATTTACTAAACGATGTTGAACGAGAGAAAGCAAATTCATATCATCAATCGGCAGATCGTGCACGATTTATAATAGGTTGTGTAATTAGTAGATTAGTTCTTGGAAAGATCCTTTCTATGTCGCCAGTTCAAGTACCGATTGATCGAATGTGCCCTGTATGTAAGTTACAACATGGTAGACCACAATTACCAGAAGGAATGCCGCAAATATCTGTTTCACATTCGGGTGAGTGGGTTGTTGTTGCATTTACAAAGTCTGCACTTGTTGGCGTTGATGTTGAACAAATGAATCCAAATGTAGATGTTATGAAAATGGCAGAGGGCGTATTAACAGACATTGAAATAGCACAAGTTATGAAATTACCTAATGAACAGAAAATAGAAGGTTTTTTAACATATTGGACTCGAAAAGAAGCAGTACTAAAAGCGACAGGTGAAGGACTAATGATTCCGCCAGTACATATTACTGTGTCGGCTCCAAATGATCCTCCAAATTTGTTAGTTTTTAAGGATAGGCAAGAATTAGTAGAAAATACAATGATGGCAGATATAAGGCCTAGTGTAGATTATATGGCTTCAATTGCAATATTTAGTAAAGAAGTAACTGAAATCACACAGTTAGATGCAGTAGCGCTTTTAAATTATAAATAAGTTAAATAAAAAATCTTATAGAAGAGGTGTTCCTCATGTTAGTAGCGGAAAATAGAACAAATGAATTCACTTATAATGTACAAGCAATTAAAAATATTTTATTTTCTGGAGATACATCATCTATTCATGCATTAGAAAAGCTTTTGAATGATACAGTTCAGTTTGATGTTCTCGAACAAGAGGTACTTGATAGACAGTACATCCCGAAAGAAGCAAAGAATTTCTTTGATAAAAACGGAACATTTCTTTACCGTGTATCCAATGTTAGTTATAAAGGAAAAGTGTTATCTGAGAATCTAATTTTTGCGGACACTTCGTTTTTACCAAATACAATTAAGAGTGAATTAGAGAGTGGAAATATTTCAGTTGAAAAACTTATAGAAAAGATGGAAGTAAGAAGAAACGTACTATACGAAGGATATCAGCCATCTGGGAATATTATTGAATTGTTTGATGGATGCTCTGTTACGGCGAATGTGTATCCAACTAGAAAATATCAAATTGTAAGTAACTGCAAATGTATATTTTATATTTGTGAAGTGTATCATGCTGAGAATATAAAGGAATTACTTAAATAAAACAAGAAACCAGCCTATAAAATGGCTGGTTTCTTGTTTATTTAACAGCTTCTTTTAACTCTTTACCTGCTTTAAATGCTGGAACTTTACCAGCAGCGATTTGAATTTCTTCGCCAGTTTGCGGGTTACGTCCTGTACGAGCAGATCTTTCGCGCACTTCAAAAGTTCCAAAGCCGATTAATTGAACTTTATCGCCTGATTGTAATGCAGTAGCAATTGTGTCAAATACGGATTGTACCGCTGCAGAAGCTTCCTTTTGAGAAATATCAGCGGATTGTGCCACGTTTTTAACTAATTCTGTTTTGTTCATGTTTTCACCTCATAAAAAGTTTTTTAGAATGAATGTTTTAGTATAATGGATAGTATAGAGAAAGCTATTTATATGGTTAGAAAGAATACTATATAGTTATGTTAATTTCGTTGTAAGAGACTGAATCCCTGCTAATAATTAGGGATTAATTAAGAATTGATGTATAGAAAACGCTGTAATATGAGGATGAGGGGGAATATATGAATGATTTTTCGTGAAAAGAATGAGAAAGAAAGTATATTAATTCGTCAACATGATCATGGTTTTTTAGCTGGAGAGATTGCAAAGCATATAAAAGAAGATCTTTTTGAAGATGAAACATACTTAAAAGAGACAATTGATGCAATATATGAGCATGATAGAGGATGGATAGAACTTGATAAAGTACCAATTTTGAATGATGCTAAAAATATTCCATATACATTTATGGATTGTCCAAGTTCATTGCGTTTTGTTTTTTATACGATTGGTTTGAATGAAATTGAAGATTCGAATCCATACGGAGCATTAATTTGTAGTAAACATTTTTTATCATTTTCATTAAATGACGAAGACGAAGAAATGATGTCTTTTTATAAACATGAATTGGAACGACAAAAAAGAATTTTGAAAACGTTAACAAAAGAACAGTTTGCGATGTTCGATAAACATTATAAATTATTAAAGTTTTGTGATGAACTTTCATTATATGTATGTATGAATAAACCTGGTGTAGACAAGACAGATGAAATTGATTTATTTAAAGGTGGTTTTGAGGGAACAGAAATGTTTAATAGTAAAGAGGAGAAACCTATTCAAGCTGAATGGGTGGACGAGGAAACAATTCGGATTACACCGTTTCCATTTCAAACGGAATTTCATACGTATGTAAATTATAAAACTATAGATAAACGTGAAATTGAAGAAAAAGGAATTGCAAAAGCTGATAGAGAATCGGAAATGGAGAAACAAAACATTCGTTTCGTACAATAAGGAGGCGATTTAGATTGAAAGAGTACATGTTAAAACAGGTGGATTACCATGCTTGGGCTAATATACGGTTATTCAATCGACTAAAAGAATTACCAAGCTATGAGACTATTTTTAATGAACAGATACAGAGTGTATTTCCATCAATTAAGGATACTTTTACGCATATTTATATTACAGATCAAGTGTGGTTACACATATTGCATGGTAAAAGTATGAATGAAGCAATACAAGACCGAGAAAATTTACGAAAACAAATCGAAACTAAATCGTTACATGAATTAGAAAAAATGTTTGAAAACATGGCAAATCAATATAAAGACTTCTTAATTACAATACAAGACGTGAATGCTGTATTTGTTATCGAGAATCCATATGCAGGGAAATTAGAAACTTCAATTTTAGAGTTAGTACAACATGTCGTAAATCATGGGACATATCATAGAGGAAATATAACAGCGATGATCCGTCAACTTGGTCATCCGTCGACAATGATGGATTTTGTACTGTATCTACATATGGTGCAGAAGGAGGGGGAGTAATATAGTTTGTAAGAAGGAGAGCCTTTAATTGTAAAAGACTCTCCTTCTGTTTTATCCCGCACTAATGGCAGATCGACTGATTAAAGTTTTACATTATTTCTTAAGAGGCTTTATTTTCTTGTAATTGCTTAGCGTATTGTATAGCTTTATATGCATTGACTCTACCGTTTTTCCAATACGTACCTGTACCACTAATTTTATCAGACGTTGACTCAATAATTTGGCGGATTTGTGTATTGCTATATCCTTGATTTGCTAAAAGAGCAGCGACTCCTGCAACATGAGGTGTTGCCATAGATGTACCACTTAATGATTGATACGTGCTTCCTTTATATGTGGAATATATATTTGAACCTGGTGCTGCAACATCTACCCAGCTACCATAAGTAGAAAATGAAGATTTTCTATCTGATTGATCTGTAGAAGCAACTGCAATCACCTCGTTGTAATAAGCAGGGTAATTAGCTTTTGTATTTCCAGCATTTCCAGCAGCTGCAACAATAACAGAGCCTTTATTCCATGCATATTGAACGGCTTGTTGTAAAGCAGTCCCACCATTTGGGGCGCCTAAGCTTAAACTAATTACTTTTGCACCTGAATCAGCAGCTTCTCTAATCCCTTGCGCTACAGCATCAAGAGTACCACTCCCTTGATTATCTAATACGCGGACAGCATAAATTGAAGTTTGTGGGGCAACACCAGCAATTCCAACACTATTATTCGTAAGTGCTCCAGTAATTCCAGCGCAATGCGTACCATGACCATTACCATCATCAGATGTATTGTCGTTATCAACATAATCATGTCCGTAAATTACTTTCGAAGCTAAATCAGGATGTGAACCTTGAACTCCTGTATCAATAATAGCTACTTTTACACCAGGATCACTTCGTTGACTATCCCAAGCTTGTGGAGCTTGAATTTTTTGCAATCCATATTGATTTTTAAAAAATGGGTCGTTCGGAGTCCAAAAGGCGTGAACGTAATAATTCGGTTCTGCATATTCCACATCTGGATTATTTTTATAACTTTTTATTTTTTCTTTGACAGTACCTTTTGAAAATTGAACGACTTCAAAACCTAACGAATCATCTTTAGATAAAACGTTAGCACCGACAGATTTGTGAAAAGATTGAACATTACTTAAAGAGGCATTTTGTTTGAACTTAACGATTAATTGGTTAGGGACGTAATCAGTAGATGATGTTTCAGCACTTGAAGTATTTGTGTTAAAAAAGAAACCACCGATAACGAATGATAAAACAGATAGGAAAACAATGATTTTGTTTTTCAAAAGATTTTTCCTCCCTTTTCTCGGATGAGTTTTTCGGCGACACTTTAATATCGCATTCCTTTTCAACTATATAGTTAGACCATACGATTTATGTCATTTATGTGAAAAACTTTTAGTGGAATAAAAAAGGGAAAGATTGATATAAATATATTTTTAATGATATTTACTGAGTTAGAAAACGAAAAAAGGAATGCTCATTATGTATGAGTCATTCCTTTTTTTTAGATTAACTTGCCTGTTTTTTATGACTTTCTTTCAATTTCTCTTCTTGTAAAAAGCGATTCGTTTCAGCAACAACAATACCACTTAACCCAATAAGTCCAATTAAGTTTGGAATCGCCATAAGTCCATTTGCAATATCAGCAAATGTCCATACGATACCTAGTTTTAAATTAGCCCCAATAGCAATCATGACGATAAAGATTGCTTTATAATATTTAACAGCACCTTCTCCAAATAAATAAGCCACGCACTTCTCGCCGTAATACGACCATCCTAAAATAGTAGAGTAGGCAAATAATATAATTGCGATACCAAGAATCATACTACCAGCAGTGCCAAATACAGATTGGAACGCAAGTGTCGTCGCTTCAACGCCAGTTTTACCTGATTTCCATGCACCTGTAGTAATTAATACTAGCCCTGTAATGGTGCATACAATAAACGTATCTAGAAAAGTACCAGTCATAGAAACTAAAGCTTGCTTTGCAGGTGAATCAGTTTTTGCGGCAGCTGCGGCAATAGGGGCACTCCCTAAACCAGCTTCGTTCGCAAATACACCGCGCGCCATTCCGATTTGAATTGCAGATGCAATTGTTGCGCCAATAAAACCACCAGCAGCTGCAGTCCCATTGAATGCGCCAGAAAAAATAAGTGAGAATGCTTCTGGAATTTGATCGTAGTGATAGAAAATAATAATAAGCCCAGCAATGATATAAAAGAAAGCTTTAATAGGAACGATGTATCCTGTCACTTTCCCGATTTTTTTCACACCGCCTAAAATAACAATGGCGATTAAAAACGACATGAATATACCAGTTAAAGCAGGGGGGAAAGAGAAATTAATTCGCATTGCCTCTGCTACTGAGTTAGATTGCACCATATTACCGATACCGAAAGAAGCAGTTGTGCCGAATATAGCGAATAAAACAGCAAGCCATTTCTTACCTAAACCACATTCTAAATAGTACATTGGTCCGCCTGAATATTCACCATTTTCATTACTAACACGGTATTTCACCGCAAGAATTGCTTCGGCATACTTTGTTGCCATACCGAACAAAGCAGTAATCCACATCCAAAAAATTGCACCGGGTCCACCGATCGTTACAGCAGTTGCAACACCAGCTATATTCCCCATACCAATCGTTGCTGCCATAGCTGTCATAAGTGCTTGGAAGTGGCTAATATCTCCAGTGGAAGATGTATCTTCTGATTTTTTAAAAGCTAGTTTGTGAGCGTATAATAGTTTACTAAACTGTAATCCTTTTAAACGCACTGTGAGAATGATACCAGTACCAACAAGTAGCAACAACGTTGGTAATCCCCACACATAGTGATTGATTTGTTCTAATACTGTACTTACTGTCTCCATCTGTATTCTCCTTTTTATGAAAAAATAAAAACCACTTCAAGTAAATGAAATGGTCTCTGGAGAAACAAGGGATAGAAAAATAAACCGATACAAATCGGCATTTTCTTTCGCTTGTCTCTGTCCTTTTACCTGAGAGATTATCCGCTATAGTAGCGGATTTGCTCCTTCGGTGCTCTTTTTCCTCCGCGCTATATCAAGCGAGAGGGAGTCTCTCCAGAGATTCGTCCCCATGCAGTTCTACTTGTAACCAAGACCTGAGAGTTTCAAAGTTGATTCAGCAACTTTTTGCCCCGTCGGTAGATCAATAGACCTTCTCCTGAATGGTTCATCCGAATTATAAAATTTATAAAAACATTGATTGTAAATCAATAAAAACATTATAGACAGACAAAATGTGAATTGCAATCTTTTTTTATTTTAAAATAGTAACCAGTTTTATTTTTTTGCAAGTCCTAATTTAACTTCAACTTCATTTAACGTAGATAAAGCGAGGACAATATGTTGGTCCGCAAGTCCTAAAGCATGTTTAGTATTTTCAATTGTTTCATTGGAAGGAGTAGAGTTATTTGCTCCGTCTATAATTAAATCTGCTGCGTTTTTCATAAATTTAGAAGCAGTCTTAAATTCAGTTGTGAAATAAATTAGTTGTTCTTGTATTTGTACTTCCGATATATTTTCTTTTATTTTCACAGTGTCTATTTCGTTTATTATTTTTTCATATTGCTTGGAAATAGCAGTCATTGTGACTAATAGTTTATTTCTGTCTACTGAATCTCCGTTCGTGTTAATCTCTTCCCAGGCAGGCAACCAATCTTTTTCGATGATGTCATTATAATTTGTAGTTAATTCATCAATTTTTGGTTGTAATTTAGTTTTAAAAGTTTTTGTATCAATTGTTTCTACGGTGGTTTTTTCGTTATTATTTTTATCTTTAGTTGCGTAGAAAATCGTACAGGTAATAATAAAAATAGAAATAACTATTGTCCATTTATTAAAAAATAATTTCTTCAATGGGTAATCCCTCCAAAAATAAACATTTTATAATTATAATATATAACAATAATATTATTAATGGTAGAGAATATAGTATGTAATTGATTTTAATTATATTTTTTATATACATAAATAACTAAGATTAGTAAAATGATGAAAGTAATATGTGAGAAAAGAGGGTTTTTAGTGAAAACGAATAGAAAAAAGCTAGTTTCAAATATTTCAATGGCTATGATATTAGTTGGCTTATTTGCACTCATATATCTGGACAAAGAATCTAAAATGGAAGATTTTCCAGTACCAATGTCAGCAATCCATATTAACGATGATAATGAAGCGGATTATAAATATATAAGTGTAATACCTATTACAAAGGCAAGTGGATGGGAGCACTTAGGGGAAAACGGGCATACTAATAGTTTTAAAAAAGGGGAGAGGAAGGTAACGGTAGTACATTATCCGGGAGAAATTACGTATTATTTATTTGAACAAAAGATGAATAAGGAAGGGAGGTAAGATAAAGTTGTAATTCGTTAAGGGTTACATCTTTTCTTTTGATTCAGAATTATTTGAAATAAAATCAGATAGATGGTTTGATAGATATAGTGATAAATATGATTAGTTCTATATGCACATAAAGAGCAATGAGGAGATTATAAAAATATTATGTAAACTAAAAAATATAAGTGGAAGATAAATTATATCCTAAGGGGGAGTTAAAAATGTTACTAAAAACAATCTACTGTAAGGTGGAAGAAGAGAAAAAAGAGTTATTTTCAATCGCACAAGAAAAATGGCGTGATATACAGCATCTAGATGGTTTTCACGGACAATTTGGTGGATGGAATGAAGATGAGGCGTGTGTTTATACTTTATGGAATGATAGGGGGGCGTATCAATCATTTATGAATGGTGCTCACGATACCATTTATTTAAATAGTAATCAAGAGGATACGTTTCTTTCATGTGAAATTGAACTGTTTCAAACATTGTATGATATAACTGATATGCCTTTGAAAGAGGTTGTTACAGAAGGGTCATTTGTCAGAGTTGC
Organism: Bacillus sp. DE0042; assembly: GCF_007680225.1. NCBI lineage: Bacteria > Bacillati > Bacillota > Bacilli > Caryophanales > Bacillaceae > Bacillus > Bacillus sp. DE0042. Next base: position 490,355 of record NZ_VEJP01000001.1, on the reverse strand, counting down.
TATATGTGATGTAAAGGTGGAACAGGAAAAGCAGTTTTTACATAAACAAGAAACAATTTGGAATAAAGGAATGAAAAAAGCAAACGGGATGATAGGTGGAGTAGTTGGGAAGTCTTTAAAAACTGAAAATCGTTACATAGTGTTAACTTATTGGAAAGATGAAATGGCGCATCAAAATTATGTAGAAGAGATTTTCCCAGAGCTGTATAAACTAGCTAATATTCATGAGGATTTAAAAGATATAAGAGGTAAACAAGCTGTATGTAAGGAAGAGTGGCTTGTATATTAAGTGTTCAAAACGTGCATAAATGAATGTATAATAAAGATATTTTCTTATAAACGAGTAATTAATAGAAGACGTTATATACCCTTTCATGTTAATATATTTAAGTTATAATAGAAGGCTTACCCTTTTGTATTGTACGGTAGAAGCAGTGTGAGCTTGAAATTTTGTTTAGAAAAGGATGTGCCTAATTTGCGTATCAATAAATTTATTAGTGAAGCTGGAAAAGCGTCTCGACGTGGAGCAGATAAATTAATTAATGAGAGAAGAGTAATTATTAACGGTAAGGTTGCAAAAATTGGTGACCAAGTAAATCCAGGTGATGATGTACGCGTAAATGGAGAGCAGCTTCGTATTGCTCGAGATCACGTATATATCGCTTTAAATAAACCAGTAGGTATTACATGTACGAGTGAAAAAGCTGTAAAAGGTAATATTATCGATTTAGTGAATCATCCATTACGAATTAGTCACATTGGACGTCTTGATAAAGACTCAGACGGTTTAATTTTATTAACGAATGATGGTGATATTGTTAATGAAATTTTACGTGCTGAAAACAAACATGAAAAAGAATACATCGTTTCAGTAGATAAGCCAATTACACCTGATTTTCTAGAGAAAATGGCAGCTGGTGTGAAAATATTAGGAACGAAAACGCTTCCTTGTGAAGTAACACAGTTATCAAAATATGAATTCCAAATTATTTTAACTCAAGGGTTGAATCGTCAAATTCGTCGTATGTGTGAAGCTTTAGGTTATCAAGTATACACGTTAAAGCGTACAAGAATTATGAATATAGAATTAAATAATTTACCTGTTGGACAGTGGAGAGATTTATCGAAGAAAGAGAAACGACGTCTATTTTCAGACTTAAATTACGAACCACAAGATTGGTAAAATTGAGAAGGGAAACCAAAAATCTATTTTTGGTTTCTTTTTTTATTAAATAAAAAATCATTTTTAAACACTTGCAAAAATAAAATGAATAAGATATAGTAAATAACAATTAATGGATGTACTTTTAAAAGCAAAGAAAAGGACACGAGTTATTTTATCCGGTTATACAGAGAAGGAAGGAAAGCTGAGAACTTCCTAACGCAGAAAAATAACTTACCACCTTAGAGCTGCACTGGGGAAATTAAGTATCTAGTGCCGTGTAAGCGACGTTATCGCAATAGAAGCCATTATGTTTTTTGTGATGGGAATCTGGGTGGAACCACGGATATAAGCATATTCGTCCCTATTTTAGGGATGAATATGCTTTTTTGTATTCAATTTCATAATAAGCGAAGAAAAGGACACGAGTTATTTTACCCGGTTATACAGAGAGGGAAGGAAAGCTGAGAACTTCCTAACGCAGAAAAATAACTTACCACCTTAGAGCTGCACTAGGGAAATTAAGTATCTAGTGCCGTGTAAACGACGTTACCGTAAAAGAAGCCATTGTATGTTTACGATGGGAATCTGGGTGGAACCACGGGTATAAGCACGCTCGTCCCTATTTTAGGGATGAGTGTGCTTTTTATTATGAAATGGAGAGATGAAAAATGAAAGAACAAATGATTGAAATTAAATTTCCAGATGGTAGTCTTAAAGAATTTGTAAAAGGAATTACTTTAGAAGAAATTGCTGGATCCATTAGCAGTAGTTTAAAAAAGAAAGCAGTCGCAGGGAAAGTTAATAATCAGTTATATGATTTACGCCGAATTATTGAAGAAAATGCGGAAGTAGAAATCGTTACTATAGATTCAAATGAAGGTGTAGAAATTGCAAGACACTCTGCGGCACATATTTTAGCGCAAGCTGTAAAGAGAATGTATGGTAATGTAAACCTTGGTGTAGGGCCTGTTATTGAAAATGGATTTTATTATGATATGGATCTTCCGAGTAGTGTAAACGTGGAAGATTTACCGGAAATCGAAAAAGAAATGAAAAAGATTATAAATGAAAATGTAAAAATAGAACGAGTTGAAGTCTCAAGAGAAGAGGCGAAAAAACTGTTTCAAGAAATGAATGATCACCTAAAGTTAGAATTGTTAGAAGCAATTCCTAGTGAGGAAAGTGTAACACTATATAAACAAGGTGAATTTGTAGATTTATGTAGAGGACCACATGTACCGTCAACAGGCTATTTGAAAGCCTTCCAATTAACTCACGTTTCTGGTGCATATTGGCGAGGTGATAGTAACAATCAAGTGCTTCAGCGTATATATGGTGTTGCGTTCTCTTCTCAAAAAGAATTAGAAGAGTATTTACATTTCGTTGAAGAAGCAGCAAAAAGAAATCATCGTAAATTAGGTAGTGAGCTGGAGTTATTTATGTTTTCTGAAGAGGCTCCGGGAATGCCATTTTATTTACCGAAAGGACAAATTATTCGTAATGAATTAGAAGCATTTTTAAGAGAAATTCAAAAAGAGTATAAGTATCAAGAAGTACGTACTCCGTTTATGATGAACCAAGAATTATGGGAGAAATCAGGACACTGGGGACATTACAAAGACAACATGTATTTCTCTGAAGTAGACAATAAAAGTTTCGCATTAAAACCAATGAACTGCCCAGGACATATGTTAATGTTCAAAAATAAATTACACTCTTATCGCGAATTGCCAATTCGTATGTGTGAGTTCGGTCAAGTACACCGACACGAATTTAGCGGGGCATTAAATGGATTATTAAGAGTACGTACTTTCTGCCAAGATGATGCTCATTTATTTGTGACTCCAGAACAAATTGAAGATGAAATTAAATCAGTAATGGCGCAAATTGATTACGTTTATAAAACTTTTGGATTCGAATATGAAGTAGAGCTTTCTACTCGTCCAGAAGATTCAATGGGTGATGATAAGTTGTGGGAGCAAGCAGAAGAGGCATTAGAAAATGTATTACATTCATTGAATTATAAATATAGACTAAATGAAGGTGACGGTGCATTTTATGGACCGAAAATCGACTTCCATATTAAAGACGCTCTAAATAGAAGTCATCAGTGCGGGACAATCCAACTAGATTTCCAAATGCCAGAGAAGTTTGACTTAAATTATATAGATGAGAAGAATGAAAAGAGAAGACCAGTTGTCATTCACAGAGCAGTTTTAGGATCTTTAGACCGTTTCTTAGCGATATTAATTGAGCACTTTGGAGGTGCGTTCCCGGCATGGGTGGCACCAGTTCAAGTGAAAGTTATTCCAGTTTCGAATGCAGTCCATGTACAATATGCAGATGTAGTTGCAGATAAATTAGCACAAGCTGGTGTTCGTGTAGAACGAGATATACGAGGCGAAAAGTTAGGATATAAAATAAGAGAAGCACAAATACAAAAAGTTCCTTATATTCTTGTTATTGGGGATAAAGAAATGGAAAGCAAAGCTGTAAATGTACGTAAATATGGTGAAGACCAGTCAGAAGTGATTGAACTAGATGGGTTTGTGGAAAGTGTAAAAGAGGAAATAAAAAATAAGAAATAGAGATTGATAATAAAATACACCATTAACATGTATTACTGAATTTAAACTCATTAAAGAACCATAATAAATGATGAAGGGATAGCTTAATCGCTATCCCTTCATCATTTATTTCCATATACTTCACTTCAGACTGTTAAATCATTTTCTGATTTTATATTAATGGCTTCTTGTAAGAGCTTTTGGAGAACTGCAGTAAAAACGGCAATTACGATAGAGGAAAAAATAATGATCAATCCAATTGGTATAAAACTTGGAGGATCAATTTTTTTTGCCATTAGATAGTAAAGTGGCATACCTAGTAAGTATATAGTGCCGATCGTGAGGGCACAGTATTTTATATTTTTTAAAGCCTTTACTGATAATTCCGAGAACGCTTTGTACTTATCAATATAGCTTAAAAGTTTAAAAACTTGATACAGAGCGAAGTAAAAAGGGATCGTCGCTACGTACATATCGATTAAAACGAGAGATTTCATATAAGCAATAGCTGGATACAATTCTCCAGCGAAATTCCCGATTTTAGGAACTAAAAATATGCACAATGCAAGTACTACTATACCTATAAAAATAATAGCTAGTTTTAAAAAGAGTGTTGTAACTTGTTTCATAAAAAGCACCTCGTTTATTTAATGACAACATGATTTTATCATATAATTTATTGTTTTAAAATAAAATTATATTGTTTTTTAACTTATTATTATTGTTATTTATGTATCCTATTAATTTTGATGAAAATAAAAAGCCTTTTTCATTACAAAGAAAATTCCCTTATAAAGTGGTCTGTAATATTTTTACCTTACAAAAATGTAAGGTAAATGTAAGCGAAATCGAAGGAACGAGTTGTAGAAAAGTGAGAATATGAAATAGGAAAAAGGTTTACGTTACCTGTGTAATCCTTACTGATTGAAAAATTATTAAGGGTTTACATGAGAAAAAGATAAGAAATATGTGAGAAATTAATTTTATACAAAAGAGATGGAGTGAAAGAGATGTCAACAAATGTAGTTACTGTAGAAAGTGTAGAAAAAACGTATGGGAAAAGAAATGAGAATCAGTCAAAAGCGTTAAGGGGTGTGTCATTAAGTATTAAAGAAGGAGAATTCGTCGGGATTATGGGTCCTTCTGGATCTGGAAAAACGACTTTACTTAATGTGATTAGTACATTGGATCAAGCGACAGGTGGCAGTGTGACAATAGCTGGTACTAATATTACTTCGATGAAGGGGAATGCATTATCTGATTTTCGATCTCAAAAATTAGGATTCATTTTTCAAGATTTTAACTTACTTGAAAACTTATCAATTTATGAAAATATCGCTTTACCACTTTCTCTGCAAGGCGTACCTTCAAGTGAGATTACTGGAAAGGTGAATGAGGTTGCGAAGAAGTTAGGGATTACTGAAATTTTAACGAAATATCCAACTGCTGTTTCTGGTGGACAAAAGCAAAGAACAGCGGCAGCACGAGCTTTAGTACATAATCCAGCAATCGTATTAGCAGATGAACCGACAGGAGCGTTAGATAGTAAAAATGCAAAAAGCTTGTTAGAAGCGATGCAAGACTTACATGAAAATCACAATGTAAGTATTTTAATGGTTACACACGATGCATTTAGTGCAAGTTATTGTGAACGTATTTTATTTATTCAAGACGGACTTCTATATAAAGAGCTAAAGCGTCAAGGAACGCGAGAAAATTTCTATCAAGACATTTTAGGTGTGCTCGCTCATATGGGCTCAGCTGCTGAGTCTAAGTAGGGGGGCGAGACTATGTTATTCAAATTATCACGTCATAGTATGAAAAAGATGTTAAAAGATTATATGGTGTTACTAATTGGTCTCGTTATTAGTATTAGTATTTTCTACATGTTCCAAACAATGGCGATGAATAGTGAATTTACGAAGGATAATAGTCTTATTAGTAGTATTAGACTCGTATTTTGGGTAGGTGCCATACTATTATCTTTCATTACTGTATTTTATATTATATATGCCAATTCGTTCTTACTCACATTAAGAAGAAAAGAACTCGGTATGTATATGATGCTCGGTGCGAAAAAGAAAAAAGTAGCACAGTTACTATTTATTGAAACATTCGGTATGGGTATTGTCAGTATTATTATCGGTATTTTAGTAGGGATGTTACTTGCAAGTGTAGCAGGAAACCTTTTAATGAATGGTATGGAAATTTCAGCAAAAGGTAGTTATTCATCTGTATATACACCAGCAATCTTAGTTACAGCTATTTTCTTCTTAATACTATTTTTTATTACTGGTTTAATGAATAGCATCCGGTTATTACGTAAAACAGAATTGGAGTTAATTCGTGAAGATGAAACACTAGATGAAGTAAAGAAAAGTAAAACTCGCATTATTATAATGACGGTACTTGGTATATTGCTAGTAAGTATAGGATACTACTTTATGATCAATGTAAAAATATATGCTGAATTAGGCTTTATAATAGCGACAATCGTTACAACTCTTGGAACATATTTTATCTTTAGTTCATTACTCCCATTTTTTGTGATGAAAATTAAAGGGAATAAAAAACGAAATGAAACGGGCTTAAATAGTTTTACATATGCACAGCTGCGCTTTCGCGTAAATAGTTTATCGAGAGTATTAGGCACTGTAGCGATGTTAATTGCATTAGGCGCAGGTGCGATGACGGCAGGGATGGCATTTCAAAAAAATGTAGGTATTATGACAGACTTCTCACGTGTATATGATGTTGTAATTCATGATCCAAATGATCAAGATAAAGCGGCATTAAAAGAAATGGAAATTGTGGAAGAAAGCAAGTATAAATATAAAGTAGATGGAGAAGCGGTGTATTACTTACGTAACGACTTAACGGCGAAACCACCACTCGTTTCCGATCACTTCGATACAAAAACTTTAAAAGAGCCTGCTCGTAAACGTGTTGCTGAACCTTTAACTGAACCTGTCTATTCTGCTTTGGAAGCTCCCGAAGCAGCCAATAAGCTTCCTCGTATGCCAAAAGATTGGGAAGATGCAGTTGTAAGAGAAATACAAATTACACATAATCAATTTAACGGAAAACCTGTAAGAATTGCTGATGAAGAACACTACAAAGCAGTTCAAGGAACGGAACATAGTGTAACATTAGCAAAAGTAGATGATATGAAAAAATATAAACCGTTGTTGCTCGATATAGATAAGAGACAAAAAGAGCAAATTGAAAAAACAACAGGTACAAAAGTAGACTTATTTACAAAAATGACAATTTATCAGTTTATGAACAGTTTCATGAGTGGAACAATGTTTATGGGATTTTTCCTTGGAATTGCCTTTTTAGCAATGATGGCAAGTTCGCTAATGTTCAAAATATTAACAGGTGCTTCTCGTGACGTACGCCGTTATGAAATGTTACGAAAAATTGGTGTGAGACGTAGTATGTTAACGAAAAGTATTTATAAAGAAATTTCATATTTATTTATCTTCCCAGCGATTATCGGAATTTCCCACGTGTTAGTAGGGCTTAACTTATTCAGTTTTATATTAGTTGACCCGTTTGTAAAAGTATGGGTGCCGATTGGGATTTTCTTAGTCATTTATTTCATCTATTACTGGATTACTGTCCAACTTTATAAAGGTATGGTAATGCCGAAAGAAGAAGTAGCGAAATAGTTAAAGGAAAAAGTCTTTGTTTTGAAAACAAGGGCTTTTTTCTTTATTTCTAATACATTGTGATCGAGTCATTCTATGAATTTTATATTGAAAATTAAGGAAATATTAAGAGTTTATATAGCGGAAAGTTAAGAAGTGTATGGGATATTAAGAATGTGCAAAAGATCAAGGTGAAATTGTTGTATATTTATATTTTTTTGAGGTAGTTTTACTGAACTAAATTGATGTTTTTATAAATTTAAAAGAAAGGAAACTACTTATGAAGAAGATAAAAAAATTAATAAAACTTATTGGAGTCATCATTTTACTATTATTAATCGTAGCACTAATATTTCCTACATGGACCTCGCAAATAAAAGGGAAAAACAGTATAAGTACATTAGAGCAAGTAGAGATAAATGGAAGTGATCATGAAATTATGATACGCGGAAAAGATAAGAACAATCCGGTTATTATTTTTGTACATGGTGGACCAGGTACTTCAGAAATACCATATGCGCAAAAATACCAAAACTTATTGGAAGAGAAATTCACAGTTGTTAATTACGATCAAAGAGCGAGTGGGAAGTCGTATCATTTCTTTGAAGACTATTCGAATCTTACATCAGATCTTCTTGTAGAAGATTTATTAGCTATGACAGATTATGTTTCAAAACATCTTGGTAAAGAAAAAGTAATATTGGTTGGTCATTCTTACGGTACATATATCGGAATGCAAGCTGCCAATAAAGCCCCTGAAAAATATGAAGCATATGTTGGCATAGGGCAAATGAGTGATACAGTAGAAAGTGAAATGGATAGTTTAAACTATGTGATTGAACAGGCACAAAGTGCTGGGAATACAGATGAGGTTGCCTATTTAAATGAGTTGACTGAAAAAATTAAAAATGGCGATACATACACTCCGAGGAATTATGTTGCAAAATATGGTGGAACATCAAGACTCATTGAAAATCCAGATGGTGATAATATTGGGATGCTACTCAGTAATGAATATAACTTTTTAGATGTAATTCGTTATAACGTTGGATTATCACATTCTCAAACTGTCTTATTAGAAAAGGATTTAAAGAACCCATTGCCTACTAAGGTGACTGAAATGAAGCTACCGCTTTATTTCCTTATGGGAAAATACGACTATAATACTTCATTTCATGCAGCGAAAAAATATTTTGATATGATTGAAGTGAATCAAAAAGAATTCATTACTTTTGAAAAGTCAGCTCATTATCCGCAATTTGAAGAGAAGGAAAAATTTTATGAGTGGATGTGCGATACATTCATAAAATAAATAAAGTATATCCGAACTTTAGAGAATTAAAATAGTTAGCGAGACGTATAAAGATTTTAGCTACATATCATTACGTGAAGCGAAGTTAAATAAAAAGACTCTTGTATAAAAAACAAGAGTCTTTTTTATAATGTGCTCTATACAGAAGGAAAAGATTGGATAATAGTCGAAAAATATAATATAACTTCCGAGAAATGACTAGAATAATAAAATTTTGTCGAGAGAAAGGATACGAAGTATGAAAGAAATGCTACAGTTATTTCGTAACAAAGTGTATGCACGTTTTTTTCTAGCAAATATTTTAGAGCGACTCGGTTCTATGATTGCTGGAGTTTCTTTAATGTTTTATTTGTTAGACCAATACGGAAAACAACCAGTTTACGCAACGATGACACAAATTATGATGGCATTACCTGCATTAATCTTTTTTCTATTAGTAGGGACAGTAGTGGATCGTTTTGATAGACAGCGTATATGCACGGTAAGTAACATATGTTGTTCGCTCTGTAATATCGGAATTCTAATTTCGCTTTATTACGGGATGATTATACTCGTCTTTATATTTTTATTTTTGGAAAATGCATGTATACAATTTTTCTCTCCATCAGAACAGTCGATGATACAGGGAGTAGTTGAATCCGACCAATACGGTGCAGCAGCAGGTGTGAATCAAATGGTGAATAGTTTGTATGCTTTGTTTGGTGTAGGAATTGCAACGATGGTGTACTGGACTTTTGGAATATACGGGAGTATTTTAGTAAATACGCTCACTTTTATTATGAGTGGTATTTTGATTCAAACGATCTCCATTCCAGAAAAAGTGCGTTTGCCAAACGGTAGAACAAAATGGAAAGAAGTTAATTTGAAAATGTTAATAACAGAGTTTCAAAAAGGGATCAAGTATATATATCAAAATGACACTTTAAAAAAATTACTTTTAGGATTTATCGTGTTTGGACTATTAAATGGTATTTTAAGCGTATCCACAACTTACATATTAAAATATAAATTAGCACCAGCAACGTATGAAAGTTTAGCGATGGTGGGTGGTGTAGTTGGAGGGATTTCATTACTAATTGGAAGTGTAGTAGCAACAAGTGTAGGGAAGAAATATGCACCCAAGCCTATTATTGTCTTTGGTATGGCTGGCTCAGGGGTCTTTTTCGGTATGTGTTACTTTGTAAACCACGTATGGTCTTTTTATGTATGTATCGCTTTTGCGACTTTCTTTTTACCGTTTATTAATGTTGCAATTATGGGCTGGATGTATGAAATTGTAGAAGAATCATTCATGGGACGTGTTCAAAGTTTACTTAGTCCATTAACGACAGGATTCCAGCTGTTATCTCTCGGTGCGATAGCGATGTTGTTCCCGAAATGGATTAGTGCAGATACGTTGTATATTATTTTATTTGGTTTATTATTTTTTGTTACGTGTTTATATCAAACCATTTTACCGAGTGGGAAGAAACGGGTGCAAAGTATAGCTGAAGAGATGTAATATATGTGGTTTTTGATTTCTGAATATTCTATCGGATGGTAAGGGGAAATCGTTATGTTGATGCGAATTGTTAAATGGTGTGGGGTTACTTGTTTACAACTAGTAGCTGCAATTTTATGTATAATCTGTCTAGGCGCGCTACCGCGTTTATTTAAGGGATTGCAAATTGATTTAATCGGTTTTTGGAACACGATTGTCTTTCTTGGAGGGAAGATACTTCAACCGGGTGAAATTACATATGGATTTCGAGACTCAAGAAAATTATTTCCGCAAATATGGATTCATTATTTTGAAACGATGATTGTATTTCTATCAGCGTTTTTACTATCTTTGCTTATAGCGTATATACTTGTCGTTTGGGTATTGCAGCGTTCTTATATGAAACAGAAAATGTGGAACGGGGTTTTTCTTACGCTTGAGAGTATACCGGATATTTTACTTATTTTATTATCGCAACTTCTTGTCGTAATTATGTTTCAAAAAACAGGATTTATGCCGGTCAAACTGGCTGGATTAGGGGAAGAAAGGATACGTTTGTTACCAATTATATGTCTTACAATACCAACAACATTATTGTTTATTAAACTGTTGTTATTACGGTTTAAAGAAGAATTAGAGAAAGATTATAGTTTGTTTGCCAAGAGTAAAGGGCTAAGCTTCCGGCATATTTTGACACATCATATTTCAAGAAATGTTTTATTAACGACAATTTATTACGCGAAAACAAATATTTTATTCATGCTTTCCAATTTATATATTATTGAATGGATATTTAATACATATGGTATGTTTGTTTTTGTAAAAGAAAATTCAAAATTGGAAATATTTACAGTGAGTCTAGTAATATTATACGTACCGCTTTTTATACTATTTCGTATATTACATACGCTTTTACAAAATGTTATAAAGGAGCGTGTGTAACATGTGGCAAGTTGTAAAAAGAGATGTGAGATTTTGGATAGGTATTACTTTTTTGAGTGTACTAACGATTGTTAGTATTGGATATACGGTGTTTTTTGATGGGAATATTCGTGAACTTACGATGATGTATAACGAAAAAGGGGAACTAGAGGCAGCACCATTTTCGCCATCGAGTAAATTTTGGTTTGGAAGTGATGTGAAAGGTCGTGACCTTGTTCAATTAATAATAGAAGGTGCAAAATGGACAGTTGGAGCGAGTATAATTATAGCGATTTTACGAGTTATAGTTGGAGGGGGAGTTGGTTTACTTCTTGGTATGTATGGTAAACGTTCTTTTCCAGTTATTTCATCCTTTTTTGATCCTTTTAGTATTGTACCGATGGTTATGATTTCTTATTTTATGTTAAATGAAGTTTTAACGTTTGATAGTGGAGCAGAAGTTGTGCCGTTGTATTTGCGTGTGGCATTTCAAATTATAGTTCTTGTATGTCTTGCTGTACCAACGGTTATGTTGTATGTAGCGCAAGAAGTAAAGCGTATTAAGAAAGAAGAATTTATGTTGGCAGCTACTGTGCTCGGCGGAAGTAAGTGGCATAGGTTGAAGCGCCATATATGGCCGCATATGTTACCGCCATTTCTTTTATTAGTAGCGCAACAATTTGTAAGTACTTTATTACTACTTTTACACCTTGGTTTGTTGCAATTATTTTTTGGTGGAACAATAACCTTCAGTGGAATGGATCCAGATAGTGTAACAAAGGAATGGACGGGCCTAATTGGTCAAAACTTCCGCCATTTAACTACACATACGTGGATTGTACTTATACCAATTACTTTTTATAGTATGACAATTTTAGCGGGAAATCTAGTTAGTAATAGTATGCAAGATGCGATTAAACTAGGAAATGTAAAAATACCTAAGAGCAAGGATAAAGAAGTAAAGGAAGAAAAACGAGTACAAACTAATGTGAATGATTTTTCTTTTTATAGAGAGATACAAAAATAAAAAAGATAGCTGAAGACAAATTGTTTTCAGCTATCTTTTTTTGTTTATAGTGGTGGTAAATCAATCTTACCTTCTTCAAATAATTCTTTTATCATATGTTTCGTATAACCAGCTGCTTGACCAAAGGTGATTTTTGCTGGCATTGGTGCTTCGTTTGCATCTACAACTACATCGATAATACATGGTTTATTTTGTTTTACCGCACTTTCGAAAGCAGGAAGTAGTTCATCTAAATTTTCAACGCGGTATCCAATACCTCCGCACGCCTCTGCGTATTTTGCGAAATCAGGGTTTGTTAAGTCTGTACCAAATTCGATATTACCCATAACTTCTTGTTCGAATTTAATCATGGCAATCTTATTATTATTTAATACGATGACAACGATTGGCAGTTTATATTTAACAGCTGTTACAAAGTCGTTCATTGTCATTCCAAAACCACCGTCACCACAAACTGCAAACACTTGTTTATCCGGGAAAGCAATTTTTCCAGCAATTGCACCAGGTAAACCGCAGCCAAGAGTTGCGAGCCAGCTAGAAATGATAAATTGCTGGTTTGTCATACGGAAGTGCCTTGCAGTCCATACTGTTACATTTCCGACATCGACTGATAGTATTGCATCATCATGAGCTACTTGTTGCAGTGTATGCATAACGCGTTGTGGTTTAATTGGAGTAGAAGAATCGTCTTCTTGATTGTGTAATTTTTCTTCCCAATTTTTCATCATTTCTTGGTGATGCTTTAAGAAGGAGTGATTCTCGTGTTTTTCTACATTTTCAATTAACCATTTTAATGTTTTATCAGCATCACCAGCTAAGCCGATATCAGTTACATAACGTTTTCCGATTTGGGCAGGATCAGTATCGATATGGATTGTTTTTGCTTTTTCGGGTAAGAAACCGGTGAACGGATAAGAAGTACCAATCATAATTAAAGTATCCGCATGTTTCATTGCTTCATAAGAAGGTTTCGTTCCAATTAATCCTAATCCACCGATACAAAGTGGATGTTCATCAGGGATAATGCCTTTAGCTGGTAATGTAAGTACGATTGGAGCACCGATGTGTTCTGCGAAAGTAAGTAAAGATTCTCTCGCATGTTTCGCACCTTTTCCAGCTAAAATTACAGGCTTTTTCGCTTCATTTATTGCGAGTTTTGCAGCATGTAAATCTTCTTCTTGCGGAAATAACTCAGGTAATGTAAAAGAAGTATTTGTAACACGAGCACCACTTTTTACTTCGAATTTCGGAACATCATCTGGAATCGTAAGAACAGATACACCTTTTTTCGTATAAGCCATTCGAATCGCTTGATTCACGACAGCAGGCAACTGTTCTGCTGACATAATGCGCTGGTTATATACCGCAACATCATCGAATAATCTTTCTAAGTTTACTTCTTGGAAAAAATCCGTCCCGAGTAAATCTGTTTCTACTTGACCTGAAATTGCTAGAACAGGGGCTTTATCGAGTTTAGCATCATATAAACCATTTAATAAATGAATAGCGCCCGGCCCTGCGATTGCCATACAAACGCCGAGTTTTCCTGTTAACTTAGCATAGGCAGCTGCTGCTAGTGCACCAGCTTCTTCATGGCGCACTTGAATGAATTTGATTTTATCTTGTTTTTTTCTTAAAGCTTCAATTATAGAATTGATAGAATCTCCAGGCATTCCGTAAATGTGTTCTACTCCCCAGTCAATTAATAGGTCAACTAATGCTTCACCGGCTGTTTTCCCAAACATAATTTTTCCTCCTTATAATAGGTAGATACTATTATGTTTTGGAGAAAAAGGAAAAATATACAAATGATTATATTATTATCTTTAATGATGACCAGTAAATAGTGTAAATACTGTTATTAGTAAAAACCCGCTAGTTGCCCATGTTAAAAATGTAAGGAAGGAGAGCTGTTTTTTAGCCTTCCAAAGCATTTCATGAATTGTGACATAGCCAAGTGAACCGATAGCGCTCCCCATAATGAGCCCTTGTAAATGTAGAGCCTTTCCTTCCATCAAAATACCAAAGACAGTACCAGTTCCGAGAATAAGTGAAAGTAATAAAGTCGTAAATAAAAATGAAATGCATTTATGCTTTGTAAAGAGGAAGGGGATGATTAATGCTAGGCCTTCAGGAATATGGTGAATTATAATCGCAAGTAAGAAAGGAATGGCAGAATCATTATGATTTATAAATGCTGTACCTAATGCAAAGCCACTCGGCAAATTATGAATAAATATAGCAAAAGAAAGAAAAAGGAAAGTTTGCCACGCTTGTTGATCTTTTTTATGTATCATTGGATGATGACAATAGTTATCTAATAAGTTCATAACCAAAATACCGATAGCTATACCGAGTATAGGGCCGATTATTTCATAGCTTGTAAAGGTTTCAGGAATAATTTCAAGGGATAAAAGCCCAAGCAAAATTCCGCCACATAATGCATATAAACGATGCATTTTTTCTTCGATTAGCTGGCGCGTAGCAATGCCGACAGCGCCGCCTAATAGTAATCCACCGAATGAAAAAAATGTAACTATCATAGGAATCCATAATCGTTCCATCGTATCACACTCCGATTCTTCCACTTATTTTTAGCTTACGAAAAGGAAAGTTAGATTAGTCCAAGTAATTGTGTTTGATTATAGAGAAAAAACTAATAATTCGTTATAATTTATATATTAAGCTTAAGTGGAAATATGAAATGGGGAATACGTTTGCAAACAAAATGGAGTCTATCTGAATATGAAAATCCAAAACGATATGATGTGGAAAATAAAAGTTTGTCAGATTTTCCGTTCTTACTATCATGGGCAAAAAAACTAAGTATACAAAATGAATGGATTCTAGATATTGCCTGCGGAACAGGAAGGGTTACAATTCCATTTATAGAAAACGGATATAAAATGATTGGTGTAGATATACATGAAGGTATGCTTGCTGAGGCGAAGAGAAAATCTATGAAATATAAGAAAGTAAAATAGTTACAACAAGACTGCTTACAAATGAAGATTGAAGAAACAATTCCGTTAGCATTTATGGTTGGTCATGGATTTCAGCATTTTCTTACGAATAATGATCAAAATAAGTTATTAACATCTATTCATCATGTGTTAGCTAATAATGGTATATTCATATTCGATACACGTTTTCCTTCAAAAGAAGAATTAATACAACCATCTACAGAAGAATATTGGACAACTATTCGTGATGAAATGGGAAGAAAATGTGATTTATATACTGAAATGACATATGATTCAATTCAGCAAATACAGCACTACATAACAACAAGAAGGTTTTATGAGGATGATGGGCAAGTAGAGGAACTGAAAACAACGATTGACCTTCGCTATACATATCCGCAAGAGTTAGAAAGATTATTAGTAGCGAATGGTTTTGAATTATTACATATATATAATGATTGGGAAGGAAATGAGTTAGGGGAAGATTGCTATTCTATGGTAGTAGTTTGCGGGAAGAAAAAATAGTGTTATTTTAAAAATATGAGTGTAAAAAGCTTTTAAGGAGAGAAAAAGATGTCTTGGTACTTAGATAATGTTTATGAATTAAATAAAGGAGCACCATATACTTTCTATCTACCTAGCTCAGAAGTGTTGGAGAAATTAAAGGTTGGAGATTTGGTAAAGTTAATTTTTGTAACTAAAAATGAAGAAGAGGATGGGTTTAATGGAGAAAGAATGTGGGTTGAAATTACTGAAAGAAATGAGAAGAAGTTTGTAGGGAAACTCAATAATAATCCGTATCGTTTAAATTTAAAAATAGGTGATGAAATTTCATTTGGAATTCAAAATATATGTGATACGGAATATCAGGATCCAGCTTCAAAAGATTGGGATTTTTATTTTGATACGAAGGTAATTGTTAGTAATGATGTACTGGAAAGAAGAGAATTTAACTTTATGCTTAAAGAGGATTCGAGAGAAGAAGGCGACTCTGGTTGGTCAATATTAAGTGGCTATGAAAGTGATGACTATGTAAATGATCCTAAAAATTTTCAAGTTATTTCAGTTGGAGTCATATTGAATATAGATGATTCTATTTTAAAATTTCTTGAGGAACCACCTTTATGTGCATATGAAAGAAATGATAAAGGTAGATTCTATAAGATTGAAGACTATGATTGGGATGCGTATTTAAATGGATAGAAGAATTTACTACGTTGTAAAGAAAAGTACATTTTGTTTCGGAATCATATTAACGTTATTTTTAAGTGGATGTATCAGTTTTGGTAAAGAAACTACAGATACAATTTACGTAATTCCTGAAGAATATGAAGGGGATTTAATTGTTTTATATAACGTACCTGGTGCTGAATTGTTACCAAAAGAAGAAGAGTTTAGTGTTGTCACTTTCGCAGCTGACGGTACTGCTGTTACATCTACAAAAGATATGAAATATGGTACAGTGAACGATTTATATTACACAGTAAATAAAGAAGGGAGGCGTACGAAGCTTGATTCTAGCTGTATACGCCTTGCTTCAACTGGAAGTAGAACCGAAAATTCGTGGGAATTTCCACTTGCAAACTTAGAAGTAACTCGTACAGCATGTTCTAAAGAATTTTCAGCAAATGGTAGAGAGGTACCAGAGAACCAAGAGCATCCTGCTGAAAAGAAGATGAGAGATTTAATGCAGCATGTACAAGAACAGTATATGAATAAAGGGAAATAGTTAGTATGTTAGATGGAAGAAATTCATAAGTAGTATAAATTGCAGAGAATAGTAGTAAATGGAGGAACTAATTATGCAACAAATTAAAAAAATAGGAAACTCATTTTGGTATATGACACCTGTTTCTGAAACAGATAGACCTATATTAGGAATGGTCGTCGGACAAGAAAAAACTTTAATGATTGATGCAGGGAATTCAGAAGCACATGCACAATTATTTTTAGAAATGCTAAAAGAACAAAACGTATCAAATCCTGATCTCGTAGCACTAACACATTGGCATTGGGATCATATTTTTGGATTGCCTGTACTACAAAATGCATTAACTATTGCGCATACTGAAACGAAAAAAGAGATGCAGAAACTAGTATCTTATGAATGGACAGATGAAGCATTGGACGCACGCGTAAAAGAGGGTACTGAAATAGAATTTTGTGCGGATTGTATCAAAAAAGAGTTCAGTGAAGAACAAAGAAATATTAAAATTATTCCTCCGACCTTAACGTTCCAGGATCAACTTGAATTAGATCTTGGTGAAGTGACATGCGTGTTAAAACATATAGGCGGAGATCATGCACATGACTCTGTTGTTATGTATATAAAAGAAGAGAAGATATTGTTTTTAGGAGACTGTATATATGCAGATATTTTTTCTTCGAAGTGGAACTATACGACGAAACGAACGTCTAAATTAATAGATGAATTAGAAAAATTTGATGCTGAGACATATATTCTTTCTCATGGGACAGCTATAAATCGGGATGAGTTTTTACAAGAAATGCATTTGCTGAAAACAGTAGGAACATATACAGAAGCTCATAAAGGCGATGAAGAGAACATAAAGGCAGCGTATAAACGAGACGTAGATAGAGAATTAAACGAAGATGAACTAGAAACAATAACGTTTTTTGTAAATGGTTATGAAATGGTGAATCTATAAAACGCAACTTTAATCAGATAACATTAAACTGCACAAAAAGAGTATTGAATTAACTTTCAATACTCTTTTTAATATTAAGTTCCAACCAATTTCTAATTATTTTTACTGTACCATCTGAAGCTACATCATTTTTGGGTTTTCCATATAGATAAGTTTTTAATTAGAGACTTTCTTTGCTAACCCAGTTATATAGTCGAAAAACTCATTGTGGTTTACATCATATACTACATTTACCGGCCGTCCATCAGCAGTTTCCTCTGTACGTCCTTGGCTTGGTCCATATGTATGAACGATACTATTAATCGCTTGAGATTTTGCAAGGCTAGTGTTTCCGACAAGTGCGGTAGTTAATACATCCCACAAATAGTAAGTAGAGTTCGTTGAGAAATGAACGAGGGGAGGAACCATCGCATAGCATTGACCAAGGAAATCCATACCAATATATTTACGCTCTTTTGCCCACTGTTCACGTATGTCTATAGTTAATGGGACTTGGTTTGTACTTTCTAGTGTCACTAAGTCGATTTTAATTTTTGATTCCCATACACGAGCTACTGCTTCAGGATCCCAAAAAGAATTCCACTCAGCTGTTCCATCATGTTCTGGTTCATGTACATTGCCGGCAGTACGAAATGTTCCTCCCATCCAAACAAGGCGCTCAATTTCCCCCTCGATTACAGGTGCTTCATATAGTGCACGAGCTAAATCGGTAAGAGGACCTGTAAATAATAAAGTTGTTTTCTCTTCAGTTTGTAGTAGGGTTTCAATTAAGTGATGATGTGCAGGTTTTGCCGCTATAGGTGTTACATCTTTTCCAGACTCATTTAAAATTGGTAAAGCATCTACATAAAATGCATGCATCCGCCAGTCTTTTGGAAATGGATTTTTCGCACGGGAATTTGATGCGGCAACTTCAATATTTTCTTTGCTGAAGCGATCAATAATTTTGCGACTTGCTGAGATTGCTGGTTCCAAATAGCAATCTGCTGGGATAACTGAAACACCTGTAAGCTTGACATTATCCATCTGGAGTAATAAAAATAGTGAAATTAAATCATCTACACCACCATCATGATTGAAGTACACTTTTTTCATCATTGTAATCTCCATCCTATATGATTTAGTTAGGAATTAAATATGAATTGTGGAAAAATCATCAATGATTTCCACCACTTCAATTTTTCCATTGATTAATAACTCAGGAAGTCCATTATTTACAGTTCCTTTCCAATACTCTCTAGCTTGTTCAATTTTTTGAGAGAAAGGAATACCATCTTCTTTCGGTAAAAGATTTCCGTCACCTTCAAAACAATGTCCAATTACTCGTAGTTTAACAATCTGCAAAACTTCTCGATTGTAAGAATCAAATAATACTTTCCATTTTAAAGCATCATCATAGCTCTTTGCAGCATATAAACAAGATAATCTTGAAGGGTATTCAGGAAATTCTTGTAGTCTAACCATTTCTACAATCGTTTCTCTAACCGCTCTAATTGTTTGATCGATATAACTCATAACTACTTTAGCATTTTCATTCTTTATATGTAATTCTTCATTTTTATAGTGGTTATTTATAATTTTTATGCCATCTTCACCACTAGAATTCAAATGTTCTCTTTCAAAAAAGAAATGAAATAGGGTATTAGTTTGATTTTTATCGAAATGAATGATTTGTCTAATATCCATTTTTTTCCTTGTAACGATGTGGTATACGTAAAATTCTGTGTCATTCATGGTTATCCTCCTAGTAGTAATGTAATTCAATGTTAAATTTAGTAATTCAACATTGAAATATATAAAACCTTTATAAGTAAGAGTGAGAATTTAATCAGAAAGTATAGTGAATATATGATAACGCTTTAAATTTGTTCACAAAATGTTCACTTACGAAGAGGTTTCCACAATCGATATAATGACAAAGACTCAAACAGAAAGGATGATAAAAATTGCCAACAACAAGAAAGGAAAACCTCCAATTTGGTATGATGATGTGCCTTGGGATGGTTATTGTAATGACGTTTTATAATTTATTACTGAATGGAGCAGGAGGGCCAATTCATATTAAGGAGATCGCATTAGAACTAATAATTGGATTCATTATTGCATTATTAATTGAAATATGTATCGTTGGACCTTGTGCGAAAAAACTTGTATTCATGTTACCGTTTGATAAATCGAAGAAAATAAATATTATAGTTGCGATGGCGACAGCTATGGTAATCGGAATGGTTTTCTTTATGTCTTTTTACGGAATGGCTATGATGTATTTACATGGTGGACTACAAGGAGACTCATTTGTATCAATGTATTTTTCAATTTTCATTAAAAATTTCATTTTGGCGTATCCACTACAATTAATTATTATGGGGCCAATTGTGCGTGTTTTATTTGGAAAGTTTGTTATGAAGAATAAACCTGTTAATATAGCGTAGTTATAATTATTAAAATATTATATAACGATAAAACAATAAAAAACACATCTCAAATATTTTGAGTTGTGTTTTTTATTGTTCATTTGTAGCTATTTTCATACTGATGTGACATTTGTCCTTTTGCCTTTATAGGATTATAGCTTTTAATTAAGTTAGAAATAGAAGATTAGGAGATGATTTTTTGAAAGGCGTTGTATTTGCTATTTTAGCTGGCGTATTTATTACACTTCAAGGTACATTTAATGCAAAACTTAGTTCACATATCGGTATATGGTCAACGAGTATTATAACGCATTTAATTGGAGTCCTTATTGCAACAACTGTATTTTTGTTAAAGAAAGAAGAGAAAGTAGTTGCTTTAAAGGATGTGAAAAAAATATATTTAGTAGCTGGTGCACTTGGTGGGTTAATTATTTGTGCAGAAACAATAGCAATACATTCAATGGGAGTTACATTAACAGCTGGAACACTTATGGTTGCTCAATTATTAACAGCAACTCTAATTGAAATGAAGGGATTATTTCAAATAAAAAAGATACAGATGGAGAGATATCATATTGTGGGAACAATAGTAATGATTATAGGTATTGTTGTATTTAATATGTAAATGAAAGGAGGAAATGAAAATGGAGAATAGATCAGATTTAATTATCCATTATTTGAAAACTAATAAAATGCTTGAAATTTTTTCAGAGATAGATACAGCTTATTTTCAAGTAAATCATTTTGAGAAAGGTAAGTTTATATGCAATATAGATGACGCAATGGATCGTTTATACTTTGTTGTTAAAGGTAAAGTAAAAGTTTATACGATTACACCAGAGGGGAAGAAACTGATCCTTCGTTTTATCAACCCATTGGCGGTTGTTGGTGATATTGAATTCATACAAAATAGCAAAGCGCATAATGTCGTTGAAGCTTGTTCAGATGTTATAGCCATCTCTATTTCTCATGCTGTAATTAGAAATAAGTTATTACATGATCCTATATTTATGAACTTCTTGCTTGAAAACATTGCAAACACATTAAAAATATCGACTCGTTTTACAGCACTTAATTTACTTTATCCAGTAGAAGTACGTGTAGCTAGTTATTTACTTTCTATTTCTACTGATAGTAATGGGAATATGAATAAAAAAGATTTGGATGCAACTTCGATATCAAGTATTGCGGATTTTATAGGAGTAAGTTATCGGCACGTAATTCGGGTGTTACAAAAATTTTATAAAGAAAAATTAATTGAAAAGAGAAATGGAGTTATTGTAATTAAAGACTTTTTTAAAATGAAGGAAGTTGCTAAAGATAATATATATGAGTAATGAAAGGGAGAGGGAGATTTTGATTGGATTTAGTTTAGCTATATTAGCAGGAATATTAATTAGCTTACAATCTGTTTTTAATACGAAAGTGAATGAAAATATAGGGCAGTGGTTAACAACTACATGTGTTCTTGGAATAGGTCTTATAAGTTCAGTGTTATTTTATATCATTACAGAGAAAAGTATAAGCGTTAATTTTTACACTACAAATTATTTGTTTTATGTAAGTGGGTTATTTGGTATCGGATTAATTATTTGTATAATGGGTGCAATAAAGAGTTTAGGTCCAGCGTATACGGTGTTAATTAGTCTTATTACACAATTAGTTGTTGCATTATGTATTGATACATTCGGATTGTTTGGAATGGAGAGCGTTCCAATACAAATAAATAAATTAGTTGGAATAGGTGTATTAATTGTAGGGGTAGGAATTTTTAAAAATCTATTTTCGAATAAGAAAGCTATTCATATAAACAAGGATAGGGTCTAAAGAATTTAAAGGAAAAAGGTGTTAATGATTAGAATAATTACACTTAGCTCGAATGGCTGAGGAACAATTAACTGGCCAATATAGATTAGACTAAGTTAAAGAAATGAAAAAAGAAACTATATATAAAATGGGTTCTTTTTTTACATAAATTTCAAGATTTTTGATGGTGAACTAGAAAAATGGCTTCTCAAATTCTTTTAAAATGATCCTTTAAAGTGAAGTTAATACCATAGGTATCATTAGAGAAAAAATCTCATATGAGTAGTCAGAGGGTGTTTAAATAGCATTTCGTTTTTATTTATAGTATTTAATAAACTATAATACAACTTCATTTAAAGGCATTTTGATTCTTAATTAAAAATAAAGTGGAAAATTAAGAATATGTTGATGTGGTGCGGTATTAAAGCTAGGTAGCATAAAGATTAATAATACAAAGATGAACAACATATAAATAAAGTTTATTCATATGTTCTATCTCCTCTGCAATTCCTAGTATTTTTGAAATCTATATATTTCTTCCTCATTTGTGGAAAATAAAACTAATGTTGGGACCAGTAATATTGTGGGGATTAGATAAAAATAGTTGTCCTTATATCGCCAGAATTTTAAATATTCCATTCGTTTTTTATGTTTTCTTTTTTTATTTTTGTACTGATGATAAGATTCTTCTCTCAATTAGATCTTTAAATAACGTAGACCTATTTGGTGCTTGAATTTCTTCCAACGTGTACTTTCCGAAGCATAGTGGTTCATAAATAGTCTTATCATTGTCCTCTGTTGTTAATTTCCCGACTTTTTGTTATCTTTGTCTAAAATTTGAAACACAGTAGGTTTTCAGTTTTACATTTAAATTAGCATTATCTATTTTTGGAATTCAATTTGTACAAGTAATTGAATTGAAATTTTGATTGTTGTTTCTTGCGGTGGTACAGTATCTCCTGTTACTTTCGCTGTATTTTGAATCTTTTTTCCAGCTTGGTCCTCGCATTGAGTACCACTGTATTTTGTATGTTCTCCACTGTTTTCTCAAGTGTAATGATTAGATCTTGTAGAATTAAGAAATGACCTTCGTTCATTTCATTTTCTTATCTACTCTACTCTGATATTTAGGTGCTAATTACAATTAAATAATATATGATTTTCATAAAAAAGATATAGTAATATTTTGTCGTGAATTGTACTAATTTGATATTTTATAGTATTATTTGTCGTGAATTATACCTAGCAGAATATATTTTATGAAACTATAAAAGGAACAATGCGGAAATTCATCAAATAATTTACTTAAAAGGAGAATGTAATGAATACTTCCATCGATATACAACACTTGTGTGATCTTGCACATAAAGTATTTAATGCCCCTGTACATATTTTATCTACAGACAAAAAAATTTTATATCATTCTATATCTGATGATGTTTATAGTCCTTTTTATTCTTCAAAAGAAGAACATCTTAGTGATATTTATCAAGAAAACGATCCCTTTAACTTACCACTTTTCAGATGTAACAGCTATCTTGAAAATTTTGTTCTAATACATATAGAAAATCATGATCACATTAAAGGGACTATTATTATCGGTCCCACTATACATCCAAAAGGTTCAGATGATATGACCATAAAACTTCAAAAAGAATTTAAATCAAATGATAAAATTCAAGAAAGACTAACCTATTATCAGTGTTTATCTGAAATTAAAAAAACTACATTAATTGATATGGGAATTTTATTACATTACATGATTTTCAATGAAAAGTTAGATGTAGGTATTGTTTTAGAAAAAAATAAAGTACTAGAGGAAGTTCCTAATAAAATTGTGAAACCTGATTTATATATTTTAAAACGCCGACAAAACAAACCTAAAACTCACAACATGGCATTAGTAAATGATTTCTTTTTGACTATCAAAGAAGGAAATAAAAAAAAGTTAATACAGTATATGTATGCAGTTTCACAAGAGGATGTTGAACTTATGTTAATAGAGGATCCGCTCAGGAACCAAAAAAACCTTGGAATTATTGCGATTACCTTAGCTACTCGATATGCGATAGAAGGAAACCTGCCACCAGATATTGCTTTTGCTCATAGTATTTTATATATACAAACCTTGGAACAATTAGATAACGTAGAATCTGCAAAGCGATTGTCAGGAGACGCTTTACGTACCTTTGCAGATCGTGTGAAAGAATACAATGCACAAAAGTATTCATACGCGGTTACTACATGTATGAAACATATTAATAAAAATGTTTACGATGGAATAACTCTCAATGAACTTGCTAATCATTTGGAAATTACCCCTACTTATCTGTCTAAACTATTTAAAAAAGAAATGGGAATTACTTTAAGCGAATATATTCAAAGGGAACGAGTGGAAGAAGCAAAAAAATTATTAACTCTAACTACTTATTCGTTATCAGATATCTGTGCTTGGCTTAACTTTAATGACCAAAGTTATTTTACGAGGGTTTTCAAAAAAATTACTAGCATGACCCCTAGACAGTACCGTGAAAAATATACAATAATATAGGTTTGTTATCTGGTTTCAATGTAAAAACTTAAACATAGGTGTAAGTAATCTCTAAAACTTGAAAATACTGAGCTTATTACTCTAGAAAAAGTGTGTGATTTGTTTAGATAAGGAACTTGTATTCAAATAGACGTATGATCAACCTGATATTATCTTGTTAGCGGAACAGTTTCAATTTTCAGGAGTTGGCAAAAATAATGGAGAAACGAAGCTTATCTATTTTTTAAATAATAATTATGCGCTGGATTTATCAGTATAGTTCTGAATTAGACAAACGAGTTTGACGTCAGCTCAAACAAATAGCTTTTGAAGAGTCCATGAAACATATATCCAAGCAAAATGGAAATGTTTATACCATATTGTTAACTTGAAAGAATACACTAACCACTATTTTTCTAAAGAAAACAAAAAAACAGGAGGCTGCAAAGGATTTTTAAGAAAGCTTTGCAGCTATTTTATATTTTAAAACCTATGGTTATAACGATGGATAAGATTATAGATTAATATCTCCATTTTAAATATTTATTAATGTTAATATTAGGGTATATTTCGTGAAAATTAATAATGTAACATATATCACATGATATATCTATGTTTTATGCAATTATACATAACTAAATAAAGGTAAAAAAGTATAAAAAAACCTATTAAATTATTCTATAAGTATTTTTTCTAAAATATAATTTCTTGGTTAAGCTAAAATAGTTATTTTTTAACCTTATACATATTAATTTATAATCATTACAATTGCAGAGGTGAAATTTTTAATTAATTATATTTGTATAATGTTTTTGGCTGGTGTTTTTACTTAACAGTTAAATTATTGAGTACAATCGACAAAATTTTGCTATTTACGCATTAAAAATTTAATGTTTTAATGAACAACATAACTGGTATGACCAGAGAGAAAGGAGAAGATTACGCTAATAGGAGTATAGCGAAGTTGTAAGTAACATTATGTCGGATATAATTTTCCTAATAATCAGTTAATTAACGAGAGACCTAGAATCTCAGAAGGATCAAGTTTGTAATAAAAGTGTTCTAAGTTTTTGCATAACAAAAGTGAATTTATTCCGCAATAAAAGTATAAGCAATGTACAGTATAAGTTCATCTTTTGTAGTCTTGTAAGGCTCTTGCTGACAAAACTAAGAGACATATTATGTAATTGATATTAAACAAGGTCAAAACAGGATTAACTGTAAGCATTGGTTTATCTATCTTCGCGGCTCTGTAAGTTAAACCGCAACTCTATGGGAGAATTAATATTTTACTACCCATTGGGTGTCTAATTCAAATATAGCTAATGAATTTTTATTGTTTATTTTTGAAAAATAGAGTATCTAAATGAGAGATGAGTAAAATTCTTACATCCTATTAGAAGTAAAAAATAAGGATAACACCCTATCTGAAAGACTTCTCTTTCCTCATCCGTGTACAAAGAGAGAGCCTAGCGCTAGGTCGTACAAGTTATATGAATCAAGTTATAAAAAAAAATGGTAAAGGAGTGTACGGAATGAAGAATAAAATAATGACAGGATTTTTAATAACATCCATTGTAACTGGAGCGACTATTCCTATCAATACTCTCGCAACACCAATCGTTCAAGCAGAAACTCAACAGGAAAACATGGATATTTCTTCATCATTACGAAAATTAGGTGCGCAATCTAAATTAATCCAAACGTATATTGATCAATCTTTAATGAGTCCTAATGTACAGCTAGAGGAAGTCCCAGCTTTAAATACAAATCAATTCCTAATCAAACAAGATATGAAGGAATGGTCATCGGAACTCTATCCACAGTTAATTCTATTAAATTCAAAAAGCAAAGGATTTGTAACAAAATTTAATAGCTATTATCCGACATTAAAATCATATGTAGACAATAAAGAAGATAGAGAAGGTTTTTTGGATAGACTTGAAGTACTTCAAGAAATGGCTATGACGAATCAAGAAAATGCGCAACGACAAATTAATGGGTTAACTGATCTTAAATTACAGCTTGATAAAAAATTAAAAGATTTCGATACTGATGTGGCAACGGCGCAAGGCATATTAGGTACAGATGGAACGGGAAAAATAGATCAGTTAAAAAATGAAATATTAAATACCAAAAAAGCAATTCAAAATGATTTACAACAAATTGCATTAATACCAGGAGCTTTAAATGAGCAGGGATTTGCTATATTCAAAGAAATTTATAGTCTTTCAAAAGAAATTATTGAACCGGCTGCTCAAGCAGGGATGGCAGCGTATAACAAAGGAAAAGAAATTAACAACTCTATTCTAGAAGCTGAGAAAAAAGCAGCGCAAGAAGCGACAGAACAAGGTAAAACTGCTCTAGAAATTGAATCGGCCAAAAAAGCAGCTCGTGAAGCAGTTGAGAAAAGCAAACAAGGTGAAATAGCTGCAGCTGCAGCCGCAAAAACGCAAGAATATGACCTGATGAAAGCCATTGATACCGAAAAGATTAAGAAAACATTTGGTGTCTTCGCAGAAGTAAATAAACTAACAGCAGAGCAGCGATCATATTTAGATGACTTAGAGAAACAAAACCAAAAAATATATGATTTAACAACGAAACTATCAATAGCAGATTTGCAAAAATCAATGCTTCTTCTTTCACAAAATGATTTGCATACGTTTGCAAATCAAGTAGATGTAGAACTTGACCTACTAAAATGCTATAAAGAAGATTTAGATTTAATAAAAAATAACATTACAAAATTATCTACTAATGTTGATGTAACTAACGAGCAGTCTCAAAAAGATACATTAAGACAATTAAAAAATGTAATAAGTTACCTTGAAGAACAGGTATATAAATTTTGATATTACGTTTTTGAAAAAACTATAAAGATTATAAGAATCTAGCGAAAGAAGGAGAAAAGTGATGAAAAAATTCCCATTCAAAGTGCTAACTTTAGCCACGCTGGCAACGGTTATAACTGCTACTACTGGTAACACTATTCATGCATTTGCACAAGAAACGACCGCTCAAGAACAAAAAGTAGGCAATTATGCTTTAGGTCCTGAGGGACTGAAGAAAGCATTGGCTGAAACAGGGTCTCATATTCTTGTAATGGATTTGTACGCAAAAACAATGATTAAGCAACCGAATGTAAATTTATCTAATATCGATTTAGGATCAGAAGGAGGAGAGTTGCTCAAAAATATTCACCTTAATCAAGAACTGTCACGAATCAATGCGAATTATTGGTTAGATACAGCGAAGCCACAGATTCAAAAAACAGCTCGTAATATTGTAAATTACGATGAACAATTTCAAAATTATTACGACACATTAGTAGATACTGTACAAAAGAAAGATAAGGCAGGTCTAAAAGAGGGCATAAATGATTTAATTACAACAATTAATACAAATTCAAAAGAGGTAACAGATGTAATTAAGATGCTACAAGACTTCAAAGGGAAACTATATCAAAATTCTACAGATTTTAAAAATAATGTTGGTGGTCCAGATGGGAAAGGTGGATTAACTGCAATATTAGCAGGTCAACAAGCAACGATTCCACAACTTCAAGCTGAAATTGAGCAACTTCGTTCTACTCAGAAAAAACATTTTGATGATGTATTAGCATGGTCAATTGGTGGTGGATTGGGAGCAGCTATTTTAGTTATTGCAGCTATTGGAGGAGCAGTTGTAATTGTTGTAACTGGCGGTACAGCAACACCGGCTGTTGTTGGTGGACTTTCAGCTCTTGGAGCAGCTGGTATCGGTCTAGGAACTGCGGCTGGTGTCACGGCATCTAAGCATATGGACTCTTATAACGAAATTTCTAACAAAATCGGGGAATTAAGTATGAAAGCAGATCGGGCTAATCAAGCAGTTCTTTCGCTTACTAACGCGAAAGAAACATTGGCATATCTATACCAGACTGTAGATCAAGCGATATTGTCTCTAACAAATATTCAAAAGCAGTGGAATACAATGGGCGCAAATTATACAGATTTACTGGATAATATCGATTCTATGCAAGACCACAAATTCTCTTTAATACCGGATGATTTAAAAGCTGCTAAAGAAAGTTGGAATGATATTCATAAAGATGCAGAATTCATTTCAAAAGACATCGCTTTTAAACAAGAATAGAACTGAAAATGAAAACTTATATTGGAGGAATAGAAAATGATGAAAAATATCCCGTACAAACTAATCGTTGCATCGGCTCTTTTAACTATGACAGCAACTTCAGTAGTCTCACCAGTAGCAACTTTTGCAAGTGAAATTGAACAAACGAACAATGGAGATATGGCTCTTTCTGCAAATGAAGCGAGAATGAAAGAGACCTTGCAAAAGGCTGGATTATTTGCAAAATCTATGAATGCCTATTCTTATATGCTAATTAAGAATCCTGATGTAAATTTTGAAGGAATTACTATTAATGGATATGTAGATTTACCTGGTAGAATCGTACAAGATCAAAAGAATGCAAGAGCACATGCTGTTACTTGGGACACAAAAGTAAAAAAACAGCTTTTAGATACATTGACTGGTATTGTTGAATATGATACCACGTTCGACAATTATTATGAAACATTGGTTGAGGCGATTAATACAGGGGATGGAGAAACTTTAAAAGAAGGAATTACAGATTTACGAGGTGAAATTCAACAAAACCAAAAGTACGCACAACAATTAATAGAAGAATTAACTAAATTAAGAAACTCTATTGGACAAGATGTTAGAGCATTTGGAGGCAATAAAGATCTTTTGCAGTCGATTCTAAAAAACCAAGGTGCAGATGTTGATGCAGATCAAAAGCGTCTAGAAGAAGTATTAGGATCAGTAAACTATTATAAACAATTAGAATCTGATGGGTTTAATGTAATGAAGGGTGCTATTTTGGGTCTACCAATAATTGGCGGTATTATAGTGGGAGTAGCAAGAGACAACTTAGGTAAGTTAGAGCCTTTATTAGCAGAATTACGTCAGACCGTGGATTATAAAGTAACATTAAATCGTGTAGTTGGAGTTGCTTATAGTAATATTAATGAAATGCACAAGGCGCTTGATGATGCTATTAACGCTCTTACTTATATGTCAACGCAGTGGCATGATTTAGATTCTCAATATTCGGGCGTTCTAGGGCATATTGAGAATGCAGCTCAAAAAGCGGATCAAAATAAATTTAAATTCTTAAAACCTAATTTAAATGCAGCGAAAGACAGTTGGAAAACATTAAGAACAGATGCGGTTACATTAAAAGAGGGGATAAAGGAATTAAAAGTGGAAACTGTTACTCCACAAAAATAGGGAAATATTTATTCTATTGCAAAGTGATCCATAACATAGAGAGTCTATGATTACACTGTTAAACAGTAAAGCGATAATTAATAAATCCTTATATATTAAAAAGGCGGAGTCTCATTAAAGACTTCGCCTTTCACTTATATATAAGTTTTATCCAAATAAAAAGATAGTCATGTAGTTTACTTGTTTTTAAAAATCTGTAACAGAATTAATCAATAGGGGACAGGTTATATAGATTTGCTTAATAATATCGAATCTATGCAACAACATCGTCTTTTAATAAGAATAGGACTTGAAATCATACTCTATACAGGAGGAATAAGAAAAGATGAAAAAAAAATCTTATAAAATACTGGCTGTATCAGCATTTTTAATTATGACAACTACCTATGCAGTCACACCAGTAGCAACCTTTGCAATTGAAACTGAACAAACGAACACTGGAGATATGTCTCTTTCAGCAAATGAAGAAAAGATGAAAAAAACTGTACAAGATGCTGGGTTATTTGCAAAAGCTATGAATGAATATTCTTATTTGCTAATTAATAATCCGGATGTGAGTTTTGAAGGAATTTCTATTAATGGATATGCAGATTTACCTAGTAAAATTGTACAGGATCAAAAGAATGCAAGAGCACATGCTGTTACATGGAATACAAAAGTAAAAAAACAGCTTTTAGATACATTGACCGGCATTATTGAATACGATACAAAGTTTGAAAATTATTATGAAACATTAGTAGAGGCGATCAATAATGGAAATGGGGATACTTTAAAAAAGGGGATTACAGATTTAAGGTTGGGGATTCAACGAAACCAAGAGTCTGCAAAAGCATTAATAGAAGAATTAACTAAATTTAAAAACGCTATTGGAGAAGATGTTAGAGTATTTGGAAGCCATAAAGAGACCTTGCAATCGATTTTAAAAAACCAAGGAGCTGATGTAGAGACTGATCAAAAGCGTTTAGATGAAGTTTTAGGACAAGTAAACTATTATAAGAAATTAGAATCTGATGGGTTAATAATGGTGAAAGTCCCTTTTATCCCCACGCTTATTTCTGGTGGCATAATGATAGGTACTGCTAGAGATAATTTAGGTCGATTAGAGCCTGCTTTAGCAGAATTACGTAAAACTGTAGATTATAAAATTACATTAAATCGTGTAGTCGGAGTTGCATTTCATAATATTAGTGATATGCATAGTACGATTGATAGTGCTATTACTGCTCTTACTTATATGTCCACACAATGGGATGATTTAGACTCTCAATATTCGGGCATACTGGGGCATATTGATAAAGCTGATGAAAAAGCTGATCAAAATAGATATAAATTTTTAAAGCCTAACTTGAATTCAGCTAAAGACAGTTGGAAAACATTAAGAACAGATGTTGTCACATTACTGGAATGCATAAAAATTGCAGAGAAGAAAGAACAAGATTTTATGAATCTACTTCGTCCATCAAACGTTTTTTACTTTTATAAAAAAATCCATAACGCATACACTTTTGAAATAAAGACTGGAACAAATGCACCAAATGCGTCTTATAAAGTTATGAATTTAACTAAAAACACTGTTCATCATATGTGGAGTGGAGGTGCTAATACAAGCATGTGGGCTGACTGGCTTTCATTCAATCCAAATGATGAATTTGCGGTGGTAGCAGTAGTGGATGGAAAAGAATATGTTGTATATAAAGACAAAGTAGAAAATATAATGAACTGAACCCGAAAAAACGCATTAATTGGAGATGGTACACTAAACTAGACACCAAGTTAATTGAAAAATTGACCGGCATATGGCTCCTTATTTCCTAGAACACCTAGCTAAAGCAAAGGAATTCGTACATAGATTAGTTGACATTAATGTAGGTTTCATCCATTTTCAAAGATAGTTTTTCTTTTTTATTTTATTTTTCAAAAATCACGAATGAAATTTCCGCATTCACGAACTCAGCACATAATGGTTGTTAGATGAATTGACATACCACGTCCCTTTAGAATTTCAGGCATATTACGATAACTTAAAGAAAAAATAATAGTAGCAAATGGCTACTATTATTTTTCTTAAACTATTTTCTTTAAAATATCACATCTGTCATGTTCCTTATTTGCTTTCCCAGAATTTATTCTAGTTAAAAAAACCTTGCACCAGAACACATATTGTTCTGATGCAAGGTTCGCTGAAATATAAAATACACGACAGTAAGGGCAAGACATAAAATGTGATTTCAAATGAAACATATGTATATGTGAAGTAAGGTAAAAGAGGGGCTGCTCATAACCAGTAGCCCTTCTTTATAACGTTATTTTGCAGGGAAATGTTCAAATATACGTTATATATCATATTCCTCTTTTTCGGAAGAGCAACAAGAACATCTAGCTTAAAAATTTTCACAACAGAGCCAGATAACGTGTTAAAGTATTAATTACTGTGCATGTAAAGATAAAAAAAGAGCCTTACAAAAAGATGTTTGTAATAGTTTAGCTTATACGATTTCAGGGGATTAATAGCATTTTGTGCCGTTATTATTAACCTAATTTCCAAGAAAAAGAGGTGAATGTAGGATGACTAAACCTTTTAAAAAAAATAGTCGTTATATGGTTGGATTGGACAGTCTAAGGGGTCTAGCTATACTAGGTGTTATTTTGTATCATATTAATTTTAATTGGATGCCTGGAGGATTTTTAGGAGTTACTGTATTTTTTGTACTTTCAGGTTATTTAATTACAGATATTCTAGCCATAGAGTGGAAGAGAAATAAGAGAATTGATTTAAAAAAATTCTGGCTTAGTAGGGCAAGGAGATTGCTTCCAGGAATGCTTGTTATGCTCGTTATAACGTTGGCATGGATTACGGTTTTTCATAGCTCTTTACTTGAAAAAATGCGCGGAGATTCATTAGCGGCATTATTTTATGTTAGTAATTGGTGGTATATTTATCATAAATTATCGTACTTTGATAATTTTAACCAGCTTTCTCCATTGAATCATTTTTGGTCGTTAGCAGTTGAGGAACAATTCTACGTTGTTTGGCCGTTTATCATTAGTTTAGGGCTTTACTACATAAAAAAACAATCCCGTATGATTTTATTAATTTGTCTGGGAGCCGTTGCTTCAGCTTTAGCGATGGCAATTTTGTATGAACCTGGAGCTGATCCGAGCAGAATATATTATGGTACAGATACGAGGGCCTTTTCCTTACTTATCGGAGCGGTACTTGCCTTAGTTTGGCCAAGCAATAGGCTTGCAAATAAAATTATCCCAAAGGCGCGTTTCATTCTTGATGTAGTGGGGGGCATTGCCCTTATTATTATTTTGGTTATGTTTTGGAAGACCAATCAATATGATCCATTTCTATACAAGGGAGGAATGGTTCTCTTATCAATTGCAACAGCATTGTTAGTGGCAAATCTAGCTCATCCAGCTAGTCGTATTGCTCAATTTTTACGATTTAGACCTTTACGTTGGATAGGGATAAGATCGTATGGCATATACCTCTGGCATTATCCAATTCTTACATTGACGACTCCAAAGGTAAATGCTGGGGATTTTTCATTAATAAGAGCAATCCTTCAATTTCTTTTGATTATATTGATTGCGCAAATTTCATGGAAGTTTATTGAAAAACCAATCCGACAAGGTGCGCTCCGGAACATTCAGTTTAAGAATTTAAGAATTCAAAATGTCACTTTAGGTGTTAAGTTAGCTTTAATTTGTACATTATTCGTTTCGTCGATAGCAGTTGTAGGGGTATCAAAAGCTAGTAAGGCTAAGGAGAACTCTCAACAAGATAAGGTGGAAGCAGCACAAACACAACCGGCGCCACATCCAGTTGCAGTTTGGGAAGATCCAAATCAAGAGACGCCTCAAAAACAAGGGGAATCAAGAGAAGTAAATTCTGGGCAACCTAAAAATTCACTCACAGTTACTGCGATAGGCGATTCCGTTATGATTGATATTACTCCGTATTTAAAAAATACTTTTCCTGATATTAGGATTGATGCGCAAATTGGTCGCCAGCTGTCAAAAGCGATTCCGGTAGTTGAACAGTTAAAATATGAAGGGAATTTAGGAAACTATGTCATTATTGGATTAGGTACAAATGGAGCCTTTACTACTGAGCAACTTGTTTCATTAATAAAAGTAATTGGAAACGAACGTAAAATCATATTTATTAATACGAGAGTACCACGTCCGTGGGAATCAATCGTGAATGAGAGACTGAAAGTAACGGCATCTGAATATCCGAATGTAACTCTAGTTGATTGGTATGCAGCAAGTGCTGGAAAGAAAGACTACTTTGCACCTGACGTTGTGCATTTAACCAAAGTAGGTGCAGAAGCATACGCAGCACTTGTAGCCAAAGCGGTGAAGCAATAATTAACTATGTTTTATTAACTTCTGTTGGGTAAGGAAATGGTTCTGAGTATGAGGTGCCACTCTGAGGTTTAATTACAATTCAAAAAAGAATATTATTCATGTTCTTCTAATCTACGATTTAGAGTGGCCTGACTCACTCCTGTAATTTGACATGAAATATAGGCGAACTTGAAAAGAAAGAAAAGGCACTAGAAGAGGCTACAAAGGATACAAAATATGAAGTTGAAATATTAGGAAGAGGCTCTGCAGGTGGAAGCACTGCAAATACATTAAAAGAGCAACAAGTAATAAAAAAGTTAATTCAAATCCATAAAGTATAGTTCTAGCGAGAATACCAATGACAGATCCTCGTTGGCCCAAAGAAGGCGACTGGGTGAAAATGAAAACTTGCCTTCATGGTAGCCAGCTGAATTGTTTGAAGTATCTAACCCTTTAGAACCTTTAGAATGGTATTTTGCGGATCATAAACATAGTAAAGCGACAACAATAGAATTATATATGGGGTTATAAAGAATTGATTTTAAATGATAGACATGCTCTTGGTTTAATAGAAAGGGAGAATAGAGATATTGCAATATTTTTAAAGCGAAAAGCCGAAATTGAGGAATTAGAAGAATTGTAATAGTGAAGGAATTGATTAATTTATAAAAAACGTAGGAATTAAATATTCCTACGTTTTTTTGTACATAACATTTAAAAAAACACCTTATTTTTGGGGGATTTGAAGGTTCTGATGGAAGATTCCCTGGTTTTCGATTTGAATTAATATGATACTATTTACATGTACTGTCATGTAGGGAATTATATTTTCTGCACCTGAACTGTTTGTAATAATTGTAGGATTTTCTGTTTTCTTGTCGAATATATCTTTAATGCAAGGAGGGACATTACATGATTATTAAAGAATATTTCATCAATCTTTCTATTTTTTCTTTATTAGTTAGCGCAGCGATATTTATTCAAGTGTTTTTGATTCATTCCAGGCGATATTTCGAAAAATTCTATGGAGGGATTATTGCAGTTACTTTGATGCTCTTTTCTTTTCCATACATGGGATTTTCCTACGATCTTCGAGTTGTTCCTCTTATTCTATCTTTTATTTACTTTGGTCGCATTGCTGGCTGGATTACACTAATTAGCATAATTATAATGCGTATCTTTTTCATTGGTGGGTATTGGGAGCCACCTGTGATTGCATATTTAAGTATGAGTGTTCTATTTTCTACTTTTAAAACATATTTTAAAAACCTTCATCCTTTTAAAAGTGCATCTTTATATTTTTCTGTTTTTGTCGGAATAAAGTGGTTAGTTGGTGTATTCTTTAATACTACGTTACTTTACTCTGGAGGTTTATTATATATAGCGTTAGGACTTTTAATTGGGCTATTTCTTATGGAAGCCTACCAGAGATTATATTATTTAACACAGGACTTATCTAAAATGAATCGGGAATTAAAAAAATCAAAGCAAGAACTCACAGATACCGTACATGAGCTTCAAGGAGGGATTTTTAAATTTAAAAAAGTGGGTAAGCACTTTATACACACTTTATGTGATGGACAGTTTTATTATCAAAAAGGATTTTATTCTGAACAGGTGGTAGGAAAAAGCTTACGGACTATTGATGCTTCTATTGTTCCACCACATTTAGTTTCACAATTGATGAAGTATTATCTTCAGGCATGGGAAGGGAAAGAAATTATATTTGAATTACCCTGGCCAGATGATAAAACGATTATTCTTATTGCACTTAGGCCGATTAAACGAAATGGACAAGTTATTGAAGTTGTTGGTTCTACAGTCGATATAACCGAAAGGAAAAGGGTAGAATCAGAATTAAGAGCTACCAAAGAATTACTAGAATCATTTATAAAGCATAATGTAGATGCTATTACCATATCTGATCGAGAAGGGCATATTTTACAAGCAAATAAAGCTTATGAAAAGATATTTGGATGGTCATTTCAAGAAATCATAGGTAAGAGATTACCCTGTGTACCAGATTTCTTAATGGAAGAATCACTTGAAAACATTCGGAAAATTCTAACAAGAGAATCCGTAGTTACTAGATTAGAAACTGTTAGACGACGTAACGATGGAAGTTTTCTTGATGTCAGTCTGACAGTTTCTCCTATACTAGACGTAAGAGGAAATGTGATAGCTTTATCTGCAATATGTAGAGACATCTCTGAAAGAAAACAAGCAGAAAGAGAACGACATCGATTACACAAACAATTAAAAGATAGTGAAATGAAGTACCGTGCACTAATCGAACAAGCAACTGATGCAGTATATGTAGTAGAGCTGAATGAAAATTATGTTCCAAGTCGATTCATTGAGGTAAACCCTGTTGGTTGTAAAAGATTTGGATATAGTAGAGAAGAGTTGCTCTCGTTATCATTTCCAAATGTAGTACCGCAAGATTCTAAAATGATTGTAAGGTTGTTAGAAAAAATTAGAGAGGGACAAACTTCCTTCACCTTGCAAGACGAATATGCTTTTCCAACAGGAAAAATAATAACAACTGAGTTTAGTGTCCGTGTTTTTAACTTAAATGGTAAAAAAGTTTTCCTGAGTATTTCTCGTGATATCACTGAACGGCTAAAAACAGAAGAATTACTACGGAAATCTGAAAAACTTGCAGTCGTAGGACAATTAGCGACTGCAATGGCTCATGAAATTAATAATCCATTAACCGCAATGAAAGGGTTTATGCAATTACTAAAATCAACGGAAACTGAGAATAATCAGGGGTATATAAATATAGTATCATCAGAGATTGAGCGTATAGAAAGTATTACTAATGAATTTATGGCGGTAGCCAAACCACAGGTGTTAAAGATACAACCTAATGATATTAGTGTGCTAATGGATCAAGTTTTAATGCTACTGCAACCTCAAGCAATGATGAATAATAT
Source organism: Bacillus sp. DE0042 (assembly GCF_007680225.1). NCBI lineage: Bacteria > Bacillati > Bacillota > Bacilli > Caryophanales > Bacillaceae > Bacillus > Bacillus sp. DE0042. The sequence continues at coordinate 453,249 of NZ_VEJP01000001.1, read as the reverse complement.
AAAAATTAGAATTGATTTTACACCTGGTATTCCACTGATTCCATGTGAAGGAAATCAATTAAAACAAGTATTTGTTAATATTATAAAAAATGCAATTGAATCCATGCCAACAGGAGGAGAAATTTTGATTCAATTTGATAAACTTGATAATAATCAAATAAGGATTCGCTTTATTGATCAAGGATGTGGGATTCCAAAAGAACGTATACCATATTTAGGAGAACCTTTTTACAGTATTAAGGAAGAGGGAATCGGCTTAGGATTAATGGTCTGTTATAAAATTATTGAAACACACCAGGGGAAGGTATTTATTGAGAGTGAAGTGAATAAGGGAACTATAGTTGAAGTCACACTTCCAATTTGCACACTTCAAAATTAATACATTCTTTTACTGAAATTTTATAAATTAGTAAGCAGTTAGCTTTGGCTAGCTGCTTTTTTGTATATATTGTAATCGATTCTTCATATTACGGCTTTTTAATGTTTCATATATAGATTTTAAAAACTCTGTAAGTGTTTTGTAACATTTACGAGAGACTTTTTTAACAGTTATGAGAGAGAAAAGAAAGATTTGTTATATATGATGAAATTAATCTTACTAGTAGGTGTTCTAATTGACCTAGAAACCAAGGAGGGAAAATTACAATGAAACAATTGAAGCCAGCAATTAGTGTATTAGGTAGTGTATCGATGGCACTGACTTTAGCATCTCCTGCTTTAGCAGATGTAAAACAACCGAATCCAGGAGGTACAGTTGAAATATTCAAAGAGAATGCAAATGTAAAAAAAGAAGATAAGAATTTCACGCTCGGATCTGATGGGGAAATAGGTTCACTCATTACACAAAACATTGAAATGGCAAACAACGATTGGGATAAAGATGGTATTTCTAACGACTTAGAGATGAATGGATATAAAATTGAATTCAATTCACAAACTGGAAAAAATGAAGTGAAAGCATGGGATCCCGAGAAGGATAAAGGGAAACCAAAATTTATATCGAATCCTATGAATGCAAATACGGATGGTGATCCTTTTACTGATATGTATGAGGTTGAGAATTATAACAACGATTCTGATACTAATTTCAATCCGATAGTTGCCAACATGCCGAATTTGCAAATTGGTGTCAAACGAATTGAAGTAATTCCTATTGCAACCATTACGGATAATAATGGCGGATCAGTTAGCAGAGGATGGGAAAAAAGTGTATCTACACAACATTCATTTAATGTAGGTTTAAGTGGTTCAGGTGGTGTAGAAGGCTCAGCAGCTGGTCCTGTTCCTTCCGGAAGTGTTTCAGCAAATGTGGGATACGGATATTCAAAAACAACTACGGAAACGGAGAGTTATACAAATAATTTTGATTGGTCTACTGCAACAACTGTGGATACAGCGAACGCAGCAAAATTACGGGTACATTTGGAATATAAGAATGTAGGAACAGCATCCGCTGAAAATGTTTCGCCTCATTTTAATATTCGTTTAGGAAACAAAATTATTAATACTGTAAAGGCAACACAAGATCGTTATAAAGCAAACTATTTAAGTACAGAAAAAGGTGGACGGAATAAAACAGAAGTAGTAATTGACAGTTTAGAAGGACAAGCAGATGCGAATATTGTCTTATCTTTGGATGAATTGAAAGCTGTTGAACAAGGGGAACTTCTTTCGATTGAAGTTTTACCTACAAGTACAATGGATTTATCTATTGAAAAAGGTGAAGAAATTATGCATTTGGGGGATTCAGGGAGATATGAGTCTAGAGTAAATGCAGCTACTGAACAATTAGAAACAGATATAGGAAATATACCAAAGTTTAGGCTATACACTCCTAAAGACAAATCCCTTGCTGATAAGCCAGTTTTATCCTATAATGAAGTTTTTCAACATGTAAATATAGATACGAAAAAAGTAAATCATATTGTAAACAAGGCTAAAAGTACTAATAACGTATCAGTGGTTTCAGCTAATAATGGAACTGATGCATTGAACAATTTAAAAGCGGGACAGGGAGATCGCGGTTATTTACATAAAGACTCTGTACACGGTGCTTTTGCAAAACTACAGCAACCAACATTAGTAGAAGGTAGTTATGATTCTGTGACGCAAAAGATTAGGGCAACAATTTTACCTGGTTTATTTGGTGTGAGTCAAGAGATTCCTACTACTTATAGTAAGAAATGGAATGCTCCGTCACAAACAGTAACACTAGTTAAACGTGAGAATGGATTTACATATGAGTCTAGAGAAAATATACACCCTATTAAATCTGAAATTGCTGCGCACAGAAAAGTTATATTTGAAATCAATGACGCACACAATCTAACGCCTACACAAAAGATTGATATTGAAATTAAAGCTAATAAAGAATTTGAAGATTATGTAGTAGATAATTCAGGTGAATTTGTTACAGAAGGGGTTCCTTATACCGTAGCTTCATATGGAAATACAGCTTATTGGGGAAGTCATCATGCCGGGAATAAATGGGAGTATCTTTGGGCTGAAAAATCTAGTGATGAAAAAGTGAATGTAATTATTGAAAGAGTAGGTCAACCTAAACCTGGAAAACCAATTAAAAAGGATGAAGAGGTATTAATTAAATTTCGAAATCCTATTTATTCAGATTATGCATATTTAAAACTTCAAGATAGTTATATCCATTTAGATCAAAAACAGAATGCAAGTACTTTTAAATTTAATCATGCATATCCAAAGAATTTCACTGGTTACCATAAGCAATGGAACATACTATCTAATGGTAACAAGTTAAAGGTAGGATATTTAATCGATTATATGAAATATGGTAATGGAGAGAATGGGACTGATACTATAGCATGGAATCTATCAAGAGTTCAGTAATAGGTAACAGTTCTGTTGCTAAGTTTGGAAAGAGAACCGGAAATGAATTGAATCCGAAAAGTTAGATACAATAATTTAGGTTACTAATAAGGAATGAGTTCGATGTTGAATCGGACTCATTCCTTTTAATTTATATAATTTAGTAACTACTATTTAAAATACCTATCTAGTCATATAAGTAATCAAATGTTAAGATTACTATCTGTATTACATGAATTATTTTCTGAATCTTCATTCGTTTCGAGGCTAAAATGAGGAATTCTGATTTATTTATGTGATTAGTTTCTATATCTTTACCTATAAAGATATTTTTATTGGATAATAGAAAAAATAAATTTTGCGTTATTGGTGAAAAAGAAGTGAGGATAGTATATGAAGAAAAGAATTTTAATCGTAGAAGATGAAGAAAATATTCGAGAAGTATGCAAACGGTATTTAGAAAGAGAAGAATATGAAGTTTATACCGCTGTAAATGGTAAAGAAGGTGGGGATTTATTTCTTACACATCAACCAGATTTAATTATATTAGATTTGATGATGCCAAAAAAAGATGGATGGGAATTATGCGAGGAAATTCGTCAACAGTCAAATGTCCCTATTATTATGTTAACTGCTAAGGGAGAGGAAAGGGATCGAATTTTAGGCTTAACAATGGGGGCAGATGATTATTTAACAAAGCCATTTTCCCCTCGTGAATTAGTATTAAGGGTTCAAATTATACTAAGAAGAGGAAGCCATGTACCAATACAAGCGAAAGAATCTCTATTGGAAGTGATAGAGTTTCCAGATTTAAAAATATATCCAAAGACAAGATATGTACTTGTTTGTGATAAGGAAGTGGAGTTAACGGTGAAAGAGTTTGAGGTACTTTATCTCATGGCAAAGCATCCAAAACAAGTATTTTCTCGCTCGCAGCTTCTTGAATTAATTTGGGATTTTGGACATGAAGGAGCATCAAACACAGTTACCGTGTTAGTGAGTCGTTTACGTGAAAAGCTCGAAAAGCATACGATAAAGAATCGTTGGATTCATACGGTTTGGGGTATAGGATATCGCTTTGAGCCAAATGGAGGAAATGAAACATGAGATTACGTATTCAATTGTTACTCATGAATCTATTAAGTACCAGTATTATGGTAATTGCTATATGGTATAGTGAGACGAAAATGTTACTTGAACCGGAACAAACGCGGTTATTAACAGTAATTGCATTTGTGGCATTCATTATTTCAACGTTTATTTATTGGTTAATGACACGTCCTATCATGAGATCTATACAAAATTTAATAAAATTGACGAAACAATTTAGTGATAGACACTTTGAAACGATGTATATAATTGGGCAAGAACCACATGAGTTTAAAGAATTGGCAACAGCCTTTCAACAGATGGCAAAAAAATTAGAAGAAGGGTTTACTAAGTTAGAGGAACAGGAAAACTCTCGTAAGGAGCTAATTACCAATATCTCACACGACTTACGAACACCTATGGCTAGCATGCAAATGATGATAGAAGCATTACAAGATAACCTGATTGAAGATCCTGAAATGAAAAAGCAATACTTAGCAACGGTTTTAAAAGAAATAGAAAGATTAAATGGATTAATTAACGACTTATTTGATCTTTCAAAGTTAGAGTTTGAGCAAGTAGATTTTCACCCAAGTTTCACACATTTAGATAAAGTTCTATTAGATGTATTAGAGTCACATTCTGTCTTATTAGGAGACAAACAAATCCATGTGCAATTGGATGTCCCTGATACATTACCTCGACTTTTGATTATGCCTTGTAAAATTGAAAGGGTCATAGGTAATTTATTACATAATGCAATTCGATATTCTTCTATCTCTGGAACAATTGAATTGACTGTAGTGGAAAATAAACCAACTCAACAGGTCCAATTCACTATGCGGGATGAAGGAATGGGAATTCCTCCAAATGATCAATTACGTGTATTTGAACGTTTTTTTAGAACAGATCGATCAAGAAGTTCACAATCTGGAGGTTCCGGACTTGGATTAGCTATTGCAAAATCATTGATTGAAATGCACAAAGGGGAAATTGGTGTAAGGAATCGCGCAGATGGTAAGCAGGGAAGTGAATTTTGGTTCACTCTTCCCATCACATCAGTAAAAAAATAAGATGGCTGAAAGACTTTTGTAACATTTACGTTAGAAAAATGAAAGACCTTCTTGTTAACATACTACTACACAGTATGTTACAGGAGGTTTTTTACTTTATGAAAAGAAAATATGTATGGCTTATAGGTGGTTTAATAATTGTATTGGGGATTTTATGGTCATTGTTCCGACCAGAGAAATTATTTATTGATAAGCACGTAAATGAATCATTGCCACAAACAGAGATACAATCAACTGAAGTAAGGCAACAAAGTGATCGAGTAATAAGGGAAGGTCAGTTTCAAAACGGTGTCCATGAAACAACTGGAACGGCAAAAATTCACCAATTAGCGGATGGAAAACGTGTTTTACGACTTTCTAATTTTGCAACATCAAATGGGCCAGATGTACGAGTTGTATTAGTTCCTACAAATCGTTTGAAAAATAATGAAGACGTAAAAAACTATCAGTATATTGAATTAGGAAAATTAAAGGGAAATAAAGGAGACCAAAACTACGAAATTCCTGAAGGGATAGATGTAAGTGAATATGGTTCGGTTTCTGTTTGGTGTAAAAGATTTAATGAAAACTTTGGTGCGGTTTATTTTAATAATTAAATATGAACTTAAAATTTCCTCTTACAGGCGAAATTCATATGGGTTATGATAATAGCTGTAGTGGACTTAGTTGCTAAGAAGGGCACTCATAAGAGTGTCTTTTTCATATTTCTCAATTTTTGTATATTTTAGTGTAATTGGACGTTTACGGAGAGATTTTATTCGTGCATAAATAATTTTAAGGGTATGCCAGGAAATCTTTCATTTATCAAGAAAAATTAAATTTTAAATGTGTTATATACAGAAGCCACTTGAGGGGTGTTAAGATGCCAAATTTCTCATTTTGGGGTAGTTGCTTTTCATAGCTAGATGACTATGGATCGGTACCCATAATAAAAGGGCAGGAACATATCAAATATGTTCCTGCCCTTTTATTAAGTTTAACATTTATGACCTAAATATAAATGTATTGCGGCCTTCTTTATTTATTATTTTTCAAACCGCAAATGAACAAACTTCAACATCTTTATTACGTTTACAATTCGCATCATAATACGTGTACTACCATCCCAATCTTTATTTGTAGGTATACCTTTAAAGAAAGGGGAGCAGCTTAATACTTTTATGGTAGAAGACCATTTTTCTATTGATTTTGGATTGTTTACATAAAAATACATCATCGCGCCGTTATTGCCAGATTTTTTTACAGTTGCATTCGAAAGGTTCAGTGCGAATTTTGATTCAGCATCAAAATATAGCTCTCCTCCAGGAAAACGTTTTGACATAGCAACTATGATCTCTTTTAAATCTTCTTCTTTAAAGTAATAAAATACACCTGCTGATATAAAAAGAATACCGTCGTTTGGATCATATCTTATATCGTCAAACCAAGAAGTATCAAAAAATGACTTAGCGATGCTAATATTCCTCGGTGTATCTTCAATTAAAGTCTTGCGAAAAGAGATTGCATCGGGTAAATCAAGGTTATACCAATGTATTGTACCGTTATCAATTCTTGAAAAAGTAGTATCTAGTCCTGAACCGATATTTACTATAGTGGCGTTCGGGTGTTTTGCTATAAATTGTTTTATCGTATCATCAATTTTTCGTGCACGGGTAATGTATGTGATACATCCGTATTCGCCAAATGTATTTGCTATTGTTGAGAAGTCGAAATCGCATTCTTTAATTATTCGAATAGCCTCTGTATCATCTAAAATATCCTTATTTTTCTCACTGCCATATGCTCGTCCCCATAGGGGAATAAGCATCGTACCTTGTACTGATTGTAAATCTAACTCTTTAACCATGAAACATCCTCCGTTGCATAATAAAACAATATAGTTAGTCGTTATTTAACATTTTTGAGAGCATTGTATTTGTTTTATATAGTCCGTAAGTTAAATCCCGCCTATCTTCTTCGGATAACTTTTCGAGGTTTACTGTGAAATTTTTATAAATTTGTTTCCATCTCTCATAATGTACCTTTTCAGCTTTTTCTGTCAGAGAAATTAATACAGCTCTTTTATCTACCGTATCTTGCTTTTTTACAATATATCCGTTTTGTTCTAAGTTACGTACAGTTACACTTAATTGTTGCTTAGGAATGTTTAAATAATTAGCAATCATCTTTGAATTTACAGGTACTTTTTGCTGGGCGATATACTCCACTACGTGTTGTTCTAAATGTGTAAATTCAGAGGATTTTTCTGATAGTAATTTGAAAGTACCTGACATATTTAATAATAAATTCATGTATTCATTTAATAATTCTTTATGGAACATTATTTTCGCTTCCTTTTTGGGTTTAGTCATTATTTTATTACTATTTTAGCTGTAAATCAAATATTTAAACTTATTATAGTAAATTAACATTTACTAATTTGTTATTTTGAAATTATGTGAACTAAAGAAGAGGAGGATGAGAAGTGATTTTAGAAAAGACGAATATGGCCAAAAATAAAATATTACTAAATATACATAACTAATGAATGCAATGTCTTTTTCAGTTATTATGTTGTAAATAATTTTATGATAAAATCTTTTACATAATGAAATAAAGGGGTAGTATTCTATGGGTTATTTCTCAAATAGTTTATTAGTTTTGTTCGTTCTTATCGTATGTAGCTGCATAATTTTTGGGTGATAATATAGTGTTAGATTTATATAAAAGAAGTTATCTCAGGTGAGGTAACTTCTTTTTATTTTATGTTGAGAAGGAATTCTATTTTTCTTATTGAAGTTTGTTCAAGTTAAGTTGGTGAGGGGCTAAAATTTTTAATAGAGTAATGTAAAAGAGGATATAAATAGGAGAATAGGGAGGCGTTTATGAAAACTAAAATAAGCTATACAATTGAACACCCAACAAATTTCAATGAATTATTAGCTTTATATGAATCTTTAGGATGGAATTCTCTAAAATTAACGGTTAATGAATTGGAACAAATGTGTAAACAAAGCTGGTATGTGATATATGCTTTTAAAGAGCAACAATTAATTGGCATGGGGCGTGTTATATCCGATGGTGTAATAACAGGCGTCATTTGTGGTGTATGTGTATTGCCAAAATATCAGTCCATTGGCATTGGAAAAGAAATAGTGGAACGATTAATCCAGCACTGTGAACAAAACAAAGTTATTCCCCAACTTATGTGTGTGGAAAAATTGCAATCTTACTATGAATCTATAGGGTTTGAGGTATTCTCTATTGGGATGACAAAACATATTAAAAGATAGTGGCGCTTTATATTTTCAGTTTACTCGTACATATTTTTAAACTTCAGTATAAAGGAGAATTGCTGTATGGAGATTGCTAAAGGGGTAGAAATGTTACAACTTGAGTTTCAAGAATTTATTATTCACCCAATTCTTTTATGGGATGATGAAATGGCAGTGTTAATAGATACTGGTTTTCCTGGACAATTTGAAGATATACAAATAGAGATGGAGAAAGTTGGGGTATCTTTTGATAAGCTAAAAGTTGTGATTTTGACACATCAGGATTTAGATCATATAGGTAGCCTTCCTGATTTATTGGAGAATGGTGTAAGCGATATTAAAGTTTATGCGCACGAGCTAGATAAGCCATATATTGAGGGAGAGTTACCTTTATTGAAAGATGGAAATGTAGAGAATCCACCAAAAGGAAAAGTTAGTAATACGGTGATAGATGGGCAAGAACTTCCGTATTGCGGTGGGATACTAATTCTACATACCCCAGGACACACTCCAGGTCATATTAGTTTATATTTGAAACAAAGTAAAACCCTTATTGCAGGAGACTCGATGTATAGTGTGAATGGAAAGTTAGGAGGAATTCATGCCCCAACAACTTTAAATGTTAAGGAATCACAGCAGTCTTTAAAGAAGTATTCAAATCTAGATATTGAATCGGTAGTTTGTTACCATGGAGGATTAAGTAAGGAGAATATAAAGATTCAAATTCAAAATTTGTAAAAGTTGAAGAGGAATTTTTTGTTAAACTGTGCTGAAGTATAATCTAATTAATAGTTAATAAATAATAAAAGAGCATGTTTGAAAAAAATTCAAACATGCTCTTTTATTAAATGAAATCTATTTAAGATTAACGGCCTAACCCTTTCCAATAAAAAGAAACGATTTCTTGGGCTAATTCATCTATATTTGTAAGAATAGGATTGTGATTTTCATCTTTAAAATTCCCAATTGATAATAAAGATACGAATGCATGAGCCGCAAACGTAGCGTTTCCTCTTGGGATTTCTCCAATTTGCATTGCATTATCAAGTGCTTTTTCTAATACTTCATACATGTTGTCTTCAGCATTTTTTAATTGTTTCAATTGTTCTTCAGATAATGATAGTTTTGCATCTTTCATAAAATTCTTCATATCAATATCCATCGTTGCGTGTAAGTAGACTTTAGCGAAGTCCAATAATCTTTCTTTTAAAGTCTTATTTGTAGAAAGGATTTGAGACATATTTTCGCGTATACGTACCATCATTTGAATCATAGTAGCGGTAAATAAATCTGCTTTTGTTGAATAGTAATAGTAGACGGTTGCTTTCGTAACACCACAAACTTTTGCAACTTCATCCATGGAAACGACTTGATAATTTTGAGTAAGAAATAGTCGAGTTGCAACTTCCAAAATCGTTTCTTTTGTAGATTTTGTATTTTTATTTTGACGAGGCCTTCCGAGAGGACGTTGTTTTTGTTCCAAATCCATTCGCTCCTGACATGTATTGTTGAGATAATTATAACACAAAGTTTTATTCATTCTTGATTAATTAACCGACCAGTATATATAATTAATGTTAGAGGAAAAAAGGAAGGTGGGTTTTTATGAAAAAGCACCCGTTACATATGTTAGGGAGGCTTGTAGCAGGGAAGCATACACAGTGGATAACTTTATCGGTTTGGATTCTTATTACATTATTACTTTCATTTACATTGCCACAAGTAAACAGTACGAAAGAACCGAATCCGAAAAATTTACCTGAAACAGCTATGTCGCAGCAAGCGGAAGCACTTATGAAAAAAGAGTTTCCGAATAATGCAGGAAATCCTTTGTTAGTAGTATGGTATAGAGATGGTGGATTACAGTCACAGGATTATAAACTCATACAAGACGTTTATAAAGAATTAAAGGCTAGTCCTTTAAAGGAACAATCAACGTTACCACCATTTGATACAATTCCGGAACAAGTATTATCAAAAAGTGCATCAAAAGATGGTACATCATTTGTTACACCAGTATTCTTTAACAAGGCTGCTGGAACAGATATATTAAAAGGAAATCTTGATGATTTAAAAAACATAGTGAATAGTAAGATCGATGAAGATCCATTCAAACGAAAACTAAGTGACGCTGGTTTACACGTTCGATTATCTGGACCTGTAGGTATTCAAACGGATGCAGTTAGCTTATTTAGTCAAGCAGATGTGAAATTATTAATTGCTACTGTATTACTCGTATTAGTTTTATTAATTTTACTGTACCGTTCACCGATTTTAGCAATTTTACCCTTACTTGTTGTCGGCTTTGCATACGGTATTATTAGTCCTACACTCGGTTTTTTAGCTGATCAAGGGTGGATTAAAGTAGATGCTCAGGCAATATCAATTATGACAGTATTATTGTTTGGTGCTGGAACGGACTATTGTTTATTTTTAATTTCAAGATATCGAGAGTACTTGCTAGAAGAAGAAAGTAAATATAAGGCGCTGCAACTTGCAATTAAAGCTTCTGGTGGAGCAATTATAATGAGTGCGCTTACTGTTGTACTTGGATTAGGAACATTGTTACTTGCTCATTATGGTGCCTTTCATCGATTTGCAGTACCATTTAGTGTTGCTGTATTCATAATGGGAATTGCTGCTTTAACAATTTTACCAGCATTATTATTAATTTTCGGTAGAGCTGCATTCTTCCCATTTATACCGAGAACAACTTCGATGAATGAGGAGTTTGCAAGAAAGAAAAAGAAAGTCGTAAAAGTTAAAAAATCAAAAGGTGCCTTTAGTAAAAAGCTTGGAGATGTTGTAGTACGAAGACCATGGACAATAATTATGCTCACTGTATTTGTATTAGGTGGATTGGCTTCATTTGTACCACGTATTCAATACACATATGACTTATTAGAATCGTTTCCAAAAGATATGCCTTCCCGCGAAGGGTTTACGTTAATTAGTGATCATTTCTCAGCTGGTGAATTAGCGCCAGTAAAAGTTGTTGTTGATACGAAAGGAAAAGAGCTTCCTATTAAAAAAGAACTAGAGAAGTTTTCATTCGTAAAAACTGTGAAAGATCCAAAAGTGGGCACAGAAAATAAGCAAATACAAATGTATGAGGTTTCTTTAGCTGAAAATCCATACTCAATTGAAGCGTTAGATCAAATCCCTAAATTGAAAAACAGTGTAGAAAAAGTATTAAAAGATGCTGGGGTTAGTAATGCAGAAAATCAACTATGGATTGGCGGAGAAACAGCGTCATTATATGATACAAAGCAAATCACAGAACGTGATGAAGCAGTTATCATTCCAGTAATGATTAGTATTATAGCTTTATTATTACTTGTTTACTTACGATCAATTGTTGCGATGATTTATTTAATTGTAACTGTCGTTTTATCATTTTTCTCTGCATTAGGAGCAGGATGGATATTACTTCATTTTGGTATGGGAGCTCCAGCAATACAAGGCGCGATACCGTTATACGCATTCGTATTTTTAGTTGCTTTAGGTGAAGATTATAATATCTTTATGGTTTCAGAAATATGGAAAAACAGAAAGACACAAAATCATTTGGATGCTGTAAAAAATGGCGTTATACAAACAGGTAGTGTTATTACATCTGCAGGTTTAATTTTAGCAGGAACTTTTGCTGTGTTAGGAACACTTCCAATTCAAGTGCTTGTTCAATTTGGTATTGTAACAGCAATTGGTGTATTACTAGATACGTTTATTGTAAGACCGTTACTTGTACCGGCAATCACAGTCGTTTTAGGCCGCTTTGCTTTTTGGCCAGGGAAACTTTCAAGAAAGAGTGAAGAGATACAAAAAGTGGATGCATAGTTGAAAAGCCAAGGATATTTTCCTTGGCTTTTTCAATGTAATTAATTTTTTGAAGTCAAATCATCCGGTGCAGCATGATCAGCATCTTCAATGGAAGTTTCTGGCATTCCATATAAGCCGTTCATTGCTTGTTCTTCGATATTAAGATTTGCAGTATTATTATTTTGGATAGGTATAGCGTTTTCGATAACATTTTCTTTTTTATTTACATTTTTGTTATTCATGTATGATTCCTCCAAATTTCATTTGATTTATTTATAGTATGTGGATGGATTTCCAGAAATATGTGAATTGATTCTTATAGATGTTATATAATTAAATAAACAATTAGGGTGAAATGTAAACTGTTAGGAGTGAACAATTATGGTGAAAGCAAGGAAATTAGCCTTCTAAAATAAAAAGAAAATTTTAGGAGGCTATTAAAATGAAGTTTCACGTAATTGATAGAGAAAATTGGAATAGAGAGCAGTATTTTGAACATTATTTAAAATTAAAATGTACGTTTAGTATGACAGTAAATGTTGATATTACGCTTTTGATAGAGAAAGTACATCAAAAGGGAATTAAATTTTATCCGACTTTTATTTATATAATTTCGAGAATAATAAATAAACATAAAGAATTTCGAACATGTTTTAATGAAGAAGGAGTTTTGGGCTATTGGGAAAAAATGATACCTAGCTATACAATCTTTCATAAAGATGATAAGTCTTTTTCAAGTATATGGACGAATTATTCAAGTGATTTCCGCATTTTCTATAAAAATTATGAAGAAGATATGAGATACTATGCTAATGTTCATGGTCTCTTCACGAAAGAGAATATTCCGCCAAATGCTTTTCCTATTTCTAGCATACCTTGGGCTAGTTTTACTGGATTTAATCTTAATATTAATAATGATGGTGATTTTCTATTACCGATAATAACTTGTGGGAAATATTTTAATGAAGAGAATAAGATTATACTACCAGTTTCATTGCAAGTCCATCATTCGGTTTGTGATGGGTATCATGCGAGTCGATTTATAGAGGATTTACAGGAGTTAAGTAATAGTTGCAACGAGTGGCTAAAGTAATATGTAATTTTTAATAATATACAATTGAAAATAAATAAAAGAAGAGAACATGTTTATATAGCATGGTCTCTTTTTTATTCATTAATACTAAGTAACAGTGGAAAATATAGGTTGATTTGTAGTTTAATAGTAAAGAGAGTTATTAATTTAATTTTCTTTATTTTATGATTTATTAAAGCTTTAAATGTTTTAATAGGGGGGAAGTAAAGTGAAATTCGTAAGTATTGAAAAAAATGAGATCCTAATTGAGAATATGGCAAAATTGTATTGTAAAGCATTTGAGAAAACAAATTTCAATGAAATAATCGAAAGAATGAAAAGACATATAGAATATACAGATTTTAAAGGTATAGTAGCAATAAATGATGAAAATGAAGTAGTTGGTTTTACTTATGGTTATCGCTCAATGGAGGGACAGTACTATAATCAATTAATGAGAGCAGCGTTAAATCTAGAGAAAGTAGACGAGTGGTTACAAGATTGTTTTGAATTTGTAGAGTTAGCAGTTCACCCACAATATCAAAATGAAGGTCTTGGAACGAACTTACATAATGAATTATTAGAAGGGATTTCAAATAGAACAAGTGTTTTAACAACACAAATCAACAATGAAAAAGCACGTTCGCTATATGAAAGGTTGGATTGGGTAAATGTATTGGAGCCATTTCATCCAAGTAAAAATGATGTTCCATATGTAATAATGGGGAAAGCATTAAAAGCAAAAGTGAATTGATAATTATGTTATTTAAAAAAGTTGTCGGTTTGTAACAATGAAGGGGAAAACAAAAATGACGATAATATCTATAGAAAAAGCTACAATTTTGGATGCTGAGAAATTAACAGAAATAATGAAAAAAACATTTGATGTAGAAGCAAAACAATGGTTATACGGCCAAGATGATGTTATTGACTATAACATCCAACCACCAGGATATTCTTCAGTTGAAATGATGAAATATTCCATCGAAGAATTGGATTCTTTCAAAATTGTAATGGATAAAGAAATAGTCGGAGGAATAATAGTTACGATTTCTGGTAAGGCGTACGGTCGAATTGATCGTATTTTTGTAGATCCTGTGTATCAAGGAAAAGGAATTGGATCACATGTTATTAAATTAATAGAAAAAGAATATCCGAACATAAAGATTTGGGATCTCGAAACATCTAGTAGACAAATTAATAATCATCACTTTTATAAAAAGATGGGTTACCAAATGATTTTTGAATCGGAAGATGAGTATTGTTACGTGAAAAGAATAAAAACAAGCTCAAACAAAGAGAGTGTAGTTACAAATAAAGATATGAAAAATAGTCAATACGAAAACTGTAATTTAGCAAATACAGAGTATTATCAAGTGAATTTAAACAATAGTGCATTTGTTGGCAGCAATATAATGAATATGAACATGAGTAATTGTAATGTAAGTCAATCAAAGTTTAGAAATATAAATTTTAGAAGGTCATCATATGCAGATTTAAATTTTTCTGGTAGTAAATTTAATTTGGTGACTTTAGGTGGAGTACAATTCAAAAATACAAATCTCGGAGACGAGAAGGAACCTATTTTATTCGATAAATGTGATTTGGAAGGTAGTACGATAAGTAATAGTAATCTGAAAAATGTTGAAATAGAAAATTGTGATATAGTCGGTATGATAATAAATGGTATTTCAATTGAAAATCTGCTTGATTTATATAATAAGTTGAAAAGTTAACCATACCGCGTTTATGTTGATAATTTTTTTGGGAATTAAGTGTTATACCAAAATAATTATGTAAAAATAACATAAAGAAATAAGAATGAGAGGGTCATTAATACAGGGTTCTAGAATAACAAAACAACAATATATTATTCAAATGGAGGAGAGAAAAATGGGAATCAACATTAGAGCAGTAGAAATACAAGATGCTAGAGCAATTCATCGTATATGCATACAAGATGATGTTTTACCTTATATGGTTTTCTTACCTAGTATGCGTGTAGATGCGATGGAAAATAGAATTCGTAATTTAGCGCCAAATCAATTTGAATTTGTTGAAAAGTATGATGGAAAAGTTGTCGGATTTGTTGGATTAACCCAAAGCCCAGGACGTAGATCTCATTCGGGGGATTTGTTTATGGGGGTAGATAGTGAATATCATAATAAAGGCATTGGGAAAGCACTTCTTACAAAAATGCTTGATTTGGCTGATAATTGGTTAATGTTAGAGCGAGTAGAGCTTGGTGTTTTAGCAACGAATCCTAAAGCGAAATCGCTATATGAAAAATTTGGATTTGTAGAAGAGGGAATAAAAGTAGGGAATTTGAAGGCTCACGGAAAGTTTATTAATGAAATTATGATGAGTCGTTTTAGACCGGATGGTTTAATCATACATAATGGATAGTGAAAAGCATGACATTATACTGTCATGCTTTTTATTTGTTAGTTGTTGTTAGACAGTTTTGGTTGCACTAAAAATAATGCTAAGCCAATAAAAATAACTGTAATGCCTAGTCCTTGTTGTAAAGAAATAGTCTCATTTAATATAAAGTACGCTAGTATACAAGTTCCAATCGTTTCTCCTAAAATGCTCATAGAGATAACTGTAGCACTCATCCATTTTAATAACCAATTGAATATTGTTTGACCTAAAATCGTAGCAATGAAAGCTAAGCCAATAAAGCACAACCAAGTTTGTGTAGAGTAATGGATGAAAGATTCTTGCTGCATGTAGGCAAATATACCGAGAAAACAGGCGCTACTTCCATAACTAATTACCGAATACGGTATAAGTGATAAATCTTTACGAACATGTTGGCTAATGAAAAAATAAGCGGTAATAATTCCGGCCGCAATAAAGGCTAAAATATCTCCGTATAATGCTTCTCCACTAATTTGGAAGTCTTGCCATCCGATGACGATACTTCCTGAAATAGCGATGAGGCAACCAATAACCGCTCCTTTCGTAAATCTCTCTTTAAATAGAAAGTAACCACCAAT
Organism: Bacillus sp. DE0042; assembly: GCF_007680225.1. Taxonomy (NCBI): domain Bacteria; kingdom Bacillati; phylum Bacillota; class Bacilli; order Caryophanales; family Bacillaceae; genus Bacillus; species Bacillus sp. DE0042. Next base: position 437,099 of record NZ_VEJP01000001.1, on the reverse strand, counting down.
CATTGAAAATAAAGGTTGTAACGTTACGATAACTGTAGAACTCGCTACAGAAGTATATTGTAATGATTCAAACCATAGTACATAATGTGCAGCTAAAAATAGCCCGGATATGAATCCGAATCCCCATTGTCTTCTTGTTACTGTTTTTAGCTCGTTTCGATTATTTTTATTAAATAGTAATAACGGTAATAGAATCAGTGCAGCAAAGAATAAACGGTAAAAAGCAATGATAGCCGCAGGAGCATCTGCCAATTTTACGAAAATTGCTGAAGTTGATAGGGCGAATACGCCGAAAAATAAGATGCAATATGAAAGAATAGGTGATTTCACAGTTTGTCCCTCCGATAGGTCGTTTATTATAATGAACTAAATACGATATAATGTACAAAGGTAAGTATATAAGTCCCAGAGACGATAGGAAAGGATTATTTGCCTTTGTTTAGTATGTCAGCACAAAGACAATGAAACATGCAATATGATGGACGAAAGGAAGTTTTTACTATGATACATGATAGACTCGGACAAACTGTATTAAGTTATCGTAAGAAAAATAATATGACAATTCGGGAATTTGCTGATTATGCAGGGATTAGTACTTCACTAATTAGTCAAATTGAACGAGGATATGCGAATCCTTCTTTAAGTGTATTGGAATTAATTGCGAAAGCATTAAATGTACCACTATTTACACTTTTTATTAATGAAATTGATACAGATTCACTCATTTCTAAGAAAAAAGATCGAAAAAAAGTATATCGGGAGAACAATGATCACATTGTATATGATGTATTAACACCGGATTTTATGAAAGCACGTATTGAAATGTTAATAATGGATTTAAATAAACAAGCAAACACAACGGAAAGTCATTATTCACATGAAGATAAAGAAGAGATTGCTGTTGTTATGAAAGGAGAAGTGTATGTGGAGTTAGAAGGAAAAGAATATTTTTTAGAAGAAGGTGATGTTGTACGTATTCCGCCAAATGTGAAACATCGTTTTTTGAATAAAAGTGATGTTTCCAATCATATTTTATTTGTATTGACGCCATCTTTAGGATGAGTATAAAGTGATTTTTATTATGGGGGATAAAAAGATGGAAAATAAAACTGTTTTAAGAGATGGTCTTTCAATTATTTCTCAGTGTAAAAAACAAACAAATGATATTTGGCATGCGCATTTCGGAGCAGCTGCAATTGCTAGTTATTTTTTTATGAAAGATAACAATATGGAAGAAGAGATCGCTCATTGTATGTATTCCCAAACAAAAATGATGTTGAACAATCAAAACTTAGGTGAAATCATCGATAGTAAAGAAGAAATTGATTTTCAAAGTGCTGAAAAACTGATTATAAAATCAATGGGGCATACAATTGATGAACTTCATTGGGTGGGGCATAATGTCATTTATGCTGCATTAAGTTTATTAGCTATGAAAGAGTTACAAAAATGGGGGAATAATCAAGCAATTGAAGGGATTACTAACCTTATATTATCGTTTCGAAAAACAATTCCTGGTAGATCGTGGATTGGTTTTACGACGAAGGAAGTAAAACAATTAAGTATAAACGATGAGATAGAAAGTGAATTCAAAAATCCGAAACAATTATCTAAGTTTATTTTAAAGGAGCTCTCGCAATTTAATATTATTTATAGAGCGGAAGCGCATCATGATTTAATTGGTCATTTGCTTACTTTTTCTCATGCAATTAATATTATGTATGATTTAGGGCATAGAGATATATTCCAACGAGGGATACGTCCACTGTTAAAACTAGTATACGTGTTACGTGCTAGTCAATATCTTATGCCGAATACTGAAATTAACTTGCACTCACCTATAGATCGTTTACCTTTAATCGAATCAAAACGTGCTCATGTATTACCAACAGAAAATCAATTTTGGCTAAAAGACTATAGTGCGTTTGATTGGGATTTCGGGCATGTTTTTAAATTCTCATATAGTTATTTTGATCATATAAAGAGAGCCCCAGAATATAAAGATATTACATTAGAGAAATTCCGATTTGTTATTAATACGTAATGAAGTCTAATGATCTGTATAAAGGGTTAAATTTAAAATTTTTTGTTGATAGTATATTATTTTTATATTTGTAAGATTTTACATGCTTATTTTACTTTTACTAATTATGTAAATAGGCTATACTAAAATACATATATTTTAGTATTGGAGAGAGAAGTAAAACGACATGGAATTAGTAAAATTGGAAAAAGCTATTGAAATAAAGAAAGAAGAACTTTTATATTTAGTATCAGATTACGGCATTCAACATGAAAAAGTATTGGCATTAAGTCAAGAAATAGACAAATTGATTAATTACTTTATGTTTTTAAAATAAAAAGAACTATGGCATGATTTGAAAATGTTATAGTTCTTTTTTATTTGGAAATTCAGATATATATTCTATATACTAGTAATAGATAGAATATTCTGTTTTGTAGGAGAGGGATATATGATATTACATACGCACATTTCAGGCGAAGGGGAACCAATTATGCTTTTACACTCTGGTGGTATGACGGGTTTAGTAGAGTATGAAGAGCAGGTAGCATTTTTTCAAGAAAAAAACTATCAAGTAATTCGTCCTGATTTAAGAGGACATGGAAGATCAGGGGGGACATTGGAGAATTATTTCCTACGTTCTGTAAAGGATCTACATGATACGTTAGTACATTTACAAATTGATAGATGTCATATAGTTGGTGTTTCCCTAGGAGGATTAGTCGCTTTATTATTTGCAAAAAAGTATCCAGATAAAGTGAGAACATTAACTTTTTCAGGTATCTTTCCGGTTAAGAAAGAGAATTGGGAAGAGTCCCAGGAGTATGAAGCGAAGTGCCATCAGGAATTGATGGAAAATGAAGAAGTTGTAACTTATATGAATCAAATTCATGAAAAAAGTGATTGGAAAGCATTGCTTGAATCGTGGCAAGTTAAAGATTGGTACCCATTCGATGAAACTGGTGATGTAGCTAATCTTCAAGTACCTACACTTTGTATTGCAGGGGGAGATTCGGAAGATGAAGTTACAGCTGCTACAACGTTTAAACAATTAAACGACAATATACATATTGCTGTTATTCCGTTTGCTGGTCATTTAGTGCACAATGATCAACCGGAAATATATTCGAATATATTGTCTAATTTCTTACAGAATGCACAAGCTGCTAGTCGAATATAAGGACTTTTGGGTATAATAATAAAGGAATTATTAATTGTATCGGTTAGGAGCGCAGTACATATGAAAACAGTTGTTGTTATCGGTGGAGGTATAACGGGACTTTCTACTATGTTTTATTTAGAAAAATTAAAAAAGGATAATAATATCGATTTAAATTTAATCCTTGTAGAAAAAGAAGAGTACTTAGGTGGTAAAATCCATAGTGTAGAAGAAAAGGATTTTATTATGGAATCAGGAGCGGATTCTATCGTTTCTCGTAATGAACATGTTATGCCGCTTGTAAAAGATTTGAATTTAGAAGAAAAAATGGTATATAACGAAACGGGTATTTCTTACATATATTCTGATAATACTTTACACCCAATTCCATCTGACACTATATTTGGGATACCGATGAGTGTGGAGTCGTTGTTTAGCAGTACGCTAGTATCAACGAAAGGGAAAATTGTTGCTTTAAAAGATTTTATAACGAAAAATAAAGAGTTTACAAAAGATACTTCGCTTGCTGTATTTTTAGAAAGCTTTTTAGGGAAAGAGTTAGTGGAAAAACAAATTGCTCCGGTGCTTTCAGGAGTATATTCCGGTAAATTAAATGAGCTTACTATGGCATCGACATTACCGTATTTACTGGATTATAAAAATAAATATGGAAGTATTATTAAAGGTTTTGAAGAGAATAAAAAACAGTTTCAATCTGCAGGAAACAAAAAGTTCGTATCATTTAAAGGTGGACTATCTACGATTATTGATCGTTTAGAAGAAATGCTGACTGAGACAGTCGTTAAGAAAAGCGCTGTAACGACTGCTGTAAGGAAACAAGGTGATCGCTATGAAATCTCCTTTGCAAATCATGAATCAATCCAAGCTGATTATGTTGTTTTAGCAGCTCCGCATGATATCGCACAAACTTTATTACAGTCTAATGAGTTAAACGAGCAGTTTCATACATTTAAAAACGCATCTCTTATAAGTATTTACTTAGGATTTGATATACTTGATGAACAATTACCGGCGGACGGCACAGGATTTATCGTAACGGAAAACAGCGATTTACATTGTGATGCGTGTACATGGACAAGCCGGAAGTGGAAGCATACATCGGGAAAACAAAAGCTATTAGTAAGAATGTTTTATAAGAATACAAATCCAGTATATGAAACGATTAAAAATTATAGTGAAGAAGAATTGGTACAAGTCGCTTTATTTGATATTGAAAAGAGTCTCAGAATTAAAGGCGAACCAGAAGTAGTTGAAGTTACAAATTGGAAAGATTTAATGCCGAAATATCATTTAGAACATAATCAAGCGGTTCAAACATTACAAGAAAAAATGACGGATTTTTATCCTAATGTATATTTAGCTGGTGCCTCATATTACGGTGTCGGAATTGGTGCGTGTATTGGAAATGGAAAGAACATTGCAAATGAAATAATTGCAACATTAAATGAACCGTCAAAATAGAATACATATATAAATAAAACGTCCCTCCAGTATATTGGAGGGACGTTTTATTTATTTCGCTTGAATTGAGATTTTTTTATTAGTTGTATTATTCTCAGTAATCGTTAATGTTATGTTCCCGGATTCTTTAAATGAATAGGATGAGAGTTGATAAAGCTCTTTTATGCCATGTGTCTCTTTTAATTTATTGGCTGGAAGTGATGTTATGTTCGGTTTCCATGATTCTTGTTTACCTGAAGGGTATTTTACTATTATTTCTGGATTATTTAATTGCATTGTTTCCCAAGAGGCAAAATGTAGTTCAACTTCTGTATCTTTTTTTAGTAATACTTCTGAGAAATATCCAAGCTCCCCAACATTACCGAAAACAGTAAAGTTTTGATTTTGTAACGTGATATCTAAATGTTTAGGTTGATAGGTTGCTGCGTGAAAGATTCCATATGAAAGAGAAAGAGTGGCAGCGATTAACGTGCCAATTGAAAATGTCTTAAAGTTATTGCCTTTAAAACTAGTCATCATGAATGAGTTTGGAACGAATTTTTTTGCAAATAAAAAAATGAGTAATATGAGTAAGAGGGATAAGCCGATGAATATATACATAGAACATTTACACCTCCACAGTAAAATATAATATTAACTACATTTTACTATAAATGTATATATAAGGTGTTGTTTTAGAAGGGAAAGGTGAGCACGGAATCGAATTTATAAGACGTATTATTAAGGGCGGGGTGATGGAGATGAAAATGAAAATAATACAATTAATTATAAAACTAGAGCATAAAGAGGTGATCATAGTATTTTGATCACCTCTTTATTTTTTCTAATCATGCAAAAGCAAGAAGGGTTATTTTTAGTTCGTATTGAATTAAGAGGATAAGCTTCTCTAGAAATATTTGATAAATGGGACATTGAGGACTTTCCTAATTATAAATACTTTTTCTGCTATAATGAATGAGTAGAAAGAAAGGAGTGATCCTGTGGCGTTTCCTATATTAGAAACAGAACGTTTGAGTTTAGTTGAAATAGAACAATCTTATTGTCAAAAAATATATGAAATCTTTTCATTGGATGAAGTAACGTGTTATTACGGTATGAATTCTTTTACGGAGTTTGGACAAGCTTCACGTATGATTGAATCTTTTTCAAAAAATTACTTTGAGAAAAAGGCAATACGATGGGGGATTGTATTAAAAGAAACAAATACGTTAGTCGGTACAATTGGATTAAATAATTTACAACTATGGAGTAAACGGTCTGAAATTGGATATGACTTACATCCTCGTTATTGGGGAAATGGTTATGCCTCAGAAGCGGCTCAAGAAATTATTCATTATGGATTTCGAGATTTAGGCTTATTTAGAATTGGAGCTATTACATACCCTGAAAATGTTACTTCTTGTAAAATGTTATCTAAAATAGGCTTTCATAAGGAAGGATTATTACGTGGATATATTCATCAAGGAAATAAGCAACATGATGCACTATTGTATTCTATAGTTCGAACGGATGTAGAGGATATAAATTTATAATAAAAAACCCCTCTTATAAAAGAGGGGTTAAGTAAAAATTAACCTATTTTAGGTAATAAACGTTCTCCGCTTTTCATGCTACTTTTACATAAAGGGCATTTAGGCTCTTCTTCAAATGAAAAGTTCTTTCTCATCCATCCTAAACAATCCTCTGATTCACATTCCCAGACAGGGGTTTGTTCTGGTGGTACTTCAGCTACATCGTTCTTTCGATTGCGATACATATAACCACTCCTTTTATGTAAAAAATTTTAGTTATATATTAAAAAGGTTGTTAACCGAGCTGGTAACAACCTTTTTATTGTTTGAATTATAGCTTTACAACGTTTTTAGCTTGAGGTCCACGGTTACCGTCTTCAACTTCGAAGCTAACTTCTTGACCTTCGTCAAGAGACTTGAAGCCGTCGCCAGTGATAGCTGAGAAGTGAACGAATACGTCGTTACCGTCTGCAACTTCGATGAAACCGAAACCTTTTTCGCTGTTAAACCATTTTACTTTACCTGTTAATGTCATGGTAATGCCTCCTAAAATTTAAAAAGATTACAATATGATCGGCCTTATTTGAATGAAAAATAAAAGTTCACATATTATCAAACACCCATAAGGAGTACAAAATAATCCTGATTGATACTTGATAATATGCAAAGGAAATATGGTGTTAAATTGACCTTAATTACTATTTTACAACAAATGGTGGGAAATAGCAAGTGCTGGTAATACCAGTGTGCAATAGGATGGAGATAATGGGAAAAGACACAAAGACATCTCTTTTATTTATATATTATTCCTAATTTTGGTTTATGCTAAACTGAGAACTTTTTTTATTGAATATTGTATTAGGAAAACGATTTATAGTATAAGAATAGTGCTGATGTATTTGTTATGGAGGCGAGAATATTGCAATTTACTCAATTTAAAATAATTGAAGCAGCTAAAGAAGGAAGAAAAAAAGTTCATCCAATATTCGCTGTTATACTTGCAATTGTATTTTTAACTTTAGGTGAATTGTTCATGTTATTTATGTTGTTTTTACCGAAAGCAGAAACACTTTTAATGAAGGCAATTTATAGTGATATTGAGATGGTATTGACGTTTGGCGGTGCTATATTTTTTGTTTTTTTATGGGTTAGATTTGTAGAGAAAAGATCAATTTCATCCATTGGTTTTTGGAGAAATCAGTGGATAAGAAAATATTTGAAAGGTGCATTAATAGGTTTTGTTTTCATTTCAATACCAGTAATGATACTTTTATTAACAGGAATTGTACAACTACAAATGCAACAAATTACGCCAACCGCTATAATTGGAATTGTAGGATCTTTAGTTGCTTTTTTAATACAAGGTGCAACAGAAGAAATTGTTGTTCGAGGTTGGTTATTTCCGGTCCTTTCTGTTAGAAGTCGTATATGGATTGGGATTGTTGTGACTTCTTTTTTATTTGGTTTTCTTCATTTACTAAATCCAGGTATTACAATTCTTTCAATATCGAATATAATATTAGTTGGTGTATTTGCAGCTTTTTACGCTTTGAAAGACAGTAGTCTTTGTGGGATATGCGCGTGGCATTCGCTGTGGAATTGGGCGCAGTTTAATATTTATGGATTTGCAGTAAGTGGAATGGCAATGTATTCTACACCAATTTTTAAACCTGTAACAAACGGATCGGAAGTCCTTCATGGGGGCTCGTTCGGAATTGAGGGGAGTATCATTACAACAATCATGCTTTCTGTCGCTTCAATTATTTTATGGAGACAGTTATGGGGAAAAAATGCGAAGCAAAGAGATTTAAGTTAATGAAAGTGGGAGAAACTATGGGGATTATAGCGTTTGAGGGAGCAAGTGCGGTTGGTAAGAGTAGCACGTGTCGTGAATTAGAAAAAAATTATGGTGCGTACATTATACCTGAAGTGAATGTTTTATTTGAAAGACCAAAAAACGAACATAGAACATGGTATTTTGAAAAACAAGTAGAGCGCGGGAAAATAGCAGCGCAGAAATCAGAGCAATATGAATTAGTAATACTTGATGGTGATATTTATCAGCCACTTAGTTATAATTGGTGTTTCCATTTTGATATATTTAATCAACCGTTATCTTTAATAGAGAGCTTTTATATAGAAAAGCTGATCAATAAGGAAATTGGTTTTCCAGATCAATATTTTTATTTATATACAGATGATGAAGAACTTAGAAAACGGAAAGAATTTGACGAGACAAAAAGAAGAAGAAACTTTGAAAAACACTTACATATATCAAAATCGTTTCAACGTTATTATGAAAATTTAAATACCGTTACAGACGGGTATTGCAAAATGATTGATGCGAAAAGTGTAAAATCGAATGAATTAGAAATTGTGAAAAGTTTAAACAGTTTAAATGTGTGTGAAGAGAGACGTTTTGATGTTTCCAGGTTAGATGCGATTACGAAGTGGTTAAAAGAACATCGTGCATAAAAACAACAAGTGCCTTATAAGGTACTCGTTGTTTTTTTATGTATTATATATTGATTTTAAAATTTGTAAGTTTGCTTTTTCATTTTTCTTAATAGCATTTGCATATTTAGCTAGAAAGAGCTGAGAAGGATAAACCGGTAGTTCACCACAAATGTCGATACCATAGACATTTTTATTCCTAATAAGAGAATGTAAACATTTTAATAGTGTAGAAAGTTTCATATGTCCTTGATCCCAATTTGTAATAGTTACTTTTGAATCTAAAACATCTTTATCAATGCTTACATATATAGTATCTGTATGAATATGAGAAAGGATCGTATGTGTAGATACTTCATAAGTTGTATCTATCGGGAATACTTCTACGCATGAATAATCATTAGAATGAATGGTTAAAGAAGAAGGTCCGATAATAATTACTTTCTTTAATTTCGGGTTATTTTGAAGTGCGAATGATACCCATGACCCGCAAGAAATAAGAGAATGTTCATTTTCTTCTTTTAAGTTCATGTCAGTGTGATGATCAAATAAAATAAGGCTAATTGGTTCATCTATTTCTTTTAGTAGTAAATAAGATACATAATGATAATTTCCAGAGCCGATAAAAGTGATTCCTTTTTGTTTTCTACGATATAACTCCCGTTTTATACGCATTAAAGAAGGAGTCTCGCAATACAGATTTGTGTGCTCTAAATGACTAAAATCAATATCTTCATGTGAATAAGAATGAAGTTTATTTTGTAATAAATATGTATCGTCAAAGTTTAAAAAAGTTAAACCGCTATACAATAAACTCATATTTATTCATCTCCTTTATAGGTAGGCTAGCATATATTTTTATAAAATTAAACCGAAATGCTTAGAGATGGATCTGCATTTGAAAAAGATCGAGATTTTTGACGGAATAATCTTTCAATTTATAAAGAAAAGAAATACAATATAAGGAAATATACATGTGGTTCAAGAAATAGAAAATATGAATGGGATATGTGGGAGGAAACAAGCAATATGAAAACATTTTTTAAAATAATAGGTATTTTAGCTGGTATGGCGGTAATCGGCGTAGGTTTAACATATGGTATGCTGTATTATCTAAATAATAGTAAACCAGCTGCGAAAAAGGCATCACCAGCTGCTCCGGCAGCAGAAGTACTAGCGGATAGTAAAGTAAAAGCTGAAGATGCAAAGCTTTTAGAAAATGGCAATCATTCATTACCAAATAGCGGTTTTAATAAAAATTTTAAATGGACAGATGAGAACATACAGACAGCATTACATGAAATGGCACATCAAAAAACGAAAGCTGATCAAAAGTGGGGCTATATTTTTATCACACAAGAACGAATTGAAAGTTTACTTGATATTGTAAAGAGTAATGATCTAGTACAAGGAAATACATATGCAGATATTTTAGAGAGATGGAAACAAGGAATATATGAAAAGATGGACGCGGATCACAATAAGATTTGGAAATTACAAAGCGGGAATTTAGGCGAAGGAAAAGGAGTAATGTCAGAAGCGGAACAAAAAGAGTTAATTAATCAAGTGTTTATACAAAAAGGTACTTATTCAGGCAGTAAATTAATTGCAGATGGGGGACAGACTAATAAATAAGATAATATTGGAAGAGAGTAAGTGCTTATTAGGCAGTTACTCTTTTTTTTGTGCACCTTTTAGTCCCGCTCTAGTAAGGAAAGAAACGATTGTAAAACGGGTGAAATCCATCTAGATTTATGATAAATTACATGGCTTTGAATAACTGCTGGAGTTTCGATAGGCTGAAAACAGAGTTGCTCTTTTTGACAACTTTCTTGTACAACGATGTAAGGAAGAATTGAAATTCCTAACTCACACATCACAGATTGTTTAATGACTTCAACGTTGGAAGTTTCAAATGTTTTAGCTGGAATATTTCCGCTTTGACGTAAAAACCGATCTACCATCTGTCTATAGCCGCAGCTTTGTTCTGTAAAGATAAATTGAGTATCATTTAGTAAACAAAATGGATTAGAGTGTGTAGAGTAATGGGGAGGTAAAATCCATCCAAATGCTTCATTACAAAAAGTACGCGTAATAAAATCATTATGTTCCATACTTTCTCCAATTATGAAAATAACATCTGATTCTCCTTCACGTAGCTTATTCATTGCTTGTTCGTTTGTAGTTGTTTCCAGTACGATATTTACTTTCGGATTCTCCTGTTTGTACATACGTAATAATTGTGGTAATCGGTACACTGCTAATGATTCGTTAGATGTAATCGTTAATGTTCCCTCTAAATCATCACTATTTTGAGGGATTTCTTGCGCTTTTTCATAAATAGCTAGTAATTCTAGAGCATAAGGATGAAATTGATGACCTGCTTTTGTAAGAAGTACTTTTTTCCCTAATCGATCGAAAAGAGGGAGATGTAAATCGTTTTCTAATGCTTTCATATGCGCTGTTACAGTAGATTGCGCATAACCTAACGCATGAGCAGCTTTAGAAAAACCACCATATTTAACAATCGCACAAAATGTTTTAACGTGTCTCATTTCCATAAGCAATCCCTCTTTTATTATCATGATTTGTGAATGATTATATCACGTATTTCAATTTTTCAAATGGTTAAATTCTTTATAAAATGAAATTGTAGAAATATTCATTTAAGTGATATTGGAGGAGAAAAGATGATCAAAAAGGGCTATCATGTAGCTGTAGTTGGGGCTACAGGTGCAGTCGGACAGAAAATTATTGAACTGTTAGAGAAAGAAACTCAATTTAATATAGTTGAAGTTACATTGCTTTCGTCAAAACGATCCGCTGGTAAAGTAGTGCGATTTAAAGGACGGGAGATAATAATAAAAGAGGCAAAAACAACTAGCTTTGAAGGTGTAGATATTGCCTTTTTTAGCGCTGGAGGAGAAGTTTCTAGACAATTTGTCAATCACGCAGTCACTAGTGGTGCTATCGTAATTGACAACACGAGTGAATACCGAATGGTACATGATGTACCGCTCGTTGTTCCAGAAGTAAATGCGCACACTTTAAAGAAGCATAAAGGGATCATTGCAGTTCCGAATTGTTCAGCATTACAGATGGTGACGGCACTTCAGCCAATTCGAAAAGCATTCGGATTGGAACGAATTATTGTTTCCACATACCAAGCTGTATCAGGTTCAGGAATTCATGCGATTCATGAATTAAAAGAACAAACTAAGTCAATGCTTGCAGGTGAAGAGGTTAAGGGTACGATATTACCTGTGAAAAAAGATAAAAAGCATTATCCAATTGCGTTTAATGTACTGCCTCAAGTAGATATATTTACAGATAATGATTTTACATTTGAAGAAGTAAAAATGATTCAAGAAACGAAGAAAATTTTAGAAGATCTCAATTTAAAAATGGCAGCTACTTGTGTGCGTGTTCCAGTTGTTTCAGGGCATTCAGAATCGGTTTATATTGAACTTGAAAAAGAAGCGACTGTTGCAGAAATAAGAGAAGTGTTGCTGGATGCACCAGGTGTTATACTGCAAGATAATCCTAGTGAACAGCTGTACCCAATGCCAGTATATGCAGAAGGGAAAATAGATACATTTGTGGGGAGAATTAGAAAAGACCCTGATACACCAAAAGGATTCCATCTTTGGATTGTTTCCGATAATTTATTAAAAGGGGCCGCTTGGAACTCGGTTCAAATTGCAGAAACGTTGGTGGAGGAAGGGATAATATAGTATAGGTAAATTAGGAAACTGTTAATGATTACAGTTTCCTAATTTTTATTTTATAATTGTTTTCTTTATTCCAGCCAAATTTGATTTGAAAGACAGTAAAAAACATCAAGAATGAATAAAATCCTTTTAGTATGATATGGATATAATCAATGAGAGGGGGAAATGTGATGTATGAAGTAAAGGGGTACTTTTCATCATTAAAAGGAAGTCATTATGATATTGGAAGGCAACAAGGAGAGTTTGTGAAAAGTCATCCGTATCTCATTCCACAATTTATACAACAAGAACATTTAGTATCAGATAATTATTGGACAGAATCTAGAAATATATTAAATCAATATTGTCCAGGAATTAATGAAGAAATTGACGGGTTTTGTGAAGTGTTGAAAATTCCTGCTAGAAATATGATGTATTATTATCAAACACTATTAAAAGCAGGATGTAGTCATTGTGTCGTATTACCTAAAAAGACAGATTCAAAGCACACATATGTATTAAGAAATTATGATTTGTCACCAAAAATAGATGATATGCGTTTTTGCTCTACACATGTTGAAGGCGCGTATGCCCATAGTGGATTTTCTACTTTTTATTTTGGTCGAACTGAAGGTGTTAATGAGCATGGGTTAGCTGTTACATTTTCAGGATGTGGTCAACCAGTAGGGAGTATTGAAGGCTTACGAAAGCCGGTGTTAAATGGTTTACAATGTTTTGCGGTAATTCGAGTATTATTGGAGAAATGTAAAAATGTGCAGGAGGCGATATCACTAGTTGATGAAATGCCAATTGCAAGTAATATTAATCTAATTGTAGCAGATCCTTTAGACGCAGCGCGTATTGAAATATTTGACGGTTTTAAATCAATAACCACAATTGATGAGGAAAGCCATGATTTTATCGTATCAACAAACCATGCGATTAGTTTACCTATTCAAAAATTGAATAATAGAAGATTAGAACAATCCACAAACAGATATCACACATTGTATGAATATTTAAATCAAAATGAACTAGTGAGCATGAAGTCTTTAAAAGGATTAGTAGAAAAAGAGTATCCTACTGGGCTGACAGTACATAATTATGAAGAATGGTTTGGAACTTTGCATTCTGTCTTATTTGATTTGCATAACCGTACAATGAATATTTGCTTCGGATCTCCACTATTCAACGACTGGTACTCATTGAAAGTTGGAGAGAGCCTATCCTTTTCTAAGGTGAATGTGAAATTTAATAATAAAACGTATACTGACTTTTGGAAAGAAGAACGCTATTAATTGATTCAAGAAGAATAAATGAGATAAAATGGTAATAGTAAGGTGTATATACGGGAGGGATTGCCATTGCTAAAAGTAATGTTACCGATTGTTCTTATCTTATTTGTTGCCGTTTCAATGTATATTACTTATGAAAAAAGAAAAAAAGCAGGGGTAAAAGGATTGAAGAGTGCGTTAACTTCAATTTGTTTCTTTACACTAGCAATCTTAAATTTGCTTGCATATTGGTTTAACTTTGGCGGTATTTTTATTTGGTTCATTTCAATTGTTTTATTACTAGTGGGGGCATATTTTACGAAATATATTCCAATATCTAAAAAGGTACATTGAAATTTATTTGAGTTTAAAAGTTATGTTGTATTTTGTTTTGAAAAGAGATTATTCTACTAGAGCGTTGTGAAACGGTTTTATAGGATAATCTCTTTTGTTCGTTTAGCTTTGTAAAGAACGTACTGTTCTTTTTAGTTGTTCAATAAATTCTCGAGTTGCAGCACACATATATTTATCTTTTCTATAAATAAGCCCAATTTCTATTGTTGGGGTAGGATCTTCTATTTTAATTGCTTGAATGATTTTATTTTGTAAAAAGTCTATATACGGTTTTGGTAACACTGTAATTCCCATTCCTTTTGAAACCATTTGGATTAAAGATTCCATCGTACTAATTTCTAAAATTGGTTTTGGTTTAAAGTTAAATTTTTGACAATAAGATGTAATTAGTTCGGTTAAAAAGAAATTTTTAGGTAAAAGAATTAAAGGGTAGTTCTGTAATTCAGCAATAGATACATGATTACGTTCAGTTAATTGATGATCGGTTGGTACGACTAATGTAAGTTCACTTTTGTATAGAGGGATAGAAATAATCTCCTTATCTTGCACCGGGAGAAATGTAATGCCAATATCAAGTTCGTTTTGTAATAATTTTTCGCGAATATCTCCTGTACGAAGCCCTAATACAGAGAGTTCTATATTAGGATATAATTGATTAAAATTTAAAATAGCGGGTGGTAGTAAATAATTTACGACGGTTAACAATGATCCTATTGTTAAGGAACCTTGTTGTAACCCGTTTAAATCTTGAATAGCAGAACGAGCTTGTTCGACTTCATGAAAAATGGTTTTACTATGTAATAATAAAATCCTTCCTGCGTTAGTTAAAGATATTTTTTTACCAATGCGATCGAAAAGTGGCATTCCAACTTCATGTTCTAATGCACGTATTTGCTGACTTAGTGAAGGCTGTGAAATATTTAATTTCTCAGCTGCTTTTGTGAAATGTAATTCTTTTGTAACAGCTAAAAAATATTCAAGTTGTCGTAATTCGATTGGGACCACCTCAAGTTTGATGATAGGTTATACCTATCATTATTATATAAATAATTGGATTGAACAATGATTTTGTTGAGCTTATAATCACTTTATTAGAGAGGGATTGAAAAGTTTTTGAAGTAAGGATAGATAAGTATCGGAGCAAGGATATTTGAGTGGTTATTACATTTGCTGATCTTTTGTCATTTTAAATGAAAAATAGACAGAGAGTTTGAAAGTATAAATTAATCTATTGAAAAATTTTGGGGTAAGTAAGAGGAGCGATTAAGATGAATAAAGTATATGAGGTACTATCTTTAAATATAGGGTTACCAAAAGAGGTTACATACGGCGGAAAGGTAATTCATACAGGTATAAATAAGAATCAAGTAAGGGAACCAGTGTTTTTATCCTTTTTAAAATTTAATGGAGATGGGCAAGCGGACTTAGTTCATCATGGCGGAGTAGATAAAGCAGTTTGTGTGTATTCTGGAGAACATTATAGATACTGGGAAAAAGAGTTGAATGAAGACCTTGTATATGGAGCATTCGGAGAAAATATAACAATTAGTCGTATGTGTGAAGAGGATGTTTGTATAGGTGATACATTTCAAATTGGAGAAGCGATTGTCCAAGTGACGCAACCAAGACAACCTTGTTTTAAATTAGCTAAGAAATACAATATTCCAAAGTTACCACTATATTTTCAAGAAACAGGATATACAGGATTTTATTTTCGCGTATTAAAAGAAGGATGGGTATCACCTGCTGATACGTTAAAATTACTGAAGTCTGATCCAAAAGGTGTTACGGTAGCATTTGCTAATCGTATCATGCATAAAGAAAAACAAAATGTAAAAGGGCTAAAAAGGATTTTAGAAGTACAGGCACTTTCTACGAGTTGGAGAAATACATTTGAAAGGCGAATGAGGGGAGAAGAAATTAACACGCAGGAGAGACTAGAAGGAAAAAAATAATAAAAAAATATTTTTTATAAATGGTGCATTTCTATTAGTAAAAACGACTTAGAAAGCACTATTTTTATATAACAAACTTATTAATATTCAAAAATCCTAATATTATTTTATTCGACTTATTTTCGAATAGTCAAAACATAAAATAAATTAGACTTTTTTTTTATATTTTATGATAGTATATTGATTGGTAAGACCTATTACTTTAAGAGTAGGTTCTACAACTACATCTAATTTGATGGAATTAACGTATGGAGGGACAACATGGGGAATGTTGAAAATTTTGAAAAACTTCTTTTAGAAGAACCGAAAAGAGAGCAGTTATTTCCTTTATTTGAAGAAGTGTTTGGGATTACAATTCAAACATTGAATGATTTTTCAGAGAGAGGTTATTGGGATGATACATACAAAGCTTTATCATTTTTACATGACGATAAAGCAATTGCAAATGTTGCGGCATTTTCGCTACCATTGCTAGTAAATGGTGAAAGAATAAATGCAGCGGGAATTCAATCGGTAATGACACACTCTAATTTTCGTAGACAAGGACTCATGACACAATTAATGAGTAAAATGATAGAAGAAATCGATAAGAAATGTGAATGTACTTTATTGTTTACGGAAATACCTGAACTATATGCATCATTTGGGTTTAAAGTTGTGCAGGAGTATTTGATGACTATTCCATATGATAAAAAGAATAATAATGATTCTTTACTTAGAAAGTTAGATTATTATATGGAAGAGGATAGAAAGTTAATACATGAAACTATTGATAGTAGCCAAAGACTTTCAAATAATTTTGCAACATTAAACTTCCGCCCTTCGTTTTATTTGAATATGTATGACTCGGAATGGAATGAGAAATTGTATTATTCAGAGAAGCTAGATGCTCTTATTGTGTATGAAGTAGATAATGAAAAGTTGAAATTATATGGAGTGTTTGCACCAGTACTTCCAGTTTTAGATGAAATATGCGGGGAAATCGCTGAAAGATTTACAGAAATCGAATTTTACTTCTCACCAGATCAATTAGGGATTGAGGATGTACAATTTACAGAATTACAGTCAAGTAAGTGTTTAATGGTTCGAAGTAATAAAGAGTTAGATTTTAAAGGATTTAAATTCCCAGTGTTAACGGAATTTTAAATGTTTATATAGATATTTTTGAGGGGGATACAAGTATACATACTATTAAAATAGGTTTATACATATGAAGTCCACTTGAAAAAATGAATTTGAGATTGAATTTTGCAATCTAACAAATAAATAGAAAAACCGTATTCTTTCTATTTGAGAATACGGTTTTTCTATTTGCGTAATATAAAGCACATTTATTGACCGGAAAGTCATTAATGCTTATCATTTAATAATGTTAAATATTAATTTACATAATATAATAGAAGTACTGGGAAAATCAAAAATTATATGGCTTAAGTAAGGAGGGTATGAATTATTAAATGGTAATTTCATAGGAAAAAGGAGATTAAGTATGAAATCATTTCGCAAATTATTACATTATTTAAAACCATACATGTTCTTCGCTATTATTGGACCACTATTTATGGTACTTGAGGTTGCGATGGACTTAATTCAACCGACTATTATGCAACATATTATTGATGTTGGGATAGCAAATCGTGATTTGAATTATGTAATAAAAATGGGGCTTCTTATGATAGGAGCTGCAGCACTCGGTTTAGTTGGAGGACTTGGGTGTATGATGTATTCTACAAAAGCAGCTGTTAATTTCGCTACAGACATACGAAAGGATGTATTTGCGAAAGTAGAAACATTTTCTAGTGAAAATCGTGATTCATTTGGAACTGGGAAATTATTAACGATTGTGACAAATGATATTACTTCTATTCAATCGGCGATGACGATGACATTACGTGTACTTGTTCGTGGTCCTTTGTTATTTATCGGAAGTATAATAATTGTTTTTGTAACAGCACGCGAGTTATTTCCTATATTACTTGTGGTTGTTCCAATTTTATTACTTGCGATTATATTCATTGCAAGTAATGCGAGCGGAACGTTCAAAAAAGTGCAAGAAGCATTAGATAAAGTGAATACAAAGCTACAAGAAAATTTATCTGGAGTACGTGTTATTAAAGCGTATGTAAGACAAAAATATGAAATTACTCAGTTTGGAAATGTTAATACAAATTTAACGAAGATAAATATTCGAGCGGTGCAGCTTATTTCTTTAATGATGCCAATCATTATGTTAGTTGTAAGTGGCGGGATTGTCGCAACATTATGGATTGGTGGAGAAAAAGTATTTAATGGAACGCTTCAAGTAGGAGCTATTTTAGCGTTTATAAACTATTTGAATATTATTTTAATGTCACTTATGTCTATAAGTATGGTATTTATGCAAATCGCGCGAGCATTTCCATCTGCGGATCGTGTACAGCAAGTTTTAAATACTGAGGTTGATATTATGAGTGAAAAAAATGCGCTTGTACCTAAGCAAATCGAGGGACATATTGACTTTAAAAATGTTAGTTATAGTTACACGAAAAATAATGAATATGTATTAAAAGATATTTCATTTAACATATGTAAAGGCGAAAAAGTAGGAATTATCGGTTCTACAGGGAGTGGTAAATCCACTTTAGCAAAACTATTACCGCGTTTATACGATGTTGATCAAGGGGAAGTATGCATTGATGGAATAAATGTTAGAGCATACGATTTACAAAAACTTCGTGCTTCAATCGGGTTTGTACCTCAAAAGGCATTATTGTTTTCAGGTAGCATAGAAGAGAACTTACGTTATGGTAAAGAAGATGCAACGAATGACGAACTGGAAGTAGCGGCTTCATCAGCTTGTGCGACTGAGTTTATTAACAAGTTGGAAGATTCATATCAATATCATTTAACACAAGGTGCGACGAATTTATCAGGTGGACAAAAACAACGTGTATCCATTGCAAGGGCACTTGTGAGAAAGCCATCCATTCTTATATTAGATGATTCTACTTCAGCAGTTGATGCGAATTCGGAATCTAACATTCAATCGGCATTAAGAACAGAATATAAAGGAACAACAACATTATTAATTGCCTCTAAAATTTCATCAATAATAGATGCTGATAAAATTCTCGTTTTAGATAACGGTGAATTAGTTGGTGATGGTACACATGAAGAATTGTTAGAACAATGTGAGGTATATCAAGAAATCTATCTTTCCCAAGGTGGCAATTTACATAAAGAAGGTGGGAAAGAACATGCGTAATTTTCAAGGGCAATTTGCTAATAAAGGTGCGCGTAACGCGCCTAAAATGGGTGAGGCTAGAAACACTAAAGGAACTGTATTGCGAGTATGGAACTATATGGGGTATCAAAAGGCTGCTCTTACGTTCGTTATATTTTTAGTATTTGTTACGACGTTACTTGGGCTATTAGGTCCGTATTTAATGGGAGTAATTATAGATCAATATATTGTACCGAAAGATTTAAGCGGTACGGCGAGAATGTGTTTGTTACTTATCGCGATTTACGGTGTAACAGTATTGTTAACTTGGCTACAAACATTTGTCATGGTTAACGTTGCATTAAAAACAATACAAAAAATACGACAAGATATTTTTGAGAAAATCCAAACGCTTTCTTTACGGTTCTTTGATGTACGTTCTCAAGGGGATTTAATGAGCCGTGTTACAAATGATATAGATAATTTGAATCAAGCGTTGACGCAAAGTGTTGTACAAATTATTTCATCAGCATTAACCTTTATAGGTGTAACGATTGCGATGTTCGCATTAGATTGGATTTTAGCGATTGTTACTTTAATTACAGTACCTATTATGTTTTTCGTTACAAAAAAACTAGTTACTTATAGTGGTAAAAACTTTGCAAAGCGTCAACGAGATTTAGGAGAATTAAATGGTTTTATTGAGGAAGCTATAACAGGAGCGGATGTTACAACGTTATATGGGAAAGAAAAAGAAACCGTACAAAATTTCAATAAAATTAATGAACAATTAAGAGTTTCAGCTACGAAGGCGGATACATTTTCAGCTTTTATTTTTCCAAGTATGAACTTTATAAATAACTTAGGTATGGGGCTTGTAATTGGGACTGGTTCAGTTATGGTTTTAAATGGAATGACAACAGTAGGTGTCATTGCGGCTTTTATTAATTATTCTCGTCAATTCTCAAGACCACTAAGTCAATTCGCAACTTTAATGAATACAATTCAAGCGGCAGTTGCTGGTGGAGAACGTGTCTTTGAAATTATGGATGAAGTACCAGAAATTCAAAATAAAAAAGATGCGTTCGTTGTACAAAATTTACAAGGGCATGTTGCACTTGAGAATGTTTCATTTGGTTATGAGGGAAATAAAACGATTTTAAAAGAAGTGAGTCTTAAGGCGCAACCAGGGGAGACAATTGCTTTAGTTGGTCCCACTGGATCGGGTAAAACAACTATCATTAATTTGCTAACTCGCTTTTACGATATACAGCAAGGGCAAATTCATATCGATGGAAAAGATATAAAAGATTATGATATTAATTCGTTGCGAAGTAAAATAGGAGTAGTTTTACAAGATACGTACTTATTTGCAGGGACGATTATGGATAATATTCGTTATGGTCGATTAGATGCTAGTGATGATGAAGTAATCAATGCAGCTAAGGCAGCATCTGCACATTCTTTTATTAAACATTTACCGAATCAATATGAAACAAAAATTGCTTCAGAAGGATCGAATTTAAGTCAAGGACAAAAACAACTTCTTGCGATTGCGCGGGCGATTTTAGCAGATGCAGATATATTAATTCTCGACGAAGCAACATCAAATATTGATACGAGAACAGAATTGCAAATTCAAGAAGGACTAAATAATTTAATGAAAGGTCGAACAAGTTTTGTAATCGCTCATCGACTGAAAACGATTGAAAAAGCAGATCAAATCCTTGTTATAAAAGATGGAAGTATTTTGGAAAGAGGGAATCATGAATCTCTTATGGAAGATAGAGGGTTTTACTTTGATCTGTATACGAGTCAGTTTAAAATATAATAAGAACTTTGATATGATGCGGTTTCTCTAGGAAAGAGAAACCGTATTTTTATATTTGTAAACATTATTATCCAAATAGTTGTTCACTAAATGTTTTAACTGCGTATTCTTGCATCAAAGGTAAAACATGCGTAAGGTTATGAAAACACCTTTATGACCCAATCGTTCACTTGTAATTTTCGGATGTACAAATTGTTCAAAAAAGTGTTGCATGAGTCTGACGTAAACTATGAAATTGAATTTTTTAAATTCAGATTTCATTAAATAAGCCTTAAAAATATCATGAAACCCATTGCGACAACCCCATGTAGCTTTTTTGATGCTAACAACTCAATCACAGTCCGTAATACGCTTGACCAAGTATTGCTTTATCAGTGTGTGTTATAATTTTAGGTTATTATAATGCTTCAATTGCTTTTTTAACAATTGAGACTAATCGTTTGGAAATTGAAGTTTTTGTATTTAATAGTGAAATAATTGAACTTTGATTATACAACGGCAGTGGAACAAATAGAGCGAATGAAGACAACCTTAATGAGTGCTTCACGTTATATTTATACGTTTTAATGATTTAATAAATAATACAATTTGAATTTTATTAAAAAAAGACACTGTTTCCAGTGCCCCAACTTACTACGAGAGTTTTATGAGGAAACTTAAATAGGTGAATTTAAGTTTTTCTATAATATATGAAACTACAATTAGAAAATCACATATTTTTTAAAGGAGTTAATGGGTAATTGTACGTGTGAAAATCTTTATTAAAAATATCCTGTACTAATTGGATAGTTTCATGATCATAAAAACTATCGTATGTTGGGAGGCGTGGGAATAAAGGATCGGTAATATCAGCATCTGCAAAATCACCTCTAAAAATCGCCCTTCCCTTCTGATGATGCCATGATTTGGTTAGTATGTGTAAAGGAGAAGTTTTTAATTGATATGTTTGTTCTAAGCGCGCAATTTCAGTAGAGAAATTTTCAAGGTAGATATACTTTGTAACAAACTCCTCCTCAGCTGGTTCATATTGCTGCATTAAATGTGGATCTACTTGTTCTAAATCTTTCATTTGCGCTTTTAAATAGTAGAGGAAGATTTTAAATGAAATAGGCTTATTACAAAATTCATTACCATAATAAAAATTCCGAATAGGATTCCATGCTGGGTTTTCTATGTGAGGGGGGGCAATTAGTGAAAAGAATGAACTTACAGCTCTTGTATAGGGGTTTCTCACTAATTTATAGGAATCTTTTCCGTTTGTATATAAAGCAGCAGCTAGTTCAATAAAGTAGTCGGAGGAGTTTTTGTATATTTCATTTTCATAATTATGGATGAAGGAATCGTATTTTATGGCTTGTTTAAATAAATTTATTTGATAAAAAAACCAATGTGCAAGTGAAGTACAGCCACTTTTCTGACTCCAAAATAAAATCAAAGGGAAGTTAGAGTTAAAGTGCGGAACG
The DNA here is from genome assembly GCF_007680225.1 of Bacillus sp. DE0042. NCBI lineage: Bacteria > Bacillati > Bacillota > Bacilli > Caryophanales > Bacillaceae > Bacillus > Bacillus sp. DE0042. Next base: position 414,681 of record NZ_VEJP01000001.1, on the reverse strand, counting down.
CGTCCGTATTTAATAATATTTGCAAAAGACATAGTTAGCCTCCATTCAGTTATGTCAATTATTTTTAATTTATGAATAAACAACTGGGTATATGAACAAGAGAAGTAGAAAAGATAATTTAAAACAATATAACTTTGAAATGAAAGCGTTATTTTATAGGAATATGAAAAGAGCACACAAAAAATGTGTACTCATAACAATCTAAATTATTTTAAGGACCATGATATATCATCAAGGGCTTTATAAATATAACTATACATGCGGTAAAAGAGATACTTTGGATTGTATTTTTGTTTCCAGTTTATAGTAATCACCTCTCATGCAAATAGTTTAATTATATTATACAGTTGTTAATTCGAATGTTAAGAAAAAATGATGTGAATTAAGGTGAATTTAAACAAAATAGTTAATTTATAAAAAGCAGTTAGCTTTCGCTAACTGCTTCACTCCCAACTGGAGTTCTAGTTATGTAATTTAGATGAAGATACTACCTACTAGGATTAAGGCTCCTAGCAAAATTAGAGAATCAACTAAAATCAAGAACTGGTTTTTCTGTGGCTTTTTCAATTCTTTTATTAAGCTGAAAACTGCACTTAATCCGAAACAAATGTATAACAAAATCATTATCGTTCCTGACATAATTAACACTCCTAATATATCGATATTTTAATTATATAACAAAAAATATATACATGTAAGTTTTTAATAAAATCCTTATTTAAATAAAAGAAACCCCGATTGTCTGCAGGGCTCCTAAGGGTAATCGTCAAGTAATGACGTACTTGACTAATTAACGATATCATGAATTTTTTGGTAAAAACACTGGTACATGCGTCCAAATTAATAAGATTATCATTTGAAACAAAAACGCTATTTTAGTAGAAAACGAGGTGAATTTAGTGAAAGTTGATAACACATTATCCGAGTTATGGCATCTTAGAGGTAATACAGATGGACCAATAACTCATGAAGAGTTCAAAAAAGAAGCTAAGGATACAGCGTATATGGCCATAAGCACGATAAAAAAGTTACGGAGAATAAGTGAACTTGAATTAGAAAATGATCAACTAAAAGGTGTAAATAAGTTTTCTTAATAAAAATTTCATTTTGTAGTAAAAAGGGAGCATGGCCAGCGTTTTGTCTGATTTAAAAAACGCTGGTGCTAGTTATAATATTTTTTAACTTTATAGATTTTTATAATCACAAAAATCAGTAAAGATATGATCATATAAGTGATTAAGTATTTATAACCAAAGGAACTAAAATTAAAAACTAAATTTTTGAAAGTGATAATGCCTTCAAAAAAAATTTATAAAATCAAATATACTGTTATGGTTAATGGAATCGCTAGCCTAAAATCCCTTGGAATCGATAACCAAAGTTTAAATAAAAAAATTTGAAACTTATTCAAAATAATACCCCTCACTTAATTGCATTATATAGTAAAATATCCTAATTTTGTAAAGTGATTAGAGAGTTTAAGGGAGATTTAAACAAAATAATCCTTTGAAAAGAAAGCTAGGTTAAAAGAATGGAAGGTAACGTAAAACTTTTAGGTGATGATGGGATGTTAGGGATGGAGTTCAAGGAAAGAACGATTCGTGTTTATAACACAGAAGACGATGTGATGGAATTACTTTCTATGAGAGTGCAGACTCAAGAGGATATCGATTTTCTTGAATAATGTAAAAAAGAAATGAAGTAAATGTTCAGCAGATTAGATCAAACGGAGGAGAACCGTATCGTATGAATCAATCAATTGTCATTTTTTGAAGACATCGATGAGAAGGAGATGCGAAGACTTGTGGTGAAAGAGCTGAAAAACTACAAAGCATTGTGCGTCCGGATGAAGAATCAAGAAGAACAGGAAGCACAGGGAAATCAGCAAAAAGAGATTATTTATAAGTTAGTAAGTTTATACTTTGAAAAACTAGTTAAGTAAGAAGAAATAAAGGAAGTAAAAAGAAGCAAAAGATATAGAAATAGATGATTCGGTAAAAAGCAACCATTTGGATGCTTTTTCTTTTACACAAAACAAATGGAATCAATGAATGAAAAAACAACGATGTATGAGATTTGTATACGAGTCAGTTTTAAATTTAATATAGTGCGGTTTCTCTAGAAAGGAGAAACCGCATTTTTATATTTGTGAAGATAATTAAAAATATAGAGTTGTTTTTTTAGATACATGAATTGTTAGCAAAAACTAGCAACTTCAGTGCTAGATGGAAGAAATAATTTACGTGGTATTGTAATAATCTCAAGAGCCATCTGAGCTGAATAGAGAAGTATTGGAGCTAATTCTAAAGCGTGAGTTAATAATAATATAAAGCTTGTTAGGATTGCAAAGCTCCCCCACAAGAAACTTTTTGAAATGTTACGGAAATCTTTTATTAAGGAAAAGAAAGAAACAAATGCTGTAACAAAGAGAATCAAAAATTTATATTTATCAGCCATTAAACCCCTCCTAAAGAACAGTAGCTTATATTATAATGTATTTTTATGTATTATAATAAAAAGATTTCGAAATAAATAGTTTAAATGCGTAAAAACCGCAACTAAAAAATATTAGTTGTGGTTTTTGTTTATGAGTCCTTTGTTTTAGAAAATAGATAATCTAGAATTAAAAATTAAAAAATAGATTAGTGCCCTTATTATTGTTTGCTGGAGCTTTACTGGATATTTGACCGGACAATAAGACGAGCTTTGAATATATTAATAAAAAAGGGGATGTTGAACAATGGCTAGATATAGTTTACATGGAGGTCACAATAGTATTGTACAGGGTGCAAATTATGGGAATCGGAAAGAACATATTATGGATCGCCAAGTTAAGGATGCAGTTGTTGCTAAATTAAGAGCATTAGGGCATACAGTTTATGATGATACTGATGAAGTAGGGACCACACAAGCGCAAAATTTAAATAACATTGTATCTAAAACAAACTCACATGATGTAGACTTAGTAGTTTCATTTCATTTAAACTCATATGATACGAATGCTAATGGTGTTGAAGTACTGTATTATGACCAACAAGCTTTATCAGCAAAGATAGCAGCGCAACTTTCAAAAGATATTGGCTGGTCAAATCGTGGCGCGAAGGAGCGAAAAGACCTTTATGTATTAGCGAATACGAAAGCACCTGCAATCTTAATTGAACTTGGATTTATCGATAATGAAGCAGATATGTCAAAATGGAATCCAGATAAGATTGCAAATTCAATTGTTTATGCGTTAACGGGGCAATCTGGTGGGACAACTCCGCCATCGAAAAAAAATATCATTCAATCAGGAGCTTTTTCACCGTATGAAACCCCCGATGTAATGGGAGCATTAACGTCACTAAAAATGACAGCTAACTTCATCTTACAATCGGATGGTCTAACATATTTTATCTCTGAACCAACTTCAGATGCGCAACTTAAAGGAATGACGGATTACCTTGATCGTAAAGGCTGGTGGTATGAAGTTAAGTAAAGATTTTAGTTTAGTGGAACAGAATATTTAAAAATCAATAGTCAAAAAAGAGGATTACTTATAATGAGTAATCCTCTTTTTATTTTATCTCGTATGAATAAGAGTAGATATAGAAGATTACCGCTTTAAAACTAAATAAGTAATGCATGTAAGCGGGAGGTTCATTTGGTATATCAGCTATATTTGTAAATCATACTTTTAAACAGAAATGAAATTTAGAATTTGAATTTAATTGACTACAATTGAAATAGCACTAAAAACTAATAAAACGGCCATAATGATGTTAAATGATTTAGTATGTTTTAATAAAATTTTTTGGAACATGGAACCAAATAAGCTCCAACTAAATGTACTCATTAACCCAACTACACCTAGAAATAATGAGAAGAGTAGAAAACTTGAATATGAATTATAGTAAGGGAGAATAAAAGTTGACACTACAGTTAGGCCGAATAGTATCCCTTTAGGGTTAACAAACTGAAGAAAAATCCCCACTGTAAATAAGTTTTTATTATGTTTTTCATCGGGATCTGTACTAGTTTTACTAGTGAGTATTTTAAAAGCTAAATATAGCATATATGCTACACCTAAAATTTTTAAAGGGAATTCGATTATGGGTAGGATATTAATTAGTACAATATTAAAGAAGCTACATAAGGAAGTGAGGATGAAAAACCCGAAAGCTACTCCAAAACAAAATTGCATACTCCTTTTTAAACCATGTTGATTAGCGTATGTCATAGCTAAAAAATTGTTAGGACCGGGTGTGAAGCTACTTATAAAAACAAATAACAAAAAAGAAAATATAGGCATTTCAAAACCCCCTAATTATTTAGTGTGTTATAATGACCGGAAAGAACAATATAACGTGTGCTTTTTATTATACATAACGGTCGTTATATTGTATATAGTGTAGGAGTGTTTCTTATGGAAGAAATTCAACTTATTTTGGCGAAAAATTTAAAAACAATACGAGAGAAAGAGAAAATGAGTTTGGAAAAGGTCTCGCAATTAACAGGTGTGAGTAAAACGATGATTGGACAAATTGAACGAGGGGAGTCAAGTCCAACATTAACAACGATATGGAAAATTGCTAATGGTTTGAAAGTGTCTTTTACTTCTTTAATCAATAATCCGCAACCAGATACGAAAGTTGTTTTACGAAATGATGTTCAAGTATTATCAGAAGACAATGGGAGATATAAAGTGTATCCTTCTTTTCCTTTTCAAGATGATAGGAACTTTGAAATCTATACGGTTGAAATTGAAACAGAAGGAAAATTAAGTTCGGAAGGCCATAAAGAAGGGACCGAAGAATTTATAACGGTGTTTGAAGGGGAATTGATAATTGAAATAAATGATTGTCAATATACATTAAATAGCGGAGATGCAATTCGCTTTAAGGCGGATAGACCGCACTCTTATCATAATTCCGGAAGTACGCTAACTCGGTTAAGTATGACCATTTATTATCCAGCTGCATAAACTTACAATTGCATCAAGAATATAAAGAAATGTGTGTTGATAAACCATCTATAAGAGATGGTTTTATTTTTTAAAATTCATAAAAAAAGACACTCGTTTGAGTGTCGACATAGTATTGCTCTCGCGTATAGGATTGGAGTATGTTTCTCAAATACGTTTTGAGATGGTTCGCATTTTGGGAAACTGTCTTCTTATTTAATGTAACATTGGCAGGGAGAAGTGTAAATTGATAATGTATATACGGAAAATTTAGTATAGATAGTTATTACTATGAGTATAGTACAAATTGTTTTTATTGCTTAATCACTGTCGTGAAATTATTAAAATATTATTAGCTTTAGGAATGACGTAATAGTTACTACTTTAGCAGCTAAGAATGTTTATTATAAAAAAGAATGAATCATTTATTAATCGATTCGTATAATTGTTAAAGAGGCACCAGTTGAACCACCTCCAACTAAATTAACTATGGATAATACGCCGAATAGTTGAAGGGAAATTGTATTACCAGCAATTAAATTGGTTATTAAATTATTATTATAATTTGAAGTTGATATTGCGGGTGAAAAAATAGATCCGGGAAGTGGAGTCGAAGAGTTTAATAGTAGCCTTGTACCAGCAAGTAGAGAAGTTGTTGTATTAATTTGATAGGTTAAATAATATCTTCCAGTAACAGGAATTGTATATATATCATTTGTAGCGTTCACTGTAAAATTACCGAGACTTTGGTTATTAGAAAGTGGAATATTAGTTCCACCTAATATGACTGAGATGGGACCACCTAATGTATTATTAGCGAACATAGAGTTTGTTGTAATAATGGGTCCAGTAATACCTGTGGGTCCAGTAATGCCTGTAGGTCCAGTAATACCTGTGGGTCCAGTAATACCTGTGGGTCCAGTAATGCCTGTGGGTCCAGTAATGCCTGTAGGACCGGTATTACCTGTGGGCCCAGTAGGACCTGTAAGTCTGTATGGAAGAATAATTTCAAGAGCCAGTGATAATAGTTCTTTTTTCATTTTTTCATTCTTATCTTGAATATAAATCACCTCATTTTTAAATTAGAACGTAACCGATTTAGTATTTTGAAATGGAACTATCATTTTATTATATTATTACTACTAGTTATAGCAAAGGTAAAAAGTTTACTATATGTAAAAATCATTTGAGAATGAAAAAAGTAGTTATGGAATTCTTCTAAAATGATAGATGTATTATTTTGTTAAGTAGTAAACAAAAATGTGGAACGAGGTATTAAAGTGAAGCGAGATGATAAATCATCAATAAATAAAGCTATGATAGAACCTGAAAACATTGGACCTACGTTTCCAGTTCTTCCCCCAATTTATATTCCAACGGGCCCAACGGGAATGACCGGTCCAACGGGTTTAACAGGATCACCGGGAGTAACAGGTCCAACGGGTTTAACGGGATCACCGGGAGTAACAGGCCCGACCGGTTTAACGGGATCACCGGGAGTAACAGGTCCAACGGGTTTAACAGGGTCACCGGGAGTAACAGGTGCGACGGGTTTAACAGGATCACCGGGAGTAACAGGTGCGACTGGTTTAACGGGGTCACCGGGAGTAACAGGTCCAACGGGAGTAACAGGAACAAGGGGAGTAACAGGCCCAACAGGTTCAACGGGAGCAACAGGATCACCGGGAGCAACAGGTCCAACGGGTTTAACAGGGTCACCGGGAGTAACAGGTGCGACGGGTTTAACAGGGTCACCGGGAGCAACAGGTCCAACGGGAGTTATTGGTCCCATAACAACAACTAATTTATTATTTTACACTTTTTCAGATGGAGAAAAACTTATATATACAGATTCAGATGGGATAGCTCAATATGGTACAACACACATATTACCTCCTGATGAGGTTTCCTATATTAATTTGTTTATTAATGGAATACTTCAACCACAACCATTATATCTGGTTAGTAATGGTCAGCTAACTTTATTGGATAATCAACCACCTACGCAAGGTTCTTCAATTATTTTGCAATTCATCATTATTAATTAAAAAAGACAGATTCTTAAATAAAAAGAATCTGTCTTTTTGTTCTACATTAAAGTAGTTAAACTAAGTGACGATAAATTCAATTGTAATTGGAATTCCGCCGTCTAATGCATCTCCGCCAGGAATTGTAATAGCACCAGTAGGTCCAGTAGTAATACTGGAGTTCACACTAGGTTGAAGAATGCCGTTTACATAAAAGTTGTAATACGTAAAAGTCGGAAAAGCAGTTGCAGTAGTACCAGCATCGTTTAAACAAGCTGTAGCAGCAATTGCAAAAGCTGCACCTGTTCCTGTTCCAGCTCCTAGTGTAGATGTAAATCTTCTAGATGCCATAAATGGTTGGATGATTGGCAATTAATTCTCACCTCCTAAATTATTTTTTGAACGAAGTATAGAATAACTTGTCCGATATATTGTATGAGAGTTTTCTATAATAGAAACGGCTTCTTAATTATTGAGAGAATATAATTTTAGTAAAGATATTTTTACTTATCTGAAAAGATGGTGTTGTTACTTGTTGGTTATATGCTAATGCTTAGTTTTAATATTTAAATTAAAATGTGCTTTTGGACCTAAGAGATAAACGTGGAAAATTAAAATAAACTCTTAAGTTTAGGTGTTTAATCTAAGCAGTCAATTATTAAAAACATATAATTAATATGTGAGTCATGAACATAATTAAATTACGTTTTCAAGTTTGATTATAATTCATGTTTCCTATTTTAAGAGAAACATATAACTTAACTACTTTTTTCAATCGCATCTTTTATAGTACTTAGAATAGGAAAACACTCAACTATAAGAAAAGTAAGGAGGAAATAAATGAAACATAATGATTGTTTTGATCATAATAACTGCAATCCGATTGTTTTTTCAGCAGATTGTTGTAAAAATCCACAGTCAGTTCCTATTACTAGGGAACAATTAAGTCAATTAATTACTTTACTAAACTCATTAGTATCAGCTATTTCAGCATTTTTTGCAAATCCAAGTAATGCAAACAGATTAGTGTTACTCGATTTATTTAATCAATTTTTAATTTTCTTAAATTCCTTATTACCTTCTCCAGAAGTTAATTTTTTGAAACAATTAACTCAAAGTATTATAGTTTTATTACAATCTCCAGCACCTAATTTAGGACAATTGTCAACATTATTGCAACAATTTTATAGCGCCCTTGCACAATTCTTCTTCGCTTTAGATCTTATCCCTATATCCTGCAACTCAAATGTTGATTCTGCAACTTTACAACTTCTTTTTAATTTATTAATTCAATTAATCAATGCTACTCCAGGGGCGACAGGTCCAACAGGTCCAACAGGTCCAACAGGTCCAGCAGGAACAGGAGCAGGTCCAACGGGAGCAACAGGAGCAACAGGCCCAACAGGAGCGACAGGTCCAGCAGGTACTGGTGGAGCAACAGGAGCAACAGGAGTAACAGGAGCAACAGGCCCAACGGGAGCAACAGGTTTAACAGGAGCAACAGGCTTAACAGGAGCGACAGGTCCAACAGGTCCAACAGGTCCAACAGGTCCAACAGGAGCAACAGGTCCAACGGGAGCAACAGGCTTAACAGGAGCAACTGGTGCAACAGGTGGCGGAGCTATTATTCCATTCGCTTCAGGTACAACACCATCTGCGTTAGTTAACGCATTAATAGCTAATACAGGAACTCTTCTTGGATTTGGATTTAGTCAGCCTGGCATAGCTTTAACGGGTGGAACAAGTATCACATTAGCGTTAGGTATAGGTGATTATGCATTTGTAGCACCACGTGCAGGAACTATTACGTCATTAGCAGGTTTCTTTAGTGCAACAGCTGCATTAGCTCCATTATCACCTGTTCAAGTGCAGATACAAATATTAACTGCACCAGCAGCGAGTAATACGTTTACAGTACAGGGCGCACCTTTATTATTAGCACCAGCATTTGCTGTAATAGCGATTGGTGCTACAGCATCGGGAATCATTCCTGAAGCTATTCCAGTAGCTGCTGGAGATAAAATACTGTTATATGTTTCATTAACAGCAGCAAGTCCAATAGCTGCAGTTGCTGGATTTGTAAGTGCAGGTATTAATATCGAATAACTTGTGGTAATGTATTCTGTATATAGCCCTTCCTAATTTTATTAGGAAGGGCTATATTTTATGGGAAGATAGGTGATAAATCAAAATGTATGATTTATACTTTATTATTTATGGAATAAGTTAAATGATTTGAAAAAATTACCTATAAATAAAAAAAGATGAATTCTATTAAAAATAGAATTCATCCATTTCATAAATGGTATACAAGGGAAGAAAGTTATTTATCGTGAGCGTTGAAATGTTATAGTTCAAATTAGTAATAAACTATTTGTTTTTATTACAGTTACATCCTTTTTTCTTTACATAGCCTTGCTCGGCTAAATCTCTTTGTGATTGGGAATTGGAAGATTGAGAATTCGAAGACTGAGAGGATGCTGATGAACTACTATTTTTATTATTAGAGTAGTTTTTTCGATAGTTATAATTACTCATAGTACTATCACCTCCAATTAGATATATAAATATTATATGTATGTACTCTATTAATTGTTACGAAAAAAATAGGAATGGTGGATATACAATAAAAAATCTCCTACGTATTTTCCGAGGAGATCAATAATTGTCTATTAATGAAATAAATTAATATCCCCAGTAAAGAGGGAAATAGTATGAATCTTGGTAATATAAATTTTGTTGTTGATTAGGAGGATGAGTTGGTGGGTTTATCATTCCTCGGTTTTTATTACAGTTTGCTGGGGGACCAATTACTGTAGTGGATTGAATAGGGGATACCGCTTGTTTCCATTGTTGTTCATCGAGACAGTAAGTATGAGCCATCATATTAGCGGGAGTTAATCTTAAAATATCAGAACCAAAAATAACTTCTGGGGTTGGGGCATCGAAAATAGCTAATAAATGAGTACCATCTGCTGTAGCAATTTCATAATGCCACCACGCTTGTGGAATGTTGGCAACTTGCCCTGGTTTTATCGGTAAGTTTAATATTTGGTTTGTAAAAGGATTAAGTAAGGAAACAACAGCAGATCCTGAAATACAGTAAACAAGTTCAGCTGCATTTTGATGAATATGCGGCTCTATAACATTTCCTGTACTTAAATAGATATCTAATAAAGAAGTATTTTCTAACGTATTTAATTGTTTCATGCCAAGTACGTTTATATAATTTTGGGCATTTTTCTTAAAAAAATTACTTTTACTTAAATCATGGGTGAAATTAGTTGAGGGGGAAGTGTAGTCGATACTAGCAGTCATTTGTATTACCTGCCTTTCTTATATTTTCATGCAATTTGAATTTAGGATATGAGTCTAGTTATTGAAATGTGAAAGCGTTGCTGCTCTTCGTTTGTAAAGTGATAAAATTGTTCGTTTGAATGCACTATAATTACAAGAGTTTCATTGCGAAAAATGGTGCTATTAATTACAATTAATGTAAAAGATAGCGCTTTTTTAATTTGGAGTACAAGGGGAGTGCAGAAAATGAACCATAATATTTTAAAAGAGTTGGAAGTTGAATTAACAAATTACTTTCAACCGTTTTTGAATGCACCTGCAACAATAGAAGAAATTCAATATGCCGAAAGTGAAATGGGAATTTCGTTTCCAGATGAATTACGTAATCTTTATCTCGCACATAACGGTGAGGATAAATCAGGACCAGGGTTATTTTTTGGTTTGCCATTTCTCTCGTTAGATGAAGTTTTGGATGAGTGGAGAATATGGAAAAGAATTGAAGAGGATGATTTTTTTAATTTTGATGCATTTTCAATACCAACAGAATGGATTAAGGAAAGATATGTGAATCACAATTGGATACCTATTAGTAAAGATTATGGCGGTAACAATATAGGAATAGATGTTGATCCGGATGAAAAGGGGGAAATGGGACAAGTAATTAATTTTGGAAGAGATGAAGAAGTGAAATACGTAATTGCAAATAGAATTTCAGATTTATTACTATTTATTTTACAAACGCTAAAAAGTAAAAATTTCACCATTCATCAAGAGGAAGATTATATATATTGGAGTTATGGTGCTAACGATAATATACATTTTTTAGACGCTTTATTTAATATTGAATTACCTGTTTTACATCCTCAATTTATATTTCAATCTGAAAATAACGTGAAAGATTGGTACGATAGTTTAGATGAGAATTGGAGAAATATAGTGGGTGCATCTGAACGTGCAGACAGGTTTATTAGAGAGAAGAGATTATATTTAGGTCGAAAAGGGTTAGTAGATATTAGTCCATTACAGATTTGTACAGAAGTGAGAGAACTAATTTTATCCGGAAATGAAATTCGAGATTTAGCAGGATTAGAACGAATGAATTCTTTAAAGAAGTTATATTTAGTTAATAATCCGGTTAAAGATTTAACGCCAATCATACATCTAAAACACTTACAAGAAATGAATATAAAGAATACGAAGATAAATAATTTATCGGAACTTGTAGAAATGTCATCATTAAAAAAATTAAATATTTCACATACTAGTATTCAAGATTTTTCGTTGCTACCGCGGTTTCAAAAATTAGAATCGCTTTCTGTACATATTTCAAATCGTGAGCAGCTCTATGCGATTTCGAAAGTAGATAATTTAAAGCATTTATATATTTTAGGTTTAGTGAATGTTAGTGAATTGGATTTACTTGTTTTGCAAAATTTAAATAAGTTAATCACAATTGAATTTGAAAATAGCGACATCGCTAATTTATATTGCTTTCGACACAATGCGTCAATTCAAAATATAAAGTTGACAGATACAAAGGTAAAAGATGTATCGGCATTAGGTAAAATGAAAGGGCTAAAGGAATTAGAATTAGATGGCGCAACAATTGATAACCTTGAAACGGTTTGTTGTTCTCGATCATTAGAAATATTTACAGGATCGTTTGAACAATTTTATATGTTAAAAGACTCATTTGATAGGAAAATAGATTTTTCAAAAATAATAGGGGGGATGTCTGAAGAAGAAGGAGAAATTTGGCACCAGCATGTAATTGATTAGAAAATAACATTATTATGTAAATAAGTTTGTTTGTAGAAGGTGTAACTGTTTGACAGTTGATACTGCAATAAAGTGGTTAGATGAAATAAATTATGTGTAACTGAATGTCACATCCCCCCTTAATCGTTCGTCTTGTATGTAGAACGTATAAGGAGGGATTTTGTTATGAAACATTTTGATATAGCAATTGTTGGTGGTGGGCTTGCTGGATTAACAGCATCTATATATTTAGCGAAAGCTGGAAGGAAAGTTATTGTATTAGAAAAGTCCAGTCACTTCGGTGGTCGAGGGATGACAATAAATAAAAACGGCATTTGTATGAATCTTGGTGCACATGCTCTATATAGAGGTGGAGAAGCGTTTTTAGCTTTTAATGAGCTAGGAGTAAATCTTCCAGGTGGAATCCCATCTACAAAAGCACATGGAATATGGAAAGGGGATATTTATACCATTCCAACAGATTTTCGCTCCATTTTATCAACACCGTTACTTTCATGGTCTGCAAAAGTACAGTTCGCTCGTCTTATGATTCATTTAGGAAACTTAGATGTAGGAAAAGTTCCGAAAATGAGCCTAACTACATGGGCAGAAAATGAAATTAAAGATCCAATGGTTCGAAATATATTTTATGCATTATGCCGAACAACAACATATACGTATGCTCCTACAATACAATTAGCATCTTCTGTACTAAAGCAAATACAGCTTTCTATGAAAGAAGGAGTACTTTATGTAGATGGCGGTTGGGAGACGATAATAACAAATTTAAGGAATATAGCAAGTACTAGTGGTGTGCAATTTCTGGCTAAAAAGCATGTTTTGAAAATAGAGCATTGTGAAGGGAAACAAAGAATACAATGTTTTGACGATGAAGTATTTGAAGCAGGTGCAGTCATTGTAACAACTCCACCGAAAGAAGCTTGTAAAATTATAAAAGGTGCGGAAGGAACAAGTTTGCATAGATGGAGTGAACAATCAGTACCGGTTACCGTTGCTGCATTAGATATTGGTTTGAGACGATTACCCAACCCTACACATCAATTTGTATTAGGCTTAGATCAACCTATATTTTATACAAATCAATCGAGAGCAGCTAAATTAAGTGAAGACGGATCAATTGCAGTGAGTCTAATTAAGTATCATACCCCTGTGTTTGAGCTAAATCATATTCAAGATGATAAAGAACAGTTAGAAAATACGATGGAATTATTACATCCGAATTGGGAAAGGGAAGTTGTTGCACAGCAATATTTACCGAAAATAACGGTAGTATATGATTTTCCTCATATTGACCGTGTTGAAAAACCAGGCCCTAGCATACCTGGAATGCCAGGTGTTTACGTTGCAGGAGATTGGTTAGGACATGATGAAATATTAGCTGATGCTGCGGTAGCAAGCGGAAAACGTGCAGCGTTACACATATTAAAGCAATCCGAAAGTGAGGCAATTCATCATGGAAACGGAGCAATTATATGAAACGTATCAATCATTATTATTTTCGTTAGCATATAGAATCCTTGGGAGTGTTATGGATGCTGAAGATATCGTCCATGACGTATTTATAACACTTAATAATATAGAGGACGTTCAATCTATAGAAAATATGAGAGCCTATTTATGTAAAATGGTAACAAATCGCTCAATTGACAAATTACGTTCGGCAGCACATAAACGGAACGTATATGTCGGAATGTGGTTGCCAGAGCCATTTGTGGAAGAGGTTGATGATCCATCAGAGTCATTTGTAATGAAAGAATCAATTTCTACGGCATATTTATTACTTTTACAACAATTGTCTGAGGTAGAGAGAGTTGTTTTCATATTAAGAGAGGTTTTCAGTTATGAATACGAAGAAATCGCTTCAATTGTAGATAAGAGTAATGCGAACTGCCGAAAAATCTTTCAACGTGCACGAAAAAGTATTTTGGATAAGCCGAAGCAGTCAACATTAAGTACGAAGAAGATGGCTGCCTATGTGGAGAAATTTGTATCATCATTGCAGTGTGGGGATGCGCAAGGCATGTTAGAAGTATTAAAAACAGATGCGATATTAAAAGCTGATGGTGGTGGTAAAGCTACAACTGCAATCCATCCAATCTATTCTGCAGATAGAATTATACGTTTATTCTTTGGAATTGGGAAGAAGTTCCCGGAAGAGTACAATGTTGATTATAAGATGGTAAATGGTGCCCCAGGTGTTATTGTTAAAGTAAATAATAAAGTGACTTATGTGCTTTCATTTACATTTGAAAATGAGAAAATCTCAAACATTTATATGATGGTTAATCCTGAAAAACTTATGCACTTAAATGTAACAGTATAAAAAAAGACGCATTTCTTTAGAAGTGCGTCTTTTTTTTATTTCTCTAACATTTCAAGAGGTACATCTTTTTCGCCTGCTACCTCAAATTTAATTTCCCCATCTTCTTCATAAATACGTGAAATAATCGGTATAGTAATCATTAATTTTTTATGCTGTTTGCGCTTTCGAGCAGCATCTAAGCTAATCACGTTCATTGTAAGCATCCTTTCTTCTAGAAATATATAAACAAAAGAAAATGCGTCCGGAAAGGGCGCTTAATTGAATTTGAAATACCGATTCATTTAATTGGGGTTTATATTTTTTAATAACTGCAATTGAATTAAAAATAATATGAATGGAATAATTGCACGTAGAAATTAACTTTACCAAAAAACGAAACAATATGCTATAAAAAAATTCAAATCTTTGTCATATAACGAGAAAAAGGTTTTTGTTTCGCATATAATGAAAGTAGACGGGCAGCAAGAGCTTTTTCATCATATTGCTTTGGAAAGGCGATGAAAAAATGGATACGTTAGATTCATTATTATTTCAACTTGAACAATATGGAGAAGAGCATGATCGAAATAAAAAAACACGGGAAGAAAAGTTACGGAATATTACTCGTGAGATGGGGCAGTTTTTATCGATTTTAGTAAAAGGGTGTAGCGCAAAAAACATTTTAGAAATCGGAACTTCTAATGGCTATTCTACATTGTGGTTAGCTAATGCGGTAGAAGAAACAAATGGAAATGTAACAACTGTAGAGCTTTCTTCAGAACGAGTTGGAGAGGCACTTGTCAATTTTGAAAAGGCAAACCTTTTACAAAGGATTGATGTTCATAATCAAGAAGCAGGGGCATTTTTAGATGCGCAATTAGATCACTCATTTGATTTTATTTTCCTAGATTCAGAGCGTACGCAATACATGTGGTGGCTTGAGCATATAAAACGCATTTTACAACCAAAGGGTTTTCTTGTTGTTGATAACGCAACCTCTCATGCAAGCGAATTAGCCGAGTTTAGAAAAATGATTGAAGAAGATGAAATGTTTGAAACGGTCTTATTGGCATTTCAAAATGGAGCATTTGTAGCGCTTAAGAAGAGTTAGGATTGAGCGTAATATAATTATCACATTGAAAAAGGGTGTATGTCAAAAGATTGAGTACAGTAGGATGGGAAGGACGTAATTTATATACGTAACATACGAAGAATCCGCCTTCAGCATGTTGTTCTCTAGGTCTTAAGTCTGAGGAAAATAATGTTGAGAACAGGTATACTTATAGTAAGAAACAGGGAATGACTGCATAAACAGGCATTTCTAAAAAAATCGATTTCAAGCAGTTAGAATGTATATGAAATACGATATAATAGATGAAATATAGTGCATATAAATTCGCACATATAAATAAAGGAGCGATTTTGTTGACTGAACTCGAGAAAAAAGAACCTGTATCCATTGTGAAAGATAATAATGTAGAAGTAGTAGTAGATACAGTTATAAAAGATCAAGAATTAGAGGAACTGAATAAAGAAGCTGATCTTTATGTACAAAAATTAAATAGCGAGCAAAATACGGATTTATCAAAAGTATTGTCACAGCTAGGAGATTTAGGGGATAAAGAGCAACAAGCAGCAGGACAAACGTTATCAGCACTAAAGCGTCCAGTAACAGCGATGATGAATGGAAAGAACGAAGAAATTCCAAATACATTGTTAGAATTACGAAAAGTGGTATCAGAGCTTGATCCGAATTCATTAAAAGCAAGTGGTATGAAGAAAATTATGTTTAAAGTATTCAAGAAAAATCCACTTGAAACATACGTGCATAAATATCAATCTATAGATAAGCAAATTGAGGAGATTATAAGATCCCTACTAATTGGTCGTGACAACTTACAAGAAGATACAGTTGGTCTTGAAATGCTTAAAGAACAATCGCACGATAAAATTCACGCACTTGATAAGCAAGTATACTTAGGGAGAAAACTTGCTGGCATGCTGGAAGCTGAGAAACAAAATCCAGAACGTCAAAGAGATATTCCATTAATTAACGATGCATTAGAAAAGATTCTAGTACGTACACGTAATATGCAGCAAGCGAAAAGTGTTTTATTACAATCTATCGCATCTGTAGACATTATTAAGAAAAATAATGAAAAGTTAACAGAAGCAATTCGTAATGCCATTACGATGACGCAAAACGTTGTAACAGTTTCAGCTGCTATCCAGCTAGCATTAACAAATCAGCGTAAAACAATTGATGCAGTGAATGCGACAAATGAAGCAATTGAATCAATGGTATTAAGTAACTCACAAGCATTAAAACAAAATACAGAAGAAACAACAAAACTTCTTGAAAATCCTGCTATTAGCATGGATAAATTACGTGAATCATTCCAAAATGTATTTGCTGCGATTGAAGCTTCTGAGAAATCATCAGAACGTATTATCGAGTCAAGTAAGAAGTTTGTAATTGAATTAGACACATTTAATGATGAAATGAAACAAAAACTCATTCAGCGTCCAAGGAAATAACAGACTTTTAGAGGAGGTGAAAAAATGAGTTTCATTCAAACAGTATTAGTACTATTGGGTACATTGCTTTTAATCGCATTTACTGTCGTTGTTTTAGTTGTATATTTCGGACGTAAACTGTATTTTTCATGGACGAAACCATATAAAAGAGCACATGATTCTTTAGATAAGTTATCGAATAAATCATTACCGTTTCTACAAGAATTTACACAGCACCCACTCTTTTATCGCTGGATTCGTACGGAAGGAAAGAAAGAACAATATACATTAAACACTCTTTTCTGTGCATCGGGTCAACGTACGAGAGAGCAAGTATTCTCAATGTTACCGAAAGAAAAACAGAAAAAAGTACATGTAATGGCAAAAACAACGAAAAAACTTACAAATGAAGATATTGATGTAGCGGCGATGAAAGTAAAAGATTTTTTAAGACAAGAAACGCAGCAAACAGTAAAACCATCAGACCTTTCGTTTTATAAATTGTATTTTTATGATCGATATCCAGATGCATTAAATACAATTCAAACGTATAAACGCTCAATAAACCCTTCATTACAAAGAACGGTTGATGAAATTACAATTTCAGTATTAAATGCCTTGCCGTATTATCAGGAGCAGCGTATGTTTGAACAACAACATAAACTTGAAACGTTCTTAATGAAAGATTTAACAGCGATGCTATCGTTAGTCGTACAATTACCACCTTCACAAAGACCAGAAAAAGAAGAAGAATTAAAAATCTACTTGCAAAATTTCCAAAAAGAAATGGAAGTAGTCGAGCGAGATATTCGTGACTCGATTGATCACGATTTGAATGTGAAGATGAGAGCAGCGACTGAGAAGTTTAAGAATAAATAAAAAAAACGCCTTAAAGCTATAGTTCTTAGCTTTTAAGGCGTTTTTTTATTAGTTGTTATTTTGCTTTAACGGTAGTATGACTAGATGCAACACTTTCATTATGCAATCGATCAACTGCAGTTACTACATACGTATACGTTTCTCCTGAAATAGCTGTTTTATCTACATAAATTTCTCCGAGCTTTGTTTTTCTTACAGCAGTAAGTAAATTTTTTGGATTTTCTGTATCCACTTCATTTTTTCCATTCACACGGTAAATGGCGTAATAAGCAGAGTCATTCTCTCTATCATCAATGATACCTACAGCAATACCTTCATCTCTTGGAATAGCACCTTTTAAAGTCGGTTGTTTTGGTGGATCATGAACAAGCCAAGGCATAGGCGGGATTAATGCAGGATGTTTATATATGTCTTTTGAGAGTCTATCTTTAACTCCTAGTGGATTGTTATTAATATCTTTTAAGCTAAAATGCATACTACCTTTTATTTCAGGATATAACCGGTTTAATGCAAGTTGTCTTGGGTATTCTTCAGGATCAGACCAAGCTGGGACAGAATTATTATTAATTTTATACGCCGCCTGACCGATGTATAGGTGAATCGGTTTATTATTTGTTTCTTTTACCCACCAATCTACTAATATGTCATATGCAGCTGGTGTGAAACCAATATTCCAATATATTTGCGGTGTAATGTAATCAATATAACCTTTTTGTATCCATTCACGTGTATCAGCATAAAGGTCATCATAGTTTCTTTGACCTGCAGTAGTGTTAGACCCAGTTGGATCGTCAGCTATATTTCGCCATACGCCGAACGGACTTATGCCAAACTTTACGTATGATTTTTCTTGTTTTATAGCAGTATTTAAACCTTTGACAAGTTCATTTACATTGTCACGTCGCCAATCTTCTATATTTGTAAATCTACCATTATTATACGTTTCGAACGTTTTTTGATCGGGGAATTGTTCACCAGCTACTTTATATGGATAAAAATAATCATCCATATGCAGCGCGTCAATATCGTAATGTTGTACGATTTCTAAAGCGCCTTCTATAATAAATTTTTTCACTTCTGGAATACCAGGGTTGTAATATAACTTTCCTCCATAAGGTACAACCCAATCCGGATGCTGTTTTGCAGGGTGGTTATCCGATAATCGATTTATATCAGTGTGATTCATCGTTATTCGGTATGGATTAATCCATGCGTGGAATTCTATATTTCTTTTATGTGCTTCTTCAATCATAAATGCGAGCGGGTCGTATCCGGGATCTTTTCCCTGTGTACCTGTAATGTATTCTGACCAAGGACCGTAATTGGAAGGGTAAAAAGCATCAGCGGTTGGTTTTATTTGTACAACAACTGCATTCATACCAGTGTTTTTTACATCGTCTAATAATCTAATAAACTCTTGTTTTTGATTTGCGATAGGTAAGCCAGTTTTTGAGGGCCAGTCAATATTAAGTACAGAAGCAATCCATACAGCACGTAATTCGTGTTTTTTATACGTAGTATTTACTTCAGCGTAAGTAGAGTGAGGAGAAATGAAAGAGAAAGGAATAAAAAAGATGACGATACAACATATCACTAATAAACGTTTCATGATTATTTATACGCCTCCCTATTATATGGTTAGCTAATATGATATCCGAGGTGAGGTTGTACTTACAATTGAGAAAAATAAATATTGAAACATTAATTTAATAGGAAAAATATTTTTACTGAAATTTACTTTCAATATAACTAAATTCTTTTACTTCTTCATATGCTTGTTAGTAAAGTGAAACTTCCTTTCATCCGAAGGGGATAATTTATAAGTATAGGAGGATTAATAAATGAAGGTTTTATTCGTTTGTTCTGGAGGGATGTCCAGTGCAATTGTTGTAAACGCTTTAAAAAAAGAGGCGGAGAAAAAAGGTGTAAACATGGAAGTCCATGCCATTGGAACAAGTGAGATAGAGGAAGAAGTAAAGAATGGCTGGGACGTTGTAATGGTTGCACCTCAAGTAAGACATAGATTTGACTCTGTTAAAAAATTCGCAGAAGAGGAATCTATCCCGTGCGGTATCATACCGCCACAAGCATACACGCCGCTTGGCGGACCGACTTTATTAAAAACTGTAAATGATTTAATTAGTTAGGGGGAAGCGTTATGAATAAATTTGTCACGTTTCTTGATAGAAACTTATCTGGACCGATGGCAAGGCTTTCTGAACAGAGGCATTTACAAGCAATCCGTGATGGAGTTATTTCAGCGTTACCATTTATTATTGTAGGAAGTTTCTTTTTAATCGTAGCATTTCCACCATTACCGAAAGATAGTTTCATATCTGTTTGGGCATTAAAAAATCAAACAAGTATATTAATACCATATCGTTTAACGATGTTTATTATGTCTTTATATATAGCATTTGGAATAGGGTATAATTTAGCGAAAAGTTATAAGCTAGATGCTTTATCAGGAGCACAGCTTGCAGTATGTTCATTACTATTAACATTAACGCCTGAATTAATTGATAAAAAAGGGTTTATGCTTCCGATGACAAATCTCGGAGGTCATGGATTATTCGTGACAATGATTGTTTCTATTTTATCAGTTGAGATTTTAAGATTTTGTAAGAAGAAAAACGTAACGATCAAAATGCCAGAACAAGTACCACCGTCAGTAGCGCGTTCGTTTGAAGCACTTATACCTGCGGCTTTCGTTATTATTATTATGAGTCTTATTACTGTCGTTTTTAAAGTAGATGTACATTACGTTGTGGATAAATTAGCAGCACCATTAGTTAAAGCTGGCGATAGTTACTTTGGCGTTATTATACCTGTATTTTTAATTACATTTTTCTGGTCTTTCGGGATACACGGTGTATCCGTTGTAGGTACTGTGGCGAGACCACTTTGGGATGTATATTTAGGGAAGAACGGTGAAGCTGTAGCAAGTGGTGCGAGTCATTTTCCATTCATTGCACCAGAGCCGTTTTATCAATGGTTTATTTGGATTGGTGGTTCGGGTGCAACGCTAGGACTTGTATTAGCCATGATTGTTTTTGGTAGATCAAAATATTCGAAAGCATTATCGAGAAGTTGTATTGTGCCTGGAATTTTTAACATTAATGAACCCGTTATATTCGGTTTACCAATTGTCCTGAATCCAATCTTAATTATTCCTTTCGTTATTACACCACTAGTAACAGCTACTATAGCATATTCTGCAACTGCAATGGGATTTGTAACACCAACACACATTATGCCGCCGTGGACACTACCAGCTCCAATTGGTGCATATTTAGCTACAGGAGGAGATTGGCGTGCAGTTGTATTAGTTTTAATAAATATAGCAATATCATTTCTTATTTATCTACCATTCTTTAAAATGTACGACAAAAATATGCTTGAAATTGAAAAGAATGGAGACGGAGAATCTGTAAATTCGTAATTTTTATACTGTATTTTTGAGTGATAGGCATTTTGTCTATCACTTCTTTCACATGAAGTCCAGAGAGGGTGAAATGGAATGAATATAAAATTTAGTTATAAAGGTGTATTTTTATTATTATTTGGAGTGATATGTGCAAATTTACTTTTTGTACCTTTATTAAGAATGCTACATTTATCACAAATGCATAGTATATGGCTCGTTACAAGCATTGCGGCAAGTATTTTGCTTACAGTAGTTGTTTCTTTCATTGATGGATTGTTCGCATCGAAAGCCCAGTTGTTTTATAGATTTATATTATTTTCCATCGGTTGTACGTTTGTAACTTACATGATTGTTTTTTAGTAAATAGGAGGTCATGCATGTTATGTATATTGCAGGGATAATGTCTGGTACTTCGTTAGACGGAATAGATGTAGCACTCGTTCATATAGAGGGGAGTGGTGTAGAGTCTAAGGTCAAACTCATCCATTTTACTACAGTTCCATTTTGTAATGATATGAAAAATGAGATCCAGCAGGCATTATCAATAGAAAATTCAAATGTACAACTCATATGCAGTTTAAATTTCAAACTCGGTTTATGCTTCGCCAATGCTGTAAGGGAAGTTTGTAAAGAGGCCAATTTTCCTTTGGGACAATTAAATTTAATTGGTTCTCACGGACAAACGATTTATCATCAGCCAAAGCACGATGGTAATATGATTCCTTCCACATTGCAAATTGGAGAACCAGCAGTTATAGCATATGAAACGAATACGACGGTTATTTCTAATTTTCGAACGATGGATATCGCAGCAGGGGGACAAGGTGCACCACTTGTACCATATTCAGAGATTATTTTGTATCGTCATCCAACTAAAAATAGACTACTACAAAATATTGGCGGGATTGGTAATGTTACCATAATACCAAGTCACCTAAGTGATAAGAACGTTATAGCTTTTGATACTGGTCCAGGTAATATGGTAATTGATGAAATGTGTCAAAGGCTATTTCAGTTATCATATGATCAAAATGGTAAAATTGCAAAACAGGGAGTAGTTGTAGATGAAATTTTGACATATTGTATAAACCATCCATTTTTGAAAATGAATCCACCGAAATCAACTGGTAGAGAACAGTTTGGAGAAGAATTTGTCAGTGAGTTGTTGAAGCGGTATGAAAAGCATAGTAAAGAAAATATAGTGACGACTGTCACGATGTTTACAGCAAGTTCAATTGTTCATCACTATAAGGAGTTTATTCTGCCGTATTATGAAATCGATGAGGTGATTTTAGGCGGTGGTGGCAGTTATAATCGTACACTTGTTGAAATGATACGGTATGGATTGAAGGATGAAAAATGCGCCATATTCATTCAAGAAGATATAGGCTATTCTTCAGAGGCGAAAGAAGCAATCGCCTTTGCCATTTTAGCAAACGAAACGTATCATCGTAATCCGAGTAATGTGCCAAGTGCAACAGGTGCAAAGCAATCTGTAGTTTTAGGGAATATAACATTCCCTCCAATTCGAAGAGAATGAGGCGAACATATGAAATATATGATTGGAGTAGACGGCGGGGGAACAAAGACAGAAGCAATTGCATTTGATCAAGACGGAAGTGAACTTGAAACGGCTACGAGTGGTTTTGGAAATATATTAATAGATTTTGAAGAAGCACTTTTTCATAGTATGGAAGCGATTGATCAATGCCAAAAAGGTTTATTAAATGGGCATTGCGTTTGTATTTGTTTAGGATTAGCGGGTGTAAGCGGAGCAAATACAAATGAATTAACATTACGTCTGAAAAAGAAGTACGGAACACAAATTGAAGTTTTTAATGACGCAATGATTGCTCATGCAGCCGCTTTAAAAGGAAAGGATGGAATTTTAACAATTGGCGGTACAGGTGCGATTTGTATAGGAAAGAAAGGGGAAGTGTACGAGTATAGTGGGGGATGGGGACATATTTTAGGAGATGAAGGAAGCGGATATTGGATTGCGTTACAAGGTTTAAAGAGAATGGCAAATCAATTTGATCAAGGAGTTACACTTTGCCCATTAAGCGTAAGAATTCAAGAAGAGTTTCAACTTTTGACATCGTCTCATATAAAAAGACTAGTATATAGTTTTTCAAAAGATAAAGTTGCAGCAATCGCACCATTCATTATTGAGGAAGCGAGAAATGGGAATGATGACGCACGTGAAATTATGGTGCAAGCGGCTGCGGAATTAACGAGAATTACGGTGAATATTTACAATAAGATGCAGTTTGATTTATCAACTTCAATTGCAGTAAGTGGCAGTATATTACGTTTCGTTCCTGAAATATATGCTGAATTTAAGAAATGCTGCGAGAAAAGTATGGGAGAAGTTATATTTGTATCACCATCAGAACTAGCAGTGAAAGGAACCTATTACTTAATGAAGAATTTATATTTTAATAAATAGCCGCATGAGAATTTTTGTATGATTTGTAAAAATATGATGTTAAAATGTATAAAGGGATGTAAAGTAAGAAAAGTACAATATACATAGTCATTGAATATTGTATAAGTACTCCCATGTAGAAAGTGAATGATTACATGATTAATAGTATGCAATTTTTGTATTTGGTGGCTTCTTATTTATTTGGAAACATATTGACCGCTTATATAGTGACGAAATGGAAACATAATGTTGATATTCGGCAGGAAGGAAGCGGTAATCCTGGCGCAAGAAATATGGGGCGGGTATATGGAAAAGGGTATTTCGTCGCTACATTTTTAGGTGATGCGATCAAAGGGGCAATCGTAGTTTCTATTGCAAAATACCTTTTTGGAGATTCTACATTTGTAATGTTAGCTTTACTGGCTGTTTTACTTGGACATATTTACCCAATTATATTTAAAGGCAAGGGCGGAAAAGGCATTTCAACATTTATTGGAGGATTAATTGCATTTGATTATTTGATAGCGCTTACCCTTGTTGCTGTTTTCATTATATTTTATTTAATCTTTAAAGGATTTACTAAGCCAGGACTAATTACAATCGCTTGTTTACCAGTTTGCATGATTTTGTATTCTTACTCTATTGTTACGACTATATTAAGTGCACTTATAATTATACTTATTTTATATGTAAATCGAGAATGAAATGAACTTTTTATAAGTGGAGTTAATCTCCACTTATAATTTTTATTAAATACATAAAGGAGATACAACATGGGGTTAATTTATAAAGTTGCTGATCAAGCTTGGGAATTTGAAAGTATACATAAGTTGAATTATAAAACATTTGTAGAAGAAATTCCGCAACATGAAGAAACGCAAGAGCGTGTTCGTATAGATCGTTTCCATGAAGAAAATACATATTTAATTTGTTTAGATGACGATAAGTTAGTAGGTATGGTTACATTGCGAGGAAAACGACCATTCTCGTTAGATAATAAAATTCCAAATCTAGATTATTATTTGCAAGAACATGGAGAAAACGTATATGAAATTCGTTTACTTTCAGTAGAACGTGAATATAGAAATGGAAGAGCGTTGTTAGGTTTAATTCGCTTTTTACATCGTTATTTGCTTCTAAATGGATATGAATTGGCACTCATTTCTGCTACAACACGTGAACTACCTTTATATGAGCAAATGGGATTCAAATCTTTCCATACGTTAGTTGGTACAGAAGAAGCAGCCTTCCAGCCAATGTATGTTACGCCTGCTATGTTTGAAGCGTCGAGCGTTGGAGGGGTTATGACGAAAGAATATTCGTTTTTACCTGGTCCAGTAGATATTGAAGAAAATGTTCGAAAGGCATTTTCTACTAAGCCTATTTCGCATCGTTCTAAGTCATTTCAAATGACAATGGACAATGTGAAAAAACGGTTACTTCACATGACAAAAGCAAAGCATGTACAACTTATGTTAGGAACAGGGACGTTAGCAAATGATGCCATTGCTTTACAGTTACGTTCTTTAAAAGGGAAAGGACTAGTATTAACAAATGGGGAATTTGGTAATAGATTAGTTGGACATGCAGCACGCGCGCAATTACATTTTGATACGTATAAAAAAGAAATGGGAGAACTATTTATTTATACAGAATTAGAACAAATAATGGAAACTGGCAATTATGAATGGCTTTGGTTTGTTCACCATGAAACATCAACCGGAATGTTAAATGATTTAGACGAACTAAATGTTTTATGTGAAAAGTATAAAGTGAAACTATGTGTAGATTGTATTAGCTCAATTGGAGCAATACCGATAGATTTGAAAGATGTATATTTTGCAAGTGGTGTTAGTGGAAAGGCAATTAAATCGTTTACTGGATTATCTTTCGTTTTTCATAATCACAATGTGAAAGTAAACGAAACATTACCAGCCTATCTGGACATTGGCATGTACGAAGAAAATGAAAGTATTCCATATTCTCATTCATGGAATTTAATTTATGCATTGCAAGAAGCATTAAAGAGATTTGAAGATGCAAAAGCATTTGTAAAAATAAAAGAGACATATGAATATATTGAACAAGCTATTACTACTATGGGCTTAAATCTTGTTTCACCTAAAGAACATGCTGCATCAGTTATACTTACCATTCAATTAAGCGAAGGTCTTTCTTCTAAAGCGGTAGGTGATATGTTAGCGCTGCAAGGATATATCGTCCATTATGAATCAGCGTATTTACAAAAGAATAACTGGATCCAAATTGCATGCCTGAATCATTACAAAGAACGTGATATGAAGAGGATGTTGAATTGTTTGCATATATGTACAGTAAATAATAGCGTACATATATGAGGAATGATTTTTTAACAGGGTTGGTTGCGTATAAAGGAGTTATTGCCTACGAAAACTTAGGAATGAGACAAATAGTAAATCATAAATCATGAAGGGGGTATTAGTATGATAACTAAAAAACTACCATTACATATAGCAGACATTAAAAAAGCTCAAAACATTCTAGACAGAAATGCTCGTAAAACTCCATTAGTAAAGTCTTTTTATTTGACTAGTAAAACAGGTGGAGAAATTCACCTGAAGTTAGAAAATATGCAATTAACGGGTTCTTTTAAATTTCGTGGTGCATTTAATAAAATGTCACAGTTGACAGATCAAGAAAAAGACCGAGGAGTAATTGCCTGTTCGGCAGGTAATCATGCACAAGGTATTGCTTTATCTGCTCATTTGCTTGGTATTAAGAGTAAAATTGTAATGCCAATTTCTGCGCCTTTAGCGAAAGTTGAGGCTACTAGAGGATATGGATCAGAAGTTGTTTTATACGGTGAAACTTTTGATGATGCGAAGGCAAAATGTGAGGAGATTATAAGAGAAACAGGTGAAACATATTTACATCCATATGATGATGTAGAGGTAATGGCTGGTCAAGGTACAATTGGTTTGGACATTCTTGATGATATGTGGGATGTTGATACTGTCATTGTACCAATTGGTGGAGGTGGCATTATTTCTGGTATTGCTGTTGCATTAAAATCTTTTAATCCATCCATTAATATAATTGGTGTCCAAGCAGAAAATGTTCATGGGATGAAGGCATCTTATGACAAAGGCACGATTGTAGAACATTATGAGGCACCTACTATAGCAGATGGTTGCGCAGTTAAAATACCAGGCGATTTAACTTTTGAAGTTGTAAACGAATTAGTAGATGATATCGTAACAGTGTCAGAAGGTGAATTAGAAGTAGCGATGAAAGACTTATTACAACGTGGAAAAGCTGTTGTAGAAGGTGCTGGTGCATTAGCTACTGCTGCTCTACTTGCAGGGAAAGTGGATCCATATATTAAAGGGAAAAAGGTAGTCGCGGTTATATCTGGTGGAAACGTAGACTTGCAGCGCATTTCCAGTGTTTGTGAGCAATTTTTTGTAGCCAATGAAGTGAAATAGTATTTAAAAAACATAAATTTTATGGAAGAAGAGCTAAGACAACTAATCTTAGCTCTTACTTTTTGTTTACCGTGTAGGGCATATTATAATATACATGCTTTATTTTCCGTATAGTGAATTATTATATTTTATCGTCTACTTTCATAGATAACTCAAATAATTATATCAATATTGTCGAAACGGAAACAGAAATTTAACGTATTATCCGAAAGAAGTCTCCTTCCTCAAGCGTGTGAAAGACGATAGTCTAGCGGTAGGTGGGGGATGAATTTCGATTTGGCGTAGCCAAACATTTGGTTTTCCTATTTTTTTCGCCTCTGATATAATCATTCTTATAAGAGGTAAAGTTTGGTATAACAATGAAAGTAGATAATAATAATGTAATGTTCAGGTTGTATAATCACCGTCATAGCTTATGGGAAATGAAGCGAAAACTGAGGTGAATAGAAATGATAAAGCAGAATAAGGCGTACAAATTTCGTCTGTATCCTACAGAAGAACAAGCACATCTCATACGTAAAACGTTCGGATGTGTACGCTTTGTGTATAATAAAATGCTGGCTGAGCGGAAAGAAATATACGAAACATATAAAGAGAACAAGGAAGAGCTGAAGAAACAAAAATTCCCTACTCCTGCGAAATACAAAGTGGAGTATGAATGGCTGAAAGAGGTCGATTCCTTAACATTGGCTAACGCGCAATTAAACTTGCAAACTGCGTATAAGAACTTTTTTAGTGGTCAAAGTGATTTTCCTACATTCAAAAGTAGAAAGAGTAGAAAATCTTATACAACGAATCGCGTAAACGGAAATATTATGTTATTTCATGGTTATATCAAATTACCGAAATTGAAAATGGTGAAACTGAAGCAACATAGGGAGATACCGCCAAGTAATATCATCAAATCGTGTACGATCTCGATGACACCTACTGGTAAATACTATGTGTCCATCTTGACTGAATATGAAAAAGAGATTGTACAAAAAGAAGTACAAAATGTAGTTGGATTAGACTTCGCAATGGCTGAATTATATGTGAGTAGCGAAGATGAGAAAGCCAATTATCCTCGCTTTTATCATCAGATGTTAGACAAATTAGCGAAGGAACAACGAGTATTAGCCAGACGTGTGAAAGATTCGGTACGCTGGAATAAACAACGCATTCGTGTAGCGAAGTTGCATGAAAAGGTCGCAAATCAACGTAAGAATTTCCTTCATCACAAGTCTAAAGAATTGGCTACTCATTTTGACGTTGTAGCAATCGAAGATTTACATATGAAAGGAATGTCACGAGCACTTCGCTTTGGTAAGAGTGTAGCTGATAACGGCTGGGGGATGTTAACGACATTTTTAGCATATAAGCTACAAGAACAAGGAAAACAGCTTGTGAAAATAGATAAGTGGTTTCCTTCTACAAAGATGTGTAGTCGTTGTGGAAACAAAAAAGAAATGTCACTATCTGAACGTACGTATGCGTGTTCGTGTGGACTAACAATCAGTCGTGACTATAACGCAGCTATCAATATCAAAAAAGAAGCCATGCGGTTATTCGCATTGATATAAACCGTAAGAAATAACCTTTGGAACAAGGGAGTTAGCTCGGCTGTCTTAAGACAAATTCGTTAGCTATCAAAAGTAGCGATGAACCGAGAAGACACCACTCGGGGTAAGCTCGTAAGAGATACTAAGTGGTGGGTAGTTCACTATAATGGTTTTAACGTATGAATGAGCGGTTAGGAGGATAGACCATGAATAAGGAAGAACAGGTCATGAACGGTTTCAGGGAATTATATAATAAGATGGTTTGGCTTAATAAGGATAAAATGGAAGAAGGTCTTAAAGGTTTTAAGTCTTCTGAAGTACATTGTATTGAATACATTGAAAACAATGCCGATTCTAACGTGACACAACTTGCAGAGGCTTTTTATGTGACTCGCGGTGCAATAAGTAGAATGACTAAGAAGCTCATAAACAAAGGCCTTATCGAAAGTTACCAGAAATCAGAGAATAAAAAAGAAATCTATTTTAAGCTTACTGAACAAGGGAAAGAAATATATAAAATTCACGAAGAGTTGCACAATGAGTTTCAACAACGGGATAAAGCTGTATTTGAGCAAGTAACCGAGGCGGAATTCGACAGTATTATTAACTTCGTGGAAAAGTATAGTAGGCATTTGGATGCAGAAATAAAGAAACAAGGTATACATATTAAGTCGTAAATTTGCCTGTTAATGCGAGATATATTTAAATAATAAAAAGGTAGCCTATTCACGGTAAGGCTACCTTTTTATTATTTTATTTTTGTTGACTAATCAACAAAACAGAGTTATTATTTTTGTTGACAAAGCAATAAAATGTTCTGAGGGGAGAAATTAAATGTCTATTTTAAAATCAAAAAATGAAACTGAAAAAAACATAGATAAACATGCTTTAATATTCGGTCTTATTTCTGTATTTCTTTGTGGTATAGGTTTCAGTATCATTATGCCTGTAGTGCCATTCTTAGTGGAGCCTTATATAAGTAGTCCGGAAGAACAGGCTCTAGTTGTTACGCTACTGACCTCTGTTTATGCGGTCTGCGTGTTTTTCGCTGCTCCTGCACTCGGAGCTTTGAGCGATAAATATGGCCGTCGTCCATTACTTTTAATATGCCTTTTCGGTTCTGCAATCGGGTACTTAGTTTTTGGTATAGGAGGGGCTTTATGGGTACTATTTGCTGGACGTATAGTAGAAGGAATAACAGGCGGGAGCATCAGTACAATTTTTGCATATTTTGCAGATATCATTCCCTCTGAACAGAGAACGAAGTATTTTGGGTGGGTGAGTGCAGTGGTAGGTGCAGGAACCATTATCGGACCAACTCTTGGGGGATTACTTGCAAAGTTTGGTCATTCTGTACCTTTATATTTCGGAGCACTTATAACTTTATTAAATGTTTTATATGGGATGAAATATATGCCTGAGAGTCTTGACAAAAATAATAGGTTAAAAGAAATTACTTTTGTAAGGTTAAATCCTTTTGCACAGCTGGCAAACATACTTTCCATGAAAAACTTAAAATGGTTACTTGTCTCAGCGTTTTTACTTTGGATACCTAACGGATCTTTACAAGCAATTTTTACACAATTTACGATGGATACTTTTAGCTGGAAACCTGCACTAATCGGACTTATGTTTTCAATTATGGGCTTTCAAGATATCATTTCACAAGCTTTTATAATGCCAAAGCTTTTGATCAAGCTTAGTGATAAACAAATAGCTATGCTTGGAATGGTTTCGGAGATTATTGGCTACAGTTTTATTGCAGCATCTGCTTTATTTTCCTTATATCCTCTTCTAATCGTTGGGATGTTACTGTTTGGTTTTGGTGACTCAATTTTCGGGCCTTCATTCAATGGGATGCTTTCAAAGTCTGTCGATTCTAGTGAACAAGGAAGGATTCAAGGCGGTAGCCAATCTATTCAAGCTTTGGCAAGAATGATTGGTCCAATTATTGGAGGGCAAATCTATGTATCACTTGGTCATACTGCACCTGCTTTTATGGGAATGATTCTTATAGTAGTGGCAATAGCAGTTTTGTATAAGGGGACGCATGTAACTGTATAAACTACATGCACTAATATGGTATTTCTTCATATAAGAATGTCACAACTGGAATCCTTCCTGAATGAATTGTATAACAGATAAATTTCAGAACAAATAATAAGGTGTCAGAACTTAGGAACAAGTACTGACACCTTATTTGTTTACGGTTGAGAGCTAAGAGAAATTAAGAATGTATTCTGTAATGCTCTCATGGTGAATGTTAAATAGAACTATCAATAATTATAGTTAGCTTTTTTGAAAGTAAAAAGCTAGGTAAATGACTGGACAGTATAATTATACTTGTGCTGAAGTAAATAATGACTCCATTTTTACTTTGCTCTTCTCTCGAATTTCAGCGTCCGCATGGCGCATTACAAACTTATGCGCTATAGCAATTGCTAAAACATCATCTAATAAGCCAATCCCAATAATAGCAGCTATATCTGGAATGAAGTCGATTGTTAATACGTAATAGGATAAAGCGGCTAAAATTATAAATTTCGCTTTAGTAGGTAACCCTTTTTTTCTCATTGTGTAGTATAAAATAATACTTTCATATACGCTAGATTTTCCGAGGCTTGCTGAGCTTTGTTTGAATTTTTTCCAAAGTGTCTGTTTCTCCATATAAACACTCCTTTTACTAAAACAGAGATTTTTTAAAAGGATAGACAAAAAAGTGAGGAAGTAATCAATTTTATTATTTATCTTATTGTATATTTCCATAAAAATAAGGAATTACCTGTTCAAAATAATAGAATGTTGGTTATGTCACGACTCACGGTGTTTTGTTACATAAGTATGTACAGTAAAATGTATGTGGATGATTTGTTTATTATTAAACATTAAATAATGGGTATGGGGGAAGAAAAATGAAGATAATAGAATTACCAATTGAATTTGAGTTTAATGGGGCAAAACAATATATTTATCCTAGCTTAATTATAATAAACAATGAATTAACTTTAGTAGATACAGGTTATTTAAACTTTTTACCTTTAATTGAAGACGCAATTTTAAAACAGGGGTATGAGATGAAAAACTTAAAAAATATAATTATTACTCATTATGATGACGATCATATAGGATCTTTATATGATTTCAAAGTGAAATATCCTTACATTAATATTATGGCTAGTGAAATAGAATCCAACTACATAAATGGTGAAATAAAATCGGAGAGACTAGTTCAAGCTGAAGACATGTTAGAACGTATGCCAATTGAAGAGAAAGAATTTGGTGAATGGTTTATACAACACTTAAAAAATATAAGACATATTTCCGTCGATGAAAAAGTATATGATGGTCAAATGATTTTGAATGATGAATGTCAAATAGTAGCGACCCCAGGACATACTTCGGGGCATATTTCATTATATTTTCCAAATTTAAATTGTGTAATTACAGGGGATGCGGCCGTTCAAGATAATTGTGAATTAGAAATAGCTAATCCGGATTTTTGTTTAGATATAGAAAAAGCGGAAGAATCTTTAAAGAGAATTAAAAACCTTAAAGCTGCAAGTTATTATTGCTATCATGGAGGAAAACTCACTGTATGAATTAAAAAACCGACCTTTTCGATATAGGAAAGATCGGTTTTTTAATTCATAGATTCTGCAATTCTAATCAAATCATTAACACTGTATTTTCTTTTTATGTATAGTTTGTTACCAATGGCGATTTTATTTTGAAAACCGTCTTTTTTATATTATGTTTTAAAATGTGAAATTTAGTTCCCTTATGTACATATTGATCTAATTTATGTTGAACTGGTGAAACAGTGATTTTTAAAATCCCATGAATATCTTCATTGTAGTATTGGAGGTTTAAGTAATCGTTATAGATGTACCCTTGAAATTCGTGAATTTCGAATGGGAATTTTGTAGGTGTTAGTATATGCCGCTTAATCCTCAATTCATATTCTTTTACAATAGTAGCTTCTTTCATAAGAGGGTTAGTTCCATCATAAATTTGATTAATTCGAGATATTTTAATATTCTTTGTTACTATTTCTAAAATACAACCGATAGTAAATTCATCACCAGTGTCTTTGAAATAGGAAATAAGAATTGTAGTATCTTCTTTTGGAGACGGTACTATTTTAATTTCATGAATATGTTTATCTGTAAGGAAAGTAGGCAATTCAATCCCTTCTGTTACATTTGACCGCATTAATTTTTTATCATTTTTGAGTAAAGCTTGTTTAAATTCACTTATCACATTTGTTTGAGACTTCGCCATAATAATTGAGTTCGATTGAAAATATAGTAAGAAAAATACGCAAAAACTCTTTATGAATGTAGTCGTCAATTTCATCACCCTGTAACTATATTTCCGTAAATTTGAAATATATATGTATAGGAGGGGAGAAGATGAGTTTATTGCTTGATATAATAATGGATATAATTTTATTTTATCCTCGAAATGATATGAAATTAAAACATCATATTGCAAAGTTAAGTGAATTCGAGTGGTTTCGAAAGCTACACGAAGATACAAAGTATACAAAATTAATTTGGAATAATAGAAAAATTAAAAAGTTCATTTTGTCTTCTATTAATATGGAAGCATTAATAAAATCCGAGAAAAAACAAAAAGAATTTATTCATTTAGTACACGATGAATATAAAAAAAGAAGATAAGAATTTTTTTATTTTTCATATTTGGCGAAACAAATGGTACAATGAAAGCTAATGTGAAAAATAAGGAAAAGAAGTGGTCTATTTGAAAAACTTTTTAGAATTAGGAATTAGTGAAACTTTTAATCATACATTACGTGAAAATGGAATTACAGAAGCAACACCAATTCAAGAGAAGGCAATTCCTGTTATTATGTCAGGTAAAGATATTATTGGGCAGGCGAAAACAGGAACGGGTAAAACGTTAGCATTCGTGTTACCGATTTTAGAAAAAATCGATCCAGAGTCTAGTGATGTTCAGGCTTTAATTGTGGCACCAACAAGGGAACTAGCATTGCAAATTACAACTGAAATTAAAAAAATGCTTGTTCAAAGAGAAGATATTAATGTACTAGCGATATATGGCGGACAAGATGTAGCACAACAATTGAGAAAATTAAAAGGTAATACACATATTGTTGTAGCGACACCAGGTCGATTATTAGATCATATACGACGTGAAACAATTGATTTAAGTAATCTTTCAACGATTGTACTAGATGAAGCGGATCAAATGCTTTATTTCGGTTTCTTATATGATATTGAAGATATTTTAGATGAGACACCTGATAGTAAACAAACGATGTTATTCTCAGCAACGATGCCAAAAGATATTAAAAAATTGGCGAAACGTTATATGGATGAGCCGCAAATGATTCAAGTACAAAGTGAAGAAGTAACGGTAAATACAATTGAGCAGCGTGTCATTGAGACGACAGATCGTGCAAAGCCAGATGCACTTCGTTTTGTTATGGATCGTGATCAGCCATTTTTAGCTGTTATTTTCTGTCGTACAAAGGTTAGAGCAAGTAAGCTTTATGATAATTTAAAAGGACTAGGTTATAATTGTGCTGAACTTCATGGTGATATACCTCAAGCGAAACGTGAAAGAGTCATGAAGAGTTTCCGCGAAGCTAAAATTCAGTACTTAATTGCGACTGATGTAGCGGCTCGTGGACTTGATGTAGATGGTGTAACGCACGTATTTAACTTTGACATTCCTGAAGATGTAGAAAGTTATATTCACCGCATTGGCCGAACAGGACGTGCAGGTGGATCAGGTATTGCAATTACGTTCGTTGCAGCGAAAGATGAAAAACATTTAGAAGAAATTGAAAAAACGCTTGGTGCACCACTGCAAAGAGAAATAATCGAACAACCGAAGATAAAACGTGTAGATGAAAATGGAAAACCGGTACCAAAGCCGGCTCCAAAGAAATCAGATCAATATCGTCAAAGAGATAGCCGTGAAGGTTCAAGAAGTGGTTCAAAAGGTGGCCCAAGAAATAGTTCGAGAAATGATAACAATCGATCATTTAATAAGCCAAGTAATAAGAAAAGTAGTACAAAACAAGGTCAGCAAAGACGTGGCCGTTAAATAGTTATTATTTAAAAAGAGTCGCAAAGTGTTGCGGCTCTTTTTTTGTTTGTAGACAACAAGGGTGATGCCGAGAAAAAAGCAAAAATTTCATTCACCGTATTTAAAATGAATTTTATAGTCCAAAACCAGTAGAGCAAAGGTATTACTGCCATGTCGCAATTCAAGAACAAGTGCAACTTACGTATGAACAATATTTAATCGGAAAAAAAATCGAGAGAAAACAATTCGTACTAGCGCCCTGATGATGATACGGGTTATGAAAAAATCAATTGGTATAATGATACGAAAACATTTTTTGCTAACAAAGAATTGGACGATTTGGTGAAAGAAACTCGTAACACATTCAAACGGTACGGGAATGTTATGTTGCAGCAAAAAGAGAACGGAACTTATTATGTCTACTATTTCGGCAGAATACTTTGGTTGAAAGAAAAGGTAATGTAGCGAGCGAGTATTTTCATTACACATTCCGCAATTATCGAAATGGAAAAAGAGAAGTTTATGAAGGATTTAACTCGTATTGGGATACGATCGTTGGAAACTGGAAAACTAATTTGTTCGTTTTGCTCGATGGGGAACTTGAGAAGCACAACTGCCATCCTTATTGGGAAATTGCTTACTACGACGATGAAGGTAATGTAGTACGAAGTTACCTGAAGGGATTGTATGCGATATAAGAAAAAAGGACTAGCAGTCGTACCTGCCGTCCTTTAATAGGAGAAAAAGTATTCTTGTTTAGAACTACGCATAAACAGAAAATCTGCTTGTAATTAGCTTTACCTTAAATGTACGTGTCTATACAAAAAGGGATAAGTAAAAAATACTTATCCCCAGGAAGGGAAATCCCAAGCACCAAAATGGTTCGTATTGGTCTGCAGGTTCAAAAGTAGTATATGTAAAACGAAAAATCTCATACAAAAAGCAGACAACGATTTTGGTTGTCTGCCAGTGAGTTCAATGAGTTAGCTAATTGTAATAAATTGCATCCCCATTACGAGAAGAGTGAAGCTGCTAGTTCAAACAGCTTGTTGGTATTATTTTCGATTTCTTAAAAAATATACAGAGAAAGCAGATAAGTGAAGAACCTACCTGCTTCTGCTGTAACAAAAGAAAGAAGTATTAGCCGTGGACACGGCGGCTTGAAAATAGTATGTATTTTTATTTGAAAAATATTCAAGGGGTGAAGAAACATGGAATGTTTAATAAAAGGTGTTTGTGAAATTAATCAGCTAATTAGTAAAACAAAAGAGAAAAACAATGAGCAAATATAACAATAAAAAGGTAAATGTTCAAAAGAGCGATGAGTATAAGGTAAAACAAAATAGTTATATTAAAGCTTGATTTTCATAAGAGCACACATATAAGTATGCTCTTATGAACGCTTTAGATTTGTATGACTAGATAGTCACCATACAATAAAATATGCTTGTTTGATATAAATGTGTGTTAAATCTATAACATATATTTTGGGGTGTATAAGGAATATTAAATGTTAATTAGCAAAGCATATTGTTTTTATTAACGAATTTGTGCAACTGTTAAAGCGGCAGAACGAATATCTACTGTACCAATTACTTCAACCGGTACAATTTGAATTAAATCATCAGGGTTTAAGTTTATTAGAATGACACCGCTGGATACATCTACTTCACCAGTGCCAATGATATTAGAACGGACTGCGGTTCCAGATCCTGCAATAATATTAGTTGATGAGTTTAGTGTCAAGAAAAAGCGCGCTGCTTCCGGAGCTACTGGAACATTATCGAGGCTGATTGTTAATGTATAACTGACTTGATAAATACCAGCTACTTGAATTCTAATACCAGTTCCTGTACTGATTGTATCATTGATTACAGGTACAGTAATGTTTGGATTTGGGCCTGTACTAGGTAGTAGTAGTGGCGTGAATAGTGTTGTAAATTGAGGTGAAGTAGCATTAAAAGCAAAACCGAGAGCTGGTAGTGTACTGGGGGCTTGTGCTCCACAATTAAAGTTTGTGAGCTTACGACTAGATGAGCGCATATTCTCACTCACTCCTTTCTTTCATTTAGATTGCGTGAGTAATAACCTCACGTTTTGGACAAGCACAATACACTATATGAAAATTTCTAGTGAATAGTGCAGAGGTGTGCTGTTATGAATAAAACTAACTGCCTGTTGTACAAAGGAAACACTACGCTTACAGAAATAGTTTGTAACCTAAAGTTGAAAAAATAGTATGAACAGAGTTAAAAATGTTATTTAGAAATGAAAGAAAACATAATAAAAAAGAGCACGCATATAAGCATGCTCTTTGACAAGAAAGGTAGATTTTTATGAGTGGATTCCTCCATAGAATAATATATGCTTGTCCGGTTAATAGTTGAGAAAGGGAGAATGCATATAGAACGAATTGAAGCGAATAACAAAATAAAGATTTCATTTTGTAGCAAAGGGGAATAGATATGTGTATTTATTGGGAAACGCAGTTAAAGAGTTCTTTAAGTGGTAAGAACTGGAACGAAATGAAAGAGCAGCTAGCAAAAGCTAACTGCTCAATACAAGGAGATACAGGGAAAACTACTTTAAATGAAATTTGGCATACAGCCTACATACAGTATTGACCGAATATTTATTTTAAATCCAATTTATTTAAAGTAAACATCCCAACAGATAAAATGGCTGCACCTGCTGCAGAACCTAACCAGTCTCTCCAGCCTAATGAATTTAAAGGCGTATCTGTTAAATCCATAATTAAGAAGATAGCAAACATTAATACACCAAATGCTAAGCATCCCCAAAATGTTTGCAAATATTTAATCATCTTCTTTCGGAACTTGCTCATATAAATCACCCTTATTAATAATCTATATTTTTATAAATAAATTATCGCATGTGCAAAAATTAAAAGTATGAAATATGCAAAATTACATATTGGAACTTAACAAAATAATCCATTCATAAGTAAATAGATCGAACAGAGGGGAACCGTATCGTATGAATCAATTGTCATTTTTTGAAGTCATCGATGAAAAGGAGATGCGCAGACTTGTGGTAAAGGAGCTGAAAAAATACAAAGTATTGTGCGTCTGAATGAAGAATCAAGAAAAATAGGATCAAGCGGGGGCATCGTTCTTTTCCTAAAATAAAAGGTGACGATAAGAAACATGAGATACGTTTTAAACAAATTGAACGGAAGTTAAAAAATAAAAATTTATAAAGGAAATAGAAAGAAGGATGTTGTATATAAACAATAATAGGAAACTTTTTACTAACTAAACATATAATTAAAATAGACCGACAGTCGGTCTGGCGGGAAGGAGAACGTGAATGCGCATAGTTAAGGAATATGAGGAGCGTAGAAAGGAAATTTTAGAAACTGCTGAACGTTTATTTGTTACGAAAGGTTATACGAAAACAACAGTAAATGACATTTTAAAAGAGATAGGGATAGCAAAGGGGACATTTTATCACTATTTTAAGTCAAAAGAAGAAGTAATGGATGAGATCATTATGAGGATCATTAAAGATGATGTTGCTAAAGCGAAAGTAATTGTCTCTAATCCAAATATCCCGGTATTAGAAAAATTATTTCGAGTTTTAATGGAGCAATCGCCAAAATCAGGGGATGTTAAAGATAAAATGATTGAACAATTTCATCAACCAAATAATGCGGAAATGCATCAAAAAAGTATAGTGCAATCCATTATTCATTTATCTCCTGTTTTAGCAGAGATTTTAGAACAAGGAATCGATGAAGGCATATTTTCTACACCATACCCACAAGAAACGATTGAACTATTACTCTCTTCAGCACAAGTCATATTTGATGAAGGTTTATTCCAGTGGAAGCCGGAAGAAATGATCAGAAGAGCTAAAGCTTATATTAAAATGATGGAAGTATCTGTTGGAGCGAAAGAAGGATCCTTTAATTATATGGTTGAGGTTTTAATTAAACAGAAATCATGATTTCTGTTTAATTATTACAGACCGACAGTCGGTCTGAATTAAATGAAGGGTGTGATGAGGATGCCAGCAAGTATAAAATCTTCTATGAAAGATTTTCACTTAATGGTAAGTGGGCAAATTATTACTATTTTAGGTTCAACATTTTTACGTTTTGCTCTGTCTTTATATGTATTAGATATAACAGGGCGTGCTGATATATTCGCAGGACTATATGCGGTTACGAGTATTCCGTTTTTGCTAGCTCCTCTTGGCGGAGCGATAGCAGATCGTTTCAATCGCCGTAATTTAATGGTTATATTTGATTTTATAAACGCTGCGATTGTGTTAAGCTTTATAGTTTTGTTATTTACTGGATCTGTATCTATTCTATTGATCGGAACAATTATGTTTTTACTAGCGATCATTAGTGCAATGTACTCACCGGTAGTAATGGCGAGTATTCCGCAATTAGTTCCAGAGAAAAAGTTAGAACAAGCGAACGGTATCGTAAATGGTGTGCAAGCATTATCTAATATAGTCGCTCCTGTATTAGGAGGAATATTGTACGGCATAATTGGTTTGAAAATGCTCGTAATAATAAGTTGCTTCGCTTTCTTTTTATCTGCGATTTTGGAAATGTTTATTACAATACCTTTTATAAAAAGAACGCAAGAAAGCCATATAATACCGACAATTGTAAAGGATATGAAAGAAGGGTTTATATTCGTTTTAAAACAACCATTTATTTTGAAATCTATGCTTTTAGCCGCATTACTAAATTTAATATTAACACCGCTATTTGTTGTTTGTGCTCCAATTATTATACGAGTAACAATGGGAAGTAGCCACACGTTATACGGAATTGGAATGGGATTAATAGATTTTGCAACGATATTAGGTGCGTTATCTATAGGTTATTTTGCGAAAAAGCTTCAGATGAAAACATTGTATTATTGGATGCTTTTAATAGCATTATTAGTAATACCTATGGCACTATCCGTTACACCATTTATTCTTAATTTAGGACACTATCCATCATTTATCATCTTTATACTCTCTTCAATTCTAATTGCAATGATCATGACAATTGTATCTATTTATGTCATTACAGTAGTTCAAAAGAAAACACCAAATGAAAACCTAGGGAAAATAATGGCAATTATAACAGCAGTATCTCAATGTATGGCACCAATCGGGCAAGTCATTTATGGTTTTATGTTTGAAGGATTCAGTATGAAAATTTATTTACCTATATTCGCTATTAGTTTCATAATGATAATAATAGCAATCGTGACGAAGAAAATATTATGGAATGAAGGGAACTAGCTTCATATGATTAGGAGAATGTTAAAAAGAGATTTCTCTCAAAATAAAATGATAATTACCATTTTATTTATGTTTATCATGTTATCAAGTCTTTTAATGGCTAGTGCTTCAAGTAATGTTATAAATCTATTGAACTCAATTGATCAATTGTTTAAAGCATCAAACGCACCGCACTTTGTACAAATGCATGCCGGAGAAATAAATCAAAAGTCAATCGACTCATTTGTAGCGAAAACTCCTTTTGTAAAAAAACAGCAAACGGCTGAGATGGTTCAAATAAATGGATCTAACATTTTTATAAAGAAGAAAAATCAAGCGGAACATAATAGTGTAATGGACATAAGCTTCGTTAAACAAAATAGTAAGTTTGATTTTTTATTAAATTTAAATAATGAAGTGGTCGATGTTAGGAAAGGAGAAATAGGTGTACCAATTTATTATATGCAAAAATATAATTTGCGTATTGGAGATAAAATATGGGTTGATAAAAATAAGAATGAACTAGAATTTACTATTTCAGCATTTGTTCGTGATGTTCAAATGAATCCATCAATTGTTAGTTCAAAACGATTCGTAATAAGCAATGAAGATTTCGAAAGAATAAAAAGGAATTTTGGAGAAAGCGAATATCTTATTGAATTCCAGCTAACAGATGTAAATAAAATAAATGAATTTGAAAATCTATACGAGTCATCGAACTTACCTCAAAAAGGTCCCTCTATTACGTATTCACTCTTTAAAACACTCAATTCATTAACAGATGGAATTATAGCTGCAATGCTCATTATAATAAGTGCATTATTAATGTTAATCGCAAGTTTATGTATTAGATTTACGATTATGACTTCAATGGAAGAAGATTACCGGGAAATTGGTGTTATGAAAGCTATCGGCATTACAAGTAAGCAGATACAAAAATTATATGTAACAAAATATGTTGTTATTGTTGCTAGTGGATGTATATGTGGATATATACTTTCGTTATTTGTTACAAAAGTATTTGCTTCTAATATCTCACTTTATATGGGGATAGCAAATACAAGTGTTTTACATTTTGTTATACCATTACTAGTCACAACTTTATTATTTCTAGCCGTTATCCTTTTCTGTCGTATTGTTTTGCGGA
Source organism: Bacillus sp. DE0042 (assembly GCF_007680225.1). Taxonomy (NCBI): domain Bacteria; kingdom Bacillati; phylum Bacillota; class Bacilli; order Caryophanales; family Bacillaceae; genus Bacillus; species Bacillus sp. DE0042. Next base: position 373,600 of record NZ_VEJP01000001.1, on the reverse strand, counting down.
ATCTCAGGAGAATTACAGCAATAGATGCTTTACGATCAAGAGATAATCTAGGAAAGAGGAAGGGAAAAAGGTCTTTTTCTCTCTATCAAACTAAAATTACAAATGTAAATATATTTATTGGCATACAAGATGTAGTAAAACGATTTAAGTTATATCGCGTATTAAGTATCGTTTTAATCATAGCCGTTTTCATGATTGTTGTACCTGTTAATTTTTTGTATACGATTCAGTCACCGAAGTTTGTAAATTATATGGGAACAGGAAAAAGTGATATTCGAATAGATTTACAGCAATCTGAAAATATAGAGAAACGATTTAAAGACGTTATTTCATATATACGAAATGATAAAGAAGTAGAAAAATATGCAGCTTTTGTAACGAGTACATTTAAAATGGTAAGCGCTGATGGTACACATGAAAACTTACATGTAGAAGTAGGAGACTTCACTCAGTTTCCATTAGATTATATTCAAGGTACGGCACCAAAAACTGAAGATGAAATTGCGCTTTCTTATATGAATGCAAATGAATTAAAAAAGAATGTGGGGGATAAGATCGTTTTATTTGTAGAAGGAAAAGAAAAGGCACTAACTATTAGTGGGATATATCAAGATGTAACAAATGGTGGGAAAACAGCAAAAGCAAGCTTCTCTTATAATAGTGAAAATATATTATGGTATGTCGTTAATGTAGACATGAAGCCTACTGTAAATTTACAAGAAAAAGTGAAGGAGTATAAACATAATTTTCATTCTGCAAAAATAACAGATATGGATGATTATTTAACGCAAACTTTAGGAGAGACAATTAAACAATTAAGACTCTTGACGCAAGTGGCAATTTTGATTGCAATATTGATATCGGTTTTAATTACTGCGATGTTTTTTAAAATGTTATTAGCAAAAGACTCTTCGCAAATATTAATTATGAAAAGTATAGGCTTTTCTTACAAAGATATTCGTATACAGTATATAACTCGTTCTATTGTCATCGTATTATTAGGCATTGTAACAGGGATAATACTAGCTGCTACGTTTGGTGAAATGTTAGTAAGTTGGTTAGGATCGTTTATGGGAGCAGCTCATATAAAGTTTGTCGTGAATCATATGGTTTCTTATGTAATATGTCCAACTATATTATTTATAGCTGTGACAGCAACAACACTTTTCAGTAGTTTTACTATAAATCAAACAAACGATGTAACGCCAAATGGGGAGTAGGGGTGTAAAACTTGAAAAAAATTTTAGAAGTAAAGCAAGTAAACAAAACATATTCAATAGATGGAAATGCAAATTATCACGTGCTAAAAAATATAGATTTAGAGGTTTATGAGGGAGAGTTTGTATCGGTTATGGGGCCTTCTGGTTCTGGGAAATCGACGTTACTATATAATATTAGTGGAATGGATCAAATGTCATCAGGAAGTGTGAAAATTAGTAGTAAAGAAATATCATCTATGAAAGAAGAAGAGTTAGCCAAATTGCGCCTTACTGAAATAGGATTTATTTTTCAGCAGAGCAACCTTCTTAGGAATTTGAATCTATTTGATAATATCATACTGTCAGCATATTTAGCGAAATATGAAAGTAAGGAAATAGTAAATAAACGCGCTCTAGAGCTAATGGGGAAAATGGGGATAAGTGATTTAGCGTCTCATTATATAACCGAAGCATCTGGTGGGCAATTACAAAGAGTTTCTATTTGTAGAGCGCTTATCAATAATCCAAATATTATTTTTGCAGATGAGCCGACTGGTGCTCTAAATTTAAAATCAACAGAAGAAGTAATGCAAATATTATTAAATATTAATCGTGATGGAACGACTATTATGTTAGTCACTCATGATGTCAAAGTAGCAGCAAAAACAGAAAGAGTGCTCTTTATGGCTGACGGAGAAATTGTTAGTGAAATACAGTTAGGGAAGCTTATGAATAATGATTTAAAAGTGCGAGAAGAGAAGTTTTTAAAATGGTTAGCTGTACTTGGATTTTAAAGACACAAACTCCTATTGAATGTAGGAGTTTTTTCTTTGTCTGAAAGTTTGGAAAGATATATAATAATTTTCTGACTATTAAATTTGGAGGGATACAAATGAAAAATGAAACGTTACATACTCAAGAAAATATTATTGAAATGCTTGATTCATTATTAAGACCGGCAGAACTGTTTTGGAATGAATTTTATGCGAACAGAGAAAAAGATGTTCCGTTTTTTGAAAATATTCCAGATGAGAACCTAGTTTCCTATATACAAAAAGAATGGATCTCCAAAGGGAAAGTGTTGGAGCTTGGATGTGGTCCAGGAAGAAATGCAATTTATTTGGCGAATGAAGGATTTGAAGTAACAGCAGTGGATTTATCTATAGAGGGCATTAATTGGGCGAAAGAGAGGGCGTTAGCAAAAGGAATAGAAATCGATTTTATTTGTGATTCGATTTTTAATTTAGAGTGTCAAAATGATTTTGATTTTGTGTACGATTCGGGCTGTTTACATCATATTCCACCGCATAGAAGAATAAATTATGTGAATTTAATTAAAAACTCCTTGAAATCGGGTGGTTATTTTGGATTAACATGTTTTTCGGCAGGTGATTTAGATGAGCGAAATGGATCAGAAATAACAGATTGGGATGTATATAGAGGATGGAGTCTACAAGGTGGCCTTGCATATTCAGAAGAAAAATTAAGAGATATATTTGACGAGTTTGAAGTGATCGAAATTAGAAAGATGAAGCAAATTGACCAACCAAATACTATGTTTGGAGAATCATTTCTTTGGACAGCATTATTTAAGAAGAAATAAGAAAGTAGATAATTGACAAACTCATCGTTTTTATAGACAATATATTTATAAGAATATACGTTCGGTTTTTTGCTTGCCGGTGTATGTTTTGCATAAATACATAATAAGGGGTTGTCTCTATATGAGTAACACAAATCAAAAAATTACTACGTTTTTAATGTTTGAAGGTAAAGCTGAGGAGGCGATGAATTTTTACACGTCGCTATTCGATCAATCAGAAATTGTAAGTATTTCTCGCTACGATGAAAATGGACCTGGTAAAGAGGGAACTGTCATTCATGCAACTTTTACGCTAAATGGCCAAGAGTTTATGTGTATTGATAGTTATGTAAATCATAATTTCACATTCACTCCAGCTATGTCTCTTTATGTAACTTGTGAGACAGAAGAAGAAATTGAAACGGTCTTTAATAAACTAGTGCAGGATGGATCCGTACTAATGCCTTTAGGTTCCTATCCATTTAGCAAAAAGTTTGGCTGGTTAAATGATAAGTATGGTGTGTCTTGGCAGTTAACGCTTGCGGAATAAAAATTTAATAAGAAAAAGCGTAGCTATAAATGGGCTACGCTTTTTCTTATTAAGAATTTTGCTTACCGAATCTTTTCGCAAGTTTAGCTAACAATTCAGGCTGATCCCCTTGGCTCATTACAACTTCAACAAAGATAAGTCGATTTATATTAAAATTTATTTTAGTTAAGACTTCTGCTAACTCTGTTTCATTTTCCACTTTAAATGTTAAGCTTTTTTCTTCTGATCCGAATGTGTTTGCTAGTTTCGTGTAATCCCACATTTGTATGTCATTATACGGTTGATTTTGGCCGTGAATTGCACGTTCAACAGTGTATCCATTGTTATTAATTAAAAATATAATCGGTTTTAAGTTTTGCCGAAGTATAGTCGATAACTCTTGAACAGTTAATTGGAAAGAACCATCACCAATAATTAAAATGTTACGCCGCGATAAGTCAGCGAGCTGTGTAACGAGTAGAGCAGGTAATGTATAACCGATTGATCCCCATAATGGTTGTGCTACATATGTAGTGTTGCTTGGTAAAGGGATAGCGGCGCTACCAAAGAAAGGTGTTCCTTGCTCTGCAATTAAAACATCGTTTTCTTGTAAGAAATGGTATATTTGTTGCCAAAAACGTTTTTGTGTAACCATTTGAGCTTTTGGATTGAACTCTTCTGTCATAGATAGTGATTCTGAAATAAAGGACTTCATTTCAAGTGTTTCCTCTATGCGATGTTCGATTAAATCACTTAATTGTTCTAAAACATCTTTCATTACAACTGGTCCATATGTTTTATCTATAATTTTCACAGTATAGGGATGGATTTCTATAACTTGCTCTTTCGTAAAACCTTGTGTAAAGCCGCCGGTAATAGTATCAGTTAATTTTACGCCAATACTAATAATACAGTCAGATTCATCAATTCTTTTTCGTAAGTATGGAGAACTAACATCCCCAGTATAAATTCCTATAAATTGAGGGTGTTTTTCAGGGAATATTCCTTTCCCCATACTTAACGTTGCGATAGGAAACCCAGTTTTTTCTACGAATTGATGTAAATATTCTTCCGCATGAAAACGATTCACTTCAAAATCAGCTAAAATAACAGGTTTTTTTGCACTGTTTATTATTGAAGTTGCATATAGAAGCATTTTATCCAGCGCATCTTTATTACTTAAAACTGGTTTATGTAAAATTGGTTCCGTAGGTTTATTAATTGGCTTATTATATACATCAATTGGTAATTGAATATGAATAGGGCGTTTATCACTCCAACATGCACGTAACACACGGTCAATTTCTTCAGCGGCATGCTCAGGTGTTAATTTTGATTGTGCTACCGTGATTTCTCTATACATATTGGAGAAATGATCGAACTTTCCATCACCTAACGTATGATGAACGAGTCCTCCATTTTCCATTACTTTAGTTGTTGGCGTACCTGTTATTTTTATAACTGGTACGTTTTCGGCATATGAGCCAGCAACACCGTTAAGGGCGCTTAATTCTCCAACGCCAAAGGTGGTAATAAGAGCGGCAATTCCTTTTATACGAGCGTATCCATCTGCAGCATATGCCGCATTTAATTCATTACAACTGCCAATCCACTTTAGCTTTTCATGTGCGAGTACATCATCTAAAAAAGCTAAATTATAATCACCAGGAACACCAAATATATGCTCAATTCCTAATTCGCTTAGTCGATCTAATAAATATGTACTTACAGTATATTGCGATTTCAAATGAATCCTCTCCTAATTGTGCATTGAATATTTCAATAAACTAAAGAAGTTCTAATGTGTTCGTTAAAATATTCAATACTAGATTGTGGTATAATTTACATACAGGGGGAAAGTAGATGACACAACATAAAGAAGAACAGATGAATGAAGCATTAGCATTATTTTACTTTGCATATAAAACATTTACTGAAAAGCCAGATGAAATTATAAAAGAGTATGGCATACAACGAGTACATCACCGAATTTTATTTTTTATCGCACGATTTCCAGGGATAAGTGTAAATGAGTTATTATCACTGCTAGAAATAAGTAAACAAGCTCTTCACGGACCACTACGACAACTTGTGGAAAAGGGCTTAATTGAGAGTAATGAAGCTACACATGATCGCCGTGTGAAACAGTTATCTTTAACAGAAATAGGTGTAGATTTAGAGAAAAAATTGAGCGATGTTCAAAGACAACAGATGAGTGCTATTTTTTCAAAATTTGGTGAATCGTGTGAAGAAAATTGGCATCAAGTTATGAATGAAATGGCAAATAGTCGATCAGGTTTTGATGCTTGGATATCAAAACGAGAAGTTGTAATCGATCAAAAATAATAAGAAATATATCTGTTTTTATAGTTTGAAAAAGAACAAATTTTATCCATACATTTGGCAACTATGGATTGGTCATAGAGTGAATGGATAAAAAGATACATTACTAGATACTTTATACGTGTACGCAATGGAACAATAAAATTCACATTTCCGAGAGGGGAATTATTATGATAAAACTTGTACTTATTCGTCACGGACAAAGTTTATGGAATCTTGAAAATCGTTTTACTGGATGGACAGATGTAGATTTATCAGAGAATGGATTAAGTGAAGCGAGAGAAGCAGGAGCAATATTAAAGAAAAACGGATATACTTTTGATGTTGCTTATACATCTGTATTAAAACGAGCAATTCGGACTTTATGGATTGTACTTCATGAGATGGATCTTGCCTGGGTGCCAGTACATAAATCTTGGAAGCTAAATGAAAGACATTACGGTGCATTGCAAGGGTTGAATAAAGATGAAACTGCGAAAAAATATGGTGAGGAGCAAGTTCATATTTGGAGAAGAAGTATTGATGTAAGACCACCTGCTCTTACTGAGGATGATCCTAGATATGAAATGAATGATCCAAAATATAAAGCACTTAAAAAAGGTGAGTTTCCATTGACTGAATGTTTAGTGGATACGGAGAAAAGAGTACTTGATTATTGGCATTCAGAAATTGCACCGTCATTAAAAAATGGTGAAAAGGTAATTATTTCATCACACGGTAATACGATTCGTTCGCTAGTGAAATACTTAGATAACCTTTCAAGCGATGGTGTTGTTTCATTAAATATTCCAACGAGCATTCCACTCGTTTATGAATTAGACGATGATTTACGTCCGGTTCGTCATTATTACTTAAGTATGGACGGAGAAGTACCAGAAGGGGAAATTCCGAAACATATTTCTTTTTAACATGAAAATTTGAAACGCATGCTTGTCTACATATACAATGTAGATTCATGATAAAGTGAAACTTTAATCAGTGGGGGGTTCATCCCCCATTGATTATTAGTTGAACCAATCGGGCTTTTATGGGCAGTTGATCCCCTACCTAACTTCTATGCTTTTGCTAAATTTTCAGGTGGGGGTCTTACTGCCCGTTAATGCGGGGTAAAAGACGTGGCACCTTCTAATGTATATGCGATATTGCTAAATTTAGAAGCTTGTCCACGTCTTTTGTCATAAAGAGAGCTGCTTGTGCATGTAATTATATCGTGAGTAGTTTTTGAATGGAGGGTGATGTCATTGGTGATCTCTAACATTCGAATCGGCTTATTTATTTTAGCAATCGTTTTTCTCGTTCTTGTGTTCTTTTACTGGAGAAACGAAGAGTTGTACGAGGAGAAAAAGCAACGTATTAGAAAGACTTGGTATGGGTTGTTTATAATATCAGTCACCGTGTATTTCATGATAAAAGGAATTGATTTAACCCTCTGGAAAAATCTTTTAATGTTCACTGCAATGGTTATTTTCGTTGATATCGCATTTATTTTAACACCAAATATTTCAGAAATATGGGGAGCGAAATTTAGCGATATCGGCAAGACTGTTCAATCGATAAAACGGTCATTAATTGCTTCTAAAGCAAGAGGAGAAATATACACAACAATTATTCAAAATGTCAATCCAGCAGTATTCGGTACAATGGAATGGCATACGGAAGAGGAATATACAAAGAGCTTAAACGCATTTTTAGATTCGTACGGAGAAAAGATTGGTGCGAAAATTGTTGTATTTGAAGCGGCAAAGGAATTAAATACAAACTTTCGTGGTATCCGTTCTCAATTTAGTATTATCGTTCCGTTAGAACACATTGAGCAATTGAATGAGCAGAAAGCGGTGCAAGTAGAAAATGTCGGAATAATACCAGCAAAAATGGTGAGTGATGTTTTCATTGTTATTGATGGGAAGAAAAATAACCTGCAAGATCGAGATTTTGAAAATGTATATAATTTAACAATACATCATAGTTATTTTAGTAAATAAGGACAGGATTTTCTTCTGTCCTTTTCACTTATACATAAAGGACTTGTATAAAATCGGACAATCATTCCTACACTAGCACGTAGAGGTGATTGTAATGATAAAAGATTATGACAATGATTTTTTTAAAGAAGATAATGAAGATACAACAGATTTCTCGTTAATAAAAGGAGATACATTACAGCAAGTAGAAGAATTAGAAGAAGAATTAAAAAGAAAATGATACGTGTACACGCTGTCTACATTTGCGATATAATATAAATAGAAGATTGTATCTTTTTGAAAAGGGGGAGAAGAGATGGCTGAAGTAAACGTACAAAAGTCTTCATTTTTTAAAGAAAAAAAAGAAGAACCAAATACAGATTTCTCTCTTGTGAAAGGTGCATTAACGGAAAATATAAATCGGTTAGAGAAATTAATGAATAATGGTACTTCAAAATATATGAGAGCAAAAAAAACGAAAGAAAATGCATAGTGCATTTTCTTTCGTTTTTTTTATACGATTAAATATTTAAAGGGTGGATTTTAAAGGATGAAATAGAAAGGGAAAGTAACGAATCATGGTATAATGATAGCAGACTTACATATTATTTTGTCATTTTGAGAGGAGCTTAAAAATGTATTCTACTTTAGAACAATTAACAAAGCACCCTGTATTTTATCATTTTGCAGAAATTTCAAAGATTCCTAGAGGATCTGGTAATGAAAAGGAAATTAGTGATTATTTAGTTGGTTTTGCAAAAGAGCGTAACTTAGAAGTGATTCAAGATGAAGCAATGAATGTCATTATTAAAAAAGACGCAACTACTGGCTATGAAAATGTACCAGCTATTATCATTCAAGGCCATATGGATATGGTATGTGAAAAAAATCAAGCAACCGTACATGATTTTGAAAAAGATCCAATTGAATTACGAATCATTGGGGACATGTTATATGCAAATCAAACGACTTTAGGTGCTGATAATGGAATTGCAGTTGCGTATGCAATGGCTTTATTAGATGCATCAGACATTTCGCATCCAGCACTTGAAGTAGTTATTACTACTGAAGAAGAAACGACAATGGGCGGGGCTTTCGCTGTTGATGCAAATCACTTTGAAGGAAAGATTTTTATAAATATCGATTCTGAAGAAGATCATAAATTACTTGTAAGTAGCGCAGGTGGTGCGAAAGCTGTAGAAACAATTCCAGTAATATGGGATGAAGCGCCAGTGAATACGGATGCATACCGTCTATATGTTGGTGGTTTAAAAGGCGGACATTCTGGTATGGAAATTGATAAACAACGCGGTAATGCGAACAAAGTATTAGGACGAGTATTACGAGATTTATCAGCAAATATTCAATTTGAAATAAGTGACGTTCACGGCGGATTAAAAACAAATGCAATTCCGCGTGAAAGTGTAGCTACAATTGTATTAGCTACAGAAGATGTAGAGAAAGTAGAAGAAAAACTAGAATCATGGACAAGAGTATTACAAGAAGAAATGCGTGCTGTTGATCCAGATGTTCATGTAACACTTACAAAATTGGATGAGAAAGTAGAAAAAGTATTTGCTAAAGAGACACAAAAGCAACTTATTTCATCATTATTCTTAATTCCGAATGGCATTCAAAGTATGAGCATGGATATTAAAGGTCTAGTAGAAAGTTCAACAAATTTAGGCGTTATTGAAACGTTGCAAGATGAAATTAAATTACGTAACGAAGTGAGAAGTTCTGTCAGTAGTTTAAAACAACATATTGCAAATGAAATTAAATGTATTGCCGAATTAGTTGGTGCAACATTTGAAATAGAGTCAGAATATCCAGAATGGCCATACAATCCGAATTCACAAATTCGTAATTTGTTTGAAAAAGTGCATCAAGAAAAATACAATAAGGATGCTGAAATATTCGCTGTACATGCAGGTATTGAATGTAGTGCATTCGTTCAAAAGATGCCTGACTTAGATGCAATTTCATTTGGTCCAGACATTTTTAACGTTCATACACCAGATGAACATATTAGTATTTCTTCTGTTGTGAATAACTGGGGATTCTTCGTTGATGTAATGAAGGGTACGAAAGAATTAGCTAAATAATATGGATGAAATGAAAAGTAGCCTATAAAATTTTATAGGCTACTTTTTTGTATAGAGTTTTATTAGAAATTTTTTTTACGTTAGTATTTAATTTTTACTTTTATTTCTAGAGGATATTGTACCAAAGATTGCTCCGGATACTGCTCCGATTAAAGTCATAAAAAATGCACTCCATGCTGCAAATGACATTATTACACCTCCAAATAATAAATTATTGTTTCTTAGCCTTTTGAATAGAAATGATAATTGCAACAAATATTAAGAAAATAAGAGGGACCAAGAATAGAAAGACATGTAATATTCTCCTTCCAATACTAATTTTAAATATTTTTATAAACAAATTATCGCATTTTTAAAGAGTAAACATATAAAATATGCAATATTGCATATTGAATTGTAAAACTTATAGAAGTGGAAACAGTTATTGAATAAAAATGCTAATTTATAAAGAAAGTAAGAATTTTTTTAAACCTTAAAAAGGGCAAACAATCAAAAAGCTCCTCTATCTTATATAAGGTAGAGAAGCTTTTAAAATGATTTTTGTCTAATAAAAATGTATCCAATATTTTTTTACTGATGAGATAAATGTAAATTATTTTGAGATTTTAAAGCTGCCCCCATAATAATAATTTTCTCCAAGTTTCATAACGGCTACATATGTTCCTGGATTATAAACCTTAGTAATAGGTGTTACAAATCTACCATAATTATGTTTTAAACCTGAGTCATAAATGGTTTTATATCTATGCAAGTTTATTTCATTATTTTCATTTTCACTCAATTGATATATTTTTACAATACCAGTATCCTTACCACCAGTATATATAGTAACATCGAATGTATCTCCATGCTTTAAGTCACCAACTGCTAACTCTTCTATAAAATCTGCATTATGATGTAATAAAAAATAGCTTTGCCACCGCCAATTATCTAAAATTCGTGATTCTTTTTGTGTAAGTTGCGATTCAGCAGACACAGGTGTGATTGTACTAATTGTATTTGAAAATAAAAATCCTCCAACAGTCAATGCACCAATAATTGTTGATTGCCTTAAAAGTTTCATGTTCTAAACCTCCTATTTACTTAAGGATTCAGAAATCGTTTTTGTGAAAAACTAGCTGTGAAATCTAATGGATGATAATATCTTCTATAATCATATTAACATTTATTGATTTATCAGACAAATTAATAAATAATAAAACTATATCGAGGGAGTGAAGGCTAATATAAGAAAGAAGTTAGATGTATAGCTAAGAAATCTTTATTATATGTAATTGGGATTTGTTATTTGAAAACTCGATTATTTTAATGCTGAAATTTCAATTCATACTTCAAGTTTCAGTACATAATTTTACAATTTGACTTATATAATTTATCACGATATGATTCCTTTATAATAAAAGAAAGGCTTGAATACAATGATTCGTCGTTTGAGAAAGCTAAAAAATGTAGCAGTCGTAGTAAGCTTCTAAGTAAATAGCAAAATATATAATACTTAGAAGCGAGGAATAAAGTTATGAAGCATCCATTATTTAATCATTGGTCAGAAACAAAGTATTTAAAAGATATAGTAACAAATTCACTCATTGAGGTAGGAGAGTACTCCTATTATTCAGGTTATTATGGTCATCAAAATTTTGAAGATGGCTGTGTAAGGTATTTGTGGGGGGATGCTAAGTCCCGAGCGCTGTTCAATCCAATTGAACAGATGGGATGGCATCTTGATAAACTCATTATTGGGAACTATGTTTGTATTGCGAGTGGAGTAGTCATTTTAATGGGTGGTAATCATAATCATCACTCAGAATGGATTACAGTATATCCATTCGCTGAGCAAATTGAACATTCGTATGAACCGAAGGGCGATACAGTCATTAAAAGTGATGCTTGGATTGGAATGAATGCTATTATTATGCCTGGCGTTATAATCGGTGAAGGTGCAATCGTTGCAGCGGGATCTGTCGTAAGTAAAGATGTTCCGCCGTATACAATAGTTGGTGGAAATCCTGCTAAGGAAATAAAGAAACGATTCACTGATACAGAAATGAAAATGCTAATGGAAATGCGTTGGTTTGATTGGGATAGAGAATTAGTTGAGAAGGCAATGTCGCTTTTATCTAGTTCATCTATTGAATTATTATATGATTTTTATAACAAGGAAGTAAAAAATAGATAGATCTGTGAGGGAAACTACATTCTATATAGGATGTAGTTTTTTTATTATAAAAAATTAATAGTCTAGACTAAGGAAAATTCATCTCTGGTATGAGTATAGTAAATAGCTGAATTAAATAATTAAAATCCTTGATAGCTAATAAAACCAGTGTGTCTCGATATTTAATCGGGATACACTGGTTTTATTTTTTGTAAATATGGAACAAACGCATTATTTAGATTGTCTATTCATTGTAATCCTAAAAAATATATTGGAGGTAAGAGGATTGAAAGGTATGTTTTACAAAAAATTCATTGTAATAGTAACAGTGCTTACACTATTTTGTAGCATAATTGTTACATCTGGAAGAGCAACAGCGGAAACAGTCCCTGTTTTAGATGTAGAAGCAGGATCAGCAATTTTAGTAGAAGCGAATTCCGGAAAAATTTTATATCAAAAAAATGCGGATGAATCACTAGCAATTGCTAGTATGACAAAAATGATGAGTGAATATTTAGTTCATGAAGCGGTGGATAAAGGAAAACTTAAATGGGATCAAAAAGTTAAAATCTCTGAATATGCACATAAGATTTCACAAGATCGCTCATTATCAAACGTTCCATTAGAAAATGGTGGCTCTTACACAGTAAAAGAGTTATATGAGGCAATGGCAATTTACTCTGCAAATGGTGCAACAATTGCTTTAGTTGAAGAAATTGCTGGAAAAGAAGCCGATTTCGTGAAAATGATGAATGATAAGTCAAAAGAGTTTGGAATGAAAAATTATAAATTTGTAAACTCTACAGGCTTAACAAACTATGATTTAAAAGGATATCACCCAGAAGGGACAACTCCAGACGAGAAAAATAAAATGTCCGCAAGAGATTGTGCGATTTTAGCACAACGTCTTATTAAAGATTTTCCAAAAATGTTAGATACAGCAAAAATTCCCAAAAAAACATTCCAAAAGGGTGGCAAGTATCCAATTGATATGGTGAATTTTAACATGATGTTAAAAGGTTTAATTAAGCAATACGAAGGTGTAGATGGGTTGAAAACAGGAACTACTCCAGAAGCCGGTGATTGCTTCACTGGTACAGTAGAAAGAAACGGTATGCGTCTAATATCTGTAGTGATAAAAGCAAACTCCCATACAGCACGTTTTGATGAAACGAAGAAATTATATGATTATGGATTTGCGAATTTTGAAGTGAAGAATATCTACGGAAAAGATTCAGTAGTAAAAGGGCATGAAACTTTGCGAGTTGCAAATGCAAAAGACAAAGATGTAGTAGTTCAAACGAAGCAAGCTGTTTCACTTCCAATACCAAAGAGCAATAAAGATGTTTATAAAAAAGAATTTAAAGTATCGAATAAAGAACAAGAAGCGCCTATTAAAAAAGGTGTAACAATAAGTAAAATGATTATCTCGCCTAAAGATAATACAGATCCTGGGTTCTTATCAGGTAAATCATTACAAATAGACCTTGTAACAAAATCTGATGTAGAACAAGCAAATTGGTTTACACGTTTTATGCGCCAAATTGGATCTTTCTTTAGCAGTATATGGGATAGTGCGGTTGATATAGTAAAAAGCTAACTTTATAAGATAAAACTAAAAATTAATCTGAAATACAGAGTTTCAAAGTATTATGGATTTTTGTGTAGATAGCTTGGAATGGTAGATTGCATTAATTCTCAAATTTGGCTCTTCAGAACTATTTGTAGTGGTAGTGCTATCAAGCTAAATTAAATTTGTATCTATATAATCAAAAAACGCTATTCTTTTTGTAGAAATATACAGAAAGGATGGCGTTTATTATGTATTTTTTGATTCAAAGCATTCTAGTACAAAGTTAGTTTAATAAAGTTACATGAAGAAAAAACATCCATTTTTTCATTAAATGACAATAAAAAATAATACCCGGTACGTATTTCTGTAATTAGATTTTATAAAAATTTAATAAAATCTTTTCTTTGTATTAAATATTTTGTTTTAAATTATTTATATAAGGAAATGGAGACCAGAAAACAGATGCATAGATTGACTTTGAACTGCTTATATCTGGGATCTAGATAAACATTATGTACAATTCTCCCACTATACTAGTATAGTGGCCTTTACGAACAGCAAAATCTACAATTTACAAGGAGAACATTTTATGAGTAAGAGAATAAAAGAATTAGATTCTATACGAGGGTTAGCGGCACTTACTGTGGTATTTGGACATTTTTGTTTAATGCTACCATCGTTGCCTAATTCTATTAAATTTTCCCCGCTTAGGTTTTTATGGGCGGGTGGGGAAGCTGTTATCGTTTTTTATGTACTAAGTGGTTTTGTGTTATCTATGGCACTTTATCATTCAAAAACAAATTATTGGGGATATTTAATTAAGAGATTTGTAAGAATCTATATTCCTTATTATTTTTGGATAATCGTTACCTTTGTTTTATTTATTGTATTTTCGTCGTATGAAGTGGTAGGACTAAGGGATTGGTTCTATGATAGGTGGCAAGGGTCTATAACAAAATTAGATATTCTAAACCACTTTGTGCTTCTTAATAACTTTTTTACGGAAAATTATAATCCAGTTATTTGGTCATTGGCTCAAGAAATACGTATATCTATTGTGTTTCCTTTATTATTCCTTCTTTTTTATAAACTGAATTGGAAGAAAACGGTACTATTTGCTTTGAGCTTTTCTTTCATTAGTGTTTTTCTTAATATGTTGCATATTGGGAAAGCTGAAGGATTTTATAATGGTTATGCTGATACACTGCATTTTACATCTATGTTTATGGTTGGAATGTTACTTTTTAAGTATCAGGAAAAACTTATTTACTCATATAGGAATATGAAAAAATTTAAAAAAGGATTTCTTATTGCATTAGGGATTATTTTATATTTATATTCCATTTTAATTTATGGTTTTTCCCGTAATGATACTACTTTCTTATTAAAAGATTGGGGTGTCGTAATGGGGGTTAGTATATTTATTATAATGGCTATGAGTAACCTAAAAGTAAAAGCATTTTTAAATAAGAATGTATTTGTATATTTAGGAGAAATTTCATACAGTATCTATTTGTGTCATTTTCCAATCATGATGGTACTATTTAAACTTTTGTATACAAAGATACCTATCTTTTTCCTGCTTACTTTGTGCATTGCAATGACACTACTTTTTTCTATAATTTCGTATCATTTAATCGAAAAGAAATGTATAAACTGGGCAAAACAAAGAACAACCAATTTTTTGAAAAAAGTATAATTCCTAGAGAGATTTTATTTCTTTAGTAAATATACGAAATTGACCGATTCCTAAGTATACTTAGGAATCGGTCAATTTTGGATTCTAAATGTAAATATAGTAAAGTGGAATATAATTGAAATCGAAAACCACTTAGAAATAACAATTACGGTGTGAGCTATTGTATAGTATAGATATGGTTAATAATAAAGGGGGACTACATATGTGGAAGCGATTTGTATCGATTGGTGATAGTTTTACAGAGGGCATAGGGGATGAAGTTGAGGGAATAGCATTAAAAAGCTGGGTAGATCATTTTGTTCAACTCTGTGTAAACGATATAGAATATGCTAATTTTGCAAAGCGTGGGTTAGTAACTAAAGAAATTCGCTCACAGCAATTGGAAAAGGCATTAACGTTTAATCCAGATTTGGTTAGTTTAATTGCAGGTGCAAATGATGTATTAAAAGGACGTTGGAATCATCAAGAATATAAGAACGAAATGGAATTTATGATAGATACATTAAGTAAAACAGATGCTGATATTATTATAGCAAACCTTCCAGATTTTACAGTTCGGCTACCTATTTCTTCTGAAAAAAAACAAGTGTTAAAAGAACAATTATTAGAGGCAAATGAAATTATACTTTCATTGAGTAGAGAGTATAAGCTTCATCATGTTGACTTTTGGAATCATCATTTAGTAAACGATAATACGCTTTGGTCTACGGATTTGATTCATCCAAACTCAAAAGGATATGTAAAAGTTGCTGAATTGATTTTTAGTAGTTTGCCTGTACATGACTCTTCTAAATAAGCTTTAGAATGAACGCATCGAATCCCCTGTCGCATACAGCGCAGGGGTTTTGATGCGAAATAGAAGGATATAAAGCGCCTATAAATTATACTTTCAGTAATTCTTTTTATTGTTTATACTTAGTTATTTTCTATTGTAGGACCCTTAGTATAAGGGGTCTTTTTTGTTTCAAATATCTACAAAAAAGATAAGAGCGGAGAACTCAAACTAAAAGGTATTTTAAATAAAATTGTTAAAACAGCACTAATAATGACACCGATTGCTAAATAGATCCGCTTTTTTTATTTGTAAGAATTTTAAAATCTTCCCCTTCGAATGCATCTGAACCATAAATTAATTTCTTTTGTAAATATGGAACAATCTCATTACTTACACTGTCTATTAAGCGTTACAACATTTTTTATTTAATATATCAAGAAAGGAATAAATATTTTTAACTAAGGGAGAAGATTGAATTGAAAAAATTATGGATGTTGGTTTTCTTTTGTTTTGCAGTTATGTTGGTAGGATGTAATAAAAACGAACCGCCAAAACAAGCATTTGAAGAATATATAAATTTATGGAATGATAAAAAATTCGCAAATATGTATGATCATTTATCAGAACATGCCCAAAAAACGATTTCTAAAAAGGAATTCACCGAGAAATATCAAAAAATCTATGAGGGTATTGGAGTTAAGGATTTAAAAATTAAAACGAAAGGAGAGAATGCTAAAGATAAAGAACTTTTTCTTTTTGAAGTTAAGATGGATACGGATGGAGGAACAGCTTCATTTATACATGAAGCAAAACTTGTGAAAGAAAAAGAATCTTGGAAAATAGATTGGACACCAGATTTCATTTTTCCAGGTATGAAAAAAGATTACAAAGTACGTATGCAAATAGAACAAGAAAAACGCGGAGAAATATATGATCGAAATGGGAAGGGTCTAGCAACGAATGGTAAAGCGACTGAGGTTGGAATTATTCCAGAGAAACTAGGCGAAACGGCAGCGCAAACAAAAGAAATAGTAGCACAGTTACTGGATATGTCTATAGAAGAGGTTGATCAGAAGCTTACAGCGAAATGGATAAAACCAGACTCCTTTGTACCAATTGGGATTTTAAAAGAGGGAACTAGACAGAATGATTATATTGAATTAGAAGGAGTATCATCTCGCCCAGTAAATATTCGTACGTATTCATTAGGAGAAGCAGCGGCACACTTAACTGGATATATAGGAAAGGTGAATGCAGAGGAGTTAAAATCGCTTCAAAAAAGAGGTTATCAAGCTGATGATTTAGTAGGTAAGACAGGTTTAGAGAAAGTATTAGAGAATAAATTGCGTGGCGAAAAAGGTGGACGCGTATTTATAGAAGATGAGAATGGAAAAGAGATTAAAAATGTAGCAAAAAAAGAAGCAAAAGAAGGGGAAAACGTTACGTTAACAATTGATGCTGCAATTCAAGAAAAAATCTTTAATGAGATGAAAAATGAAGCAGGATCTAGTGCAGCGGTCAATCCTAAAACAGGTGAAACTATAGCACTTGTAAGTAGCCCTGCTTATAATCCAAATACAATAGTTAGAGGAGCGTCAAAAGCCCAACGAGAAGCATGGAATAACGATTCAAAACTACCAATGATGAATCGTTTCACACAAGCATTTGTACCAGGTTCCGTATTTAAAACGATTACTGGTGCAATTGGTTTGGAAACAAACACTATAAACCCTAAGGAAGAATTTAAAATTCAAGGATTAAAGTGGGCAAAAGATTCATCTTGGGGAAATTATTATGTAACACGTGTGAAGGAAGCTAGTCCAATTGATTTTGATAAGGCAATGAAGTACTCTGATAATATTTATTTTGCTCAACAAGCTTTGAAAATGGGAAAAGATCAGTATGTAAATGAATTTAAGAAATACGGATTTTATGAAAAATTACCAATCGAATACGAATTTCCTATTTCAATCATTGCAAGAGATGGGATAAAAAATGATATTCAACTAGCAGACACGGGATATGGACAAGGACAAGTATTAATGACACCACTCCATTTAGCATTAACATATGCACCGATTGTGAATGAAGGGAATATTCCGTCGCCTCATCTTTTAAAAGAAGCAAAAGTAGAGGGGAATTGGAAAGAAAATGTGGTTTCTAAAAAGAATCAAGAGATATTAAAGAGCGCATTAATAAAAGTCATTAATGACCCTGATGGCGCGGGGAGAATTGCTAAGGTTGATGGTATAACTCTTGCTGGTAAAACCGGTACAGCAGAACTGAAGGAGTCGAAAGAAGCAGACGGAAAAGAACTTGGATGGTTTGCAGCTTTTGATGCAAATGCGCCCGACATGATCGTTACCATGATGATCGAAGATGTAAAAGGAAGAGGGGGGAGTAACGTTCCAGGCGAAAAAGTAAAACATGTTTTTCAGAAAAAATAAGTAACTATAAGGTGAAATCTTTTACTACATTCATTGTTTGCTTAACACGAAGGTATAAATTGAGCAATGCAAAGAACAATTAAGTTTCGAAAAAGCATTCTCCTTAATTGAGAATGCTTTTTTGTTGTGGCTGAATAAAGATAATAACACATCTTTGTTTTCATTTTTGAAAGGTTGGTATTGCTAATAGTAAATAGAAGAGTAAAACAAATTGAAAGGGACAAGTGAGGGGGAATTGTAAACGTTAACAAAACAGTTATTTAGTAAAACATAAATAGAGCACACAAATAAGTATGCTCTAAGAAAAAAGGTGATACAAGTGGAGTGTTGCGTGAAATGCACAAATAATAATCAGATTTTTTATGAGTGTATTTTTAACATTGTATGCTTTACTTGTTTTTTCGGAGCTTGTCATGTAAAAGAATGTATAGATGATTATTTTATGAAAGTAATTGCACACCTTTACATTTTTAGGAGGATTTTTTTATTAAAAAAAGATAAAGAACGGAACAAATGAAACTTGTATCTTGTCTATATATTGAAACCATAATAAAAGTGAGGGCAGTTTTATCTTTATTCAAATAAGTTCGAGGTGTGGAAATGGAAGAGACGTTTATTGAAAAGTGTATTCATGATGAGCTTGACTATGTTATAAAAGACTATTGGCAAGATGTATGGAATTATTCATTTATTATTACGAAAGATCCACACTTATCAGATGATATCACGCAAGATGTATTTATAAAGGTATTTAAAAATTGGAATTCATTTCGAAAGGAGTCATCTATTAAAACGTGGATATTAAAAATTACAAGAAATACAGCAATAAACTATTTGAAATCCTCCTATTTTAAAAGGATATCATTAGTAGGTTTTTTTAGTGATGATAAGCAATCTCCATCGGCAGAAAAAGAATTTTTTAATCAAGAGGAAATGAATGAAGTGTGGGATGTTGTATTAAAACTACCTAAAAAACACCGTGAAATAATAATTTTAGACGCGAAATATGAATTATCTTATGAAGAAATGGCCGAAACACTAGGAGTATCCATTGGAACTGTAAAATCTAGATTAAGCCGAGCGAGAAGTAAGGTTTCAAAATTAATAGGGGAGGGTAGTAGTGATGAACAATAAACAAAATCCTGACTGGTATAAACAATTAAAAAAAGGCCCAATGAAGAATCGTAAAGATGAAGAAGAGTTTATTTTTAAAATAAAGCAGTCTATATATGAAAATAATGAAGCGGATCTTGTAAAACATAAAAGACCGTTTCGTAAAAGAGCATTGCCTATAGTAGTTGTTTTGGTTTGTACAATGTTATTTGTTATCGTTCAACAACCATGGCTTGATGATAATAAATCACCGGTCCAAAGTAGTACACAAATTAAGCCTAAAACTAAAGATGAGTCTGCTCAAGATCCAACATTAAAACAATTTATGAATGAATTATATCAAAGTACAAATTCAAAAAATGAAAATGACTTGTATAGAGCGTTAAATGATGAAGTTCTATTTAAAGGGAAGAGTTATAAGAAGGATGAATTGAAGTTTGATGAAGATATTTTTCATGAGTTGCAAGTCGCTCTTACAATGGGGGGAGAATTTGCAAATGATACAAAAAAAGTATACAAAGTACCAAGTGGATTGACAGAAAGTAACGAACCAAAGCAAGCGCATTATATATATGCAACTGTTACTGGAAATAAAACGAAAATTTTAGCTGAACCAAAGCGAGAATCACAAGTTTTATATGAAGTATCTAATGAAATGGTAAAAGCTTGGATTCCAGAAAAAGTGCAGAATAATGGATATATAAAAGTATCGACAATTAGCGGTAATACTGGATATGTACAAAAAGAGTATGTTTTAACTGATATTAAATATTCTTTCATGTTCGAAAAGGATCATGAAGGTAAATGGAAAATAATGAATATAGATTCTATATGGTAAAGAGGAAGGTTCACTTTAATGAACCTTCCTCTTTGTTTTTATTCTCTTATTGAAGAGTATTCCAGTACTCTAAAATTTCTGATGTAACGAGAGCAGCAATGTTTTTTTCTGAATTACTACCAGGAATAACGACAGAAACGGCAATTTGTGGATCTTCCGTAGGAGCATATGCAATGAAAAGAGAATGGTTTATCATTCTTTCTTGCTCATTCGGAGCACCTGTTATGCCTGTTTTACCTGCGACATGAAAGGGTAAGTTTTTAATTTCCTCTATATTTTGGCTCATCCCACCTTGCACGACACTCCAAAATTTCACCGGGTAACGATTTGAACTTTCTAAAATTGGTTTAAACTTTTTGGTTTCCTTACCATTTTGATCAATAATAGCACTTAAGATTTGAGGTTTATATTTATCACCTTTACTTGCTAAAGTTGCTGCATATTGAGCAAGTTGAAGAGGCGTGTGTACTTCATTTCCTCCCCAAGAGGCATTTAATAAGGCGGAGATCCCATTTTCAAACTTGTTTGTTGGATGAAATTCATATTGTCCGTCTTCTTCAAAAGGTAAATCAACCCCGGTTTTAGAACGAAGGCCGAATTGTTTTAAATACTCTGTCCATATATGTGCAACTTTTTCTATATTCCCATTATTTTGGTTGAATAAGGGTAGAGCTACTTTTGCTGTCATAAATGTGTTAGATGAATTAATGATAGCCTGCCTCGGTGTAATCTCACCTGTTGGCGTTCCAGGTGCATTCGTAATGTTATTTTGATTATCATATTGAAAAGTACCTTTATCTAAATAAGTATCTTCAGGTTGAAAAAGCTTTTCGTTTAATCCAATTAAAATAGTAAGTGGCTTTATAGTTGAGGCCATATTTACATAAGATTCACCATACTTTAATTTTTGAATTGCTTTATTTTGCGAAAGTGATTTGATGTTTTCTTTTTTAGATGATACTTGTTCATATAATGTATTTGGATCAAACACTGCTGAGTTGGCCATAGTTAAAATTGCGCCAGTTTTCACATCGGTTACCACAACGTAACCAGCATTAACATCAGTTATTTTCTTGATTTGAGATCTTAATGCTTCCTCTGTTTTTTGCTGCAACTTAGAGTCTAAAGCTAGCCGGATATCTTTTCCTTTTTGTACTTTTTGAATGTTCCATAAGAACTTTTTATTATTCATTTTAAAAATAAGAGTTTTTCCGGGTTTTCCTTTTAAATCATTTTCATATTGCAGCTCAATCCCGCTTTTTCCAACGGGTCCATACTTAGAATTAAGGTCATTTTCTACATACCCAATTAGCTGTGAACCAACTTCGTGTTTAGGATAATATCGAATCCATTCATCTTTAATTATTACATTATTGGGTTTGTTCTTGTTTATGAATGTAAGTTCACTCTCATTTATGTCAGAGTATAACGGTAAATCATTCATAGTCTGCTTTTTACAAGATTGTTGTAATTGTGATTTTATGTCCTCTGCCGAAATGTCATGTTGAAACTCGTTTGAAAATTGATTAAAAAAAGCTAATGTGTTTGATGTATCTTGATTCGATACCTTTTCATCATTAGAAGTGCAATATAGAGACTTAACTTTCTTATTTGTAGCTAGTATTACACCATTTTGATCGGAAATTTTTCCTCTTTCAGCTGAAGAAGTTGCGATAGTAATTGAGATGAAGTTGATTTTTAATAAAATTAGTAAAATCAAACCTACAATAGAAAGAACCGCAAAAAATCTCCATCTTTTTATATGTAACATATAACCCTCCCTTATGTAGCCTATTTCATCTTATAGTTAATTATTTTTTTTGTAAATGTGGAACAATTTTATTATTTAGGTTGTCTATTAAGTATAACAGCATGAAGAAAGGAATAATTAGTATGAAAAGTTACTAGCAAGTCTATGTGTAAGCTTAATATGAGTCATTATACAGTTTAGCATTTCTAATGCAAGCAATAAAAAAATAGAGAGAAAAACAGGAAAGGGGATTTATCGATTACGCGGCTAAACGAAGAAGGCTTGATGCTTACAAGGATGTAGAAAAAAAGATAAGACACTATTTATAACTGAATGGTGATTTCTAATATATAGGGAACGTATTTATTTACTAAGTATTAGTGAGGAGTTCCGGAAGAATTATATGGAGGATTTATGAAAAAACAAAAAGAAAAAAAGCAGCAGACATATATATCTATTCGATTAAATATAATGTTCCTTTGCATATTTCTACTATTCTCAGCCATTATTATGCAGCTAGGAAAAGTACAAATCGTTGAGGGAGAGGCTTATAAGAACCAAGTGGAGAGCAGTCAAAATGAAACAACTAGTATACCAGTTCCACGTGGACAAATACTAGATCGAGAAGGGAAAACAGTCGTTAATAATAAATCTCTTCGTACGATTACGTATACAAGGGTAAAGGGAATTACTAGTGAAGATATTTTAAAAACAGCAAACGACTTAGCGAAAGTACTTGAAATGTCTGAACAAGATATAAATAAATTAACAGATATCGATAAAAAAGATTTTTGGATGCAGTTGAATACGAAACGTGCGGAGACAATGATTACTAAAAAAGATATAGAAAAGTTAAAAGATAAGGGAATAGAAGGAAAAGAGTTAGATAAAAAAATAGAAGACTTAAGACGAAGTCGTGTTACAGAATTAGAATTGGCAGAATTAACAGCACAAGATTTAAAGGTGTTAGCTATTAAAAGTAAAATGAGTTCAGGTTATCAACTAACACCACAAATTATAAAAAAAGATGTAACAGATCAAGAGTATGCGCGAATAAGTGAAAACCTTGCTGAGTTTCCAGGAGTAGATGCAACAGTTGATTGGGAACGTAATTATGTAAATGGTAATCTATTTCGTTCCGTGTTAGGTAATATTACGAGTAGTGAAGAAGGATTACCGAAAGAAAACTTAGATTCTTATTTGGTACGTGGATATAACCGAAATGATCGTGTAGGAAAAAGTTATATTGAACAACGATATGAAGATGTCTTGCACGGTGCAAAAGAAGAAGTGAAAAACATTACTGATAAATCAGGAAACATTATAAACACAGAAATAATCTCTAAAGGAAAAAGTGGTAATAGTTTAACATTAACGATTGATATGGAATTACAAAAGAAAGTGGAAGAAAGTATAGAGAAAAATTTGAGAGCGTTTAAGAGTTCAGAGCCACTGTTGGACCGAGCTTTTGTCGTCATGACGAATCCAAATAACGGACAGATTTTATCTATGGCAGGCAAAAAGATTGTAGAAAAAGAAGGGAAAATAGAGATTGAAGATTTGGCATTAGGTAACATGACAACCTCGTATGAGCTAGGGTCAGCTGTAAAAGGTGCAACTTTATTAACTGGATATGAGACAGGGGCAATACAGCCAGGAGATCAATTTTATGATGCACCTATGAAATTTAAAGGTACACAAGCTAAGAAATCGTGGAATGTATCCGGATTTGGTAATATTAATGATTTACGAGCGCTACAAGTATCTTCGAATGTATACATGTTCCAGACAGCATTAAAAATTGCGGGAGTTAATTACGTACCAAATGGTTCGTTGGATATAAAACAAGGAGCATTTGATACGATGCGCTATTATTTTAAACAATTTGGATTAGGAGTTCCAACAGGTATTGATTTACCGAATGAAATAATTGGACAAACTAGAAAAGTAGATAGTCAGCCTGGGTTTTTACTAGATTTTTCTATCGGGCAGTATGATACGTATACACCGTTGCAATTGGCGCAATATATTTCAACGATTGCTAATGGGGGGTATAGAATGCAACCTCAAATTGTACAAGAAATACGAGAGCAATCAATAAAAGAAGAAGAGGTTGGCAAAGTTATACGCTCTATAGAGCCTGTCGTATTAAATCGAATTGATATGAAGACAGAACATATTGATCGGATAAAAGAAGGGTTTAGATGGGTATTCCAAGAAGGTGATGGAACTGGCGTGAAGTATTTCAAAAACGCGCCATATAAACCAGCAGGAAAGACAGGGACAGCTCAAACTGTTTATGGTGGAGATGATCCAATTGGTAGAAATGCAAAAGGAGAACGTATGGAATGCTACAACTTAACGTTAGTTGGATATGCTCCATATGATAATCCAGAAGTAGCATTTTCTGTAGTAGTTCCATGGCTTCATAACGATAAAAGTGGAATTAATTCTATAATTGGAAAAGAAGTTTTAGATGTATACTTTGATTTGAAACAGCAACGTATACAGGGGGGAGCTCCTAGTACAGGTATTTCTAAGCAAAATTAGTAAGATTTTAGTACTTTTCTCAGGGAAGAGACCCTGTTTATATAAAGGTATTTATAAGTAAAAAAATGAGATGTGAAATAAGAGATAGCGGCGCTCGTAGCTGCTATCTTTTATTTTGTTAATATCTTGGCTACTAGTTAAAAAGTTTTAAATTTATGGAACAAACTTGTTTCTTAGATGGTCTATTATGTGTACGTATAAAAACAGATGTTGAAAATTTGAAAGGAATGATGATTTTGAAAAATAAGAGGATGCTAAAAATAGGTATATGCGTTGGTATATTAAGTTTAAGTCTTACAAGCTTAGAAGCTTTTAAAGGAGGGCCATTGCAAGTTGAGGCGAAAGAAAAGACAGGACAAGTGAAGCATAAACATCAGGCGACGTATAAAGAGTTCTCTCAACTTGAGAAAAAATTCGATGCACGATTAGGTGTATATGCGATTGATACTGGTACAAATCAAACAATCTCTTATCGACCTAACGAAAGGTTTGCCTTTGCATCAACATACAAGGCGTTAGCGGCAGGGGTATTACTACAGCAAAACTCTACTGAGAAATTAAATGAAGTTATTACTTATACGAAAGAAGACTTAGTGGATTATTCACCTGTTACCGAGAAACATATAGATACTGGAATGACACTAGGAGAAATTGCTGAGGCTGCTGTTCGTAACAGTGATAATACTGCAGGGAACATTTTATTTAACAAAATAGGCGGACCAAAAGGATATGAAAAAGCGCTTAGACAGATGGGTGATCGGGTTACTATGTCTGATCGCTTTGAAACAGAATTAAACGAGGCTATTCCAGGAGACATTCGTGACACTAGTACAGCGAAAGCAATTGCTACGAATCTGAAAGCTTTTACGGTCGGAAATGCGCTTCCGCTTCATAAATGTAACATTCTTACAGGGTGGATGAAAGGAAATGCTACAGGAGACAAACTTATTCGTGCAGGCGTACCAACTGACTGGATAGTTGGAGATAAATCAGGAGCTGGAAGTTATGGGACACGAAATGATATTGCTATCGTTTGGCCGCCAAATAGAGCACCCATTATCATCGCAATTTTATCTAGTAAAGATGAGAAAGAGGCTACCTATGATAATCAACTAATTGCAGAGGCAACTGAAATGATAGTTAAGGCTCTTAAATGATAATTTCTCAATTCTTTATGTAACGTAATTGAAAATATGAACCTAGAAAGCGATTCTTTTCATGTGAAAAGAATCGCTTTTTTGTATTTCTATAATGAATAGTAAGTATATAAGTAAAAAATTTTATTACATAGACATTCTATCCCCTAGAGTGCATGAGGGGAGTTTTCTCCTGTGGTGTTCGTAGTCGCAATATTATTATTTATACGATAATAATATTGTTGGCGTATGTATGCTAGTTACTCCTAGATGGATATGTAATTTTACATATCCATCTAAAAGACACATATGCGTCAATTACTATTAAATTATATTAAAATCATTTTCGGATGAGGGATTGATATAGGTTTTGGTGAATAAAAGGATTTTTATGTTTAATTATCATAGTATAATTATTTCACTTTATGAAATGAAATTTGGATTTAACTTTTTTAAATATAATATTTTATAATTTGAATAATAAATATCTGAAAAATCAAATTTAACAAAAGCGATTTTCTGGTTTACTTATGAAAAACATAGTGTTTAAAATGAGGGGGAAGTAAGGTCCTTATATTTTTTCAAAAATAAATAAAAAACGAGATGGAATTACTTTTTTGAAAAAATCTCTATCCTCAAGTATGTGTGAAGAAATCCTAACGTTAGGTTGTACAACATTTACGATTAAAACTGTAAAAAACAATAGTGAAGAGGTGTACGGAATGAAGAATAAAATTATGACAGGATTTTTAATAACATCAATCGTTACTGGAGCGACTATTCCTATCAATACTCTCGCAACGCCAACCGTTCAGGCAGAAACGAAACAAGAAAATATAGATATTTCCTCAGCATTACGAAAAATAGGTGCACACTCCAAATTAACACAAACCTTTATAGATGGAGCCTTAGCAAGTCCGAATGTGCAACTTGAAGAAGTTCCATCTTTAAATACAACTCAATTTCTAATTAAACAAGATATGAAAGAGTGGTCCTCAGAACTATATCCAAAATTAATTCTACTAAATTCAAAAAGTAAAGGATTTGCAACCAAATTTAATAGCTATTATCCAACATTAAAAGGATTTGTAGATAATAAGGAAGATAAAGAAGGGTTTTTAGATAGACTGGAAGTTCTTCAAGATATGACTATAACAAACCAAGAAAACGTGCAACGTCAGATTAATGAGTTAACAGATCTTAAACTACAGGTAGATAAGAAACTGAAAAATCTTGATACAGATGTGGTAAAAGCACAGAGTGTACTTAGTTCAGAGGGAACCGGAAAAATAGACAAGTTAAAAAATGAAATGCTAAATACAAAAAAATCAATTCAAAATGATTTACAGCAAATAGCATTATTACCAGGAGCTTTAAATGAACAAGGGCTAAAGGTATTCCAAGAAATTTATAGTCTATCAAAAGATATCATTGAACCGGCTGCTCAAACCGCAATAGTGGTGTATAACAAAGGAAAAGAAATAAACAATGCTATTGTAGAAGCAGAGAAGAAAGCAGAGCAAGAAGCAACAGAAAAGGGAAAATCAGTTATAGAAATTGAAGCTGCCAAAAAAGAAGCACGTGAAGCGATAGAGAAAAGTAAAAAAGGTGAAATTGCTGCAGCTGCAGTTACAAAAACGAAAGAGTATGATCTTATGAAAGTGATTGATCCTGAAAAAATTAAAAAAACATATAGTACCTTTGCCGAAATTAATAAACTAACAGCAGAGCAAAGAGCATATTTAAATGATTTAGAGAAACAAAATCAAAAATTATATGACTTAACAACTAAATTAACAGTAGCAGATTTACAAAAATCAATGATTCTTTTCATGCAAAATGATTTGCATACATTTGCTAATCAAGTAGATGGAGAGATTGAGCTAATGAAACGTTATAAAGAGGATTTGAATCTAATAAATAATAGTATTACAAAATTATCGAATGAAGTTGATACGAATAACACTCAGTCTCAAAAAGATACATTAAGACGACTAAAGAATGTAATAAATCAACTCGAAGAACAAGTTAATAAATTTTAATATTAAGAAATTAGGTTTAACAAAAAATTATAATGCAACTGAAAATAAGGAGGAGAATCAAATAATGAAATTTCCATTTAAGGTCATAACTTTGGCCACTTTAGCAACGGTTATAACTGCTACGAATGGTAGTACTATTCATGCACTTGCACAAGAACAGACAGCCCAAGAACAGCAAATAGAAAATTATGCGTTAGGAC
The DNA here is from genome assembly GCF_007680225.1 of Bacillus sp. DE0042. Classification (NCBI taxonomy): domain Bacteria; kingdom Bacillati; phylum Bacillota; class Bacilli; order Caryophanales; family Bacillaceae; genus Bacillus; species Bacillus sp. DE0042. The sequence goes on along the minus strand of NZ_VEJP01000001.1, from coordinate 345,603 downwards.
CTGAAGGGTTAAAGAAAGTATTGGCTGAAACAGGCTCTCATATTCTTGTAATGGATTTGTACGCAAAAACAATGATTAAGCAACCGAATGTAAATTTATCCAACATTGAATTAGGTTCAGGAGGGGGAGAATTAATTAAAAACATTCACCTGAATCAGGAACTGTCACGAATCAATGCAAATTACTGGCTAGATACAGCGAAGCCAAACATTCAAAAAACAGCACGTAATATTGTAAATTATGATGAACAATTTCAAAATTATTACGACACACTAGTAGATACTGTAAAAAAGAAAGATAAGGCGGGCCTCAAAGAAGGAATAGGGGATTTAATCGGTACAATTCATACAAATTCAAATGAAGTTACGGAAGTTATTAAGATGTTAGAAGCTTTCAAAACAAAGTTGTATACAAATACTGTAGATTTTAAAAATAATGTTGGAGGTCCAGATGGACAAGGGGGATTAACGGCTATATTAGCGGGAAAACAAGCACTAGTCCCACAACTTCAGGCCGAAATTGAGAATTTACGTTCTACGCAGAAAGCACATTTTGATAATGTATTAGCCTGGTCAATTGGTGGTGGATTAGGAGCAGCTATTTTAGTTATTGGAACGATTGCAGGAGCGGTAGTAATTGTTGTGACCGGTGGCACAGCGACACCAGCTGTTGTTGGTGGTCTAACAGCTCTAGGGGCAGCTGGTATCGGTTTAGGAACAGCAGCTGGTGTTACGGCATCTAATCATATGAACTCTTATAATGAAATTTCTAATAAAATCGGAGAATTAAGTATGAAAGCCGATCTTGCTAACCAAGCAGTTATTTCACTTACTAATACAAAAGACACGTTGACATATTTGTATCAAACAGTGGATCAAGCAATCATGTCTCTAACGAATATTCAGCAACAATGGAATACGATGGGAGCAAATTATAAAGATCTATATGATAATATCGACCAAATGCAAGAACATAAACTTTCTTTAATACCTGATGATTTAAAGGCTGCAAAACAAAGTTGGAATGATATTCATAAGGATGCAGAATTCATTTCAAAAGACATTGCTTTTAAACAAGAAAAAACAAATTAAAAATCAATATATATGTATAGGAGGAATTGAAATGAATAAAAACTTTCCTTATAAACTAATTGCTGTATCGACGTTTTTAACTGTGACAACAACTACTGTAGTTTCTCCAGTGGCAGCCTTCGCAAGTGAAAGTAAAATGGAACAAACTAGTACCGAAGATATATCTCTTTCTGTAAACAGCGAAAAGATGAAAAAAGCTTTGCAAGATGCTGGGGTATTTGCAAAATCTATGAATGATTACTCTTATTTGTTAATTAAAAACCCAGATGTTAACTTTGAAGGAATTGACATTAAAGGATATACAAATCTACCTAGTCAAATTCTACAAGATCAAAAGAATGCAAGAGAGCATGCTACGAAATGGGATTCACACATAAAAAAACAACTTTTAGATACACTGACGGGGATTGTAGAGTATGATACTAAATTCGACAATTATTATGACACATTAGTAGAAGCGATTAATGAAGGGGATGCAGACACATTAAAAGAAGGTATTACAGATTTACAAGGTGAGATTAAACAAAATCAAGCATATACACAGAATTTAATACAAGAACTAGCTAAGTTAAGAGATAGTATTGGAGAAGATGTCCGGGCATTTGGAGGTCATAAAGATATTTTGCATTCGATTCTGAAAAACCAAGCATCTGGAATTGATGAAGATGAAAAGCACCTAAATGAAGTTTTAGAGCAAGTTAGACATTTTAAACAAGTAGAATCAGATGGAATAATAACTGTATCAATTCCCTCAATTCCTACGTGGATTGCTGGTGGTGTAATGATAGGGGTAGCAAGAAATAATTTAGGTACATTAGAGCCGTTGTTAGCACAATTACGTCAGACTATAGATTATAAAGTAACATTAAATCGTGTAGTTGGTGTTGCGTATAATAATATTAATGAAATGCACAATGCGATTGGATCGGCTATTAATGCACTTACCTATATGTCTGCACAATGGCATGATTTAGATTCTCAATATTCGGGAGTGCTTAGTCATATTGATAAAGCATCCCAAAAAGCGGATCAAAATAAATTCAAATTCCTAAAACCTAATTTGAATGCAGCGAAAGATAGTTGGAAAACATTGAGAGCGGATGCGTTTACATTAAAAGAAGGGATAAAAACATTAAAAATGGATCCTATTTCTTCAAAAAAATAGCGGAATACGGTATTTGTTACAAGGGCATTTATACAGTTATAAAATGATTTTTTGTTCTTTATAAATTGAAAAGACGGAGGTATAATCAGGCCTCTGTCTTTTGTTTTATTGAAATATTTTTATAATTCCATCCTATATGTAGAAAGTAGTTATACAAGTTTGAATTTTTAAGGTGAATGATTTTTATGAATTTTTCCGTAAAACCTAATCTATGATTAGTGAGCTTTATATTCTTATTTTCCTAATTGAATACTTTTATACAATTAGATGGAAGTTAAGAATACTAAATCAAAACATAATAGGTTGTTATTGATGAGTTTATCGTAAAGTTGTTATTTTATGTGTCATCAAATAACATTTATAAACAATTAGAAATAAAGAAAAGGAGACTATTATGAGAAAAAATAGAGTATTAGATACAAAATAAATAGCGTAAATAGTTTTTGATGTAAAAACATGATAAATAAAATAATAGTCCTTACATGTACTAAGGGAAAATGAGGGAGATAATATGGGGAATAACTCAAAATATAAAACTAGAAAAATACTTGCAGCTACTGCTACAGTAACTATGCTTACGACTGGAATGGTTTCTTCATCAGATGTCTTTGCAGAGGAAACAAAGCAGCAAAAAAAAATATCGACATCATTGCAAGAGGAAAAGTCAGTTAAATCAGAAAACAGAATATATACAGTCCCAGGAAAAGGGGATGTTGAGATACTGAAACAACAGGAAAGAAAAAGTATGGCATTTAGTCCATATGAACCCACTGGTTTATATGCAAAGCCAAATGAACAAATAACGATTAATGTAGAAGGAAATCAAAATATTCAAGCATACATTGGAACGTATTCGTATGATGCTTCTTGGAGAGAAGATTCTAAAATAAAATTATTTACATTAAAACCTGGTATAAACACAATCCAATCTCCAAATGGGGGGATGATTTATTTTTATAATAAACAACAAGGTGGCACTATTCGAACAACAGTCACAACGGGTGGAGCGACTACTCCTTTCTTTGAACTAGGCAAACATACGAAACAAGATTTAATAAACATGCTGGACCAATATCCAAATGCACATGCAGTGGAGTTAAAAGGAGAACGTGTATTAATTACGGCCAGCCCGGCACGTGTTAAGAAATATTTGTTAGGTTCTAATACAGATCCTGTACAACTCTTAAAAAAGATGGATGAAGCTACTCGAATTCAAGACAAAGTAGCTGGATTATCTGAAGAACAAGCAGATAAACATTATATTCATTACGTAGAAGAAAATCATTCTCCTGATTATTATATGTATGCAACTTCTTATCGAACCGCATATGTGGGAGACGCAATCCAATACGTGTTAGATATTAATAAATTTATAAAAGATGGTTGGGGTCCATGGCATGAGGCAGGGCATTTGAGACAGCAATCACCTTGGAAGTTTTATAATATGACAGAAGTACAAAATAATATTTACAGCCTTTCTGTAGAAAAAGCATTTACATCTAATCAACCTTTTAGATTGCAACAAGAGGGTGCTTATACTAAGGCATTTCAATACTTAGAACAATCTAATAAAAATTATGATGAAATTAGTGATGCTTTTGTTAAGCTTGTTATGCTTTGGCAACTACAATTAGCATATGGAGAAGACTTCTATCCTAAACTGCATCAATTGTATAGAGATATGTCTTCTGATGAACTTCCACAAACAGATGAAAATAAAAAACAATTATTTATGATCTCAGCATCAAAAGTAGCCAAACAAAATTTGATGCCTTTCTTTGAGAAGTGGGGATTACGTCCAAATAATGATACCATTCAAAAAGTGGCTGCATTAGGATATCCAATTTTAACAGCAGAGATTTGGAAGGGTACTGATTCTAATCCGATTAAACCAAATGTGCCTAATGCAAATAATATTTTAGAAGGAAGACAGTTTGCGTGGTCAATGAAAGGAATTAGTGATTTCGAGTTTGCTAAAATCAATTTCAATAAGTCGGCAGAAGAAATGCAAGTGGACTTAAAAGCAGGCGTACCGCATCACTATTTTAATGAAACATATGCGAGTATTAAAGTACAAAATGCATCAGGCAAAGTAGTATACAAGAAAGACATTTATGGAAACAAACAACAAAATGCTGAATCGCAAAAAGTTCCAGTTAAAGTAGGGGATTATATTGAGTTAACACATCTAGAAGGTGTGCATAGAGCTACTTTAACAAATATAGATAATAGTAAACAAGAAAGCTTTGGAAAAAAAGCAATGTACGAAGTTACAAAAGAAGGCCTGAAAAAAGTAGAAAAAATGCCAGAATCAACAATTTTAGATGGGAATCAATTTGCATGGTCACTAAAAGGAATAAGTGATTTTGAGTTTGCTAAAATCAATTTCAATAAGTCGACAGAAGAAATGCAAATGGACTTAAAAGCAGGCGTACCGCATCACTATTTTAATGAAACATATGCCAGTATTAAAGTACAAAATGCATCAGGCAAAGTAGTATACAAGAAAGACATTTATGGAAACAAACAACAAAATGCTGAATCGCAAAAAGTTCCAGTTAAAGTAGGAGATTATATTGAGTTAACACATCTAGAAGGTGTGCATAGAGCTACTTTAACAAATGTAGATAACAGTAAACAAGAAAGCTTTGGAAAAAAAGCAATGTACGAAGTTACAAAAGAAGGTCTGAAAAAAGTAGAAAAAATGCCAGAAACAACGGTTTTAGACGGGAATCAATTTGGCTGGTCTTTAAAAGGATATAGTGATAGAGAGATTGCAAAAATAAATTATAATAGGGTAACAGAGAAAATGCAGGTGAATTTAGAGGCAGGCGTACCACATTCTTATTTTAATAATACGTATGCAAGTATCAAAGTACAGAATTCATCTGGTAGTGTTATGTACAATAAGGAAATAGTGGGAAATAGACAGCAAACTGCTGAAAGCCAAACTGTGCCAGTCAAAGTGGGAGATTATATCGAGTTTACCCATATAGAAGGGGAGGCAGTAAATGAAAAGACACGGGCTACACTTACTAACCTTGAGAATAATAAACAAGAATATATAGGCAAAAAAAGAATCTATCAAGTTACTTCAACGGGATTAAACAAAATAGATTAACATGAAAAACATTCAAATTATTAGTTAGATGCTTGATAGTCGTTCATTATGAACGGCTATTTAGCTTTTATTTAAAATAAAGTGAAATTAATTTTAAAAATATGTTTGAGAATAGAGCAATGTTTAGGTGCTATAGATTTGAGAAATAAGAAACAGAATAATAAGGTATTTGTTGATAAAGACTCTCTTGTATTACAAAATTTTACATATTTAGTATGATGTATATGAGTGCTATATATTAAGGGAGGATTGGGAATGAAGAGGTTCATAGCTCATGCAAATGGTAATAAGATCTTTAAAAAGTTAGTTTTAATGGTGTTACCAATGGTTCTAATGATAATGATGATAACCCCATCGAATGATGCATTGGCAGCCAGCCAATTAAATGCGTGTTTACTAAAAGGTGTGAATCTATTTAATGGAAGCTGGACTGTTGCTATACAAGCTGCAAATTTACAATATGTGTCTGCTGAGCCATCGGGAAATGTAGTAGCAAATCGTAGTGTAGTTAATGAATGGGAGAAATTTGAATTAATTCCGACTGGGGAATTATATACATTTGCTTTAAAAGCGAAAAGTAATGGAAAGTACGTTTCGTTTGAGCCAAATGGTAGAGTAGTAGCAGATCGTACATTAATCGGGGCGTGGGAAAAATTTATTTTATATAATGGTGGAGACAATAGGATATATGTATTACAAGCGTTAAGTAATGGTAGATTTATATCAGCAAATGGTGGTAGAGGATTAACAGCTAATAGTTATGTAGCTGGAAGCTGGGAAAGATTTGTTATTGTGTACTTCTAAATTTGGAAGTGTAATATTTCTAAATGATAATGACATGTTTAGTTAATAATAATGCATAATAAAATAAAGGATTAAGTACTTAAGACAAGTGTATATTTAGGTACAAAAAGGACTACAAGTAATTGTCAGTCCTTTTTGTATGTTAAATAAGTAACTGCTGTAGATGTAATAAGAAGAAAAAGAACCCTATAGGGTTCTTTTTCAAGGCATATTAACTGTAAGGAGAATCATGAAATGCTACTTCAAATCTTTATTAGGGGAAAGATTTTGAAAAAGCTTAACATACATCTATTTTTACATAAATGTAATATATAGTAAATTGATAATGTTTATACTTACTATTATTAATATTCAATTAAGATAGTTAACACTATGCTTATAGTGTTAACTAGTGTTTAGTGAAGTATACATTGAGATATCTAGTATTAGATTACAATTTTCAAAAAAGCTAATAGATTTATCATTTCAAATTTTAACTAAGATTTAAACGATTTTAATTGAAATTGGGTGTGTATTAACTCTTATAAGCTAATGAAAGTAAATAAAATAAACAAAGACCCTGTAAAAAAATACAGGGTCGGATACAGGGTTAAGGGAACGCATAGTTTCTTAAAAACATAATAGCATATATGTTTTGTATAGCTATATGAGGATTTTGACAAAATTAAGAACAAGACAGAAAATCTTTGAGAAAGCAAATATAGTGATAGAAATATGATTTGGAAGTGAACTATTTACATGTTGATATAGACGAAAAATCTTGAGCACCATGATCAAAGTGTCTTTAAATAAGAGGATTAGGTTAGTAAAATAGTTGAATCTTCCTGAAAAAGAAAAATTTTTTTTTAATTAAAAGAAGAAAAGACACCTTTTGAGAGTCTTTTCTTTTGGGGTACAGCTCACATATTGCTGAATTAGATACGAAACCATAATTCAACTATGAAATAAACAACTTAAGAAATTTTAACATAATCTGTACTGAAAAAAATATGTAATAGTGCACTTTTAGTCTTCAATTACTTTATCGGATATAGAACAGCAATATAAATAAAAAGGGGGTATGCAGTCGTATCTGCCGCCCTTTTTAGGAGGAATTCAAGACACCAATAGAACACGTATTGGTAAGCAGGTTCAAAAATAGTATATGTGATAAGAAAAAGTTCTATATAAAAAGATTACTGTAAACACCACAGCCTATGTGTATGTGAAATAATGAAGGGCCGTCCTATTGGATTGTTCTTCTCGTTTGAAGAATTAATATTAATATTCAAATAGTTTATCCATTAAATTTTGAATTTCACGTCTTTTTTTATCAATTGTATACTAATTATCCTCAATTATTAATTGATGGTAAGGAAGTAACTTTTGAGACTAAGTTTACTGCAAAAGAAAAGGATGTTTTTTAAACGTTAGCTATTACTTTCGTTTGTGTTGAACAGCAAGTGAGAGAAATAGTAGTGTTTGAAAATTTATTACATGAAGGTCAAGTAATTGCAACTTACGCTGACATTAATCAGATTTGGAAAAAGAAAAACAAATCTGCACACCATACTTGCCATCTAGATGAGACTTATATCAAAGTCAATGGAGAGTGGTGTTATCTTTATTGTACAATGGTGCAAGAAGGAGTCAATGATGACTAGTTAATTTCATAATTAAGAAATAGTTAAGAAATAGTTAAGCCTGGTTTAAAATTTGCTTTCTATACTAAAATCATAAGCATACAAGAAAGTTGGTGTTCTTACATGAGTGCAATAATAAAGACTACAAATTTAACAAAGATTTATGGCAATCAGAAATCAGTTGATAATCTTAATATAACCGTAAATCAAGGAGAAATATACGGTTTTTTAGGTCGAAATGGTGCAGGGAAGACGACTACAATTAGAATGTTATTAGGATTAATAAAACCCACCCATGGAAAGATTGAAATATTTGGAGAAGATTTATTTAAAAATCAAAAGGAAATCCTTAAAAGAATTGGGTCTATTGTTGAAGTTCCTGGATTTTATGAGAATCTTACAGCACGGGAAAATCTAATAATAAATGCAAAAATTATTGGGATACACAAAAAAAATGCAATTGATGAAGCGTTAGAAATCGTAGGATTGCAACATGAAACTAAAAAGCTTGTGGGTAAATATTCTTTAGGGATGAAGCAAAGATTGGGGATTGCTAGATCTCTTCTTCATTACCCAGAATTATTAATATTAGATGAGCCTACTAATGGTTTGGATCCAATTGGAATTAAGGAAATTAGAAGGTTAATAAAAAATTTGGCTAAAGAAAGAAAAATTACTTTATTGATATCCAGCCACATTCTATCAGAAATAGAACAGTTAGTAGATCATATGGGGATTATTCATGAAGGTAAGCTCTTAGAGGAAATCGAATTTAACAGCCTTAGAAAAAAGAATCGTAAATATATTGAGTTTCAAGTATCGAATGATAATAAAGCTACAACAATCTTAGAGAAGAACTTTGATATTTTCGATTATGAAGTTCATGATGAGGGGATTATTCGTGTTTATTCTAAGCTTGGACAACAAGGTGATATTAATAAAATATTTGTACAAAATGATATTCAGGTTTTGAAAATATTGTTGAGTGAAGACAAATTAGAAGATTACTTCACAAAATTAGTTGGAGGTGGAACAATTGGTTAATCTGTTATATACAGAATTATTAAAGCTAAAACGATCCCATATGTTCTTAATTAGTATTCTCGGTGCATCGGTGGCACCTTTTATGGTAGTAGTAGCATCATTTGTAAGTTTAAAAACTAAACATCCTACTCCTACTATTGTATTTAGTCAATTGTTTGGTGAAGTAAATTTATATACCGTTCTAATAATAGGAGTACCACTATATGGGGTTGTAACCGCCTACCTATTTATTCGGGAATATACAGAAGATACATTAAAGAATTTATTAACCATACCTGTATCACGTATAAATTTTCTAATCAGTAAAATCATACTTCTGTTTTCGTGGATTATGATGTTAACTTTTGTAGCATGGGTATTAACATTATTATTAGGGATAATATTTCAATTTGATGGACTAAGTTCATCCTTAATGAGGGAATCTTTTGTACAATTTCTGATAGGTGGATTATTACTTTTTATTTTATCATCACCAATCATACTTTTAACAATTGTGCTTAAGAATTACGTGCCGACCATTGTATTTACAGTTGTAATAACTATGATTAATTTAATGACGGCAAATTCAGAACATAGAGCATTGTTTCCATGGGCAGCAGCAGGAGATATTTCAAGAAATACGCTTCAGCCCACTTATCCTCCCGAGTACTCCTATATAGGTATATTCGGAACATCTTTTATTGGATTAGTGTTATTGATTTCATATTTTAAAAAGGTAGATATCCATTAAGAAAAATAACATGGGACCATCTAAAACTATTAGGTAGTAACATAAAGTAGTTAAAAAAATTATAATTAGCGTTTAATTTATATATATCGTAAGGAGGAGTTTGAAAATGTCTTTTTCTCAATTCAATATTGATGCTTTTCGAGCCGTTAACGATTTAGGCAAACAGTACCCATTTCTCAATTCTACTATGACGTTCGTTGCAGAATATATGGTATATTTCTTAGCTTTAATTATTGTAGTGTATTGGTTTACTCGATCTAACCAAAATCGAATGATGGTTGTTCAAGCAATGATTGCTTTTGTGACTGCTGAGGTTATCGGGAAAATAGCAGGAAAGTTTTATTCAAATTATCAACCATTTGCAGAGTTACCCAATGTTAATAAATTGGTAGAGCATGCTGTTGATAATTCATTTCCAAGTGACCATACAATTTTATTCTTTTCAATTTGTTTTTCATTTTGGCTTGTTCATAAAAAGATTGGTTGGCTATGGATCACACTTGCATTCTGTTTAGCTTTTTCTCGTATCTGGGTAGGAGTTCATTATCCTTTCGATGTTATGACAGGTGCTATATTAGGGATTGCTTCAGCGATATTTGCTTATTGGCTAGTACCAAAAGTTACTTTCTTGAAAAGAATACTTTCTATATATGAAAAAGGGGAAAACTACATTTTACCTGCAAAAGATAAATCAAAAAATTTTTAAGGAAAAAACATCTAAATTATAAGTAGCTTTTTGCCTATAGTGTTAGTTTGATGTTAGGTAAAGATGCAGCATTTTTAGGATAAGGAGTGGCTTAAACTTGCCACTTCAATTATCCTAGAATAACTGAGTAAAAATATGGTTTGTATATGTATCATAAATACGAACAACGTTTTCTTGGTAAAAATCTTTTCATTACAATTGTTTTTTGGAAGACTAAACCTCATAGACATACCCCACATCATTTTCACTTCAAAAATGAATTTCATACTTAAGTTAAAACAGTTACAAGGGATAGGATAACATTGGTGTTCATTCCTTTTAGTAATAATTGTGGATATACATAATTATTTTTTAGAAAAAAATTTACAGTAATATTACGTTTCTTAAAGAAGAAATAAAGTTATCTAAATTATTAAAAAATATGATTTATTGGTGATTTGAAAACTTGAGAAAATAATTGATTTATTATTTTGATTACAATATAAGGTAGTATTAGAATGTAGCGTGGAAAGGTAGGGAAAATAATTTGTATATCAAAAGGAGGATGCTTTTGGATAGTTATGTTTGGATTATGAATATCAGAATAAAAAACTATAAACTTTAATGAGTGGTAGTGTACATTTGGTCGTGCACTTCGCGATAGAAATCTTAATGATAAACTAGACCTTAAACCAGTGTGCTAAGGCTTCTAACCACAGGAACTGCGATGAACGTCAGAAATTATTAGCGATTTAGATATTCTACGTTTCAAACATAGCAAAGGCATTAAATGCTGAATAATTCAAATTAAGTCAAATTTAATGAGGAGCCCTTATGAAGAAACTTTTAGTTCTATTTCAAAATGGGAATTACTTGAGGCTATTTTTTGCATCTTTTACTTCACAAATGGGTAGTACAATTGGTTTAACCGCACTTATGTTTTATTTTTTAAATCGTTTTTCGCACCAACCTGCATATGCTACTATTACGGAGTTGATGTTGTCTTTGCCTACATTAGTAGTATTTTTTCTTGTTGGTGTAGTTACTGATAGGATTGATCGACAAAAAATAGCTCAAAACTGTGATTGGATTTGTTCTATATTATCGCTCTTATTATTGTGGTCTCTTTTTATAAACTGGATGCCAGTAGCATTTGCACTGTTATTTTTAAGGAGTATGGTAAAGAGCTTTTTTACACCTGCACAATCATCCCTTGTACAAGGTGTTTTAACAAGAGATGATTATACTACTGCAGTTGGTTTGAATCAGATGGTTACAAGTTTGTTTATGCTTTTTGGTAGTGGTATCGGGATTTATTGTTATTGGGTAATCGGTATTTATGGTGCAATCTTAATTGATGCAATTAGTTTTTTTATTAGTGGTCTTCTTATAAAATCTTGTAGAATGTCAGAAGAAATTCGTATGCCAAACGGAAAACATAATATCAAAGATTTGAACATTTCAATTGTAATGAAGGATTTTGTGAAGGGAATACGTTATATTTTCAACCACAATTTGTTACTTACGCTTATCTCCGGATTTATAGTTTTCGGAATTTTAAATGGAGGGCTTTCAGTGATGCAGGTGTTTATTTTAAAATACAAACTAGCCCCAAGAAACTATGAAGAAGTTTCAATTATATTAAGTATAGTCTTTGGTATAGGAATTTTACTTGGTAGTGTTATAGCATCTATACTTTCTCAAAAAATAAAGCTTTATCATTTACTTATTTTAGCTTTGTTTATTGGAGGAGGAGCGATTATTTTGAGTTCATTAGTCAATACAGTTTGGCTGTATATTATTTGTACGGGCATAGTTGCCCTAGCACTTCCGATGATTAATGTAGCTATTGGAGGGTGGATTCCAAAAATAGTAAATCCCAAAATGATGGGAAGAGTACAAGGTTGTATTAATCCTTTGATGATGTTATCACAGTCACTAACCTTATTTTTTATTGCAGGATTTTATCCAGGTATTCTTGCAGTTGAAACTCTTTTTTGGATAGTAGGCGGATGTTTAATATTTGTAGGAGTTTTTTACATGATTAGCATTCCACGATTTATGGAAGAAGAAAAATCAGTTAGCATAACGCTCGAATAATTGTAGTTGATCAATTAACTTAACTAGGATTTGTGAGGGGTTTTATGGAGATTTGTGTTGTCAAAATTAAAGATATAAATGATCAAAAATTAGAAAATATTTGTTCGCGGATAGATGAAGAGAAAAGATATAGAATAAAAAAGTTTATTAATAAAAAAGATAAAATTAGAACCTTGATTGGTGAGTTACTAGTAAGGACTTTAACAAATAAAAAGCTTAAAATCGGTAATGAAAGAATAGTATGGGGGAAAAATCATTATGGAAAACCTTACTTAAATGGGTATCCGAATTATTACTTTAATATTTCACATTCAGGGGAATTTGTAGTATGCGCAATTAGTAATAACCCTGTTGGAATTGATATTGAACAAATAAAACAAATTGAATACGAAGAAATAGCAAAAAGTTTTTTTTGTGATAGTGAATATGCTTATATACAAAAAGGTGATGTTAATCATCAATTAAGGAAGTTTTATGAGGTATGGACATTGAAAGAGAGTTATATTAAATGCTATGGAAGCGGATTATCAATGTCACTAAAATCATTTTCTATTAAAATAGATAGTCACAAAGCTGTTCGTATACTTTCCGATAATGGAGAAAAAAGTAATTCTTATTCAATGGCGATTTTTGATATAGAGTCAGAATACAAAATGGCTGTATGTTCATTAAATGAAGAAATTTCAAGTAATATAACAGTGATTGATCAAGATAGTATTATTAATGATTTTTACAAACTTTTATCAGAAAGTGGTGCATTCTAATGAAGTTATTTTGTTTACCATATGCAGGAGGATCAGAGGCATTATATTATAAATGGGGTGATTATCTAAGCCCATCTATAAATCTATGTCCAGTACTGTTAAAGGGAAGAGGGAAAAGATTTAATGAACCATTTTATAATAGCTTAGAAGAAGCGGTAGATGACATTTTTGATAATATTCGGGATAAAATAGGTGAGGAAGATTATGCAATTTATGGACATAGTATGGGGAGCCTATTAGCGTATGAATTATACTATAAAATAATAAGAATGGGCTTGAAGAAACCTAAGCATATCTTTTTTTCCGGATACAAAGCACCGAGTGAAAGGGAAAAGAAGGAGATAACTTATAATTTACCAAATAACGAGTTTAAAAATAGAGTTATAGAATTAGGGGGAACACCAGAAGAATTAATTCGTAACGAAGAATTGTTCGATTTTTTCATCCCTTTACTAAAACATGATTTTAAAATAGTTGAAACATATGATTATAAGGAAAAAGCAGACAAAATCACATGTGATATCACTGTATTAAACGGAAAAGAAGATTTAATTAGTCTAAAAAGTATAATAGGTTGGAAGAAGCATACTTGTGGAAATTTTAAGATTTATAATTTTGAAGGGAATCACTTCTTTATAAATAACAACGTGGAGAAAATTGTAACGATAATAAATGATACGTTAGCTGAAGTTTTAAATTAGATTCTTCTGAGATATACCACTAGTTATTCTTGTTTATTCATTTTCTTAATTATGTGCTGTAGTAGAGTTATCTGTAACGTGATATGAGTTTTAATATTTGTCTTTAATTAAATTACTGTAAAAAAATCTGAATATTTTAACTATTCAACCGAATTTTTTTCATGTGCTTTTTTACGTAAAAATAAGGAAATTTTTCTCATAGTAAGTTAAATTTTTCTATAGAATTCCTTTTATTAACTTCTAAATAGGGGGGATTGTATACCTTGTTATGAACGATGAATTTTTTATTTAATTCATTCTCTATATTTTTAACAGTAATAAAATAATAAATAATTTTGGTAATGGATAATTACTAAAAAAGGGGAAATCCAATATGTCTATTAAGAATTCTGGTGAAATAAACAAGGATGGTATAAGAACTTACGATGAGATTACAGCAGCAGAGCAAAATATAATATTAAATAAATTCAATTCCACAAAAACTGAATATCCAAAAAATAAGACCATAAACCAGCTATTTGAAGAACAAGTAGAGAGGACACCTGAAAATATTGCAGTTGTGTTTAAAGATAAACAACTCACATACAGGGAACTTAACGAGAAATCCAATCAATTAGCAAGGATGTTAAGGAATAAAGGCGTTCATACAGATGCTATCATAGGATTAATGACTGATAGGTCTCTCGAAATGATAATTGGAATAATGGGTATTTTAAAATCTGGAGCGGCTTACCTCCCAATTGATCCTGATACTCCAAAAGCAAGGATTGATTATATATTACAGGATAGTCATGCCATGATTTTATTGACTCAAGAGAAATTCATTAAGAAAATTGAATATGATTTGGAAATGATTAATTTGGACGAGCTAGATTCAAGCGACTTAAGTACAGGTAATCTGAAACATGTAAATCGTTCTGATGATACAGCTTATATTATTTATACATCGGGTTCTACTGGAATACCAAAGGGAGTTATCATTTCGCATTATAGTGCTATCAGAGTCGTTCGGAATACAAATTACATAAAAATAAAAAATAATGATACCATTCTGCAGCTTTCGAATTATTCTTTTGATGGATCAATTTTTGATATATATGGTGCTCTGTTAAATGGGGCAAAATTAGTAGTGATAGAAAAAGATACAGTCATTGATATAAATAAGCTTGGAAACATAATTAAGCAAGAAAACATAAACGTAATGTTTATTACAACTGCTTTATTTAATGCGCTTGTAGATATGAAAATAGATTGTTTAATCAATATAAGAAAAATATTATTTGGAGGAGAAAGAATTTCAGTTTCCCATGCTAGAAAAGCATTAGAATTTATAGGGAAAGATAAACTCATTCATGTATACGGACCAACGGAAAGTACAGTTTTTGCCACATATTACTTTATAAATGAAATAGATGAGGAAGTTGACACTCTACCTATAGGTAAACCGTTAGCAAATACTTCGGTTTACATAGTAGATGAAGAGAAAAATTTACTTCCTATTGGTGAACCTGGAGAACTTTGTATTTCTGGCGATGGATTAACTAAAGGGTACTTAAATAATGAGCAGTTAACATTAGAGAAATTCGTTAAAAACCCATTTGCAATAGGTGAGCGTTTATACCACACAGGAGATTTGGCTAGGTGGTTACCTGATGGGAATATTGAATTTATAGGAAGAATTGACCATCAAGTAAAGGTTCGAGGATTTAGGATTGAACTTGGAGAGATAGAGAGTCAGTTATTAAAGCATCAAAATGTAAAAGAAGCTGTAGTTGTAGCAAGAGAAGAAAAGAACAAGAGCAATTATATTTGTGCATATCTAACATTAGTGGGAGAAGTTACAGTTGAAGAATTAAGAAGATTTTTAGGTCAAAAGTTACCTGATTATATGATTCCTACTTATTTTCTTAAGTTAGATAAAATGCCGTTAACAGCAAATGGAAAGATAGATAAAAAGTCTTTACCTGAGCCAGATGGAAGTTTTGATACTGAGGTTGAATATGAGGGACCAAGAAATGAGATTGAAAAACAGCTAGTTTTAATGTGGCAGGAAACTTTGAATATAAATAAAGTTGGTATTAATGACAATTTTGCAGTTCTTGGTGGGCATTCCATAAATGCAATGGAGCTTATATCTAAAATGAATGATAGGTTAAGTGTTGACTTACCATTAAAGGAACTGTTCAGATTATCTACAATAAAGAAAATAAGTACTTACATTGAAACAAATAAGGGAGAAATTATAGAGAACCGACAATTTACAAAAACTACAGATTTAAAGAATTTACATGAGCCTTTCCCACTTACAGGTATACAATTAGCCTATTTAATAGGTAGAGATCCGGCTTTTGAAATTGGTGGCGCAGCTACAAATTTAACGGTTGAATTTGAAATAGATATAGATATGGATAGGTTTAATAGTGCATTACAAAAATTGATTAATAGACATCCAATACTAAGAACAATAGTTTTTGAAAATGGAACACAAAGAATCCTTGAAGGAGAACTTCTTTATTCTGTAGACACAGTAGATGTAAGGAATTTAAATCAAGAAGATATAATGATACGTATATTGGAACAAAGACAAAAAATGATAACTAAAATCATAGATCCAAGTACTTGGCCATTATTTGAGATAAAAGCTTTTATATTACCTAATAATAAAAAATATTTTGGTTTGAATATAGATCCGTTAATTTGTGATGACAGTAGTATGAAAATATTAATCAAAGAATTTAAAATGTTTTACGATCAGACAAGTCTGCAGCTGCCTGAGCTGGAGTATAATTTTAGAGATTATGTTTTAGCGGCTACTGAATTTAGGCAATCTAATCGATATAAAAAAGATGAGAATTACTGGTTAAGTAAATTGGATAATTTCCCAAGTGCACCAGCATTGCCTTTAAAATGCAACCCAGTAGAAGTTGAGAAGCCTATATTCGGTAAATATTCCGAATTTTTAGAACGTGAAACATGGAATAAATTAAAACAAAAAGCAAAAGAAAAAAATCTAACCCCCACATCTGTTTTATGTGCTGCATATGCTTATGTCTTAGCATATTGGAGTAATCAGAGTCAATTTGCAGTCAATTTAACTGTTTTTAATCGGATACCGTTTCATCAAGACGTAAAAAAAATCATTGGAGATTTCACAACTCTAATGTTATTAGATATTAACGCGAAAGATAGTGTTGATTCATTTTGGAAATTTGCTGCGAAGGTACAGGATACATTGTTAGAAGCCCTTGAACATAGACATTATGATGGTGTGGATTTTATAAGAGCTATTGGGAAAAAACATAGAATGGTTAATCAAGCTATAATGCCTATTGTATTTACAAGTGTATTGAGTGAGGACTCAGATGATTCATTTGATCATTTGATAGACTTTGAAAAAATTAAATTTTTTAGTACAAGAACATCCCAAGTTTATATAGATAACCAAGTTTATGAATTAAATGGAGGTTTATATATTACGTGGGATTACGTTGAACAATTATTTGAGGACAATGTTATTAAATCAATGTTTGAACAATATATAAATATATTAAATCAGGTTATATTTAATGATCAAGTGTCAGGTATTAACCTTAGTGAGAATAGCATAAAAGTTATTGAAACCTATAATGATACAAACAAAAAGTTTGATAAGTGTACTTTACATGAAATGTTTGTGAAACGAGCAAAACTAGTACCAGATAAGGTAGCTGTAATTCATCATGATTCGATAACTTATAAAGAACTAAATGAAAAATCGAATCAAATTGCAAGATACTTAATGGATAAGGGAGTTAGAAAAGGTGATTACATTGGTGTGATAGGTAAGCGATGTATAGATACCATTATAAATTTGTTTGCTGTTTTAAAGGCTGGAGCAGCATATATACCGCTTGATCCTGATTATCCTGAAGAAAGAAAAGAATATATAAAAAAGAAAAGTAATTGTAAGTTCTTTATAACACCTTCTACCTATAAAGATGAAAATATTAGGGAATATTCTGGTGATGAAGTTAATATAAAAGTAGATGAAACAGATATGGCATATGTTATTTTTACTTCTGGTAGTACAGGAAAACCTAAAGGAGTTCAAATAACTCATGGTGCAGCAACAAATACAATTATAGATATTAACGAAAAATTCTGTGTGACAGAAAATGATAAAATTATGGGGATTTCTTCACTGTGCTTTGATTTGTCAGTTTATGATGTTTTTGGTGCATTGAGCTGTGGAGCGGCCCTTGTAATTATAGATGATCAAAGGGATGTATATAACCTAAAAAAAGTTGTAAAGAAAGAAGGAATCACAATTTGGAACTCAGTTCCAGCAATTATGGAACTGACAGTGGACTTATATAATGATAGTGAACAGGATGATAGTCTAAGGCTTGTATTGCTTAGTGGGGACTGGATACCGCTGGAACTTCCTCAGAAGATAAAGAAAACTTTCAAAAATGCGGAAGTTATTAGCTTAGGTGGAGCAACTGAGGGGTCAATATGGTCCATATATTACCCTATTAAGGAAATTAAGGTTAATTGGAAAAGCATACCATATGGAATGCCGTTGGCTAACCAGAAAATTTATGTATTAAATCAAAACAAGCAATTGTGTCCCGTAGATGTAGAGGGAGAATTGTACATTGGTGGAGTGGGAGTAGCAAGTGGGTATATAAATGATATTGAAAAAACTAAGATGTCATTTATTTTGCACGAAGAATTAGGATATATTTACAAAACTGGTGATTATGGCGTGTTAAAAGAGGACGGATATGTCGAATTTTTAGGAAGAAAAGACAGTCAAGTTAAGATAAGGGGATATAGGATAGAATTAGGGGAAATTGAAAATTGTATAATCAAATATAAAGGTGTAAATAAAACAGTAGTAATTGACTATACAAACGATATTAAAATGAAAAGCCTATATGCTTTTGTAGTTTCAGATGAAGACATAAACCCAAATGAACTAAAACAATATTTGCAAAATCAGCTCCCGAATTATATGATTCCATCAAGATTTTTCAAAATAGATGAAATACCATTGACTGTAAATGGGAAAGTAAATAAGAGTATTTTGGGGGAATTAATAAAAAATCATGAACTAGATGAAGTTGCAGCAACTAAATGTGAAGAAGCAGAAAATGAAACTCAAGCCCAAATATTAGATATATGGAAAGACGTATTCGGAATAGAAAACATAGGAATAGATACTAATTACTATGAAATAGGCGGAGATTCATTAAAAGCGATATCGATTGTTACTGAAATTAAAAAGAGAATGAATATAGAGGTGCCGATAGGAGGAATATTTAAAAATGGCACTATAAAGGTATTAGATCAATATTTGAAAAATAGCCAAGACAATCATAGGGGAAATATGATTGAAAGGGTATCGAAAAAGGATTATTATGCCACATCGCCTTCTCAAAAACGAATGTACATGCTTTCTATGATGGAAAATAATAGAGGAGCATATCATATTCCTATGGCGTTACTTGTCGAAGGTGAAATCGAATGTAATAGACTTGAAAATGCATTTAGAAAATTTATAGATAGACATGAAATCCTGAGAACAGGATTTGAAGTATTAGATAATGAATTAGTTCAAAGGGTTTATGATAAAGTTGATTTTGATTTGGAATACCAATGTTTAGATATAGTCGTAACAGATGATGAAGGTTTAAGAGATTTAACTAGCAAAATGTGTAAGGAATCAACAAAGCCTTTTGATTTAAGTAAACCATCATTAATGAGAGCTAAGCTAATTAAAATCGGAGTAGAGAAGCATATATTGGTCGTTAACTTCCATCACATAATAGCAGATGGGGTATCACAAGGATTATTTATGAATGAAATACTCGATTTATATAACAATCTTGATTTACCTAAGATAAATATACAATACAAGGATTATGTAGAATGGAATAATACGTATAATCAATCTAATGCTATAAAAAAACAAGAGCAATATTGGCTGAATTTATACAGTCATCTGCCATCTAAATTAGAATTACCTTATGATTATAGAAAAGAAAATATTGATGCCTTTGCAGGAGAAAATGCATACTTTCATATAGGAAAAGAGTTATCTGAACAGATAAGAAGGGTAGCTAAGGATACAGGATCGACTTTATATATGCTTATGCTTAGCGCTTATCATATATTACTTCACAAATATACTGGAAAAACTGATATTGTTGTCGGAACAGCAGCATCAGGTAGGTTACATCAAGATTTACAAAACATTTTTGGTGTGTTCGTCAACACTATTGCTTTAAGAAACAATATAGATTCTACAAAAAGTTTTAAAGAAATTTTGGAACAGGTAAAAGAAAATACAATTACAGCATTTGAAAACTCTGAGTATCAGTTTGACGAACTAATTCGCAGTATAGACTATGAAAGAGACTCTAATAGAAATCCTTTATTTGATACCATGTTTGTATTGGAAGACGCTAAATTATTTACTAAGAAGCAAGGTGATTTAAATCTTAGTCCAATAATATTTGAATTAGATAATGCAAAATTCGATATAACTTTTAGTATTTTAGATTATGATGATGAGATTGTGTTAAATGTCGAATATAGCACTGGATTATTCAAAAAAGAAACAATATTAAGAATGACAGAAAACTATATTAATATTCTAAGGGAAATATCAAGGAATCTTTTGGTAAGTGTAAATAAAATAGATATGATTCCACAAGAAGAAAAGCGCCTTTTATTGTATGAGCATAACGATACAAATGTAGATTTCTCTAAAAACCAGTTAATACACAAGTTATTTGAAGAACAAGCAGAACGAACGCCAGATAGCATTGCAGTTGTTTTTGAAGATAAGAAATTGACATATAGGGAGTTAAATGAAAAATCTAATCAATTGGCAAGAGTGTTAAGAGAAAATGGTGTTGGTTCTGATAAAATAGTAGGAATATTATTAGAACGTTCAGTTGATGTGATTGTGGGAATTATGGGGATTTTAAAAGCTGGTGGTGCGTATTTACCTATTGATCCTACATATCCTATAGATAGAATTAAATATATACTTCAAGATAGTCAAACGGAAATATTATTGACCCAGGATAAATTAATTAATTTAGTTGATTGTACAGAAGTTGATGATATTAGCATTATTAATATTCATAATGAGCATTTGTTTAAATACGGAACCGAGAACCTACGTATTGATAGCAGCAGTAAAGATTTAGTCTATGTCATTTATACATCTGGTTCTACTGGAAAGCCAAAAGGAGTTATGGTGGAGCATCATTCATTGGTGAACTTATGTAATTGGCATAATTCCTTCAATGAAATAAGTGAAACTGATAAAAATGCCAGTTATGCAAGTATAAGTTTTGATGCATTTGCTTGGGAAGTATTTCCTTATATCATAGCGGGTTCAGAGATTCATATTATAAATGATAATTTAAAATTAGATATTACGAAATTAAACAAATATTTTATTGAAAAAGAGATTTCAATAAGCTTTTTACCTACACAAGTATGTGAACAATTTTTAATGCTTGAGAATACATCTTTAAGGAGATTATTAACAGGTGGAGATAAACTAAATTATTTTGAAAATAAAAGTTACCAGATTGTTAATAACTATGGTCCTACAGAGAATTCAGTAGTAACAACAAGTTTTATTATAGAAAATTCTTATGGCAATATACCGATAGGAAAACCAATATGTAATACAAAAGTCTTTATTTTAAACGAATCTAATGGGCTTTGTCCATTGGGAGTGCCAGGTGAGTTTTGTATCAGCGGAGAAGGTTTGGCACGTGGTTATTTAAATAGACCAGGGCTCACAGCAGAAAAATTCATTCCAAATCCGTTCATTCCAGGAGAGAGAATGTATCGAACAGGAGACCTTGTGAGAATGTTACCTGATGGAAATATTGAGTTTTTAGGAAGAATTGACCATCAAGTGAAAATTCGTGGTTTCAGGATTGAACTGGGTGAGATAGAGAGTCAACTTTTAAAACATAAGGAAGTAAAAGAAGCTGTTGTTATCGCAAGAGAAGATAATAATAATCATCAATATTTATGTGCGTACTTTACTTCTGAAACATCGAAGGGTGAGACTAGGGTTCAAGAAATTCGAAAGTTTTTGGCAAAAGAGCTACCAGAGTATATGATTCCTGCTTTTTTTGTTCAGCTAGACAAGCTACCACTTACTACAAATGGGAAAGTGGATCGAAAGGCTTTACCAAGTCCTGATGGAAGTTCGGTTGCAGGAGTAGTAGAGTATGAGGCGCCAAGGAATACAGTCGAAGAAAAGCTTGTGTCCATTTGGCAAGATATTTTAGATATAGAAAACATAGGAATTCAACACAACTTTTTTGAAATTGGAGGCCATTCACTGAAAGCGACTACGATGGTTTCTAAAATCCATAAGGAACTTATGGTGGAGATACCTTTAGGACAAATCTTCCAAGCACCTACTATAAAAGGGATTGGAGAATATATTGACTCTACAAAAGAAAGTGTATATGCATCGATCAAAAAAGTAGAAAAACAAGATTATTATCCGCTTTCATCTGTCCAAAGAAGACTCTACATTTTAAACAAAATAGAGGGTAGCGGAGTATCTTATAATATGCCTTTCGCTATGAAAATAAAAGGTGATTTGGATGTTCATCAGCTTGAGAAGGCTTTCCATAAATTAATCGAAAGACATGAAGCTTTAAGAACTTCTTTTGTAATGGTAGATGGTGAACCAGTTCAAAAGATTGAAAAAGAGATAGATTTCCAAGTGACGTATAGAGAAATGGGTACCCATAAGCTAGATGATATGATTAATGGATTTGTTAAACCGTTTGATTTGGAGAATGCGCCTCTTTTACGGGTTGAAATCATACATGTAACAGATGATGAGCACGTGGTGGTATTAGATATGCATCATATCATTTCAGATGGTGTATCAATGGGGATTTTCATGCAGGAATTAGCTGAATTATATAATGGTCAAAAATTATCTCCATTAAGCATTCAATATAAAGATTATTCTGCGTGGCAAAGAGGCTTGTTTACTCAAGAAGAAATCACAAAGCAAGAAAAGTATTGGATGAATGTGTTCAATGAAGAAGTACCAGTACTAAATATGCCAACGGACTATAAAAGGCCAAAAAGAAGAAGTTTTGCTGGAGATAGAATCAATTTAAAAATCAATAGTGAAACTTATAATCAGTTAAACAAGTTGGCTACAGAAAATGAAGTTACTATGTATATGCTGATGTTAGCAGGATACACAACTTTGCTTTCTAAATATTCAGGGCAAGAGGATATAGTAGTAGGATCACCAATTGCAGGAAGAAAACATGTAGATTTAAATAATGTAATGGGCATGTTTGTGAATACCCTTGCGATGAGAAATTATCCAAAGGGCAATAGATCTTTTAGAGAGTACTTAAAAGAAGTAAAAGAAAATACATTGAAAGCATATGAAAATCAGGATTATCAATTTGAAGAATTGGTAGAAAAGGTAAATGTGAGAAGAGACATTTCACGAAATCCACTATTTGATACGATGCTTGTATTTCAACACACTGATAATATGCTATTAAATTTGGATGGACTAAAGGTTAGCATGTTAGAAGATCAGAGGAAAATAGTTAAGTTTGATATTACTATACATGTAAGTGAGTTAGAGGACGGATTAGGATTAGAAATTGAATACTGTACGGCTCTCTATAAAAAGGAAACAATAGAGAGGTTTTTAGAGCATTTTATAAATATCTTAAGAGAAGTAGTAGAAAATCCAGAACAGAAATTAAGTGAAATAGATATATTAACAGAGAAAGAAAAAAGTAAGTTATTAAACGAATTTAATAATACAAAAGGAAAATATGCTAAAGAAAAAACACTTCCAGAGCTTTTTGAAGAACAGGTAGAGAAGACACCTAATAATGTGGCACTTGTTTTTGAAAATCAAAGTATAACATATAAAGAGCTAAACGAAAGGGCAAATAGCCTTGCGCATATACTCCGCGAAAAAGGAGTTGGTCCTGACGTAGTAACGGGAATAATGGTGGAACGCTCTATTGAAATGATAGTAGGTATAATGGGGATTTTAAAAGCTGGAGGAGCTTATTTACCGATTGATCCAACTTATCCTAGGACAAGAAAAGAATATATGTTACGTAATAGCCATATAGAGATACTATGCGTAACGAATGAGGTTCATAGCGATATATCTTTTCATGGACAAATTATACAATTAGATAAATTAAAATATAAAGAAAATAGAACGAATATCAGTAAAATAAATAGTCCCCGAAATTTAGCTTATGTAATATATACATCAGGTTCTACAGGGAATCCTAAAGGGGTAATGATAGAACAAAATAGTGTAAATAACTTAGTCAATGGGTTAAATGATGTAATTTATAAAAGGTTCAATACTAATGTTAATGTCGCATTGCTAGCACCATTTATATTTGATGCATCGGTGAAACAAATATTTGCAACATTACTTTTAGGACATACCTTATTTGTTGTGCCAAAGGAAGTAAGTTGGAATGCAATGAGTTTAATTGAGTATTATGCAACAAATAAAATACATGTATCCGATGCTACTCCGGCACATTTAACAATGCTTAGCTATGTAAATAAAATAGAACAAGAATTAGAAATTAAAGAATTTATTGTAGGAGGAGAGGCATTAACGCCTTATT
Organism: Bacillus sp. DE0042; assembly: GCF_007680225.1. Taxonomy (NCBI): domain Bacteria; kingdom Bacillati; phylum Bacillota; class Bacilli; order Caryophanales; family Bacillaceae; genus Bacillus; species Bacillus sp. DE0042. The sequence continues at coordinate 321,100 of NZ_VEJP01000001.1, read as the reverse complement.
TAATCAAAGGTTTATTTGAAAAATTTGCTGATTTTAAACCTAATATCACAAATGTTTATGGGCCTACAGAGTGTTGTGTAGATTCCACAAGTTATAGAATTGAGTTTAATCAAATAAGCGGTGATAAGGTAATTCCGATTGGAAAACCAATTTTAAACACTAATATATATATATTAGACAAGGGAAATAATCTTCAGCCAATTGGAGTAGCTGGGGAACTGTGTGTATCAGGTGAGGGGATAGCAAGAGGATATTTGAATAATCTAGAATTAACAGCTGAAAGGTTTATTGAAAATCCATTTAATAACGGTGAATCTATGTATCGAACTGGAGATCTTGCAAGGTGGTTACCTGATGGGAATATAGAATTTTTAGGACGGATAGATCATCAGGTGAAAATACGTGGTTATCGAATTGAACTTGGAGAAATAGAAAGTCAACTGTCAACTCATCAAGATATCGAAGAAGCGATTGTTATAGCTAGAGAAGATAAGGAAAGTAATCAATATTTATGTGCGTATATCGTTTCAGAAAAAGAATTACATGCAAGGGAAATTCGAGAATATTTAGAACAGAAACTTCCGGATTATATGATTCCTGGATATTTTGTGAAATTAGATAAACTTCCGTTAACAACGAACGGGAAAGTAGACAGAAAAGCACTTCCTGAACCAGATGGAAGTATTAATACTGGGGTAGAGTATGAGGAACCGAGAAATGAAGTGGAAGAAAAGCTCGTTGAAATTTGGAGAAGTATTATTGGGATAGAGGATATAGGGATTAATCATAATTTCTTTGTATCTGGAGGAGATTCCATTAAGGCAATCCAAATTATATCTAGATTATCTAGAGTTGGCCTTAAACTAGAAATGAAAGATTTATTTGCACATCCAAAAATTAAAAATCTTGGAAAATATATAAAACGAGAAAAGAAAGAACAAAAGGTGCATGAAATAGTAAAGGGGGAAGTAGAATTAACCCCGATACAAAGCTGGTATTTTGAGAAAAACCAAGAAGAGATAAATCATTTTAATCAATCGTTCATGCTATTTAGAGAAAATGGATTTGATGAAAAACAGATAGAAGAAGTATTTAATAAAATTATGGAACATCATGATGCTTTACGCATGATATATAAAGAAAAAGAGGGAGAAATAATTCAATATAATAGAGGTTATGACAAGAACCTATTTGATTTATATATTCATGATGTTAAGGGCGTTGAGAATAAGGAAGAGAAGGTATATGAAATTGCTACAAGTATTCAAAAAGAGCTGGATATTAAAGAAGGTAAACTTGTAAAGCTTTGTATATTTAAATCGGATGAAGGAGATCATCTTCTGATTGCGATTCATCACCTTGTAGTGGATGGAGTATCATGGAGAATCCTACTCGAAGATTTGGAGACTTTATATTCACAACTAGAAAAAGGTGAAAAGCTAGAAATAGGATTCAAAACAGATTCCTATAAAGAATTTGCATCAAAGTTAAAAGCTTATAGCGTGAGTAGGGAATTAATGAAAGAAAGGGAATATTGGACAAGTATATCAAAAGAGAATGTACAGTTTATCCCTAAAAAGAAAGAAATCACAAAAAACAACTTTGAAAATAGTAGTACAGTAAGTATTACATTAGATAAAGAACTCACTACATCTTTACTTAGAAAAACAAATAGGGCATATAACACAGAAATAAATGATATTTTATTAACAGCTTTAGCAGTTGGAATCAGAGAATTGGCGGGGAAATACAAGCTAAAAGTAAATATGGAAGGGCATGGTAGAGAAGACGTAATAGAGAATTTCGAAATCAATAGGACTGTTGGCTGGTTCACGACGATGTATCCAGTGCTTTTAGATATAGGGAATGAAAATGAACTTTCGACCAACATAAAGACAGTTAAAGAAACTTTGAGGAAAATACCAAATAAAGGAATAGGTTATGGAGTATTAAAACATTTAGCAAAAGATAAGGGATTTATGAATGAAGAAAAGGCACCAATTTCATTTAACTATTTAGGTGAATTGGATCAAGATATTAACAGGAGAGAATTCTCTGCATCGAAATGGTCTATAGGTGAAACAGCGGGTAAGAAAATTAATAGGAATACATCTATAGAAATGAATTCAATGGTTTTAAATGGTGAATTGGTTATTCATACAACATTTAATAAATTAGAATACAGTGAAAAAATGATAAAGGACTTAAATCAGAAATATAAAGAAAGTCTTGAAATGATAATTAATCACTGTGCGAATAAAGTAGAACCAGATCAAACACCTTTTGATTATGGAGATATAAATATAACATTAGAAGAACTTGAAGAAATAAAAGAAAAATACAATGGTTTTATTATTGAGAAAATATATCCGTTAGCAAATATGCAAAAAGGGATGTTATTCCACGCATTAGAAGATAAAAATTCAAGTATGTATTTTGAACAAATTGTAATGGATATAAAAGGGACTGTAGATGTAGATATTTTAGAAAAATCATTTAATACAATAATGAGGAGACACGAAATATTAAGAGCAGCATTTGAGTATGAATTAGTGGAGGAACCAAGACACGTCATACTTCAAGATAGAAAAGTAGGTTTCAAATATTATGATATTCAAGACGAAAGCATTGAGCAGAAAACAAAGTTTATAGAGAATTATTTACAAAATGATAAACAAAAAGGCTTTAATTTAAGTGAAGACACATTAATGAGAATTAGCTTAATTCAAATGAATCAGGATTCATATAAATTGGTATGGAGTCATCATCACATATTGTTAGATGGATGGTGTCTTGGGATTATATTAGGTGAGTTATTTGATGTGTATGGAAGAAAGATGAAAGGTGAAGAGAGCCATTTAGCGGAGCCAACACCATATAGTGATTATATAAGATGGTTGGAAGAACAGGATAAAGAAGAAGGATTAGCACATTGGAAGAGTTATTTGGATGGATATGAAGAAAAAGCACAGGTTCCTAAAATCTTGAATAAAGTTAATGAGTATAAAAGAAAAGAAAAAATGATAGAATTTTCAAAAGAAATGACTCGTAACATTATTCAACTCGCAAATAGAAATCAAGTTACTTTTAATACCGTACTGCAGACAATTTGGGGCATTCTTTTAGCGAGGTACAATAATATAGAAGATGTTGTATTTGGAACAGTCGTATCAGGAAGAGAGGCAAAAGTAGAAGGAATTGAAGCGATGGTAGGATTATTCATTAATACAATTCCGACTCGAGTTAAACTGGAAAAAGATAGTAGTTTTAAAGAGGTTTTAAGAAATGTCCAGGATGAATCAATAGAAAATAATAAATATAACTATATAAATTTGGCTGAAATTCAATCTTTACATGATCTAAAAAGAAATTTAATTGATCATGTAATGGTATTTCAAAATTATTCACTGGATGATAGTAGTTTTAATCATGCAGAAAGTAATACAGGTTTTATGTGTCAAAATATAAGGGGAGAAGAGCAAACCAATTATGGATTTAACATTGTAGCAATTCCTGGAGAACAGTTAGTATTAAAATTAACTTATAACGAAAAGATTTATCCACAGAAAATAATAGACAATATAGAAATGCATCTTAAAAAAGTAACGGAACAAGTTGTTATAAATGAGGATAAGAAATTAAATGAGATAGACATAATCCCAGAGAAAGAGCGAAATGCATTATTGTATAGATTTAATGATACAAAGACGAATTATCCGATGGATAAGACTATACATCAGCTGTTTGAGGAACAGGTAGAGAAAACGCCTAATCATATTGCCGTTGAATTTGAAGGCACTAAAATAACGTATCAAGAATTAAATGAAAGGTCTAATCAAGTTGCTAGATGGTTACGAGATAAAGGGATTACTGCAAATACAATTGTGGGAATTATGGTTGAGAGATCCCCTGAGATGATAATTGGAATAATGGGTATCTTAAAATCAGGTTCAGCTTATTTGCCGATAGATCCTAAATCTCCTCAGGATAGAATCAAATTTATGATACAAGATAGTGATATTCAAATTCTATTAACGCAGGAGAAGTTCATTAATGATCCTTCATTGGATGTAGAGATGGTTAGTTTAGATAAGAGTGAGAATTTTCAATTGAGTAAAGAGAATTTAGCTCCTATCAATGATTCTGGGAACATAGCTTATATCATATATACATCGGGCTCTACTGGAGTACCAAAAGGTGTGGTTACATCACACTCTAATGTAGTAAGAGTTGTTCGTGACACAAACTATATTAAGATTGATGCAGATGATATTATTTTACAGCTTTCAAATTATTCTTTTGATGGATCCGTATTTGATATCTACGGTGCATTGTTAAATGGTGCAAAATTAGTGATGGTATCAATAGATACAGTATTGAATTTAAGTAAGCTAACAAAATTAATAAAAGAAGAAAAAATTAGTGTTATGTTTATAACTACAGCCTTATTTAATACGTTGGTTGATTTAGAAATAGAGTGTTTATCTAATATAAGAAAAATCCTTTTTGGTGGTGAAAGAATTTCAGTATCACATACAAAACGAGCATTGGAGTACCTAGGGAAAGATAAGCTGATTCATGTATACGGTCCGACAGAAAGTACTGTTTTTGCTACGTATTATTGTATAAATGAAATCAATGAAGAATTCGACACAATACCAATTGGGAAGCCATTAGCAAATACTTCAGCATTTATAGTAGATGGAAATCAGAGACTACTTCCAATCGGCGTAGCTGGAGAACTTTGTTTAGGTGGAGCAGGATTAGCTCATGGATATTTAAACCGACCAGATTTGACAGCAGAAAAGTTTGTCTCAAATCCATTTATACCAGAAGAAAAAATGTATCGAACAGGGGATCTTGTTAGGATGTTGCCTGATGGAAATATTGAGTTCTTAGGTAGAATAGATCATCAAGTGAAAGTTCGTGGTTTCAGGATTGAACTTGGTGAGATAGAGAGTCAGCTACTTAAATATAAAAAAGTAAAAGAAGCTATTGTTATCGTAAGAGATGATATTCATGGTGAAAAATATATATGCGCTTACTTTACTTCTGAAACATGGAAAGATGAATTAATAATTCAAGAAATTAGAAAGTATCTAACTAAAAAGCTTCCAGAGTATATGATTCCTGCATTTTTTGTTCAACTTGATAAGCTACCGCTAACTACAAACGGGAAAGTAGACCGAAAGTCATTACCAAAGCCTGATGGGAATGTAACAACTGAGGTAGAGTACGTAGCACCAAGTAATTTTGTAGAAGAGACTATTATTTTAATTTGGGAAGAAATCCTAGGCATCAAATCTATTGGAATTTCTCATAACTTCTTTGAAATAGGAGGAAATTCACTGAGGTTAATGAGTGCTGTTGCTGCTATTAATAAAGTTTTAAATACAGATATAAGCATTCACAATTTCTTTGAGAATCCAAGTGTAATGGGTTTAGCAAATTATATCCTATCAACTGAACATGATCGTCAAATTAGTTCTTATGATTATGTTGAGGAAGAGGTATAACGGTTTAAAATGAAATTCATTTCTTTTGGAGGTAAAAGATATTAGTAATAGGTGTAAAAAGGCAGATTTTCTATAATGTTGATTGTTTTGAGATTTAAGATTTAATTATAAGAAAAGGGGATTTATCCTAGGAAAACTGTACAATCTATACTTCTTCTTAGCAGAGAAAAAGGAATAGATTGTGCAGTTAAACTAGGCCCAATGGTTTAAATTTCAAAGATGTATATGAAATTTGATAGTTGTTTTAGTTATTTACTAATAGTGTTAGAAATTGAATGGGCACCGCGAAGGGAATGATTCTAGTTATGGATATTAAAGGGTTTATAAATGATTTGAAAAAATCAAACATTTTCTTATATCAGAATCAAGGGAAGATAAAAATTATTGGACCTCGTGAGCTAATAACAGCTGAATTAAAGGGGAAAATAAAGTTATATAAAGAAAAAATTATTATAGCTTTAAAAAATGAAGATATAGAAAAAAAGAATGAAATTCCAAAAGCGAAACAATCAGAAAATGATTGTTATACCTTATCAATGGCACAAAAAAGGATGCTTATTTTAAATAATTTGGAATCTAAACGTACGACATATAATATTCCTTTAGTTATCAAAATCGTGGGCGATTTTCAAATGCAAGTTTTTGAGAATGCTTTTAAGGCACTAATTGATAGACATGAAGCATTAAGAACATCCTTTGTAATGATTGATGGAGAACTAGTTCAAAAGATAGAAAAAGAAATAGATTTTAAAATTGAATATAGTGAATTAGGAGAAAATAGTGTATCAGAACGAGTGGCACGATTTATAAGATCTTTTGATTTAGAGATAGCGCCGCTTCTAAGGGTAGAGATTTTACGTGTTAATCAGAATGAGCATATCATGATGCTTGATATGCATCATATTATTTCAGATGGAGTATCAATGGGCATTTTGATGAAGGAGTTAGCTGATTTAGTTAGAGAAAAAGAATTAGCACCATTAAAAGTTCAATATAAAGACTATTCGGAATGGCAAAAAGAATACTATAAAGGAGATAACATAAAGCAGCAGGAGGAATATTGGCTCAAGGTATTTGAGGGTGACATTCCAGTTCTGAATATGCCAACTGATTTTCCAAGACCACAAATACAAAGTAGTGAGGGAGATAGGCTTGGTTTTGAAATAGATTCTGAACTAACAAATAAACTTAAATTTCTTGCAAGGGAAAATGGAGTTACTATGTATATGCTTCTTTTAGCAGTATATAAAACGCTTCTTTCTAAATATACAAGGCAAGAGGACATAATAGTTGGTTCACCAATTGCGGGAAGAACACATGATGATTTAAAAAATACAATTGGCATGTTTGTCAATACCCTTGCAATGAGAAGTCATCCAAAAGCAGATACTAAATTCATTGATTATTTAAAACAATTAAAAGAAAACACATTAAATGCTTATGAGAATCAAGAATATCAATTTGATACATTAGTAGAGAAACTAAATTTAAGAAAAGAAACAAGTAGAAGCGCATTGTTTGATACGATGTTTGATATACAAACTCAAAATAATTTTGAGTTTAATATAAATGGAGTAACCACTGAGGTTTGCGATATTGATTTTAATGTGGCGAAATTTGATTTAAGTCTTACGGCGATAGAATATACAGATCATTTGAAATTTGATTTGCAATATTGCACAAAATTATTTAAAAAAGAAACAATCAAAAGACTTGCAGGTCATTTAGTAAATGTAATAAAGGAAATTACCAATAATCCGGGGCTTAAATTAGGAGAAATAAATTTACTTTCAGAAGAAGAAACGAAAATCATATTACACAAATTTAATGATACCATGGCTGAATTTCCTAAAAATAAGACCTTAAACCATGTATTTGAAGAGCAGGTTCTAAAAACACCAAATCATATTGCAGTTATATTTGAAGAGGAACAATTAACATATACACAACTAAATGAAAAAGCAAATCGACTGGCAAGGTTGCTTAGAAAAAATGGTGCAAAGCCGGATACTGTAATAGGAATTATGGCGGATAAATCCCCAGAAATGATAATTGGCATATTGGCGATTTTAAAAGCTGGAGCAGCATATTTACCAATTGACCCTGAGTATCCTGAAGAAAGAATTGAATATATGCTAAAAGATAGTGAGGCAAAATTAGTCGTTACTCAGGAGCACTTACAATTCAAGGTAAGAACAGTTCCAAGTATTTTATTTAATGATGAAGAAATTAGTTCTTTAAATAAGGACAACCTAGAAAATTTAAATCATTCATCTGATTTAGCTTATTTAATATATACGTCAGGTTCTAGTGGAAAGCCTAAAGGGGTTATGACTACACATCGTAACGTTATTAACTATATTTATGCATTTTCAAAACAAATTACTTTAAATGAAGAAGATTCTATATTACAAGTAGTTTCATTTTCATTTGATGCTTTTACGGAAGAAACATTTCCTATTTTGGCTAATTCGGGGAAATTAATCATTAATAAAAAAATTGGTGATCTGAACATAGATGAGCTAGTTAAAAATATTGAAAAATATAATGTGACTTTAGTGAGCTGTTCACCACTGTTACTCAATGAAATTGATAAAAATAAGCATTTAATACTTAATAAAAATATGAAATTTATTAGTGGTGGAGATGTTTTAAAGTATGAATATATAAAAAATATTATTGAGATTGCCGATGTTTATAATTCATATGGTCCTACAGAAACAACTGTTTGCGCAACATATTATAAGGTCAGTTCCAATGATTGTATGGGAATGAGTGTACCTATAGGTAAGCCACTAAGTAATTATAAATTGTATGTTTTGGATAATAACGCTCAATTACTGCCGATAGGAATACCTGGTGAATTATATATAGGTGGAGAAGGTGTAGCGCGAGGATACAAAAATAATAAAGAATTAACTGAAGAAAAATTCAAGTCTAATGCTTTTTGTTTAGGAGAACGAGTGTATGGGACTGGAGATTTAGTAAGATGGCTACCTGATGGAAATATTGAATTTTTAGGTAGAATAGATAATCAGGTAAAAATTCACGGTTTTAGAATTGAACTGGAAGAAATTGAATATCACTTATTAAGACAATCGAACATAAAAGAAGCTAAAGTAATTGATAAAGAGGGGATAGATGGAAACAGATATCTTTGCGCATTTATTACAGTTAATGATTTGAATGAAGAACTGAACATAGATAAAGTGAGAGAGTTGCTTGCCAAAGAGCTTCCTGGTTACATGATTCCTTTGCATTTTATAGAGATGGAAAAATTGCCGATTACACTCAATGGAAAAGTGGATGTGAAAGCATTACCGGAACCAGATCTCAGTAAATTTATAGAAGATCATTATGAAGCACCTCGAAATCTAGTAGAAGAGAAGTTGGCTTTAGTGTGGAAGGACGTTTTGGGTATAGAGAAAATTGGAATAAATCATAACTTCTTTGAAGCTGGAGGACATTCACTAAAAGCTTTTTCATTGGTATCAAAGATACACAAAGAATTAAATGTTGAAATACCATTAAAACAAATATTTAATTTTCCTACTATCAAAGGCATTGGCGAATATATAAAAGGGAAAGAAACGAGTACTTACTCAAAAATAAAGAAAGCTGAGGAGAAGCAATTTTATAATCTTTCATCGGCTCAAAAAAGGCTATATATTTTAAATCAAATAGAGGATAGTGGAATTACTTACAATCTACCAGTTGTTATACAAATGAAGGGGCGCTTTCAATTGGACACTTTTGAAAAAGCCTTTAAAGCATTAATTGATAGACATGAAGCATTAAGAACATCTTTTGTAATGATTGATGGAGAACCAGTTCAAAAGATAGAAAAAGAAATAGATTTTAAAATTGAATATGGTGAATTAGGGAAAGAGAACGTATCAGAACGAGTGGCGCGATTCATAAGTCCCTTTAATCTAGAGGTAGCTCCGCTTCTAAGGGTAGAAATCGTACAAGTTAGTCAGGATGAGCATATCATGATGCTTGATATGCATCATATTATTTCAGACGGAGTATCAATGAGCATTTTGATGAAAGAGTTAACAGATATATTTGGAGAAAAAAAATTAGCGCCATTAGAAATTCAATATAAAGACTATTCAGAATGGCAAGAAGAGTTTTGTAAAGGTGATAATATAAAGAAACAGGAGGAATATTGGCTTAAAGTATTTGAGGGTGAGATACCAGTTCTGAATATGCCAACTGACTTTCCAAGACCACAAATACAAAGTAGCGAGGGAGATAGATTAAGTTTTGAAATAGATTCTGAACTAACAAACAAGCTTAAAATGTTTGCAAGGGAAAATGGAGTTACTATGTATATGCTACTTTTAGCAGCATATACAACGCTACTTTCGAAATATACGGGACAAGAAGACATTATAGTTGGCTCGCCAACTGCAGGAAGACAACATGATGATTTAAAAAATACTATTGGTATGTTTGTTAATACTCTTGTGATGAGAAATCGTCCTAAAGCAGACAGTAGATTCATTGATTATTTGAAGAAAGTAAAAGAAAATACCTTAAATGCTTATGAAAATCAAGATTATCAATTTGATGAGTTAGTTGAAAAGCTAACCTTAAAAAGGGATATTAGTAGAAACGCATTGTTTGATACGATGTTTTCTATTCAAAATTTAGATAATCTAGAGTTGAATATAAAAGGCTTAAAAATCGAACCTTATGACATTGATTTTAAAGCGGCAAAGTTTGATTTAAGTCTATCGGCAATTGAAAATACAGATCATATAGAATTTATTTTAGAGTATTGCACAAAATTATTTAAAAAAGAAACAATACAAAGAATTGGAAATCATGTAGTTAATATCTTAAAAGAAATTGTTAATAACCCTGAACAAAAATTAAGTGAAATAAATTTGCTTTCACAAGAAGAAAGAGAAATGATATTAAACAAGTTTAATGATACTGCTGTTGAATATACAGTAGGTACTATACACGAACTTTTTGAAGAGCAGGTTAAAAAAACACCAAATCATATAGCTGTAGTGTTCGAAGAAAAGCAGTTGACCTATGAAGAACTGAATAAAAAAGCAAATAAACTAGCTAGAACTTTGAGAGGAAAAGGTGTTGCACAAAATAGTATAGTTGGAATAATGGTGGATAGATCAGTAGAAATGATTGTAGGAATATTGGGGGTTCTCAAAGCTGGAGGAGCATATCTGCCGATAGATCCAGAATACCCTACAGAGAGAATAGAATTTATGCTTGAGGATAGTAATGCGGACATTATTATTACCCAAGAACATCTAACGGATAAAAGTGGTTCCTACGGTGAAGTAGTAAATATAAATCATATAGATATATATGATATCGATGAAGATAATTTGAATCATATCAATTCACCGGATGATTTAGTGTATATCATATATACATCAGGAACAACTGGAAACCCTAAAGGTGTACTAGTAGAGCATAAAAATTTGGTTAATGCCCATTACACTTGGAGAGATCACTATGAATTGTCAAAGTATGAAGTCAATTTACTACAAATGGCTAGTATGTCGTTTGATGTATTTGCAGGGGACTTATGCAGAAGTTTATTAAATGGTGGGACAATGTATATAGTACCGAGTCATATCAAGCTAGAACTGGATTTATTATATAAGACAATTAAGAAGTATAAAATTAATATTTTTGAATCGACTCCAAGTCTTATTATACCTTTTATGAATTATGTATATGAAAATAATTTTGATCTCACGACATTACGATTATTAATATTAGGTTCTGATAGCTGTCCTATACATGAGTACAAAAATTTGGTTAAAAGATATGGGGAGAATATGAGAGTAATTAATAGCTATGGAGTTACAGAAGCAACTATTGATTCTAGCTATTATGAAGAAGAGTACGATTATATACCACAAATGGTAAATACTCCTATAGGAAAGCCGTTAAATAACACAAAATATTATGTTTTAAACTCTTTATTAGAACCACAACCTATAGGGGTGTATGGTGAATTGTACATTGGTGGAAAAGGTGTTGCAAAAGGATACTTAAACAAACCAGACCTTACTCATGAAAGGTTTGTTTCAAATGACTTTACACCTGGTGAAAAAATGTATAAAACAGGAGATTTGGCAAGATGGCTTTCAGATGGAAATATTGAGTTTTTAGGAAGAATAGACAATCAAGTAAAGGTTCGAGGGTTTAGGGTAGAAATAGGAGAAATTGAAGCTAAACTATTAGGTAATCAAAATATAAATCAGGCGGTAGTAGTTGATCGGAAAGATAATGCTGGTTTTACCTATTTATGTGCATACATAATAGCTAAAGAGGAGCTAACTACAAGTGAATTAAGAGACTACTTGTCAAATTATTTACCAGATTATATGATTCCTTCATTTTTTATTCAATTAGATAAAATGCCTCTTACACCGAATGGAAAAATAGATAGAAAAGCATTGCCTCTTGTACAAGAGGGGGACCTTTCTAAGGGAACAGATTATGAAGCGCCTCGAAATGAAGTGGAAGAACATCTTGTATCAGCTTGGCAGGATGTCTTGGCTATTAAAGAAATTGGAATTAACGATAGTTTTTTTGAGGTTGGTGGAGATTCTATAAAAGCGTTACAAATAGTTTCTAAACTATCGAAAGTGAATCTTAAACTCAAAATTAAAGATTTATTTGAAAACCCGAAAATTAAAAATCTTAGTAAGTATGTAAAAAATGAATCGAGAGTAAAGAAAAACCATGAAATAATTCAGGGAAACGTTCCTTTAATGCCAATACAGAAAAGACATTTTGTATTAAACAAAGCATTAAATAATAAAGAGCTAAATCACTATAATCAATCATTTATGCTGTATAGAAAAAATGGATTTGAAGAACAGATTGTAGAAAAGGTGTTTCGTAAAATTTGTGAAAAACACGATGCTTTACGAATGATTTATAAAGAGGAAAATGGTGAAATTATTCAATATAATCGTGATTTGAATGGGGATTTCTTTGATTTATATGTCCATGATATTAAGAATCAAGATAATCAACAGGAGATAGTGGGTCAACTAGCAACAAATATACAAAAAGAAGTTTCGATTACTGACGGTAAAATGTTAAAACTTTGCATTTTTAGAACAAATGAGGGTGATCATTTGCTTATTACTATCCATCATCTTGTAATAGATGGAGTGTCATGGCGGATATTGTTCGAAGATTTAGAAATGTTATATAAACAAGCATATCTCAATGAAAAACTTGATATGGGTTTTAAAACGGATTCATTTAAGGAGTTTTCAGAAAAGTTAATGGATTATGCGGTAGGTAATAAACTTCTAAAAGAAAAAAAATATTGGGCAGACATATCTAAAATGAGAGTAGATTTTTTAGCGAAAAATGAAGAAATAGATGTGACCGATTATAAAAATAGCAAGACCTTAACCATTTCACTAAATAAGGAGAACACTCAAAAATTATTGGGAGAAACAAACAAAACATATAATACTCAAATAAATGATATCCTTTTAGCGGCTTTGTTAGTAACAGTAAGAGATTTAACAGGAGAAAACAGGTTGAAAATTCTTATGGAAGGTCATGGAAGAGAAGAAGTCATTGAAAACATAGATGTTAGTAGAACTATTGGGTGGTTTACTACAATATACCCTGTATATTTTGATTTAGGTAAAGAAAAAGAAATTTCTATGAGTATAAAATTGGTAAAAGAGACTTTAAGAAAAATTCCTAATAACGGAATAGGATATGGGGTTTTAAAATACCTGAAAAAGGATCAAGATTTGTTAAATGATGAAACGGCACCTATATTATTTAATTATTTGGGAGAAATGAGTAAAAAAGCGACCAATGAAGAATTTTCTGCATCATGGCTATCACCTGGCGAAAGTATAGGTGGCGAAAATGCAAGAGATGCTTCTATAGAAATTAATTCAATAATTGTAGAGGACACATTAATAATAAACACTACCTTCAACAAAAAGGAATATTCTGAATTTTTAATCGCTGATTTTAACCAAAAGTATAAAGAGAACCTTGAAATGATAATCGATCATTGTATTAATCAAACGGAATCAGAAAAAACAGCTTCCGATTATGGTTACAATAAAATGTCACTAGAAGAGCTTGATGAGTTACTAGGTGAATATGAATACATCGATAATTAAAGCCTGGAGGCAAAACACAATCATAGCGACTACTTAATTGTACAAATCATATTTATAATTTTTGTGCCTTTTCCGACGGAAACTATTTAGGGGGATAAATTTATGAAAGTCAATAAAGTTGAGAAAATCTATCCATTGTCAAATATGCAAAAGGGGATACTGTTTCATGCTATTGAAGATAAAAATTCAGATGCATATTTTGAACAAATTATATTAGATATAAAAGGTTATGTAGATGAAACTATTTTTGAGGAAAGTTTCAACGAGATTATGAAACGGCACGAAGTGTTAAGAGCATCATTTAATTATAAATTGGACGAGCCATTACATGTAATATTAAGGGATAGAAAAATTAAGTTTAGCTATAATGATGTAAGTAATTTAGATTTAAACACTAAAGATTTATATGTGGAAAAATATATAGTAGATGATAAGGTGAAGGGCTTTGACCTAACAAAAGAAACCCTTATGAGAATTTGTTTGATCAAAACAAATGATAACTCATATAAAGTAATTTGGAGCTTTCATCATATATTACTTGATGGTTGGTGTATTGGGATTATATTAGATGAGTTATTTACTATCTATTCACATAAAATGAAAGGTGAAGAGCATCAATTAGAAGATCCTAGACCCTATAGTGATTATATAAATTGGCTAAATAATCAGGATAATGAAGAAGGATTGAAGTATTGGAGTAAGTATCTGGAGGGGTATGAGTTAAATGCTACCCTCCCTAAATTTAATAACTCTAGTGCTGGAAAGTATCAGAGAAGAGAAAAAGTGATAGAATTTTCAAAAGAGTTAACTGATAAGATTACACAACTGGCAAATAAAAATAACGTCACCTTAAATACAGTGATGCAGAGTATTTGGGGGCTTATTCTAGCGAAGTATAACAATAGTGAGGATGTTGTTTTTGGAACAGTTGTCTCAGGCAGAGATGCAGCTGTAGAAGGCATAGAGAATATGTTAGGTTTATTTATAAATACAATACCAACTAGAATAAAGCTGCAAAGTGAAAAATCATTTAAAGAAGTTTTAAAAGCAACTCAACATGATGCAATAGAGGGTAATGATTATAATTATATTAATTTAGCCGAAGTTCAAGCTCTTAGTAACTTAAAAAGTAATCTTATTGATCATATATTAGTATTTGAAAATTATGCTATTGATGAAAAAGGATTGGAAGAAAAGGAAAGTGGATTAGGGTTCGAAGTGGTATCTGTAATCGACGAAGAGAGAAGTAATTATAGCCTAAGCCTTACTGTAGGATTAGGAGAGAAATTGAAACTAACAATTGTATATGACGAAAATGTATATGAAGAAGGACTAATCAATAATCTAGAGTGTCATATTCAAAATGTAACGAAGCAAGTTATCGAAAATGATGATAAGAAATTGAGCGATATAGATTTAATTTCAGAAGAGGAAAGAAACATCCTTCTTTATAAATTTAATGAAACAACCGTTGAATATCCTAAAGATAGGTTGATACATCAATTGTTTGAGGAACAGGTTGTGAAGACACCTGACCGTGTGGCAGTTAGCTTTAAAAGTAATAACCTAACTTATAGGGAATTAAATGAAAAATCAAATCAAATAGCTAGACTACTGCGAGAAAAAGGTGTTCAATCAAACACAATTGTAGGAATCATGGTCGACCGTTCTTTAGAAATGATTATAGGAATTATGGGGATTTTAAAATCCGGAGCGGCGTATTTACCAATTGATCCTGAGACTCCTAAAGAGAGAATTGGCTACATGTTACAAGATAGTAATGTAAAAGTTTTATTGACTCAAGATAGATGTATAAGTCAACTTAATTTGAATGTGGAGTTAATTAATTTAGATCAAGAGAATTTTTTAAGGCTAAGTACAGATAATTTGAATTTGATAAATCATTCAAGTGATACAGCTTATATCATTTATACTTCAGGATCAACAGGAACACCAAAAGGAGTAGTTATTCCGCATTATAGTGCAATTAGAGTAGTTAAGAATACAAATTATATTGAAATTAATGAGAATGATACGATACTACAACTTTCGAATTATGCTTTTGATGGGTCTATATTTGATATTTATGGTGCACTTCTAAATGGTGCAAAGTTAATAATGGTTGAGAAGGACACTGTATTAAGTCTTGTTAAACTAGCTAAGTTAATAAAGGAAGAACAGATAAGTATTATGTTTATTACCACAGCTTTATTTAATGCGCTTGTAGATTTAGAAATAGATTGTTTAGATAAAATAAGAAAAATATTATTCGGTGGTGAAAGAGTTTCAGTTCCACATGTGAAAAAAGCCCTTGAGAAATTGGGCAAAGATAAAATTATTCATGTTTATGGTCCAACTGAAAGTACGGTATATGCTACGTATTATTTTGTTAATGAAGTAACTGAGGTTATTCCAATAGGAAAACCGTTAGCAAATACTTCGGTTTTTGTAGTAGATAAAAATTCTAACCTGCTTCCACTTGGTGTACCTGGAGAACTATGTATTTCTGGAGACGGATTAAGTAAAGGGTATTTAAATAACGAGAGATTAACAGTTCAGAAATTCGTTCCAAATCCGTTCATTCTAGGAGAGAGAATGTATCGAACAGGAGACCTTGTGAGAATGTTACCTGATGGAAATATTGAGTTTTTAGGAAGAATTGACCATCAAGTGAAAATTCGTGGTTTCAGGATTGAACTGGGTGAGATAGAGAGTCAACTTCTAAAACATAAGGAAGTAAAAGAAGCTGTTGTTATCGCAAAAGAAGATAATAACAATCATCAATATTTATGTGCGTACTTTACTTCTGAAACACCGAAGGACGAGACTAGGATTCAAGAAATTCGAAAGTTTTTGGCAAAAGAGCTGCCAGAGTATATGATTCCTGCTTTTTTTGTTCAACTAGACAAGCTACCACTTACTACAAATGGGAAAGTAGATCGAAAGGCTTTACCAAGTCCTGATGGAAGTTCCGTTGCAGGAGTAGTAGAGTATGAGGCGCCAAGGAATACAGTCGAAGAAAAACTTGTATCCATTTGGCAAGATATTTTAGATATAGAAAACATAGGGATTCAACACAACTTTTTTGAAATTGGAGGCCATTCACTGAAAGCAACTACGATGGTTTCTAGAATCCATAAGGACCTTAAGGTAGAGCTACCATTACGACAAATTTTTAAAACGCCTACTATAAAAGGAATTGGAGAATATATTGACTCTACAAAAGAAAGTGTATATGCATCCATCAAAAAAGTAGAAGAACAAGATTATTATCCGCTCTCATCTGCTCAAAGAAGACTCTACATTTTAAACAAAATAGAGGGTAGCGGAGTATCTTATAATATGCCTTTCGCTATGAAAATAAAAGGTGATTTGGATGTTCATCAGCTTGAGAAGGCTTTCCATAAATTAATCGAAAGACATGAAGCTTTAAGAACTTCTTTTGTAATGGTAGATGGTGAACCAGTTCAAAAGATTGAAAAAGACATAGATTTCCAAGTGACGTATAGAGAAATGGGTACCCATAAGCTAGATGATATGATTAATGGATTTGTTAAACCGTTTGATTTGGAGAAAGCTCCTCTTTTACGGGTTGAAATTATACATGTCACAGATGATGAGCACGTGATGGTCCTAGATATGCACCATATCATTTCAGATGGAGTTTCAATGAACATTTTAAATAGAGAGCTCTGTAAACTGTATGAAGGGAAAGAGTTATCTCCATTGGACCTACAGTATAAAGATTATTCAGTATGGCAAAAAGACTTGTTTACTCAAGAGGAAATGAAGAAGCAAGAAGAATATTGGATAAATGTTTTTAAAGAAGAAGTACCTATATTAAATATGCCAACAGATTATAAAAGGCCGCCGACACAAAGTGTTGAAGGGGCCCGAAGAAGTTTTGAAATAGATAGTGAGTTGACAAAGAAGCTTAATAGAATTGCAAAAGAAAATGGGGTTACCATGTATATGCTTCTGTTAGCTGGATATACAACTTTACTTTCAAGATATACGGGTCAAGATGATATTGTGGTAGGATCTCCAATTGCAGGAAGAAGCCATCATGATTTGAAAAATATTGTCGGAATGTTTGTGAATACCCTTGCGATGAGAAATTATCCAAAAGAAGATAAAACATTTCGTAATTATTTAAGAGAAGTAAAAGAAAATGCATTAAAGGCTTATGAAAATCAAGATTATCCTTTGGATGAATTGGTTGAAAAGCTGGACTTACAAAGAGATATGAGTAGAAGTGCATTATTTGATACGATGTTTGTGCTACAAAACTTAGATATTTCTAATGAAGAGATTAAAGGGTTAAGTTTTGAAACATATGATAGTGAACTTAATATAGCAAATTTTGATTTGACATTATCAGCAGTAGAAACTAATAACATCATAAAATTTGATTTAGAATATTGTACAAAATTGTTTAAGAAAGAGACAATAGCTAAAATATCAGAGCACTTTGTTAGTGTTTTAAGAGAAATTACTAATAATCAGGAAGTTTGTTTAGGTCAAATAGATATGCTTTCGCGAGAAGAAAAATACATCCTCTTGAATGAATTTAATGAAACTGATATGGATTATCCAAAGAATAAAACCATTTATCAATTATTTGAGGAGCAGGTAGAGAGAACTCCAAACAAGGTTGCCGTAGAATTTGAGGGGCAACAAGTTACTTATAAGGAGCTCAATGAAAAATCCAATCAAGTAGCTAGATTACTTCATGATAAGGGTGTTCATCCAGAAATGATTGTAGGAATTATGGTGGAACGTTCTTTAGATATGATTGTCGGTATCATGGGGATATTAAAATCAGGGGCAGCATATTTACCAATAGACCCTGAATATCCTGAAGAGCGAATTAAATATATGGTAGAAGATAGTAACACAAAGTTCGTATTAACGCAGACTCATTTATACGATAAACTTCATTTTACCAATAATGAATGTATAACTAAAATCTCAATTAATGATGAAACAATAAAAAATCAAGAGCAAATTAATATGGAAAGGCGTAATAATAGAAATGATTTAGCCTATGTCATTTATACGTCTGGTTCCACGGGTTTACCGAAAGGGGTGTTAGTGGAACATCATTCCTTAGTCAATTTATGTAATTGGTATGTAGATTTTCATAAAATAACAGAAAGAGATCGAATTACAAACTATTTGAAAGTCTCATTTGATGCATCTATTGGAGAAATTTTCCCTTGTTTAATCACCGGAGCTACTTTGCACGTTTTAGGCAAAGATATTAGGCTTGATCTAGATAAATTAAATGAATATATGAATAGCAAAGACATAACAGTTGCAACATTCCCATCTAAGGTAAGTGAACAATTTATATTACAAGATAATCATTCTTTAAGAATGTTAGTATCCGGTGGCGAAAAGTTAATATTAAATAAGAATACCCGCTATCAGCTTGTAAATGCCTACGGTCCAACCGAAAATACAGTAGTAACTACAAGTTTCTTAATGAATAAAAATGATGATAATATTCCAATTGGAAAACCGGTGTATAATACTAAAGTTTATATAGTAAATAAGTATAATCAGCTTTGTCCAATTGGAGTAACAGGAGAGTTATGTATATCTGGAGGTGGATTGGCAAGAGGTTATTTAAATAATCCGGCCTTAACTGCCGAGAAATTTGTGGAAAATCCTTTCGTCAGTGGGGAAAAAATGTATCGTACAGGTGATCTTGTAAGATGGATGCCTGATGGAAATGTTGAATTCATAGGAAGAATTGACCATCAAGTAAAAATACGTGGGTATAGAATAGAACTTGGTGAAATAGAGAGCCAGTTGTTAAAACATCAAGATATAAAAGAGGTCGTAGTAGTAGCAAAAGAGGATAAGGAAAATCATACGTATATAAGTGCTTATATTGTGTCTGAAAAAGCAATATCTTCAGCCAAGATAAGAGAATTTTTAGAAAAGGAACTCCCTGATTACATGATTCCCTCTTATTTTGTTCAACTTGACCAGTTACCACTTACATCAAACGATAAAGTGGATCGAAAAGCACTTCCAGAACCAGATAGAAGTAGTCAATCAGGGGTAGAATATGAGGCACCAAGAAATGAAGTTGAAACACATCTTGTTGAGATTTGGAGGGATATCCTAGGCATAGAGGATATAGGGATAAATCATCATTTCTTTGTATCAGGTGGAGATTCTATTAAGGCTCTGCAAATTGTGTCCAGGTTGTCTAGAATAAATCTTAAGTTAGAAGTGAAAGATCTATTTGCAAACCCTAAAATTAAAGATCTTAGTAAGTATGTAAAAAAGCAAAACAAACGGTTAAAACCTTATGAAATAGTTACAGGAGAAGTAATATTATCTCCAATTCAAAAATGGTATTTTGAGAAAAATAAAGAAGAACTAGATCATTTTAATCAATCATTTATGCTGTTTAGGGAAGATGGATTTGATCAAAAGAGAATAGAGAGAGTCTTTAATAAGATATTAGAGCAGCATGATGCCCTTAGAATGATTTATAGAGAAAATGATGGAGAGATCATTCAGTATAATAGAGGCTATAAGGATAACCTCTTTGATTTATACGTTCATGATGTTGAGGGAGTAGAGAATAAGGAAGAGAAAATATATGAATTAGCGACAAATATCCAAAAGAAATCTTCCATCAAAAATGATAAACTCGTTAATCTTTGTTTATTTAAAACGAATCAAGGTGATCATCTGCTTATTACCATTCATCATCTTGTAGTAGATGGAGTATCATGGAGAATAATATTAGAAGATTTTGAAACTCTATATTCTCAGGATTTAAGAGGTGAGAAGTTAGACATTGGATTCAAAACTGAATCCTTTAAAGAATTTTCCTCTAAGCTGAGGGAGTATGCTAGTAGCAATAAATTATTAAAGGAAAAAGAGTATTGGCAAGAGATAGCAAATACTGAGGTTGCATTTATACCTAGAAAAAAAGAGCTCAAAAGGGACACATTCGAAAATAGTAAAACAGTTAGTATTTCTTTAAATAAGGAAAAGACTATAAGTTTATTAAGAAAATCCAATAGAGCATACAATACAGAAATAAATGATATATTGTTAACTTCCTTATTATTAGGTGCTAGAGAGATAACAAGTGAAAATTGTATAAAAATAAATATGGAGGGACATGGAAGAGAAGATATCTTAGAAAATGTAGATATTAGTAGGACTGTAGGCTGGTTTACAACTATGTATCCAGTACTTATAGATTTAGGTAATGAGACCGATCTTGCTACTAATATAAAAATGGTAAAAGAAATTTTAAGGAAAATTCCTAACAAGGGAATCGGATTTGGTATACTAAAATATTTATCAAAAGAGAAGTATCTATTAAATGAACAAAAAGCACCAATTTCATTTAACTATTTAGGTGAAATGGATAATGATGTTAACAGAAATGAATTTTCTGAATCAAAATTTTCTTATGGGGAAACAATTGGAGGAAAGATTTCACGAAATAATTCGATAGAAATAAATTCGATAATTATTAATAATGAATTGGTTATAAATACTACCTTTAATGAGCTAGAGTTTGATGAACTAACAATCAGGAAATTAAATGATAAGTTTAAAGAAAGTCTTGAAACTATAATTGATCATTGTGTTAGTCAAATAGAGGTGGACAAAACGCCTTATGACTATGGGGATACTAAATTAACTCTAAGTGAACTTAAGGATATTAAAGAAAAGTATAAAGATTTCGAAATTGAAAAGATTTACCCGTTAGCAAATATGCAAAAGGGAATGCTGTTCCATGCTTTGGAAAACAAAAATTCAAAAGCATATTTTGAACAAACTGTCATGGATATAACAGGATACGTTGATGTAGAGATATTAAAAACAAGTTTTAATAAAATCATGCAAAGATACGAAATACTAAGAGCATCATTTGAATATGAAATAGTTGAGGAGCCTAGACAAATAATAATAGCGGATAGAGAAATAGGTTTTCAATATTGCGATATAAGTGAAAGAGGAACTATAGAAAAAGAGTTATTCATAAAAAATTATAGAGAAGAAGATACAGAAAAGGGATTTAACTTAAGTAAAGATACTTTAATGAGAGTATGTTTGATTAGAACAGATGAAAACTTATATAAATTGGTATGGAGTCATCACCATATTTTATTGGATGGTTGGTGTCTTGGAATCGTATTAGGTGAGTTATTCACTGTATATGGAAAATTAATAAATGGTGAAGAATATGAGTTAGAAGAAACGAAACCTTATAGCGATTATATAAAATGGCTGGAAGAGCAAGATAAAGAAGAAGGTAAAAGTTATTGGGAGCAATATTTAGATGGTTATGAAGAGAAAGCGCAAATACCAAAATTACAGATTACTAAGAATAATAGTGAGTATTTAAGAAAAGAAAAAGTAATTGAATTTTCGAGTGAACTAACAAATAAGATTACACAGCTTGCTAATAGGAATAGCGTAACCTTTAATACAGTATTCCAGAGTATTTGGGGTATTATTTTGGCGAAGTATAACAATACAGACGAAGTAGTATTTGGAACTATTGTATCTGGAAGGGAAGCACCAGTAGACGGAATTGAAAAGATGATTGGTTTATTTATTAATGCCATTCCAACTAGAATAAACCTTGGAAAGAATCAGAAGTTTAAAGAAGTTTTAATGGTTGTACAGAGTGAAGCTATAGCTAGCAATAATTATAACTATATGAATTTAGCTGAAGTTCAAGCAATGAGTAAATTAAAGAATGATCTTATTGATCATATAATTGTGTTTGAGAACTATGCTGTTGATAAACGTATTGCCGGAAATGAAAAAATGGGTATAGGTTTTGAGGTTGAAGATATACATGCTGAAGAACAGAGTAATTATAGTTTTAGTATTGCAGCAACTCCAGGTGAGAAGTTAAATCTAGTTTTAACTTATGATGGCAATGTTTATGATGAAAGAATAATTGATAATATTGAAATGCACATTAAAACAGTAACTGAACAAGTAGTTGCAGATGAGAACAAAAAAATAAATGAAATAGAAATAATTGCAGAAGAAGAAAGGTCAAATTTATTGTATGAATTTAATAATACAAAAGTAGAGTGTCCAAAAGAAAAGGCGATACATCAATTGTTCCAAGAACAAGTAGAAAGGACACCTGAAAATATTGCTGTTACGTATGAAGGGAAGAAAATTACCTATAGTGATCTTAATGAACGTGCGAATCAATTAGCTCATAATCTACAGAAAAAAGGAATAGGACCTGATTCGTTGGTTGGTCTATGTGTTGAACGCTCCCTTGAAATGATTGTAGGTATTTTAGGGATTTTAAAAGCTGGTGGAGCTTATGTACCACTTGATCCAACATATCCAGAGCAGCGACTTCAGTATATTTTAGAGGATGCTAATATTCAGTTAGTCGTAACACAAGAAAAGTTAAAAGAATCGAAATGGTTACCAGAGAATATTAAATCGATTTGCCTTGATCGAGATCAAGTTGAAATTGAGAATGAAAGTACGACTTTACCAATTGCTGATGTAAGTCCTCAACATCTCGCTTACGTAATCTATACTTCGGGATCGACAGGAAATCCGAAGGGGGTTATGGTTGAGCATCATAATGTAATTCGTTTATTTAAATCAACGGACTGTTGGTATCAGTTTGATGAAAAAGATACTTGGACACTTTTCCACTCTTATGCATTTGATTTCTCGGTATGGGAGATTTGGGGAGCACTGCTCTATGGGGGGAAATTAGTTGTTGTTCCTTATTGGATTAGTCGATCGCCAAATGATTTCTATCAACTGTTAGTAAAGGAAGAGGTTACGATTCTTAATCAGACACCATCAGCATTTCGACAATTGATACAGGTATGTGAACAAGAAGATGCGAATAAAAACTTGCATCTACGTTATGTCATATTTGGCGGGGAAGCACTTGAGCCTACCAGCTTGCTACCATGGTTTCAAAGTTATGGGGAGCAGAAGCCACAGTTAATTAATATGTATGGGATTACAGAAACTACTGTTCATGTTACTTATCATCCAATTACTCAAGATGATGTGCAGCATGCTTCAAGAAGTAATATTGGAAAGCGGATACCAGATTTAGAAGTGTATGTACTAGACTCTGGTCAAAAGCCTGTGCCTGTGGGAGTAGCTGGCGAGCTATATATCGGGGGGGCAGGACTCGCGCGTGGGTATTTAAACCGACCTGAACTGACTGCAGAACGTTTCATTTCTCATCCATTCAGTAGTGACCTAGAAGCGCGACTATATCGAACAGGAGACTTAGCAAGATACTTGCCGGATGGAAATCTGGATTATCTTGGGCGGATAGATCATCAGGTGAAAATTCGTGGTTTCCGAATTGAACTTGGTGAGGTAGAGAATCAACTTCTGAAACAAAAAGGGATTAGAGAAGCTGTTGTCATTGCAAGAAAGGATAATGATTGCCAACCATACTTATGTGCTTATTTTACGTCTGAAACACGTAAGAAAGAATCCAAAGTACAAGAAATCCGAAAAATTTTGGCGAACGAGCTTCCGGATTATATGGTTCCTGCATTTTTTGTTCATTTGGATAGCATACCGCTTACCGAAAACGGAAAAGTAGACAGGAAGGCCTTACCGGAACCAAATGAAAGTGCATTTGTAGAAGTAGAGTATGAGGCGCCAAGGAATTCAGTCGAAGAAAAACTTGTATCTATTTGGCAGGATGTTTTGGAAGTAGATAAGGTTGGAATCAACCAGCACTTTTTTGAAATCGGAGGCCATTCTCTTAAAGCAACTACGCTAGCTGCAAAAATTCAAAAAGAATTTATGGTAGAAATACCTTTACGTCAAATTTTTCAAACGCCTACTATAAAAGGAATTGGGGAATTTCTTAATTCTACAAAAGAAAGTGTATATGCATCTATTAATAAAGTAGAAGAACAAGACTATTATCCGCTAGCATCTGCACAAAAAAGACTTTATATTTTAAACAAATTAGAAGGTAACGGAGTATCTTATAACATACCGTTCGCTATGAAGATAAAAGGTGATTTCGATATAAGTCAATTTGAGAAAGCACTCCATAGATTAATTGAAAGACATGAGGCTTTAAGAACTTCTTTTGTAATGGTAGATGGTGAACCCGTCCAAAAGATTGAAAAAGAGATTGATTTCCAAGTGACGTATAGAGAAATGGGTACCAATAAGCTAGATGATATGATCAATGGATTTGTTAAACCATTTGATTTGGAGAAAGCTCCACTTTTACGGGTTGAAATTATACATGTCACAGATAATGAATACGTGATGGTTCTAGATATGCACCATATTATTTCAGATGGTGTATCAATGGGGATTTTCACACAGGAATTAGCTGAATTATATAATGGTCAAAAATTATCGCAATTAAGCATTCAATATAAAGATTATTCTGCGTGGCAAAGAAGATTATTTACACAAAAAGAAATGAAGAGACAAGAAGAATACTGGATGAATGTATTTAAAGAGGAAGTACCAGTACTAAATATGCCGACAGATTATAAAAGACCATCAATTCAAAGTACAGAAGGTGACCTTGTACATTTTGAACTCGATAGTGACATTTATGTCAATCTTAAGAAGATGGCGAAGGTACATGGTGTAACGTTGTACATGCTTCTGTTAGCAGGATATACAACACTGCTCTCAAAATATACGGGACAAGAGGAAATCGTAGTGGGCTCTCCAATCGCAGGAAGACCTCATGATGATTTAAAACAGGTAATGGGTGTTTTTGTGAATACTCTTGCGATGAGAAATTATCCAAAACAAGGAATTTTATTCCAAGATTATTTAAAAGAAGTTAAAGAGAATGCTTTACAAGCTTATGAAAATCAGGATTATCCATTTGATGAATTGGTTGAAAAATTAGACTTAAAGAGAGATATGAGTAGAAATGCCTTGTTTGACACAATGTTCGTCTTACAAAACTTTGACCATGATGATTTTGAAATAAAAGGTCTAACTTTCTCACCATATCAAATGAAGGCGCATGTTTCTAAATTTGATTTCACACTTACTGCTGTTGAAGAAGAGCGTAGTATCAAATGTGTATTAAATTACAGAACTAAATTATTTAAGAAGGAAACTGTAGAAAGATTAGCTAAACATTTAATCCAGGTATTTAAAGAAATTATTGAGAAGCCAGAACAAAGCATTCAGGATATTATGTTGCTTTCAGAAGAAGAAGAAGTGCAGATGCTATTGCAGGATGATAAAGATACAAAAGCTGAGTATCCGAAGGATAAAACAATTTCACAATTATTTGAGGAACAGGTGAATCGAACACCTCACCATGTAGCCGTGGTATTTAAAAATCAGAAGCTTACGTATCTGGAACTGAATGAAAAAGCGAATCAAATGGCAAGGTTGCTTCAAGAAAAAGGAGCAAAGCCAGGGAAAACAGTAGGTATGTTAGTTGAAGAATCCCTTGAAATGATTATTGGAATTATGGCCGTATTAAAAGCAGGAGCGACCTACTTGCCAATCGATCCTGAACAATTGGATAAAAGAACGAATGTCATTTTAAAAGACAGTAATGCTAGTTTATTGATAGTGAAAGGAGAAAGGAAAGAAACTCTTCAATTTAAGGGAGAAGTAATCTCCGTGGAAGACGATTCTATAAAAGAGAGAGACACATCAAATTTACTAGTCAATTATAAATTGAATCATAATGCGTATATCATCTATACATCAGGTTCGACTGGTACACCTAAAGGTGTATGTGTTCAGCACTACAACGTTGTAAACTACATGACTTGGTTTACAAAGGAAGCTAATCTAAAAGAAACAGATAAGGCAATGTTAGTATCTTCCTATGCATTTGACTTGGGCTATACAAGTCTATATTCATCACTTTTAAATGGATGTGAACTGCATCTCGTTACAAAAGAAGTATATACTAATGCTCAGAAAGCATTACAGTATATAGAAGAACAGGGTATTTCTTATTTAAAATTGACACCGTCTCTCTTTAATGTCTTGGTGAATGATGCGAGTTTCTCAGATAATCAAA
Organism: Bacillus sp. DE0042; assembly: GCF_007680225.1. Lineage (NCBI taxonomy): Bacteria > Bacillati > Bacillota > Bacilli > Caryophanales > Bacillaceae > Bacillus > Bacillus sp. DE0042. The sequence goes on along the minus strand of NZ_VEJP01000001.1, from coordinate 294,383 downwards.
ACTGTAAAACATTGAGATTAGTCGTGTTAGGTGGTGAGAAAATCAATCCAATAGATGTTGAAACATTCTACACACATTATCCAAATCATGTGGTAATGAATCACTATGGACCTACAGAGGCGACAATTGGTTCGGTCTATCATGTTATTGAATATAATACAATGGCAGCTTTCAAAGAATGTCCTGTGATTGGAAGACCAATTCAGAATATGAAGGCGTATGTAGTGGATCAACAAATGAAACTTGTCCCAGAAGGTATTTATGGTGAATTATGTTTATCAGGAGAAGGCGTAGCAAGTGGGTATTTAAATAGAAGAGATTTAACAGAAGAAAAATTTGTTCAAAATCCATTTGAACCGAATAAAAAAATGTATCGAACGGGAGATCTCGCTCGAAGGTTATTAGATGGTAGAATTGAGCTTGCAGGTAGAATTGATGGCCAAGTAAAAATAAGAGGGTATCGAATTGAAACAGAAGAGATTAAGCGTCATCTAGTTAAACATGAACAAATTAAAGAAGCATACGTAATTGACCGAGAGAGTCAGGACGGAAGAAGACATTTATGTGCATATATTACATCTCAGAGGGAACTATCATTTGAAGAGTTAAGAGCGTACTTAAAAGTAGAAATACCTGAGTACATGATTCCATCTTACTTCGTTCAAATGGAGCGTATTCCACTTACGGCAAATGGAAAAGTAAACGAAAAAGCCTTACCAGATCCAGATGTGAGTAAGGGAGTAGACTATGAAAAACCAAGAAATCAGGTAGAAGAGCAACTTGTGAAGGTATGGGAAGATATATTAGGAGTCAAGCCAATCGGGATTAACCATAACTTTTTTGCTTCAGGTGGAGATTCTATTAAGGCTTTACAAATTATCTCACGTTTATCACGAGAAGGTATCATATTAGAGATGAAAGATTTATTTAATTATCCCGAAATCAAGCTTTTAAGTAAATATGTCAATATTGAGGCGATACAAGAAGGCTCATATGAAATCGAAGTAGGAGATGTGTTACTCACTCCAATTCAACAGGCTTATTTTATGAGTGGAAAAGAAGATGTAAATCATTTTAATCATGCAGTTATGTTGTATAGGAAAGATGGATTCCGTGAGGAAATGATAAAAGAAATTATGGAAGCAATTTTTGTACATCATGACGCTTTACGAATGATTTATAAAGAAGAGAATAAGGAAGTACTTCAATTCAATCGAGAAGTGGAAAAGAATCAATTTGGATTTTATGTTTATGACGTTTCGAGAGAAGGTAATCCAGATGAGAAGATTCAGGAACTTGCGACAATATTACAGAAGAAAATTGATATACAAGAAGGACCTCTTGTAAATGTAGCACAGTTTAAGACGAATGTTGGAGACCATCTGTTACTTATTATTCATCACCTTGTGGTGGATGGAATCTCTTGGAGAATCCTATTTGAAGATTTTGCGCTTGGATATAGCCAGCTAATGAAAGGAGAACAAATAGCATTTTATCCAAAAACGACTTCTTATAAAGAGTATGCCACTCAGCTCAACGAGTATGCTAAGAGTGCAAGAATCCTTAGAGAAAAACAATATTGGGTGAACACATTAAAGGATAATGTTAACTTTTTAGAGAAAAAAGAGGAAATTGGGCTATTCCGATATGAGGAGAGTGATACTTTCAGTACCACTCTTGGAATAGAGGAAACAAGCCGATTGTTAAGAGAAACAAATCAAGCATATCATACTGAAATTAATGATTTACTAATTAGTGCTCTTTTAATAGCTACAAGGAAAGTAACTGGTGAAAATAAAATTAGGATTAGTCTAGAGGGACATGGTAGAGAACAGATTATAAAAAATGTAGAAATTAGCCGAACAGTTGGATGGTTTACAACCAAATATCCTGTATACATCAATTTAGGAGATGAAAAGGGCCTTTCAATGACTATTAAAACAGTGAAAGAGTCTCTTAGAAGAATTCCAAATAAGGGAATAGGTTATGGGGTTTTAAAACATTTGAGTAGAGATTCAGATTTATGGAATATTGAACAGCCACCTATTTTGTTTAATTACTTAGGTCAAATGGATGCAGATCTCAATAATACAATCTTTTCTTCCTCTTGGATATCGGCAGGAGAGTCGATTGGAGGAAAACATACAAGAGAAACACCTATAGAAATGAATGCTGTTGTCTTAGATGGAAAGCTCACTATTGATACGACTTATAATACAAAAGTATATGCAGTGGATGTCGTAATAGAGTTTACAGAAGCTTTCAAGGATGCTCTTCTTGATGTAATTCATCATTGCATTTCTAAGGAACAGGCTGAAAAAACGCCATTTGACTATGGAGACAAAGAGTTAAGCTTCGAACAACTAGAGGAAATCAAGGCGAAAAATAGGTGGGGTGAAATAGAAAAGATTTATCCATTAGCTAATATGCAGCAGGGGATGCTATTCCATGCATTAGAAGATCAACAATCAGGTGCATACTTTGAACAACTTGTCATTGATGTCAAAGGATTCATTGATGTCAATTTATTCGAGGAAAGCTTAAACGATATTATGAAAAGACATGAAATCCTTCGGACAGCGATTGAATATGAAATTACAGAAAAACCAAAAAATATAATTCTAAAAGATCGAAAGATTGGCTTTAGATATCGAGATATTAGACAGCAAGGAATAGATCAGCAAAAAGAAAGTATAGCAACCTACATTGAACAAGATCGAGAAACAGGTTTTGATTTCAGTAAAGATGTCTTAATTAGACTGGAACTTATACAAACTGATGATAAGGCTTATACAATTATATGGAGTAATCATCACATCTTGTTTGATGGATGGGGCAGAGGTATTATTTTGGGAGAATTGTTCCATATCTATGGAAGCAAACAAGTAGGACAGTATCCTAATTTAGAAGAGTCAAGACCATATAGTGATTATATTAGATGGTTAGGGGAACAGGAAAAAGAAGAGGGAATTCAATATTGGAAACACTATTTAACAGGATATCAAAAACCTGCGAAAATTCCATCATTCAAAGAAGATAGTACAAGAGAGTACCATGGACAAGAGACGCTCATTGAATTTTCAAGCGAACTTACGAAAAATATGACTGAATTAGCTAATCAAAATCACGTTACGTTAAACACTGTGCTACAAACTTTATGGGGAATTATTTTAGCGAAGTATAATCATACAGACGATGTTGTATTTGGTTCTGTCGTTTCTGGTAGAGATGCCAAAGTAGCTGGAATTGAAAAAATGGTTGGATTATTCATTAATGCAATTCCAACGAGAATTAATATAAAAGAACATAAGAGCTTTAAAAATATATTAAAAGAGGTACAGCAGCAAGCGATAGAAAGCCAAGCATACAACTATATGAATCTTTCGGATATACAGTCTCTTAGTGATTTAAAAAGGGATTTAATTGATCATGTAATGATTTTTGAGAATTATGCACTTGATGAACGTTTACTTCAGGAAGGAGAAAGTAAGAGTGGTTTCGTGTTTAAGGATATTAAAGGGATTGAACAAACCAACTATGGATTTACAATAGTTGTCGTTCCAGGTGAACAGCTTATTCTCAAAATATCATATAATGGAAATCTCTATTCAGAAAAACTTATCCAGAACATAGCAAACCATCTGAAAAGTGTTATGGAACAAGTTGTGCAGGATGAACATAAAAATGTAAATCAATTAGAAATCCTTTCAAAAGAAGAAAAGCATTATTTCTTGAATGAGTTTAATGAAACAAAGGCAAAGTATCCAAAAGAAAAAACAATTCATCGTTTATTTGAAGAACAGGTAGAACGGACTCCAAATAAGGTAGCTGTGGTACTTGATAAGCAGCAACTCACTTATAAAGAGCTTAATGAAAAATCTAACCAAATAGCTAGAATACTCCAGAATAAAGGGGTTCAACCAAATACAATTGTAGGTATCATGATTGAACGTTCTCTAGAGATGATTATAGGGATTATGGGGATTTTAAAATCTGGAGCAGCATATTTACCAATAGATCCTGAATATCCTGAAAAACGAATTAAGTATATTGTAGAGGATAGTGGAACAAATATTATACTTACAAAAGGCAAAGATGCAGTAAGATTAAACAAAGAAATAGTATTTTTAGATGAAGAGTATAATCATTATTCTACTGAAAATATCAAAGTAACAAGTGATACTAACAACCTAGCTTATATGATTTATACTTCGGGTTCTACTGGTATGCCAAAGGGAACTATGCTTAAGCAAAGAGGCCTAGTCAATTATATAACATGGGCAAATAAGGAATATGTCAAAGGAGAGGCCTTAGATTTTGCCTTTTATTCATCATTCTCATTTGACCTTACAATTACATCAATATTCACACCATTAATTTCTGGAAATAAAATAGTTATTTACGATAATGATGGTGATGAACCAATTATAAGAAAAATCTTTAAGGATAATAGGGTAGGTATAGTAAAATTGACACCATCTCATTTAAGCTTGATAAGAGATATTGATAACAGCAACTCAAGTATAAAACGATTAATAGTAGGTGGAGAAGATTTAAAGACTGATTTAGCAAGAGAGATTTCAAAAAGCTTTAATCATAATGTTGAGATCTATAATGAGTATGGTCCAACAGAAACAACAATTGGCTGTATGATTTATAAATATAATCTCAATGACGATAAACATATATCGGTACCTATTGGAAAGCCAATTGATAATGTTCAAATTTATATATTGGATAATAATAAAAAGATATTACCAGTAGGAATAGAAGGAGAACTTTATATAAGTGGAGATGGTGTTGCTACAGGTTATCTAAATAGACCTGAATTGACAGCAGAAAAATTTATATCAAATCCATATGTACCTGAAGCAAAGATGTATAGAACAGGGGATCTTGCAAGATGGTTGCCTAATGGAAATATCGAATTTATAGGGAGAACTGACCATCAAGTGAAAATTCGCGGTTATAGAATTGAATTAGGAGAAATAGAGAATCAAATTCTAAAATTAGATAATATAAAAGAAACAAAAGTTGTTGCAAGAATAGACGGTGAGAATAGTCAGTATCTTTGTGCATATGTTGTTTTAGAGAATAAAGAAAAAGCAATTACTGTTACAGAGATGAGAAGAGATTTAACAAAAGAACTTCCAAATTATATGATACCAGCGTTTTTCACACAGCTAAAGGAATTCCCATTGACAACAAATGGGAAAATCGATATAAACTCATTACCAGTGCCGGATGGAAATGTCAAATATGGATTAGAATACGAACCGCCAAGAAATAATTTAGAAGAAAAAATCGTTAGCATATGGGAAGAAATTTTAAATATTAATAAAATAGGTATGAATACTAATTTATTTGATATCGGAGCGAACTCTTTAAACGTTATGACATTTGTTTCAAGAATATTTGCAGAGTTAAACTTTAGAGTACCGTTTAAAGATGTATTTGATAAACCAACAGTTCGAAGTTTTTCAGTGTTCTTAGAAGGCGCAAAAGAAATGTTAAAGGATTATACAGAGGATTGCATTCAACTTAGTAGCTCTACAAGCAGCAATAAAAAACTATTTTGTTTCCCACCTGCTGCTTCAATAGGAATAGCATATATGGGGCTAGCAAAGCATATTGAGTCATATTCAGTTTACAGTTTTAATTTTATTAAATCTGAAAATAGGATTGCACAATATGTTAAAATAATAAAAGATATTCAATCAGAAGGACCGTACACATTAGTGGGATATTCAGCTGGTGGAATTCTTGCATTCGATGTGGCAAAAGAATTAAATAGACAAGGTTTTGAAGTAGAAAATCTTATTCTTATTGATTCCAAATACCGTACGACTGTAGAACAGAATCTTTATACAGAGGAAGAGTGTAAGAGAGAACTTCATGAAAAATTCAATCTGAAAAAATATAAAGATTTAGAAAAATTAGCTAGTGATTATTTGATAGAATTAATTATGAAGTCTTATATGTATGTACAGAGTACAACAACAAATGGCAGTGTTGATGGAAATATAAGTTATATAAAATCAGTAAAAGAAAAAGAAGATGAAAATAATTTAATGTGGGAAAATGCTACAACGAAGAATTTCAGGATAATTCAAGGGTACGGAACTCATATGGAAATGTTATCAAATTCAAACCTGGATATTCTTAAAAAGAATGCTAATATAATAAACGACATATTGGCGTTTGAAACAGTTTAATTTTTGAGAATTGGCATTTCTTTAAAGGAATGCCAATTTTCTTATTTTGATAACATCTAAATTAAAGCGAATAAGCACAATAATTTTGGACATGTATAATAAAAATTAAGAAAGCAGGTGTTATTTTGCGAGAAATTAGAATTCTTATAGCGGATGATGAAAAAGAAATTAGAGATTTATTAAAAAAATATATGGAGCGAGAATTGTATAAGGTTGATGTTGCTATAGATGGCGAGCACGCTCTTTCTTTATTTAATAAAAACAAATATGATCTGTTTATATTAGATCTTATGATGCCAAAAATTGATGGGATTGAGGTCTGCAGAAAATTAAGAGAAAAAACGAATGTTCCTATTCTAATGCTCACTGCTAAAAATCATGAAACTGATAAGATATTAGGTTTAAGTATGGGCGCAGATGACTATATTACAAAACCTTTTAGTATAAATGAGGTAGTAGCTAGAGTTAAAGCCCTTATGAGGAGGTTTTTAGTTTTAGGAAGTGAAGCAGGGGATAGAGAACAAACACGTATAGAGTTTAAAGAAATCTCAATTGATATGAAAAAATATACTGTTTTCAAAGAGGGGGAAGAGATTCCTTTAACTGCAAAAGAGATGGAATTGCTAAGGTTTTTCGCTTCAAATCCGGAACAAGTGTTTACGAAATCTCAGTTGTTCCGTAATGTTTGGGGAGACCACTATTTAGAAGATGATAATACTGTCATGGTTCATATTCGAAAACTTAGAAAAAAAATAGAAGTGGATCCCTCTAATCCTCAATTAATACAAACAGTTTGGGGAATAGGATATAAGTTTGTAGGTGACCAAAATGTATAGCGACAAAATTATCTTGCTTAATATTCTTCAACTAATTTGTATTATAGGACTTTTTTTTACAGATTTAAATAACCAACTATTAGGAATAAATAAGCTTGCTTTGTACATAGTACTATTTTTCTTTACGACCTTTCTCTTACTTATAAGGTTTCACTTTGTTAATCGTTTGAAAATAATGATTGAGGAGTTAAAACGTGTAATTAAAGGAAATTTAACAACAAGGTTAATTGTGAATGAAGATAATGTATTTAATAAAATGATATTTTCTGTGAATGAATTAATTGAACAGTTAGAGAGAGTCCAAATCGAATCCATTAAATCTCAAAATGCGAGAAAAAGACTCTTATCAAGTATTTCTCATGATATCAGAACTCCTCTTACATCTATTATAGGATATATTGATGCTTTAAAAGATGATATAGCTGTTTCTCGAGAAGAAAAAAAAGAGTATCTTGAAATTATTTCAAGAAAATCCAGCAACTTAAAGCAATTAATCAATGAAATATTTAATATGGCAAAGCTAGATGCAGATGAAGTTTTAATAAATCCTGAATTTCTTGAGTTAACTGAGATTACGAGAGAAGTATTAATTGAATATTTGCCTGAAATCAAGAAGAATAATTTGGAGTTAAAGCTTAGTTTACCAAAAACAAAATGTTTTATCATGGCTGATTATCTAAGTATTATAAGAATTATAGATAACCTAATAAAAAATGCTATTATATATGGGAAAGAAGGAAAAGTACTTGGGATAGAACTCATTGAATCAAATCAAGAATTCCAATTGCTTATTTGGGATAAAGGACAGGGAATCACGGAACATGATTTGGATCATGTATTTGAACGAATGTATCGTAGTGACCAATCAAGAAATTCTATTAATGGAGGTAGCGGATTAGGGCTTGCTATTGCTAAATCATTAGTAGAAAAAAACCAGGGCAGGATTTGGGTTGAAAGTAGTCCATGGAATAAAACAGTCTTTGGCATCTCTTTTCCAAAAAAAGAAAAGGTTTAATAAAATAGATAATATATGGATTAAATTAAAATTTCTCCCCAACAATGTAATAAAACAGTTATACAATACAGCTTTACGTATTAGTGACATTTTAAGTTACAAAAATAGTATGAACAGGATTAAAAATGTTATTTAGAAATGAAAGAAACCAAAATAAAAAAGAGCAGTTAGTTGTAATAACTGCTCTTTTTTATACAACTTGGGTAACAAGCAGATTGTATTTTGATTATTATTAGTAGAATATTGGATTTTATTTAGTTCTTTAACAAAGTCCTAATCTAGTTAGAAATATAAAGCACCATAAAAGGGCCCAATGACTACTCTGAGTTGGTCATAATTATTCTACTGTAAAAATGGAAATCACAAAGGAGCGCTAGGAATTAATGATAAAGGCAATGAATAGTAAATAAGACAAAATACTTATTGTAAATGAATAATCCTTAGAGTTAGGGATTTAGGACTTCTAGTGTTGGTAAATCTCATACGGTTTTATAAAAAGAAAAAACGTATTAAAGATAACACATGAATATTTCATAAATGTATCAAAAAAGTGGACAATATAACTATTTTGTTCACTTTTTTGATCGTATATTTCACAACAGTAAAGGAAAAAAATACTATATTATTGCGAACAAAGCCTATGTGTATGTGAAATAAAGAAGAGCCATCCAATTGGATGGCTCTTCTTGTTTGATGAATTAATATTAATATTTTAATAGTTTATCCAATAAATTTTGAATTTCACGTCTGTTTTTTTCTATTTCCTTTTTATCAATTGTATACTTATTATCGTCAATAATAAGAACATCACCTTTTTTACAGTATAAGGGAGTGTGGATCTTGGTACTTCAATTGTTATGTTGTTAATTTAAATAATTGCTAATTCTCCTTCAAAACGGTCAAGATACAGCTCACATATTGCTGAATTAAATACGAAAGCATAGTTCGACTATGAAATAAACAACATAAGAAATTTTAACATAATCTGGACTGAACAGAATATGTAATAGTGCATTTTTAGTTTTATTGGATAGAGAACAGCAATATAAATAAAAAAGGGCATGCAGTCGTATCTGCCGCCCTTTTTTAGGAGGAATTTAAGACACCAATAGGACACGTATTGGTAAAAAGGCTCAAAAATAGTATATGTAAAAAGAAAATGTCCTATACCAAAAGTGGACTGAGCTTTATCTTTTTTACTTATTCAAAATCTAATTCCGTCCTTTTCAAAATCAGTAAAGCGAACGTATGGTTTGGAATGAAATTAGAAAAAGTATACATGAAACTGGCAGACAACAATTTTGTCGCCTGCCAGTGCCAATGGACTGAATGAGTTAGTCAATTACTATAAATTACTATCTCATTACCAGAAGAGTGAAGCCGCTAGTTCAAACGGCTTAAACCTAGTTTGCCTGATAAAGAAATAATTATGAGTAAAAATTTTGTTTGCTCTATATGAAAAGATAAATAGATATTCATCAGACAAGGATAATACAGCATACCTTGAATAGTGTGTAGGAACGAATTAAGGAAAAGAATGTTTATTAAGGAAGGGACTGAATCAGTAGTGGGAATTTCGGACAGGATTTGGGAAGCAGTGGCTGTCTTAGGCATTGCGACTAATATCATTGCTTGTATAATGGCAGTATAAATTCAAAAATATGAGCTAATGATAAACTGCCTTACAAATATTTTATTTTTAATTATTATAGCTATAACGTTTATCAAGATGAAAATTAACAAGTGGGTGGCATTAGGATTTACGTTGGTTGTAATAGAAAAAGGTATTAAGGCAGGTTATGACTTCTACACACATGATTACTATGGTGTCAGTTGGAGTTTAGCTATCATTGCCTATTGCATATATTGTATTTTCGTTAAAGCAAGGCATTATTCTCTCATAAAAAGGAATCACTAGAACAATATGTGATTCCTTTGAGAAATGCTATTAAATCTAAGACTAATTTCTAATGGTCCCAGTATCTTTTATTTTGACGTGTGTCTTTACATTTATTTTAGCCTCTGCTAACGCTTGCAACCAATCTCCTTTTACTTTTTTCCATTCTTTATATTGAAAAGCTCTAGCATATAGGGATAATCCGATTGGATCAATTTTATTCTGCTGTATTTCATTCAACATATTTTGTAAATTATTATTAATTTCTTTTTGAATAGCACTTTTTAAATTATTTATATTTGTTTTATTATCATAGTGCCCCTTAATTAAATTCGCATTGGTTTTTTCTATTAAAGCTACATTAGCATATATATTGAAATTAAATATAAACTTTCCGTTTTGAAAATCAACATCTACTTTCCTTGTCGCGTTCTGTACGAAGATAGAGGTGTTTGTTTTTTTGTTGGACTTTTTAGGAGGAAGCGCAAGGTGTAGTATCATTCGGCCGTTACTTTTTGGCTTATTAATAAGATTGAAAAATTTAACATCTTTTTTAGGGATATGAGTTAAATATTTCCCTTTTCGATTTAAAAATGCAATTCCTACTGTGTCGATTTCATTCTTTGTTTTTTTGATAATTGGAACAGCTTGCGTCATTCCTTCTTCATTTTGTTCTCTCATTAATTGTTGAATTGTAGAAGAGACGGATTGGTTATTTTGAATTGAGGATTCGATTACACCATTTATATAAGATGAAAGTGATGGTTTACTAGGCTTATGAATTTTAAAAATTTCTTCTGTAGGTCCATCTACAAGTACTACTTTAGTATTAATGGTAGCGTAAGGATCACGGTATGACGAATCAAGCTCCTGCAACCAATTTGCTTCTTGCGCTAATTTTTTCCCAATTAAAATGATTTCAGCTTTGGAAGCTGTCATATAGCCCGTTAATTTCGTATCTATCTTACTGAATCCAGTATATACAGTTGATGCATGTGTCCAATGTTCTATAGTACTTTTTTGCTGTTTATGATGAAAGAGTGGTATGCTTGTTCCAACTTTTATGTCTCCATTAGGGGTTTTATCCAAGCCAATTAACAGGATTAATGAAACCTTCTCAAGAGGAATTCTCTGACTACAACCAATTATATATACACAACAAATTACAATCCATATCCATTTTCGAATCAAAGTTGCTTCCTCCTAATAATCCAAGTAAAAAGAATACTGTAAGAGAAAAATAAGATTGGTAATAGAATAAAGAAAACGACATTTAAGATATCCATAAGAGAATATATAAACAAATATTGATCCACATCGGGATTTAGGAAAATAAATATGCCAACTATAAATAACATAAAAGCAAGCAGCGCCCAATTGCGGGTGTTTTTTTGAAGTGAAATGGTCACAGATTCAAAACTGAAAAATAAATACGGATATATCGTAGTGGAAAATACAATTAAATAGTAAGCGATATATATAATTTCTAATCGTTCCATGAATGAAAAACGAACCCCTTTTAACAGATGAAATACTGGCCAGATTACGTCTTTTATCCCCTCCGGACTAAAGTATATATAAGAAAGAATAGTCACATATAGATAGAAAAACATAGTTCCAGTATTCGCAATTAGTAGTCCTTTTATGGCTTTTTGTTTTCTTTGTAAGAACGGGTATATATAATATGCAATTTCTAAGCCAGCATAAGGAGTAATGGTTTCTTTTGTTGCCTTTACAATAGGGTATAATCCATCTTTAAAAATAGGTAGTAGGTGTAAAGGGTTGTAGTTAGTCTTTAGTGAAAAAAGAAGAAATAGTGGCATCCAAGTAGTGAAGAAGAAAACAAGCATAGAATAACTAGTAAGAGCCCTTAACCCACTCAGGGCTAAAATAATAAAAGGTAATAGTAATAATATGGTGATTTGATAAGCAGGAGTGGAAGGGAATATCCACACTTTTACAATATCAGTTGCCTTTAATAAAGTATTAAAGCCAGCAAAAAATAGATAAAAGGCATATAAAAGAAAAAGAATTGTCCCTATCCATTTACCAAAATATCTTTTTAAGATTTGTGAGAAATTTTTGTTAGGATTTTTTTGTAACATTAATATAATAAATACGCCGATTATAGAAGTAACTATCCATCCAAGAATGATGGAAATCCAGCCATCTGTGCCAGCTGTAGTAGCAAGTGGACTTGGCATAATTAACATACCTGATGCTAGTTGCAGTGAATGAATGAAAATAATAAATTCGAATAAAGTTAGGTTTTGAAATTTAAGATTCCCCATGCGAACCACCTTCTTTTTTCTTTTTTTGTTTCGGCTGTCCTGTACTCGAGCGGGTGGTAATCATAGAAATAGGAAATCTTACAAAAGAATCTTTTAATTCTTTGAGCCGAAATGGCGCGATTGGCAATCCGTATGGTGAACCATAGGAAGTTAGTGAAACAAAATGAGCGAATAAGAGCATTAATCCACTAACAATACCTACAATCCCATAAAAGTATGCCAATAACATCATTGGAAAACGAATAAGGCGTATAGAACTTGATAAATCATAATTAGAAACAATAAATGATGCAATGGCTGTAATAGATACGATAATAACCATAACGTTACTCACAAGACCAGCTTGAACAGCAGCCTGTCCAATTACAATCCCTCCAACAATTCCTATAGTTTGTCCAATGGGTTGTGGTAAGCGAATACCAGCTTCACGTAGCATTTCTAGTGTGATTTCCATTATAAAAGCTTCCAATAAGGGAGAGAAAGGGACTTTGACTCTTGACGTTGCAATAGAAGTGTATAAATCTATAGGAATGATTTCAAAGTGAAAAGAGACTATAGCAATATAAAATGCCGGTAAAAAAATAGCTATAATAAATCCTGCAAATCGTAATAGGCGAAAAAAAGATGCAATGAGCCAATGAATATTATAATCATCTGGAGTTTGAAAAAATCCAATTAAATTCATTGGAACAATCATTGCACCAGGGGATCTATCCATTAACACTGCTACTTTCCCATCAAGTAAATGATTTGAAATGGCATCTGGGCGTTCGCTTAAATAAGCCTGTGGAAAAGGAGTCCAATTTTGATCTTTTGTATAATTAGATAGTTCTCCAATGCTCAATACCGCATCCGTTTTAATTTTACAGATTCTAGTTTCTATTTCTTGGACAACATCTGCGTTTGCTACATCACCTAAGTAAATTAAATAGACTAATGAAGTTGCTCGTTCTCCAATCGTCAGCTTTTTGATTTTTAACTCTGTAGAAGGAAGATATCGACGAATTAAGCCTATATTTTTTGTGGCATTCTCAATAAATCCATCATGTGAGCCTTTAATAGTAACTTCTGAAATTGGTTCTTGAATTGCTCTTTCTGCCCAGCCTTTTGTATTTATTAGAAGTGACCGCTTTTCTCCTTCCATAAATAGAACACATTGACCTTCAAGTAATCCTTCTTTAATTTCATTCCATGTATAAACTATTTTGGTATGAGTAGCAATAATATTAGAATTAAATATTTGGCTGTCCTCATTTACTTTTTGTAATAATGGTGTAACAACATTGCCTTTTAAAGCGACACCATCTGTAAGGCCTTCAAAATAATATAGTAAAATATTCGTGTTTGTTTTTAATTGCAAAGGATGTTCGATTAAATCTGCACTAATATCAAAGATATTATCTAATGTATTTTTAAGCTCTTCTAAGTTACTTGTTTGGATCTTTTCAATGTTTTTATCTGTTTTAGTTTCTAAGGTCTCTTCATTTAAGGACAAAATTGACACCTCTTTAATATATAACGATTAGTTGTATTTATTATTTTTATATGATGGAATTTTATTCATAAATTTAAACAAATTTGGAATGGAAATTAATAATTGAGAGTAAAAAAGTAGAGGAAATTTGTGTGGAAATCTAAGTATCAAGATAGAATTGAAATTTGAATGATTATAACAAAAAAGAACCCTTGTAAGGCTCTTTTTCATAGTTGGTAAATATGTTGTCAACAATAGAGGGAAATTAAGATAGTAATTTAGATGTCTTTAAGTTAATCAGCTGAATTTTGTAGGAAGAATACTTTTTTCATATTTTAATGATCGATTAAAAAGACATTACATTTATTTGGGTGTTCTAGTGTATTTGAACTTTGCATGCTAACAATTTTTGTTTAGGGACAAAATGTTTTTTTCTAAATTGAAAGAAAAAATTAAAGTGCAAAATTCCTATTGTTTATTTTGGAAGGTATCAAATATTTCTTTGTCCTTATTTACTTGATGTTACCGTACGTTTATATGTTCCTAAGGGAAAGAAATACTTTCATTTTTATTAACCTCTATTATTTGATTAAGATGGTAACATGAAATTAAAACGTTTACAACCAGAAAATAAAGAAAAATATTAAAATACGACTTTTTTTGACAATTATTTTATGTTTATATCTAATTTTTTTATAGGAAAAGGCGGAGGAAAGCGGACCTTTTCCTATAAAATATCTTGTTGGAATTAGAAATAACTAAAAAAGTAATAATAGCTAAAAATTAAAGTGAAATTCAATGAATATGAGTTCAAAGTCATGAAATTCAATGATAAAGTTATAATTGAATTTTTGAACCTCAGGTATCTTGAAAGTATGGTCAAATTTTAATCCACGTTGCGTTTCGTCCTTTTGTAACTAGCTTAATATGGCCAAATAATTGCAAGGAATTTAATGCCTTACTAATTGTACTCTCTGCAATGTCTGGATAAGTGTTACGAATACTTTCCTTAGTAAAGGGTTGTTTTTGTTTAAGTATAAAATCCTGGATTCTCTCAACTTTAGTATGTTTACATATAGAATCTAGAACTGTGTTATGAAGATCTTTGTAAGCCTCTAATATAATTGTTAAAAACGTTTTTAACCAAAAGCTATTATTATGTTCCTCGCAGTACCAATTCACCGAAGATTTATAAATCGAATTGTAATAATCAGATTCATGTTTCTTAATATATTTATCCAAACATGCATATTTTACAAATGTATGTCCACTCTTAATTAACAGCAATTGCATTAACATAAATGCCAGCCTGTTATTACCTTGATTGAAAGGGACTATGCAATAAAAATTTAATATAAAACGAGCTATTAATAAAAGTGAATGTAGCCCCTTACTAGTATTTAATGAGTTGTATTGATCACATAATTGCTCCATAAACTGTGGAATAAGTTCATGCGGAAGAATGCGGTAACTATTCAAGTGCATTCCATGTTCTGGAATTCCTGGAATAATAAAAGGTTTTTCACGCCATTTGGCACTGTCCGAGGTAATGTAATGTATTAGTTGAAAATGCAATTCCTGTATAGTTGCTGGATTAATTAATAAAGTACAGGAGTTTTTATGTACAAAAGAAAGTGTTTGATAATAACAAAAAATAGCATCTTCTGAAATATTTTGAGGTACTATATCATCTAAAATAAGCTCTTTTAATCTTTTATTAGGAACTTTTACATCTTCATAAATAGTTGTGAAATTTTTTATGTAATGTAGTGGTATAGTTTTTTCTAAATTATTAAATATGTCAGGGTTTTGTTCCTGATAAGCAGCTAATTTTCCTTTGAACTCGCTAATGTCACTTATTAAATTTATTAACCTCCTTTTTAATTCAATATTTTTATACTTATCATCAAAAAAGTCTCTCATTTTTGTTCCCCCTGTAACCCCTTAACACGTTGTTGCATGTATCTTTCCATTCTAAAGGTATTCCACGACATCATTGTAAAATAACGACATTTTTGTTCTGATTTTGATCGTGTTTCAGAATCTATATTTTTATTTGGTATTTAAAATATAGAAATTATAAAGAAGAATCGTTAGGATTCAATTTTAATAGGCATAATCCTAACATCAAATGTACAAATGTACAATAAAAAAATAAAAAATATAAAACTATCGACTCTTTTGAAAGATAGTAAATTAATTGTAGGTATAAATGTGTTTTAGTTTAAGAGTAAATATTGAAGTGGTAATAAAATTTTCATAGTTGAAAAAATAGATAAGTAATTAATTTGTGACAGTTATGTGCCTAATCAATTCATTTGCAATGATGAGAATTCCACAATTAAATCCTAACGAGCCTAAATTTCTATATTTAGCCTAAAGATTAGGGGGCTATATTGATGAAATGTATCATTAAATATAGAAATATGTAACGTTTAACACTTGTATTGTAAAATATATTGACATAAGTTAATTTAAATACTAGGTACAGGAGCAGTTAATAACAATTCAGTAAAGTACCCTTTAAACGTTTCACCCTAAAAACGTTTATATTTATAATAATTGCAAGCACACTGAAGTTTTTTGTTTGTTCCTGTACCTTATTAGGTAAAAATAATATAATAAATTGATAGAATGTTATGGAGGAAATTGGATTTTCAATTCCTTTCTTTTACATTATCAATCTATAGATGATTTGTTTAAAATAAGGATTTACAGGGTAGAAGATGACTATTCACCAGTACTATAAAGTTAAGTTGGATATCTTATGGTATCTTATAGGAATAAATATAAGATTAAAAGGATTTGTGTACATTCACCATGTGAATATAAGTAAATTATTTATTGTGTTTTTTAAGGTTTAGAAAATATGTGTGAATTTAGCTTTGGAAATGACTTATTTGCAAGTTATATAATAGAAATGTGAAGTCTGGAAGAAACTGATATTATGAGTTCCTTCCAGACTTTTTTACTTTAAAAGTGTATTTTTTCTAAATAAGGTATAATTCCTTAAATTAATATTTGAATTTTTTGTGAAATTAAGTGAGGTTTTCATTCCTCTATTAATACATAATGTTACAAAATAGAGCTATTGTATTTATTTTATTTTTATATGAGATTAAAAATAATAATAAATGTAACAATGTATGAGTGATATTAGTATATTTACTAGTAATTTGTTCGTTTATCTTTATATTGCTATTATATTAGCGATAACAATAATATATTGGGGGGGACAAGAATGAATTTGAAATTTACATCTAAATTTGAAAGATTAAGAAAAAATAAAAAAGGAATTGGTGCTTGTGTTTTAGCTGCAGGGATGACGGCTATTACAATGATTCCTCAAAGTGCGTATGCACATGGATTTGTTGAAAAGCCAAGCAGTCGTGCTGCTTTATGTAGTCAGAATTATGGAGCATTGAATTTAAATTGTGGAAATATAATGTACGAGCCTCAAAGCCTAGAAGCACCTAAAGGATTCCCAGATGGTGGACCGATTGATGGGAAAATCGCTTCGGCAGGAGGACTATTTGGAGGAATTCTTGACCAACAAACATCAAATCGCTGGTTTAAAAATACGATTATGGGTGGAGCAAATACATTTACATGGAAATATACAGCTGCACATTCTACAAGTAAATGGCATTATTACATTACAAAAAAGGGATGGGATCCTAATAAGCCATTAACACGTGCTGACTTAGAACCAATTGGAACTGTGAAACATGACGGTTCGGCCGCATCAAATAATTTAACACATACAATTAATGTACCAACTGATCGCAATGGTTATCATGTTATTTTAGCTGTATGGGATGTAGCAGATACGTCAAATGCGTTTTATAATGTAATTGATGTAAATCTAGTAAATAATGAAACTCCCGATACAGTAGCTCCAAGTCAACCAACTGGATTAAATGCGTCTAAAGTTGTTGCCAATAGTGTTACACTAACATGGAAGGACTCTACGGATAATATAGGTGTAAAAGAGTATCAAGTGTTACGCAATGGAGAAGTAATTGATACGGTACCAGGTACAACATTTATTGATAAAAAGCTAAAAGCAAATACGGAATATACCTATACAATAAAGGCATTAGACTCTGCTGGAAACATATCAAAAGAAAGTGAAAAACTAAAAGTTAAGACAACAAATGAAACCCCAGATATAGAGGCTCCGACTCAACCGAAAGGATTACATAGTATGAGTACAACAGCGACAACTGTTGATTTGATGTGGAGTCCGTCTGAAGATAATGTAGGTGTAGACCATTATATTGTATATAGAGAAAGCGCTGGAGTTATGAATAAAATTGGGACAACGGCTAATACATCCTTTATGGATAAAGAATTGAAGGCTAATACATCGTATAAATATGTAGTAACGGCGGTTGATTTAGCTGGAAATGAATCTAGTAGAAGTGATGTTTTGAGTGTAACAACAAAGGCAGAGGATTCCACATATGAAAAATGGGATGCGAGAAAAGCATATACTAAAGGTGATAGAGTAGTACATGAGGGAAAAGTGTATGAAGCAGTTCAAGATTATCAAGGCAATGGTGACACAAATTGGATTTTTGCTCTATCGCTTTGGAAGGCAGTTTTGAATAAATGATAATCAGGAAAATGTAGTTAACATTTTTGGGTTTTTCTTTGAAAATAAAGGGTGTTCGAAAAATAAATTCTCTAATGGTTTAAATGATGTACTAATAAATTTAATCCCCATCTAATGTTTACGAAATGAAATTAATAAAAAATCCCAATGGTATTCCATTGGGATTTTTTATTTTCTAATTTGTAATAGCGTATATTTTCACAGTGAATTTGTTAGTGGCACCAATGGGACTTGCGATATAATATTTAGTATTTGTGTAAGCTTCAGTCCTAGATCCATGTGAAATATTTTTCCAACGAATAGAATCGGTACCTAGGGAAACATCAATCATTACATTGAAAGAGATAGTAGAAGGATGATCTTTTTCTGAGGGTTCAATAACCCATTTTAATTCTTTGGTACCTACAGGTAAACTATCAATTTTAAAGTTTTGACTGGATCGATTTTTTTGTCCGGATAAAGGGCTAGATTCGGATGGAATTTGCGAAATTAATATCTCTTTTTCATTTGAATGTACACCATTTAATTTAATGATACTATCAATTAAACCTGGTCCAGGAAAATCAGCTGCGATAATACCAGAATGTCTAATTCCACCTTGTTGTAAGAGTTCGGTCCCAAGTGTATTCATCCCACCATAATACACTTGCCCATTTCTATCGCGGGGAAAATCACCCCACGCATTAGTGGAATTCGTTTGAATTAACTTAGGGTTACTATCAGTATTTCTATTCTCTTTTCCGCTGGCAACAAACCAAGGATATACATTATTTAAAAATGCGGCTGCACCACCCGTACCACTAAAATGGTTAAGATATATTTTTCCATTATTAAAGTTAGTATTTGCACTTTGTAGATGAATTTTTATCGCATTCCATTTTTCATATATTTCGTTTGGTCCGCTTCCAATTTCAAATTTATCTTGTATATTCAAACTATCGTAATCAATACCGTACAATTGAGAGGATGTAAAGTTTTGTAAGACTACAATTTTACCTCGGATATCTCCTAAAGTAGGGTTGTTTTTGTCTATAGTTGGTACGGAATTAGGATCCCAAAAATATGAAGCATTAACGTTTTTATATTTTAAAAATATCTCCTCAAATGATGGAGATCCACTTTCAGGTGTAGTTTCTTCTTTTAAGCGCATTAAAATTGTTTCTGTCGGATAATCTTTTAAAAATTGAATTGCGTCTTTTAATACATCTTCAAAAACTGCTTTTTGATTTACAATGCCATGGTACATTGCAAAAGAATCCTTTACACGTTTAACGCGCATATCTACATATCGAATTCCAGAATTTAATTGTTGGGGTAGACTCATAGTTTGATTTCTTGTCAAATTTTCATCAAGAAAACTTGCTCCATGTAAAGCCATTGTACCATGAGTTCCTGGAATAGATATTTCACTTAATTTTGTTAAACCAGCTACTTCTGACATCCATGATGGATTCTGATATCCTATATTGGGTTCATAAGAATAACCTGGATGACTATCAGCTAAAATAGTAGATGGTGCACTTAAAATTGCTAGTGTAAAATAAGTGAGGATACTAATTTTAAAGAAATTTTTCATTTTTATTTTGTTCATTATATCTCTCCTGACTTTTAAACAATAGCTATAATAAGATGGTTTTTTACTATATTTATTGTTTTTTATTCCTAATGTAATGAATTTTTGTAATTAAAAAGAGGTAGTGAGCTAACTTAAGATATTATTAGTTTATTGTAATAATTTATATCTAATAGCCAAACGGATTTTTAAAAAATTGAAGCATAGATAGGTAAAAATAATCTTTTTGCTGTATTGTATACAAACAAAACAGAAGCCTTAAAAAGACTTCTATTTTGTGACATATTATGAATGATAAGGTGGTTAACAAATTAAGATAATGTGAGTGAGCGGTAAAAATCTATTTATAGCTGTTTCAGGAATTTCTTATAACAAGGCTATTTAGGAAAAGTGGTCCCTACAATGCTAATAAAAATTAAAACATTTTACTCATTAAAACTTAGACTAACTACAGTTGCGATAGATTGGGCTGCATGTTCCCAGCTTCCATCTATAACTTTACCAATCTGCTGACCAAGTGTATTTAAATCATTTGGATTAACTGGAATTCCATTATACGCAGCAAGAATTGATAAAAGTGGAGCAGCAAATGGTGTCCAACCACCTCTATCAATATTAAATACAGGCTTATCTACTACTTTTCCATCTTGCACAGTAAACTCATAATAAAATTGATCATCTGGACGGAAACTTAAATGATGAGAAATTTGTCCCTTAACATATTTTTTTCCTCCACCTAGATTTACTACTTCTATTTCTTTTACGTTAAATTCATGCTCAAATACTTTTATTTTTTTGATTTCTGGACCATTTAAGGCAGCATTAACAGCTGTTTCTAAATTATTTTGTGCTAATGGTTGAATACCCATTTGAGCCTCTTTTTGTTGGATAGGAGCCTCTTTTTCTGCAGCAAACACTGATGTAGTTGGTAGTGCACCTGTAGCTAATGTAGCTGCAAGTGCTGTTGTCATCATGATTTTTCTTTTCATCTTCATAGTTTTTCTTCCTCTCTTAAAGTTTTGATATATAATCTTTTAAAGACTGACATTGTGCAATATTTTATTTAATAATGTACAAAAAACTGGTTTAAGAATTATGTGGAATTATGTCAGAGAATTAAAATTAATTATATATGTATTTAAGATGATATCTATCTACACACGTTTTTTCAATTTTTAGATAAATGTAATAGTAATGACTTCTTAAGATTCAATTTAGTACCTTGTTTATCTATAGAAATCCTATAAACAAACTAATTTCATAGTGAATGTAATATATTTGATATTAAATGTCTTACATAATGCTATAAAATTTCACAATTTTTAATCATTATATATATCTAAAAAAGGTAACGGTATATGAGTGATATGTAATGCTTGTAATAGGTGTGAATTATGTGATCCACCTATTGT
Source organism: Bacillus sp. DE0042 (assembly GCF_007680225.1). Lineage (NCBI taxonomy): Bacteria > Bacillati > Bacillota > Bacilli > Caryophanales > Bacillaceae > Bacillus > Bacillus sp. DE0042. The sequence continues at coordinate 273,052 of NZ_VEJP01000001.1, read as the reverse complement.
AACAGCTAATATGTAAGTTCTTAACTTTCTTAAAAACATTATCTATCTGACTTCGTGAAAAGCATTTTAATGGATTATTTTAATTTGATATAAAAAGAGGACGCATTATTATTTACGTCCTCTTTTTATATATTAGATAAATTTAAGCAGAAACTTTTATTTTAATTATGTAGATTCACGAATAATTAAGTTAGTAGGATATTCAATAATTTTACGTTTAATAGATTCATCTGTATTTATATATAGTAGTATCTCGTTAACGGTTCGTTTACTCAGTTTAACAATTGGAATATCAATAGTACTAATTGTTGGGGTTGTAACTGTACAAATTAATTGATTATCATAACCACAAACAGCTAAGTCAGTTGGAATAGAATACCCTTTAATAGTAGCTCCTTTAATGACTCCAGCAGCAACTTGATCATTTCCTGTAAATAATGCAGTAGGTTTATCTTTTAATTTATCTAGCTTCTCAAAAATTCTAAACCCATCATTAATAGTAATTGCATCTCCAAATAGCCATTTTTTATTGAATGGTAATTGTTTTTCTTTTAAGGCATGCAGATAACCTTGTTGGCGTTTTAATTGTGCTTGACTATTAAGAGAATCAAAACAAAAGCCAATTTTTTTATGACCTTTGCTTATTAAATGTTTAACAGCTTTGTATCCAGCTTCAAATTCATCGTAACAAATTATCGGAATAGGTGCATTTTCCTCATACTCATTACAAAGTATTATGGGCCCATATGCTAAATAATGCTCTATATTTTCCCAACTATTTTCTAGGGATGCGAGAATTACACCATCTACAGCTTTATTCTTTAGTAAGGAAAGTAATTCAAGTTCAATTTTTTTCTCATAAAAAGTCTGATAAATTAGCAATTTGTAATTATGCTTTAATAATTCTTTAGAAATTTCTCTAGCTAATTTTCCGAAAAAGGGATGATCTATATTGGGAATTGATAGTGCAATGGTTTGTGTCTTATTTATCCTAAGATTCCTTGCAATAGAACTAGGAGTATAGTTGAATTCTTGCATTACTTTTATTATTTTCTCACGTTTTTCTGAATTTACATAAGGATGATTATTTAGAACTCTTGAAACCGTAGCATTTGATACATTACATAATTTAGCTATTTCATTAATTGTTACCATAGAGAAACCCTCCGTAAAAAATATGTTGACATGTAATCGATAACATAAAATATAGTCTACTCATGATTTTCAAAATAATTTCTTAGAGGTGATTTAACGTGAAAACTCTTACTACAATTTCTGGACATAGTAAAGACAATTTAGCTTTATTAAAGTGCCTACAGGGGGAAACAAAAGAAAAAGAATTTGAAATTAGTAATATATTACCGAATCACAAGATGAAAGAGAAATTATTTAGGGAAAACAAATTGAAAATAGATATTGATATAGAAAAAGATATTTTCAATTATAGCAGAAAAAATATACAGAAAATAGAATTTATGCCAGTTAATCGGTTGATTTCTCAAGATGAGGTTGAAAAAATTATAGGGGTTTTAAAAGATGTTTTACTGACAGGTCAATTCACAAGTGGACCATTTTCAAAAAAACTAGAAGAAGTAATCGGAAGTTATTTGAATAAAAAGTTTGTAATTGCAACAAGTAGTGGTACAGATGCTCTTATGGTGTCATTGTTATCTATCGGTATCCAGCCGGGGGATGAAGTAATTATGCCAGCTAATAGTTTTGCTGCTACTGAAAATGCTGTGTTAGCAGTCGGAGCAAAACCTATATTTGTAGATATAGATCAGAAGAGTTATTGTATTGATCCGTCTAAAATCGAAGAAGCTATAACCCAAAAAACTAAATGCATTTTGCCAGTACATTTGTATGGTAAACAATGTGAAATGAAAAAAATTCGTGAAATTGCGGATGTATATCAATTAAGAGTTATTGAAGATGCATGTCAAGCTATTGGTTCTTCAAATCTTGGAGAATATGGAGATATTATTGTTCTTAGTTTTAACCCATATAAGAATTTTGGTGTATGTGGTAAGGCAGGTGCAATAGTTACCGATAATGAAACTCTTGCAATACGTTGCAATCAATATAGTTATCATGGATTTGAAATTGATAAAAAAAATAAAAAGGTATTAGACTTTGGATTCAATTCTAAAATTGATAATTTGCAAGCAGCTATTGGTTTGGAAAGAATTAAGTACTTATCATACAACAATTTAAAAAGAGCGTATTTAGCTCAACGATATATACGTGATTTAAAGGAATTGGAAGATAGAGAATTAATTAAGCTACCTAAGATGACAGAAGATAATGTCTGGCACCTTTTTCCGATTAGAGTTGAAAATGGAAGAAGAGACGAGTTGAAAAATAAATTGTACCAATTGTATAACATTGAAACAGATATTTATTATCCGGTATTATCTCATAAACAAAATACTAAGAGGGTAAAGGAAAATGATTTGCAAAAAAATATATTAAATACAGAGCAAGTTCATAAAGAAATATTACATTTACCTTTACACCCAAACATGATGTTAGAAGAGCAAAATTTCGTTTTGGAGGGATTATTCAATGTCAATAAATAATGAAGTTCTAAAATCTTTAAATTTTGAAAGACTACCACAGGTTAAAAAACCTAAATATGTAGTGTTCTGTGATTTTGATGAAACTTATTATCCTCATAACATGGATGATTCTAAAAGAAGTAATATGAAATTGTTAGAAAAGTATTTGTATGAACAAGGAAGTAAAGGAGATTTAGTAATTGGTTGGGTAACGGGAAGTAGTTTAGAATCAATTTTTGAAAAAATGAAAAATGGTGGTATACAATATTTTCCTCATTTTGTGGCGAGTGGATTAGGTACAGAAATAACGTACTTTGATAGTAATGGGACTACTATAGATGATCAAATTTGGGAAGAGAGAATTATAGAGGGTGGTTTTGATTCTTCGAAGATTGAAAGAATTATTAAATTGCTAGAAATAAAATATGAAATTTTTTTAAGACCTCAGACACAATTAGGAAGTTCTAAGTACAAATTTAATTTTTATTATGAAGAGCAAAATGAATTTATTGATGCAAAGAATTTAGAAAAGATAGAAGAAATCGGAGAAATATTCCAAGTGGGAGTTAATATTAACAAATGTAATCCATTAGCTGGTGATCCAGAAAATTGCTATGATGTAGATTTTATTCCACTTGGAACAGGTAAAGATGAGATAGTGAAGTTTATTTTAGACAAGTACGAACTAGATAAAACAAATGCCATTGCTTTTGGAGATAGTGGGAATGATTTAAGAATGCTACAAGCTGTAAGACATGGTTATTTAGTAGAAAATGCAACAGAAGAAGCCAAAAACACACACTCAATGTTAGCTCAAGGTGAATACTCGATTGGAATTTTAAATACTCTAAAGCACATTATTAATTAAAAGGGGATGTTCATATAATGAATATTGGGATTATAGGTGCAGGAAGTATTGCAAGAGCTCATTCTAGAGCATTATCAACTGTTGATAGTTGTAAATTAGTTGGAGTGTATGATGTTAATAATGAGAATGCCCAAAAGTTGGTAGGGAATTTTGGTGGGAAGGTTTTTAATAGCTATGTAGAGTTACTTGAAGTAGTTGATGGGGTAATAATATCTTCACCGAATTTTTGTCATAGATCTCAAGCTGTTCAAGCGTTATTAAAAAACAAACATGTGTTATGTGAAAAGCCAATGGCAATTTCTTGTGAAGAAGCAAAATACATGATGACAATAGCAAAAAATACTAATTTAGTCGCTTCAATGGGGTTTAACTATCGCCACCTATCTTATGTTAAGGCTTTAAAACAATTAATTCAAAATGAAGAATTAGGGGAAATAGTAGTGGTAAGATTGCATTTTAAAAAGAATAGCGCTTTTAGGAGAACTTCGTTTACTTGGCGAGATGATTTTCAAAGCAATAGAACTAGTGGGGCCTTGGGAGATTTAGGAATTCATCTAATAGATTTATTATGGTTTTTATTTGAGAGTGATTTTAGAGAGGATACTGTTCGAACTAAAATTAAAACAAATGTTAAGGAAAAAGAAAGTAAACCAGTTTTTGTTGATGACTATGCTGAGGTTTATGGCCAATTGAAAAATAAGGTTTTTGTTAATATTACAACATCTAAAAGTTCATTTCTTGACGATTGTGGTTTTAGTATAGAGGTAATAGGTACGAAGAAAGAATATAAGTATTCTTCTAAAGAGCCAAATAAATATATACTCTTTGATGGATTGGAAAAACATGAAATCCCGTTACCATTACCTTTACTAGTCGATCCAGAAAACGAGATTTTTGAATGGTCTGATTCTTTTAGAAGTGAAATTATAGAATGGGCTAAGGCTGCGGAAGGTGGGCCAAATAAGTCTGTAGCAACATTTGAAGATGGGTTTCGTTCACAAGTAATATTGGATATGTTTTTTGATAAAAGCAGTAGTAATAAAGAACGATCTGTAGCAACTATTTAGTTTTATGGTAAAAACAGGGGTTTAAAACTTTTACTTAAATCCCTGTTTTTATTTTGGATTGGAGTTGAGAAAAGATGCGGTTAATATTTTATTATGGTTGCTTGTTTTATTTTATTGTAGGAATAATACATGTTTGTATAGGTAGTTTAATTCCTTCATTAATACAATATTATGGAAGAACCCCTGATCAATTAGGTGTTTTAATATTTTTTCAATTTACAGGTTTTTTATTTGGTGTTCTAAGTTCACCCATACTAGTAAGAAAGTATCATTATTTTAAAACAATAACGTTAGGTGTTTTAGTAATGTCCATCGTCCTAGGAGGTTTTATGTATATTAAAGAATGGGCATATTTAGCCGTTATTTGCTTTGTATTAGGCTATGGAGCAGGTTTGTTAGAAACTACGGTGGGTTCCTTTATTATTTCAGCAGAAAGGAATAGTGCTGCTAAATTTAGTATTCTCGAAGTATGGTTTGGGGTTGGGGCGCTAGGGTTTCCGTTACTAGTTAATTATATTACAAAATTTTATGAATGGTATTTTATTCTTTATGGGATATTACTATTCTTTATTTTTACACTATTTGTTTGGTACATGCTTGGACGTACAAAATTTCTAAATTTTTCTCCTCAAAAAAATGAAAAGGGAGGAGCATCCCTTTCCTCATTCACTCTTAAATTTAAAAGTGAAAAGATTAAAGTTATAGTATTTATTTCACTTTTTGCATTCTTATATGCAGGCATAGAAACCAATCTTGCAAATTTTTTATCTACAATAATGATTCTTACCAATAATGAATTAATCAGTTCAGTAAGTATATCTTGTTTTTGGCTAGCCATAGTTATAGGAAGAATACTTGTAGGTAAGTTAGCTCATAAATTTAATTATTGGACATACATTACATCTAGTTGCTTTACATTAGTGATTCTATTATTTCTATTCCCCTTTGTTCAAGGTACAGGTATGTATTTGTTTATCATCTTCATTATTGGTTTAGTTATAGCGGGTGTTTTTCCAATAACATTAATCCTAGCCTCCCGTATTATGGAAAATAATATTGATGAAGTGACTAGTTTATTTATTGCATCGGCCAGTTTAGGGGGGGCACTAGTATCTTTTCTAATTAGCTGGAGTCTATCATTAAATACTATAAAGGTTACTTTTGGGATATTTTCACTTTTCGCATTTAGTTTAGGTTGTATTATTTTTAAAATGAGAAAAATTTCTACTTACAGTAATGAAAGTGCCAAAAAAGTAGAAAATATAAAAAATTTATAGAAAAATTTTTATAATGTGAAAAAGGTAATTATATTTGGAATCCCCAAAAAGATTGATAAGGTTTAAAATTCTGTAAATACAACATTGGAGTTCATTAAAGACGAAGGCTTCGAAAGTGTAACAATAAGAAAAATTGCGGCATTGTCGGATACAAATATTGCGCTTGTAAATTACCATTTTGGCTCAAAAGAAAAGTTGATTAGTGAGACGATTAAAGTCTTATTAATTAGCTTTCAAGGCGCTTTTTCTATTTTAGATGATATTAATGTGCCAGCAAAAGAAAGATTAAAAATATTTTTACTTGATTATGTACTAGTAATTCGGCAATACCCTGAGTTAGTTAGGAAAATTATTGCAAGGGGAACTACGGTATTTACATCTCAATACGAATATGGTGATTTTTTGAAGAGGCTCGTTTTTAGTAAAGTGAAGAATATTTTAAGTGAAATAACAAATGAAACGGATCAGGAAATTTTAATGATGATGATAGTGCAAATATTCGGATCCATTTTTCTCTCAGCATTAATGATGCCAATTCTTGAATCAGGGGCAGATATAAGAATACTGCCTGTAGAAAAACAAATTGATTTCCTATTTGAACGCTATTTTTAAAAATTTTAGATAGTGGGTGATAGAGATGATTAGTTTCTTTAGAAAGCGTTGGTGTGATGTAGGGTTAGCTATGGCAATTGTTGTCGTAGGTTGTTTAGTCGCGAATTTTGGAGAAATGAGTGAAATAAAAGTACTGTTAGCGTTAAGTTTTGTAGCCATTTTAGTGCATCAATTTGAAGAGTATCGTTGGCCAGGTTATTTCGCTGGTCTGTTTAATTTAGTTATATTTAAAAGTGATATACCAGATCGCTATCCATTAAATACGCAATCTGCTATGGTAATAAATGTTTTGATTGCGTATGTTTTTTATTTACTTCCCGTTTTCTTTCCAGATATTATATGGCTTGGGTTGGGACCTATTTTAATGGGATTTTTTCAATTCATATGGCATGGTATTTTTGCGAATATAAAAGCTAAAACAATATACAACCCAGGATTAGGTGCGGTTGTATTACTACATGTACCAATTGGTTATGCATATATGAGATATGTTCTTTTACACAATTTAGCTACAAATTTGAATTGGATATTAGGGATAATCTATTTTCTAGTAGCTACCTATTTTTTAATTATAAAAGGAAATATGTTACTGAAAAGTAAGGAGACAATTCATTACTTTTCTAAAAAGCAATTAGGTCCGTATAATGATGCATTAAAGTGATTCAGAAGGAATTTTGGATGCTTAAGAGAATACAAGTGAGTTACAAAAGAAAGGTGCGTAGGCGCCTTTCTTTTGTTTGAAGGCGATTTTTGTATTTTGGGGTAGCGTCTCATGCCCATCAACCTAAGAAATTCATTGTTCCTCAAAACGAAAAAAATGACCTGAATTCTCATAAATAATGGTTGTAGTTATATAAAATTTTTGTTTTAGGGATACCTCAAAGTGTTAGCTTAATAAGAATAATCCTTAGCCTCCTTTAGATGAAAAAGGGGCTTTTTTACATATGAAATCACATGGGTCTTTAAAGATAGCTTTGAGCGTAGAGAGAAACTGAAATAAAAGTAAGATCGGGTAAAGACTAGTATTGAAAAATATAAAAGATGGAAGTAGCATAGGGGATTTACGCATAAAGTAATATCGATGGTAAAATTAACAAAATTTTCATTTGATTCAGATAAATATGTGGTACTTTTAACTTATAATAATGTTACTACAATGAAAATACGGCTACGAATTAGTTATTTTAAAAATCAATTTTAGATAGGAAGAGGATAATGAAGACCAGAGATAGATATAAAATCATTGTGATTGGTGCAGGGACTGCAGGAATATCTTCTACTGCACATTTGTTACGAAATGTACCCCTATTGAAAGAAAGTATAGCAATTATTGATCCATCAAAAAAACATTATTTCCAACCATTATGGAGTTTAGTGGGGGGAGGGATTGTTTTAAAGGAAAGTACGATGCGTAATCAAGAATTGCTTATTCCAAAAGGGGCAACGTGGATCCCTAAAAGTGTTGTTAAGTTGTTTCCGGAAGAAAATAAGCTACTTTTAGATGATGGACTGCTGCTTGAGTATGAAATTCTTATTGTAGCAGCCGGTATACAAATAAATTGGGACGGCATTAAAGGCTTAAAGGAGTCTATTGGGACTAATGGGGTTTGTAGCAATTACTCTTATAAATATGTTGATTCTACTTGGAGAGAAATTGAAAAATTTAAAGGAGGAAATGCTGTTTTTACCCACCCCAATACGCCTATAAAATGCGGTGGTGCTCCACAAAAAATAATGTATTTAGCAGAAGAATATTTTTGTAATAGCGGTGTAAGAAACAAAAGTGAAGTAATGTTTTATACTGCGAACGCTAACATATTTCAGGTTCCACTTTATGCAAATACATTAGAACAAGTAATTGAAAGAAAGCAAATTATAACAAATTATTATAAAAACTTAGTAGAAATTATCGCTGAGAAGAAAGAAGCAATTTTTGAAGATACGCAAACACTGAAAAGAGAAACAGTACCATATAGTATGATCCATGTTGTTCCACCAATGGGGCCACCTAGTTTTATTAAAGAGAGTGAGATAAGTGATTCTCAGGGGTGGGTAGATATAAGCCCTTATACTTTGCAGCATGTACAGTATAAGAATATTTTCGGACTTGGAGATTGTACCAATTTACCCACCTCTAAAACTGGAGCGGCAATTCGAAAACAAATACCTATCTTAAAACAAAATATTATGGACGTACTTAACGGAAGAGACTTACAGGCTAAATATGATGGATATACATCCTGTCCGATTGTTACAGGATATAAAAGTCTAATACTAGCTGAATTTAACTATGAACATGAACCTCAAGAAACGTTTCCGTTTAATCAAGCGAAAGAACGGTATAGTATGTTTTTACTTAAAAGATATATGTTGCCCTATATGTATTGGAACTTTATGTTGAAAGGGATTCTATAAGAGGAGAGAGAAAGTGGTAATAAAAATTGAAAAGCAAGTTGAAATAACTATTTGGAGGGAATAGCTATGCTTTTAAAATATTTTTATGATGAAAAATTAGCACATGCTTCCTATTTAGTCGGTTGTCAGAAGGAAGGTGTAGCAATTGTAATTGATCCAGGTCGCTATATAGAACAATATATCGAATTTGCTAAGAAGGAGGGGATGGAAGTAATTGCTGCGGCTGAAACTCACATTCATGCAGATTTTCTTTCTGGGTCTAGGGAACTTTCTAATCTTTATGATGCAAATTTATATGTATCTGACGAAGGAGATTGTGATTGGAAATATCAATATCTTAACGAAGGTCGATATAATTTGGTTAGAGAGGGCACAGAGTTTAAAGTAGGTCATATAAAATTTAATGTAATTGGCACACCAGGGCATACGCCTGAAAGTATATCTTTTTTAGTAACTGATACAAGTCAAAATAACCATACGAATGATAAGCCGATAGGAATATTCACAGGTGATTTTATATTTGTAGGAGATATAGGAAGACCGGATTTATTAGAAACCGCTGTAGGTATGAAAGATACTGCAAAAATAGGAGCGAAACAATTATTTGATTCTATACAAAAAATAAAAATACTCCCTGATTATTTGCAAATATGGCCATCACATGGAGCAGGAAGCGCATGTGGAAAAGCATTAGGAGCAATTCCAACTTCTACATTAGGTTATGAAAAGATGTTTAATTGGGCATTTCAGTGTAATAAAGAAAGTGATTTTGTATCGACTTTATTGACGGGACAGCCAGAGCCTCCAAAGTATTTTTCATTAATGAAGAATTTAAATAAGTACGGTCCACCAATTCGTAATAAGAGAGAAGTTACTGCTATTAATACAGTAGAAGAACTTCAAGAAATTATGAGGAGCGTTCAGCAAATAGTTGATATAAGGGATGTAGCAAGTTTTGCTTCTGGTCACATTGAGAAATCAATTAACATACCGTATAACAATTCCTTCACAACTTGGTGTGGCTGGTTACTAGATTATAAAACAGAAACTTTAATCATTCTAGATGAGGAAAAGGTTAGATTGGAGGAGGTTATTAGAGACTTTGAATCTATTGGGCTAGATAATATTATTGCTTTTGCACCCTTACAAGTTATACAAAGACTTGATAGATTTGAAAGTTACAAAGAAAAAACATCGATTGAATTAAATCCGCATATAAAGGATGGTAGCGTTAAGGTTATCGATGTACGTAGTAAAACAGAGTGGGAGGAAGGACATCTTCATGATGCAATACATATCCCTTTAGGAAATCTATTTAAGCAGCTAGATTGCATACCAAAAGATTGCCCATTAGTTTTACAATGTCGAACCGGATTGCGTTCCGCTATAGCAGCTAGTATTTTACAAAGAGCTGGTATAAAGGAAGTAGTGAATTTAAAGGGAGGATTTCTTGCATGGAAAAAAGAGGAGCTTCCTTATATAACATGTAATCGCAATGTGTAGGGAAATAATTTTTATTAATTTATCCGATAAGGAAAATTGCGGATTACATAGGAATATATCTATATATAGGAGCAATACATTTAGATAGTGTATTAAAATAGGAGAAATAGATGATTTATTCTATAGACCTGAATTTATTCAGAATTATGCTGATGAGAAAATTGATTTAGTGTTATCGGGGCATGCTCATGGAGGGCAAGTTAGATTGCCATTTATCGGAGGGTTAGTTGCCCCGAATCAAGGTATATTCCCTACATATACAGCTGGTTTATATGAAAAACAAAATACGTCTATGGTAGTGAGTAGAGGATTAGGCAATAGTATCATTCCGCAAAGAATTTTTAATAGGCCAGAACTTGTAGTCGTACAGTTAAATTGAACTGTACGATTTTTTGTATAGAAAAATAAGCCATATGTAATTTATACAAGTTAACATTACAATTTTGTTAAAAATTTTCTACGTTACATAAAGTAACAAAATTTGACCCGTAGAGTTTGTTATAGTGTAAATAATCAAAAAACTTAAAAATTAGTCGAGTGAAAAGTGTGATAAGGAATCTGTATAAAAACATAAAGGGGTGTACACATGCATAAAGAATATGAAATTGAAGAGTATACGGCGATTGAGGAACAAATACATTATTATTGTAAATGTTTATTAGTAAGTCATCCTGATCAAATTATAAAGTATTTAGAAAAAAGGTTAGAAAAATATGCAGAAACATTACAATATGCCCATTTATATCCCGACACAGTTATATTACCGTTACAGCAATTAGTTATCGAATATTCTTTAGATGTTGCTAGAATTAGGAAATATATGAATTTGAAAACGTAAAATAAAATATATAATTTAAATGAAACAGAGTCGACTTTAAGAAATGATATTCTAATGTCGACTCTGTTTCATTGTTTAAGATTGAAAATACATACTAATCAATGAAGTTTGACATATAATTACGCAAGAGTAAAATAAAAGTGAGTACTCACTCATTTTAGAAAAGGGGGAAGAATACGTGCAGCAACCTGCCATTATTTTACGGACTGTATCAAAAAGTTTTGGGAAAAAAGAAGTGTTACACAATCTTTCATTGCAAGTTGAAAAAGCAGAGATATTTGGTTTAGTTGGGCCTTCAGGTTCAGGGAAAACGACTCTTATTAAATTGATTGCAGGTATTCATGAGGCAACGAAAGGTGAAGTGCTTGTATACAACACGAACATGCCTAATTTAAATGAAATGAAAAGAATTGGTTATATGGCTCAGGCTGATGCATTATATGAAGAACTATCAGCATATGAAAATGCAGATTTTATTGCAACGATGTATGGATTAAAGGGAAAACATAAAAAAGAAAGAATCGAAGAGGTTTTTGACCTTGTACAATTATCACAACATATAAGACAGCAAGTGCAGCATTTTTCAGGTGGGATGAAGAAGCGTTTATCATTAGCGATAGCACTCCTTCATGAACCTGAAATATTAATTTTAGATGAGCCAACAGTGGGGATAGATCCACTTCTTAGAAAAACAATCTGGGAAAAATTTTATGATTTGAAAAAGAAAGACACAACTATTATTGTAACGACGCACATTATGGATGAAGCTGAGTTTTGTGAGCGTCTAGGGTTGATTAGAGAAGGAAAACTAGTTGCGACTGGAACACCTGAAGAATTGAAAAAACGGGTATCATCAGGACGGATTGAAGATGTCTTTTTGTTGGAAGAGGTGGCCCTATCATGAGAGTTACTGGTGTAATCATTCGTATTATTCGCCAATTTTTTCGAGATAAACGTTCGTTAGCGATGATGTTTGGGGCACCTATGTTATTACTTTGGTTATTGTCTCTAGTGTTTACACAAAAAGACTATGTACCGCATATTGCTGTAGTTGATGTGCCTGCTCCTATTGTAAAAACAATGAAAACTCAAGAAGCCTCAATTTATGAATACGGCAAAGAGAAAGCAATTTCAGAGTTAGAACTGCAAAAGGTAGATGCAGTAATTTATTTAGAGAATGGGAAAATGAATCTTTTATTAGAAGGAAGTGATTCATCAAAAAATCGTGCTGTACTTCAAGTTTTACAAAAGAGTACAGAAAAGAATGAAGTATCAGTTATGAAGCCTGAAGTAAATTACTTACATGGCTCTAAAGACTTTACAATGTTTGATGGGCTTGGTCCCGTATTGATTGGTTTCTTTACATTTTTCTTTGTATTTATATTGTCTGGAGTTTCTTTTGTTAGAGAACGTTTAAGTGGTACATTAGAGAGGTTATTGTCCACTCCAGTGAGAAGATGGGAAATAGTTGTAGGATATATTATTGGTTTCGGAATCTTTGCATTTATACAATCAATTATAATCGTGAATTTTTCAGTTTATATTTTAGATTTGTATGCAGCTGGTTCCATATGGTTAACGCTACTTATTACATGCATGCTTTCTTTAACAGCATTAACTTTAGGGACGTTTGTATCAGCATACGCAAATAATGAATTTCAAATGATCCAGTTCATACCGCTTGTCATTGTGCCACAAATTTTCTTTTCTGGTTTGTTTCCAATTGAATCTATGAATAAATGGCTCCAAATGTTAGGGAAATTATTTCCGCTCACATATGGAGCGGACGCAATGAGACAAGTGATGATTCGAAATCAAGGATTTACAGAGATTGCATTAAATCTTACTGTATTACTACTTTTTTCTCTATTATTTGCAATAGGAAATGTATATGCATTAAAGAAACATCGAAAAATATAATGACGGTACAAAGGGGCATTATAGATGAAGAAGGATTGGCTGGATGAATTAATTGCCGCAACTAATACGGATAAACGAAATGAACGTCAAATGCGTATTTTAGAGGCAGCTGTTGATATGTTTGGAGAAAAAGGATATGCATCAACTTCTACAAGTGAAATTGCAAAGCGTGCTGGTGTAGCGGAAGGAACAATCTTCCGCTACTATAAAACAAAAAAAGATTTATTGTTAGCAGTCGTCATGCCGACATTAACAAAGTTTGCTGCACCATTTTTTGTACAAGCCTTTGCAAAGGAAATTTTCAAATCGCAGTATGAATCGTATGAAGGGCTGCTAAGAGTTGTTATTCATAATAGATTTGAATTTGCAAAAAAGCATTTTCCAATGATAAAAATATTAATTCAAGAAGTGCCATTTCAGCCAGAATTGAAAAACGAAATACAACATTTAGTAGAAACAGAGTTACTTTCACATTTTAAAAAGTTGATTGTAAAGTTTCAAGAAGAAGGGGAAATTATTGAGATGCCTCCATCTTCTGTATTACGTCTTACTTTATCAGCTGTATTAGGTTTACTATTAACACGATTTTTATTATTGCCTGAAGAAAAATGGGATGATGAAGTGGAAATTGAAAATACGATTCAATTTATATTGTATGGATTAACACCACGGAGGTAATGTGATGCGCCAATTTGCAAAACCAACAATTGTTGTAAGTAAATGTTTAGAATTTGATGCCTGTCGTTATAATGCAGAGATGATACCAGATGTAACAATACGAAATTTGCAGCCATTTGTTACATTTATACCTGTTTGTCCAGAAGTCGAGATCGGATTGGGGACTCCTCGTGAAACGATACGAATCGTAGAAGAAAATGGTGCGAATAGGCTTGTACAGCCGTCGACACGAGAAGATGTAACTGAAAAAATGGAGCAATTTTCAAATGACTTTTTACAAACGATATCCGATGTGGATGGTTTTATTTTAAAGAATCGTTCGCCAAGTTGTGGTACGCGCGATGTGAAAATTTATTCTGGTTTTGAAAAAGCGCCAGTAAAAGGAAAGGGATCTGGCTTATTTGGCGGAGCAGTAATAAAAAAATTTTCACATCTTCCAATTGAAGAAGAGGGTAGATTGTCGAATTTTATTATTAGAGAACATTTCTTTACAAGACTGTTTACAATCGCGCATTACAAAATGATTAAACATACTAAAAACATAAAAGAACTCGTATCATTTCAATCAGACTATAAGTATTTATTTATGGCATATAATCAAGTGAAACAAAAAGAATTAGGGCGTATTATTGCAAATCAAAAAAATGAAACGATTGAAGTTGTATTTGATAAGTATGAGAAGACTTTATATGAATTATTTATGCGCACCTCCCGCTATACATCGAATGTAAATGTATGTGAGCATATTTTTGGATATTTTAAAACAAAGTTGAAAAAACAAGAAAAAGATCATTTTTTAGATTTGATACAAAAGTATATAGAAAAGAAAGTCCCGCTTAGTAGCTTACTTACAATTTTAAAATCATGGGCCATTCGATTTGACGAAAAGTATTTATTAAGACAAACATATTTTGAACCTTACCCTGAAGCTTTAGTAGAAATTTCTGATTCGGGAAAAGGTAGAGATTATTAAACAAAAAATTACATAATTCGACAAGAAAACTCCTATGTTGTTGTAGAACAATGTAGGAATTTTTTTGTGCATTAGTACAGAATCTGTTTTAAAATTAAGTTATGACAGAATTATAGCAATTGTCTAACTAATATTCGTGTCTTTTAATTCGTAATGTTTGTAGTAGAAACTCGCACGCTGTCGAAACTCAATATTCGATAAGGGGTGTGTAGCGGAATGGAATTTACTCTAACTCGCGAAAAACAAATGATTAAAGAAATGGTACGTGACTTTGCTGAAAAGGAAATCGCACCGAAAGCTGTGTATTATGACAAAACTGCGGAATTTCCATATGAAACATTTCAAAAAATGGGCGAACTAGGATTATTAGGTATCCCATTCCCTGAAGAGTATGGAGGTTCAGGTGGCGATACTGTATCGTACGCGTTAGCAGTTGAAGAAATTGGTCGTGCTTGTGGTGGGACAGGATTAAGTTACGCTGCAACAATTTCATTAGGTGCTTCTCCAATTTATTATTTCGGTACAGAAGAACAAAAACAGAAATATTTAGTTCCAATGGCGTCAGGTAAAACATTAGGTGCTTTCGGATTAACGGAGCCGAACGCTGGATCAGATGCAGGCGGTACAAAAACGAAAGCAGTATTAGATGGAGATGAGTATGTTATTAGTGGTGAAAAGTGTTGGATTACAAATGCAGAGTATGCAAATACAATTATTGTAACCGCTATCAACGGTGTTGAAGATAATGGTAGAAAACGTATTTCGGCATTTATCGTACCGACTACAAGTGAAGGATTAACGATCTCAAGTCCTTACGATAAGATGGGTGTTCGTGCTTCTAATACATGTGAAATCGTACTTGATGGTGTACGTGTACCGAAAGAAAATATTCTTGGTGATGTAAATAAAGGATTTAAACAATTCTTATATACACTTGATGGAGGACGTATTTCAATCGCAGCATTAGCAGTAGGTATTGCACAATCTGCATTTGAACGTGCGCTGCAATATGCGAAAGAACGTCAACAATTTGGAAAGTCAATCTCTAATTTCCAAGCGATTCAATTTAAATTAGCTGATATGGCGACTGAAGTAGAACTTGCACGTAATTTAGTACATAAAGCGGCTTGGTTAAAAGATAATGATAAACCTTTCGGTAAAGAAGCGGCTATGGCAAAGTTATTTGCATCTGAGGCTGCTAGTCGTATTGCAAATCAATCGGTACAAATTCACGGTGGATACGGCTATATGCGTGAATATGAAGTGGAACGACATATTCGTGATGCAAAACTATTAGAAATTGGTGAAGGAACTTCTGAAATTCAACGTCTCGTAATTGCAAGACATTTAGGATGTAGATAAAAAGGAGGAATCACTATGTTTCAAAAAATATTAATTGCTAATCGCGGGGAAATCGCAGTTCGTATTATGAAAACTTGTCAAAAACTTGGCATTCGCACTGTTGCTATTTATTCTGAGGCTGATGAAAATGCCCTACATGTAAAAATGGCAAATGAAGCTTACTTAGTAGGTGGACCGCGTGTCCAAGAAAGCTATTTAAACCTTGAAAAAATTATTGAAATAGCTAAGAAGACAAATGCTGAAGCAATCCATCCGGGATATGGATTATTATCAGAGAATCCGTCTTTTCCGGTTCGCTGTAGAGAAGAAGGAATTGTATTTATCGGTCCATCAGAAGAAATTATTACGAAGATGGGAAGTAAAATCGAATCTCGTATTGCAATGCAAGCTGCAGATGTCCCAGTAGTTCCAGGTATTACTACAAATATTGAAACTGCTGAAGAAGCAATTGAAATTGCAAAACAAATTGGTTATCCATTAATGCTGAAGGCATCCGCAGGCGGCGGAGGCATTGGAATGCAGTTGATGGAAACTGAGCAAACGCTCACCAAAGCATTTGAAAGTAACAAAACAAGAGCACAAAACTTCTTCGGTAACGGAGAAATGTATTTAGAGCGCTATATTGCAGATGCACACCATATTGAAATTCAGCTTTTAGCAGATACACATGGTAACACAGTGTATTTATGGGAGCGTGAATGTTCAGTGCAGCGCCGAAATCAAAAAGTAATTGAAGAAGCACCTTCACCATTTTTAGATGAAGGTACGCGAAAAGCGATGGGGGAAGTTGCTGTACAAGCTGCCAAAGCTCTAGGCTATACAAATGCAGGTACAGTTGAGTTTCTTGTAGATGATCAGAAGAACTTTTATTTCTTAGAGATGAATACGAGATTACAAGTAGAGCATCCAGTTACAGAAGAAATTACAGGTTTAGATCTTGTAGAACAACAACTTCTAATTGCATACGGTGAGAAACTATCATTTACACAAGATGATGTAAAACGTAGTGGTCATGCCATTGAGGCACGTATTTATGCAGAGGATCCGAAAACTTTCTTCCCATCACCTGGAAAGATTACAGATTTAACGCTGCCATCAAATGTACGTATTGATCACTTTTTGGAGAATCAAGTCACGATTACACCTTTCTACGATCCAATGATTGCGAAAGTCATTGCTCATGGTGAAACTCGTGAAGAAGCAATTTCAAAATTACATGATGCTTTAGAAGAATTAAAAGTAGAAGGTATTAAAACGAACACGCCAATGTTACTTCAAGTATTGGAAGACGATGTGTTCAAAAGTGGTATTTATACAACAGGTTTTGTAACGAAACAACTTGTTAAAAAATAAGATTTAACAATATTAAGGGGGAAAAAATGGTGACGAAAGTATATGCATCGATGGCAGGAAATGTATGGAAGATTGTTGTAGGAGTAGGAGATACAGTAGAGGAAGAGCAAGATGTCGTCATTTTGGAATCTATGAAAATGGAAATTCCAATCATTTCAGAAGAAGCTGGCACAGTTATGAAAATTAATGTGCAAGAAGGCGATTTTGTAAATGAAGGAGATGTATTACTAGAAATTGAATAGGGAGATATAGGGGGAAGTGAATTGAAACTACCTAATTTTGCTGTCATTAAAGAAGTCGGGCCACGTGATGGCTTACAAAATGAAAAAAAGATTGTTGGCACAAAAGATAAAGTAAAATGGATTCAACTACTTACAGAGGCGGGATTATCGTACGTTGAAGTTTCCTCATTCGTTCACCCTAAATGGGTCCCTGCATTAGCAGATGCAAATGATGTGTTTTCTGAGCTAAAAAGGGAACCAAATGTTACATATGCAGCGCTTGTTCCAAATCAAAATGGTTTGGAACGAGCTTTTTTGCAAAATGTAGATGAGGTGAATGTTTTTTTATCAGCAAGTGAATCTCATAATAAAAGTAATATTAATAAATCAATTAAAGAAGCATTAGTTGTAATTGAAGATATAACAAAACAGTCATTATTCGAAGGGAAAAAGGTAAGAGGCTATGTTTCTACTGTATTTGGATGTCCTTATGAAGGGGATATAAGTACCGCAGCAGTTGACGAATTATGTAATCAACTATTTTCATACGGCATTTATGAAGTCTCGCTTGGTGACACGATCGGTGTAGCGAATCCACTACAAGTAGAGCGAGTATTAGAACATTTATTAAAGAAATACGATGCTTCGCAGTTTGCAATGCATTTCCATAATACGTACGGTATGGCTCTGGCGAATGTAGTTAAGTCTTTAGAATACGGTATTACAACATTTGATAGTTCTTGTGGTGGCCTTGGGGGTTGTCCATATGCACCTGGAGCATCAGGTAATGTTGCAACTGATGACTTAGTTTATATGCTCCATAAGTTAGGGGTCCAAACGAATATTGATGAAGAGAAGTTATTGAGAGCGAGTCAATTTATTCAAAGTAAATTAAATATCCAATTACCAAGTCATGTGTATAGAGCGCTTCAACATAAAACGATAAGTAGGTGAGAAGATGCTACAATTACAAAACATTTCAGTTGATTATGTAACACCTCACGTTGTAAAGATTTCATTAAATCGTGAAAGACAAGCAAACTCATTATCTTTAGTGTTATTAGAAGAGTTACAAAACATATTAACTCAAATAAGTGAAGAGTCAAATACTAGAGTAGTTATTCTAACAGGTGCTGGTGAAAAAGCATTTTGTGCTGGTGCTGATTTAAAAGAACGCGCTGGTATGAATGAAGAACAAGTTCGTCATGCTGTTAGTATGATTCGCACTACTATGGAAATGGTTGAACAATTACCACAGCCAGTTATCGCTGCTATAAATGGAATCGCACTTGGTGGTGGTACGGAATTAAGTTTAGCTTGTGATTTTAGAATTGCGGCTGAATCTGCAAGTCTTGGTCTTACTGAAACTACACTTGCAATTATACCAGGAGCAGGTGGTACGCAGCGTTTGCCAAGATTAATTGGTGTTGGTAGAGCGAAGGAATTAATTTATACAGGAAGACGTATTTCGGCGCAAGAAGCAAAAGAATATGGTTTAGTAGAATTTGTTGTACCAGCTCATTTACTTGAAGAGAAAGCAATTGAAATAGCAGAGAAAATTGCTAGTAATGGTCCTATTGCTGTTCGATTAGCAAAAGAAGCAATTTCAAACGGTATTCAAGTTGATTTACATACCGGATTACAAATGGAAAAACAAGCGTATGAAGGTGTAATCCATACGAAAGATAGATTAGAAGGATTACAAGCATTCAAGGAAAAACGCACACCAATGTATAAGGGGGAGTAAATATGTTAGACCAAAAACAACAATCGAATACATTTGAAGAACGAGTTGAAACGATTAAACAAGGCGGCGCACCCAAATATCATGAACAAAACAAAGCAAAGGGAAAACTATTCGTTCGAGATCGTTTAGCGCTTCTATTTGATAATGGTGAATATGTAGAAGATGCATTATTTGCAAACTGTGAACAAACTGGATTACCTGCTGATGGTGTTATAACGGCAACGGGTAAAATACATGGTCGTACTGCATGCGTAATGGCAAATGATTCAACGGTAAAGGCTGGATCATGGGGCGCACGTACAGTTGAAAAGATTTTACGTATTCAAGAAACGGCAGAAAAATTACGTGTTCCGTTATTTTATTTAGTTGACTCTGCTGGAGCGCGTATTACAGATCAAGTAGAAATGTTCCCAGGGCGCCGCGGTGCAGGAAGAATCTTCTACAATCAAGTGAAATTATCAGGTAAAGTTCCTCAAGTATGCTTATTATTTGGACCTTCGGCAGCTGGTGGCGCATATATTCCAGCCTTTTGTGACATTGTTATGATGGTAGAAGGAAATGCATCTATGTACTTAGGTTCTCCTCGTATGGCGGAGATGGTTATCGGCGAGAAGGTAACTTTAGAGGAGATGGGCGGAGCTCGTATGCATTGCTCTGTATCAGGATGCGGAGATGTTTTATGTAAAACAGAAGAAGATGCGATTACACAAGCAAGACAATACATTTCATATTTTCCAAACAACTACTTAGAGAAGACTCCATTGGTTACACCTCAAGAACCGAAACAATTCGAAAAAACATTAGAACAAATCATTCCAGAAAATCAAAATGCTCCTTTCAATATGAAAGATCTCATTAATAGAGTTATTGATGAAGGTTCTTTCTATGAAGTGAAAAAATTATTTGCTCAAGAACTAATTACAGGCTTAGCACGTATTGATGGTAAGCCAGTTGGTATTATTGCAAATCAACCGCGTATGAAAGGCGGCGTATTATTCCACGATTCAGCTGATAAAGCAGCGAAGTTTATTAATTTATGTGATGCATATCATATTCCATTGTTATTCCTTGCAGATGTACCTGGATTTATGATTGGTACTAAAGTAGAGCGTGCTGGTATTATTCGTCATGGTGCAAAGATGATTTCTGCAATGAGTGAAGCAACTGTACCGAAAATTTCTATTGTTGTTCGTAAAGCATACGGTGCTGGTTTATATGCAATGGCAGGTCCAGCCTTTGAACCAGATTGCTGCCTAGCATTACCGACAGCTTCTATTGCAGTAATGGGTCCAGAAGCGGCAGTCAATGCTGTATATGCAAATAAGATTGCAGCTTTACCAGAAGAAGAGCGTGATAGCTTCATTGCTGAAAAACGCGAAGAGTATAAGAAAGATATTGATATTTACCATTTGGCATCAGAGATGGTCATTGATGGTATTGTTCATCCAAACAATTTAAGAGAAGAGTTAAAAGGACGATTCGAAATGTATATGAGTAAATATCAAGTATTTACAGATCGTAAACATCCTGTTTATCCAGTTTAAAAGCCCTATTTAGGGCTTTCTTGCTCAAAAAGTCAAGGAGGGGAAAACATTGAAACAAGCAGTTTGGTTTCCAACAGAAGAATATAAAGAAAAAACGCGTTTATATGGTTGGATGAAATCATTGGGCTATGAAGATTATGAAACGTTTTATAATAAATCTATTGAAGAAACAGATTGGTTTTGGGGAGAAGCTGAGAAAGCGGTTGGCTATCAATGGATGAAGCCTTATACAGAAGTGCTAGATTTAGAAAATGGTACGCCGTTTGCACAGTGGTATAATGGCGGAACATGTAACGTTGTAGAATCAGTTTTATCACGCTGGCTTGCAGATGATGAAACAAGAACGCAACCAGCACTGCAGTATGAAGGGGAAAATGGAACTTCAAAATCATTTACATATGAAGAGCTTGACAACTGGGTAAGTCGCGTTGCAAACGGTTTGAGACATGCGGGTATTGAAAAAGGTGACCGTGTAACAATTTATATGCCGATGATTCCAGAAACAGTTGTTGCGATGCTAGCTGTAATGAAGATTGGGGCAATTATTTCACCAATTTTCTCAGGATTTGCGTCTGATGCAGTCATGACACGCGTGCAAGCGGCAGGGGCAAAAATGATAATTACTGCAGATGGTTTTTCACGCCGTGGTAAAATTGTTTCATTAAAAGATGAAGTAGATAAAGCTTGTGAACATTGTCCAACTGTTGAAAAAGTTGTTATCGTTCGTCATGCAGGAAATGATTTTACACCGCATCATTACGATTTCTCATGGAGTGCGCTAGAAAAAGAAAAACCATTTACACATGCTGAAGAAATGAATAGTGATGATCCGTTAATGCTCATTTATACATCAGGTACAACTGGGAAACCGAAAGGAACAGTACATACACATGCTGGTTTCCCTTTGAAATCTGCATTTGATGCAGGATTTGGAATGAACATCAAACAAGGTGACCGCGTATTATGGGTAACTGATATGGGCTGGATGATGGGACCGTTTTTACTATTCGGCTCTCTCATTAATGGAGCAACGATGGTTATGTACGAAGGTGTTCCAGATTTCCCAGAAGCAGATCGTTTATGGGAGACCGTTGATAAATATGAAATTACACATCTCGGTATATCACCAACATTAATTCGTGCGTTAATGGCAAAGGGTGATGAGTATGTAAATAAACATTCGCTCAAGAGTTTAGAAGTATTCGCATCAACAGGTGAACCTTGGAATCCAGATCCTTGGATGTGGCTATTTGAAACAGTTGGAAAAAATAATGTACCAATTTGTAACTATTCAGGCGGAACTGAAATTTCTGGTGGGATTTTCGGAAACGTCCTTATTAAACCGATTGCACCGATTAGTTTTAACGCATCTTTACCAGGAATGGCAGCGGTTGTGCTCAATGATCAAGGCAATCCAATTCGTGATGAAGTTGGAGAATTATGTTTAGAGAAACCTTGGGTTGGTATGACGAAAAGTTTCTGGGAAGACGATGAGCGTTATGTGAACACGTATTGGTCACGTTTTGAAAATAAATGGGTTCATGGTGACTGGGTGATTTATGATGGTGAGCAATATATTATTACAGGACGCTCAGATGATACGTTAAACATTGCTGGAAAACGTATTGGACCTGCAGAATATGAATCTATTCTTGTTAAGCATAATGATGTCATAGAAGCTGCCGCGATTGGTGTACCTGATGATGTAAAAGGTGAAGTTTGTCATTGTTTTGTAGTATTAAGGGACAATGTAACATTCACAGGAGAGTTAAAGAAAGAATTAATGAGTTTAGTAAACTCTCATATCGGAAAAGCATTGTGTCCAAAAGATATTCACGTTGTAGAAGATTTACCAAAAACACGTAATTCTAAAGTAATGCGACGCGTCATTAAAGCTGCTTACTTAGGAAAAGAATTAGGGGATTTATCATCACTTGTAAATCCTGAAGTAGTTCCGTTTATTCAGGGGTTACAGTCTAGTAAACTATAAAATTACGAATGAGCTCTATGTAAATAGAGCTCATTTTTAATGTTTACAAAAAGATAAGAGAGAAAAAGTAAATTTGAAGTTAAAAAATCTACTATTAGTGTTAAGTATGTCTGTTTGTTTTTAGTTTTTATCAAAATAGGATACTGTTGCATATCTATCCAATGGAGTAATTGAATTTTGTTAAGAATGAACATTTAGTGAAGAAAAAAGTAATGAATAAAAGGAGAAATCCCTGGGGGACAGGGATTCAATAAAGGAGATATCATTGTCGTTCAATGTCGAAATTTGGCGTATTCGACAAATTAATATTATCACGAATTTTCAGGAGATTGTGATAGTAGATGTGTCAAAAATGTGTACGGGTTTCATATAAAAGTGTTAATTAAATAGGAAATGGGAAAAGAATTAAGTTCACTCGTTCTTAAGATTTTTCCCTTTTAAATTTACTGCTTGTTCGTTGTTCTATATACATCTGAAATTGGTAAATCGTCGCCATGTAAAGCTTGAGTACTGTCCTTTTTGTTTGAATCATGTGCCTCCTGAGATGTTTCTTGCATTTGCTCTTGGGCTTTACTAGGGGTATTCAGCGCATCCGATGACACATAATCAAGTTGTTGACTTAATAGATTTTTTTTATCCATGTTATGTAGCTCCTTTTTGAATTTAGATATAAAAACGAAGTGTTTTTAAATAGTTACGTGGGTATTATGTATCTTTGAATGGAATTATATACATAAACTATATTGAGAATTTAACTAATTATAAAAATCACTTGTGATGACAAGTTTAAGAAATATAAAGATCATTAGTTCTTAATAAAAGCTTTATTTTAGTAGGGTGTTTCGAAATTTCATTTGAAAGGAACATCCCAATGATAAGATGAGCACTGTAAATCAGTGCTCATCTTATCAGAAATTGCTTAGTACTTAAAGATAAAACCATTACGGACAATTCACAATGGTAATAGTGACGCTAGCCATTGTTCCAGGAGAATCAAGAAGTGAAGCAGTAACGGTTACTGTTCCAGGCCCATTAGCGGCTAGAAATACAGCGGTAAAGTTACCTGAAGCATTTGTAATGACAGCAAGAGGAACCATGAAAGCAAGAGAAGGATTACTAAATGAAAAACTGACCACTACTCCTGGAGTAGGACTACCGTTTACTAATACTTGACCCGAAAAAAATAAAGTATTATTTCCTTGAGTGGATACACATGTCGTGGTTTCGTTAGAAGTCAAAGTAATAGATGCAGGCCCAGCAGGAAGATTAAATCCAGTTGGTCCAGTTGGTCCAGTTGGTCCAGTTGATCCAGTTGGTCCAGTTGATCCAGTTGGTCCAGTTGGTCCAGTTGATCCAGTTGGTCCAGTTGATCCAGTTGATCCAGTTGGTCCAGTTGGTCCAGTTGATCCAGTTGGTCCAGTTGATCCAGTTGGTCCGGTTGAACCCGTAGCTCCTGTAGAACCGGTGGGACCAGTAGGGAATTGAAAGGGTTGAACAGGTGGAAGTGTAGGTCCAATAGAACCCGGATTAAGTGCAGCAAAAGATAAAAACTCGTCCATTATTTATCACCTCTAAAAATCGTATTACTAATAGTAAATGTAATGATAGAGCAAAGTGAAATGGACAAGCGGTTGTATTTTAATAAATTAAACAAAATTTTTATTTGATAGAAAGAGAGATTAGTACGATTCCTTTAGAAATTAAATATAAAAAGGCGAGTATTTTCAAATTGCCTTTTGGGTAATGCAGTGTAATTTTATTCAGTTATTTGAAAAATAGTTTCATTCGGTTTGGAAAATCCATACAGTTTCCTTGCGGATTTTAAAATTTCTTCTTCACTATCTGTTAAAGTTTTAACATCATTCTTAAGGGAATGACCATCCTTCTTTAAAGAAGATAATTTTTGTTGCTCCGTATTAAGCGTGATTTGTTTTTCTTTAATCATTTCTTGTTGGTTATTAAGAGAATATTGAAGGACAAAAATTATAGGTAATATTAAAACCAAAATAGTTACAATACGGCGTCTTGTTTTTTTATTACTACCTTGTTGGGTGTTAGGGTTCACTTGCTGTGAGGGTATATTAGGATTTGATTGTTGGGATGATACTTTTGGGATGTTTCCCATTAAAAGGCCTCCATTACTGATTGTAGAATTTAAACTATTTAAAAGTATTATAAATGTTCAATAAGGATTTTAGAAGATATTTTAATATAGGTGAGTTTTGTAAAGTTTAAACAAAATTTTTATTTAAATAAAAGAAACCCCGATTGTCTGCGGGCTCCTAAGGGAAATCGTCAAATAATGAAGTACTCGACTAATTAACGATATCATGAATTTTTTGGTAAAAACACTGGTAAATTCATCCGAATTAATGAGAGCATCATTTGAAACAAAAACGCTATTTTAATAGGGAGGGGAATAATGATGATTCCATGGGACAAGCGAGTATACATTGTATCAAGGTGATCATTTTATTACAGAGGGGACAATTTTTGAGGTTAGTGAAAAGGCGAATAAATCATTATATTGGCTTCGGTGCATGTTAGTTCCAAGCTATGAAAAAGTGTGCGGTAATAGTACAAAGCGACTTTGGTTAATTCGGATAGATGATGACGAAGAATGATGTGAAAATTTCATTTCGTAGAGAAATAAGCTGATTAAGGATGGGCATAGAATATGCCATATTTGTATTAAAAAAGAGCAGAATTTAGCCTATATATAAAGATGTTGGAATTGTTCTAAAGGGGGGAATATCTGAAATATAAATAATTGAGGGGAGTGAACTAATAATGGAAACTAGTACTTTTTTAGGATTGTTTTGGGGTTGGGTAACGGTTATTGTATCGGGAATACTTTTCGTACGTCCATCGGTACTACGTGAATTGAAAAAATTAGTGGTTGAAGACAGAGGATTTGGTATTATGTATGGTTTTCTATCGATTTTCCTAGGGTTAGGTAGTGTAATCCTACATAATGTATGGGTATTCAACTGGCAGGGGTTCCTAACGTTTATTGCATGGCTTGCATTATTAAAGGGAATCTACATAATTGTATATCCTGAACCTTCCAAGAAAACAGACTTTGAAGTAAGGGTACTATCTACACGTATAGCGCTCGCTATCATTGGCGCCTTGGCTTTATGGATGCTTATAGTAATCTATATAAAATAATCTTTTTCTAATAAGGAAGTTAATAAAATATGAGAAAATTCCATTATAATACTAATTTTAGAATGTTGCATTGCGAAATGGTCAGAAATTCTTGCTTGCAAATCGTCCATTCCCTAATTTATATGCTCAAAAATTTATAGGAGCATTAGAATTTGCGAGTATTCGGGATTTTGGTGTATGTGGTCTTTTAGTTAGACAAAATGGTGCGTACATTTTTAAAACTCATAGACGGCTGGTTGAATCTTGGCGAAGAGCAATAGATTAAATACGATTCTTTTATGTGAAGTTCGATAAAAAAGTACAGTAGATTCATCTATTGGAGGAAAACGTGGTGTTTCTAAAAGAAATAATTTATGTTTCTATGATTCATCAACTTGGCAGGATAAAGACGTTGCTGGTTCTGTTAATGTATGATTAGAGTTTGTTATTGATGCAAAAGTAAGTGTTAAAGGAACACTACAATACAAGGTGCACAATAGCAAAGGAAAAACATACTGCTGTAAATAAGCTTATTTGTATGTGAAGTAATTAAAGAGTCGATTTATAAGAGTCAGCTTATTTTTCAATACTCCACTCAACTAGTAATTATAGATGCCAGTTTAAATCTCTGTGTGTGAATATATGAAAAGCTGACTATATTTAGTCAGCTTTTTATATATTCTAGTATTTATCGGTCCCAAAAGACATATTCTTTCCTTTAAGTTGACATTTAATATATTACCAATGTTTTCTTTTACAATGACAACAAATAAAGAAACATTTACAGCGACACTTATTTCGTTTAGAACGCCAATCATCATCACAATGGTGTTGTTCTTTAGATTTCCACCAATCATCATTGCAATGCTTTTCTTTAGAACGCCAATCATCATCACAATGGTGCTGTTCTTTAGATTTCCACCAGTCATCACAACAATGCTTTTTCTTAGAACTCCAGCAATCATTTTTCCAGGACATTTTTTATACCTCCCTTCAATTAGGGTTCATATTATTCTATGTTTTAGTAAAAAAATGGCTTGTTTATTAACCTATTATTTTACCTTTATATGATAGAGTGCTTTCTACTAAATATAGAATTCATACAAACTATGCTTAATTTTCAAAAGGTAGTGGAGAGAACTGCTGGTTATGATATTAATCAACAAACACTTGTTGAAGAAAACGTTCTGATTTTAAATAATATCTTATTTTGGAGTACGCTTTTTTTTATGTATATTTCACAACAGCAAAGGAAAAACATACTATATTACTGCAAACAAAGCCTATGTATATGTGAAGTAATAGGAAAAGCTGGTCCCTCTTAAAGGAGCCGGCTTATAAAAAAAAACAGGTTCGTTTGAGAAAGAGGTTGTCTAAATTTTAAATTCAGCAGAATTAAATCCAAGTCCAATCATTAAACAGGCCTTTAATTGTTAGAGGTCCGTTTTGTTATTAATAAAGAAAAGAATGTTATTGTCGTTGAAAGCACGTTTATACTAATAATGCTACATATTTGGAGTATTTGAATTGAGTATTCATACAGTAGTATATTCGTTTTTAATATATATAAAAAGGTTTAGTACAAGTGTTTGTTTTTTTGTTTCTATGCTTTTGTCTCGTACACTTTTAAGCTATTGGACATACTTTACTAATAGAAAGGGTTAGGGGGTGAGGATTTGGGTTCTCGATTTAATAATTGTAGAAAAAAATGTACGTGTAAACATGATGATTGTTGGGATGTTTTTGAAGAGTGTAAAAAAGAACAGCATGAGAAATGTGACAGCTCTTGTGTACAAGGAATTAGAGACGAACTTAAAAAATTAATTAATAAAACAGTGCGAATTAACACTGAAGGACGTACTTATATAGGTACTGTTTCTTCTGTAACTTGCGATGTTGTTAAGCTGGCTGCTATTCCTGGTTCAGTTGCAGCAATTATATCTCTTTGTAAAATTGAAGCGATTTTACCACCTGCTACAACTGTTGCTGATGAGTTTGATTTTAACGGTGTTGACGTAGCAAATAAAGAGTAATTATGCTTTATTGATGCTAAGCCATTCTTATGAATGGCTTTTTATTTTGTATAAAAGGGAATATATTTTTCATATAGAAATAAATTTGAAGGTGTATAAAAGGTTGTGTGAAAGGAGAATGAGAGTGATCAAGCTGAAACAATTTACAAGAACTGATTTCAAACAATTAATAAATTGGATTGATTGCGAAGAATTTTTAATACAGTGGTCAGGAAATTTATTTACATACCCTTTACATGAACAACAATTAGAAAAATATATTGAAAGCAAAAATACGCTTGCATTTAAAGTAATAGATGAAGAGACTAGAAAAGTAATTGGTCATATTTCACTTGGGCAAATTGACAATATAAATAAATCTGCAAGAATTGGAAAAGTGTTAGTTGGTGATACGAAAATGCGAGGGCGTTCTATAGGGAAACATATGATGAGAGCAGTATTACAAATTGCATTTAAAGAATTAAAACTACATAGAGTAACTCTTGGTGTTTATGATTTTAATACGTCGGCCATCTCATGTTATGAAAAAATAGGATTTGTAAAAGAAGGTTTATTAAGAGAATCCAAAAAAGTAGGAGAAACATATTGGAATTTATGGGAAATGAGTATGTTAGAATATGAATGGAGTGATAAAAAATAATAGTTTTTTATAATTATGTTATGTCAATTAAAAGGGGTATGGTGGGAAGTTATGAATAAAAATACTAAAGTAATTTCAGTTGCAGCTGTTTCAGGAGGAGGTAAAACTACTGTTACAGAAAGTTTAACTCACAAGTTAATGAATTCAAAAGCACTATATTTTGATAGCTATGACTTTGATAATTGTCCTGCTGATATTTGTAAATGGATTGATGATGGAGCAAATTATGATGAATGGGTACTTACACCATTAATTAAGGATATTCAGCATCTGTTACAAAATAGTTATCTAGATTATATTATTGTAGATTATCCTTTTGCATACCTAAATAGTGAAATGCGACAATTCATTGATGTAACCATATTTATCGACACACCTTTAGATATTGCGATGGCTAGAAGAATTTTGCGAGATTTTAAGGAAGATACAATGAGTGAAATACAAAATGATTTAAAACACTATATAACATATGCTAGAAAAGCTTATTTAGAGGCACTTCATACCGTAAAGCCAAATTCAGATATTGTTTTGGATGGATCTTTATCTGTCGATGAAATAATTAATCAAATTTTAGAGTCACTTAATCGGAGAGAAGTAATCGTCAATGGTTAAATGTATAGAGGAATATGTACAAGTTGCTGATTTTAAAATGTATTCAAAAGTATTCCAAGGAAAGCAGTTGCAACCTGTTATTATAATGGAAGCAGGTTATGGAGAATATTCCAAGGCATGGGAGCATATTGCTGAAGGGCTGACTGAATTTGGGACGGTAATTACATATGATCGAGCTGGATTAGGAAAAAGTGGGAAGAGTTCCAAGCGACGTATTAGTTCTGAAATGGTAAAAGATTTAAGAAGTTGCTTAGAGCAATTACAATTGAAACCACCTTATATTTTTGTAGGACATTCTTTTGGTGGTATAAATGCACGTTTATTTACGGCTTTTTATCCCGAAGATATGCTGGGAATCGTCTTGTTGGATTCGACACCAGAAAATTATAAAGAAGATTTTTTACCAATCATGTCCCCAGAATTTCAAGAAGCTTACTATAAACAATTTGTATATGAAAGTTCTTATGAAGAGTTTATGTTTAGTCTAGGCGAAGCAGATAAACATTGTCAGTCAACTAGAAATATTCCACTTGTCGTGTTAGCTGCTGGTAAAAAAACTTTTTATTCGCAAGCTGCACAACTGAAGTGGTTACAGTTGCAAGAAGAATTATTACGATTATCAAGCAATAATAAATTTGTAATTGCAGAACAAAGCGGTCACTATATTCAAAAAGATGAGCCACATTATGTAATAGATGCTGTTAGGTGGATAATTGGAGTAGGGGAGAGATAAATATGTACACGTTATTTCAATACAATTGGCAAGTAAGAGATGATTGGTTTAAGTGGTGTGAACAACTTTCAGAGGAAGAATTACTCCGCAAGCGTGTAGGTGGTGTTGGTAGTGTTTTAGAAACATTATTCCATATTGTCGATGTTGAGTACAGCTGGATTAGTGCGCTTCAAGGAAAAGAAGATAATGAACCGCAGTTTAAAGATTATCAATCCATCCAAAAAGTGAAAGCGCTATCTGATTTATATATACGAGAATTAGAAGATTTTTTACAGTTGTGGTCATCTAGCCTAGAATGTAAGATATTAAAAGCTTCGTGGACAGATAAAACATATACATACGGTGAAGTTTTAAGACATGTAATTGTGCATGAAATTCACCATATCGGTCAGCTATCTATATGGGCGAGAGAATTAAATCTTCAGCCTGTTTCAGCGAATTTAATTGGAAGAGGATTATAAATTTAGAAACCGGCTTGCACTGTAAAGGCAAGCCGGTTTTTATATATAAGAAGATTTCCTAGTTGAAATCCTCGGATTTTTTCTGACGTATATGTAAAAACATTAAAATTGTAATGATGAAGAAAATCAACAATGTTTGTATGATCAAATTTTTAAATTGAAGCAAAACTGTCCAAGATGTAACAGCATCTTTAAAAGCTTGGAGTGCAGAGTACGAGGAAGGATCAAAACCGTACTGTAGTAACTTTTTTGTTTCAATAAAAGTACTGTTTTCTTCATTGGAGTCTAATATTACGGAAATAAGTCTAGTATCTCCTCGTTTTGCTGTACTGACAAAACTATAATTACCATTAGTTGAAAAACTAGTTTGTAAGCCGTCAACACCTTGGAGTTTAATGTTTTTATTAAGGGAATAAATCATTTTATTTGTGTTGAAAACTTTTGAGTCTTTGAAGGTAAATTGGTAAGAGGTTAGTTTCGTAATATTCAATACATCTGGAAAGTCTTTTACTAATTGTGTCGCTAGTTTAGCTACGTCTATAGTTGATGTAGTTGATTGTTTATTTGTATCGTTATTCATTCCAGTAGCATTTAGAAACGGGGATGGTTGTGATAACTTTAGTTGTTTTGCTTTCTCATTCATTAAAAGTGTAAAGTTATCTTCGTTTCCAGCAATGTGTTCTGCAAGGGCAAGTGCGGAACGATTATTCCCTGTCAAAAACAATGCATGAAGTAAATCACGAACTGTCGTTTTATCTTTCGAAGTTACTTGTATAGGACTCGTTTCTGCTCGGAAAACTTCGTTACTTATTTTTACTAATTCATCTAACTGTATTTTTCCTTCATTCAGTTGTTCCATTGCGATATACTCTGTCATTAATTTAGATAAAGTAGCTGATTGTATAGGAATTTCTTCATTTTTTTTATAAATAACTTCACCTGAATTAGAATCTATTAAAATAGCTGATTTAGCTTGAATAATTGGACCATTTACATAAAGGTAAAAATATAAAACGATAAGTGCTGTAATAACAAAAGATAAGAATAAAATTGTGAACTTTTTCAAGAATTGCATAAGCGATCCTCCTACTATGACATCAATAATACTATTGTAAAAAGTAATGCTTAATTAGGAAGAAAGAAAAGGTAAAGAATTTCTAAAGAATTATAAAATATTATTAAATTTTGGATTTTAATGGAAAATGAAAGGTCCAATTTCTTATATGGTAAGAAATTGGACCTGAAATTAAGTTGTATTAACATTTATATGGTTGTAGTTTTACAGTGAAAGTTGTTTTTTTATCATCACTATATACTTCAATTGTTCCTTTATGCAATTCGACAATACTTTTTGCAATTGCCAATCCGAGTCCAGATCCACCAGTGTTCGTAGAGCGAGATTTTTCAACACGATAAAAACGTTCAAAAATATGAGGTAAATCCGTACTAGGAATAGGTTGTCCGTAATTTGTTATATCTATATTAATCATATTATTGCTTTCATAGGCAGCAAGGTCGATATATCCACCGTCGTTTCCATAAGCGATAGCATTTATAATAAGATTTTCAAACACACGCACTAATTTGTCTCCATCAGCTAATACCATGAGTTTTTGAGATGGGAAAGAAGGTCGACATTCTATATTAGCTTCTTGAACCTGTATGCGGAATTGAACAGTTAATTGTCCAAGTAGCTCTACAATATCAATAGGAGCAGAAAATAAACTTAACTCTTTATTTTGAACACGTGTATATTCAAACAAATCATTCATTAATGCATTAAGACGGGTTACTTTATCGTAAATGACTTGTATATAATAGCGTAATTCCACTTCATCTCTATAATTATCATGGTGGATTAAATTTACGTATCCAACTATAGAGGTAAGAGGAGTACGTAAATCATGCGATACATTTGTAATAAGTTCACTTTTAGCTTGTTCCGCCTGTCTCTCTTCATCAATTGAGACTTTCAATTGTTCAACAATTTGATTAACACCGGTCGCTAACTCTTCCAGATAATTATGATGTACGATAGAAATTTTATGATTGAAGTTTCCATCTGCAATATAACGAATCTCTTCTATCATTTTTTTAATACAAGTTTCATAGTAAAGCTTTCTTTCATGACGATAAAAAATGTATAGGTAGGATGAAAAAATAGAAAATAAAAACAAATAAGATACAATCATCATCCAGAGAGATTCCTTTATTCCTTTATATTTTTCATATCCAAAAATTCTAATGAATTCTTTGCCGAGTTCGCTTAATGTAAGTGAACTTTCAATTACACTTGTAACAAGACGATATATTATTAATTCAGTAATAGGGGTAAGGGTGATAGCTAACATGAACCAAAAAATCAATTTCCATTTTGGGATATCTTTTAATATATCAAATGCTTCATTTCTCAATTTTATAGCCTACTCCCCAAACAGTATGAATAAATTTCTCTCCATTCATTCCTGTTTCAAGTTTATCCCGTAAATTACTAATGTGAACCATTACAGTTTTATTTGAGCCATAACCATCTTCGTGCCATACGCGTTCAAAAATTTCTTCGGAACTAAATACTCTTCCGGTATTACTCGCAAGTAAATATAAAATATCAAATTCAATAGATGTAAGTTTAATATATTCTCCATTTACTTTAACAGTATGATTATGTTTGTGTATTTCAGCAGAACGAATACGAATAATACCTTCTTCATTTTTGGAGGAAGTGGCATTTTGGAAAGATGATCTTCGTAACAAAGCTTTCACTCTAGCTACTAATTCTAATGGATTGAATGGCTTAATCATATAATCATCTGCACCTGTCATAAGACCTAATATTTTATCCATATCCTCGGCTTTTGCACTCAGCATAAGAATAGGTACAGTATTATTCTCACGAACTTCCTGGCAAACTTCTAATCCATTGCGTTTTGGCATCATAATATCCAAAACCATAAGGTCAACTTCATATGTAGAAATCATTTGCAATGCCTCATCGCCATCGTATGCTTTATAAATGTTATAGCCTTCATTTCGCAAATAAACAGCAAGTAACTCAACAATTTCTTTATCATCATCAATAATTAATATGTTTTTATTCATTATGTAGTTCCTTTCCTAACAAATCATTAACATTACTATAATATCAAACATTTATGTATTTTGTAGCAATGAATCGCCATAAAATTTCATGTAACGTATAAAAAGGGGATTAAAACATTCATAACGAATACAAAGAAGAAGGATATTTAAATAATGCATTATACTGAAAGTGAGGAATAAGGGGGATTTGCAATGTTAAATAAAGATATCTATTCATTTACTCCAACTGGAAAATTTGAAAATGATATAAAAGCTTTTCTATTAAAATACAGCAAAGAAGTTACATATAAACATTCAATCCGGGTGGCAAATGAGTCTCGTAAAATTGCGGTTACTTATAATGTAAATGAAGAAAAGGCAGCAATTGCAGGATATTTACATGATATTAGTGCAATCTTTCCGAATGAAGATCGGATTGTAGTTGCTGAGCAATTTGGAATAGAGATATTACAAGAAGAACGAGAATTTCCAATGATTATTCATCAAAAGTTATCGAAAGTAATTGCAAAAGAGATATTTAAAGTGGAAGATGAAGAGATTTTAAATGCAATTTGTTGTCATACTACACTACGTAAACATGCAACGAAAATGGATTTAGTGTTATTTGTTGCTGATAAAATAGAATGGGATCAAAATGGTACACCGCAATATTTAATAGAAGTAAAAAAAGGATTAGAAAAATCTTTAGAACATGCTGCTTTTGCATATATTTCATATTTGTGGGATAGAAAAGACACTTTGAAAGTTATACATCCGTGGCTAGAAGAAGCATATTGGCAGTTAAAAGAAATTGTAGAGTAGAAAGGGTATAAGAATGCAATTAAAAGAATATATGAATCAAACATTTCCTGGGGTTACATTAGTACCACATATATCCTTTCAGGGGGAAAATTATTTGTATTTTGATTTTGGGAAAGGTAAACATCAAAATGTAGAAGGCACCGACGATATAAATATGGAATACTTCTCTCAACTATATACATATAATAAATACTTATTTGAAGATATATTTTCAAAAGAAGATTAAGTATTTTTAGTTACAAATGTTTATCGATTTAAAAAGGAAAACGTGAAAAATTCGCAGAAAATAAATGTATATAATCGATTTATTAAAAAGAGGGATTTAAAGTTCCAAATAAGACAAGAAACATTACCTTTTCTATTTGAAGATGAAGAAGCTAATTTATATTGTACATATCAATTTTCATTAAAATGTTTTGCTAGCGATATAAAGTATAAACCACTTATTCAAGCTGCGAATCATGAAGATTTTCCAGGTCTTAATCCTCGTTTTGGACGTAAGGAAGAGATTTCTTATCCAGATGTATTTCTCATAAATGCATCGAAAGATATTATCATGTTTATTTACGATGATAGAGGATGTGAAGTAATTGCGAAGAATAAAGAAACAATACGAAATTTATATGAGAAATATAAAGAGTGGATTCCAGATTATGAACGAGAAAGTATAGATAACTTATTTACATGACAACAATGGGGGAAGTGAAGCGTGTAATGAAACGTATTGCAATCGTATCCGCATGGGAACCAGAACTTACGTATTTGCATCAATATTATCCAAGTGAACGTATTGAAAAACGAGCTGCTTGGGAATTTCATTTTCATTATATTAATAATATGGAAGTTATCTCCGTAATAACTGGAGTTGGGAAAGTAAGTTGTGCAAGTTGTGTACAATTATTAATTAGTGAGTTTCAGCCAGATGAGTTGTTTATGACAGGGATATGCGGAAGTTTATCAAATAAGGTGAAAAATGGTCATATTGTAGTAGCGCTTAATGCAATACAACATGACGTTACTGCTGCTGGTTCGGGAGAAGATGTTTTTAATTTATATAATGGTAGAACAGCACCTATTGAAACAACAAAGTCAATTGTAAGAAGAATAAAAAAGATACAATCTTATGATCCGATTCATTTCGGTACATTTTTATCTGGAGATCAACGTATCCGTAGTTCAGAAATGAGATATTTACTCCATACTGTATATGGAGCTTTAGCGGTTGATCAAGAGGTGGCAGCTTTCGCTTATGTATGCCAAATCAATAAAAAGCCTTTTCTATGTTTAAAAGCTGCTTCAGATCAAGCGAATGATAAAACGAAAGAGGAACAAAAAATCTTTAAAATGTTGGCATGTGAACGAGCGTGCGAGCATTTAATTGCTTTTTTACGTGTGTACGAGATTAATGTAGTAAATAATAGATAGTAAGAGGGGTTAATATTGGAAAGTACAAATAAAATAGCTATTCTGGGTGCAAACGGAAAAGCCGGGAAATTCCTTGTAAACGAAACATTAAAAAAGGGATATCAAGTAAAAATATTAACGAGAAATTCTAATAATATGACGATAACTAATGAAAATTTAGAGACTATTATTGGGGATGCACGTGATTTTTCTTCAATACGTGAATTACTTAAGGTTGTCGAGCTGTAATTAATGCGGTAGGTCAACCGAAAAATGAATCTTATATTTTTAGCACAGTAACGAAGCATATTTTAGAAGCAATGAAGGAGTTTGAAATAAAACGATATATTCTGATTTCTGGAGGTTCTTTAGATGTTACAGGAGATCAGAAGGGAATTGTAAATAAAATAGGAGCTACCT
The DNA here is from genome assembly GCF_007680225.1 of Bacillus sp. DE0042. Classification (NCBI taxonomy): domain Bacteria; kingdom Bacillati; phylum Bacillota; class Bacilli; order Caryophanales; family Bacillaceae; genus Bacillus; species Bacillus sp. DE0042. Next base: position 236,773 of record NZ_VEJP01000001.1, on the reverse strand, counting down.
TGTTTAAAGCATTTTTATCAAAGATGATGCAAGATAAATATAAAGAATTGCAAACTATTCAAGGTAGTGATGTAGATTGGACAATTGTTAGATTACCATTTGTTATGGAAGGGAAGAGCATTGGAAATATAAAAGAGAGTTTAGTAGATATGCCCGGAATCAAAATTCAAAATAGTGATATTGCACCATTTGTGATAAAACAAATTAACAGTGAGAGATATGTAGGGAAGTGCCCGTTTATTTCAAATTAAATGGTTTAATTAAAAGTTAAAGAATGATGGGTAGATTGGCACTAGTACATTTTACGTATTTGAATGCTAAGTTTAACACGAGTAAGTGGGGGAGAATTTTATATGATTCAATACAAAAGATGCAGTGAAGTAAGTATAGATTTAGTGTATGAAGCTTTTAAAGATGGATTTTCAGATTACATTATTAAAATGGAAGTTTCAAAAGAAGATTTTATAAAAAGGTTTTTGGGACCAGAAGGGAATTCACTAAAACATTCCTTTCTTGCTTTAGACGGTAACAAATCTGTTGGTGTAATACTTGGCGGGATAAAGGATTATGAAAACATAAAAACAATGCGTTGTGGAACATTAGCGGTTCATCCTAATTACCGCGGTATTGGTGTGAGTCAAAAATTATTTGAACTGCATAAGGAAGAGGCGCTTCAAAATGAGTGTAAGCAACTTTTTCTTGAAGTCATTGTAGGCAATGACCGAGCGATTCATTTTTATACGAAATTAGGCTATGAAAAAGTGTACGATCTATCTTATTATAATTTAAAAGATATGACTAAAATAATAAATAAAGATTGTAAGGAAATTGAAGTAAAACAATTAGAATTTCCAGCTTTTAAAGTTGAAATTCAGAAATGGTTACACTTCCATATAAATTGGCAAAATGATATGGATTATATCGAAAAAACAAATAATACATTTTACGGTGCATATGTCGATAATGATTTAAAGGGTTCAATATGTATGAATGAACAAGGTAAAATTAGTTTTATTTTCGTAGACAAAGACTATAGAAATCGTAGTATTGGATCAAAATTATTACAAGTAGCAAGAGAAAACTTACATGTATCAAGTTTATCAATTGGGTTTCCAAACAACAATTTACTGGAAGGGTTTTTAAAGAAAACTGGATTTGAAAAGAATTCATTAGCACAATATGAAATGTATGTATTGTTATAAAAAGCGAAAGGAGTCATTATTTCGCTTTTTATTTTTGTGCTATATTGATATTTTACTTTGTATAATATTCTTTTTTTATGTAAAATAGATAGGATGGGAGGGGATGAAATGAATAATGGATTAAAGTTTAAGATTTTTGAATTGCATTGTTTCGTTCAAAAGACTTATTCTGATATTAAAATAGCATGTGATATTGCTATTTATCAAGAAAATACTTCTAAATATTTAATTTCATTAGGGTTTTTAAATAAATCATATATGACTTATATAGAAGCAAAAAGATTTTATCGTGAAAATGAAGAACTTATAAGTGTAGAATTTGATAATTTCTTTGATACATATGATAAATTAGAACAAGAATTAAAAAAAGTTATTTCAACTGAAGATAAGAATCCTTCATTGCTACATAACAGGCTTGATCAGTTTCAGCAAAAAGTTGAAAATATAAATGACCTAATAAAAGTATTGCAAAATGCTCGTTAAAGAATACTTTTTCTTTTTCATATAGAAAGTATGTATTAAAAACATATTAGGGATATGACATATTGAAGAGGTGACTTTTGTTGATTACAGAAGTCATCTTTTTATAATACAGTTTTGCGTAATGTGATGTACTTTTTATTTTTTCTATTTTTGATAGGAATACATTGAAGCAGTTTCATATTTTAGGAAATTATACGAGGAAAATAAAATGAAGAATAAAAAAGAAATAGCTATAGTTGCATTAACAACAGGGTTAGTTTTAACAAGTGTAACACCATATGGAATAGCTTATGCAGAAGAAACGGGTCAAATGCAAGTTGATATTCAAGAGGGTTCGTTCCGTACAGGTGAACTTACACAACCATCACAAAAGACGCCAGAGAATATAGTGAAAGATGCACTTAAGGAAAAGACCGAGCATGCTTTGTCTCCAAAACAAGTTAGTGGAGACAAAGGGGTAGATTACAACGTTGTTCAAAAACGTAGTTCTTATGATGGGACTACACTTGTGCGTATGCAACAAATATATGAAGGTAAAGAAGTATATGGACACCAATTGACTGCTCATGTAGATAAAAAGGGTATTATTAAAAGTATTTCAGGAGAAAGTGCACAAAATTTAACACAAGAAGATTTAAAGAATGCTAGTAATTTATCAAAAGAAGAAGCAAAACAACATATTTATACGAAGTACGGGAACGATATTAAATTTATTTCTGAGCCAGAAGTTAAGGAAGTTATTTTTGTAAATGAAAATAATGGACAGGCTAGCAATGCATATCAAGTTACATTTACTGCTGCAACACCAAACTATGTATCTGGAACTTATTTAGTGAATGCTCATAATGGTGATATGTTGAAAAATATGGTGCAAGAGTCAAGCTTAAAAGTAAGTGAAGAGCAAGTGGAATCTTTAAAGGAAACTAAAAAAAGCAATTCCATATCATTAACTGGAACTGGTAAAGATGATTTAGGGATAACTCGCACATTTGGTATTTCTGAACAAAGTAATGGGAAATATGCGCTTGCAGATTACACAAGAGGGCAAGGAATTGAGACATATGATGTGAATTATAGAGATATTAGTTTTGAAGAAAAATATTATCCTGGTATATTAGCAACTAGCACTTCAACAACATTTAATGATCCAAAGGCGGTAAGTGCTCATTTCTTAGCAACAAAGGTATATGATTTTTATAAAGATAAATATAAGCGTAATAGTTTTGATAATAAGGGGAACAAAGTAGTATCAGTTGTACATGCATGGGATTCTGGAGAAACAGATGATCCTAAAAATTGGAGTAATGCATTTAGTGCTAATGTTAACAATGTTAGTATGCTTATATATGGTGATTTAATGGTTAGAGCGTTTGACATAGCGGGCCATGAATTTACGCATGCGGTTACATCTAGCGAATCTAATCTTGAATTTTTCGGAGAATCTGGAGCAATTAACGAGGCGTTATCTGATATTATGGGAACGGCTATTGAGAAATATATAAATAATGGAGAATTTAATTGGACAATAGGAGAACAAAGCGGCTCAGTTCTACGTAATATGAAAAATCCATCTTCAATCAATTTTTTTGATGGAGTACCGTATCCAGATGATTATAGCAAATACAGTGATTTAAACGGAGAAGATAATGAGGGCGTTCATTTCAACTCAAGTATTATTAATAAAGTCGCGTATTTAATTGCACAAGGTGGCACTCATAACGGTGTAACTGTAAATAGTATTGGTGAAGATAAAATGTTTGATATTTTCTATTATGCAAATACTGATGAATTGAACATGACTTCTAATTTCTCTGAATTAAGATTAGCGTGTCTTAAAGTTGCAACAAATAAATATGGAGCGAACTCAATTGAGGTTGAAGCGGTCCAAAACGCTTTTGATGCAGCAAAAATTAAAGGGACAGTGAAAGAAAACGAAAAAACTGCAGAAAACCAAGTCCCTGAATTAACTGTACCGCTTACAATTACACTGCGTGTTGGTGATACGTTTGACCCGATGAGTAATGTAAAAGCTGTTGATAAAGAAGATGGTGATTTAACAAATACAGTAAAACATAAAGGCGATGTAGATACTTCTAAACCAGGTACATACATTGTGGACTACTCGGTCGTTGACTCTCAAGGGGGGAATGCAACGGCTACACAGACTGTAATTGTAGAGGGAAATGGAGAAACATTAGATTTAAAACCTACATTAACAGCGCCTGTTGGAGCGACAATTCATGTAGGAGATTCATTTGATCCAATGGAAAAAGTATTAGCTGTTGATAAAGAAGATGGTGATCTTACTTCTAAAGTAAAACTTAATGGTGAAGTAGATACCTCTAAAGCCGGTACTTACGTATTAAAGTACACAGTTACTGATTCTAAAGGTCATAAAGTAACTGAGGAACAAACTGTAACGGTCAAAGTTAGAGATGAAGTTAAAAATGAAATACCAATACTAAAAGTACCTGCTACAACTACAATTACTGAGGGGGATCAATTCGATCCAATGGTAGGAGTATCAGCTACTCATAAGGAAAGCGGTGACCTTACTTCTAAAGTAGTTTATGAAGGAGATATAGATCCCTCTAAAGCTGGTACTTTTGAAATAATATATAGTGTCACAGATTCTGTAGGTAATGAGGTACATGCAATACAAAAAGTATTAGTGAAGGATAAAGATACTAGCAAAGCTAAAGGTATTACTAATAATAGTAATAACGGTAATATCACGAACATTAATTCTGATAAAAAAGAATCTACATATAAAGAGCTTCCCAACACGGGTGCAAGTACAACTAACAGTGCAACAATGGGCATATGGATGATTATTGTCGGTACAGTACTCACTTTGGTTCGCAAATTTAGAAAGATATAAAAATAATAGTAGGGATTATTTCTCACACAATAATTATTAGATGAATTTTTTACTTAATAAGATTTTAGTATTTAAGTAGTGTATTTTGCTTCTATAAAAATTTGTGCTTGGACGCTATTTTTCCTACAGACCTACATTACATATAAAGCACGTTACTATTCTCATTCAAATAAAAGAATAGTAACGTGTTTTTTTGATTTAAAAATAGCCTGAATTTAAAAGGTCATGGATGTGGAAGTAATTCTAATCTGCCATTGATAAGTTATTAAAAACACTTTGTTTTAATGAAAGTTTAACTCTATATGACAATATGAGATTTTCGATATTTACCAGGTGTTTCGTTAGTGAATTTTTTAAAAATTTTAGTAAAATAGCTTTGATCACTAAAGTTGAGCGAAGCACATATGTCTGATAAGGGATAGGTTGTGAAAGTTAATAATTTTTTTGCTTCTTCAATTCGTTCACGTTGAATGTACTCAATTAATGAAATACCGACCTCTTTTTTGAATAATATAGATAAATAATCTGAATTTACGTTTGCAAATTTAGCAAGTTGTTTAACAGATATTTGGTTGTAAATATTTTCAAAAATATAGTTTTTGCAAATAGCGATAGTCTTTGAGTATTTCTGTACTTTTTGTGCTTTTACACGGTCTGCAAAAGTACAGAAGACATTTCTTAATAAATCCCATACAGATTCTGTGTCTTTTAAATCCTCTGTCTTTTGAATGTGTAGATCGTAAATCTTGTAAGCAAGCCCGGAAGGAAGTCCTCCTTTTATAGCATATCTAGTAGCAAGTGTGATGGATGAAATACAAATGTTTTTATGACGTCTTAATTGATGGAATGAAGATAAGGATGAAAGAGTCTCTTGTTGGAATTCGTAATAATATTTGAGTACGCTTTCTTTATCCCCGTTTTCTATAGCTCCAAGTAGTTGCTGCTCTATATACAAATTATGACAGATAGATTCGTTTTTTTGCATTGAAATATATACATCCTCGTTTAAGATATTGCTATGACTTACATGAAATGAGTCACTGTTATTTGAAAAGTTACTTACATCTGAATTTTTTTTATAGAGAATGTTATAGAACAATATTGCTATATTTACAAAGAAATTTTGATCTTTGACTGACAATGAAAAATAGTGATCTCTTGTTCTTTTATAATTCGAAATAAAATTAAGGTTACTATCCGTTTTACTTGTAGAAAAATTTACATGTGTCAAGGGCCCAATAATAACAGTACCGTTCACCATATAATGACTCTTTATGTGAATTAAAATGAAGTGCCCTAAAAATTGGTGAGTTCTGAAGATAGGCGAATTAAATGAATCATTTTTTTGAAAAAGCACATGTAACTGTTCTATTTTTGATTTATAGAACGAATGTGAATCATCTTTTGATGTAAATTCTAAAAGAATATTTTTGTTACAATCTAAAAAACAAACTGGAATTTCAAAAGATTGGAAAAACATATTACAAATGTACTCTATCTCAACTAGACTGAGCTTTTTAGTCATATTATTCCTCCTTACAGTTGTGCGTAATAGTTGAATGTTTACATATTCCTTTTTTTCATAAGTAGAAACGGAAAAACTTTATCTATAAAAATAATAAACTTCTAAGAATAATACCATAATTTAACATGGTTAGTACATATTATTTGAATATACAGGTAATAGTTTTAGGGAGTAACGTAAAATATTAATTGTCACACTTATTCGTTGTTCATTGCTTATATGTATCAAAAATGATTAAGATTGGATTTTAAATAGGGATAGGAAGGAAGAGATTAATGAATTGAAGTTAAGTAATTAATGAAAATTTGCGATAGAAGTTAATGTGTAACGATTTTTGAAGTAGAGATATAAGTGTAATTCAGGGGAAAAACTACATATATCATACGGAGAGACAACGTAATAATAGAAAATAAGAAGAGTGAATAAGTGATTGTAAACAATGGATTGTTGGACGACTATGTTTTAGGTTACTCGTTTAAATCTGGTACTTGGCACACTATTGCTTTTAAGAGGGTAATAGTAATAAAGAGATTTTTAAAATGATAGAAGTAGTAAAGGGGATAAGAGAAATGAAAAAAATATTTAGTGTGCTTTTAGTATTTTTCTTAACATTTTCTACATGGTCTAGTGTATTAGTGAAGGCAGCTTCACCATCCAAAGGTACTTTAACGATTCATAAATATGAACAAGAAAAAGATGGCGCACCGGGGCTAGAAGGTGATGGCTCTGCAAATCAAGAGGTACCATCAAATGCGAAACCGTTAAAAGGTGTAACGTTTGAAGTGAAAAGGGTTGCATCGTTTGAAAAAATTTCAAACGATGGGAAAATCGTGAAAGAAGATGTGAAGCCTGTAATGGGAGCAACTCCAACTCAAGTAGTAACAGATGATAACGGACAAGCTGTATTAAAAGATCTTCCGCTAGGACGTTATGAAGTGAAAGAAGTGGCAGGACCTCCGCATGTTAACCTAAATCCAAATACGTATACAGTGGATATTCCATTAACGAATAAAGAGGGTAAGGTGCTAAACTATGATGTTCATATGTATCCGAAAAATGAGATTAAACGTGGTGCAGTTGATTTAGTAAAGACTGGTGCAAATGAAAAAGCATTAGCAGGTGCAGTATTCTCTTTATTTAAGAAAGATGGTACAGAAGTGAAAAAAGAGTTAGCAACAGATGGTAATGGGCATATTCGCGTGCAAGGATTAGAGTATGGGGAATACTATTTCCAAGAGACAAAAGCGCCGAAAGGGTATGTACTAGATCTGACTAAACACGAGTTTTTTATAAAGACCTCCGGAACTATTAACGAAGATGGAACAATTACTTCTGGTACAGTAGTTAAAGTAGAAGTGCAAAACTATGAAGAACCAAATATTGATAAAAAGATTAACGGGAATTTGGAAGCGTTACTAATTAATCCGTTAACTAATTACAATTATGATATCAAAACATTAATTCCAGAAGACATTAAAGACTACAAAAAATATGTAGTAACAGATACTTTAGACAATCGTTTAATGATTCAAGGAAAACCAGTCGTGAAAATTGATGGAGCGGAAGTAAATGCAAGTATTGTAGAGGTAGCTGTAGAAGGCCAAAAAGTAACAGCTACAGTAAAAGATTTCACAAAGTTAGATGGTAAAAAAGAATTTCATTTACAAATTAAATCACAAGTAAAAGAAGGAGTACTATCTGGTTCGGAAATTTTAAATACAGCAAAAATTGATTTTATAAATAAAAATGATGTAATTGGAGAAAAGGAATCTAAACCTGTAGTTGTTGTTCCGACAACTGGAATTATCGAGTTAACAAAAGTTGATGGTGCTGATAAGAAGAAATTAAAAGGTGCGGAGTTTGTACTTAAAGATAAAAATGGAAAAATAGTTGTTGTGGCAGGTAAAGAAGTCACAGGTGTATCAGATGAAAATGGTGTTATTAAATGGACTAACATTCCGTATGGAGACTATCAAATTTTTGAAACGAAAGCACCAACTTATACAAAAGAAGATGGTACAACAGCTTCATATCAATTATTAAAGGACCCTATTGATGTAAAGATTAGCGAAAATAATCAAACGGTTAAATTATTGATTGAAAATAATAAAAGTGGATGGATTCTTCCTGTAACGGGTGGTATCGGAACGACTCTATTTACTGTACTAGGCCTTGCGTTAATGGCTACAGCGGCATTTGTTTTCTTTAGAAAAAAGTTTGCTAATAATTAAGGTTTTAGGAACATGTAACCAAGTGATGTGAAAAGGGGAGAAGCAAAATGCTTCCCTCTTTTCGATATTTTAGTATATGCAGAGGTGGAAATATGAAACGAAATCTTGTTTTAGGAGGTATTTTTTTATTTGGATTAGCTATTTTTTTATATCCTACTATTAGTAATTGGTTGGCGACTCGTGCACATTATTCTGAGATTAGCTCCTACGATAAGAAGATCAAAGCACTACAAAAGAAAGAAGTTGAACGTAGGGAAAAAGAAGCAACCGAATATAATAAACAAGTTCAAACTTTCATGAAAACATTTGCAGATCCATTTTCTGAAGAAAAAAATAATCATCAAGCATATGCCGATGCGTTAAATTTAGGTGATGTAATGGGGTATATTGAAATATCGAAAATTAATATAAAACTGCCAATCTATCAAGGGACCTCTGAGGAAGTATTGAGTCGGGGGGTAGGTCATTTAGAATATTCTTCACTTCCGGTAGGTGGAGAAAATACGCATACTATTTTAACAGGGCATCGTGGTTTACCATCAGCAAAATTATTTACAGATTTAGATAAGTTGAGTGAAGGAGATCTTTTTTATATTCATTCTTTAGACAAAATTCTTGCTTATAAAGTAGATCAAATTAAAGTAGTGTTACCACACGAAACGGACGATTTAAAAATTGTGGAAAAGAAAGATTATATAACATTAATTACATGTACGCCTTATGGAGTAAACACAAATAGATTACTGGTTCGAGGTGAGCGTGTGGAGTTTAACGAGAAAGAAAAACAAAAAATGCGTAAAGAGATATTTATGTTTAATAAGTGGACCGTAGTAGTCTTAATCCTATTATTATGTGTGTTACTAGTCGCAATTTATAAGAAAAAATTAACTCGATAGAATGAATTTATTTATCCTGTATTAATGGGCAGTGGGACCGAAAATCCAGAGATAAGCAAAGAAGGTATATAGGGGATGAAGTAAATCCTCACTGAAAAAAGTTTCACTTTATTCGACTGTAGAAAAAATACGGTAAAGGTGGGGACAAAGGAATTGAGGTTACGATTAAAGTTGGTAAGTATTCATTTTATGGTTTTGTTAATGTTATGTGTAAGTTTTGTCGTATATGCACCAAAAGAAGCATATGGATCCACGACTAACTTAGAAGGTCTAGGGGATATATCGCGTTATAATGCTGTTGTCTTTGGTAACCATATAGCAGTAGGTGGCGACATTGAAGGAGCAATTGCAGTTCAAGGTGATATGGATGCATCTGGTTATACAATTGTAGGTGCAGCAGCGGGAACATCTAATATAGTTGGGGGGAAATGGGATGACGAGGGATATCCATCCTTGTTATTGTCTGGAAAATTTAAAAAGTCAAGAGAGGAATCTTTTATCATTCAAAACGGAATAGTCGTAATGACAAAAGAGAGTGATCCAGATCGTATCATACAATCTTCTTATGATCGTATCGTTTATAAAGAAAAACTAGAAATTAACGCGAAATTTAATGAATTTCACAACATAGTGAACCAAGTCAGTAAAAATGCAGGTCAATATAAAACGAATACCCCAATTCCAAATATGAGTTATGGAATCGGAAAAGATATAAACAATCCTAATATTTATGTTTCATCAGAATTGGTAGGGAAAATCAATTTAGATATAAGAGATGTCTTTTTACCTAATGCTAAAGGAAAAGATTTTATCGTTATGTATTCAGATGCAATAGAGGTTACATTTAAAAATGGTGCTATCTTATATGACACGAACAATATTGGTAGGGCTACAGATATAATTCCTACATCACAACCCTATTCTCCTAATTCACCGTTCACTGAGTTATACGGGAAGGTGATTTGGGTTTTTCCTAATGCAAAAAAAATCACAACAGAGGGATATGGTGTCGTTGGGAGTGTGTTTGCTCCAAATGCTGTATTAGAAACAAAAGGCGGTTCGATTAATGGACAAGCATTTGTCGGTGCAGTACAACAAACTGGTGGATTTGAATTTCACAATTTCAAATTTAATTGGCAACATTGGAACAAGCCTAGTACAGGAAAAGTAAAGATAAAAAAAGTAGATAGTAATAATGATAATAAAGAATTGATGGGGGCAAAGTTTCATATTGAAGATTCAAATAAAAAAGTAGTTGGTGAGTTAGTAACAGATGAAAAAGGAGAAGCGATATCAAAAGAATTACCAATAGGTAACTATACTCTTGTGGAAACAGAAGCGCCTAAAGGTTACGAATTATTAAAAGATAAAATAGCTGTAAAAATAGAAAAAGATGCAGTAGTAGAAATTAAAATAGAAAATAAGAAATTACCAGATCCGATGGGGAAAATGAAGCTAGTGAAAGTAGATACGGGAGATAAAAATAAAAAGCTAGCAGGAGCAAAGTTTCATATTGAAGATTCAAATAAAAAAGTAGTTGGTGAGTTAGTAACAGATGAAAAAGGAGAAGCGATATCAAAAGAATTGCCAATAGGTAACTATACCCTAGTGGAAGTAGAAGCACCTAAAGGTTACGAATTATTAAAAGATAAAATAGCTGTAAAAATAGAAAAAGATGCAGTAGTAGAAATTAAAATAGAAAATAAGAAATTACCAGATCCGATGGGGAAAATGAAGCTAGTGAAAGTAGATACGGGAGATAAAAATAAAAAGCTAGCAGGAGCAAAGTTTCATATTGAAGATTCAAATAAAAAAGTAGTTGGTGAGTTAGTAACAGATGGACAAGGAGAAGCGATATCAAAAGAATTGCCAATAGGTAACTATACCCTAGTGGAAGTAGAAGCACCTAAAGGTTATGAATTATTAAAAGATAAAATAGCTGTAAAAATAGAAAAAGATACAGTAGTAGAAATTAAAATAGGGAATAAGAAATTACCAGACCCGACTGGGCAATTTGAAATTGAGAAAGTTGATGATAAGGATATTAATTTAAAACTAAAAGGTGCTGTATTTCAAGTATTAGATAAAGAAGGTAAAGAAGTTACTAGATTAACAACGGATGAAAAAGGAAAGGTGATTTCCAACCAGTTAGTAATTGGAAAGTATACGGTTAAAGAAATAAAAGCGCCAAACGGATATATGTTACTTAGAGATCCAATAGAAATAGAAATTACAGAAGCGGTAAGGACACAAAAACTAACAGTGAAAAATGTGAAAAATAATTGGGTAATTCCTAATACTGGTGGCAGCGGAACAACAAGTTTTTACGTGACTGGTTTTGTGCTAATGTTTGGTGTGCTATATTTCTGTAAGAAAAATCGTTACATTAGATAGTTTTTAGGGGATAAGTTCGGCATTGTACTAGATTCATGCTACTAAATTTGTTGAAGAAGGAAGGATAATAGTAAACATAGAATATATTAATAATTAAAATGTTTACGAGGTGAAAGTGATGGGAATAAAACAAGACGAAATTAAAGTAGTAGTCGGAGCTGGGGTGTTTAATAATAATCCAGGTTGGATACAAACGCAAGAAGATGAACTTAATTTACTAGATAAAGTTACGTGGGAAGAAAGATTTGAATACAATTCTATTTCAGCTATTTTAGCTGAGCATGTATGGGAACACCTTACGTTTGAAGAAGGTGTAAGGGCAGCAGAAATTTGTTATGAATTTTTAAAGCCAGCAGGGCACATTCGGTGCGGTGTTCCTGATGCATTTTTCCGAGACGAAGCATACCAAAATATAGTTCAAATAGGCGGACCTGGTCCGAAAGATCATCCAGCAGCAAGTCATAAAATTGTTCATAATTATAAAACATTAACGAAAATGTTTGAAACTGCTGGATTTGAGGTAGTTTTACTTGAATATTGTGATGAAAATGGTCAGTTTTATTACAACGAATGGGATGCAAATGACGGTGTTATTTTCCGTTCGAAAAGGTATGATTCTAGAAATAAAGGTGATAAACTTGGTTTTCCATCTTTAATTGTTGATGCGATTAAATGATAAATTTTTCAAGCAAGTAATTATAAAAAGCAGAAAGTGTTCTTTCTGCTTTTTATTTTGCAAAGGGGATGAATATACTATGCAACCTATAAAACAAGTGGCATTAACATGCATTACTCATGATCCAACAGGGAGCTTATTATCTACAATAAAAGAACTAAAAGAGGAATTGTTAAATTTAAATTATGATAAAAAATATATAACAATTAGTAATGTAACACCTAAAGAGGTTGTAAAAGAACTAGCAGAATGTAACTTCCATATAAATATAGTAGAAAAATTAGGAGTAGGGAACGCACGTAGGGATTCTTTGAAGTTTGTTAGTAACTATAATCATGATTACTATCACTATTGTGATTTTGATCGTTTGCTAACTTGGATTAAAGAATATCCAGCTGAGCTTAATTCGTTCATTCAGAATATAGTTGATGTAGATTACTTAATCATTGGCAGAACGGAGAAAGCTTTTCAGACACATCCTGAAGAATGGAAAATTACAGAAACAGTATCAAATAAAATTATGTCATTACAATTAGGGAAACAAGTAGATATTACAGCTGGTTCATGTGCGTTATCCAAACGAGCAATTGATTACATAATAAAATATTCTAAATGCAGAATGACTGATGGAGAATGGCCGATGATTATAAATACTTTTACAGATTTTAATATTCGTTACACTGCGGTAGAAGGTTTAAAATACGTGAACAAGCTTAACCAAGATAATATTATTGACCCTATAAAAGCATGGTCAACTAGATTAGAGCTCTTATATATAATAAGTCACTCAATTTTGGAGCTAACAAAAACCTCTTAAATTAATGGGATGTAATAGTGATTTCTTTTTTGATTGAAATCATGTAAAATAAAATATAGAACGTACATTCGTTCGTTCGGGCAAAAAGGAGGTTAATTAATAATGTTAGCAGTAATAGATAAACAAGGTAATGAATATGTAGTGCAATTTGAGCGCTATTTTTCATATTCGATAGAAGAAGTTTGGTCTGTTTTAACAGAAAACAGTAAGCTAAAAAAATGGATGTCTAATTTACAGATTGAAAGCCTTAAAATAGGTGGAATAATCAAGTTTGACATGATGGACGGTTCATTTATAAATATTGATATTTTAGAGTGTCAACTAAACTCAGTACTTGAATTTACTTGGGATAAAGATCGTGTTCGATTTGAAATACATAAAGATGAAAATTGTACTCTGTTACTTCTCAAAGAATACATTCATGAATTAACTGATCATACACCGAAAGATATAGCTGGGTGGCATATTTGTTTAGATCTTTTTTCTTCCGTTCTAGAAGGAGAAGAAAAAGAATTTTCTAAAGATGAATGGCAACAGTGGTTTGAAATATATAAGGATAAGGTTCTTGAAGTGAGAGGATAATTACGTAAGATAATATATTTATTATGTAATTATTATATTGTAAAAATGGTTTTCATGAAAAATAAGAATAGAGGTTAATATGAAAGTAAAACAATTAATTGCTAATAACATAAATAAATTAGATACAGCTATTCCATTTAATAAGTCGTTTGGAATCGCTGGTTTATCAGGATCGGGTAAAACAACTTTTTGCCAAACGATTGGCGAAGAATCAAAAAAACGATTAGTTTTTTTATTGCCAAAGGCTGAATATCAATATTTATTTCCTAATATCATGGAAACAAATTTTAGTGCTATTAAGATGGAGGATATGCCTTTAGTACTTTTTCTAGGAAAATCATCGATTTCTTCCAATCCACGTTCAACAATCGGTACACATACTGGTGTTTTCACAGAGGTACGTGAAAAACTTGCTGATGTATTTCATCTTTCACCTGAGGTTTTTTCATTCAATAACCAGTTAGGCTGGTGTACTGGCTGTAAAGGCCGAGGTACTACTAAAAATATTGAGTGTAAAAAATGTAAGGGAAAACGTTATAGCGAAGAAATCGAACAACATACGATAGATTTATTTGCTAAACCACATACAATTTCAAATATTAATGATTTAAGTGTTGAGTCTATTCTTTCGTTAGCGGAAGAGTTAAATATTAGTGAAGCAAAGCAACATATACTGCAAAATATAATTAATATGAACATTGGTTATTTAACATTAAATCGAATTATGGGTACGTTGTCAGGTGGAGAGTTAACAAGACTATATTTGGCTGAATTTATGGCAGTAAGCGAAAATGCTGTAATTATTATTGATGAGATTTCAGTTGGACTTGATCATGAAACATTATTACAAATATTAGAAGAGATTAAGCAGTTAGGGTGTAAAAATCAAATTTGGCTCATTGATCATTCAGATACTGTACTGGATACAACAGATGAGCAATTGTTCTTTGGACCTGGTAGCGGAAAATATGGTGGACAAATTGTGAAAGAATCGCCAAGACCAAAACCAATACTGTCGGATCTAAATAAAGAAGTACCAACAGAATATTATACATTCCATGAATTATATTGCCGTAATATCCAAATGGCGGAGTTTCAAATCCCTAAAAATAGGCTTGTGACGGTTACTGGAGAATCTGGATGCGGGAAATCTACACTTGTCAATGAATGTTTAGCTACAGATTTCTTGAAACGATATCCAAAAGATAAATTAGTTATGGTAGGACAAGATCGAAATCAATCCATTACAAGTCGATCAACTGTAGCCACTTTCCTAGATATTAAAAAGAAACTCACAAAGTATAGCGAAGAAATTGATGATATTTTTGAGCGTTCGATTGAGGATATTATAGAAGAACTCCCAAATGAAGATATTGCGTATAAACGCTTGAGTCTATTAATTAAATTAGGACTAGGTTATTTAACGTTAGAACGAAAAACACAAACATTATCAACAGGTGAGTTCCAATGTGTTCATTTAGTTTCGGAGTTATTTGCAAACACAAGAAATCCACATACATTATTTATTTTTGATGAGCCTTCAAAAGGTTTATCACAAAATATTTTAAACCAATTTATAGATAGTGTTAGAGGGATATTACAAGATGAATCAGTCTCTATCATCATGATTGAACATAATAGTTATATGTTAGAAAGCTCTGATTATATTGTAGATTTCGGGAAAAGACAGCTTGAATCTATAAAGCATCTTGATGTAGTAAGTCATGAAGATTATTATCGTCAAAAAAGCAGTGTGAATAATGCAGAGCAAATACATATTTCTTCAGCACTTAAGCATAAAGAAGGCGTTCACTATTTAGAAGAAAATCATATTCACTATTTTAAAAATGCCGAAAACATTTATAAGGGTGGTATTTTAAAAAGTTTATCATCAATGGCCCGTTTAATTTATAGTGAATATGAATCTGATACAATTGCACCTGTTGTTGCTATTGATCTTGAAAGACATTTATATAGTCAATATAGTTTCTTATATGAAATTGGTGGACTAATTAATCATATTGTAGCTGCTCATCCAACTAATAAAGATACGAGAAGTTTTGATTTCTATTCACAGGACAATCATTGTCCATCTTGTTCTGGACGCCTTCAAATTGAAGTTTTTGATAAAGATATTGCAATTCAAGATAAAAACGTTCCATTTTGGGATGGTTTATTCGATCCGGAAATCATGAAAGTATTAAAATTTTA
Source organism: Bacillus sp. DE0042 (assembly GCF_007680225.1). Lineage (NCBI taxonomy): Bacteria > Bacillati > Bacillota > Bacilli > Caryophanales > Bacillaceae > Bacillus > Bacillus sp. DE0042. The sequence goes on along the minus strand of NZ_VEJP01000001.1, from coordinate 220,875 downwards.
TCAATATGAAAAAATAGAATTTCTATTTGAAGAAATTAAAAATGAGCTTGGTCACGATTTATCAAAGAGCTATAATGATATGTCAGAAGAAGAAAAGCATACGTTTTGGTACGGATATTTTGAAAAATCATTTTATGATAAAAAAGGAAAGACACGCAGAACATGGGTAGGATTTAATACGATTATTGGTGGATATATTGTTATTTCAAAAGCAGCTATTAAAGAAGAAATTAAGACTTCTAAAGAAAAGATGACATGTCCAATTTGTGAAGGGACGGTATTAAATCATCATAAACCGCTTAAATTTGGTAACTTTGATATTCGTGAAATTATCAATCAACCAGTTGATGAAGTGTTGCAAATAGTCGGTGATTTACCTGCACTTCAAAAATTGAAATTTATTGTTGGTGGCGATATGAGATTGACAGAAGATGTTTCTTTACTGCCAAGAAAAGCACAAGTTGCACTGAAAATGTTTGAATTAGAACAGGCAAGCTTTTCAAACTATGAAATGGTGTTACAAAATGTCTTACCATTCTGGGACGAAATAAAAGGAAATATCGAATCCATTAGTGTTAATAATAAAGTAACTGTTTGTGATTTCCCTAATGTTTATGAAACGAGAGAAACCATTATAGATAATTATTTCACAAATGGTAAATATAAAAAACTTACGTATGTATACGAAGCGTTTGGATACAAAAAGTTAGTTACCCAAATTAATAAAATTAAAAAAAGTAATCCATGTCCATTTTGTAAAGGAAAGAAAGTTATAACGGAAGATAATCTACATGATGGTGTATTTAAACTAACAATTCCATGTGTAACTTGTAATGCAACTGGTATTAATGACGAAGGACTAAAAGAAGTTGTTGAGGGCGTGGGTGTACAAACATGGTTAACTGGAAAAGTTTGTGATGTTGTGGATGAAAGCTTATTAACAGAAGCTGTTTCGCAAATACCAATTTTTAATCGTATTCGCGAATTGGATAAACGAGATATGATGGCGGTTTATGAATGTCTTGAGAGTAATCAGTAAAGTTATATTAGTTTATATGTTATTAACATAACTTATATAAAACGTATATTCTTTATAATGTTTATAATAACGCAGTATGAGTATTACAAGGTAATGAAAGAAGATCCAATTTCTTAATGTGAAAATTAAGGAATTGGAATTTTTAGTATTTTTATGTCCCGTATACTATATTTCCAGCTAAGATATGGAGATATGGAGGAGAGATAGAGAAATAAAAGGGACAAACAGTTGATATATTATGTAATTATTATATTATAAAAGTGATTTTTAGGGGTAAAAACAGTTCGCAAGTAATATCTTTTGCTTATAATATCTTCGTTCTGTTGTCTGATTTTTTGGATTTAACAGAAATATATACTTGAATGAAGTATATATTTCTGTTAAATTTATCCTATGGATAGAACGAGTTTAATTAAAGGTCATTTAGAAATGTGTGTATTATCTATTTTGTCGAAAAAGAAAAGTTATGGTTATGAGATTATGAAAGAACTTGAAGTAAACAATTTAAAATTGAAAGGAGTAGGAAGTATTTATCCCATTTTAACTAAGTTGAAAAATCAAGAATGGGTTAATGCTTATCAAGTAGTAACAGACAGTGGTAAAGTTAGGATTTATTATGAAATTAATGAAAACGGGAAAATACGTCTTGAGAAAAAAATTAATGACTGGTTAGAATTGCAATCGGATATTCAAACATTATTAAAAAGCGGTTTGAAAGGAGACCTTCTGAAATGAGGAATAGATTAATAGGTAAAGAAAAGCAATTTTTAACAGACGTACTTAAGGAATTACAGCAATACGATATAAGTTTAGAAGAAAGGGAAAATATTAAGCGACAAATATTAGAACATATTCAAGAATGTCGCGAACATGGTGAAGATAGTATAGATGATTTAGGTACACCTCAATTATTTGTTCAAGATTATTTAGAAATAAATGAGATTGATTTACAAGTTAAAAGGAAGCAATTGAAAAATGAAAAAGGGAAATTAAACAGATCTATTTTACGCGGCATATTCATCGCAGTTATTACTTACCTCATCTCGCAAACTACATTTACAATATTTTTAACTAGATCATTAAATCCAACTAATAGTAAAAATACATTTCAGTATAATCTTTTATATCGTATTTCAGAAAATCAATGGTGGAATTCATTATTAATAATGATTAGTTTTATGCTCTCTCTAGTAGTATTTATTAGTTTAGTAAGTTATAAAAAAAGAAAGCTGTCTAAAGCATAATGAAGAATACAATCTATAAAATGTCTCTAATTTATATTTTTTGTAATGTATTAATGTTATGTATTACAGATCCAAAAGTTTACGCTCAGCAAAATATTAAAATTGCATTGGATAAGTATATTGAAAAATTTATAAAAGAGCAGAACATTCCAGGAGCTTCTGTTGCAATTGTACATAATAAAGATGTATTCTTCACAAAAACGATGGGGATTACTGGAGAATCTGAAAAAAAGGTAACTAATAAAACACCATTCGCAATTGGCTCAATAAGTAAATCTTTAACAGCTTTAGCTATATTGAAATTAATTGAAGATAAAAAAATAAAATTAGAGGATTCAGTTCAACAACACCTTCCTTGGTTTAAACTAAAAGACAATCAATTAACCTCCACTATAACAATCCGACACCTACTAACTCATACAAGCGGAATCAGTACATACGAGGGCTTAGCATTATCAGATAAGCAATCCAAAAATTCTACAGCATTAAAAGAAAATGTAATGAAACTTTCAAATGTAAAATTAACTGCTCCACCAGGTGAAAAATATCAATATAGTAATGCGAATTATATTGTTTTAGGTGCACTTATTGAAGAGGTCACAAATGAAACGTATTCATCATATATGGAAAAGCATGTTTTTCAGCCGTTAAATATGAATGGTGCGGCAGCAAGTAAAGAAACTGCATATGAAAAGGGTTATTTAACAGGTTATCAGTCTTGGTTTGGCATACCAAGAAAAAGTATAGTGTCCTATGATAATGCTGGGGCACCGTATGGTTATATTACTGCAAGTTTAGAAGATATGATTCAATTTCTTATGTTTTTGAATCGTAAAGAGCACACTCAATTTTTAAAGAAAGAAAATATAGATCTTTATCTATCATCACTTTATAAAATTAATTCAGAAAAAAGTTATGGTTTTGGGTTAAGAACAACAAATATAAATGAAAGCGAAACGATGATTTGGCATTCAGGATCAACGCCTGATGCTCGTGCAGAAATATTTATATTAAATAAAAGTGGCTGGGGTGGTGTGATTTTAACAAATAAAAATCATGTATTAGAAGAATCAGCACTATCGGTATTGAAAAATGGGATTATTAGTATTTTGAATGGAGAAGTACCGGTTGATCCCCCTAAAAACATACCATTTATACAAATTGTTATGTCTATAGTTATATTCGCGCTTTTCATTATATCAATTATGTTAATTAAAAAATATAAACATAAGAAAACTGTTAAAAGACTAACTTGGTTATTTATAGGGAATCTATTCCTACTATTATCTATTATTTTCATCCCGCTTCTTACTTATAGTACAAGCTCACCATGGAAAACAATTAAAATATTTGCGGCAGATGTAGCCTTTCTTACAAGTATTATAGTAACTTTATTAGTTGTGAACGGGCTAATTTCAATCTTTATAGTCTTAAGAAGGAAATAAGTAAAGAAATATAATTTAAGTGTTATAAACAATTGACTCTCACACAATGTCATTGTTTAAGATGAAGTTGAGCTTCGAAGTAGATGTAATTCATAGGAGGAAAACATGTTTAAAATAGGGGATTTTTCAAAACTATCTTCCATTAGTATACGTATGTTGAGGCACTACGATAAAGTGGAATTATTACAACCAGTAAAAGTTGATGAACAAAGTGGATATCGATACTATTCAGCAGCCCAATTAAAGAAAGTAAATCAAATTCAAACGTTAAAAGATATGGGGTTTAATATTGCTACTATTAAAGAAATAATAGAGAGCGAAAATATGGAAGTAATAAAATCACAATTTGAAAATCGTAGTGCACAAATAAATAATGAGATGTATGACCTCCAAAAACAATTACGTCTTCTCGAAGCCTCAATGAAAATGATGAGAGAGGATGTTGTTGAGATGAACTATCATGTTTTAATAAAAGAAATTCCAGAAAGAAATGTAGCTAGTGTTAGAAAGATTATTCCATCGTATAATTGCGAAGGGGATGTATGGAGTATATTAATGCAAGAAATTCATATGAAAAATATTAGTATTGCTCATCCGAGTTATAGTATTGCGGTTTTCCATGATCGTGAATACAAAGAAAATGATGTAGATGTAGAAATACAGCTAAGTATTTTAGGTAAACATGAAAATACAAATGATGTTACATTTAAAAATATTGAATCAACTCATGTAGCATCTATAACAGTTAATGGAAGTTATGAACAAATGACAGCTGTAAATGAGGCTGCAGCAAAATGGATTGAGTCAGAAGGTTATGAATTAGCAGGCCCGATGTTTAATATTTATCATGTGAGCCCAGCGATGGAATCGGATCCTAATAAGTGGGTTACAGAAGTTTGTTATCCAGTTAAATGATGATAAAGAAAAAAGGCATTATGATATGCCTTTTTCTTTATCAACTTATCCGTAAATATCAAGACAGATTACTTGTTGATTCGATTCGTCAACTACTAACACAATGTTATTTGCAAATGTACAAAATGAGCGGATTGTAATGGATTCCTTTAATGAATCTTCTAAAAACCAACCGGTTGGCATTAAAGAAATGCAACCATCTTTTTGAAAAAAAGAATGTTTTAGAAAATATCCTATTTCTTGAGTTTCTTTTAAGAACATCGGATCAATGCAATCAAATGCTACAGAATAATATTTTAATTTTCTTCTACCAACAGCCCTATTAAAAGAACGGCTTCGGAATAAATCAGGTACTACAGGATATATACCATTAGTTAGAAGCTCTTTTAGAGTTTGTTTTGATTCTTCCTTTAAACCTATCATGAAAATTTCATGTAATTCATTATTAATAAAAACTTGTTTTATATCTTTATAATGAGGAATTAATTCATTTGTTATTATATTTAAAGTAACGTCATTTGCAATGGGAAAGGAAGTATAAACGTCCTCTTCAAGTATGACCTCCATCCCACTGAAAAGTTGGCAAACTGGACTGAGAGAAGTATTTGAAGATATAGGAGATATCTTTTCTATATGAAAATCTTCATTTGTAGTAGGTGATGGATATTTCCGTTCCTCGCTTTCAATTAACCAATCATACATAATTATCTTTCCTTCCATCATAGTTTGCGTATCGGACTATATAGTACAATAAAAACTGCAATTGTATGTATCACCTTTATTATAGAGGAATTTAAGTATGGTCCATTCAATACTTATAAAATATAAAATTCTGTAAATAGTTGTTGAATCCTACTTTTATATGCTTAATTTTGTAATTAAGCGAGGGAGATGCATTTGGAGGATCGAAATGGCCTGTTTTATTGAGTAAGAATGGTATATATGTTTCCAAAAGATGCAGCATTTTATTAAAAGAAGACTATATAGGAGGGAAAAGTTTGTTACATATTAATAGAGAAGTAAGAACATCTGGCGCGTATGTTCTTTATAATAATTTATTTGTTTTTCAAGTTGGTCCAACGAATAAAGGTGATACATTAGGTGTAGTAAGGCTCGGAGGACATAAAGAAGGAGATGAAACAGCAGTAGAAACCGCTAAAAGAGAAGTGAAAGAAGAAGCTACTATCGATATTGCTATATTGAGTTCACCATGTACATATTATAAAAAGAATTGGGATGCACAATCAAAGAAAATAAAAGTAGAAAATGAAATCAATCCAATATTAATTATTGATAGTCTAGATGAAACTTTATCTACTATGTATATGGCACATGCAGAAAATGAACCAACTCCATCTTCTGAAACGAACGGGCTCTTATTACTTTCAGTAAATGATATTAGGCTTATTTGTAGTAAGGAAATAACACTAAATGATTATATTAAGCAAGATGGAATAGCTGTATTGAAAGAAAAAATGAATAAAGAGTTAATCTTACAACCTTTTCCGCAACTTATGTTTTTAGCAGAACTTTTAAAAAAGGACCCTGTATTGCTTCAACAGTTTCTAAATTAGCAACAAAAAGCCACCTTAATAAGTGGCTTTTGTTTTAAATAATTTAATGATAAGTATATCCTCCATCAGGAAACAATACATTACCCGTAGTAAAACTATTTTGCATTAAATATAGTACAGTGTGCGCAATTTCATCATTATATCCAGCTCGCTGTACAAGAGAAAGAGATTTATAAGATTCATAAGCAACTAGTCTATTTTCGTTTTGTTCATTCTCTCTTTGTATCGTTCCAGGAGAAACAACATTAATTCTTATAGGAGCTAATTCAACAGCTAAAGCTTTCCCTAAACTTTCAATAGCACCATTACAAGCTCCGTAAGCAGGCGCTCCTTTAAGTGGTCTTTGACTAAATGCACCGGACATTAATACGATAGATCCAGTGTTTGAGAGAAAAGGAACTGCATATTTTACAGCATAATATTGTGGCCAAAACTTTCCGATAAAGCTACTTTCAGCAATATCATCCATAGCGGTTATTGGTCCAAGTGAGTAAGAAGCTCCTGGTGTGAATAAATGATCAAAATCCCCAACGTTCTTGAAAAAATCTTGTAATTGATTTTTATCTTGGTTATCCAATACATAAGTTTGAAGATGATTGTTATTTATTACTTCTTGAGCAACCATTAATTTTTCTTTCGAACGCCCTGCAATAATAACATGTGCTCCTTGTTTGATTGCTTGTTTTGCTGTTGCTAATCCAATACCAGAACTCCCACCAATGATAACAATACGACTATCTTTTAATGTAATAATAGACATATTTTAGCCACTCCCTTAATAAAAACTTTAAAATAAAACTGCTATGCTTTTATTATTCACTAAAAGATATCAAGTGAAAAGTACGCACTTTATATGTACATAGTCGTAAATTTCGTACTAATTGCTTTTCATACATATAAGTAATATAAAAAATGTTTAATATAATTTATGGTATCAGGAGAGAGGTGAGAAAATGGATTTACAAGAACCGAAATTAAAAGGAGTAATAGCGACATTACAAATCATCGGAGGGAAATGGAAGCCACTCATTTTGTTTATATTATTAACTGATGGAACAAAACGATTTGGTGAATTAAAGCGATTAATACCAGATATATCTCAAGGGACTTTAGCGAAGCAATTGCGTGAATTAGAGCAAGATCAACTAATAGAACGAGAAATTTATCAAGAAATACCACCTAAAGTGGAATATAGTTTATCTGAACATGGAAAAACAGTAACTACTGTCTTAGATAGTATGTGTCGTTGGGGAAGAAGACATTTAGAATATATTAATGAAGATTAACTATAAATATATTATGTAAACTAAAGTATGTAAATCTATTATTTTGATAATTTTTATTTTATAATATACTTAATTAAATGATGTTATCGTACATATATTCTTTTAATTGCGGTGGGATGAATTTATGTATAGCTCGAAGTAAGTAGTTGTTTGGGATTGAGAGATGCGCACTTGATATAAAAGGAGATTTACGAATATATAAACTATGAGGCTATTTCGGGGATGATCAGGATTAAACATTTTATGCATATTAACAAAGGGGAAATAATAAAATGAACGAATTAGAATACAAAAACTTTTATGATAAAGTAGGAAGATTAAATGGATGGGATTTTAGTAAAATAAAATGTGAAACTGTAGGAGATTCATGGGACTTTTATGACGAGGTAAAAGAAAGGTGCAAGCCATCACAGATTTTACTTGATGTTGGTACAGGCGGAGGAGAAAATGTACTTAACATAGCGTCTTCGGCTAAATTACTAATTGGAATAGATAGTTCTAACGGAATGATTGAAACAGCACATTCTAACTTGAAAAAATCAGGTGTACAAAATGTTGAGTTTCTTCAAATGGATTCTGAAGCTTTAGCGTTTCCGCATGCGCATTTTGATATAGCTTCAAGTTGTCATGCGCCATTTGCAGCGACTGAATTATCAAAAGTAATGAAAAAGGATGCTTTTTTCTTAACGCAACAAGTTAGTGAACACGATAAATTAAACTTGAAAGAAGCATTTGGTAGAGGACAATGCTTAGGTGAAAGAGATGGAACTTTAAAAGAAAAGTATATGAGGGAACTTAGTAGTGCAGGATTTGAACTCGTGCAAGTAAGTGAATATGATGTTACTGATTATTACAGTAGCCCTGAAGACCTCATGTTCTTATTAAAACATACGCCTATTATTCCTAGGTTTGGAGAAGAGGAAGAGGATTTTACTATTTTACAAAAGTTCATTGATGCAAATAGTTCTGAAAAAGGGATTCGTACGAATTCAAAAAGGTTTATGATTATTGCTGCAAAATTATAATATGTTATAAAGTAAAAGCTGCTTTTCTTTAAAAAAAGCAGCTTTTTGTGCGGGAAAGAAGTTTATACAAAATGGTCTCCATTTAATCTAATATTAATTCGTGCTTCAATAACAGAAAATTGGGATGGATATAGAGGTAAGGCAGCGAGTATTTTTATACAGAGAACAAGTACGACAGTAAAATTAATCCCAGATTCTAAGCATTTTTATTGGGATTATCCAGAAGTAATAGTAGTAGAAATAAGGTAACATTGGCAAAGTCAACCTTTTTGAATTATATGTAATAAAGAAATAATGTATAGAGTAAGTAAGTTGCTTAGAGTGTTATTTTTTAGCAGGTGTATTTCCCATTGCGATAGAAATTCTATTCCAACTATTAATTTGATTAATAATCAAGACAAGGTCAATATATTGTTTTTCATCATAATGTTCACATACTCGTTTATATAGGGACTCAGGAACTCTTTTAGTGGGAATAAGTGTAATATGCTCAGCTAGTTCAATAGCGACTTTTTCTTCTGTTGTATAAAAAGTACATTCATCCCAAGTACTTAAGCAATAAATTCTTTGTTCAGTTTCTCCCATTTTTCGTGCATCAGATGTATGTAAATCTATGCAGTAAGCACAGCCATTGATCTGAGAAACTCTAATTTTAATAAGCTCTCTAGTCATTCGATCAATCGTTGATTGCTTTGTGTACTTTTCCATGTCCATCATAATTTTCATAGCATCAGGTGCAGCATCATAGTAAGAAATTCTTTGGTTCACAAAACATCACTCCTTTAGCTTAAGATATTGTTCATTATATCTTGATATGGTCGTTTATACCAATTATTTGAACTATAGCGCAAAACGCTTGAAGTTAAAATTTTATTGCATTAGCCGAAAATGTTAGCGTAACTGCTCTAATACAAAAGTATTATTTTGTTAATTAAAGTTTCAATCTCCAGATGGATTCTTCCTGTTAGTTATTGAAATACAATACTAATAGATATAATGAATTTGGAGGTTTATTACAATGATTACACATATTTCAGATATTAAACTACAAACGGTTTCTATAGAAGGAGTAAAACAAGTATACGGAGATATATTATCTTTTCCAATAAAAAAGGAAACAGCATCATTTATTCAATTTGAAGTAACACCTTATACAACAATTAGTTTTCAAGAAGTATATGAACCAATTGCACCTGCTCACTTTGCTTTTGAAATTCCATATTCAAAATTTCATAAAACAGTAAGATGGCTAAAGGATTCTGGATTACTCATTGTGAAATGGCAAAATGGAAATGTAATTGGTGAAGAGAATGGTTTATTCAATGTATACTTTAAAGACGGGGATGGAAATCTACTCGAAATTATCGCACATAGTTATGTTAAACAAGATGTATTAGTACCGCAGTCCCCTTTAAATATTTTATACGTAAGGGAAATCGGATTTCCTGTTAAAAGTGTACCTGTATTTACAGAATGGCTAAAATCAAATCTAAATATGAAAACGATGGAAGATGGGGATATTTTTAACTTTGTTATAGGTGGCACTGCATACATCGTTGCAACTTGGTGGCAGCGAAGTTGGATTCCGATTGCGATGAAGGCTTTACCACCAAAAGTACACGTATCTTTCGGAACAACAGATCAAGCATTTTTACAGCAAATCCAAATTAACTTTAAGAAAAATAGTGTCCCATTTCAATGTAAACATAACGAAGTATCATTTATTGAGCAGGGATATGCATTTTCAATTGTGCATACACCAAATTTCTCTTCCGATATTCCTAGTAAATTAAACTTACCACTTTCTGTTTAAAGATAGAAAGTGGTAAGTTTTTTATATTTTCGTGGAGAAGGGTTTCAGCATAATTACACTGAATTTATAGGGGAGTATAATGTGTCAGCTTAATTTACAGTAAGGAGAGAAATGAATTGAATTTAGGAAATCCGATAGCTAAAGGGAATACAGCAGAAATCTATCTCTATGATACTAAGATTGTAAAATTATTTAATGAATATCTGCCTGATACAGAGTCTATGAATGAAGCAAAAAAACAAAAATATGCTTATTCATGCGGACTATCAGTTCCAAACGTATTTGAAGTGACAAAGATAAAAAATAGACAGGCAATTATTATGGAATACGTAAAAGGTGACAGTATAGGTGATCTCCTGCTTAATAATCTAAATGAGGCAGAGCATTACATAAATATTTGTGTGAATGAACAAAAAAAGATTCATGCTATACGTGTGAATTCGGATGAAATGGAAGCAATGGGGGAAAGGTTAGAGCGTCAAATTAAATCTGTACATAAATTGGATGAAAAACAAAAGGAAAGTATATTGAATAAGTTACATTCAATCAAATTTGAACCTAGATTATGCCATGGCGACTTCCATCCATTTAATCTAATTTTGAGTGAAAAAAATGTAAATATTATAGACTGGGTAGATGCTTGTTCAGGTGATATTCGTGCAGATGTGTTTCGTACATATTTATTGTATGCGCAGTCTTATATAGAATTAGCAGAAATGTATTTGCAAATATATTGCAGTAATACTGATCTAACAAGAGATGCGATCTTTCAATGGGCTCCTATTATGATTGCAGCTAGATTTTCTGAGAAAGTATCTCCGCAAAATAAAGTGTATGTAAACAGATTATTGACTCAGTATTTATAAGAAATAAAACAAAGGTTGTCTAGTTAGCCAATTAATAAATGCTGTTGTTTAACTAAGTTTCCTTGTAGTTAAACAATAGCATTTTTAAACATTGATATAAGTATATTTAGTTTCGATCTTCATCCTATAAAGATTTATTATCCGTATTTGTTCCTCAGTTAATTCTTCTTTATCCCAATACATATGCATTAAGCTATATTCAAAAATCTCCTTTAATTTTATAAATAATGGAAACTTGTCTATCATCTCTTTAGGTAGTTCATTTTCTTCTTGATATCCTTCAAATAGTGCTTTTGTAATAGAATGCTCATAGTCAACGATATTCCCATTTCCAACAAATGAATATTCTATCGCACTATAAATAGGAACTGCTAAATCAAATATGTAAAAATGTTTTTCGCAGTCTTGAAAATCAATCATTGTTATGTTTGAATTGTTTTCGACTAAAATATTTTCTAACCATAAATCGCCGTGAATTAAGCCATAATTCGAAGGGGATTTTTGCAGCTTATTTATTGAACTTAAAACGTCAGATGCAATTTCTCTTACAGTAGTTTCTTCTTTAGGGATATACTTAAGAAAATTATATTCTTCATTTTCATACCAATCGTTAATATATTTAACTGATTTAGTCTTTTCAAAGCTTTTAGAAATACGATGTAATTTTCCAATTTGTTTACCAAGATTTTTAAATATATTGGAATTCCATTCACACCTTGGTAAATGTATACCAGGCGCAGCTTTATATAATACGGCAAAAATCTCTTTGTCTAATGTTAACTTTTCGACAAAATTTCCTTGTAAAGAAGGGATTATTGGTGGCACACCTAAGCCATCTTGATATAAAAAATTCGTATATGTAACTTCTTCTAACTGTTCTTCATACGTTTTATAGTTTGTAATTCTAATAAAGTAAGTAACTTGTTCTGTGAGACATTGATACATTTCATTCGTTATGGATTTAATGTTAATAAAATTTAATGGATATCGTTCATTTATTAATTGAAGTATTTCTTTTTCTAGCTCGTTCATTGTAACGTCCTTTCCAAACTTTAATTTTTTAACTAGAGAACTAAAAGAATCTTAATTTACAACATTCGTGTTTTATTTTTGATATCCTTTAAAATGAAGCAAGATGTAATGAATGGCTCATGTTATAAAACACAAGAAATATCAAAAGAAAATAAGAATCTCTCTTATACTGTTAAGTAAGGAGTGAAGGAAATGAATGCACATATACAGCAGATGATTGATTGGATTGAGAGTAATTTAAAAAAGGAATTTTCATTAGATGAATTATCCCATTATATGGGGTATTCTCCGTATTACTGTTCTTTTAAATTTCACCAAGTAACAGGTATAAGTATTAGGCGCTATATTCTTTTAAGAAGATAGTATTTATCTACTGAGGATTTGACGAATGATAGAAAGATAATAGATATTGCATTAGATTACGATTATTCTTCGCAAGAGGCTTATAGTAGAGCTTTCAAGAATATTTTTAGAATAAATCCAAGAGAATTCCAACTTAACAACATGCCTATTCAATCATTTGTTAAACTCAATATAAATAAAGAAGGGGAGTTTAATATGAATACTTCTAGAAAATTAGAGGTTGAGCAGTTACGAAGTGCAAAGAGTGAGCTGTTTGAGAATGATGTACTTAACATATTGAATGGTCAATTGATGTATGAAGAATTTAAAACTGAGAAGCTAATGGGTGAGTCTGATTATGCGCCTTTTAACGAAGCAATGTGTGTAAATGTGGCTACTACACAAATTTTTAATGAAGAGTTTATTAAAACAAGAGCAGACGGACATAACAGTTCAGTAGAAAGTTACACAAAAAAGGTTATAGATCCGTTAGAAAACCTTTTTATGAAAAAGTATAAATGCATTGTTTTATGGTTTGGTGAAGATATGTTTTGTCAAATGAATCTACTCACCGTACTTTCATATCTTGAACAGTCTTGTTATGAAGGGAAAGTATACTTAAATAGTTTCAGAGAAGATGAATTTAAAGTAAGTCAAATTGAACTGGAATTAGGAAATTATTCTTCTGTATATAATGATGTGTTAGTAAATCACAAAAAAACGTCTCAAAAGTTACCACCTGTATTGTATCAAGCTATAGATTTATATTTAAATATGTTAAAAGAAGATAATATCGTAGTGAAATTCATCTCCAAAAATAAAGATTTATCAACTCAAGAATTATTAACAAAATTGTTTCAACTTTTTCCAACAATCGGATACGGTGATTCTCAGTACATAGAACTAATAAATAAAATAAAGAAGGAAGCTGAACCTAAAATATAGGAACAGCTTCCTTCTTACAATTGTTCAAGTGACTCTAATTCGCCCTCTACAAATAACATTAGTTCTTTAATCGTTTCGCCAGAAAAATCAAAACGAATTCCAGCCGCTTCATATATTTCCGGTAAAGATTTAGAGCTACCTAATGATAAAGCTTTTTTATAATTTTCTATTGCTTGTTTAGGGTTTTCTTTATATTGTCTATACATTTGTAGTGCACCAAGTTGTGCGATAGCATATTCGATGTAATAGAATGGTAATTCAAATATGTGTAGTACAGGTAACCAGCCAGTTGCGATCCAATTTTCATAACCTTCAATATTTATGACGCTTGATTGGTAAGTGTTATGTAATTCTAAATATTTTTCATTTCTTTCTTTAGCAGTATGATTAGGATTTTCATACATCCAATGTTGAAATTGATCAACGATAAGCATTTGTGGTAAGTACTTAATAATATCTATAAAGAAATCTAATTTTGCTTTTATAAATTCTTCTCTATTTTCATAAAATGTATCCCAATACTCCATCGAAAATAATTCCATTGTCATGCTAGCGAGTTCTGCTGATTCTGAAGGGATTTCCAAATATTTTTGAAGTTCTAACTGCTTCTTACATTCATTATGAATACTATGGCCCATTTCATGGAGGAAAGTAGTAACATCATAATGTGTATGATTGAGATTCATAAAAACGAAAGATAATCGAGAAGCAGGTAAATATTCGCAAAATCCTCCTGGTCCTTTTCCTTTACGACTTTCTAAGTCTAAGCAATTATTTTTATGCATACGGTCCAGTAATGTAGAAAATTCAGGATTTAGTTTGTGTAAAATATGAGAACTTTTTTCGATTAATTCACTCGCGTTTTCGATAGGTTTTAATGCTTTTTGATTTGGGGCGGTTGCTTTTAAATCCCATGGACGAAGACTATCTACTTGAAGTTCAGATTTTTTCTCATTAAATATTTTATCGATAAGTGGTACTACGTATTTACGAATAGATTCAGCAAGCTCATAGCAGTCTTCCGCTGTATAATCAAAACGTTCATGTTTTTTAAACATATAATCACGATAATTATCTAATTGAATATTTTTCGCTTTTTGGTGACGTATTACGATTAATTCATTTAATATACTTTGTAATTTATCTTCAACAGATAAGAATGTTTCAGAAATGAGTGTTTTTGCTTTTTTGCGTATATGACGATCCGGATCTTGTAAGTAAGACTGTAGTTCGGTAATTGTCTTTTCTTCACCGTTCCATAGCGCAGTTAAATCACCTGTAATTTCGAAGTACTCGGTTACTAGTTTGTCTTCGTTTACTTCTAAATCAATGTTTTTTTCACAAAATAAGGTCTGCGCATTCTTTATTTTTTTATCTAGTAAGCTATACGTTTTTGGATTAAGTTCCATTCGAAAAGGTGACTCTAAATATTTATTATCAAAAGAATTTTGAAAACGTTTCAAAAGTGGTCGTACATATTGTTGATCATATTCAAAAGTATCTTTTATTTTTTTATTATTTGTATTACATTGAAACGCGATATAGTGCGATGTTAATTGTTCTTCGATTTCCCAAATGAATGTAGATTGTTTTTTTAACCAGTTTTCAAGTTCTAGTTTTGAAGAAATCACTTCATTTTCTAAAGTAGAAAGAGTATTTTCTAATTCTAGAACGTTACTAACATCAATCGTATTTAAACGCTGCATAACATATCCCTCACTTTTTATTTATTCATGAAGATATTCTATTTATTAATTGTAATTTCCTTGTTAAGAGGAGAAAATGTGAAATAATGTTAAACTTTAAAGTGATAGAAGGGATGTATTTCTGTTTGCTTAAGAATGAGGAATCTTTTTAAGTCCTTGCATAAGGGAGTGAAATAATGTATAAGTATTTACATATTTTTAATGATATAGAAAACATGATTCAACATGGAGTGATAAAAGAAGGAAAGAAATTACCGTCTATACGATCACTTGTTACGCAATATGAATGTAATAAGGCGACAGTTATACGGGCACTACATGAATTAGAAAAGCGTCATATTATTTATTCCATCCCTCAAAGTGGATACTACGTTGTTCGAAAATCAGGGAGTTTTGTAGAAAATGACGAGATAATTGATTTTGCTTCCTCAGCACCAGATCCAGATGTTTTTCCATATTTAGATTTTCAACATTGTATTAATAAAGCCATTGATACATATAAAAATGACTTGTTCGTATATGGGACGCCAAAAGGTTTACCGTCTTTAATTCCGGTTATTCAAAAACAACTGATAAACTATCAAGTTTTCACTAAAGAAGAGAATATTTTTATAACGTCAGGTGTACAGCAGGCGCTAGCAATATTAACTTCTATACCATTTCCAAATGAAAATGAAACGATATTAATTGAACAACCAACATATCATCTATATATTGAATATCTAGAAATAAACAAAATTCCTGTAATCGGTATTAAACGTACGAATGAAGGTATTGACTTAAATGAATTGGAACGCATTTTTCGAACAGATAAAATAAAATTCTTTTATACAATACCAAGATATCATCATCCGCTCGGAACTTCTTATTCTAAAGATGAGAAAGAAAAAATTGTGTTATTGGCTAAGAAATATAATGTATATATAGTTGAAGATGATTATTTAGCAGATTTAGAAATGGATTCAAAAGCAGATCCGTTATATAGCTTGGATAATGGGAATCATGTCATATATTTGAAAAGTTATTCAAAGATTATTTTTCCAGGTTTACGAGTTGGTGTAGCAGTAATCCCACCGGTAATAGCAAATGATTTCCATACATATAAAAAGATTTTAGATATCGATAGCCCAATGATATCTCAAGCTGCTTTAGAAATTTATATAAAGAGTGGCATGTTTGAACGTCATAAAAATAAAATTAAATCTTCCTATCACGATAAATCTAAAAAACTAGCAGAAACATTAGAAAGAATGCATAATGAAAACCCGCTTTTATTTACATATACAAAGCAAAATGCAATTGGAATCCACACTTGTTTAGAATTACATAAAACGAGTATTTCAGAAATGTTTTTCCAAAGACTAAGTGAAAAACAAATAAGTATTGATACAATTGATAAAAATTATGTGAGAGGTTTTCCGAAAGAAAGACTATTAAAGTTAAACGTATCGAATGTGAAGGAAGATAGGATTGAAGTAGGAATTCGTAAAGTAATTGAGGAAATCAAACAAGTGGAGCGTATAACCTTTCAATTTAAAAAAGAAAAAAATGAAAAAGGAGGTTTGTTGTGAGACGCAAAATAATTCTCTTGTTTGTGTGTATCGCTATAATAATTGAAGCTATTGTTGTAACTGCATATTATAATAAAGATGATAATTATAATCCTTAAAAGATACATGGCTAGATTTATCAGAAGATAATCCCTACAGCCAATTCTTAATTACGGGGTTATGGCGGGTGTAAACCAATTAGAACGTGATCTGATCCGTAGGCGGAAACATGAAGGGGTTGAACTGAATAAGAAAGAAGGAAAATTTAAAGGTCGGTTAAAGAAATACCATAAAAATCATGCAGGAATGAACTATGCAGTAAAGCTTTATTAAGAGGGAGATATGACTGTAAATCAAATTTGTGAAATTACAAATGTGTCTAGGGCCACATTATATAGAAAGCTATCGGAAAGGAACAGTTGATGAGTTATACCAAAAATCAGAAATATTTAATAGAGAATAAATTCCATAGAGAGGTGGAATTACATGCCTAAAATTGACAATATGTTAGCGATTCTATGGATGCTTCGCTCAGGTAAAAAAATTACTGCAAAACAAATTTCAGAAAATTTAGAGATGAATATAAGGACTGTGTATCGTTATATTGATACAATTTCAACAAGTGGCGTACCTATAATTTCAGAACCAGGACATAACGGTGGATACACTTTATTGAACAATTTTATTGAGGCTCCTCTTTTTTTTGATTTTGAGGAGCAAACTTCACTATTTCACGCTGCTGTTTTTGCAGAAGAAGCCGGATATTATGGAGGTGAAGCATTAAATAGGGCCATTTCAAAACTAAGTAAATACTCAAATCAAGAGCAGGAAGCAAAGATAAACCAACATTTAAGTAGTCTAGAAGTAATAAGTCGATGTAGTTCACTCTCTATGGAACATTTTTTGAAGGAATTGGAGCAGGCCGTAACTGACGGGTACTCAGTAAAAATTCTTTACTATAAAAGTGGCAAAAAGCAATTAGATTATAGATTGGTCGATCCGTACAGAATTATCTATTGGAATAATAAGTGGTATGTGATTGGATTTTGTCATCTTAGGAATGATATCCGTAGTTTTAGAGTAGATCGAATTGAAAGTTTAATGCTAACCGAAAATAAGTTTAACCGGCCAGAAAATTTTTCAGCACGTGACTTTTTTATAAAAAATCTTCTTCCAACTATAGAAGATAAGGAAGGGATTATTTCTTTGGTTATTAGTGGGGATAAAAGTGTATTGGCTGATATTTGCCAACATTGGTTTTTAGAACATTATTTACAAGAACGGACTTCAAATCAAGCAGTTTTTCTTCTTGAAAAAGATATGATACATACATATGTACCTTATTTACTTTTACCGTACAATAAATCTATTAAAGTTATTGAGCCAATAAGTCTTAAGAAAAGACTTATTGAAGTTCTGTCGGAATTAATAAAATTTCATCAAGTATAATAACTTCCCTGACGTTAACTGTCAGGGAAGTTATATTATAATATCCATATCAATTGTGATTGGAGTGATATTGGATGCGAACAAAAAAAGTTTTTCTATATGTATTTAATACAATGTCGGACTGGGAATATGGATATTTAATTACCGAACTAAACTCAGGAAGATATTTCAAAAAAGATTTAGTACCTTTAAAAGTAATTACAGTAGGAGCTAATAAAGAAATGATTACTACTATGGGAGGACTGAGCATAAAACCAGATATTTCCCTTGATGAATGTACTCTTGAGAGTAAAGATCTTTTAATTTTGCCAGGAGGGACTACTTGGAGTGAAGAAATTCATCAACCTATTTTGGAAAGAATTGACCAAGCTTTAAAGCTTGACACTATTGTTGCTGCAATTTGTGGTGCAACTGAGGCCCTTGCAAATAGGGGATACTTAGATACTAGAAAGCATACAAGTAATAATTTAGAATACACTAAAATGGTATGTCCTAACTATAAAGGAGAAAAGTTCTATGAGTTGGGATCTGCGGTATCTGATGCGAATTTAGTTACTGCATCAGGAATAGCTCCTCTGGAATTTGCGATGGAAGTACTGAAAAAATTAGATGTATTTGCACCAGATACATTACATGCATGGTATAACCTAAATAAGACTCATAAACCTGAATACTTCTTCGAGTTAATGAATTCATTAAATAGCTGAGCTGAAAAATCAACTTAGCAGATTTATATTTGTTTAAATAATTACCATGCTCTAGACAATGTCAAAGCATGGTTTTTAAATATAACTTAAAAATGGTTATGGAGTAATGAAAAAGCCCAATTTCTCTATTAATTAACGGTGAAGTTGGGCTTTTTAGTATTGAAAATTCCTAAACGTTGTAAATCCGTATTTTCGTGACGTTACATACCCATCAACTTAAGAAAAGTAAACACCGCAAAAACAAAAAAATGAGCTGACTTCTCAAAATAACTACCTGTAGAGAAAGAAAAATTTCATTTAGTGGGTACTTCAAAACCTTAGCTTGATTGCGACGGGGTCACCATATCAAAAAAAAGAAAATTGTGCGTTTAGACATATTTTTCAACCGCTTCCTGTACGTTAAGGGACTCGTTATTTTTTTTACAGTTTTTTATTATGAAATTCTAAATAACTAATAATAATAGGTGAAAAAAACGATCAATAGTTGGGGTACGAAAAGGATTCGAATTTACATTCTTTCTCAATACATATTATGGATAAATAAAGTAAAATATGGGTTGGGGCTATGTCTCATGTTGTGTTAATCCTAACAATAACTAAGGGTACATAATATGCTTTCATACCTTTGAATAATTTTGTTATAGAAGGGATGGAGATTTAACTGGCTCAAATTGTTGGTATTGATAGATACCTTTGTACTGGGGCTTTAATCTATATGCGTGAGGGCCTTTCCCTAAGTCTTTTCAGGAAGTAAGGATCAGTAAGCAAACACTTATACAATATGAATAGAGGAGAGGAATGCCTTATGAAAATACGTAGTCAAATTACATGTGCAAGTCTGGCCCTTGTAATAGCTGGAAGTTCCCTGTTATATACAACACCAACCTCAATTGTAAAAGCAGAGCCTACTCAAAATGTATCTAGTTCGTTACAAACAAATACTCAACGAGATCGTACTTCCGTCAAGCAAGCAATGCGGGATACATTGCAACTTGGATACCCGGGGATACTTGCTAAAACTTCTGAGGGTGGAAAAACGTGGGGGTATGCCGCTGGAATAGCGGATCTGAGAACCAAGAAACCAATGAAAACAGATTTTCGCTTTCGCATTGGAAGTGTGACGAAGACGTTCACCGCAACAGTTGTACTTCAATTAGTTGGAGAGAATCGCCTGAAGCTAGACGACTACATCGAAAAATGGTTACCTGGTGTCATTCAAGGAAATGGATATGATGGTAACAAGATTACTATCCGGCACATATTGAACCATACAAGTGGTATCGCTGAATACTCAAGGTCAAAAGACGCTGATTTTACGGATACAAAAAAATCGTATACGGCTGAAGAGTTAGTGAAGATGGGGGTTTCTCTGCCTCCAGACTTTGCTCCAGGAAAGGGCTGGTCTTATTCAAACACAGGATACGTATTACTGGGCATTCTTATTGAAAAAGTAACTGGAAACAGCTATGCGGAAGAGATTGAAAATCGAATTATTGAACCACTTGAATTGTCGAATACATTCCTACCAGGCAACTCAAGTGTTATTCCAGGTACTAACCATGCCCGTGGATATGTCCAACCAGACGGAGCAAGTGAGCTAAAAGACGTTACTTATTATAACCCAAGTGCAGGTAGCTCGGCTGGAGATATGATTTCTACTGCTGACGACTTAAACAAATTCTTCTCTTACTTGCTCGGTGGCAAATTACTGAAGGAACAGCAACTAAAACAAATGCTTACTACAGTTCCTACAGGAAAAGAAGGAATCGATGGATATGGTCTTGGAATCTATGAAACTAAGCTTCCAAGCGGTGTCTCGATATGGGGACACACAGGTGGCATTCTAGGGTTTACTACTCTTGTTGGAGGTAAACTTGGAGGCAAGCATACGTTGGTCGTCAATTGGAATAGTTTGGGTAGAACTGACAGTCCTAATCCTTTTAAAAATATTTTACTTGCTGAATTTAGCAAGTAGGAAAAAAGGAAAAATTTATCGTAGTTTTCATAGTTGAAAATATACTTTTCTGGTTCAAAAGCCCCAACTTATTTTCGAGAAAAATTTGGGGCTTTTTTTGTTTTGGTGGCGTTTATTCTCCTTAAGTTGATGGATGTGGGGTAGCCCCATATTACTATCAAGCTAAGGTTTTAATATATCTCCTAAATGAACATTTTCTTTTTCTACAGGTAGTTACTTTGAGAAGGTAACTTATTTTTTCGTTTTAAGGGCGTTTATTTTTCTTAAGCTGATGGATATGGAGTATCCGCCCTAAGTTAAATAAATTTTGACTTAAAAACCAGTGATTTTAACAACGTTAGGAGTGTTTCATGCAGCACAATGTCATTTGTGTTGTATTGCAAGAAGAAAAATTACATTAGAAAAGAGCCAGAATTCATCCTGTTAAGGGTAAATCGACTCTTAATATTTAAAAGGATGGTAAAAAGAAACACAGAAGTAAAAAAACTGTGTTTCTTTTTGATTTATATATTTACTGAACTTTACGGCACAGATGCTCCTTCTATCCTATTATAAAAGCGATTTTGAAAGTAAGTAATTTGTAAGAAATGGGTAAGAAAAAAGAAATTTTCATTGTGTATGATAAAAATATAAAGAGGCGTGAAAGGCGGAACAGATATGACTTATATATGAAAAACAGACCAGTAACAAGACTGTTTCAAGGAAAAGAAGTAATTTATGTGGTTAACATATATGTGGAAAAAGAGGGATTTACCCAGGACAGAATAGCGTTTGTAAAAATAATAAATATGAAGATGATTACGAATTCAATGTTGACCTTTTTTCATTGGTGGAGATGGTAGCTGTGTGGTTAATACGAAATAGCAAGAAACCACCTATACAATATGAATAGAGGAGAGGAATGCCCTATGAAAACACGTAGTCAAATTACATGTGCAAGTCTGGCCCTTTTAATAGCTGGAAGTTCTCTGTTATACACAACGCCGACCTTAATTGTAAAAGCAGAACCTACTCAAAGTGTATCTAGTTCGGTACAAACAAGTACTCAACGAGATCGTAATTCTGTCAAGCAAGCAGTGCGGAATACATTGCAACTTGGATTCCCGGGGATACTTGCTAAAACTTCTGAGGGTGGAAAAACATGGAGTTATGCCGCTGGGGTAGCGAATATGAGCAGCAAGAAACCAATGAAAACAGATTTTCGCTTTCGCATTGGTAGCGTGACGAAGACGTTCACGGCAACAGTTGTACTTCAATTAGCCGAAGAGAACCGCTTGAATCTAGACGACTCTATTAAAAAATGGTTGCCTGGTGTCATTCAAGGAAACGGGTATGATGATAAACAGATTACTATCCGGCAATTATTGAACCACACAAGTGGTATCGCTGAATACACAAGGTCAAAAAGTTTTAATCTTATGGATACTAAAAAATCGTATAGGGCTGAAGAATTAGTAAAGATGGGGATTTCGATGCCCCCAAATTTTGCTCCAGGAAAGAGCTGGTCTTATTCAAATACAGGATACGTATTACTAGGGATCCTTATTGAAACAGTAACTGGGAACAGCTATGCGGAAGAGATTGAAAATCGGATTATTGAACCGCTTGAATTATCGAATACATTCTTACCTGGCAATTCAAGCGTGATTCCAGGAACCAAGCATGCCCGTGGATATATCCAACTAGACGGAGCAAGTGAGCCAAAAGATGTTACTTATTATAACCCAAGTATGGGGAGCTCGGCTGGAGGTATGATTTCTACTGCTGATGATTTAAACAAATTCTTCTCTTACTTACTAGGGGGTAAATTACTAAAAGAACAGCAACTAAAACAAATGCTTACTACAGTTCCAACAGGAGAAGCTGAACTTGGCAGATATGGTCTTGGAATCTATGAAACTAAGCTTCCAAACGGTGTCTCAATATGGGGACACGGAGGTAGCATTCCAGGGTTTGTTACTTTTGCTGGAGGCACACTTGGAGGCAAGCATACATTAGCTGTCAATTTGAACAGCCTTAATGCTGATAGTCCTGATCCTTTTAAAAATATTTTACTTGCTGAATTTAGCAAGTAGGCCAAAAGGAAGAACAGATAAATTTTATCATATTTTCATAGTTAAACAAATAAATGATGAAATTGATCACTTATCTAAGGAGGCAATTCCCTCATGAAAAATAAACTAACTGGTGTATTAGCCGTTACATTAGCGCTAACTATGATTCTACCAACAGGGGCGAAAGCATTTTCTGACAGTAAGACTACAGTTGTATCTAACGCAGAAGTAGCTAGCCAAGAGTTGAAGAAGATTGCAGCAGAGAAGGCTGCGCTACTCACGAAGTCCCATGGGACGACTAGCGTGCAGTATGCGCTAATTGATAATGGCAAGCTTACTTTGTCGGGGCAGGCTGGAAAGAACGATATGGAAGGGGAACAGCCACTAACCAAAGATACTCTATACGGGATTGGTTCAGTCAGTAAAATGTATGCAACAGCGGCTGTAATGAAATTGGTCGACGAAGGAAAAGTCGATTTGGATGCTCCTGTGGTCAACTATGTTCCTGATTTTAATATGAAAGATGTGCGGTACAAACGCATTACCCCGCGTATGTTGTTGAATCACTCCTCCGGCTTGCAAGGTTCAACGTTAAGTAATGCATTTTTATTTAACGATAATGATACCTATTCCCATGATTTCTTGTTGCAGCAATTGTCCAACCAGAGCCTGAAAGCAGACCCTGGCGCGTTCTCGGTATACTGCAACGATGGCTTTACGCTGGCCGAAATTTTGGTGGAAAGAGTCAGCGGTATGAGCTTTACCAAATTTCTACATCAACGGTTTACAGAACCCTTAAAGATGAATCATACAAAAACGCCGCAGGACAAATGGAGGGACGAAAAGCGGGCTGGACTTTATTTTCCGGCGTACCAAGGGCAGCTTCCAATTGAATCTGTGAATGTGATTGGTACGGGAGGGGTCTCTTCCACGGCAGAAGATATGGTACGATTCTCACAATTATTTATAGGACAGGGAAAAGGGATCCTCTCTGATAAGGTAGTCAAGGCGATGGAGCAAGAGGAATATAAAAAAGGAATGTGGCCGGGGGATGGAGATAATATTTTTAACTATGGTCTTGGCTGGGATAGTGTGAAACTATACCCATTCAGTGAATATGGGATAAAAGGCTTGGCTAAGGGCGGCGACACGGCACTGCAACATGCTATACTGGTCGTGCTTCCGGAACAGAAAATGGCAGCGGCTGTGTTGTCATCCGGTGGACGAAGCTCTACAAATCAACTGCTGGCAACGGAATTGCTGCTCGCCGCGCTTAAAGAGAAGGGTACAATTAAGAACATCAAGCCTAACAAATCTTTTGGCAAGCCGGTTAAGGTCAAGATGCCTCAAGACGTGGCAAAGAAAGCGGGATTTTATGGCAATAGCGAAACTCATTTCAAAATTGAAATTACGAAGAATGGAGAACTGTTCTTACCATCTAATCAAGAAGAAAAATATGTATATACTGCGGATGGAAGCTTTATTAATGAGAAGGGTACTTCTAAGCTCAACTTTGTCACCGAGAAGAATGGAAGAACTTATTTGAGGGAGAGCACATATAAATCGACACCAGACTTAGGGCAAGGTGTGATGACTCACTATTTAGCCGAGAAACTAGAAGACAATGTGCTATCGAAGAAAACCGCTGCCGCATGGGCGAAGCGGGAAGGTGTTAAGTTCTATCTTGTGAATGAGAAATTTAGTTCTATTGAATATCTCGTACAACCGAAACTTATTACCACACAAATTACTCGTAAGGAAGGCCTGGCGGGCTATTGGGAGGGCAGAAAAATTACAGGTCCGAACACCGCGACGCATCAGCTCCAAATCCCCGTGATGAATGGCCGTGATACGACGGAAACGCATTTCTATACAGAAGGCGGCAATGAATATATGGAAATGGCCGGGTTGTTATACGTAAGTGGAACCAACGTAAAACCACTTGATGCTGGCCAATCATCCAAAGTTACGCTGCAAGCAAATGGGCATGCTAAATGGTTTACGATCCCGCAAGCGGCAGCAGGAAAAAGGATGACCGTGACATTGCCATCAAAGGGTGCGTTCGCGGTGTATGATGAGAATGGAGTATGCGTCAACTTTACCATCGTGAGCGGCAATAACAAAGTAAAACTGCCGAAGAATGGAACGGTTGTAATTGCTGGGGCACCGAACTCAGAATTTGCAATTACGTTGAACTAGCTACAATTCAAGATGGACTTCAACAAAACCAGTACGACATAGGAACGGTGTTTTGCTGGTTTTGTTTGTATTTACATATTATCTTTAAGAAGAGAATTTCAACGAATAATATCACGCTCAAACTCTGCAAAAACAGCTATCATACCAATTCAGGGCAATCATCATTTGCTCCATTAATCTTCTTGATGTAAATACGTTCGCAGCCGGTATTATGATGTACAAGCCCTATACGATACAGGAATTATCCGAGGTGTTTCAGCTACTAAGTTCACGCCATATGGCACACTCACACGTCAACAGGCTGCACTTATGTTAGAACGAACTCTAGAATATCTAGGTGTAGAAAAAGAGTCAAATATAGGGACCTACCACATCGCTATCAAGCTAAGAAAAGTAAATACCCCCAGAACGAAATTTTGTGCTAACTTGTAGCAAAAAAGCTCATTTTTTTGTTTTGGGGTAATTCGGAATTCTTAAGTTGATGGGCATGTGACGTTCCCCCTATAC
Source organism: Bacillus sp. DE0042 (assembly GCF_007680225.1). NCBI lineage: Bacteria > Bacillati > Bacillota > Bacilli > Caryophanales > Bacillaceae > Bacillus > Bacillus sp. DE0042. The sequence goes on along the minus strand of NZ_VEJP01000001.1, from coordinate 195,202 downwards.
AAGGAAATATGATAGTAATCATATACCGGAAGTGATAGAACTGAGTTATAAAAAGTAAAAGAAAAGTGTTACGTTAATACTTTTTAGAGCACTCAATTGCTGAGTGCTCTTTTTGTTTAGGATATAATTGTTTTAAATGGAAATAAATTACCAATAGATGATATCCTTAAAGTATAGCATTTATTTTGAATAGGAGGGTGATCGAGTCTATGGGGGTACGTATAGTCGATGATTTACAGCAATTATCGTTGTTACTAATGTTTTTAAGTACATTTATATTTTACAGATATTTAAAAAAGGTAAGACGAGAGAGAAAATTGACTGGTTTTGAATGGACAATGTATTTTGTCACTCAATTTGCGACAGTAATTTGGACAATTACTTATTTTATTAAACTCTTAGCTGAATCGTAATTTCTATTCATTCAATCTAGTTTACTGTTATCTATTAGGGGTATAAATATAGTCCGTATCTAAATCAATGACAACATCGCTCGTGATGTCTTCTTGTAGTAATTTTGGAATTTTTTCATAATGGTACTGTACACAAAATAAGCTTAGAAGATCTTCATTAGATATCTCTTCATTTTTTACATGTAAATACATTTTTCTTAATTCGTTTAGAGAACAGTTACGGCCAATAACATACTCATTTATTCTATATCCATCAAATTCAATTATCATATTATCACTGTTGGTTGCTAGCCAACATTATAGCTTGAATTTTAGATGAATCTATTATACATTGTTTGAAATTTAGTGAGAATATATTTTTATATAATGTGAGGGTTATAAATGGAACAAAATAAATTAGTTTTAGTAGGATCAAAACGTCTTAAGTGGGAAACATGTAAAATTAAGTCTATACAGGATGAGGAAATTATTATTAAAACAATTGCAGGTGCAATAAGTATTGGAGCAGAGTTACCGCAGTATAAAGAATCTGATGTTACAGATACAAATCCTATGTATCCAAGAAAAACTGGATATGAAAGTTATGGTGAAGTTATTCAAGTTGGTAATAAAGTAACAAATTTAAACGTAGGTGATAAAGTAGTTTCTTTTTATGGGCATGAAACGGTAGGAATAGTTAAAGGGGATAAAGTAATTCGAGTGCCTAGTTATATAAAATCTAAAGTTGCTTTATTATCTATTCTTTCGTGTGATGCTGCTAAAGGGGTATTGAAGCTAGACCCGCGACGTGATGAAAAAGTACTCATTACTGGAATGGGAGTTATCGGTTTACTCGCTTGTTATTTTTTAAAATACTATGTAGGTGTTGAGCATGTGGATGTTGTTGAGCCTAATAAAAATAGAAGAGAATTTGCAAAGAAGTTTGGTGCGAAAAACCTCTTTGATTCGGAAGAGAAACTTATAGATACGTATAATTACGGTTTGGAATGTTCTGCTACAAATAGAGGGTTTCACACATTGCAAAAGGTTATTAAAAGTAATGGGGCTATATGTATTCTTTCTGATGGTAATATAGAAGACTTAACATTAATCGCCGACTTTTATCGAAAAGAATTGCAAATCATTGGTTCAAGTGACGGATATGATTATCAAAAACATGCAGATTGGTTTTTTAATCAAATAGAACAGACGCAATGGATAGAAGAGATTTTTCAACATGAAATTCATTACACTGCACTTACACAATGCTTTAAGGAATTAAGTGAAGGGGCGTTGAAGCCTTTAAAAGTGTTCGTTTCATATGAATAACAAATAAATCTAGCAATTATTTGTCACGTATTTCATATATATTTCGTCACATTTATGATAATAAATTGAGGAGGAACTTATATGAAAATATTTGTAGCAGGTGCTACGGGTGTAATAGGACGTTCTTTATTACCGATGTTAATAAAAGAGGGGCATACGGTATATGCAATGATTTGTAATGAATCACAAGTAGAGGTAATGAAGAAAGTTGGTGCTATCCCAGTAATAGCTGATATATTTAATCGGCATGCTGTATTTTCTGTATTAAATGAAACAACTCCTGAAGTAGTCATTCATCAATTAACGTCATTGTCTACGTGGAATGTTGAGGATAATGCCGAAATTAGAATTGAAGGCACTCGTAACCTTGTTGATGCTGCTAAAAATATAGAGGTAAAGAGAATAATCGCTCAAAGTATTTCATGGGTGTATGAACCAGGAGATACATTTGCGGCAGAAAAAGATTCACTAGATATTGCTGTCCCTATGTCTAGGCAAGTGACTATTAATGGCATATTAAAATTAGAAGAAGCTGTTTCTGAGTTACCAGAAGCGGTTATACTTCGTTACGGTACGCTATATGGACCAGGCACATGGTATGCGGAAAACGGATTAATAGCAGATCAAGTTCGTAATAATGAAATTATTGCATCAGACGGGATAAGTTCGTTTTTACATGTCGAAGATGCCGCTAGAGCAGCTATGTTAGCTCTTCATTGGCCGACGGGAACCGTAAATATTGTGGATGATTTTCCGGCAGCTAGTAAAGAATGGTTACCAATATATGCAGAAGCGATAGGGGCACCTATGCCTAAAGTTCAAACTGGTAAAAATAGTTGGGAAAGAGGAGCTTCAAATAATAAAGCGCGTAAAGAGTATGGGTGGAACCCTATATTTCCATCATGGTCTGAAGGCTTTAAAAACTTGGTAAGTATGTAAAATACAACTTTAATGGGAATGCTAGTAACATTCACCATTAAAGGATTGGGCAATTATGAATATAATTTGGGAAAGTATTATTTTAATTCTTACTGGAATGATTGCATTAAAAATGACAGGTAGTAATTCTGTTAGCCAAATGACGAGAGCTGAAATAATTATAGTAGTTTCAATTGGACGTATTATTGTAGAGCCTGTATTAAGTAGGAAAGTAGTCCCATCTATATTTGCAGCTGTAATATTTGCAAGCATACTTCTTATCATTCATTTTTTTGAATTGAAATCAAAGAAGGTGGAGCAATTCCTAAATGGCAGTAGCATTGTAATTGTTGAGAATGGAGAAATTGTAAAAGAGAATTTGATGAAAGCAAAAATGTCGGAACAACAACTATATATGCAATTAAGAGAAAAAGGAATTCATGATTTAAAGTGTTTACAACAAGTTACAGCTGAACCGAATGGGCGTATTGGTTATCAATTAATAGAGAAAGCTCAACCGATAACTTTAGAAATTTTAGAAAAAATATTAGATCAACACAAAATAAAAAGATAAATTCTCTTTAAAAAAGCCAATACTGCAACGGAGTATTGGCTTTTTTATTTTTCTACAAACGTAATGGTTAATATTTAGAATACATATTCAACCAATCTTTAAAATAGATATAGGCTTATTAATATGCTATATTCAATGGACCTATAGTGACTGTGGTGAAAAAAGCAGCGTTAAAATTAATAGGTCTTTCATGTGATGCTATACATGAGATAAGAATAAGGAGATAAAAATAAAATGGAATTTTGGGAATCAAGCTTTATTGAGAAACAAACGATGTGGGGATTTGAACCTACAGAATCTGCAATTTTGACAAAAGATTTTTTTCTGGAAAAGAGCGTTAAAGATATATTAGTTCCGGGTATTGGATATGGAAGAAACGCAAAGGTGTTTATCGAAAATGGTATAAATGTAACAGGTATTGAAATTTCAAAAACAGCCATTGATTTAGCAAAACAAAACGGACTAGAAGATGTTCGTATGTATCACGGTTCGGTAAACGAAATGCCTTTTGATAATAAACTTTATGATGGGATATTTAGTCATGCACTTCTTCACTTGTTGAATGAGCAGGAAAGAGAGAAGTTTATTAAGGATTGTTATAATCAGTTAAAACCAGGCGGGTATTTGATTTTTACAACCGTTTCTAAAAAAGCTCCCATGTACGGAAAAGGAAACCAGTTGGATAAAGACTATTATGAGATAATGGAAGGTGTAAAAATGTTCTTCTACGATTCTGAATCTATAAAGCAAGATTTTAATAAATATGGATTAGTACAGATTTCAGAAATTGATGAACCAAATAAGAATGTAGAAAATAAACCTTCAATTAATTTCTTAATGATAAAATGTAGAAAAGACCTGTAAAAAATTAGTATATATTAATTGTATATTATGTATAAATAATAAAACACACAAGAAATTATGAATGAATTAGAAGTCTTAATAGAGATAGGTCTAGAGAAACAAGATTAGATAGCGCTTAAAATATGGGGAAATACAGTGATAAAATGAGAAACAAAATGTGTTTGATATTTTTTGTGGAGTTTTAATGTCAGAAAAAGAAGAAATGGAGAAAATAAAATATGATTTTAGGAATTTCATATTTTGATATTTTTCGTATCATAATTATTGTATTGTTTTTTTTCATTTTCTGGAGATTGAATACTTGGTATAATAAGAAATATAATGTTCCTAAGGTTTTTCAATGGCTTCCTAGAAGATGGGGGAAAAGAAAAGTTTCAGAGCATTTGTCTCAATTAGATAAAAAGTTAGAAGCTGAAGGTAAAGGTATTTGGGTTACAATCTATGCTATAGATTTGTACATTGTAACTATTCCTTGTACCGTAAAAAAATATAAATTTTAATACATATATATTTATAGAAGGGACCGTTTCTTTTAAAAGATACAGTCCCTTCTATAAATTTGTCAATGTAATGTAATTAAGTGATGCGTAAGAACTCGTATCGTTATCCCAAAGTATCGCCTTATATACGTTTAATGAGTTTTATCCCCTCAACAAAGAAAAGCACTAAGTGTATAGTGTTCATTACAAACCATAACATGAGCTTTGAGTTCTTCACAGTTTTCAACTGACTTGATTTTGTATTAGACAATTCTATCTTTAAAGACATTAATATAATAGTATTAGACATAAAACCTAACAATATAAATCCGAATAAAGGTAAGTTTGTAATAGCGCCTATTACCATAATTGCTATGTATACTATAGTTAGCTTTTTAATATACTGTTTATCTTCTTTTAATTTATCTATATTTTTGGTTTTGAACCAGTTTCTTACTATTCTTACAAAAATAATAGTTTGAAATACTAGTACAATTATACTTACAAAGAGAAGGAACAAAGTTCTTAAATTATTTTCCATTAAACCGTTCATTTCGTATGTACCCCTTTTATTTATGTTTATAGTATGAAAATGTAATTTTCAAAGAACCTGCATGTGATTAGTAACGGTACTCGTTCTCTATTTTCATGTTACTCTATCCTTGTTAATTATGGAAAAGGACAAATCTAAGCATTTAACTGTTAGTATGGTATACCCTTTATATATTTTAGGTTAATTTTGATTGTTTGCATATAATTTTATATTGGAATAAGTAATACGTCAAAATGTTTTGTGAAAATTTCGGCTATTAATTGCTTGTACAAAAGAAAAAGATTAGTAGGTAGTCATATCGTAATGGGCGAGGTATACCTTATCTGTTGTCTGCTTAAAATGAAGTTTAACCATGTTGAAAATATGATTTTCATTTAGTATTTCTAGAAACAATAATGTGGTTAATTATGGTGAAATTTAAAATGGAGGAAAAACGTTAGACCACTAGAGTGAATATATTCAAAGCCATATCATGTGTAGTGTTTAATATAATTAGGGGGAACTACATGACAAGAAAACAGATAATCATTACCTTATTTTCAATTACAGCGTTCATACTAATTTTAGTATCACTTGGTGTTTTTGAGGAAGAACTAAAAGAAACAGATTATAGTGAAGTTGTACAATTCATGGAAGATATGAAAAACAAAGAAGAAGTTGAGATTGATGTAGTTACTTACTATTCAGGTAAGGCCTCTTTAGAGAATAGTGTACTCAAACAACCAAATGGTTGGATTATTTATCGTTTAAAAGCTCGTTATGATAAAGTAACAAATCAAAGTTGGATAGATGTGACGCCTGATCTTAGCCGTTTTAAGAATGTGGAGAAAATTTCTGGGGATCTCATTACCTCGCACCAACAATGCGGCTATATTAATCATAATACAGACGAGAATAAAGGAAAAGTAGGATACATGTTAACAGAATGCTTCCATAAGTGGGAATACGATGTGAAGCCATCAGGGTTTGAAGGATATAGGATTAATTACACAATATTACCGATTTTAGGTTTAAAATAAATTTAGTATTTGTTTTATCAATTTGTTAATCAATTAGCTGATACTGTAGCTGAACAAGTAATGTATGATATTAAATTTATATTTTAATAATAGTTTTGGCTTATCTTTTTTAGGCTATTTGCAATGAGTTGAATAACCTTTATTCTAAAATAGTAATTAAGGAAATTATTTAGTGTTAATATAAATTCTTATATATTGATTATGCACAAATAAAAAGGACAAGCATATAATAGAAATACCTATTAACTTTAAGTAACCTTAACTTTCGTTAATAGGGTATCTCAAAATCCCCAAAAAGAGCACTTGCGGAAACAAGTGCTCTTTTATTTTTTTGTTTATTGAAGATGATTAAATTTCGTCCGACTAATATGGAATTTTAAACCATTATTTTATATAAAGTGGTAAAATAAGTAGGGGAAATTTGTAAGGGGGCGAGGGATTTGAAACTAAAAGAGCTGGCGGATTTGTTTTTGATTAAAGAAACCATTGGAGATATGAATGTAGAAATTACGGGATTAGAAATGGATTCTAGAAAAATAACTAGTGGAAATTTATTTATATGTGTATCAGGTATCGATGGTTTTCTTGAAGATCGACATCAATTTGTTGAAAATGCAGTGAAAAATGGCGCTGTGGCGTTAATTGTAGAAAGAGATGTAAATATTGAAATACCTAAAATAATTGTTAAAGATGCTAGGTATGCTATGGCAGTTATTGCGTCGCATTTTTATGGTACTCATCTAATGAAATGAAACTAATTGGAATTACAGGAACAAATGGTAAAACAACTACTTCCTATTTACTTGAAAAGATTTTGAGTGATTATGGATTTCAAACAGGGCTTATGGGGAATAACGGAGTGAAAGTTGGTTCGAAATGGTATCCTACTGATATTAATACGCAAGAACCACCGATACTTCAGCGGAATTTGCAAACGATGAAAAATCATAATACAGATTATTGTATTATGGAAGTTACCTCACAAGGTTTACATATGGAAAGAGTTAAAGGGTGTAACTTTAAAACCGCTGTTTTTACAAATTTAACGCAAGATCATTTGGATTACCATGGAACATTTGAGGAATATAAGCAAGTAAAAGGCCTTCTATTTTCCAGATTAGGAAATGACTTTTCTATTACAGATAAAAAATTTGTTGTATTGAATGCAGACGATCCGTCGGTAGAATACTTTAAAAAAATTACTTCAGTTGAGGTTATCACATATGGGATACATAATAAAGCAGATGTTCAAGCGAAGAACATAACTTTAAGCCCAAAAGGAATTCGTTTTGTAGTTGCATCCTTTAATGGAGAAATAGAAATCCATCTAAATCTAATAGGCCGCTTTAATGTATATAATGCATTAGCAGCAATAACAGCTACATTGGTTGAAGGTATTCCGCTTACAAACATTAGTGACAGTTTATCTCATGTAAAGAGCATTGAAGGTAGAATGGAAATCATAGACGAAAATCAAGATTTCCTTGTAATCGTGGACTATGCTCATTCACCCGATGCGTTAGAAAATGTCCTCTCTACAATTAGCGAGTTTTCAAAAGGTAAAATTATTACTGTTTTCGGTTGCGGTGGAGATAGAGATGCAAAAAAACGATCTATAATGGGTGAAATTGCTGGAAGTTATAGTGATTTTGTTTATATTACTTCTGATAATCCACGTTCGGAAGACCCGCAGGCAATAATGAAAGATATTGAAAAAGGATTTTCACAGAATAATAATTTGAATTATAAAGTAGAATTAGATCGTGAACTGGCTATAAAACATGCAATAAACATGGCATCTTCTAATGATATTGTTTTGATTGCAGGGAAAGGGCATGAAACGTATCAAATTTTAAAGGATTCGACTATTTATTTTGATGATAAAGAAAAAGCTCGACAAGCAATTATAAATAATAAATAGATTATCTTTTAGAAAAGACTAGATTAGATTAAGTTGTGAATGGAGTGTTATTGAATACAAACTAGAAAAGCTTATTTATATGTATTTCATACGATGTCCGATTGGGAATACGGACATTTAATTGCTGAACTTAATACAGGTAGATATTTTAAAAAGGGTTTAGCACCTTTTAAAGTAGTTACAGTTGGAATAAATAAAGAAATGGTTATTTCAATGGGAGGCTTGAGCGTAAAGCCAGATATTTCCCTAGATGAATGTGTACTTGAGAGTAATGATTTATTGATTTTACCTGGAGGAAATACTTGGACTGAAAACATACATAAACCCATATTGCAAAAAGTTGAAGAAGCTTTAAAGATTGGTACTATTGTGGCTGCAATTTGTGGTGCAACAATAGGCCTTGCAAATTACGGATACTTAAATTCTAGAAAGCATACAAGTAATAGTTTAGATTATATGAAAATGGTTTGCCCTACATATAAAGGGGAAAATTTATATGAAATGGGACCTGTAGCGTCTGGTGAAAATCTTATTACTGCATCTGGAGTAGCTCCTTTGGAATTTGCAATGGAAGTTCTAAAAACATTAGATGTATTTGCGCCAGATACACTCCATTCATGGTATGAATTAAATAAGACACATGAACCTGAACATTTCTTCCAGTTAATGAATTCATTAAATAGCTAAGCAATTTAGTATGATCAATAATAAAAACCATGTTTCTAATGATACTGAAGCATGGTTTTTGTGTTTTGATTAATAAATATATAAAGTAACAAATTTTGTACAATAAAAATGAATTTGAGAGAAAGAGTCACTTCTTTATTATACTATTATTTCTGAACGACAAAAGTAATGGCATTTGTTTTTAATTGAATGTGTTTGTCATTTCGGACTATATTATAAGCTAATTCTTTTATTTCAATTTTTATTTCTTTCCATTCCTTATAAATGTTTTTTAATAGATATATCATATGTTCAGTTGGAAGGTTAATTTCAATTAAAGCATCTAATTCTTCTTTCGTATGTAAGTCAATTTCTTGTATGTTCGAGTTTATAATTAAACAATTGATACCACCAGTCTTTGTACCTTTTTTCATAGAATGGAGCACGTTTTTTAAATCTTCTTCTGATTGAACATGCTCTAAACTTGATATTGCAACGATATAATCAAAAATATCAGGTTGGATGTAGTAGTTTTCAATTGCTGCTTGTTCTGTTTTTATAACTTCAAAAACGTCATGTTCTTTACTATAAATTTGTAATTTTGTTAAAGCGGAATCCAGTAAGTCCACACAAGTAACAGTGCCGCTATTATTTTTTATTATTTGTGCAATTGGAATGCTATTTCTTCCAACGCCAGAGCCTAGATCAAGTACTTGTAAGTTATTTTGTCCTTCAAAGTACTCCATTAAGTCCATAACTGTTTTAACCGGTTTGTAAAGCCAAGAGCCAGTTTCAAATAGTTTGTATTGTTCATAGCAAAGGTCATGATATTTCTTTTCTTCTTGTCTTATGTAATTAATACGATTCATTGTATTTCAACTCCAATACTTTCATTCTAACGAGGCCCTTTAGCAAAACTTGCTAAAGCATCTAAAACTAATTCTATATTACTGATCAAGATTTTCACCTTGCTTTATAAGATATTTGTATAATTCGATAAGAATGAAGGTAAACCTTTTAGTCAAAGGAAATTAAGATTTGTACTATAGAAATCTGATTTTCTTAAGTGATTAAAAAAATGTATAAACATGGAGAGGAAAATGCATATGATGTTTTATGAAATTGTTTGCTTTTCTTGTAAAAATGTATTTCGTGTTTACGAAGGTAGTGAAAAATATAAGCGATTTAAAGAGAAACCGAAAGGAACATATTGTTGCGATGAGTGTAGCCACAAAATTCAATTAGAAGCGATAAAGCATTTATTTAGATAGCTTATATGTCCGGAAAAGTTTGACAATAAAAGCATTATAAATTATCATATGAAAAAAACTAATATATAAAGTGGCATGGAAGAGAAGAGTAGTTAAGAAAGGTTACGTACAGAGAGCTCTGGTTGCTGAGAAAGAGCGGTATAAATCTTAATGAAAAAAGACTTGGAGCTGCGCAAGGAACTAATTTGTTTAGGGATGGTGCGACGGATTCTCCCGTTATAGAGATAGGGTATAAGCATATTTTGCCGTACCTGAAGAGGTTAATATGGCGACGTATTAACAAACTGAGGTGGTACCACGAAGCTAACAACTCTCGTCCTCAAGATGAATAATCTTGGGGGTGGGAGTTTTTTTATTGCATAAATTTGAAAATATGAAAACAAATAATAATTGAGGTGAATAACATATGCATTGGGCGTATGAAGTAGCACATGAATTAATTAGAAAACATCCAAATAAAGAAACTTTTGTTTGCGCATCTGGAATAAGTCCATCTGGTTCTGTTCATATCGGGAACTTTCGCGAAATAATAACGACTTATTTCGTTGTAAGAGCACTTCAAGATTTAGGGAAAAAGACTCGTTTTATATTTTCGTGGGATGATTATGATAGGTTTAGAAAAGTTCCTAAAAATATTGATCCATCTTTTGTAAAGTATATCGGTATGCCATACTGTGATATTCCAGATCCATATGAATGTCATAACTCCTATGCAGAGCATTTTGAAAAAGAGTTTGAGAAATCGCTTCAAGCATTTGGAATTGAAGTAGAATTTATTTATCAACATGATGAATATAGAAGCGGAAGGTATAACAAAAACATATTAGAGGCTTTATATAAAAGAAAAGAAATATATGATATTTTAATGAGATTTAAAACTGGGGAGTGTAGTGAAGAAGAGCGAGAGCGCTTTTATCCGGTTATGTTATATTGTGAGAGATGCGGGAAAGATGCAACAACGATTACACATTTTGATGAAGTATTAAAAACAGTACGGTATGAATGTGAATGCGGAAATCAAAATGAGTTATCGGTATTAAATACAAATAAAATGAAATTGAATTGGAAAATCGATTGGCCGATGAGGTGGATGATAGAGGATGTTATTTTTGAACCGGGCGGAAGAGATCATTCATCAGAAACGGGTAGTTATAATGTATCAAAGGAAATTGCGATGGAAATATTCAATCGTGAAGCTCCTCATTATGTTTCTTATGATTTCATTGGCATTAAAGGGAATCATAAAAAAATGTCTAGTTCTTCAGGGAATAGTATTACACCTAGCGAGCTGTTAAAAGTGTATTTGCCCGAAGTGATTCTTTTTATGTTTGCTAAATATAGACCAAACGCAGCTTTTCATATCGGCCTTGATGAAGATGTGATTCGCAATTATACAGAGTATGAACGATTAAAAGATAGTTATGAAAATAAAACGCTCAAAAATGAAGATTTATTTGATGCAATTAAACTCTCTAAAGTTGATAGCGGGTTTAAAGAGTATCCAAAGTTTAATCAGGTTGCTGGAACGTTACCGCTATTAAATTTTGATTCATCTATTTTACAAGGTATATTAGAAAAAACAGATAGGAGTTATGCATTAGATGCTATGATAGCGATATGTAACCGTGCAGAGTATTGGATAAGAAACTTTCAATCTGAAAAATTAATTGCGGTAAATCTAGAGAGAAATACAGAGTTTTACAACACATTAGATGAAAGACAGAAAGAGTGGCTAGTAGAAGTTTGCAACATACTTCGTTCTAACAAAGATTACTCTAACTTAATGGAACAATTGTATTCGATTTGTCATCATGAAAATAAAAAAATAATGAAAGAAAATCAAAAACAATTATTTATTATTATATATAGGCTCATAATAAATCAGTCTAGCGGCCCACGTATACCGTTATTAATACATGTAGTAGGCATTGAAAAATTCATCACATTATTAGATTTCTAAAAAATAAAGGAAACGCAAGTACTCAGAGATCTAAGCTAAGTACTTGCGTTTCATATTTTGCTACCGTGAATACATTTTCGGACATTCATCACCACGTGGTTCATAAAAACAATGACTTTTAAACTGTCCTACAAACGGCTGATTATACCATTCAGGTGGACAAGCACCAACTGGACGGAAATACCAAAGAGCCCAACGTGCTGGCCAGCGCCATTCACCTTGTAAAACTTTTCTAGCGATATCTTTTTCTGATTCACGAGCGCGTTGATAAAAATATCCGTATTGCACTGCTTCAAATCCGCCAGGGCTTTGATATACTGCATCACGTACAGATTGAAGTTGTTTAAAATCTAAGCAATCACAAAATACACGATTTACTACTACGCAGCCGACAAGTTGTTCACCTTGTCGACCTTCTCCTTCAGCTTCAGCACGAATTAAACGAGCTAGCAAATCAACATCGCTTTCGTTATATGGAATAAGGGGCATAGTGCTACCACCTTTCTTTACCTGTTATAGTAAAGAGTGTATGTATGAAAATAAGCTAGGTGCTTTTCTATATGTAAATTTATTAATTTTTCAAAGGAGCTTTTGTGAAAAAAGCTAATTAGTAATTGTAGACTAATATAAATGGGGAGAGATAAAATGTATCGAATTCATAAAGGCCATATTATTTACACAATGTCACCAGAAAATAAACCGTGTATGGAAGTAGAAATTGGGAGTCGTCTTGTATTTGAAACATATGATTGCTTTGAAAATCAAATTGATTCTGAAGATGTTCCGTTTCAAGAATTAGATTGGAGCCGAATTAATCCGGCGACTGGACCTGTATATATTAAAGGTGCAGAACCTGGTGATATTTTAGTCGTAACGATTGAAAAAATTAAAATTGCAGAGCAAGGCGTGTTAACTACAGGTGCAAATCTTGGTGTAATGGGTGAAGAGCTAAATGAAAATACAGTGAAAATTGTCCCGATACATAATGAACATGTTTTATTTTCAAATGAACTGCAAATCCCGATTAATCCAATGATTGGTGTAATTGGTACTGCGCCGAAAGAAGAGAGCATTTCATGTGGCACACCGCATGATCACGGCGGGAATATGGATTGTAAAGAGATAAAAGAAGGGACAACATTATTATTACCTGTAAATGTTCCTGGTGCTCTATTAGCATTAGGCGATTTACACGCAGCGATGGGTGATGGTGAAATTGGTGTTAGTGGAGTAGAGGTTGCTGGTGAGGTGACGGTAACTGTTCAGATTATAAAAGGAAAGAAATGGCCACTACCAATGGCGATCCAAAAAGAAAAACTTATAACGATTGCTTCAGAGAAATTGTTAGATGATGCAGCGAATCGCGCTGTACGTAATATGGTGACATTTTTACATAAGGAATTAGAAATGTCTAAAGCAGACGCAACGCTTTTATTATCAGCTGCAGGCAATTTAAAAGTATGCCAAGTTGTGGACCCGCTGAAGACTGCTCGAATGGAACTAGGTATGAATTATGTGGAGAAGCTAGGTTTTAATTTGAGTGAATTTCATATTAAATAAGAATGATAGAAGAAGGATGCTGTTGTATAAAAGTATCCTTTTTTGATTTACGGATGATATAAAAACAGGTAGTATTTATTTTATATAATTGAATATAAGATTGTGGATCGAAAAAGGAGTAAACACATGGTTAAAATTATGATTGTAGAAGACGATATGAAAATAGCAGAACTATTATCAACACATGTTGCGAAATACGGGTATGAAGGAATTATTGTATCGGATTTTCAAAATGTATTAAACATTTTTTTAGAAGAACAACCAGAGTTAGTTTTATTAGATATTAATTTACCGAGTTTTGATGGGTACTATTGGTGTCGTCAAATTCGTGGAGTTTCTACATGTCCGATACTATTTATTTCAGCCCGTGAAGGTACGATGGATCAAGTTATGGCACTAGAAAACGGTGGTGATGATTTCATTTCAAAGCCATTCCATTACGAAGTGGTAATGGCTAAAATTCGTAGTCATTTAAGACGTGCTTATGGAGAGTATGCACCGAAAGTAGAAGAACGGATGGTTGAGCAACAAGGTCTTTGTTTATATCCTGAAAGGCTTGTATTGAAATTGCGTAATCAAGAGATTGATATAACGAGAAACGAAGCCATTTTATTAGAAATGTTAATGAAAAATTATCCGCGTGTTGTGGGTAGAGAAGTGTTGTTGAATAAATTATGGGATAGCGAATCTTATGTTGATGATAATACTTTAAGCGTAAATACAACTCGTGTGCGAAAAAAGTTAAAAACGTTACAGATTGAAGATGCGATTGAAACGATTCGTAGTGTCGGTTATAGATTACATATTACTTGGGATACTGGTATGGAGAAATGATAAGATTATTTATTCGTGATCATATACCACTTATTTGTTTTACAGCAATCCAATTACTAGCCATATTTCTTGTATATTGGTTTGATGGGCATAACCATATTGCAACGGCATTATATGCAATGTTTTTAGGTGTCTTTTTTATGGTAGGCTATTTAGTATTTCGTTATTTTACTCATCGTACTTTCTATGAACGATTAGCAAATCCGTTGAACTCTTTGGATGAATCTGTTCAAAAATCAGATTTTGCAGCTTTATCTGATGCTCTTCAAGAACTTCTTGAGGTGCAATATCGACATTATCAAAATCAGCTGCAAATACAAGAGAGAAAAAATAATGATCATTTAACTTTTATGAATCAGTGGATTCATCAAATGAAAACACCTTTATCTGTAATAGAATTAATTACACAAGATGAAGTCGATTCACGTTTTGAAAGTATAAATGAGGAAACAGATAGGCTGAAAAAGGGGTTAGAGATGGCTCTGTATGTCGCACGTTTAGAAGCATTTACACAAGACTTTTATGTGGAAAAAGTACAACTACATAAAATAGTGAATGATTCTGTACATGAACATAAACGCTTCTTTATCCGGAATTTTGTATATCCAGAGCTTAAAATTGATAAGGACATTAGTGTAGAAAGTGATGCGAAATGGTTACAATTTTTAATTGGACAAATACTATCGAATGCGATTAAATATTCATCAGGTAGTAGAGAAAAGATTAAAGTGAAAGCTTGTAAGGAAGGTAATACAGTTATACTTGAAATTGCCGATAATGGCGTAGGGATACCGAAGCAAGATTTACCAAGAGTGTTTAAACCTTTCTTTACAGGAGAAAATGGCAGAGATTTTAAAGAATCAACTGGAATGGGGCTATATCTTGTATATGAAATTACGAAACAATTAGGACATAGTGTAGAAATCCATTCAGAAGTTGGTAAAGGTACCGTTGTACGAATTATATTTTTTAATGTGTAAATAAGTGAACTAGGCTAAAGGACTTTGGAGATAAGTTTTTTAGCCTTACTTTATAGCGATTATATGAAATGGTAAAAGGTAATCTTCGTATGTATAATGACACGCAAATAAATACGATTGTTAAATTAGAAGTATTTAATAAAAAGCTGATAAATAGTTTTTGTAAGAAAAAAGCCACCCCTTTGAAAGAGATAGCTTCATGAATCCATCATATGAATAAATGTATCAACATTAATAAGTATAATGTTCGAATTCGTGATATGTTTTGTGGATTATTATAGAATTAGTCTTTTGTTTTTTCATGATACAGTATTGTAATTAAGTAAACAAACTTAATAATGTATATCCAATTATTCCTAAAATAGTGATAGGAACCATCATTAAGAAAGAAGAAATTCGATTAGCATTAGAGCGTTCTAACACAAGAACCAAGATAATCCCGACTATCACTTCGGTATATCCAACAGGTAACATGTGACTATAGTCTTCAAAATTTAAAAGAATGTGAAGTCCATCCGTTACAAAAACTCCACTAATAAGCGCGCTTCCGAATTTATGAAGTGGATTTGTAGTATCTTTCCATAGAAAACCTGCAGTTCCAAAGATAGTTCCTCCTATAAATGCACATACAATCCATACAGATATAAAATAAATAGAGTGAGCTACATTTTTAATAACTATTGCATAACCATAATAGCCTAATACCATACCGAGTAGTGCAAGGATACCAGAAAGTATAGCTGTACGCTTAGAATAACTAAAGCTAGCCACAAAAAAGGATGGAACTAACCAAACACTTCCTAGATTAGCTAATGAATTCCAATGTCCTGGAAGTATACCTTGCCCCAATTTAGTTAGTATACCAACAATAATCCCTACTATAATCGGGATGAGAAAAATCTTTAAAAACATATTTAACTTTGTGATTTTTAATGCCCTGTCCATAAAATCAACCCTTACATTAATATTTTCTGCAAACATATAATAGCTTATTGTAGGGGGATAATCAATAAAAATTTATCGAAAAACAACAAGTGATTATTGGATAACGAATAACATTTTGTTTTTATAATTGGGTGAATAAAATATCAAGTACTCGTTACTCAACCAAATGGTAAATCAAATAATATATGGAAGTAATGAAATTGCCCAAAACATGTAATTCAACTTAGTATAAATCTCTCGTATTTTCATGAAATGATTTATGATAAAAAAGAAACGAAAAGGGATTGATATAGTTTCCTCCTGTTTTTATTTACAATTTATTAGAAGGAGGGATTTTTTACTAGTTGTGAATGATAGGGGGATTGTAATGGATATTCGAAAAATAAAATATTTCATAACGGTGGCAGAAGAATTAAACTTTAGCCGTGCAGCAGAACGCCTAATGATGGCACAACCTCCTTTAAGCCAAGAAATTCGTAAATTAGAAGATGAATTAGGGGTCCAACTTTTTCATCGAACAAAAAGAGTGGTTGAGCTTACCGATGCTGGGAAAATATTTTTAGAAGGGTCTCGGCAAACGTTACTTCAAGTAGAAAGAACTATTAAAGAAACACAGCTTGCGGATGAAGGAAAGATTGGACATTTAATCATCGGTTTTGTCGATTCTACAGAAACGGTTATAAACATATTAAAAACATTTCGAGAACGCTTTCCTAAAATTCAGCTTATATTACGCGAGATGACAACAGACCAGCAGATAAAAGCACTCTATGAAAAGCAAATTCACATTGGATTTATTCGTTCTAAGCAGAATAATGAAATATTTTCTTCCGAAGTTTGTTCTAAAGAACGTTTAAAATTGGTTTTACATGAAAATCACGCATTAGTTTCGTTACCTAATATTTCTATTAAAGAACTAGTAGATGAACCATTTGTTTTATTTCCTCGTCATTTCGGTACTAACTTTTATGATTTAATTATTAGTTACTTTTGGGAGCATGGAGTAAGTTTAAATATTGTTCAAGAAGCAATTCAAATGCAGACGATTGTTAATTTAGTTGCAGCAGGAATGGGAATTTCTGTCGTTCCATCATCGGTGGAAAGTTATAAAAAATCGGGAGTCATATATAAAGACATTGAGGAACATACACCGGAAATAAACTTATACGCTGGATGGAGGCAGGATGAAAAGTCTGTCGTGCTCGAGAACTTCTTAGCAGTTGTTAGAGAGATTTATACGACTTCACAATTTGAATTTGAAAAGTAAAGGCCCATCTTGATTGGATGGGCAGTAGTGATTTGGGAAAGGTACTATATTTATTGTTAAGTCACTGACGATTTAACCTGTTTTACTTGGGTCATACTCAATGAAACCTTTTAGTACACTATCAATTTGACCCATAATTTCAGGTGACAATGTAACACTAGAAGCAATTACATTTTCTCTTATTTGCTCCGGATCTGAAGCGCCAATAATTGCAGAGGAAACAGCTGGATTTTGTAGTACCCAAGCAACTGCGAGTTGAGGTAAGGTAAGATTATTTTCAATTGCAATAGGATTAAGTTTCTGTATTGCAGTAAGTACATCATCACTCATCCAACGTTGTACGAGTTTGTTGAAAAAGGGTTTTCCTGCATCTGAATTAGCACGTGATTGGGCGGGGAGTGGTTTACCTGGTTGATATTTTCCAGTGAGAATACCTTGTGCGAGGGGAGACCAAACAATTTGGCCAAGTCCTTCACGTTGACATGTTGGAATCACATCAGTTTCTATAACTCGCCACAACATCGAATATTGAGGTTGGCTAGCAATAAGAGGGATTTTCAATTCTCGTGCAAGTGCTGCACCGCGTGTGATTTGCTCCGATGTCCATTCACTGACGCCTAAATAAAGGACTTTCCCTTGTCTTACAAGATCTGAGAAAGCTAACATTGTTTCTTCCAGAGGTGTTGTTGTATCGAATCGATGTGCATAATAGACATCAATGTAGTCTGTATGTAGCCGTTGTAACGATGCATTACAATTTTCTATAATATGTTTTCGTGATAAACCTCGATCATTTTTTCCAGGTCCGGTCGGATGACATACTTTTGTACAAAGTTCTATACTTTCTCGGCGTATACCTTTCAAAGAGCGGCCAAGCACTTCCTCAGCAATAGTGTCCGAATAAACATCTGCAGTATCGAACGTTGTAATTCCAACATCTAATGCGGCTTTCACACATTCATTTGCAGTATCTTCATTTACTTTTCCACCATGGTTTATCCAGTTACCATATGCAATCTTACTTACTGTTAATCCACTGTTTCCGAGTTTGCTAAATTCCATTGTAGAATCCCTCCTTAAAAATGATAACTTTATTATAAAAACTGAAATGTAGTATGTATAATATAAAATTAATCATACAGTTATATAAAAATTATATAAGAGGGAGTGCTTAGAAGGTTATTATTAGGGAAATCTAAAGGAAAAGTAGTATAGCAAATGTAAAGTATGCTTGTTCAATTTGAAGCTAAGAAATGATAAATAGACCTAGAAGAAAGCAATCATAATAATAGCACATATAATTGCATTTACTCATACAGTACTATCATGGTACAATATGGTTACTAACGACGGAAAGGAATGATGGGTGGACGATGATTAACTAATCTTATTTTTAAATGTTGAAATTCAATAAATTTCAATTTCTAAAAAATAGGATTAGTCTGCCCAATTTCCATACAACGGTATTGCTATTTATGTTACGCAATAGCTTATTTGGGTATAAATATTTTAACGACTAATCCTGCCAAATTTATTTGGGAGGATTTTTTTATTCTCCCTTAATGAAAGGGATCGGTATTATGAAAGAACTATTAAAATTAAATGATGTTTATGTTGAAATAAAGGAAAACACTTTGTTAGAGAAAATGAATGTGACAGTAAGACAAGGGGATGTTATCGGGTTAATTGGTAAAAACGGGGCTGGTAAATCAACGTTACTTCAATTAATAAATGGGAAAATTGAACCATCAAAAGGTACTGTTGAATGGATGCAAATGAATATGACAACAGCATATGTTGAACAAGAAAAAGAATCATTTGTTAGTAAGGATATAATTGCAAAAGAAGCGGAACTCCTTGCAAAATGGGGCGTGCCAACGAACGATTTTCTAACTTTAAGTGGTGGTGAAAAGCTAAAAGTTCGATTAGCAAAAGGGTTTGCCGAAAATCCTAATGTTTTAATATTAGACGAACCGACAAATCATCTAGATGAGATGAGTACGGAATTTCTTATTAAACAAATCAAAAATATGAAAGGTACAGTTATCGTCGTATCACATGATCGATATTTTTTAGATGTTATCGCAACAAGAATATGGTCAATTGAGGATAAGAAATTAATTGATCATAGTGGTAATTATACAAGTTATATGAAAGCACGTGAACATAAAAGAATGACGCAGCAGCGTGAATATGAAAAACAACAAAAGAAGATAGAACAAGTAGAAACTCATATAAAAGAATTAAGTTCATGGTCACAAAAGGCACATGCACAGTCTACAAAGCAAGAAGGAGTGAAAGAGTTTTATCGTGTAAAGGCAAAGCGAATGGATGCGCAAGTAAAATCGAAACGAAAACGTCTTGAAAAAGAGCTTGAGAAAACGAAAGTTGAACGTGTGAAAGAAGATTATTCAGTTGAATTTTCTATTCAAGCGACTAAAAAAGTAGGGAAACGTTTCTTAGAGGTAAAACAATTACGGAAAGAATTTAATAATCGGACATTATTTGAAAACGTTAATTTTACAATTCAGCACGGTGAGAAGGTTGCGATTATTGGGCCGAATGGTAGTGGGAAAACAACTTTACTGAAGATGATTATGGGAAACGAAACTGCTGAAGGAGAAGTATGGATTTCACCATCAGCAAACATCGGTTATTTAACACAAGAAGTATTTGATTTACCACTTGATAAAACACCAGAAGATTTATTTTATAAAGTTACATTTGAAGAAAGAGGAAAAGTCCAAAATTTAATGAAACATTTAGGGTTCCAAGCTTCTCAATGGACAGAGCCGATACGATATATGAGTATGGGGGAACGAGTAAAATGTAAGCTAATGGCTTATATTTTAGATGAAAAAGATGTGCTTATATTAGATGAACCAACGAATCACCTTGATCTGCCTTCACGTGAACAGCTTGAAAATACATTAGCTGAGTATAACGGAACACTCGTTATCGTTTCTCACGATCGATATTTTCTGGAGAAAACAACTAACACAAAACTCGTGTTTGTAAACAATACGATACAAAAGCAACTTGAAGAACCTACGAAAACAAGGGATGAAATTGAAGAGCTACGTTTAACGTTAGAAACAGAAAGACAAGAAGTATTAGGGAAATTAAGCTTTTTAACTTCTAAAGACAAAGAATATAAAGAACTAGATGAACGGTTTATGGAACTTACGAAGCAGATTAAGGCGCTTTAAAGTAAGGAAGGGGGATTAAGATGGGAGAAGAGAGTTTGACTAAGTTATTTAGAATAGATTGTGGTGATATATACCTACAAGAGTTTACGGTCAAAGATGCAGAGAGTATTTATAAAATATCAAATCAACCAGAAATAGAAAAGTTTTTACCAGACTGGAAATCAACGAAAGAACAAAGAGTTAATTGGGTTACAAATGATGAAATACCAGAAAACAAAGCGTTTCTTCATGCAGTGAGAACTACGACTAACATAGATGATCACATATTAAGACTAGGAATATTTAAGAAAATCACAAATGAATTTATTGGATGGTGCTGCACAGGCATGAAAGATGAACTCCCTGCACCGAACAGAGAAATTATGTATGCTGTTTCAAGTGAATATCATAATAATGGCTATGCAACGCAAGCGACAAAAGGCTTGATCGGTTATTTATTTGAAAATACAAATGTGGATGTCCTTAATGCAATTGCTTTAATTAAAAATGTGCCATCAAATAAAGTTATTGAAAAATGCGGGTTTACTTATTTGGGTCAACAGATGATAGAAAATCAAATTTATAATCATTATGTATTGAGTAAATCCGGATGGATAAAAAATAGTGCTCTTTAAAGGGAGCGATAATGCAAAAAAAGCTTAGAGCTAAAACTCTAAGCTTTTTGCATTCTAAAGTACTAGTTAACCATACTAAAGTGTAGATTCTGGATGTATTTTTCACCAAAAACAAATGCAGTAAGTTGTACATGCGAGAACTATTTCATAACATTATTTCTAAAAGGTATTTGGGGAATTTTGTCGAATGTATATGTCTATGAAAACACTAATTTCTTACTCAAATCATCCTAAACATGAACCACTTTAGGCTTAAATAGAAGAATGTACGGCAAACGTGAAGGCAAGCGAAGGTTTGCATTTAATATTAGCGGTTGAGTGTTAGTTGATTTCGAATTTTTGGAATATTGAATAGTTTAAATGAGGGAGGGGAGAGCATATTATCATTTGGTTTCGTCACTTACCACAAATAAGTATGGATTTGTTAGAATGGACTCCTTTTATACAAAATGATTGGCACCGAAAACATTATATGAAGTTTGTATATGTACTTCAAATCATTATTTTTCTAATATCGTATTATTTTGGAGCAAGTTTTACTCATATTAATATTTTTTATCTCATCATCATAGGTATTTTTGTTTTCATTGTTCATGAATGTTTACATATTATTGTTATAAATAAAAAAGGTGATATTAGCTTGACGTGTAGTGGAATATTTTTTTGGCTAAATACAAATGCAATCTTATCCAAAACGAGATTTTGGATCTTTATGAGCTTGCCTATTATTGTACTATCGGTCGTTCCTGCTATTGTATCATTATATGTATCAGGAAATATTAAGTCAATTTTATTATTTGTATGTTGGATAAACACAATCATTTCTGCTTCAGATATATATAATTCATTATTAATTGCGATTAAACCGAAGAACTCAATTTTTTGTAGAGGTTATTATAAAGTGGAAGACAATAAAAAAGGGTATCTCAAAAACATTTCAACTAAAGGCATTAGATAAAAATATAACTTTGGGAAGATAAAGACCGATAAAGCAATCGGTCTTTTCTTGTTTTTATAATAAAGATTTGATATACAATTGTATTTTCTACCACTATACAATTATTATAAGATAGTTATGCGTTAATTTTAATTTAAAAACAGTTTTATTGTCAGTTTTTTTAGAAATCTTACAAGCGTGTAAGATAAATGAAAGATGAATCAATATGAGCATTAAGACAATTCATTTACACTCTATTGTGAGAAGTGCAAATGAAGGGAGAATAGAAATGGAAATTTTACATGCGAAAAATATTAGTAAAGTATATAAAGGGAAAATACCTTTTAAAGCATTAGTAGATATTGATTTATCAATTCAAGAAGGTGAATTTATAGGGATCATGGGGCCATCAGGTAGCGGGAAAACAACGTTATTAAATATGGTATCTACTATCGATTCTCCAACATCAGGAGAAATATTAATAAACGGTACAAATCCTTTCCAGTTATCATCAGAAGATTTAGCTTTATTCCGTAGGAAACAATTAGGATTTGTTTTTCAATCATTTAATTTACTTAGCACGCTTACAGTGAAGGAAAATATCGTATTGCCGATGACATTAGATGGCGTTTCTGTGCAAGAAATGAACAAACGCGTACAAGAAATCGCAGAGAAATTAAATATTACAGATATATTGAATAAAAGAACGTTTGAAATATCAGGAGGCCAAGCTCAAAGAACAGCAATTGCTCGTGCAATTGTTCATAAGCCGCAATTATTACTTGCAGATGAACCAACAGGGAATTTAGATTCTAAATCTTCAAATGATGTAATGGAGATGTTAGATACTCTAAATAAGGAAGAAAAAGCTACGATGATGTTAGTGACTCATGATCCGTATGCAGCGAGTTTTTGCAGCCGAGTAATTTTTATTAAAGATGGTCAACTATATAACGAAATTTATCGTGGTGAAAGCAGGCAAGCATTTTATCAAAAGATTATGGATGTCCTTTCTTTGTTAGGAGGGAAAAGGCATGACTTTTCGTCAATTCGCATTTAATAATATTTTTCGTAATAAGCGTACATATGCTGCCCATTTTTTAAGTAGTGCATTTTCTATAATGATTTTCTTTACGTATGCTCTTTTATTATTCCATCCTGATTTACAGGGGGAGTTGAAATCGACAAGTAAAACAATAAGTACATTTGGTACATTAGGATTTGAAGTTTCTCAAGGTTTGATTTTTGTCTTTTCATTCTTCTTCATTCTATATTCAGTGAGTTCGTTTTTAAAAACGCGTAAGAAAGAATTTGGCATTTTAATGATGCAAGGTATGTCAATGAGACAGCTTAAGAAGTTATTGTTAATTGAAAATATGTTAATTGGACTTGGTTCGATTTGTATTGGGATTCTTATCGGCCTCGTATTTTCTAAACTAGTTTTATTAATAAGTGCCAGTGTATTAATGATTGGTAACGGCTTACCTTTTTATATGCCAGTGAAGGCGGTATTATTAACTGGCATCACGTTTCTATTCTTATTTTTAATTGTTTCGCTAGTTACTTTTAAAATGATAAAAGTAACAGAACTTGTGGAACTTATTCAAGCAGGGGAAAAGCCAAAGCCTGAACCGAAATCGTCAATTTTATTATCAATTTTTTCTTTATTTAGTATAGGATATGGCTATATTTTAGTATTTCGCTTTATCCCAAGTTATAGTTTTATTACGCTCGGAATGGGTGTGCTCCTAGTAATTATAGGAACGTACTTTTTATATACACAGTGTAGTGTTTATATATTGCATCTTGTGAAAAGGAGTGAATCTTTCTTTTTAAAGAGAACCAATATATTAACATTTTCAGAATTAATATACCGTATGAAAGATAATGCAACAATGTTTTTTATAGTATCTATTATTTCAGCAGTTGCTTTTACAGCAATTGGCACGACAGCAGCTCTTGGAAACAAAGATTTGGTAAGGATGACAAACCCGTATACATTTCTGTATACAGCTCCTGATAAAAATAAAATAACGGATAAACATCTCTCGATTATAAAAAAACATCTTGCTGATTCTAATATTCCATATCGAATGGCTTCCACTTCAGATATTTATACAGAAAGTAATGTAAATGTAATGAAGTTAAGTGAATATAACGAACTTGCGAGAGCACTCGGGTACCAACAAGAAACGATAGAAAAAGAAGATGAAATGTTATTAATCCCTGGAGTCGTATCACAAAAACAAGAGTTTAAAAATGGTGATTATAAAAAGAATATTGAAGTCATTCAAGGCGATTGGACAAAGACATTTCATGTGAAAAAAACTGTAGATAATTTAGTTTTGCCACACGATACGGAAGGGATTAATATTGCGATTCAAGATCATGTGTATGATGAAATTCCGCTTAATAGTAATCTAGATTTTGAAAATATTATTCAATATCGAACTTATGGATTTGTTGTAGATGATTGGATAAAAACAAAAGAGATTTCAAACCAATTAAGTGACATATTCGATCAAGATCCTAGAGACATACATTTTGAATTTAGAGCACTAACTATAGAGTTGTTAAGTGCAAAACAAACGAATGGGTTATTACTTATGGCAAGTGTTTTAGTTGGAATCGTCTTCTTTACTTTCGCTGCTAGTTTTATTTATTTCCGGTTATATACTGATTTGGACCGCGATCAGCAGCAATATAAGATGATTTCGAAAATGGGATTAAGTAAACGAGAGTTGAAAAAAGTTGTAACAAGACAATTAGTATTAATGTTCTTCTTACCGATTATCGTTGCAGTGATTCATACTGTGGTCGCTTATATGGCATTACAACAATTAGTCGATTTTTCTATTATGAATAGCTCTATCATAATTTTAATTTCATTTATATGTATACAAGTTTTATATTTCTTTATAACTCGTTGGCGTTACTTACAAAAGCTTTATAAAACTATGGAACAGTAGAGAATATCAGCAAGTAAGATTGCAGAAAAGCATGTAAAAAAACAATTTGAGTTATGAAAGGAACTGTGATGAAAAAAACACTCTCTATTTTCATATTAAGTATATTAATTTTAATAAGTTTAAGTGCATGCTCTAAAAATGAAAACAGATTTCCAGCTAACGGCGTATTAATCATTGGAGATGAGAATCATACTTCAACAATTATGAATCGTTATAAGGAAAATACGAAAGAACATGAAGTTTTTTCGGTGAAAACAGGTAGATTTGACCAAAAAAGGGTTTTGATATTAAATGAATCTACTGCAAAAGCGATGATTAAAGCAAAAATTTTTCGTAAAAGAGATCATTCATCTCATTCTAAACCTTTAGATACGTTACCGAGTTTTCCAAAAGAAAGTTCACTATTATTTATAAATGAAGAAGAAAAGAATATAAAAAGTATTGAAATAGAAGGAAAAGTGATACCAGTTACATATGAAAGTGATGCTTGGCTTGGTAATAATCGAAACTATGGAACACTATGGTATGTAATTGTGGCGAAAAATAATGTGTATAAAGAAATAAAAGTAAATGAAACAAAAATGCAACTTCTTCATCTGAAAAAATCTTTAGGTGACGAAAAACCTAAAATGTCGACAGATAATACATTGACTAATGAATATGTAAAAGTAAGAAAGTTAATTAAAGATTTTGAGGAAGAAGTATCAGTTCAATTTGTCACGATTGGAGAAAAATCATAAAAAATAGTTCAAGGTTGATAGGGATTTTATCAGCCTTGAACTATTTTTAATTTTAGACCATTTAGATAACATAGTTTACATTACTTCATTTAATCGAGTCTCACTCGTTTCTTCAATCGCATTTGAATTTTGAACCGAATTGTTTTGGTCTTCTTTTTCTTTACGAGACTTTTGTAGCATTTCAAGGATGATCCATAAAGGAATACCTTTATCCTTTAACATCTTCCATAAATCTAATTCATTAAATTTATGCTCAGGTTGTTTCATTTCTTTTTCAGATGAACGAATATCAAACTTGATAGGATCATTTACTTTCTTACTTTCAAGTTTAGTAGAAGAGATAGTATTATGCTCAAGAGTAGATGGAGTTATGTTAGTAGGTTGAGATAATGTATGAATATTTGATCCGATTTTCATGCTTTTTCCTCCTTTTCAAGCAATGAGATTAGTTTTCTTATGGTTTTTAAATCTATTTAACATGAGGAAACTATATCTAATTATAAATTCAAATAATCAGATTTACAAGTTGTATTGTAAACAGTAAATGTTTACTTGAATTAATATTTATCAACATTTGTATATGTTTTCTATATATACAACGTATATAAAATACTTTACATTATGTTTAAGTTATTAAAGCATGCTGTGAATTTTTTAAAAGAAAAATGTAAACGTTTTATTAGGGGGGAAGTATGGGGAAGTTATTTTTAAAAATATGTTTTTTCGTATTAGTGACTGTATGTTCATTCGCAATGAAAATAACGTACGCTGAAGAGAGACAACAAAATAATTATCCTATCATATTGGTGAATGGATTTGCTGGATGGGGTAGAGAAGAAATGCTTGGCGTAAAATATTGGGGTGGTGTTCATGATATACAGGAAGATTTGAAACAAAGTGGTTATATGGTACATACCGCAGCTGTTGGACCTGTTTCTAGTAACTGGGATCGTGCATGTGAATTATATGCGCAAATTAACGGTGGTACAGTAGACTACGGTGCCGCACATGCTGAGAAACATGGACATAATCGTTTTGGTAGAACTTATAGTGGTTTTGCACCGAATTGGAGTGAAACAAATAAAGTTCATTTAGTTGGGCATAGTATGGGTGGACAAACGATTAGAACATTAGTACAGCTATTAAAAGAAGGTAGTTTTGAAGAAAAGAATTATGTGAAAAATCACCCAGACACCAAAATATCACCACTATTTGAAGGCGGAAAATCATATGTTCATAGTGTGACAACATTAGCAACCCCTCACAACGGTACAACACTTGCGGATGGTAGTCTTCTACTGCCGTTCGTTAAAGATTTACTCATTACAGCTGCAAGCTTTGGAGGAAACAATAATTTATCGTTATATGATTTTAAATTGGATCAATGGGGTATAAAGAAGAATGCTGGAGAGTCCTTTTTCCAATATAGTAATCGTATTCTAAATAGTTCAATTTGGAAAAATACAAAAGACATTAGTCAATGGGATTTAAGTACTGATGGTGCAAAGGAGTTAAATAATTGGGTAAAGACGCAACCGGATGTGTATTACTTATCTTATAGTGGACATGCATCACAAGCAGCACCTATAACAGGTTTACATTTACCTCATATAACGATGAATAAAGTGTTGATGGGGAATGCATTTTTCTTAGGTTCTTATGCGAGATATGAAGAAAACCGTCCGTTAGTTGATACTTCTTGGTGGCAAAATGATGGTGTAGTAAATACAAATTCTATGATTGCACCATCTTCTAATGTTGCTGTAAATAATAATGAGTCATTACAGGTTGGAAAATGGAATCATATCGAAACGAAAGCGAATTGGGACCATCTCGACATGGTAGGATTAAGTGTTTCAGATACGTTAGGTTTTTCTAGCATTCAAGAATTTTATAGAACAATTGCTGAAAAGCTATCACGTTTACCGAAATAGGTAATAATAAAGCGCTCTCGATGGAATTCGAGGGCGCTTTATATTATATTGAAAGAGGGATATGGTAGAAAAATATGGGGGGATATTATGAAAGTTCAAGTTGTATTATCAGGATATGGGACAGTAGGAAGAGAGTTTATAAAATTATTAAATGAAAAATATTTATATATAAATGAATCATATGGAATAGATTTAGTGGTAAGCGCTGTATTAGGTAGAAATGTTGCAATACATAATGAGGATGGATTATCTATTCATCACTTATTAACGTACGGTGGCGGTAGCGCTGCAATTGAAGAATACATTGAACATCATCCAGAGGAACGAGCAACAACTAGCATAAGTGGAACTGTATTAGTAGAATCAACAGTTACAAACCTTAAAGATGGAAATCCAGGAAAACAATATATAAAACAAGCGATTGAGAAACATATGGATATTGTCGCAATTTCAAAAGGCGCACTCGTTACAAACTGGAGAGAACTAAATGAAGCAGCAAAAATCGCAAATGTACGAATTCGATATAGTGGTGCAACTGCGGCCGCATTACCGACACTTGATATTGGTCACTTTAGTTTAGCTGGTTGCCATATTGAAAAAATAGAAGGAATATTAAACGGGACAACAAATTATATTCTTACGAAAATGAATGAGGAAGATATTACGTTTGAAGAAGCACTGAAAGAAGCGCAAAGTAAAGGGATTGCTGAAACGAACCCAATATTAGATGTAAGTGGTTCTGATAGTGCGTGTAAATTGTTAATTTTGACAAATAGTTTAATGGGAACAGAAAATACGCTTACTGATATACATATAAAAGGAATCGAACATGTTACAAAACAACAAATTCGAAATGCTAAAGAACAAAATAAATATATTAAATTAATAGCTTCAGCATATAAGGATAAGGACGGTAAAGTGGTTCTTCATGTGGAACCGTACGAAATAGATAAAGATCATCCGCTAGCAAAAGTAAATGGGACAGAAAAAGGAATTACGTTCTTTACAGATACGATGGGGCAAGTTACTACAATTGGTGGTGCTTCCAATCCACGCGGAGCCGCAGCAGCAGCTTTAAAAGATGTAATTAACTTATACCGCAAAGATTTATCCCTTAGTAATAGGCAGTAAAATGCCTGTTACTAAGGGATAATAATCAGTGGGTGATAATCAGCCCCATTGATTAAAGTTCCACTTTATAAGACCGTACCGCCCTTTATAAAAAATACATATGTAGTGGACCTTTTGAGAATGAAATAAATATGCAAAAATGATTGCAGGGGGTAAGGAATTGTTTAAAGATTTTAAAGTTGTGAAAGATCGTCCCGTTTATATTCAATTGAAAGATTATTTGAAAAAGATGATTATGAAAGGTCATTTGCTCGGGGATCAAAAAATCCCTTCAACTAGGGAACTAAGTGAATTACTAAGTGTGAGCAGAAATACTGTACTCGCTGCTTATGCGGATTTAGAGCAAGAAGGACTCATTTATGCAGTTAAAGGTAAAGGGAATTTTGTAGCGAAGGTTGATATATCGAACACTTCTTCTGTTGAAATAGATTGGAAAAATAAACTTAATACCGTTACCTTATTAGCGGATGAATTAGATTTAATGAAACATGGTGTTCGCTGGGAAAAAGGAATGATTGTTTTTAATAGCATTGCTCCGGACGAAAAGCTATTTGATGTGGAAAATTTCAAAAGAGCTTTTCTTACTCGTATGTCCATTGAAGGGGATGTCGTATTAAACTACGGATACGCAAAAGGTTATAGACCGTTAATGGATTATCTACTTCATTATATGGAAATGAAAGGTGTAGATATTTCGAACAAAGATATTTTAATTACAAATGGATTTACAGAAGGATTAGACATCGTGCTATCCTCGTTATCAAAGAAATCAGGGCGGGTTATTTGTGAGAATCCAACTCACCATGCTGCATTGAAGCTTTTCCGTTTACATGGACTTGAAGTTTACGGAATTAATATGAATGAAGATGGCATCGATACGAACGAAGTAGAAAAAAGTTTGCGTGAAAAAGAGTTTGATTTCGCATATTTAATTCCTTCCTATCATAATCCAACCGGTATTGTTACGAGTTCGGAGAAAAGAACGGAACTGATGAGATTATTCTCAAAATATAAGGTTCCTATTATAGAAGATGGATTTAATGAAGAGCTACGTTATTCAGGTTCACATTTAGCACCATTATTAACTTTTGCTGGCGCTGGTAATAATGTAATTTATATTAGTAGCTTTTCAAAGGTACTTTTCCCTGGCTTACGTGTAGGCTGGATCATCGCAGATAAAGAGCTGATTCATCATTTAGAAAGTGTAAAAAGAGCAAGAACGATTCACACATCTACGTTAGATCAAGCTGTTCTATTTCAATATTTACATGAAGGATATTTTGAAAAATATTTAAAAAAGGCAAGATCAGTTTATAAGAAAAAATATGAGTTAGCTGTTGGGGCGTGTAACGAGTACATTCCGTTTCAAAGAATGACCGGTGATGGTGGACTTCATTTATTTATAGAGTTAGAAGAAAAAATTCATGCCCGCACACTTTTACAAAAGTGTTATGAGCAAGGGGTTACATTTTCTCCTGGAGATGTTTTTTATTCTGATGGAGGAGGAGCGACTACTTTTCGATTAGGATTTTCACGTCTGAAAGAAGAAGAAATAGTTCGTGGAATCAAAATAATCGGTGATACAATAAAAAATGAAATTTGGAGTTGAGGAAATGAGAATTGGCGTTATTATGGGTGGAGTATCCTCTGAAAAACAAGTATCAATTATGACTGGAAATGAAATGATTGCAAATTTAGATAAAAATAAATATGAAATCGTACCAATTACGTTAAATGAAAAAATAGATTTAATCGAAAAAGCGAAAGACATTGATTTTGCGCTGCTCGCATTACACGGAAAATACGGAGAAGATGGGACGGTTCAAGGCACGCTTGAAAGTTTAGGTATTCCTTATAGCGGGAGCAATATGTTATCTAGCGGTATGTGTATGGACAAAAATATTTCGAAAAAGATTTTACGCTATGAAGGTATAGAAACACCCGATTGGATTGAACTTACAAAAATGGCGGATCTAAATCTTGATGAATTAGATAAGTTAGGATTTCCGTTAGTGGTAAAACCAAACTCTGGTGGATCAAGTGTTGGGGTAAAGATTGTATATGATAAAGATGAATTAATTTCAATGCTGGAAACTGTGTTTGAATGGGATTCTGAAGTAGTAATAGAGAAGTATATAAAAGGTGATGAGATTACATGTTCAATTTTTGATGGAAAACAGTTACCTATTATTTCAATCCGACATGCAGCTGAGTTCTTTGATTACAATGCAAAATATGATGATGTTAGTACAATTGAAGAAGTTATCGAGCTTCCAGCTGAATTGAAGGAACGTGTAAACAAAGCGTCACTGGCTTGTTATAAAGCATTGAAATGCAGCGTTTATGCAAGGGTGGATATGATGGTAAAGGACGGAATTCCATATGTAATGGAGGTTAATACATTACCAGGGATGACACAAGCAAGTTTACTACCGAAAAGTGCAGATGCAGCTGGTATTCATTATAGTAAACTATTAGATATGATTATTGACACTTCATTAAAAGTAAGAAAAGAAGAAGGGTTTTAAGTAGCAGTATCATGAATGTTTTTGACAGTAACATGAAGTATGTTATGATGAATACAATACGAAAATTAAATATTTATCCACTAGGGGGGCCTATTATAGGCTGAGATCAAACGAGAATTTGAGACTCTTAGTACCTGATCTGGTTAATACTAGCGTAGGGAAGTGGGAAGACATTACTATTTTATGAATAAATACTGTCACTTTCACTTTCTTTACGTTTGTAAAGAAAGTTTTTTTATTTTACAGATTTAATAACTGTGGGTAAATACTTAAATTTTATACTTTATTGGAGGGATTTAAATGAAATTTTCACAATCATTACGTCAAGAAGTAGATTCAATTTGGGAAGCAAGTTTTCATCACCCTTTTGTAAAGCAACTTGGTGAAGGAACGTTAGATTTAGCTAGTTTTCGCTATTATGTGCTTCAAGATTCATATTATTTGAGTCACTTTGCTAGAGTACAAACTTTAGGAGCTGCAAAAGCACTGGAATTAGAAACAACAGCTCGTATGGCACACCATGCTCAAAATACATACGAGGCGGAATTATCTTTACATGAGAACTTTGCGAAGAGACTAGGGATAACACAAGAAGAAAAAGATAATTTTATCCCTGCTCCAACTGCATACGCTTATACTTCACATATGTATCGTGCTGCGTATGAAGGACATTTAGGCGATATCATTGCAGCAATTTTACCTTGCTATTGGTTGTATTATGAAATTGGTGAGCGTTTAAAAGAGTATCAGCCAGAAGAGCCAATTTATAACGAATGGATTTCTGCTTATGGATCTGATTGGTTCCGTACGCTAGTTGAAGAGCAAATTACAAAATTAGATACTATCGCTGAAAACGTAACAGAGTCTGACCGTAAGCGAATGAAACAGCATTTCATTATTAGCAGTCAATATGAATATTCATTTTGGGAAATGGCTTATACTTTAGAAAAGTGGCCAGTGAATACAGAAGTAGAAGATGTCATTGGATAATGAGTAGGGGTATTGCTATACATAGGTATGGATAATACCTATGTATATGATTTCATAAAAGAAGTATCGCAAAAAGACGCATCAATCTAAGTGCGTCTTTTTTCAATTTATAAAAATGAGCCTATGGAAAAATAACCTAAAAATAGGTATATGAACAAGGTGCATTATCTAGTGATAGGTCATATTTTGTAGGGGTACGTATTGAACTTAGTTTATAGCGCTATTTCTACTTAGATTTAACGAACAGAAATATAGGAAAGCATTGAAAAGGTTGAAGTTTATAAACGGAGGTCATGAAAATGAATAAGTTTCAACAAGAACTACAAGCGTTAAGCCTTAATGATTACCAATCTGGAAATATTGTGTATTGGGACCAGCAAAACCAATATCCATATTACTATATTGAAGATGATGCTCGTCGCTGTGGCGGTTGTGGTCGTTGTGGTGGTTGTGGCGGTTGTGGCGGTTGTGGCGGTCGCTGTGGTGGATTTCGTTGTGGTGGATTCCGTTGTATTGGTTGCTTCGGTTGTTTTGGTTGTGGCGGTTGTGGTGGCTGTGGTAGTTGTGGTAGTTGTTCTAATTGTTTTAGTGGTTTTAATGGTACTACTGATACAACTGGTACTATTGTAACATATGAATATTGATTAGAGAAAAAAGGAATCCATTTGTGAAGTATTATACAATTTTTATAAAAAAATTTAATCAAAACACATGTAGCATCCTTTAATTTAAAGAAACAATTTATCCCACCTTTTTATAAACATTGTGACTTTATTTGAAATCAACAATCGAATGTCTTTTTTATGTTCTATACCATTTATGCGATCTTTGACTTTCGTAAGTAAATTTATTGCACCAGAACCAAAAAGAAGGGCTTCTATCAGCCCTTCTTTCTTTTTTCATATTTCTCATATAATTAAACTTAATCATAAAAAAATCTTACCACTTTATAAATTTTTACAACTATGTAACTATTTTTATTAAATGCACCGCTCTAGTATACAAAATTAAGAACTTGAGATAAGGCGCTTTGTTTCTGTAAGATGTTTTTGTTTTACTTTATATTACGATTTATAGACCTGAAACCATTTTATTGTGATATAATTTGTTTTTGTCATTATGAATGTATATATGTTAGGAGTTTTTTTATGGAAATCGGTTCTGAATTAAAAAATGGTCGCCACTCATTTTTTGATGGTGGATTATTCAGCTTTATTGGTTGGAGTATCCTTGGTGTACTTATTACAGTTTTTACCCTTGGTATTTGTTACCCTTGGGCTTTATGTATGGTTTATGGTTGGAAAATAAATCATACAGTAGTTAACGGGCACCGTATGAAATTCAATGGTTCTGCTGTAGGCTTGTTTGGTAATTGGATAAAATGGTTGCTCTTATCAATTATCACTCTAGGAATCTACTCATTCTGGGTTTTCATTAAACTTGA
Source organism: Bacillus sp. DE0042 (assembly GCF_007680225.1). Classification (NCBI taxonomy): domain Bacteria; kingdom Bacillati; phylum Bacillota; class Bacilli; order Caryophanales; family Bacillaceae; genus Bacillus; species Bacillus sp. DE0042. Next base: position 161,174 of record NZ_VEJP01000001.1, on the reverse strand, counting down.
AGACTGGAAAGTAAAAAATACTACATTTATCAATTAAAAAACATTAGCTTTATAATACCAGTCTATAACGACTGGTATTTTTATTTATGGTATGAAAAACGAAAATATAGATAAATAGCCCATGCTCATTCAGTTAACAAATATGAATACCTCCAGAACAAAAATTCCATACATTTTGAAAGAAACCTTTTTATTTTTCGCTCTGAAGAATATCCGTTTCTTAAGTTAATGGTTTTGAAGTCATCCTTAAATGAAAATTTTCTGTCTCTACATTTAGTTATTTTGAGACTTTTCTTTTTCTTAAACTGTTGGATATGAGTACCTTCTAGTATAAATTTACCATTTAAAAAAGTGATTCTAACAACATTAGGATTGTATCATATAGCACAATGTAATTTGTGTTACATAGCAAGAAAAATAATCAAAATTTAAAGCCTGAAAAAGAAGCACCAAAGCAAATTACATTGGTGTTTCTTTTTTTGCGCTTTCGGGCACAGTGGTTCCTGCAGCACTATTATAAAAGCAATTTCGGATGTAAGGAATTTGTAAGTAATAGGTAAGGAAAAAGAGATTTTCATTGTATATGATAAAAATATAAAGTGGCGCGAAGGGGGAAAAGGGTACGACTTATATATGAAAAACAAACCAGTAACAAGAGTGTTTTAAAGAAAATAAGTAATTTCTAGAGTTAACATACATGTGGAAAAGAGAGCGAAGGCATTTTATATTGAAGTTTGTTTATAATAGTTTTTTAACCTGTTAGGGGGGATCGTAAAGTAGATTATTAATCGCCTTGAAAATATCTATGACCTTATAGTACTAGGCATGCTGTATTAAAAATTTTAATTTTGAAGGGAGAATTAATATATATGAGTACGAAAAAAAGAATGGGTAGTAAGTTATTACTTATCAGTGCAATTTGTGCGATAACTATTCCTTCGGTTTCATATGCGGAGGAAGTAATGTCACCTAAAAATTTTGAGGATTATTCAAACTTGTTTGAGGGACGGAATAAGGACGTATTGAAAAGAAGTTTATATCCAAATGCATATAATAATCCGTTTAGTCACCAAATTAAATCGACATTAAAGGAAACAAACACAAATATAAAAAAAATAGACAATATTGAAGAGGGAAATCCCGTTATATCTACTGCTTTTTCATTTGTCTGTTCTATGCATACTGAAGATTATAAATCTGCATTTGATTTAACTTCTCGATCATTACAGAAAATAATATCTGAAAAATGGTTGAAGAACTATTGGGAAGAACTTCCTACGCAATTACAAAAAGGTTCTTTTATAGAAATTGGAGAAGTTACACAAAAAGAGACAAATTCTGTTCATACAAATGTAGAGATTAACTTAGTTTTTGAACAAATTACTGTACCTTTACTAATAAAACTAGATCCATCTGGAAAAATAGATGATTTTCAACTCAGTATGCCGTTTAGTCCTGTTGCAGATCGGCCATCATATAGTAATCCTAAATCATTTGTTGATAAAGAAGTAGTAGTTGGAAGTGGTGCATTTCCATTACCAGGAACATTATCTGTTCCAAAGGGAAAGGGTCCTTTTCCAGCGGTTATTCTTGTTCATGGAGCTGGAGCAGCCGATCAGGATTCAGCAACGTATGCTTTAAAACCATTTCGTGATTTAGCTGAAGGTCTTGCCTCGAAAGGAATTGCTGTTCTTCGCTATAATAAACGAACCTATGAACATAGATTGAAAACAGAACTTAGTCCTTTTTATACAGTTGATAAAGAGACAACAGATGATGCACTTCTTGTGACTCATTTTCTTCAAAATGAACCTATGATAGATAAGAATCAAATTTATATTCTTGGTCATAGTCAAGGTGGAATGATGATTCCGAGGATAATTGAAAAAAATCAAAATCAAAATATTGCTGGGGCAATTGTGATGGGAGGAGCGGGCAAGGCATTCACAGACAATGTTTTAGATCAACTGGAGTATCGTCTTTCTATTGGAGAAATGAAACCAGAAGAATATAAATTTTACAAATCGCAGTTTGAATTATTAAAGGATCCTAATTTCTCTAGTCAGAATCCGCCAAAGGGTTTTTCTTTAGGACCACCAGTATATTGGGATTCTATCCGTAAAATTAAAGCAGCAGAAATGTCAAAAAAACAAAAAACACCGCTTCTTATTCTTCAAGGAGAAAGAGACTATCAAGTTCTATCAAAAATTGAAATTCCTTATTGGAAAGAACAATTAAAAGAGAGAGATAACATTGATTATCGACTATATCCAAAGTTAAATCACTTCTTTACAGAAGGAGATGGAGAATTAAGTAAACCGGATGAATATTATAGTCCCGCTAATATCCCTGAGTATGTTATAAATGATATTGCTACTTGGGTGCAAGGAAGATCGAACTGAAATTAGCAGCCATATTTTTAAATAGCTATTTTCAGTTCTTAAGGTAGAAATAATAATATATTATGATGTGAATAACTATAACGAACGGAGTAAAGTTTCTTATTCAAATACTTTAGATTCTCAAACCTTGGGGCATGATCTATGCCTAGCGTCTTAATATTTTGAAGTATATACAAATACTCTAAACGAAAAAACGGTATTCTTTCTATCTATGATGTAGAAGGACTATCGTTTAATAATCGCTTATATGTCATCTTCAATAATAGCCACTATCATTTAGAACACACTAATACCAAATAATCATAAAAACATTCTTAATATCAAGAGTTTAACCAATCAGATATTTTTTTACTATTGAGTCGAAACCGGGGCATGATATTGATTTCTACTCAATTTATGAATGTTTAAAAGAGCGTCAGCCAGAAGAGCCAATTTATAAAGAATGGATTTCTGCATCGGGTTGGTTCCGTACTTTAGTTGAAGAGCAAATTACACGATTAGATGCAATAGCTGAAAAAGTAACAGAGGCAGACCGAAATCGAATGAAACAGCATTTTATTATTAGCAGCCAATATGAATATTCATTTTGGGAAATGGCTTATACTTTAGAAAAGTGGCCAGTGAATACAGATGTAAAAGAAGTAATTGGATAAAAAAGGTATTGTTGAACATAGGAATGAACAATACCTTTTTTATCGTTATTTTTGTAAAGTTATTGTAAATTGCAAATACAATATACTATTTATATTGTATAATTCGAATGTATTGTATTTAATATTAGTAGGTGGTGATGTATATGTTGTGTTTTATAAAATATAGAAGATAAACAATTATTATTTTTATTTATAATGTATTATTTATATAAATGAATAACTATTAAATTATAAAGAACCGGGTTTTAATTGATTAGATTATGTAACGGTTTCTTCTAGTTTTTTGATGATCAAAGCAAATGAAGAAAGGAAGTATTCATTACATGGAAAAACTACGGTTATTAACATTTGAGAATATAGTAGAACCTCTTTTAAATGAAAGTGTATCATTTATATATTTTCCTATTGAATGGCTCGATATTGTAGAGATACATTATAAGACATTTTTATTAACGAGTAAGTTGAAACGATTGAATGAAAGGTTATATGATATGTTTTCTGATATATTATTTATTCAGCATAATCCATATGTATTAAATGAAAATACACCATGGATTGTATGTAAAGAACCTATTAGAAAAGAACAACTTGATTATATTTTCCAAAGTTGGTATGAAATTATTCATGATTGGAAACCTAATAAATTAATAGAACCACCAAAATATGAATGGCATTACGATTTAATTTCTAATGTAACAGTATTACATGATAATGAAATATATTCTAAGTGGGTGCCAGCATTAATTTCACATATTTTTTGTGAACGTCCTTTACAATTAGAAAACATACACGAAGAAGATATATATTTTTCTCCTCTAAGATCACAAAATATTTGTGAGGCTATGTCAGAGCCTATTAAAGACGAAAAAACACAAGATTATTTCGCTTATGTATATCGGTTCGAATATATAACGCGCGGAGGCGAGAATATTCCATTATTAAATGTTTCAATAGGAATTCGAAGATTTTATCAAGAATATAAGATGTTAAGTCAAACGAACCTTGATATAACAGCGTTTGTTTGACTTATTTTTATAAAATGCAAACATTTTGCAAACATAAGTTATCCAAAGATACTTTTACCGAAGTTTTTAACAGCTTCTTCTTGCATATTCGGTAAAACATGCGAATACACACTTAATGTCATTGAAATGTCTGTATGACCTAATCGCTCACTGATAATTTTAGGGTTAACCCCTTGTTTCAATAGTATAGTAGCGTGTGTATGTCTTAAATCATGGAATTTAATTTCTTTTATACCGGCTTTATGTGTCTCTCTAATGAAACATTTTCTGAAATGTGCTCTTTTTATAATTTTTCCAAACTCATTACAATTAATTAAATCTTGATCTTGATAAGCAGAACCAAACCTTAATTTCTCTTTATTAATTAAAATCTTATGTCTTTTTAAGGATTCTATAGTTTCTTTAGGTACAGGAATAGTACGCTTTGATGAATTTGTTTTTGCTGTTTTTTTGATTTTATTGTCATGGCCAGATGTTTGGTTTATCGTAACGGTGTGTTTTTCAAAATCAACGTCCTGCCATCGTAAGCCTAGAACTTCTCCCATACGCATACCTGTAGTTATTGCAAGTAGATACCCAATGTGATATCGTGATTCTTGTGAATGCAAAAGAAACTTTTTTACTTCTTCCTCTGTCCAAGTCTGGATAGAGGTTCTTTCTTTTTTCGGTATCTCTGCAAAAGCAGCTGGATTTCGAGAAATAATATTTTGTTTTACAGCTAGATTTAAAGCGCTCTTTAATATTCTATGCATAAGCAGAATAGAATTGTTTGCAATACCTTTATCTATCGCAGTTTTATAGCATTTTTGAATGTGCATAACATTTAATTTATGGAGTGCAACCATTCCTATACTAGGTATAACATGTTGGTTGATAAATGCCCTATAGCCGACAAAGGTACTCCTTTCTATACTCATACTTTTAATTTCTAACCAATGATTTAGATATTCCTTTAACGTAACTTTAGACGGTTCTATAAAAGTTCCTTCATTTAATTCTGTAATCTTCTTCGCAACATCAGCCTGTGCTTCTTTTTTTGTCTTATACCCAGAAAACCACTTCTGTCTTCTTTTTCCTGTCTCTGGATCAGGTCCAATGTCGACCACAATACAATATTTATTTCCTCTTTTTCGAATATGTCCTTTCACTTAAAACACTCCTTCATTTTGTTTTGAATCATGGTGTATAAGTCTAGTTGTAATTTTGCTGCTATGAAAATTACATAGTTGGACATATCAGCGATGGATACATTTTACCATATATGAACAAATACAGTTATAGGATATGATTGTCAGTCGATGTTAAATAATAGTAGAATATTAGTAGATTCAGATAAAAGGAGGAGAGAACATGGGAGAATGCACAAAGGACCCTGGTGGTCACAGAGTAACTGATCCAGGCGGTGGTGGCTGGAGACATAATGAAGAACCAGGTACAGGATGGAAAGAAATTTTCGGCCCAGGAACGGGTGTATAAGAAAGGGGATAACAAAATGAATTGCTACATAAAGGACCCTGGAGGATGGAAAGTAATTTCTGATCCAGGTGGCACAGGTGGAAGTCCGCTATCTTATGGTCCAGGCGGTGGAATGGGTATGTCTGATCCTGGTGTAGGTGGAGGATATATGAAAGACCCAGGAACGGGAATATAAAGAGTGAAAAAAGCACAGTGCTTAATGCTACTGTGCTTTTGATTTACAGAAATTTATTTTTCAATTTTTTTAAGTAACCAATCTTGAACTTCGTCTTTCAAATCAATACCTACAGTTATAACTCCTAAGACAACTCCCTTACCTATAATGTTAAGGTCTACGCTCATAGATGGCTTTATAGTGCTGATAGAATATGTAACGGTATCAATGTGGCGAACAGGAATACGAACCATATTGATTAGGCCCTTGCTCTGTAAATAACCGCTTTCTGTAATTTCAATTACATTGTCTTTCCAAGAAAAACTATTATCTGTAATAGTTTTTGGATTTTTTGTACCAAAAAGCCCCATACTATTTCCTCCGAATATCTCTATGCATTTTTTGATTTCTTTCAGAGCATACCAAATTTAAGTAAAGTTGTATATTGTAATTTATTAAAAAAATATGATTTTAGTGGGAATTATTTTGAAATAATCATTAAATAGATTGATATTGTGGTGTACTTTCAAATTGAAGTTGTGCTATCACTTCTTCGATTTGATAGGGATATAGAACTTACATTACTTATTAAGTGTCGGATCAAAATGTAATTCACACACTCATTTATATTTTGATTTTCCGCTTCGGGTGGTAATTTGTTTAGCTAATAATATAGCTGATAGTTCGGTTCGCTTTTTAATACCAGAGAAATTTTAGTAATTAGCTGTTTTCTATTGGTAAAAAACTTTCACATGTAGTGTAAGAAGATTAACTCATAGATTTTTTACAAATTGTAAATGGAAAATAATTGACGCTTACCGCCAGAGTATAGGCCACAATTAATATACTTGCTAATAGTTTTGGGGCATAGACTTTTCGAAAAAACTTTCTCAACATGAATTGACTGTAAGTGGAATGAAGATTCCGAATCTTGTGATAAACTGATTTTAAGAAATCAAACGGAACGAAAAAGACCCATAGCGTGTGTAATTGTGATGGGAACACGTTTACACCGTTTAACCCTAATATAAGTAGGGAAAACATTTGCCATGAGCCTTTCGGTTACGAGTTTACGTAACGTATACGGCTAGTATAACACAGCTTTTGGATGTAATTCATCATTAAGGTGCGTTTTCATGATAGGGAAGTGTGTCTTGTTCCAATAGAGGGGGACAAAACATGTGGAAAACTCTAGGTCAAATTGAAAAAGAATTATGTGTAGCTGGTATAAGAAAAAACAAACTAGCAGATCATTGGGGTGTTAAGCCAAGTACTGTTACAAAAGTATTTAAAGGTAACACAGATATTAGTTTTGGTTTTCTTTCTAAAACAATCATCCTATTAAATAAAGGCATACAGGTACAAGGGAATATGTTAAAGAATTATATCGATGTCACAAACCCGAAATCAGAGAATTTACGTGAAGCGATGGAGGACTTAGCTTTAAGAGGTAAGTTCAACCTTTTGATAGAAGTAATAAATAGTGAATTAAACTCTAAGGTGTCTGAAAATAAAGAATTCGCTGAAGTATATCAGATTATTTATAACCGATATACAGGTGAATTGAATGCCAAACAGTACCATAAAGCGTTGCATATAGAAAGTAAATCAGTGAAAACAATGGAGATGGAAGTGTTAACTGAAATTTTATTATGTCAAGCGCAATATCAAACAGGTAACTATACTGCTTTAAGCGAGCGGCTGAAGTCACTTGAAACAAAGATTGATAAAATTAGTAATAAATATCTTCGAGAGTGTTTCAAATTACGTTACAGAGAAGCAATTGCTGTTACTTCATTGCAAGGGGGAGAAGTAGTTGAAGCCAGAAGCGTTTGTATTAAATTAATAGATGATCTTGAGTGGGATAACTTTTTTTCTTTTCCAAAAGTAAATGCGTACTTAAAGCTAGGTGAATCGTACGTTTTCTCAGAAGGTGAATATGAGAACTCAAAATATTACCTAGAGAAAACTTTACAAGTGATTGGTGATAGAAAGGTTGAAGGTATAGAGAAGAAGAGAGAAATGGTGCAACATACATTATCGTTTTTAAAGATTCATCACGACAAAGAAATTAGCGATTCAGATGTTGTACATCCAAGTGAGATGGCATATTTAATGATTAAACAAGGTAATACAACAGGAGCAAGGGAAATGTTAAATCAAATAAAAATTTCTACTGGTGAATTAACAGACATACAGACCGCTTATTTAGCTTTAACATATGAGGGAGCTAAAAGGGAAGAGTTAATGAAGCAATCTCTTCTAATGTGTCAAAAGTCGGGGAATATATTTTATTCGAATTTACCGAAAATTCACTTGGGTTTAATTTGAATATTTGGTACAATTAACATTGGAAAGAGGTGAAAAGATGAAAAAATTAATTACAATTATTCCTGCACTATTATTAGCAGCTACACTAGTTGTTAACACTGATTCCGTGAAAGAAAAGCCTAGTACAAATGACTCAAAACCAGTAGTTCAGCAAATGATGGTTGATCCTGGTGGCGGTTGGTAAGATACGCAATTAAGGTTTACATATATATTTAAAATGACATCGTCTTAATTGACGATGTCATTTGTAGTTTTAGGGGAGATTTCCTTTTTAGGTTTACGAACAAAAAAGAAATTTATGTAAAAAAATTACAAAAATGATAAGGGGATAAGAGAAGATGAAGAGTAAAGATGGGAAAGTTAATCTGATTAAAGAAGCTCTATTACTACTACAAGAGGAAAATGATCCAAAAGAGACATTACTATCTATTTGTTTAAGTGAACCTAAAAGAGAAAAAGCAATGTAAAAAAAACTATCTAATCTTTGGATAGTCTTTTTTCGTTAAATATTCCCTTTTGCTTTTTCGTAATTCACAAACATTTCTAGTTGTTCTAATGCCTTTTTTCGTTGTTCTTCAGGTAGATCATTTATGATTTGAAGTATTTCTTGGGCTTCTGCTGTAAGTTGTAGATCTTGGTCTGCTGTTAAATCTGGCGAATCAGATAATCCTAATAGATAATCAGTAGTAACTTTTAAATGATTAGCTATTTTTTGAAGTGTACGTGTACCTGGTGATTTTTTTCCTTCGACGTAGTTATAAACAGAAACATGACTAACACCAATTGCATCAGCTAATTGTTGTTGGGTAATCCCTCTTTTTTCAATTAACAACTTTAACCTATCATGACTAAACATAATTAAAACACCTCAAGTTTATTTTATCTATTTTATTATGAAGTTATTTCTTCTTTATCACTGTTATAGTGTGACACACGGCACTATACTTCACTACACTATGCTACACTGTCATTATATATTAACTATCAGTTAAGTGGAAAGATAAAATTTTTGAAAAAATTTTTAAAAAATAATTGAACTTAACTTTAGGTTAAGTTATTATGTAATTAACAACAAAAACGGAAGAGAGGAGTTGCATATGAAAACTCTAAAACAGCTACGTGTAGAACAAGGATATACATGTAAGGAAGTAGCTGAAGCTATTGGTATTACAGAAGTTTACTATTGGTACATAGAAAATGGCAAACGCCGTCCTTATTATGACTTAATTGTAAAAATTGCTGATTTCTTAAAAGTGAAACTAGATGCAATTAAAATTTTTTGTCCGTAGCTTAACTAATGGTTAAGTTAAAGTTGGTTAAGTTAAATAGAGAGGAGCAAAACAAAATGGGATTAGATCAAATCATAAAAGAGTCAATCCGAGAAGTTGTTCGTGAAGAAATTCAAGCAGCATTAGCTTCATTCCAACTGCAAGCACAACCAAACAAAGTAATGAGAGTGAAAGAAGCGGCAGCTTACCTTAATATCGCAGTTTGCAGAATGTATGAGTTGGCAAATCATCCGCAGTTTCCGGTAATCCGAGAAGGACGCAAATTACTCTTCTTACAAAAAGATTTGGAAGCATGGCTAGAAGCCCAAAAGGAGGAACCAAACGTTGGTTGAAAGTACATTCAGCCTTTTGGTTACAGCAATAATTATCGTGTCATTCGTGGGTGGTGTAGCGCTATTTGATACATTTGAAAAACTTATCAACGAGAACGAGCAGCTCAAGCAAGAAAATCAGCAATTAAGGAAGGTGAAAAGAATATGAGAATTACAGCACTTGTTCTACAACAGGACATTCAAAAGAAACAAACGTTAGATTCATTTTTAAAACATTGCGAACAGAAGCAAATTGAAGCATTAAGAACACATGATGAAAAGTTATTGCGTGAGTGGGTAAAGGAAGCGCGCCTTGCAAGAAGGGAACTTGCAGCACTGTATCGAGCAAAAGAAAAGCACGATGTAGAACGTGAAAGAGATCGTAAAAACATTCTAAAGGTGATTAAGCGGTTAAGAAGTCAGGGAATTAATGCGGATTTGGTAGAAAGAGCGCATTATATAACTCTTTGCGAGGAGGTGATTTAGATGCTAGAAAACCAAATGGCAATGCACAACGGTTACGACAAAGCAGATCCGCAAGAACAAATGATAGACCATCCAATTGAGGATGCATTAGGTAATGAAATTCTACCAGGTGACGAAGTGGTTTTAAAGGACAACATCATGGACTACATGATTACGCAGCTTGGATTTGAGAAGAAAACCGCAGGGGAATAAAAAAGAACCCACGGCAATGGGTTCCCTTAAACAAATTTAATTAACAATATTTTATCACAAGGGGGATATAAAATGCACGTTCAGTTTAAATCTTTGTCTATTTTAAATTTCAAGAATCATTCGAATTTACAAATTTTATTTGGTGATATTACTTCCATTGCAGGTAGAAACGGTGCAGGTAAATCAACAATCGCTGAAACAATCACTTGGGTGTTATTCGGTACAGATCCATTTGGAACAAAACTTGATCCGAAGCCAATCGGCGATTCAGATGCAGAAACAGTAGTTGAGCTGTTAATCGATGTAGACGGGAAAGACATCTTAATCGGTCGCAAACAAAAGAAAACAGCCAAGTACTTTATCAATGAGGTACCAAAGAAAGCAAAAGAGTTCGAATCGTGGGTGGAAGCGTTAATTGATAAACAAGCATTCTTATCACTATTCAATCCCAACTATTTCAGTACACAACATTGGCAAACGCAGCGCGAACAGCTTCTCACATATGTAAGTGAACCGTTAAAAGCGGAAGTATTTGCTGCATTACCTAAATTGCAGGTGGAATTACTTGAACAGAAATTGAAAAAACATCCGCTGGAAGACTTACAGAAAGTGCATACAGAACGAAAAAGAATACATGAAAAATCATATGAACGTGCAAACGAGCGCGTTATTACCTTACAAGAACAACTGGATAAACAAAAAGAAGAACAGCCAGAAACGGATAAAGAAGTCGTTAAACAAAAGCTAGCGGAATTACAGGCGGAACGTTCCGCAATCGATGAAAAAGTTCGCACATCACAGAAACAACAATCTGCATATACACAAATGCAATATCAAATTGAAGGTGTTAAGCAAGAAATTGAAAAGCAAAAAGAAGTGGTTTTTGCAATCAAAGCGGAACAGGTGCAAGAGTCTTGCCACACATGCGGTCAAGCGTTACAAGGTGAAGCGCTAGATAAGGTAAAGCAAAATCGAATTGACCGTTTTGAACAAGCGAAACAACTCGGGAAAAGTATGGTAGCCAAACATAAAGAATTGGCGGAACAGTTCAAACAATTATCGCCAGTTGAAGTGGATGTAACGCAAACGAGCGAGTTAGATAGTCAAATCTTCTCATTAAACGCGACATTGAAACAAGTTCATAGCTTAGAGATTTTACAAAAAGAAATTGATGAAGCAACGGCAACGAAAGAACAAATTCGAAAAGAAAAAAATGAGTCCATTGTATTGCTGGATGCAATCAAAGATTTCCGTACAAAACGAAGTGAGTTAATGGTGAAAAAGATTCAAGCGTTATTTAAAACAATCGATGTACAACTGTACGAAACGCTGAAAAATGGCGAGGAACGTGCGACATTCGAAATCTTGATGGATGGCAAACCGTATAGCCGATTAAGTACAGCTGAAAAAATCAAAGCAGGTTTGGAAGTAATTGAAGTGTTAAGCAAGCAATCAGAGCTAATCGTTCCAACGTTCATTGATAACGCAGAGAGTATTTTACACTTTGAAAAACCAGTTGGCCAACTGATTGTGGCACAGGTTCAAGATACAGAATTTACAGTTCAAGCAAAAACAATTGAAAACAAGGAGGAAGTAATCAATGGCTAAAAATCAAGTAGCGGTTTCAAATACACAAGCGGTGGTAGGAAGTTTTACACAAAACGAACTGGATACAATCAAGGGAACCATCGCACTCGGAACATCAGATGAACAATTTGCGTTATTTGTTCAAACTTGTGTTAACTCAGGCTTAAATCCTTTCTTAAACCATATTTATTGCATCGTTTACAACACTAAAAACGGTCCGAAAATGAGTATTCAAATAGCAGTTGAGGGAGTGCTTGCTCTTGCAAGAAAAACAGATGGGTATAAAGGGGTAGACGCGCAACTTGTACATGAAAATGATGATTTTAAATATAACGCAACAACTAAAGAAATTATTCATTCTGTCGGTTTTCCGAGAGGTCGAGTAATTGGTGGGTATTCAGTAGCAAAGCGTGAAGGATTTGAAGATGTTGTAGTGCTAATGGAATCGAGTGAAGTTGAGCATATGACTAAAGGGCGCAATGCAGACATGTGGAAAGATTGGTTCAACGATATGTTCAAAAAGCATTTGTTAAAACGATCGGCTAAACTGCAGTACGGAATTGAAATTGGCGAAGACGAACCAGTTGCAAGTAAACCCGTTGAAGAGACGCCTTCTTATCAGCCGGGTGCTCGAGTAGATATTACACCAAACCAGCTGCAAGTTGAAGAAGGGGAAGTTATTGATCCGGATGAGGAAATCAAAAATCAGTGGTCTTCTATTAATGAAAAACTGCAGGGGTATGACATGACGAAAGATGATTTAAAAGCAATTATTAAAGAAAAATTCAACATGAAACCAAACGATTTATCGCTACAACAAATTACAGCCCTTTCTAAATTTATTGATTTAGAACATGCAAATCGTCAGAAAGAAGTAGTAATTGTTTCAGAGCAAAAAGAGCAGGAAGAATTCAACTTCGAAAATGAAGTGCTTTAATCCATGCAAAACGTTCCGTACAAAGTGCTTCTCCCCAGAGCATTCTGGAGAGAAGCAAAATCTAAAGATGAAATAAAAGAGCGGATAAAACAGTATTTTAGGACTTCTTATCCAGAATGTCAGATTAAAAAAGTCATTAAGAAGAACGGGTCTTACATTGCGATTTGTGAGAGGAAGTGAGTCATTTGAACAGCAAGGTGCTACAAATTGGACAAATGAACTTCCGTGGAAATGTGATAGATCATGGTTGGTTTAAAACGATCACATTAGACAACGGAAAGCCATATGTAATTGCCATTACCATCTTAGGGGAAGTTGTTTATTGGTATAAACCAACAGAAATAAGGGATGAAGAATCAAATCAAGTAAAGTACAAACAGAAATTCAAGGCGGATATGCTTCAGAAGAATTATCAACAGCTTGCAGATTCGTTTGGCTTTACTAAAAGACAAGTAAAAGATGCATGTGATTATTTGAAAGATAGAAACTTGCTTCGCATTGAATTTCGAACGGTATTTGTAAATGGTACTAGGTGTAATAACGTGATGTTTATTGAACCTGTTCCGGAAGAGATACAAAAAATATCAATCTTATATTGGGGAAATGGTACCCCTCCTACGCTGAAACGTAATAGCCCTCCTACGATAGAAAGTGATAGCCTATTACGTTCAAACGTACCACCCTTTTACGATAAAACGGAGGAGCCTCCTACGTTAGAACGTAAGACAAATACAGAGATTACTACAAATATTACTACAGAGAATGTAAGTAGTAGTAGCAGTCCTAATTGCTTCAATTTTTATGAAGAAAATTTCGGTATGATAAAGCCGTTTGTCGCAGAAGAAATTGGTCACTGGATTGATGATTTAAGCGAAGAAGTAGTTATCGCTGCTATGCAAAGAGCATTACGGAAAAACAAGCGGTGGAATTACGCAGTGGGTATTTTAGAAGATTGGGCTAATAACAACATTCGCACATTAGCTGATATTGAATCATCTGAAGAAGAATTTCGTCGTAACGCAAATAAACGGACAGGAAAAGTAAAGGGCGGTGGATCGAATGGGTCAGTTAAAACAAGTAAATCAAGTGAAGAGTTCTTCAGCAAATACGATTTCTCAAACAGCTAGGAAGAAAGCGGTGGAAATGTTTCAATTGTCACCGAATCGATGCCAGAACATTTTCGTTGTTGGTAAAAAGAACATAAAAGATTTGTGCAACAAGCGCATGCTTATCGATAAAGAAACAGGAAAAGAATTTTGTCCGCAATGTAAAACAGTTGAGAAGGAAGACCAGCAGCTAGCAACAGAAGCACTAGAAACGCATGTGAAAGAGAAAGTCCTCAAGTTATTTAGAGGGTTTGAGGATGGCAGCTTAATCAATCAAAAATTAAAAAAGGCAACATTTCAAAATTACGTGCCACCAAGTCAGCAACTTCATAACGCGAAAGAAGTATGTGAGCAGTATGTATTAACGTTTAATAAGAAAATCGGAAAAAATATCATGCTTGTCGGTGATTACGGAACAGGTAAAAGTCATTTAGCAGTATCGATGACAAAAGAGCTAATGAAGCGTGGTATAAGTGCATGTTTCATTACAGAAGAAAAGCTCTTTACCAAGCTAAAGTCCACGTATAACCGTAAAAGTGACATGACAGAAGACGAATTGCTTACCATGCTTTCTAGAATAGAGTGCTTGGTAATCGATGATCTTGGGGCTGAAAAGGAACCAGATGATGAGGAAGAGTTAAAAAAGCATAAATGGGCAAAGAAGAAAATGTTTGAAATTATCGATAGCCGAATTGGTAGGCACACGATTTATACAACAAATCATTCCGTACAAGCTTTGTTTGGGATATATGATGAACGAATTTTCAGCCGCATCTTTGATGATGAAACGGACGTTATTGAAATGAACGGTAACAATTATCGATTAAGAAGATTCGAAAAGGAGTGAAGAAAATGTGCATGACATGCAGTAACACTGGCGTAGTTCATACAGAAATTTATCCTGGAGTGGTAACAATTGAGGGTTGTACTTGTGAGGTAGCAAAGCAGCAAGAAGCAACGCAAAAAGAAAATTGGGATGCTTGGATACAAAAATTTGAAGGATGGAAAAGGGGGTTACTGCATGAGCATCGTGTCAGTTGAGAAAAAGCGTGAGTTTATTGAATGGTTCAAAGAGCATTACAAAATGAAATGGAGAGAGTGCCTTTGGATTCTGGAATATTTACTGAAAAATGAAGGGGCATTAAAAAGGGTTCATTTTGTAGAACGAGTTAAATTCGATAAACCAATTTCATTGTTTATGTCTACGCAATGCACAAAAACAGTACCATTTAAATTTTATAAAAACAATTTAGTTTCTGATGATCCAGACAAAGCTTTTGATCAGATCCGTTTTAATCAAAAAGAAGCAATTTTTATTGAATTAAACTTCGTTGATAAATTCAGATATCCATTATTCATTGAGGTATTAGAAGGTGAAGTATCTGATGAAACAGATCTACCTTTTACTGAAAGATTGGAACTAGCACAGGTAGTTAATGATTTAGAAAAACTCGTTAAAGCACAACTCATCGATCATGCGCTAGACACAAGAAACGAAGAATTGTTCCGTAAGTTGATTGCAAATTAAGGGGGAGGTGGAAGGATGGCGGTCCTTTACAAATTCAAACTCACAACCATTTTCGAACACTGGCCAAATGAAGAATTTGTAGTAGCAGAAACGGAAGGAAAAGCAAGGTTCCTATATTGGCAAAAGTTCAGAACAAAGTTTCTAACGATGCCGATGGTTGAATTTATGAAGTTTGTAAAGTGTGAGAACGAAGGTGTTTTTGACATCAAGCGTATGTATAGTGCAGAACAAGCTTTCAAGAAAATGCAGAATTACCGCAACCTCCATTTTGCTTACATGGGTATGCGAGTAAATGTAGCTGGCATGTGGGGTACGATCGTTGGAAACTGGAAAACTCATTTGTTCGTTTTGTTCGATGGAGAAATTGAGAAGCACAACTGCCATCCTTTTTGGGAAATTGCTTACTACGATGATGAGGGGAATGTGGTGCAAAACTACCAAAAAGGAGAGTATGCGGTATAAGTAAAAAAGGACGAGCAGTCGTACCTGCCGTCCTTTATAGGAGAAAAATTATTCTGGATTAGAACTACGAATAACCAGAAAACGCGCTTTAAAACAGTGTTGTCAAAGATGTAATAATCTATGCAACAAAAAAGCTTAGTCGGAATTCAAAACACCAAATGGCTTGCATTGGTAACAGGCTCAAAAGTAGTATATGTAAAATGAAAAATTCCATACAAAAAGCAGACAACATTTTCGGTTGTCTGCCAGTTAGTCGAATGATTTAGCTAATTGTGATAAATTGCTTTCCCATTACAAGAAGAGTAAAGCTGCTTGTTCAAACAGCTTATTGATAGTAACTTTGGTGTTCACAAAAAATATACAGTAAGAATTAGAGAAGTGATAAACCAATCTGCCTCTTACTGTAAAGAAGAAGGAAGTACCAGCCGTGGATTAAGCGGCTTGAAAATAGTATGTATTGATTTTTGAAAAATATTCAAGGGGTGAGGAAACATGGAATATTTGATAAATGGCGTTTACGAAATCACTTTACTGATCAGCACAGCGAAAGGAGGAAGAAAATAATGAATATCGCAAAATTACGTGGATTACAAAGGATACTTGATAATCGAATTATTAAACAACATGGTTTGGAAGGTCAAAACTTAGTTAGTAATTTAATCTTAGCGCTACAGGTTGAAATTGCTGAATTAGCAAATGAAACACGTTGTTTTAAACATTGGAGTAATAAAGGCCCGAGTGAAAGAGAAACCATTCTGACAGAGTTTGTGGATGGACTGCATTTTATTTTAAGCATAAGCAATCAGTTAGATGTGAAAATAGAGTTTCGTTGCGAGGATGAAAAAGAAAAAACAATCGTTGGAACATTTAACAAGCTATTTTATTACGTAGGAGAAACGTGGGATACAGCACATAATTATCCAGACAGTAAATTGCAATTAGCGGATGACGTTGAAACAATTTTTAACTTGTTTATGGAATTAGGAACAAAGCACCTCGGATTTACTTATGAAGATATAGAACAAGCATACCTGGAAAAGAACAAGGTAAACCATCAACGCCAGGATGATGGATATTGAGTAAGTATAACAACAAGAAAGTCAAACTAGATAATCATATTTTCGATAGCAAAGCAGAAGCAGATTATTACTCCGGATTAAAAATACGTCAAGCTGCAGGTGAAATCACGAGCTTTGAATTACAACCAAGATTTATGTTACAGCCAGCATTTACAAAGAACGGTAAGAAATTTAAGGCAATTACATATAGTGCAGACTTCATGATCTATTTGCCTAGTGGTGATGTGGAAGTCGTTGATATAAAGGGTATGGTAACCGAAACATTCGCGGTGAAAAAGAAGATGTTCGAATATAAATACCCACACTTACAACTCATTCTTTTAAAGCACGTTATTAAATACGGTGGCTTTATAACACTTGATGAGTACAACAAATTAAAACGTGAAGAGAGAAAACTAAAACAAGCAAAATAAAGGGAGCGGATCATATGTCATATATCGAATTTAAACCAACGTTAAAGAAAGTGAATCTTAAGCCGGATGGTAAGAAAGAAATCGTCTTGGAAGTAACGGATTCATCATTACGCGGTAAATTGGATGTACTTTCAGAAATGATTGATACAAAGGTATTTATCTCACTGGAATCCATGCAAGTTAATTTCAATGTTACTGTAAACGCGAAAACGAACGAACCATTAACACAGTATGAAGTTGATGATAAAGGTGTTGTGAAAGAAGTAAAGGCATCGTTTGAACAATTAGAAGCTGATTTCGATATTCCAGAAGAGAAAATTCCTACACGTGAAGAAAGAGAACAAGCGGATCGTGAAACCATTGATGCATTTATCATTAGTGGTCTTGCTCCAGGTTTAGATGATTTACCACATGATTTTGCTTACATCGTAAAACGAAAACTTGAGGGAGAGTCTTATCTGAAGTTAGCAAATGAGCTGAAAATTTCAAATGTGAAGCTGATTGAAATGATTGATGATTATCGTGCGCGTATTGCACCGATGGCGATTAAATGGCACGAATGGAAAGAGAACAAGCCGGATGTAGCAGAACAGCCAAAGGCAGAAGAGAAACCGAAGGAAGAAACAGAGACAGAAGAAACGGAAACAACAGAGGAAGAACGGGTACAAGAGGAAAAAACGCAATCTTCTGAAGTAATTGAAGTCACTGATGAGGACAAGCCTTTCGATGAAACATTAGAAGACTAATTTTAACAGGTTGGTAGTATGACAATTTCGTTGTACTACCTGCCTTTCAATCTCATATGGGGTGATGGATTGAGCAAAGCTGAGCAACGTCAAATCCGACTTAGGATTTTAAATATACAAGATGATAAATGCAAAGGTTGTACGAAGGTTCCGAAATATAGTGACATCTGTAAAAACCAGAAAACTTCTTGGTGTGCTGAGAATTGTGAAATCGGTAAAAATCTAAAAAGATTAGGCGAAAGCCTACTCGAGGGGAGAACGGAACATATGGCTGAACAAAAAAACTGGGATCAAATTTGTGCGACTGCTGAAAAATTACGTGCTTCTGATGAAAAGAAATGGACTTGGGGAAGTATTGCAGCAGAGTTTGGAGTAACAGAAGGAAATTTATATTATCACGTTTCAAAAAGACGTGAAGCAAACGGAACGCCTGATAAGCGTGTGGGCGCATCAAAGAATACTCAGAATACAAAACCATCACCACAACCTCAAAACGTTGAGAAAACGAAACCTGAACCATTAAATTTAAAGTCTATTGAGGCTGAGCATTTCGAGAAAACAGAGAAGTTAGATGTTTTCTCGAAAGGTCGATTAAATGGCATTCTTGATGAAAAAGATGCGATGCAAAAAGAGTTACGTGAAGTATCGAAACTGTATGAGGAATTAAAAGGTATAAAAGAAAAATTAGCGCAAGATGTTATTGCAGAAAAAAAGCTACGCTTTGAAACGGAAGATGCACTAAAGCTATCACAAGATCAGCTACAATCTCGTGATGAGGATTACAACACATTACTTAATGAATTTAATGCAATTACAGAAAAGAACCATGAATTACATCATGACCTTCAAAAAATGCATATCAATGTACGCGCTGCAGAAGAAACAGCTGCCAAAGAACGGGAACACCGTCTTGAACTGCAAGGCAGATCACAAGCGCTTGGTATGGCGCTCAAGTCAGTCTTGTAGGTGAGCGATATGAAACTAACAAAAGAAGAACGAAAAGAGCTCACATACCAAATTGGCGATATTATCGAGCAGAAATGCAGACGTTGTTATTATAATCGATCATCCAATGAAGGCTTTAGTGTTAATGAGTGTAAGGAATGCCCGACTGGTGATGAGTTACGCCAGTTGGGTAGGTATTTTGATACACAGCCTAAAAAGAATGGTGGACCTAGACGGGAAGCACCGAGTGGCTTAACACCTGAGGTTGTCAGGAATTTAAATATATAAGGTATACCGGATAAAGATATTGGTATTATTTATAATCTTAGCCCCTCGTATGTCTGGAAAAAGAAAAAACAATAGAAAACGTTGTATTTGGAGTAACAAAATTTAATTGAGATTATTAATTAAGATAGAAACAGTTAACCTTAATCAATCCGATATACTAGGAAAAGTACTTGTAGAAAAGTAAGTCTAATTGAGCGAACAAAAATTAATTAATAGAGAAGAATCTGTTATAAATAGATTCTTCTCTAAAATAAAGAGAAAATAATATGAGAATCTGAAATGCAAAAAGCAATTATAAATTAACGGCCATACCATATGAAATTTGTAGAAATACACATTTAAGGATTAATTCCAATAGAAACAGGGTTAGTTCCAACAAGTATTGTTGCAATGGGATTACCAAAAGGGTCTCCGACTTCAAGGGTGTTATTGCTAGAAGAGATAGTATAAATATTGTAAGTTATTGGATTAACTGCTATATCTGTTTGTGGAAAGGTAGTACCGATTGCTCCGATAAGGACGTTGGTAGCGCCGCTTATTGTAGCATAACCTGGAAAAGTAGGTCTAGCAGCAAAGATAGCATTTTCGGCTGTGTTAATTGCTAAGGCTATTGGATTTAAAGTAACAGGAATAGTAGTAATTATATTATTGGTAAAACCATTAATGACTGATACAGAATTATCTGTTGGACTAGTAACATAAATCCGATTAATTAGAGGATTTATAGCAACATCACTAGGATTAGATCCAACAGGAATAGATGTAATTACAGTGTTATTGAGGCCGTCAATAACAGCAACAGTTCCACTTACTGAATTTACAGTAGCATAAATAATATTAGTAGTGGGGTTAACAGCTATACTTGATATCAAAGATGAAAAAGCAAGAGTCGTAATAATACCATGATTGTATCCGGCAATTAAGATAATATTGTTATTATTGTCAGAAATATATATGACATTAGTTGATGTATTAATTGCTATCTGACGTGGACTAAATCCAACAGCAATGGTCGTGCTGACAGTATTAGTTAATGTATTAATTACAGTTATAGAATTACTGTTGCTATTTGTAACATAGGCCCTGTTAGTTAAGGGATTAACGGCTATACTAAGAGGTTGGCTTCCGACAGAAATAGTATTAGTTATTGTATTACTAAAACCATTGATGACCGAAACTGTATTACTTGTTTGATTTACCACATAAATTCGGTTTGCAGAGGCAGTCCCAGTGACACCAGTAGGCCCAGTGCTTCCGGTAGAGCCAGTAACGCCAGTAGGTCCAGTGCTTCCGGTAGATCCAGTAACGCCAGTGGGTCCAGTGCTTCCGGTAGATCCAGTGACACCAGTAGGCCCAGTGCTTCCGGTAGAGCCAGTAACGCCAGTGGGTCCAGTGCTTCCGGTAGATCCAGTAACGCCAGTGGGTCCAGTGCTTCCGGTAGATCCAGTGACACCAGTAGGCCCAGTGCTTCCGGTAGAGCCAGTAACGCCAGTGGGTCCAGTGCTTCCGGTAGAGCCAGTAACGCCAGTAGGTCCAGTAACGCCAGTAGGTCCAGTGACACCAGTAGGCCCAGTGCTTCCGGTAGAGCCAGTAACGCCAGTAGGTCCAGTGCTTCCGGTAGATCCAGTAACGCCAGTGGGTCCAGTGCTTCCGGTAGATCCAGTGACACCAGTAGGCCCAGTGCTTCCGGTAGAGCCAGTGATGCCAGTAGGTCCAGTGATACCAGTAGGCCCAGTGATGCCAGTAGGTCCAGTGATACCAGTAGGCCCAGTGATGCCGGTAGGTCCAGTCGGTATTGTAAATGTTGGAGTAGGTGGGAATGTAGGCCCAATCGAATTTGAATCTAATGCAGATCCATGTAAAAATTCATAAAAACTAAATTGACTATCTTTTGACATAATTCACCTCCAAAGGTTAACTCTTTATTAGTAAATGAAATATGTAGATGAAATATGAAATTCAAGAGGGAAATAATTGAAATGAAAATTAAAAACTTAATAAAATAATCCTTTGAATAGAAAGCGAGGTTTTGAAAATGGAAGATAACGTAAAGTTTTTAGGTGATGATGGGATGTTAGGGATGGAGTACAAGGAAAGACAAATTCATGTATTTAACACAGAGGGCAATGTGATGGAATTACTCTCTACAAAGGTGCAGACTCAAGAAGTTATCGATTTTCTTGAAGAATGTAAAAAAGGAAATGAAGTAAAAGTTCAATAGAATAGATCGAACGGAGGGGAACCGTATCGTATGAATCCATTGTCATTTTTTGAAAACATCGATGAAAAAGAGATGCGAAGACTTGTGGTGAAGGAGCTGAAAAACCACAAAGCATTGTGCGTCCGGATGCAGAATCAAGAAGAACAGGCTCAAGCTGAGTGTGTTGTTCTTTTTCCTAAAATGAAAGGTGACGATAAGAATCATGAGATACGCTATAAACAGATTGAACGGACGTTGAAAAATGCGCTTGATGAAGATGAACGTAGGATAATTGAAATGAAATACTTGGGGAATCGGAAAGTTAAAGATTCGTATGTGTACACCGAGTTGATGATGAAACGTGATTCGTTTTATCAGAAGAAAAAAAGTGCTATTAAGTTGATAGCTACGGCATTGGGGATTATATAAATGAGGTTTTGGAATGGTGAATATATTCTTTCGTGATGTTAATATAAACTGTTATATAATTCGATTCGTGTAACCAAATCAGCTTACATTCACTTTAGCTCGACTTTTCTTGAAAGCTTCTTTTATTTTTTGTATATGTTTTAATTGGCTAGATTATTGCATCTAATACCTATGAAATGATTTTTTAGGAGGTATATGATGAGAGATGAGGAATTAAATTTGTATGCTGCAGCAATTGATCCTAATTTAGTTGGCCCTACTTTTCCTACTATTCCCCCTTTCTTGATACCGACCGGTCCAACGGGAGCAACCGGTCCAACTGGGGAAACAGGTCCAACGGGAGCAACAGGCCCAACGGGAGCAACAGGCCCAACGGGAGTAACAGGTCCAACGGGGGAAACAGGCCCAACGGGAGCAACAGGCCCAACGGGAGTAACAGGTCCAACGGGGGAAACAGGCCCAACGGGAGCAACAGGCCCAACGGGGGAAACAGGCCCAACGGGGGAAACAGGCCCAACGGGGGAAACAGGCCCAACGGGAGCAACAGGTCCAATGGGAGCAACAGGTCCAACGGGAGCAACAGGCCCAACGGGAGCAACAGGCCCAACGGGAGTAACAGGCCCAACAGGGGAAACAGGCCCAACGGGAGTAACAGGCCCAACGGGAGCAACAGGCCCAACGGGAGTAACAGGCCCAACGGGAGAAACAGGCCCAACAGGGGAAACAGGCCCAACGGGAGCAACAGGCCCAACGGGAGAAACAGGCCCAACGGGAGAAACAGGCCCAACGGGAGAAACAGGCCCAACGGGAGCAACAGGCCCAACGGGGGAAACAGGCCCAACGGGAGCAACAGGCCCAACGGGAGTAACAGGCCCAACGGGAGCAACAGGCCCAACGGGAGCAACCGGTCCAACGGGTCCTAATCCACAATCGGCGTTTAGAGCGGAAAATAATACAGCACTACAAACTGGCATCATACCTGGAGGTACAGTTATTGTGAACTTTCCTAATGAAATATTCGACTTAAATGGTGAATATGCTGGGAATTTATTTACTCCTGTCCAATCGGGTGTATATTCTATCTGTGCTAATGTTAGTTTTTTGGCTAACAATACGAGTGTAAACCATGTAACAGTAATTTCTATACAAGTAAATGGGATAGCGGTTGTTGTATCGAGCAATGTTTTTGTAAGTGGATTATCCAGTACCGTTAGTTTAAATGTGGCTTCTACAATAGTGCGATTGAATGCTGGTGATGTTGTTCGAGTTACTTTTCTTCTTAATAACGGGGATGGTTCGGGAGGGTCTATACAAAATTCTGGGCAAGGAACGAACTTTTCAGCGGCAAGGTATCCTTCTCCATAGTATCGGCCGTAGCTACAAAATAGTTAGGTTTTCTAATTGAATACATTGGTTTTCATTTAATATTTTGGCAGAAACTTTTAATCGACAAATTTGGGGATGTTTTTGGGGATTTTTCAAAACAAAATAAATATTACGCTATACCTATACAGTTCTTTGAAAAAAGAATAGTGTGGGGATAGCGTAGCCCCTTTATCAAAACGTTACCGGAGAACGGGCATGGGCGGTAAGAATCCGCAAAAAAGGACGAAAAGACCAATTTAATTTATATATTCAGCCACGGTGCGTTTGTATCGTGGCTTTTGTGTTTCTTATTGAGTTTAGTATTTGAATTCTAGGTTCAAAAGGGATATAAAAATTAAAAATTGGTTATATGTTTCAATGGATATTTTTATATTAAATTAAAGGATATATAAACTTATTGTCGAAATAAATAGTAAATTGAGAGAGGGGGAAATACAATGAGTTCTAAGAAGTTAGAATTTGTAAACTATACAAATGGAAAACCGGACCAAGTGGATTTAGATATTGTTCCCGATAAGTGTCCAATTTGCTATGCTCATGGGGTACCGAAAAATGTATCAGCTATATATGGCGATTTAAATGGAGAAAGAAGGTTAGAATTTATATTTCAATGTCCTAGTCATACCTGCCAGAAGACTTACATAGCTGAGTATGGAGAACCATTTACTGGTACATATGTATGGAGGTATGTAACAAGCAAGCCTTCGGGATTTAAAGGCAAGGAATTCAATCCGGAAATTTATGATGTGTCAGAATCCTTTATTGAAATATACCATCAATCAGAACAAGCGGAATCAGAAGGGCTACAACATATAGCAGGTATGGGCTATAGAAAAGCATTGGAATTTTTAATAAAAGATTACTTAATTAAATTTAAATCACAGAATCAAAATGAGATTGAAAATAAGCCTTTAGGGCAATGTATTACTCAAAATGTGACTGATACTAATATTCAAGAAGTGGCAAAGAGAGCGATTTGGTTAGGTAATGATGAAACGCACTATGTTAGAAAATGGGCCAATCAAGATATTCAAAGTTTAAAGGCTTTAATTGATGTAACGGTTTATTGGATTTCAATGGAAAAAGTTCAAGCGAGAATGTTAGCAGAAATGCCTCAACCTTAATAAAAAACACCCATGAGGTGTTTTTTTTATTTTGCACAAAACAAACTCGAACGTGAGGTAATCGATATTCAAAATATACAATTCCAAAACCAAATAGCAGTAGCGAAAAGAGACTTAGAAATGACAGATGAGCAATTATCCCGTCATTTACGAGTCTCTTTTACTTATTACATGAAAATCGTGAAAGGTAAGGTGATTTTACCTGTGATAAATCGTAAAGAACTCCTTAAACGAATTGATGGATTATATAAGAAGTGTGGAATGAAATAAAATATTCTTCTTTGTTCAAAATGAGGTGGTGGTTGTGGCAAGGCAAAGAAGTCCAGACCGTGATAAAGCATTCGAAATATACAAAGCAAGTAAAGGGGAGAAGCCACTTGTTGAGATTGCGAAGGAATTAAACCTAAAGCCATCTCAAATCAGAAAGTGGAAATCACAAGATAAATGGGACGAACAATTAAAAGGTAACGTTACTATTGCGAAAAGGAGCGTTACTAATGTTAAAAATCCCAAGACAAAAGCCAAGTTAAAAAAGATGCTAGATGATGAAGAGCTGACGGAACAAGAACGGCTCTTTTGTTTGTATTACGTACAGTATTTTAACGGTACACAAGCTGCATTGAAAGCCTGTTATGCAAAGAGTAGTGCGCATGTTACGAGTAGCCGGTTATTACGAAGAGAACGTGTAGCATCATACATTCGAGAGATTAAAGGCGAAATGGTTGAGAATATCTTTGTGGAAGCGATGGATGTATTGAATGAGTACATCAAGATTGCGTTTGCAGATATTACGAATTACGTAACCTTTGGTCAAAGAGATGTAGAAGTAATGGGACCGTTTGGACCTGTAAAAGATGAAGACGGAAACCCAGTCATGAAAACCATTAGTTATGTTGATTTTAATGAATCTGATATGGTTGATGGTTCTATCATTGCGGAAGTAAAAAAGGGCAAAGAAGGCGTATCTATCAAGCTTGCTGACAAGATAAGAGCACTTGATAAACTGGCGTTGTACTTCGATTTAGTGCCTGATAATTTCAAACGAAAAATTGAAGAAGAGCGTCACAAGATGGAAAAAGAGATGCATGATGCGCAGATAAAGAAAGCTAACGCTGAAACAGAAAAGCTATCCGGCAAAGGAAAGAATGAACCAATCGAGATTAAAATCACCAGAAAGAGTGAGCGATCATGATTATTGAAAAAGAAGTGAATCCTCGTTTTGAAGACTTTCTGTTCGACTGGCATCATAAAAATTACTTTCTTGTTGGCGGTTATGGCTCATCAAAAAGTTATCATGTCGCGCTAAAAATCGTTTTAAAGCTTTTGGAAGAGAAGCGCAAATGTCTTGTGATACGTGAAGTATACGAGACCATTAAAGAGAGTTGCTTCGCTCTTTTTGTAGATATCATTGAAGATTTAGGGTTATCGGATTCTATTCGACCAACTGAATCACCAATGAAAATCAAATTCCCAAACGGAAGTGTAATCATTTTCCGCGGTATGGATAAGCCAGAAAAAATAAAGTCTGTTCATAATGTATCAATGGTGTGGCTAGAAGAAGCATCAGAAATCAAATATGATGGCTTTAAAGAAGTAAAGAAACGTATGCGTCATCCTTCGTTAAAACTACACATGATTCTCTCAACAAACCCTGTTAGCATCGATAACTGGGTTTATTTGCATTTCTTTAAAGATGAAGCGAATGAGCGGATTGTGTTAGATGATGAGGATCTTTATGAAAAGCATACAGTTGTTGTGAAAGATACGTATTACCATCACAGTACAGCAGATGATAATTTATTCTTACCTCAATCATACATCGAAGAACTGGATGAAACGAAAGAATACGACCCTGACCTGCACCGCGTTGCAAGATACGGTAAATTCGGTGTCAACGGCGTCAAAGTATTACCGCAGTTCGAAATGATGGATGCTGAAAAGATGGATGAAATCATAAAAAAACAGCGCAAATTGATGTTCCGCGTTGGCATGGACTTCGGTTTTGAAACATCATATAACGCTGTGGTACGTATGGCGATTGACCATGAGAAAAAGTATCTGTACTTGTATTGGGAGTACTATAAAAATAAGCAGACGGATCCACAAACTGCAAAAGATTTAATTGAATTTAAAGAGTCAGGCGAACAGATTAAAGCAGATAGTGCAGAGCCAAAAACAATTGCGTACTTCAGGCAAAAAGGTTTTGAAATGAGTGGAGCTAAGAAGTTCCAAGGCTCACGATTAGCAAATACCAAGAAGGTGAAGCGATTCAAAAAAATATTCTGTTCCACTGCTTGCCCGAATATGAGACGAGAACTGAAGAATTTAACATACAAAAAAGATAAAAACGGAAACATCATCTTGGATGAATTTAATATAGATCCACATACTTTCTCTGCTATCTGGTATGGCTTAGATGGCTATGAAGTATCTGATTTGAAAGAGTTGAGTCACGCGAGTGCATTTGACCGTGTATTCTAGGAGGTGCGTTATGTTTGAACGCTTAAAAGAGTGGTTCCGCACCCTTTTTAAACGAAAAGGAGGTGTGAGTGTGCAGGAGAATTATACAGAAAAGCTAAAACAAAAAGATTGGGAATTGCTGAATGAGATATTAAAAGAGCACGATAAACTTTTGCTAGATGTTGAAAAAAGGCAGAAGGTATTTGATGGCGACTTTAATATTTTAGAGCGAAAACCGAAACGAGCAGATGATCCAAACCATCGAATTGTAGTCAATTACTCCAAGCTGATATGTGGTATGCCTACTTCATACATGCTAGGGAAACCAGTAAGTTATGACGTACCAGATACAGTTATTGATAAGGGAGTAAGCAAAGAGGTAGTTGAACAATTTAGAGATGAATTAAAGTACGTACTAGAAGAAAATGATGACCATGCGGTTGATTATTTGAATACGAAACGCGGATTGATTGCAGGTGCTGCGACAGTCCTTTTTTATTTTGATTCAATGGGCGAGATTAAATATAAATCATATCCAATCAATGAATGCTTCCCTGTATTTGACCACAAAGGAGACATACTTGCTGCTATTCATCGTTACAAAACCAAAGTCGGCGATGAAGAAATTGAGCATGTGGAAGTGTATGATGATGCAACCGTTACGTATTTAATCAATGAGAACGGTACTTTTAAATTGAATAGTGATTATAAAATAAATCCAATGCCACATTCAATTCCGATTGTACCTGCTGCGTATTTTCAAAATGGGGAATTCGCTAAACCTAGAGGTGGAATGGTTCAATATGGCCCGAGTAATTTATCGGATGATATCATTTCGCAACTTGAGGAATTAGCACGATTGATATCGGATAATTCAAACCGTTTAGATGTATTCTGTGACCCATACTTATTGTTCAATGGGGTTAAAGTTGCCCCGGAAGAAGGAATGAAAATGCGGCAGGCCCGTGCGATTAGTATAAAAGGAGAACCAGGAGAACCAGTCGATGCAAAATATCTAATTGCTGATATGAAGAATGAGCCGATTGAATGGCAAGCAAAAACGATGATTGATTCAATATTTGAAACATCGCAGTTGCCTAAAATTTATAAACAAGAAGCGCTTGGTGATTTGTCAGGCGTGGCGATAGAGCAGCTATACGCTCCACTTGATTTGCAAGTCAATGAGAAAGAGATATACCTGCTACGATACATTAGGCGCAAGTTCATGATTATTACAATAATGCTCAATGCAAAGAAATTGATTGAGAGTGGTAATGAGAATCCAGCAGAAGTATTAAAAGAAACATTGAACCCACGAAACGAGAATAACGATTTATACAATCACAAGTGGATCTGGTGGGAAATCCATCGTAATAAACCGCAAAACGTAAAAGAAATTATAGAAATGCTTAACAAGTTGGTAGGGCATTTATCAGAGTTCACACTGCTTCAACTGAACCCACTTGTTGAGGATGTTCAAGAAGAACTGCAACGTTTAGAAAAAGAAGCAGCAGAGAAAAAAGAAGTGGATTTAACTAACATTGATGGGCACATTGCAAACCGTGATAAACGCATGCAGCAGAGCGATAAAACGGATGATGAGCTATGAATTATGAAGAGTTAAAGAAACTTCAGGAAATGGCAATAGAACAGCAGAGAAAGCTCATTCGATTTAAGGATGAGCGTATTCGTGTGCTACTTGAAGTTTATGCAGAGTTTCTACAAGACATAAATAAGGAGCTTTCCTACCTTTATACCAGAACAAGTTTAGGTTCACCAGAAGATAAATGGGATTGGGACGAAATCAGAAGAGGAAAAGATTTAGAAGCAATCCTAAGGCAAATGGAAATGAGTATAGATCGTATGAATGAAGAAGTAACGGGCATAATTACCAACTCTATAAAAACTGTAGGTGTGGTTGATTATGCATTTGCTTCTTATATCGCTGCTGCTCATATTCAAGGATACATTGTAGTTCCACCAGTAATACCGGAACGCGCTATCAAAACCCTGTTAGAAAAGGATTGGGGTCACGGCCACTTTTCGGATAATTTGTGGGGGCGCACAGATAATTTCAAAGAGGACTTGCGTAAAACGTTGGTCAACTCCATGAAACGTGGGGAAAGCTTCCGTACAACAACCATTGCATTGCAAGAAAGAATCGGTCAAGAAGCTTGGAAGAGTGAGCGTCTTGTACGTTCTGAAATCATTACGGCCAGCAATGAAGCGAAGAAAGAATACATGACTGATTTTGATAAGCGTAGTAATGAGATGGGCATGGACTTACTCAAAGCTATGAAGGTACTTGAAACACTGGATAATAGAACGTGCAAAAAATGCCAGGCGATAGATGGGAAAGAGTTTTCTGTGGAAGAAGCGAAGAGCATACCTGCCACAGAGCATCCAAATTGCAGAAGAACCTTTGTAGCAGTTATACGAGGGTTCAATAATGCAAACCGTCAACGTGCTGCAAGAAGCATGAGTACTGGTAAAACGTATCGTACGGATGCGAAGAATTTTGAAGAGTATGCTAAAGAACAAAAACTGCTATATTCTGATGAATATAAAAATGAAAATATGAATATATAAATAATTATGATGACTGAAAATGGTAAATATTACCTTTAATTAATTTAATCTAAAGATTTATAAGAATATCAATTTATGAATTTAATTTTTTACTGCATATAAATCTTTAGACCTGCCCATAATAGTTTTGATTTTCAATTAAAACTATAGGAGGTTTTTTTATGCCATGGAATGAGATTTGGAAAGCTGATATGGAAGATAGTGGTTTGTTACCGTTCATTAAGGGAAGAGAAGGAAATGGTGTTGAGGATTCACAAGGTTATTTACTTGTAGACTTAGAACCTTATGAGGAACCGAGTAGAGATCCAAGTGCACATAAAGAAATTAATGTTCTTACAGATGTTCATATAACGAAAAAAGAATCTTATGAATTAGTTGAGAAACTATTCAATAATTACATTGCTAAGGCTAATCAACAAGAAAAGTTTGATCCGCAAGAAATAAGTGAAATAGAAGATTTTTTAAGGTATGCGATAAATACTAAACCTATGAAAGTTGCAAGAAATTATTTAGAAGGACAATATGATACTGGTTCTTCCGATGATGAATGGGTAGAAAAATTATTTAATATCTGGTTCAAACCACGTAAACATGGTAGTACATCTGTATTTGAACATGTTTTTTTAGGCGAACAGTCTATGAGACGCCATGGTGTATTGGACGGGCATCATTTCTGGTATAACTATTATTTAAATGATGGACCTTATGAAGTTACAAAACATGAAGATCGAATCTATTTTCTTAAAACAGTACAAGTTCAGGCAACTGAATTAAGTAATTATGCAGAAGCAATTACAATAAGCTATAATTATTTGCTAAAAGATAATGATGATGATCGTGGTTTAGATTTGCATAAAAAAATTGGTGGTTTCTTTGTAGGTTTAAGTGCAGAGGGATTATTAGCTATGGGTACAGTAGGATACTTTATGACCCTTCCACAAAATAATGACAGATGTGGAGAATTCGTAAAGGACCTGCCTATGACTATAAATGGAGAAAAATATAATTTAAAAGTTGTGCTTCAATGTGGAGAGGGAGAAACATTCTATAGAACATTTTATCCTATGATTCCTCGTTAACATTAAAAATCCATAACTATATTTAATATATAATTGATTCATTTAAACAAAAGGCTAGCCGTTTAGGTTAGTCTTTTGTTTTTTGTATATTTTGATATAAGTAAATAAATATATATGTATATAGTATTTTAGGAGGTTGATTATTTTGAAAATGATTAATACTAATAAGTTTTTAAGATTGCATTTAGGCAATTTCCAGTTTTTTTCGGACCCGAATCCGCCAGCTGATCCACCACAAGACCCACCACCAACAGATCCGCCGAATGATCCACCTGTGACATATACGCAGGAACAACTGGATACGCAGCTTTCTGATGCAACGAAAGAAGCAAAAAGACAAGCGAAATTAGATGTGTATAAGCAATTAGGTGTTGAATCATTAAAGGATTTGCAAGATAAATTAGCTGCTGCAAAGGGTAAAGAAGAAGCAGATGCAACATTACGTACTACTAATGAAACACTGTCATCAGAAAACGGTAGCTTGAAAACAGAGCTTGCATTTGTAAAAGCCGCTTCTTCTTATAAACCGCATGATGCAGATATTCTATTTGCTACAGTGAAGCCGTTATTACAAACAGATCCTGATAGTGGCGAAATCACGAATATGAAAGAAGTACTGGAGCAAGTGAAGACAGATAAACCATTCTTATTTATGAGTGAGGAAGCAGCACCAGGCGGTCAAGGAGGTGGTTCACAAAGACCAGGAAGTACTGCACCAGGCGGTGGAAATCCACCTGCATCTAAAACAGACTACGATAAAGGTGCAGAATTAGCGAAACGTCGTAGTCAAACACAACAAAAATAAGGAGTGAAACAAATTGAATCTATATACACGTAAAGACACAGTTGTTGCTGGTAAAGAGATTCTGCGAGATATCGTTGGATTAAAAACAATTACAGTAACATTAGATTACACTGCATTTACATCAGGAATTATTCCCGCAGGTACATCATTAATCTTTGATGCAACAACAAAGAAAACACGTCCATTTGATAAAACGAAGGATGCTGCATCAAACGAGCAAGTTTCATTATTGTTCAGTGATATTCGCATCGATACAAATGATGTGCAAGCAGTAGGGCTTGTAGGTGGTTATGTAAAAGAATCAAAATGCCCTGCGATTACACCTGAATTTAAAGCAAAAGCAAGTATGTTAGACATTCGATAAGGAGAGTGAAGGATAATGAGTATTCTACAATTAGAAGAGTTTAAACGCGAAACCTTAATTGGTTACGTTGAAAATTTAACGGTACCATTTGAATCAAAAACATTACCATTCTTACCACGTGATAAAGATGTGTATAGTCTTACATTCGCGTACGATATCTATAGAAAAAATAATAACGTTGCAGCGAATTTACTAGAGTTCGGAGCACCTGCACCATTACGTGACAAACAAGGTTTAGAACGTGCGGTTGCTGAGGTAGCTAAGTTAGCACACCGTTACCGCTTCGATCAAAAAGACCAATTAACGATTATGAATACGAAGTTCGATAAAGAACGTCAACAAGTTATTGATCGAGTGTTCAACTATATTGATAGCTTAAAACTTGGTGTGGAAGAAACGGAAGAGTATTTCCGTACATCTGTATTGTACAAAGGGAAAATTAAGTATGATTTAGATGGTTTCTCTTTAGATTTAGCTTTCGATGTACCAAAAGCAATCAGTGCAACGAAAAAATGGAGCGATGTAGAGACCTCAAATCCAATTAAAGATCTTGTGGACTGGATTGAAAAGTTCAAGAAAGCAAATGCAGGTCGTCGCCCGTTAGCGATTCATATGTCTAATGCAGCTTACCTTGACATTCTACAATCAAAATCTACTATTTCTAACATTAAAGGTGTAGCTGGCGGTATGGTAACTCCTGACGAGTTAGCAACGTACTTATCACGTTGGAGCATCCCACCAATTACAACAAATGATTTAGAAATTACGTTTGAAGATGGTAAAACAGAACGTTATTTACCAGAGCGTCGCATAGTATTCCTGGGTATTGAAGGTAAAAACTCATTAGGTTCTACTGTACAAGGTCCAACAGTTGAAAAACAAGGACAACCTGGCATCTATACTCGTGCCTGGAATGAAGAGAACACTTTAAATGAATTTGTTGAAATCGGTAAAGCTGCATTCCCTGAACTTGCATATCCATCAGGCGTAATGCAAATCGATGTGTGATGAAAAGCTTAATAACAGCAGATGAAGCGAAAAACCTATTTGCTGAACTAAATAATGTGAGTGATCTGGAAGCCGCATTGTTACGAGCTTCTATTTTTGTGCGCTCAAAAGTAAAGAAAATAGATGAGCAAGTCCCTGATGATATCAAACTTGCTGTCTGTTATCTTGTGAAAGACGAGAAAGAGCCACAACAAGTGAAAAGTATTGAGCGTTCTGATTACAAAGAAACATTCGCTGACAAAGGTACATCCTATCGTGACCTTGCAATGGATTTACTGGAGCCATATATGCACACAGGGAACGGATTAGGGGTGTTTTTCTTTTGAGTAGATATGAATCGATACTATTTCACCGAATGACGGTTTCTCGTGTTGTTTCTGATGGGAGTGAATATGACAGTAAGCAAGGAATGAAAGAAATTGATACTGATCTTCCCTGCGCTCTTGTAAAGAAAAATCAAAGCAAAGTGAATGAAGTACTAGGGAGAGTCGAAATTGACAACGTCGTCTTCATTCACACGCTTTATCCTGGTGTAAAAGCAGGAGACACAATTGAGGTATACGACCCGAAGACAAAATATGTTTTAGGCCGTTATATCGCTTCACATCCATATCCGGTATTTGACCGAGAAGGCATTCATCATTTTGAGATTGACCTGAAAGGTGAGGTAACAGTATGAGTGGTGGTATGGAAGGTGGATTTGTTCTCGAGGGATTCGATGAATGGATGCGCCAAATGAAGAGCGTTATTCAAAGTAGATTGCCTAAAATGCTCGAATTGTGGGCAGAAGCACTAGCTCTACAATTAATGTCAATGGTGGCAGAGAAAACGCCAGTTGACCAAGGAGCTTTGCGAAACTCATTCCTTTCTGCTGGTGACGGTTCCGTTTTCTTGAAAGTTGGTATGGGAGAAGGAATTGAAATCGTTGTTGGTTCAAACTTATTCTATGCTGAGTATGTAGAAGCAGGGCATCGTACAAGACATAGTGGAATGAGTCGAGAATCAGCAAAACAAGCAGGAAAATGGGTGGAAGGCGCCCACATGTTAGAAGACTCTTGGCATGAATTTGAGCCGGAAGCGCTGCGATGGCTTGAGGATAGAGTAGGAGAGGTTATGAATGAACTTGGTTTCGTGTGATTTAACTAGTGTACTAAAATTCATTCAAGATACCACTGGAATAAAAGGATATACAACAAGAAGGAGGCAGGAAGCAACGCCTCCTTTTTTCTATCTGCAAACACCAGTAGGTAAACCGTACCAAGATTCAGTTGGGTTTCACAGATATCGTCCACTGATCCACGGTACATTGTTCCTGGATAAAGATACACCAGAAACACAAGCACTGCAATTTCAAGCGAAGTTGCAAGATGCATTAATGCGGCGTAAATATGATATTCCGCTAGTAGATGAAAAGTACAAACCAACAAGTGCCCGTTTGAAGGATGTTGAGTTTGAAATAAAAGAAACTGATGTTGATGTGTGGACCTTTTCTGTAAAAGGAGAGCGATTCATTGAGCTTGTTGAGCATCATGAAATCCTACGTAAAGTTCATAACAATGTCAGGTTAATAGAAAAGAAATGAGGTGGCTGGAATGGCAAGTAAAGAAGTGGAAGTAAAACAAACTACTTCAGCTGTTCGTTATCCAGTAGCAGAAGTAATTGAACAATCGGATACATTGTTTGGTGTTCCTAGTTATACCGCAGCAACTGCTCTACAAGGTATCGATGAAATAGATTTAGAGACTGCGGAAAAGAAAGTAAAAGCATTATTAAAGAGAGAGGTGAAGTAGTACCATGCCAAAAGCATTTAAAGAAGGTAGAAATGAAATCGAATCAGGTGTTTACTCCTTTACTGAGCTTGTTGTAAAAGGTGCAGTTAATAAGAATGCACGTGGCGTTCTTATTATGCCAATTAAGGCGGATTGGGGTAAAGAAAATACAGTAGTAGATTTAGATTCTTTAGAAGAAGCTAAGGCGAATTTTGTTGGCCAAACTGCTCATTTATTAGAACTTGCTTTTAAAGCACCTATTCAAAAATTAAAAGGAGTGCGCCTTGCTACAAAAGATGCTAAAAAGGCTTCATTAGATTTGCAAGCGATCAAAATTGAAGCTCTTTACACAGGAGCACGTGGAAATAACTTTAAAGTAACAATTCGTCCGAAAATCGGTGATGAAACTGCTAAACAACTAATTTTAGTAGAGAACAATATAGAGCTTGAGAGAATTACGTTTACTACAATCGATGAGTTAGTGTCTAAAACGAAAGATAGCTTGTATATAACTGTCACAAAGGTAGACGGGCTGAAAACAATTGAAGATATCAATAATGTCCCTCTTACTGGCGGCGTAAGTGGCGAAGCGGTAAAAGTAGAAGATTACGTTAATTTCTTCGCTTTAGCAAAAGATGAGGATTTCAATGGAATCTGTCTTGATGGGGTACAAGATAAAGCAGTAAAAACAATGCTGACTCAATTCGTACAATCAAGCCGTATTACTGGAAAGTTAATTGCAGGTAATACAGGCGGAGAAGAAGCAAAAGAAATTGATTATTATGCTGTTACAAATAACATTCAAAAAGCAAGTATTTATGACAAACAGTACACAGCTGAAGAAGTAGCAGTATATGCAGCTGCAGCGTTAATTTCATGCCCGTTAAATGAGAGTATGACGCAAAAAGAAACACCTTTCACTTCAGTAGAAAAACTATCTGTCACTGAAACGAAACGTAGATTGTCGGAGGGTAATTTACTATTCTTCCATGAGGGTAATACAGTACGTTTTAATACCGCAGTTAATACCATGACGACAATTAGAAATATGGATGAGGCAGTTGGTATTTCGAAAGAAGCAGATGAACGCGCCGCGATCCGCACGCTGCAAAAGGTAAAGGTAGTAGCTGCGATTGATTATATTACAAGCGCAGAAGAAAAAGTGTTTAATCGCTTTATGTCAAAAGCAAATACACAACCACGTAGAATTGCAGCTGCACAAGCGATTAAAGATGAGTTATTAGAACCGT
Organism: Bacillus sp. DE0042; assembly: GCF_007680225.1. Taxonomy (NCBI): domain Bacteria; kingdom Bacillati; phylum Bacillota; class Bacilli; order Caryophanales; family Bacillaceae; genus Bacillus; species Bacillus sp. DE0042. The sequence continues at coordinate 125,301 of NZ_VEJP01000001.1, read as the reverse complement.
TAGCAGTACAAGAAGTAATTGAGCTAGGTTCATTCAACTGCTACGAAGATCCACGCCATACAGAAAATCAAGGCAAGGTAGTTTACAAGGATGAAGCGTTCTTCATTACTGAATATCTTGTCATCGACGCGATTGAAAAAGTATACAACAAAAATAAGGTGTCCTAAGGAGGTCTGCTAAATGTCAATTTACGATAACAATTTACCTACTGTAAATCCTCGTGACATTGTTCGTGGTAAATACGGAGCAGTATACGATGATACTGGCGAACAATGGCCCGGGGTTACAGAATTTGAAGGGAAAATTAAATTTGATAAGAAGAAAATTGAACGTGCAAATGCATTTTTAGACGGTCATCGTATTATGGGAGGTTCTGGTTCAGGGAAAATGAAGATGTATCATACAGAAGATGCAAAAAATCTTGCAACACGCATCTTAAAAAATCCTGATGAAACCTTTACGATAATTGGTGATTATCATGACCCTGATGAAATGGCGCAAGGGGCAAATATGAAAGTTGCATTTAAAGGTGTCAGCTTTGACGAAGTTACTTTATTAGGGTTTAAAGTTAAGGATCTAGTAGATGCTGATTTCCCGTTCACATTCAATGATTATGAGTTTATCGCATAAAGAGAGGGACAACCTCTCTTTTTCTTATTCACATAAAATAACGTGTTAAAAACACTAGGAGGAATACTTATTATGGCAGAATTACAGAAAAAACAATTTGCAAGCTTAGAAGATTTATTTGGAGTTAATACAGACGACCGTGTTCGTGGTGAAAAGAAAGTACAAACAATTGATGGGAATTATATTGAGTTACCCCTAAAATCTATTGATGCTGATGTAGCGCAAAGTATTAAAAAAGCTTCAACGAGAAAAATCCCTCAAGGTAAAGGTGTTCCAATGTTGGAAGAACTGAATGAAGCTAAATATAATGCACTTATGATTGCAGCTGCAACGGATGAAACAAGAACAAATATTAACTGGAAATCACCTGAATTAGCACAAAAGGTAAAAGCACCTACACCAGCTCCTGAATTTGTAGTACCAAAGATTTTATCATTAGGTGGCATTGTAGCAGCTACGCAATACATTATTGAGTTATCTGGATTAGGTCAAGATTCAATGGAAGACGAGATTGATGCGGTAAAAAACTAATTAAAACCGACCCAATGGCTTCATGGGCCCACAGGCTTTTTCAACAAAAGAATATTGATCCAGAAGACTTTTTTCTTATGAAACGTGAGAAGAAAGTCTTTTTTATTGCGTCTTGTCTACATCAAGACGAACTTGATGAAAAAGCCGCAGCGGCCCAAGAATGAAGGGCGGTGACTTATGGGTGAAAAACAGGTAACAGGTAAGATTAGTTTAGTGGATGCGATGTCTTCGCCATTACGTCAAATGACGCAACACATGGAGCAGACGTCACGTGCAGCAAGAGAATTAGATACCGCATTACGGTTTCAAAGTGCTAATGTTGTACCGCTTCATCAAGCAACACAAAGCACATCACAGTTAGATCATAATGTTGTACAGTTAACCAACCATTTACACCAATCCGCACAAGGAACAACGCAGTTTGGTAATAATCTGCATCATCTTAATACTGATTTAAGCCAGTCTACACAACGGGTTAATCAACTTGAACATGAAATGCAGCAACTACGTCAAGAGTTCCAACAATCCGCACAGCAAGTAAATCAGTTAGAACAACACTTGCAGACGATGGAAAGGGACTTACAGCAGTCTGCTCAACGAATTAATCATTTGGAAACTCAGGTCGAGCAATTGACCAGGGAAATGCAACAAGCAACACAGCAGATAAACCAAATGAATACGGCGTTAAACCATAACGCCACTAGTGCACAACATGCAGGTAATAGCATGGCTGCATTACGTGATAGATATGGCGGTGTAAGCGAAAGACAGGCGACAATGCTCCATGGGCTAGAACAAGCAAATGGAGCATTATTCTCAACAGGTGCAGCCGCCACGATTGCCGGTGGAGCTATTGCGGTTGGATTAGGTTCAGCTGTAAATACCGCCGCTGATTTTGAGCAACAGATGGCAAAAGTAGGTGCGATTTCTGGTGCGACAGGAAATCAGATAGGCAGTTTGACAGAAACCGCTAAAGAATTAGGGGCATCAACCACCAAATCAGCCAGTGAAGTTGCAGTAGGTATGCAAAACTTAGCCGCTTCAGGCTTCGAAGTAAACGATATTATCGGGGCGATGCCTGGTATTATCGCTGCTTCCGAAGCTGCACAAGAAGATATGGCAATGACCTCTGAAACGGTAGCTGCTGCATTAAATGCATTTGGTATGGAAGCGAAAGAGTCCTCTCATATAGCGGATGTACTTTCTCAATCTGCCAACCAATCAGCAGCTGGTATTTTGGACATGCAATACAGCTTTAAATATGCTGCGCCAGTTGCGAAAATGCTTGGTATATCGTTAGAAGAATTATCTGCCGCGACTGGTATTATGGCTAAACAAAATTGGTCGGTTACTGAGAAATCAGTGGCATAAAACAGTGAGAGAATTCGGTGGAAATCTAAGGGTAATAATGGTATTTGAGGTATAATAGAATCATCAATTTTAGAAAGAGGATTTCTATTATGCGGAGAATATCTCATGAAGAATTTATTGATCGTGTGAAAACGGTTCAAGGTGATTCGTTTGAAATAATAGGGAAATACGTGAATAGAAGAACAAAAATAGAAGTGAAACATAAGTGTGGATTCGTTTATTATACTCTTCCTGAAACATTAACGAACGGTTACGGTTGTCCTAAATGCTCTGGAAATTTAAAGAAGACAACAGCTTTCTTTAAAAAAGAAGTTTTTGAATTAGTTGGAAGTGAGTACGAGGTATTAGGTGATTACACTACAACTCACGGGAAAATTGAATTCAAACATAATATTTGTGGTCATATTTTTCCTATGATGGCTAAGGCATTTGTTATCCAAAACCAAAGATGTCCGAATTGTAAGAAAAAGTTATTGAGTAAAAAATTCAAAAAAACAAATGCAGATTTTAAGAAAGAAGTTTTGGACATTGTTGGTGACGAATATGAACCCTTAGAAGTGTATCAAGGAAAAGGTGAGAAAATTAAATTCATTCATCATAAATGTGGAAATAAATTTAAAATGAGACCAAATCAGTTTTTATCTCATAATTGCCGATGTCCTTTTTGTTATCACTCAAAAGGTGAAGATACAATTTTTAAATACCTTAAAGAAAAAGGGATCAAATTTAAAACGCAATTCAAGATAAAAGAGTGTAAGAATAAACGTCCACTTCCTTTTGATTTTGCTATTTTTAATGTTGATAGCAACGAAATCATTTGTTTAATAGAATTTGATGGAAAACAACATTTCGAACCGGTTTTTGGATTAGAAACATTTAAAAAAACTAAAATAAATGATTCTATTAAAAATCAATTTTGTAAACACAAAGGTATTTTATTAATACGTATACCTTATACAGTTAATAATATTGAACACGAATTAGATAAACTATTCAGCCGTTATGCCTAAGATAATACCGAGCCGAGCCTATGTGGAAACACTAGGAAGGTGTAGAGACTAGATAAAGTATCCTACGTAAAAACACTCTGATTGAGTGTTTTTTATATGGAAAAATATCCACGAGAACTCACCACCTTAACGTATTAAAACGAAGGTGAAGATATAGTCCGAACTTGCGGGAAACCGTAAGAAGTGACGGATAAAGAGCTGTCATGTTAACAAATTGGATTCTGGAATAAAAGGGGAACAAGCAGGTACATCATTACGTGCTTCTTTACTACGTTTATCTGATCCACCTAAATCTGCTAGAACAGCACTTGCTGATTTGGGTATTACAATTCAAGATTCATCAGGGAAAATGCTTCCGTTCCACGACATTATCGGTCAAGTCGGTAAATCGACAAAAGACATGGGGAACGCTCAAAAAGCGGCCGCATTATCAGCAATCTTTGGTACAGAAGCAGTATCAGGAATGCTCGCGGTAGTTGAAGCAGGTCCAGATAAATTACAAAAGCTTACGAAAGGCTTACAAGATTCTGGTGGAGCAGCCGCGGATACAGCGAAGAAAATGCAAGATAACTTAAACGGATCGCTTAACCAGTTATCCGGTTCTTTTGAAACGCTACAAATTTCAATGGGGAATGCACTGATACCAGTGATTCGAGTAATTGCTGATGGGTTAGGCATGTTAACGGATGCGTTTAATGCTTTACCAGGACCTGTACAAACAGTATTAACAGTAATACTTGCTCTTACAGGGGTGTTTCTCTTATTAGCAGGTCCAGTACTTTTAATACTTGGATTTTTACCGGGTATTATCGAAGGATTTGCACTCTTAGCTGGCGCAATGGGAATGACCTCAGGGGCCTTGTTAGGGGTAATGGGAACCGCTTTAGGTGTAATTGGAATAGTCGCCGCAATAGGTATAGGAATCGCTTTTCTATGGTCACAATGTGAAACATTTAGGAATATAGTTTACGCTGCGTTTGACGGGGTAAAGGCTGCATTTGACTCCTTATTGGCGAAGGTCAACCAAATAAAAGGAGTACTAACAACAGCGTGGTCAGGAATCAAGGCAATCTTTTCTGGTAATGAAGGTAAAGGCGTTTCTATACTAACTAGTTTAGGAATGGGTCCTGAAGCTATGAGACCGCTTGTCACAATGACAAATGGTGTGAGAAATGCTGTAAATCAAATTAAACAACAAATCTCTACTTTAGGAAGCTTCTTTAAGGGAATGGGCGCGTTGTTTAGTGGAAATACCGGGAAAGGTGTTTCAATATTAAGTTCCATCGGGTTATCGCCACAAACAATCCGTAGTGCTATTACTATTATAAACGGTGTAAAAGGTGCAATTACTCAAGGTATGGCCGGAATCATGTCAACGGTACGAAATATCGGTTCTGGTATGAGTCGCTTCTGGTCACAACACGGTCAACAAATAGTTCAATATGCATCACAAGCATATAACAGAATGAAAACAATGGTAGGTACGGTATTAGCTGGAGTCGGTACCGTTGTCCGAAGTTATCTAACTGGAATAGCTAGCTTCTGGAATACTCACGGTACACAAATCATGCAGTATGCATCTATGGCGTGGCGCGGAATTTGGACGACGATCAGCACAGTAGCAAGCGTTTTATGGCAAATCGTGAGCACTTGCTTATCCGCAATGGCTTCATTTTGGAGCGCTCATGGTTCGAAAATTATGTCAATCGTGAGTACAGCGTTTTCTACAATAGCTGCGATTGTTGGTAATGTTCTATCATTTATGTCTGGACTTTTCCAAGCGATAATGCCACTAGTGTCTGGCGTAACACAGGTTGCGTTCGCTATAATCCAAACGGTGATTTCTGTAGCTGGTAGCGTTATATCTGGCGTAGTCCAAGTTGTATCAAATTTATTCCGCGGTGAGTGGCGCGCAGCTTTTGAAGCAGCAAAACAAACAGCAGTTGATATTTGGAATACAATAGTTAGTACATTTGAGGGAATCGACTTATTCCAAATTGGTAAAGACATTATCAATGGTTTGATTGATGGTATTTCCTCTATGGCTTCAGCTGCTTGGGATGCAGTAGGTAATATTGCAGGTGGTATTAAAGATGCTGTAACTGGATTCTTTGATATACACAGTCCATCTCGTTTAATGATCGAGCTAGGTGGTTTCATTACTGAGGGTCTTGGACTAGGTATGGAGAAAAATACAGATATGGCTGTTAATTCAGCAGTGAATGTTTCTGAAAAGACGCACGCACCGTTTGCTATGGCTGCTAAAAATGAAGAGCAGAACGTCCCGTTTGCTACAGAAGTAAAAGGAACTTCTCATAAATCGAATACAAATCAAACAACAAATGCGAGCAGTACAAAAAATGAGTTCCATATTCATATTTCTGGCGGTACTGCTAAAGACATGAGTGAAAATGAAGATACATTTACAGAAGTAGCTGAGAAGGTAATAAATTATCTAGCTGATAAACTAGATAATGCATCAACAGGGAAAACAAAAGTGAATCTAGGAGTGATGGAGTCATGATCTTTCTCCTTACAAAATGGGCAAAATACACCTTTCTCCACACTCCTAAAGGGGTCGGGCCAAAAGGTGGCGACGCCAAAATAGAAGAAGTAAACACATTGGGACAAGGAGTTGTTCCTTTTTTTGATGGGAAGGAACTGGAGGAGGTTACATTTACCTCCTTCTTTTCTTTTAATAGAGTATCTGGTGAAGAAGCAAGGCAGGAGCCACTTTCATCATGTCGTTTCCTTTCTGGTCTGAAAGATTCCGGGGAAGTCGTGCTATTAAACATTCCTGACATTAATTATAAGAGGGAAATGATAGTGAAGAACTTTGAATACTGGAAAGATGCACCTGGTTATATCGAATTTAATATCACCTTTAAAGAATATCGTGAAATTAAACTCGGATATAAAGATGGAGCAGGAAACATTAAAAGACCACCTTCCAATGATTTAAATAAATACGCATTAACTGATGGTAAAGTGTCTGGTACACATCTGTTAGCAGTTCGTGATGCACCGTCCCAAAGCGGTAAAATTATTGGGACATTAAAACAGGGAGCGAGTGTAACATTCGCTAGAAACAGTAAGACCCAATCTGGATGGATATACATTCAATCTGGAAGCTTACATGGTTATGCTGCTGCAAATTACATTAGATAGGAGGAAGAATGATGTTAGAAGTTATTATTGGGAACATGGTAGTAACAGATGCTATCGTTCCTCCTATCAAATTGGATGATGATTATCAGTCAGGACCCGTAAAAGCGGAAATGACTTTGAATTATAAAAAAGAATTTGATGAAATTGACGGGAAACCGATACAAATAATCGTAAACGGTTCAACTTGGTTTGCTGGGGTAGTGAGAGCATACAAAGATGAAAAAGGACGTAATATTGATGTTACTGCTTATGATCATCTTTTTAATCTAGTTAAGTCTAGTGATGAATTTGTATTTCAAAACCGCACAGCAAGTCAGATGATACAATCCATTTTAAATAGATATAATTATCCAATTAAAGAATTGGTGACAATCAATACGATATTCCCGCTTATGTACTTAGATAGTAATAGTGCTCAAAGTGTGTTTGAAATGTTGATTGTTATTTTATATGAAAGCAAAAAGGTAACAGGTAAGAAGTATTGGATCCGATTTGAACCTGAAGGACTACGAGTATTTGAGTGGAAACCAGCAAAATTCATACCGGTATTAGGTTCAGGATTAACAAACGTTGAAAAGACTGTTTCTACTGAAGAAGTAAAGAATAGAATCACTGTTGTAAACAAAGAAAAAAACATATTTGTATTTAGAGAAGATGGTGGATCTATTAGAAAATACGGTCCTCTTTCAACAATTGAGGAATTCAGTGGAGAAACGGAAGCAGCTGCAATTAGTTATGCTGATAGTTTGCTGAGAACAAGAACTTTACCGGAAGTTTCACGGCAAATCGAACATGTACACAGCATTGAAGAACCGCGGATATGGTCGGGTGACTTTATTTATTTAGATGACCCAACAAGTACAATTCTTGGTGGATACTATGTAAAAAAAGCCGCTTATCAAATCTATAAAAATAGGGTTATCTTTAGTGCTGATATTGCTCATTCAGCTGCTTTACCAGATAAAGAGTATGTTCCACCGCAACAAAATGATGAAGGGTAGGTGAGAAGGTGGAAAAGCGAGGAATAGAACGTATTTTACACCATATGCAAGGTCTGGATATAACAGAGGATTCATTTTCTTTAGGAAAAATCATAACAGAAGAACCGCACGTTACAATTCAAATACATGGATCCGACAAAGCTTTACCAAGTGCATTCTTTATTATGCCAAATGTAAAGTTTTCTAGAGGGGAAACAGTTTTAATACAACGTATATCAGGAGCTAGTGCTACTGATCGTCAGTTTGTAGTAAAACCACTGAATGAAATGGTTTCGCTATGCTGTTATACTGGTTCGGAATATGTATCGATAACAGATGAAAAAGTACGCTATCCTGCTTCAAAAACATTTTGTCCATGGAATATGAACCCTGGAACGAATGTGATGCTACTCCCTAATCGCTTCCCTTCATCAAATTCTTTATGGGTGGTGATTAATACGTATGCAATTTCCTAAATTACCGCGAGTTGAATGGGAACTTCCTGAAGTTAATAATTTTGAAAGCGAAGAGGTTGTCGGGTATATGACGCCTCTTTTTGATTTTTCAAAAGGTGAATTTGTTACGGATGCTAGTGGAGCGGTTGCGCTAGATGACGGACAAAAAGGAATAGCAAACCTGATTGAAAAAACACATCGTGCTCCAAGGGGTGTCTATCGGGTCTATACAGACGATTACGGTTCTGAAGTACGTAATGTATTACTAGATAGTGAACTTGGTGAAAAGGGACGTATTTCACGGGTGAAAGAAGCTATAAGAGATTCCTTGATTTATGACGAGAGAATCACAGATGTAAGTGAAATAGAAATCATAAAAGACGAAAAAGATGCTTATGTAGCTTCCTATACCGTCTATACAATATACGGTGATGTTCCGGTAAGAAGGGAAGTGAAAGTATGACAACTCCTGCATGGTGGAATGAAACGGAACAAGAAATTTTTAATCGTGTGTTAAATCAAGTAGATAAACGATGGGACAAACGCGAAGGTGGCTTTATATACGATGTTTTAAAGCCACTATCTATTGTTCGATCGGAACAACGTGAAGAATTTAAGAAGTGGTATCACACAAGGTTTGCTCAATATGCTACCAATGATGATTTGGCTGCAGTTGTAGAATCGAGAACCCCTCTGAAACGCTATCCCGCTAAAAAAGCAAAGGGTAAGGTCACTGTTTCAGGGAATGAGGGCACAAAGCTTGCCAAAGGTTCTGTGTACGTGGCAGTTCGATATGACTTGGATAATAAAATCATTGAATATACACAATTAGCTGATGCGATTATAGGCCCAAGTGGTAATACGATTGTAGAAATTGAAGCAGTGCTTCCTGGTTTAATTGGAAACACTTCTGAAAACACAATTGAACTAATTGAAGCGGTATTTGGCGTCTCGAATGTCACCAATGTAGAGAAAATCACTGGTGGAGAAGAAAAAGAAAGTGATGAGGATTTACGATCACGTTATTTTACATGGCTACGTGAATCTTCAAACTCTGGAAATATCGGTGATTACATTCGCTGGTCACTTAGTGTACCTGATGTAGGTGGTGTACTAGTTTTTCCTATTGCAAAAGGGAAAGGCACTGTTCAACTATCGGTATGTAATACAAGCTTTGCACCTGCGTCACTAGAATTGGTGAAAAAGGTACAGGATTATATTGCTCCTTCTAACGAAATGGGCGAAGGACAGGCACCAATTGGTGCCTCTGTATCCGTAATAGCAGCTGCACCAATCAAAGTTAACCTAGCTATATATGTTTCTTCAAAACAAGAAGCGGAAGCATTAAAGCAACAGTTAATTGAAGGTATAAATGAATACTTTAAATTTACCAATCGCCTTTATTGGCGCGAAAACGCTCGTAAACAATCCATATTAAAAGAGCCTTATCAAATCAGTTATTTAAAAGTAGGTTCTGTTGCAGTGGACGTAATGCAGCTAATTAAAGTAAATAAGCTATTGATGAACGATGAGCAGAAAGATGTCACTATTCAATCTGGTCAAATTGCAATACTTGGAGATGTGATTTTCTATGAAGGAACGTGATGCATTAGTAGAAGCGTTTCTCAATGATTCAATGAAGGAGTACCGGGATTCGGATTTATTTGTGAATCTCATGCAGATCAGCGCGAAAACGGCCATTGAAGAAAATCAGGAATTTGAAGATGTACGATTACAGTTTGATAACGATACAGCTACTTGGTCCATTGGCGATTGGGAATTTGAATTCGGTATACAGATTGATAGTAAAAAGCCACTAGAACAACGGAAATCAGTTGTGAAAAGTAAAATGCGAAGTACCGGTTCCACTAGGTTAATGCTCATTAAGAAAGTAGCAGAATCATTTGAGTATGGTGAAGTGGATGCAAAACAAGACATACCGAATTACACTGTCACAATCACGTTTGCGAGTAAATTTGGTATACCACCTAATATTGATGACATTCAGTTGGCTTTAAGAGAAATAATTCCTGCTCATTTAGATGTGAAGTTTGTGTTCACGTATTTAACATGGAATGAACTTGAAAGTTACAAGTATACATGGGATCAACTAGATGCTCTCGAACTAAATTGGGATGAATTAGAAACGTATAGAAAGGTGTGAGAGTGTGCCTAGCTTAACAAATCGATTAAAACTTGCATTGCCAAATGGTAATGAATATGTAAATAGAGCTGCATTAAATAAAATATTTGAAGACATTGATAGATTAGTTATGCTGCAGGGAGATATTGATACAGTTAAAAGAGATGTAAATAAATATACTGATGAACAAGTGCGAAGTGCTAAAGAACATGCAGATGAAGTTTCTAATTCAAAAGCAAGTACTGCATTAAGTGATGCTAAAAAATATGTAGAAGGAAATTGGAAGCAAAAACATCAAGTGACAAGCGATGATGGAACTGCGTATTCCCTTCCACCAGGAACCGATTTGAATAACGTGGAAAATACGGGATTTTATAGAGGTACTGGATTGAAAAACAGTCCGACTTCATCTAATGGTCATTATGTAATGGTTATTAAACAGTCTGGATCCGAGAAGATGCAAATCGCTTCAGTAATAGAGGGTCCATTATTTAATAAATGTGCCCACTCACTGTTTATTCGACATCACTTTGAGGGAAGTGGATGGACTTCCTGGCGAAAGATTTCTACACAAGCGGACTGGGGAGAATGGAGTACGAATGGCGGGCAAGACCTTTTAGTTTGGAATAAGCGGGCATTTGTTGGTTTTAATTCAGAATCAGGAGATAAACTTCATGTCAATTATGCGGGTGACTTTAAAAATGGTGTGAATTTTTTTGGCAGACTCATGGTTGATGAAACTTTTGATGTTGTGCATACAGGATTCAATTTTATGAGGGATAAATCAAGAATTGTTTCTGTACAAGAAGATTGGAACCTAATTGTAAACACAGGATATTATGATGTGACTGATGATACAGGTGAGAGCCATGCAAGTACTCCACCTAATTGCTATCCTTACGGTACTTTAGAAGTTTATAAAAGTGGTGTTGATAGACATATTATTCAACGGTACACGTCTCATAATAGTGCTCAGATGTTTGTTCGCTCTGCATGGAGTAAATCCGCATGGACTGCTTGGAGGAAAATTTCAGATGAAAAATATGTTGATGATGGATTAGCTGAGAAATTATCTAAAGCAGGAGGTACCATGACAGGTCCTCTAGTTTTTGATGTAAATACAGAGGAAAAAGTAATTAGAGGAAATGATAGTACAGGTCCACTGGCAGGATTCTTTTTTCAAAAGAACAGAATGGGTGCGTATGATTGGAAAAATATGTTGCCGATTTTCGGATATGAAGCAGATACTAAAACATTTGAGGTTAGAACACCGATATTTAAATTTGAAGAAAGAAAAGTTTTAACAACAAGTGATTTAGAAGATGGAATTCCGTCAAGAAGCGGTAAAGATGACAATGGTATTTACACCATTTATGAGGAATCACATGAAAACGGAAAGTTCTCAAAGAAATCTATTTTGTCCAGTCCTGATGCGGATGGGAACTACCTTATCCGTACTGTTACGTATTATGAGGATGGAATAGCATACAAAACAAAAACATTTGATTTGAAATACGATGAAGACGGTGATTTTGTAAAGGCGGTGCAGCGATGAGTTTTTTAGAGGAACATGGTATTGGTGGGGCAAACCTTGGATTGGTACGAGCCGTAAAAGTATTTGTTCAAGCAACTGAGCCAACAACCAAAGAAAAAGGGACAGTATGGATCAAGTCTGCTACACCAGCGACTAAAACTGTATTCCGAGAATATGGATTAGAGCCACCGAAAGTGGAAGGAACGCTGTGGATCAGTCTTTATGATATAGACATTAAATTCATGTTAGAACGAGAGCTTAAAGTGTTCTCTAACAAAAAAGAAATCAACATCGAATATTCAAGAGAGAATTTCATTAGTTCAATGGATTCTAGTAAAATAAATGTCTTAAAAAATAAGTTTATGCAAGTCTATTCGTTGCTTGGTACTTCCCGTATTTACAAAAACGGAAAATGGGAATGGTTAATCGGCCAATACTGGGATGGTACAAGTTGGCGAAGCTTTAGCAATTTAGAACTCAGTGTATATATTGGAACAACTGATAAAATGGTTAAAAAGATTTCACCCGATACAGGGAAAGAGGTTTGGTCAGTAAATAACCATATTGGTGCTGTTAACGATGTAGTAGTAGATAAAAATGGATATATCTACAGCGCTTCTGGAGCACCGAACGCAGCAGCCACTATAGGCGAAATTAAAAAGATATCCCCTACAGGACAAGTAGTATGGGCTAAAAGTTATAGTAGGAGTATTCAACGATTAGTAGTAGATAAAGATGGATATATTTATGCATTTAACGATATTAGGCAACTACTTAGGTTTAGTCCTGATGGTGAAAAAATCTGGGAGATTAACCAAACAGATTTCATGCAAGATATCATTGTAGACATAACTGGAAATGTATATATAAGTTATTTATCTGGTAGCAGTCGCAGTCAAATTAAAAAGGTTTCTCCTGGCGGGAAAGACATTTGGAATTACTCCTTCTCTGCAAATCGATCACCTAATCTTTCTATAGATAGCCAAGGTTTCATTTATACGTTTATGAATACAGCCGGCAATGATACAGCTACATTTAAAAAGATTGATCCGAATGGTAAAGAGGTAGCTACTGCTGCCACGAGCATAGTATCAATTTTACGACCTAAACTCGATCAATACAAAAATTTATATGCACTTCATACCGATGGAGCGGGTTTATCTAGTCAGCTCGTCAAAATGGGACCCGATTTAAAAGTTACTTGGTCTGTACCAGGTGATATAAAAGATATTACTGTTGATAAAACAGGAAATGTATTTGCAGCTTTCAAAGATTCAATTAAGAAAGTTTCATCAGCTGGACAAGTAGTATGGACTTACTCAATTACAGTAGATTCTGTAAAAACGTTAGTTGTAGATCAAAGCCCGTATGGAGCATTCCCGTTTTTATGGGAGTAAGGAGTGAAGTGAATGCAAGCATTTATTGCAAATGAAAAAGGGCTAGTTGTAAGTAGACATCTGATGCCGTTAGATGAATTAAATGGATTCGCAAAAAACGCACAAGATGCCATTAAACAAGGTTGGACTTTGTATAATGGCGAAATACCAAGCGATAAAATCGAGGGAAATCGAATCGGCCGAGTTTACTATAATAAGCAGGAGAACTCTTTTTATTACGAATGGGAAGTTATCCAAGTGGATGATTCCAATGTAGATGCACTAAAAGTACTGAAAAAGCAGCAGGAATTAATGCAGCAAGCGATTGATGAAATTATTATTAACAGTCCAGGTCAAGAAGAGCTGAAGATGTTAAATGAGCAACAAGCGTTAATGCAAAAGGCTTTGGATGAATTAATCATTGCTAGCATTTAATAAAAAGGAGCGGATGTAGAATGGCTGAATACATGGCGCAGAGAGTGATTGATGAAGTGTTTACGTATACATTTATTATCGTAAAGATGAAGACTTACAAAGATAGAATCGATAAATACCTAACTGACAATGGAAGAGCAGATTTAATTACTGTTCAAATCTAATAAAAAATTATAATATTTATATAAATAATTTTTTTGTTGGGGGATAGTTAAGATGACGGAAGAATTAACGGATGAACAATATTGTGAATTTTATTGGGCGGTAAAAAGAAAGAAAGATTTAGCTCAACAGTTTGGGTTTGGAACAGGTGGTGCATTAGGTAGCAAGTTTACTGAAAGTTTATGTAGATACTTATATAATTTAAATACATGTGAGGGAAGTGAATTTGATGCTTTAGATGGTGATAAAAATGTAGAAATTAAGGCTACACAATCTAGAAATGGTACTACTTCTATAAATATGAATGTGAATTTTGATATTCTTTTTTGGATGCACTTTGATATAGATAGTGACAAATTAATCATTAGAAAAATTAATGGAGATATTTTTAGAGAGGCTTATAAAAAGCATTATCCTTCGCTATTGACAACAGATTCAAGAGTTACTGTAACTTTAAATAAAATATGTAAGGATTTAACAATAGAAGAAGCGATAAAGGAAGAAATATATAAGTTTGAAAAAGATACAATAAGCATAAGAAAATTAGAAGTGAGTAGTTAAAAAACAGAGATAAATATATTTCTGTTTTTTTATTTTGGAAAGGAGTGAAAAGATGGATCGTATTGATGTATTTATGAAAGCATTTATAGCTACGTTTGGTGGCTTCTGTGGGTATTTCTTGGGAGGATGGGATACAACATTGAAAGTTCTAATTATCATGGCAGTAATCGACTATATCACAGGAGTATTCGCAGCAGGATATAACGGAGAGTTGAAAAGCAAAGTAGGATTCAAAGGCATCGCCAAAAAGGTGGTGCTTTTTCTTTTGGTTGGAATTGCAGCACAGCTAGATTCGGTGTTTGGTAGCAATAGTGCAATTCGTGAAGCGACAATCTTTTTCTTTATTGGAAATGAATTGTTGTCTCTTTTAGAAAATGCAGGACGTATGGGAATTCCTTTACCTTCAACATTAACAAGTGCAGTTGAAATTTTAGGTGGCAAACAAAAACAAGAAGAGAAAAAAGGAGATGTTGAATAATGAGAGTATCAAGTCACAGAGGGCATAATGCAATTGTACCAGGAGCTAACTATGGAGGTAGAAAAGAACACCTCTTAGGAGATCAAACTAACGGAGAATTTATTAGGAAGTTACGTGCATTAGGTCATTCTGTAGAAGAAGATACAGACAACGTGGGTAGAACAGCTTCAGCTGTCGTAGGTAACCAAGTTCGGAATATTAATGATAGACCTAACGATGTAGGCTTTGCTTGGCATAATAATGCTCATAATGGTCAAGCTCATGGGGTAGAAGTTCTCTGTTACTCCGAAAAGGAAGCGCCTATGGCAGCTCGTATCTCAGCAGAAATTGCTAAGCGTACTGGTTGGAAAGACCGTGGAGCTAAAATCCGTCCGGACATCGGAGTAATTCGTTCATCAAACTGTCCGTTTTTCCTTGTAGAAGCTGGTTTTATCGATAACGATGGAGATATGGCTAAGTGGAATGTGGATGCAATTACCTCAGCTGTAATTTTTGCTTACTTTGGAGAAGAATGTGGAGGAGGAAGCTCAAGTGTTGCACCTACTCAGCCAACTAAACGAAACATCATCCAATCAGGTGCTTTTTCACCTTTTGAGGTTCAGGATGTTATGCAAGCATTAACGTCCGTTAAAATGACTGCTAATTTTATCTTAAAGTCTGATGGCTTAACGTATTTTGTTTCTGAGCCAACATCAGATACACAACTTAATGCGATGAAAGGATACCTTGACCGTAAAGGTTGGTGGTATGAAGTTAAATAAAAAAAGCCGTCCTGTTTGATGTGCACCCCAATTGTTAGACACAAAAGACAATTGGAGGTGTGCTTTTTTAATTTATTCTATATTAAGAGGGGACTTGAGGTTGATGCGGATTACCTGGCGTAAACTGCCCGTTCAACACCGTATTCCCTTGCTGACTTACTCCTGCAAAGTATGTGTTTACGATAACTGGACGAAGAGGCTCTTGTGGAGCGAAAGGCTCGCCTGTAACATAAAGGTCTACCGGTACCGTCACCCGAACTACGTATACAGGGTCTTGCGGTATATGCAGTTCGTCTGTTTGATTAAGTGCAGAAACTTGAATGAAGTCCGTGTCCGTATTACGGAATAAAGGTCCAGACGTATACGTTTGGTATCGAGGCTCACAATGACATTCGCAGTCGCACTTTTTACGATTCTTCTGATAACACTTTTGTGAACGGTCGTAATAATAGTTTGACATATTAAGCACGTAGCTCCTTTTTAGTACATGTAATGTGAAGAGTAGGAGGGAGGCTTGGACAATAAATGGTAAATTTGCTGAAAGTGAAATGGGAGAATGAATAGAAAAAACACTTTTAGTTAGTGTTTTTTATTTGAGTTAAGATATGTGCTCTATTGTGGTTTGATGAAATGAATGCTAATACGCAACAGAGGATTTTATCTATTTTTGGCGAATAAATATATTAAATTACAATTTGTTGCATTGTTAGCAAGAATGTATACTGATTTGTTGGAATTTCTTGTATAGTATAAGTAGCTATGGACAAGCCTTACCTTTAAGATAACATTAAAGGAGGTGTTTAATAGTGAAATGGGACAAGGGGGAAATGGATATGAATGCAGTTTTAATATCAGATCAAAGCTTAGACTTTCTTGATGAAGTATTTGAAATTATTGGTGAATCAATTCATGAACAAGACTTATCAAAAGAAGAAATATTAGAATCATTGGATTATAGAAGAAGATGAATAAAAAAGTAAAAGTTGTTCTTGATACCAATGTTTTCATCCAAGCATTATTTTTTCAAAATCCTTCGCCAGTGAAAATAATCAAGTTAGTACAAGCTAGAGAAATTGAATTAGTTTTTTCACAAGATACAATGGGGGAACTGATGTATGTTATTAAGAGTTTTGTCGAAAATCGAATTAGTGATGCGAAGAAACAAGAAACTGTATTTTTAGGTATTGCGAAGTTAATCTTTTTTTCTGAAACAGTTAATATAGCTGGTATGGGGGATATTCCTGAGATTGTAGATAAGGAAGATTTAATGTTTATGAATACTGCTATAGCATCAGATGCTGATTATTTAGTTACTACAGACTTTCGTAGTGGATTAAACACAGTAAGTGGAATTGCATGTAACGTTCTAACTCCTTATCAATTTATGGAGATTATAGATAAATTGAAGCATCAAAACCAATAAACCTTGCTATATGATTGTAGCGAGGTTTTTTTATATGTATGTAATTGTGTGGAATGCAAATTCAAATAAAATAAAGGCTAACTTCCAAAAGAGTTAGCCTTATAACTTCATCATGTTAATAAGAGCATCTCCATCAATCAACTCGATGTTCTTATTAGCTGCATATTGCCTTGCATTCTTATTAAAATTACTGAGTGTAACGAAATACCCTCCAACAGCATCCGCATCTACAATAGCGCTATGGAGCTTCTGAATAAACGGTCTTCCAATGGAACTTTTTGTGTAGCGCTTTACCTCAACAAATTTCATTTCGTTATCTTTATAAAGGATAATGTCTTTTCCGCCATCGTTAGAACCAGAAGTAACTTGAACTTTATATCCGAGAGAGCGAAAGAAATCAGCTACAAAGTATTCAAATTCTCTTGGATTCATTATTTCTAAATTACTGCGAGTTACAGCTTGTTGTACTCGATGTGTTCTAATTTCTTTAGGCGTTACGTGTCGACCTCTCATTACAAAACCGATAAGAAAAACAAGTAAAAGCAATGCTATTGCCCAAATCATGCAATTCACCTCAGTAAGAGTATCTCCAGTTACTCTTATAGTTATTTCTTTTAAAATTGTAGTGGGATTATATGGTATAATTTTGCATGAATATTATATAGGAGAAAATAATGAATAGTTTTTTTTTACTCGAAAATACAATATTTAGAGTAATGGTAAGTAGTTTTTATTTGGTAGAGGAAGCTACTAATTATATATTATCAATTAAATACTTTAAAGGAGATAACCATGACAGTTGAATTAAATATTAATAAATACGAAAAAAATTTAGAGATAGTTTTACCTGATTTGATTAAATCTTATAATGAAGAATCTTTAATCTTTTTTATAGGTGCAGGGTGTTCTAGGATTCAAGGATACCCAAATTGGGATGAATATATCGGGGAATTGATTTCTTATTGGGAGTCAAATTTAGGGGAGATAATTGATGAAAACTCATATTACACTAAAGTAGAAGAACAAGATATTAAAATTCTTGAAAACTTACAAAAGAGTAATATTGAGAAGAAAAGAAAGATTGACATAGCACACCAATTGATTGAAAAGTACTGTAGGCAAAAGGGTTCTAATTTTGAAAATATGGAAAAGAGATCAAAAGAGAAGTTTAATAAAAACGTACTTAATTACGAGAAGGTAAAATTCATGGATTGGGAACCGAAAATGAAAATTAATCCTGTATTACAAGAGCTAGTAAAATTGGAATGTCTTTTTATTACTACAAATTATGACAATCAAATTGAGAAACATTCTGAATTTAAAGGGAGAAATATTAGTATTTATAAAAAGGTTGATGAAGTACCAGCGTTTCCTAAGGTGTTTTCAGTAATTCACCTTCACGGTACTCCAGAAATTGATAAACCAATACATTTTATTAATTCAAGCTCTTCTTATTCTCACTTGTATTTAGATAATCAATCGGAATTGCAGAATATAATTAATTTACTTAGAAAGAAGAAAAATATATCTATTATTTTTATTGGTTGTAGTATGGATGAGGAAGAAGTTTTAACTTTGTTAGATAGAACGGAAAATAGCAAAGCGAATTACTATGCTTTTCTTTCAGATCGTAGTGATGTACCGTCGAATAACCGTGAAATTTTTCAAAATGTAGAAGAAGAATTCTTTCGTGAAAAAAGGAATATTAATGTAATACGTTATGGTGAGGATTATACAAAACTTCCAAGTTTTATAGATAGTTTTGTAGATAAATTAGTGCAGAAAACGAAAAGAGATACTGAAAATGATTGGAATACGTTGTTTGATAATGCAGATATAAATATAATTGATAATTATATTTCAAAAGAAAATTATTATTTTCTTAATCGGTTCTACAAACAAGCTTTGGAAAATAATCAAAAAGAGAAAACACGAGAAATATTAACAGCATCATTTAATTCACAACTAATCAAAAATAATGAAATAGTGAACGCACATAAATATTCGGATTTTTGGACTTTTCTTTCAGTAAACTTTTCTGAATTAGAGAGCGAAGAGAAAAAGGTAGTTATGGAACTTATAAATAAAGTAACAGGGTATAATAATCAAAATAACATGGATTTCTTCAATATAATAAATAAATACTATTATGTAGAAAGATATGAAGGTAGTATCGAAGAGAAATTAACAGTTTTGAAACTTATATTTTCATGGGGATTGAATGAGAAAATAATAGATAAAATTCAAAATAATGAAATTTATCTATTTTGGATTTTGTTTATTCTTAGTGAAAATACATCTGTTTATCGAGAAAAACTAGCTATAAGTAAAGTGCCTACTATCAATTTTAATAATGTTGAATTAGAAGCGAAAATAATACAATTAGTCCAAAATATACAAGGTTATAGCCCGATTGAGGATAGCTTAGAATACAATCAAGGCGCGCAATTATTTTCTCTAATTT
This sequence comes from Bacillus sp. DE0042, assembly GCF_007680225.1. NCBI lineage: Bacteria > Bacillati > Bacillota > Bacilli > Caryophanales > Bacillaceae > Bacillus > Bacillus sp. DE0042. The sequence continues at coordinate 105,819 of NZ_VEJP01000001.1, read as the reverse complement.
TAAAAGAAAGAAAATTAAATTTAGATTCTTTGACAAATGACTCATTCTATAAAGTTAAATTTGTACAGAAACTATTTGTTTATTTAGATAATAAAGAGATTAGGTATCCAGGTGTCATTGAGAAAGTAATAAAAGAAATTGACTATGCCGATCAATTTTTTGGTAGTGAACTTAATTTGTTTTTGAAAAATCACCCTGAGATTAGCGCTCAAAATAACACCCTTGCTGAATATAAAGATGGAATTTCTTCTGTCCAAGTAAGTAATGTTGTTGATAAACCTTTTATAGAAACTAAAGATTTATTAAAATGGCCAATCGGAAATATTATTGAAACACTAAAAACAAGTCGTATAAGTCAAAAACAAGTGAATCCTCATACCTTATATATTTTCAATGTTGAAGGTCAAAATGAAGAATTGATTTCATTTTTTGAAAAAGACCCAGCAAAGGGAGAAAAAATAGTGGGAGAATTATTACAAAATGAAGATTTAAAATCCTTATATTTGCAGGCAATTAGTGTATATCTTCAAAATCACCCTGATAGTGAAGGGATGATTCATAAGTATATCGATGTTATTGAAAAGGACAAGATTACTTATGAAACTTATAAGATATTTAGATCTTTAATAAAAGTAAATCCGGAATTAGTTTATGAATTTCTTACACATTTAGATTATTCTTCGTTTGAACAGAAATTCATAGAAGGAGTACCAGATGAACAATTTATTGAGATAAATTATTTTTCGAATTCTAATATTGGTAAATTTTACGAGATATTGAGGGAATGTATGTCTAATAAAGCTATTGAAAAAGAAAGATTAAATTCGTACATTGAGCAAACAAGAAATACCTTTTTAAAGCAATATGTATGCGGAATGTTTTATGAATTCGCACCAACTGAAATAAGTAAAGTGACTTTCAATTCTTTTCAAGGTATTAGTCATTATAATAATATACGAAGAGATGTAATGCCTTTTTATAAGAATATAGTTATAAATCTTTTGCTAAATGGAACAAAAGATTCATTTTTACAACAAAATATTATACTTGTTATAATTTATGAGGTTATTCCTAAAACTGATATTGATGTATCAAAGGTTAATAAGGATTTATTATCAGAAATTCTTCCTGGACTGTTCCGGGCATATCTTCAAAGCCAAGATTTTAATGAAAATACCTACAAGTGGTTATTAGAGATACTAAAAAATACAGAGCTATCCTCTACTTTAATGGAGTTTATAATTACCAGTTGTAAAAACAGTAATAATGAAACATTAAAAAGGATAGATAAGCTACTTATTGAAATTGAGAATAATAAATTTAATCCTAATAAAAGTATAAGGCTAAGTTTAGTTAATCATTATGTCAAAGAAGTTTTTAATAACACTCTAATGTTACGTAAAGAAAAAATCAATGTTTATATAAAAGCAGTTATTTTAAGCTTTAAGAATAATTTTATAAAAATAGATGATTATTCATATGAAGAAATAGATGATCTTATGAATGTTATAGATGAGGAAGGGTTGTTTGAAAAGAATAAAGAATTACATGATAATATTCAAAACTATCTGCCAGCGGTAGACTTTAATAAACTTGGAAGGAAATATTTAAGAGTTTAAAAGTAACTGTGGTCAAATGATTTTATAGAATTAATTACAAATGTATTCAACTGTGATATGAAATAAAAAAAGACGGTATACGCCGTCTTTTTTTTATTTCATATCTTCCTCAATCCAAATGTCTTCTAATTTCATTTCCAGTGCACGAGCAATACGATAGGCAACAGGCAAGGATGGGAGTCCGCCTTTTAATAAATTCGTCATTGCTGAATTACTTATATTCGCTTTCTTTGCGATATATCCATATTTGATGCCTTTTTCATCAAGAATTTGTTTTAGTTGACTTCGCATAATTTCCACATCCATTTTAAATTTTTGCTTGTCCATATAAATATTTTGAGAATGGACGTGCAAAATCCTTCTTTCCAGGTCATATACCTATATCAAGACCACGAGGAATACCAAGTGGAATCAAGGACATCGAGAGGGGAGAGGGCGCGTATGCGTTGGCAATATTCACATTTGAATGAAACGCCTTACCTGTATCCATCAAAAGAATTAAGAGGTATGTATAGGGATTCAAATGGAAAAAAAGAAACAAGTGCAATTGTGGACCACATGGAAAGACATGAGGTTTTTGATAATCGTGAATATAAGGGTTATTACCGTTTATCCAACGATATTATGGATGATTTATATGAAGACGAGGATGAAATGCTTGATTGGGGAGATGTCATTAATGAGTATCAACCGGTTATGACACCGAAAGGATTACAACTCATTCGAAAAGAGGGATTCAAATGACAATCGTTGGTGAAGCGGTAGTAGTATGGACGGCAACGGGCTTGTCAGTGATTACGATGAAGGTTGCAGAGAAAATGGGGCAGAGTGTTCCACATTGGCTTCCACGTATGACTATGTACACAACGCTCACAGGCTCGTTCTTGTATCTTCTACGTTATGTGCTTTTCGCGTTTCTATAGGAGAATACCAACGTGGAATTGTAGGACATTTACTGACAGATGACATAGAACATGTACGGGAGTCTTCCAAAAATAAGGGATATATACCCTTATAAAGGGTAAATGGGGAGTGGAGAAAATGATTGAATTATTACTCGTTCCAGCTGCAGGTCTAACAGTGGCATTATTCGGTGAAAAGTTCAAAAGTAAAAATGATGATAAGCGAAAAATACAGGTGTTTTTTGAGGTAGCTGGTATTGCAATCAAAAGAAATAATGAAGAAAAATTACAATATCCGAAGTTCCAAAAACAAATTGATGATGATCGTAGTACGACTTATGTATATACCTTACCGTTAGGTATGCCGAGTAAAATCATACAGAAGGTAGAGGATGTTGTTTCTGAGGGATTAAATAAACCAGTACGTATTCAATACGATAATTATAAATTGAACATTCGCGTGTTTTACAGTGAGATACCGAAGAAGTGGAATTGGTCAACAGGATTAGTGAAGAAAGGGAAATGGCGTATTCCAGTTGGTCAGAGTCTAGAAACGATTGTATATCACGATTTTGATGAAACACCGCATATGGCTATAGGTGGATTAATTCGTATGGGGAAAACTGTTTTCCTTAAAAATATGTTTGCTTCCTTATCATTAGCAAATCCAGATCATGCACATTTTTATTTAATTGATTTAAAAGAAGAAGGGCTCGAATTTAGCGAATATAAAAAACTGAAACAGGTTGAACAAATCGCAGAAACATCAGAACAAGCACATGGCATGCTGTTAAAAGTAATGGAGAAAATGCATGAGCGTGGGAAGTACATGAAAGAACGTGGCATCAAGAATATTGTTCACATGAAAGAAAAAGACCGATATTTCATTGTAGTAGATGAAGGAGCAGTACTCGCACCTGCAAAAGGATTACCGAGAGCTCATAATAAAATGCTGGAAGAGTGCCAATACATGCTGAGTCATATTGCACGTGTTGGAGGGGCACTTGGGTTTCGTATTGTCTTCTGTACACAATATCCAACAGGAGACACATTGCCAAGGGTAGTCAAACAGATGGCGAATGCAAAACTTGGTTTCCGTTTACCAACTCGTACCGCATCAGAAGTTGTAATTGATCAGTCCGGATTAGAACAACTACCATCTATTCCAGGAAGAGCTATATATATGAAGGAAAACTTCACTGTATTGCAAGTGCCATATATCGATGATAAGGTCATGTGGGAACATCTAAAAGAATATGAGGTGGAAAAACATGAACATCCAGAGTCACATGAAAATCAACCGTCACATGGCGATACTTGCGACGATTAGAAAGCTCCAGTTCGCTACAAGAAGACACGTAATGAGTGTGCATGATATGGGTGGTATACGAAATGCAAACAGAATTATGCATGATTTGAAGCCGTATTTGAGTAAGACAATGCAAGGGAAAGAGTATGTGTACTATCTCAATAAAGAAGGGCATGCTTTGTTTGGTGATGACGGTAAGGTGGTTTCAAGAGGAAAGCTTGCACATGCATTATTACGGAATGAAGCATGGTTATATTTATTCTGTCCGGATGATTGGCAGATTGAAACGGATATACGTTATATAAAGAATAAGGAAAAAAAGAAAATAGTTCCTGATGTGAAGTTTCGAAATGAAGAAGGAATATTGCATGCAGTTGAAGTGGATCGCTCACAGAAAATGAAAGTGAATGAAGAGAAGTTGAAAAAATATGAAGAACTTACGCAAATTTATAAACAGAAGCATAACGGGAAAGTGCCGGTGATTCATTTTTTTACAGTGACAAAGTATAGGGAAATGAGATTAGAAGAGTTAGCAACTAAGTACGATGTGTTTGTGAAGGTGTATGTGATTACAAATATATAAGAGAAAAATAAAAAGGAACAGCAATTCTGTGGCGACATAAATCGTTACAACTCTTAAAAAATAGTTATTTACATCATTATTATCGGATATACAGATTAATACTATGAAAATTTGATTCTACGTTCACTTAGTGGAAAATAAAGGCTATAATATGAACAAGTCGCATTAATAATAAATAAATAGATAAATCGAATTAAAAAGGAAATGCATATGGGTATAAATAATACCTTTGGGGAGGAAACGGATATACATGAGAAGAAAAACACGGTCAAATTTGATCTTGTTCAAAAAAAGACCAATTCATAGAAAAAGGAACAGAAAATTAAGATTGGTAAATTCGCATGAAAATGAATATACACAGAAAAATACAGGGAAACATTTGATGCATAGAGTTTTCAATTTTCTTTGTTTTGTTAGTGTAATAGCGGGAATTATATATTATACAACAAATGACGATTTTCTTTGGATAAATATTGGGGTTACTGAAGAAGAAGCCCTAGCAATAACGCATGATGTTGTTAAAACTCAAACCCAATTAATCTTGCAAGATTTAGGCGTTGGAGATGATGGGATTTCAAGTAAAATAATAATTCATAATACTTATCCAGATAATGGTTATGCCGGTTTGTTCTATGGCGATTATGTGATTGCAAATGGAGTGAAATCATATGTTCAAAAATCTGGAGTTATTGATATATATCCGATGGTTTATTTTATGAGGCGGGATAAGGGTGGAAACATAGTATCAATACCTTCTAATCAACGACCTAATAAAGATGGCTTTCGTGAAGGGATGAATCAAGTACTTGCCCATGAATTGCGGCATTATTGGCAACATCAAACAGGTGTATTTTATAAACATCCTTATGATACTAGTATCCCACATGATGAACGTTGGGCTGAAAAAGATGCAAATGATTATATGGAGAGATATTACAAGTCAATTCAACATAAAAACTAGTCTATATGTTGAATATGAAACGGTGAACTGTTTTACAAGTGATAATGAATAGAAGAAAAATAAAAAAGTGCTAACAAGTTTGCAAACGAACTTGCTAACACCTATACAAAATAGACATAATTTATCGCTGATATGTCGTCTTTGAAAATAGCTTTAATCAGTTAAATCACACTTATACGAAATGCACATAAAAATAGTCTTAATATCAAGAATATAATCATCCAGACATTCCATTGCTATTAAGACGAAAACGGGGCATGATATTAATTTCTACACCAGAATTTGCATCGAATAATAAAAAATTACGGTTTGTAAAACTAAAAGTACAACAAGCTACAAACGGCATAAAATGGATTAAGATATTTAGAAATTTAAAAGAGGATTTTCATATAGGTGGAGAAGTTGAATTAGAGCATATTCTTCAATATCCGAAAGATTATATGCTAGGAGCAAATATTAGGGTGCTGCTTCCATACAATGAGAGAATATATAAAGTGCAAGGTACTAAAATAAAACCTGGTATAAAAGTAAAGGAAAGAGAGTATCTATTTAAAGGGTTTCAGCAAAAATTCTCTTATTTCACATTACTACCAGAATGTAAAAAGCTAGCAACAAATAATGAAAATGAATTATTCCCTTTAATTGCACCAAAAGGATTAGAGACTATAACGTTAGAAATATGGTCTGAAAAAATTTCAATGGAAGTAGAACAAGCGTTATTTGAAAGTGAAATTGTGTTAGCTCATATTGGTGAGTCATCTTATGTATTAAATGCAGATTCTCCAGTATTGTTAAAAATAGTAAGATATAATATTGAAAAAGTATTGCAAAATCCATATAAAATGCAATATTGCCAGAAATACAAAACAAACTTAGTAGAGGATGTTATGAAAGCGGTTTATGCTACTGCAGGTGAGCGCAATGATGCAACATTGGCGTTAATCGCAATGAAAAATTGTGATGGGCGTGAAAAAATTGATCCAAAGCAAATCGTTAGAGAAGGGTTTGCACGAACAAACCGTATTTCAGCATTTATTAATTTATTTATAGGCCAAAGTGTATCCCGTAAAACAATTATAAATTGTATTCTTAGTTTATTAGAACAAAAAGGATTTTTGAAACGTAGTTGGAATAAGATAAATTTACCTTGTACATATGTTAATTTATCAATTGAACGAATCTCGAAATTCGATTTCTTACCTATTATTTCACAAATAAAAGGGAAAGAAATTTCATATAAATTATACGGGAATACTGAGTGGCAAACGATTGATCGTTTATTATTAAATATAAATAAACATAATGCCTTTTTACCGCAGCCTTCAAAAAGAAATGATATGGGGATTCAATTTAAACAATTTGTTTCTGAAACACTAACGGGAATTTTACAACATGCAAAAGAGCAAAATGAGCAAGTATATTTCATTATAGATGCGAATTTAAGAAAACATTGGATAAAAGAGTTACAAAATAAAAAAATTGATATAGATACTTTCCCTGAGATTGTTCCTGATGTGCTAAAGGTTCCAAACTTAAACATTATAAGAATAAATACATCTTTTGATGTACCAAAATACGGCGAGATAGAATGTGATGATATACTGGATGGCACAAGTTTATACACAGATCAAAAAGGAATGTATTATAGCACTGGTAAATATTCGATTAATGGTAGTGAAACATTACAGCGATACATACTTGAAATATTACCGCTAGGTGTAAAACCTGTAGAAAGGAATTATATTGCCAAAATGATACATTACATGTGTTGTAATTCAAGTATGCTGTTAGAAAAGGATGTACACATGCCGTATTCCATGCATATGGCAAAAGTAGTAAAGGGCTATATGACGGATATAGATGCAAGAGAGTTTAAAGAGTTTGATGATGAACTGGATGTAGATATAATGAAAATAGAAAAGAAAGATTCAATTATTCTGCTCTAAATAATAGTAGACAAATCCTGCTCATTATATTGATCAGGATTTGTCATTTTTTCATGTAAATAAGGATATCTTTTGTCATGTATCTTTTCTTTTACGTATTTACTTTATTTACATACAGGATTAAGATGTTTTTTAGAAATAAAAAACTACATCATTTGGGAAAGCAATATGAATTGATTCAAAATAAATTTGAAAGGAATGAGGAATTGTGAAGAAATTAGATGTGTTATTAATGCTATTGAGCGGCCTCTTTCCGGTTGCAGGAATTATAAAGCAAATCCCACTAGAACAATCTTTATATATCGGGGGCCTTTTATTTTTTACTAGTTTCGGTAGCTATTTTGCGAAAAAAATATATTCACGTATATGTAGTTGGATAGCGTATGCGCCATTTATAACACTACTGTTAGTCATTTGGCATCAGGATATTTCAACAAGTTCAATAATAGGGAATGCGAAAATCGCCGCTTGTATCGCTTTAATTCCATGTTTATTCCGTTTTCGTACATATGGACTTACTTTCGGTTTATTCTCATTATGGGCCGCTTTACTTTGGGATATTAAAGAAGTACAGTCGTTAGTCATACTTGAACGTATGTCGAGTTTAATGACAAGTCATTATTTATATCTTCTACTGTTAGTTGGAGGACTTATATTAGGTGGATTACTTGCGATGTTATTACACCGTAAAGAGAACGATACTGATAAAGAAAATATAAATCTATTTCATCAAAAAAAGAAGCGTAAAAAATTATCATTTAAGATTCCACTTCCAAAATTACCGAAGCTTAAGATGAAATTATTTAAGTTTGGTGGAAAAGTATCAAAACGAAAAACGCCAGAAAAAATACGTGAGCATAATTACGAAGAACCAACGCCAGCTGCAACTTATGAAATGACAGAGCAAATACATCAATTTAAAGAAGGTACTACTCAAGGACAAACGAGGATGGAACGTCGTAGAAATAGGTATAATGCATAAGATATTTGAGTAACCCTTTAATGATTTATCATTGAAGGGTTTTTTATGTAATTATATATAGATTGCTAATGAGAAATTTATAGCATACCTTAAAGTTAAGGACTTAAATAAAATAATGGGAGGACAAAATGCTTATTATTACATATATTTCTGTCTGTATATTATTTTTAGTTAGCTTTTTACATGTTTACTGGGCTTTCGGAGGTACGTGGGCGACAAATAGTGTCATTCCAACAAGATCTGGAGAAAAGGCATTTATACCAGGTGTAGGAATGACATTGTTCATTGCGTTATTATTAAGTATGGCGGCAATGATTTTATTACAACAAACAAATGTTGTTCATTTTGTATTTCCTAATAGTATTGTTCAATTGGGCTCTTGGATTTGTATGATTGGTTTTTTTATAAGAGTAATTGGTGAGTTTCATTATTTTGGCATCTTTAAGCGAAAAAAAGATACGCGTTTTGCTAAAATGGATACTGTTTTATATATACCACTTTGTGCATTTTTATCTTTATCGTTCTTACTAGCAATTATAACGTGAACATAAAATAGTAGCTGCCTTTTCTAAAATAAATAAACGTGAATTAGCAAGGAATAAAAGTGAGAAATCTAGTAGTAAATAAAAAGGATGTAAGCGCCTTCTTATCGAAATATAGATTATTATGAAAGGCGGTGACACTATGAAGTATGTAAAAGTCTGTATGAATGGCGGAAGTGAACACAAATTCTCGATGACTTTAGATCTGTTTGAAGAACTTATTACTACAGAGAATGGACTATTAGAAAATAAATTAGTTAGTATTGAAAATGTAATGATTAATCCTACTAATATATCTTCTGTAGTTGAAAAAATTGGTGTACCAGCTAAGTTTATGGAAGCTTAAAAATCAGTACATAAAAAAACATCCATAGGAATGTTTTTTTATGTGTAAATATAATAATTATACAATTAATAAATAAGCAGAATTTTTAGCAATACGTATACATTTGATGTTTAATAGATGCACAATAAAATAAGTACAAGCATATATTATGTTGTAGGACAAGACCTTCGTGTCCTACTTAATACTCAGAAAAAACCTCTATCACATGAGAGCATCCAATTGCAGGGTGCTCTTTTTTTATCCCGTGCTTTAACTTTCAATTTTAAACATATCTTTGATGTTAATAAATATTAAAAATAATATAATAGCAAAAATTAAGTTTGATAAATAGAAATCTTGATGAAATAGTAGTTCGAAGATGACATCGAAAACATATAATATGGCGATAGTAGGTAATATACAAATAAATATAAATCTCCAATTTTTTAAATAATGTTTATAAGTAGTAATCGCTTTCTCCATACATATAGCTCCTATATTTTTTATTTTCTATATAATTATACATTTAAATAAAGGGATTTACAAAGGGATATTTAGTAATTAAGAATTGTAGGAGAGATTTTGATGAAAATGTGGATTGCTGTAGCAATCTGAATAATAAATGCTTTTATTTTAAAAAAACTTTAAAAGAATGATACTAAAATGATACACTATAATATACGTTATTTATGAAATGAATAGAGGGATTTGTGTGATAGATAAAATCAAAAATGTTGTAGAAGAAATGTACGAAGATGAAGCAAAACATTTACTTCAAAGTATTCTAATTCAGTTAAATTTGTTAGAAGAAAACTATAGTGAAGATACCATTGAAAATTTAATGGATATTCCTAAACAACTAACGAGTAATACATCTTATAAAAGAAATGTAAAAGAAAGCTCACATGTTCATATTGCATTTGATGATTCAACAGCTGGATGTTTAAAACATATGCTTAGTCAAGAAGAACGATTGGAAGAGAGGGTTGTCGCTTTTTCTGAATTCTTTTCAATTGGGCCGATAAACAAGTTACATATGAATGAGGGACAACTAGCAAGACAGAAATGGTTAGTAAACAATTTAACTGCTTATGATAATTATTTTGAAGAAGAGTATTTACCAAGGTTTTTAGAAACTATGGAAGAACTACACACTATTCCTATTGAAACGCCTATTACAATTTGGAAAGCTAATAACGCACATGAACATGTAGGCCTATGTTTTGTAATGGCGCAATTAAAAGATAAGAAAAACATTCGCGTTATTAATACGTCTGAAGCAAGTAAAGAAATATTAAAAAAAGAGTATGCTATTCGTGGAACAGGAGAATTACCGCCTGACAGTTTAGCTCTATTCCAAAAAAGTTTTGCAGAATCTCCGTATTTAACTGAAGAGAAGCGAATGAGGTTTGAAGAGGAGTGGTATAGATTATCGAAAAGTACGGAGTTTCTAAGAGTTTGGAAAGAAAATGAAGTGCGTTCTGTACAAGAAGATTATTTTGATCAATTTATTATTGAATGCGCGAAAAGTATAGGTGCTGATCGAGAATTCCTAAAAGCTCCAAGAGTAATTGGTGAAGCGCTTGGTCTTGTAGAGCAGTTAGTTGGCGATACGTTTTTAGAATATCGCTTAAAGGAATTAATTAAACAAGACGTATTTGAATTTGAAGGTTCACTAAAAGAAATGCGTTTTTATAGTGTAAAGTTAAGGGAATAATAAATACATTTTATTTTTAAAAACCTCGTATTTTAAATAATACGAGGTTTTTAAATTGAATTTGGGCTATAACATAAGCTTCCTATAGAGCGCATATTACATATGAATGTTAAAGGTACTGAATGAAAAGTAGGTGATTTGTTAATATGTATAACCAGCAAAATTATCCATATGATCAAGGGATGTATTATAATCCACAAAACTACGGGTATGAATCTGTAAATGAAGTGAGAGATATGGAACAAGAAGATTATAGACCAGATGATGCGGAAGATGCTCCAACGTCACCACCACCGTCACAAGCGCCGTCGTTACCGTCTACATTTGCTTCTCCAGCTCAAGCAGGGAATATGAAATCATGGATGTGTAACTGTCTAGGAAGATGGGGATATTTACGTTTGCATCGTCCTGGACCTTTCGGAAGAGACTTATGGTTCTTCCCGACTGAAGTGAGGAGAAATGGGGTTTCAGGTTACACTTGGCAAGGTGGTCGCCGTCGTAAAGTAAGTTATCGCTATCAACAAATTAGTAATTTCATGTGTTTTGCGTAAAGAAGAGTGAGAGAGTAGAAGGATTTTACTCTCTCACTTTTTATTTTTCAATATACGAAGTAAGGTTTTGAATGAAAATTTACAATTTTCGCGTTTTTATTAGAGTATAATGCATATGTTGGTTGGTTTTCAAAAACAAATGAGAGTGAGGGAATACAATGTCAATGAAAAACAAAGTTGGGCTAAGAATAGAGGATGGTATTAATTTAGCTTCAGCTCAGTTTAAAGAAGATGCGTATGAAATTTATAAAGAATCTAGAAAAGTGCAACCTATCTTATTTGTGAATAAAACTGAATTAGGTGCAGAGTGGCTTATTACAAGATATGAAGATGCTTTGCCACTATTAAAAGATAATCGCTTAAAAAAAGATCCGGCCAATGTATTTTCTCAAGATTCATTGAATGTCTTTCTTACTGTTGATAATAGTGAGTATTTAACGACGCACATGCTAAATTCAGATCCACCTAACCACAATCGTTTACGATCACTCGTACAAAAAGCTTTTACACCGAAGATGATCACGCAATTGGGAGGAAGAATACAGGATATTGCAGATGATTTGTTAAATGAAGTCGAGCGAAAAAGTTCATTAAATCTTGTTGATGATTACTCGTTTCCTTTACCGATTATTGTAATAAGTGAAATGCTCGGCATTCCAAAAGAAGATCAAGCGAAATTTAGAATTTGGTCTCATGCTGTCATTGCATACCCAGAAACGCCAGAAGAAATAAAAGAAACCGAAAAGCAACTATCTGAGTTTATTACATATCTCCAATATTTAGTTGATAATAAACGAAAAGAGCCAAAAGAAGACTTGGTGAGTGCATTAATACTTGCGGAAAGTGAAGGGCATAAACTTAGCGCCCGAGAACTATATTCAATGATAATGTTACTAATTGTGGCGGGACATGAGACAACGGTAAATTTAATAACAAATACGGTATTAGCACTTCTCGAAAATCCGGATCAATTACAGTTATTAAAAGAAGATCCAAAATTAATTGATGCAGCTATTGAGGAAGGATTACGATATTATTCTCCAGTTGAGGTTACAACTTCAAGATGGGCAGATGAACCTTTTCAAATTCACGACCGAACAATCGAAAGAGGAGATATGGTTGTCATTGCATTAGCTTCTGCAAACCGTGATGAAACTGTATTTGAAAATCCGGAAGTATTCGATATTACTCGGGAGAATAATCGTCATATTGCATTTGGCCATGGTAGCCATTTCTGCTTAGGTGCTCCACTTGCTAAGTTAGAAGCAAAAATTGCTATTACTACTTTATTTAATCGAATGCCTGAACTAAAAATAAAAGGTAACCGTGAAGAAATGAAATGGCAGGGTAATTATTTAATGCGTTCTTTAGAGGAATTACCATTAACATTCTAGAATATTTATTGTAGACATGCATACATAGAAAATGATTTACATAGAGTATGTATGTGTTATTTAAATTCGAAACGGAAGGGTGAAAACATCCCAATGATCAACTAATTCTATTTGTAAGAGATCTTCGTTAAAAAACGAAATATTCTTCTGAATAGGATTAGTCTGTGCATTTATAGAAAAGGGATGTATTTCGCTCTGCGAATATATAGTCTTTTTATATGATTTGTGCTGCCTCCTGTTCAGAACATGAAATAGGAGGCTTTTTTATGTCGACAAATGTAGTAACGAAACAAAACAATGGGGTATCACAAGTATTAAAAAATCGGTTTGTGCAAGGAATTCTTGCATCAGCATTGTTTTTACAAATTGGAATATGGGTTCGGAACTTTGCGGTATTACTATATGTAATGGAAATGACGAAAGGTGATGCTTTTGCTATTTCAATGATTTCGGTTGCTGAGTTTGCTCCAATTTTCATCTTTTCCTTTATAGGTGGAACCTTTGCTGATAGGTGGAAGCCAAAGAAGACAATGATATGGTGTGAAACGTTAAGTTCCATTTCAGTATTCGCTGTATTAATTACACTTATGTTTGGAACATGGAAAATCGTGTTTTTTGTCACGCTTATTTCTGCAATCCTTTCGCAGTTTTCTCAACCATCAGGTATGAAATTGTTTAAACAGCATTTATCAACGGAACAAATCCAATTAGCGATGTCTATATATCAAACAATATTTGCGATTTTTATGGTGTTAGGACCGATTCTTGGAACATTTATCTTTCATAGTTTTGGAATTTATATTTCAATTATCATAACAGGTATCGCTTTTTTACTGGCAGCAGCTGTGTTGTTATTTCTTCCGAAAGATCTTGAGAATAAAAATGAGAAAAAAGAAATCACGTTGTTACAGGAAATGCTAGACGGTATTAAATACGTAAAAAAGAAAAAAGCATTAACTTTGCTTGGGCTTTGTTTTATGGCAGCAGGACTAGGTATAGGATTGATTCAGCCATTAGGTATATTTATTGTGACTGAGCAGTTAGGGTTATCAAAAGAGAGTTTGCAATGGTTACTAACAGTAAATGGCGCGGGTATGATTGTTGGCGGCGCTTTAGCGATGGTATTTGCGAAAAATGTTGCTCCGCAAAAGATGTTAATTGTAGGGATGCTCGGTCAGGCAATCGGCATTGGTATTATTGGTTATTCGACGAATTTATGGGTGACACTTACAGCACAACTTTTTAGTGGGTTAGCTCTTCCATGTATCCAAATAGGTATTAATACGCTCATTATTCAAAACAGCGATACAGATTTTATTGGTCGTGTAAATGGCATTTTAAGTCCACTATTCACCGGTTCAATGGTAGTAACAATGAGTATTGCTGGTTCATTAAAAGAGGTGTTCTCATTAAGTACGATGTATGAGGGCACAGCTTTACTATTTATAATTGGATTATTATTTATTTTACCTATATACAATTTAAAGCCAGTAATAGCGGTAGAAAGTGAAATAAATGGTAAAGGAAGTGCTGTACAACATGAATCCTAATCCAAATGTAAAATACCCAATTGAAGGAAATCAAAACGTTCATTTTATAAAAAATACAATAACGAAAGCTAATATACTTGTTGGTGACTATTCTTATTATGATGCGAAAGATGGAGAAACATTTGAAGATCGAGTATTACATCATTATGAATTTCTTGGAGATCATCTTACTATTGGAAAGTTTTGTTGTATTGCAAATGGAGTTACCTTTATTATGAACGGAGCGAATCATCGGATGGATGGATTTTCGGCATATCCATTTAATATATTTGGAAATGGGTGGGAGAAGTATACACCTAATTTGTCTGATTTACCTTACAAAGGTGATACAGTTATAGGAAATGACGTATGGATTGGTATGGATACAACGATTATGCCTGGAATAAAAATAGGGGATGGTGCAATCATTGCAGCTAAATCTGTTGTGACTAGAGACGTCGCACCGTATACAATTGTTGGCGGAAACCCTGCAAATAAAATAAAGCAAAGATTTACAAATGCAATAATAGAAGAATTATTGCAAATTCAATGGTGGCATTTTGACATTGAAAAAATAACAGAAAATATAGATGCTATTGTACAAGGAAACATTGAACCATTAAGAAAACTAAAAAGGGAATAAAAAATGCATGACAAAGAGTATCATACCTCCGAATTTTGTTAATGATATTAGAACAAGGAGGTGTGATACTATGGCACAAGACGTTTTATGTGAAGTAAACAACTGTAAATTTTGGGCTAACGGCAATAAATGTAGTGCAGATGCAATTTATGTAGTAAGTAATAAAGGGAAACATGCATCAACTACGGAAGAAACAGATTGCAAAACTTTTGATCCAGAAATATAAAATTTTTGAAGGGTAGCCAAATCGTGGTTGCCCTTTTATTAATTATAGTATTGATAATAAATCTCATTTTCATTCATTGTTTTTAACTTTTCTTGTTAATTTTTATATTTTCTTCATAAGTGATGTAATCCAGAGCAATTCGTGTTCTATACGTGATTTACTAAATTCAATGACTTCTGTAATAAAAGATGAGCTAACATGTAAAGATTGAACAGCAGTAAGCTGTTTATGTAGTACGTCTTGGCGTATTGTTAAAATTTCTTTTCTACCTTCGTAATCAAGTTTTTCAAATAGGGCGATACGTACAAGGAACTCAGCGTTATTTGTCGCAATTTTTTCAGGAAACTCTCTTAACATTTCATAAAAAATTTCTTCTCCTGTTTCAGTTATGTCGTACATATTTCGGTTTGGCTTTCCGACTTGTTTATGTATTTTTTTCGTTATAGCACCCATATTTTCGAAGCGCCGAAGAGCGGGATAAAGTGTGTTATGATTTAATTCGAAATTCTCACCTAACCGGTTTTGAACATTTTTCTTTATTTCATATCCATGTTTTGGTCCAGTTGTTAATTCTGCTAATAGTAAAATGTCAACGTACATAAAAATCCCCCTTATATATTTCTCAAGTTCCTCAATGAAAAATCTCCTTTTGTATATGTTAAAATAACATATGTTAGATTATACAACTTTGAACTGCCGACCTATCACTTTTATTGTAAAAGAAAAGGGAGGAAAGAACTATGGCTTCGCCCGAAAATGTGATTTTAGTTCATGAAATTTCAAAGCTGAAAACAAAAGAAGAATTGTGGAATCCGTATGAATGGTATCAATTTATGAGGGATAATCATCCGGTTCATTATGATGAGGAGCAGGATGTATGGAATGTTTTTTTATACGATGATGTAAATCGAGTTTTATCGGATTATCGATTATTTTCAAGTAGAAGGGAACGAAGACAATTCGCAATCCCACCTTTAGAAACTAGAATCAATATCAATTCTACTGATCCACCGGAACATCGCAATGTACGTTCTATTGTTGCTAAAGCATTTACTCCAAGAAGTTTAGAACAATGGAAACCTCGAATACAGGCTATCGCAAATGAACTTGTACAACATATAGGAAAATATAGTGAGGTTAATATCGTTGAAGAGTTTGCTGCACCTTTACCTGTTACTGTCATATCCGATTTATTAGGAGTGCCAACAACGGATCGTAAAAAAATTAAAGAATGGTCTGATATTTTATTTATGCCATATAGTAAAGAAAAATTTAACGATTTGGATGTAGAAAAAGGAATTGCGTTAAATGAATTTAAAGCATATCTTCTTCCAATTATTCAAAATAAAAGATATCATTTAACCGACGATATTATCTCAGATTTAATACGAGCTGAATATGAAGGTGAAAGATTAACGGATGAAGAAATTGTTACTTTTTCTTTAGGTTTGTTAGCGGCTGGTAATGAAACAACTACAAATTTAATTATTAATAGCTTCTATTGTTTTTTAGTGGACTCACCTGGAACATATAAAGCATTAAGGGAATCACCTAAATTAATTTCAAAAGCGATTGAGGAAGTATTACGCTATCGCTTTCCCGTTACATTAGCTAGGAGGATTACAGAGGACACAAATATATTTGGACCTTTTATGAAAAAGGATCAAATGATTGTTGCATGGGTAAGTGCAGCAAATGTAGATGAGAAAAAATTCTTACAAGCTTCTGAGTTTAATTTACACAGAATAGGAAATGAAAAGCATTTAACCTTTGGTAAAGGTCCTCACTTTTGCTTAGGGGCACCACTTGCACGTTTAGAAGCTGAAATTGCATTAACTACCTTTATAAATGTCTTTGAAAAAATAGAGTTATCTCCATCGTTCAATTTAGAAAAATGTATATTGGAAAATGAACAAACATTAAAATACTTACCTATTCTTTTGAAAACTAGGTAAAACGTTCAGCAAGGTGCATTGTATTGTACCTTGTTTTTTATTTCTCAATTGTAAAATTCTAGTGTGTTTTATAGTATGGAAGTGTGTGAAAGAAGAGTAGAGGAGGATACTTATGTTAACGTGTAATGGAAGTAAAACGTTTCAAGCATTTATTAAAGCTGTAACCGATTTAATAGATAGTAATTTATCCGAAGAGCAAATGGTTTGTGCAATTGAAAAATTACTAGGAAAACTATTAGAAAAGAAAAGATGGCTTCCGTTAGAGAAACAGAAGGTCAATTCGACTCAATATGCACGACACTTGCTATATGAAGATCCTTTAAAGCGTTTTGAAGTATTAGCTCTTGTATGGAAAGATGGTCAATCTACCCCTTTACATGATCACGATGGCACATGGGGAGTAGAAGGCGTTTTTACAGGAAGAATAATGGTGCAGAACTTTATACAAACTAAGCAGCTTGAAAATTCACTTGTTTATTTAACACATACAGGAAATCTTTATTTGGGAGAAGGAAAAACAGATAAAGTCATTCCACCAGCTGATTGTCATATTCTTGAAATAGGTAAAAATGAAAGCGTTATCACTATTCATATTTACGGAAAACGTTTAGAAAAGTTTAAAATATATGTCCCAACTGAAGAAAAGAATGTGTACATGTGTGAGACGAAATATATTAGTTATAGTTCATAGTTTAAAATCAAAAGCTTTTGATTTTATTTTTAATTATTTCTTGACCTGAAACGCTTTTCATAAATTATAAATAAGGAGTACTTCACGAGATCAGTATGAAAACGATACCTATTGTTTATAATGAGCTCGTGTATTTATAGAAAGTGGTGAAGGAATAATGAAATTAATCGCAATTGATTTAGATGGAACTCTTCTTTCGGGGAATAAAATGATTAGTAAAGAGAATGCAGAAGCAATTCGAAAATGTCAGGAAGCGGGTCATGTTGTAGCAATTTGTACAGGACGTTCTATCGTCGACATTGAAAGATTGTTGTTAGAAGTTAATTTAGAGTGTCCAATTATTGCGGAAAATGGTGCACTTATATATAAAGATAATAAAATGATGAAGAGATATCCAATTCAAAATATGCAGGCACTTGAGATTGTGGACTATCTTGAAGAGAATGGCTTATATTATCAGCTTTATACTAATAAAGGTGTATATGTACCAGATTATGGAGTAGAGAGTGTACGTAATGAGATCGAATATGTGAAGAATTCAAAAGAAGATTTTGATTTGAAAGAGTTAGAAACGATTGCAGCATTATATCTTGAACATACAGCATTTCATAGTGCAGAAAGTTGTAAACCAATTGTAGAAACTGATATACATGTGCATAAGCTTTTACCATTTTCTTATGACATAGAAAAATTAAAAAAGTTAAAAGCAGCGTTTCTGCATAATACTGATTTAGCAATTACATCTTCATATTGGCATAACTTAGAGATTAATCATCGAGATGCTCAAAAAGGCAATGGATTATATACTTTAGCAGAACATCTGAATATTCCAGTCGAAAATACTGTAGCGATTGGTGATGGGCTAAACGATGTTTCCATGATGGAAAAAGCGAACATATCAATTGCAATGGGGAATGCTGTGGAAGAAATAAAAGCGATGTGTCAATACGAAACTTTATCAAATGAAGAACACGGTGTTGCACATGCTATATATAAATATGTAATGTAATATAAAAAGAAAAAAAGAATCCAAATAGATTCTTTTTTTCTTTTTATTAGGGGTAAGGTATTCTATGAGATTCATAGAAGCCTTATTACTTTATATTATATAGAATATATTGGAATAAATGTTTATATTTTTCATGTTAATTGTGAAAATTTTATGAACTTTATATTTTTTGTATTTTTATACTACTACAAGCGATATGAATAATGCTATTGTCATAGTTAAATCTATGCATGAGGGCGCGTTATCGGTTGCTTGTCAAATTAAAAAATACATAATGATTAAAGTTTCATTTTATACGTAAATTCTTCTCTTTTTTAATTGAAAAATAAAATTTGTTCGAATAATTATTCTGCAGCTATATACCTAAAGGCACATTCTTCGTATAATGGAGAAGTATAAATTTTGAATTTGTATTAATTTTACATATTGAGGTGAAAAAGGAATGAATGCGCGGCTAATGGAACTTATTGATGTGAGTACAATAGAAACCATGGCAGAACAGTTTTATAAATTAACCAACATATCACATCAACTTCTTGATGCTGAAAAAGAATGTATATTTTCTTTTGGAATAAATGAGACGAAAATATGTAAACTTCCCAAAATTGAAATCCCCATTTTTTTATACAATCAACATTTAGGATCTTTTGTAGTATGGACAAACAAAAGCGACATTTTCAATTGTCAAAAATACTTTGAAATGCTTTCAAATCTAATTATAGATGGGGCGACAAAAGTATTTCAAAGTAAAAATACAACGTTACTTTCTCGGAAAGAGGAGGAACTGCATACGATTTTACAAAACATGCCTGTTATGGTTGATGCGCTTGATTATAATGGAGATTTTATTTTGTGGAATCGGGAGTGTGAAATTGTAACAGGTTATACCGCTGAAGAAATAATAGGAAATCCAAATGCCCTTCAATTATTGTACCCAGATCATAATTATCGTCACCAAATACAAACGAAATTTTTAACTTGTGGAAAAAATTTCAGGGATTGGGAAATGCACTTAACATGTAAAAATGGTGAAATCAAAACAATCATGTGGTCCAATATATCAGAACAGTTTCCTGTAACAGGATATAGCTACTGGGCGGTCGGAGTAGATATTACACATTTAAAAGCGATAGAAGAGCAGTTAAAACAACAAACGTCTGAATTGGAATTAATTTTTAAGGCTTTACCAGATTTATGTTTCTTAACAGAAGATGATGGCACAATTATAGATTATAAAGCAGGATCGCCTTCGAAATTTTACGTACCGGCAGAAGCTTTTATGGGAAAAAAGTTTTTCGAAGTATTACCATCTCCAGTAGCACAGCAGTTTCAGGAAGCAATTCATCAAGTGAAGGAAAAAGGAACGAATGTAATTGTTGAATATCCACTTACAATTAATGGGAGTATCGATTTTTTTGAAGCTAGATGCTTACCATTATTACATGATAAAATTATGATCATTGTACGCGATATTACAGAACGGAAAAAGACAGAAGAATTGCTAAATAAATCAGATACACTTGCAGCAATTGGTCAATTAGCAGCTGGTGTGGCTCATGAAGTGAGGAACCCATTAACTGTCATTAAAGGGTTTATACAGTTATTTCAAATTAATAAAGAAGATCAAGAAAAATATTTTGATTTAATGCTTTCTGAAATTGAAAGAATAGAAGCGATTCTTCAAGAGTTTTTATCAATTGCTAAAACAGATGAGATAAATACAGAACAAAAAAATATTTATCAAATTTATAATAACGTCGTATCGTTAATGAATACAAAAGCAATTATGACGAATATTCAAGTGGAACTATATGCAGACACAAAAGACATAAGCATTGAATGCTCAGAAAATCAATTGAAACAAGTGTTTATTAATATTTTGCAAAATTCAATCGAAGCTATGCCAGATGGCGGGAAAATTACAATTCATATTAAAGAGAGAAACGATGAAGGTGTCATTATTCATGTAATTGATGAAGGAATAGGGATACCTGAGGATAGAATTAAGAGATTAGGTGAGCCTTTTTATAGTACGAAAGAAAAAGGTACCGGTATCGGATTAATGTTAAGTTATAAAATCATTGAAAGTCATCAAGGAAATATAAGTATTATGAGTGAAGTTGGAGTCGGGACAACAGTAACGATTTACTTGCCGAAAGCTCAGAGTGAAAAATCTCTATCAAATTATGATGATAGATTCGAATCAATACGTCCAATTATTAACTCTTAAATTACTAAATCCCCAATAACCAAAAGTTAAGCTTTCGGTTATTGGGGATTTTTATATTTAATTTAGTAAACTTTACCTTTTCTTTAGATTTGTTTTAATTTCTATTAAGTTTTAAATATTATATTAATATTTGTGCAAGGTAATGTATGGAAGTTGTACGTTACTTTTAATATAGAAAACAAATATTATTTGAAATATTGTAAGGAGGAGATTTAGACGAAGTGAAAAAACGAGAGAAAACAACAGGTAGAGCAATACCGACGCGGTTAAATATTTTATTCTTTTGTGTATTTTTATTATTTTCTGCCATGATCATACAATTAGGTAAAGTACAAATTATCGATGGAGAAACGTATAAAAATGAAGTAGAGAAGAAAGAAAATGCGACCGTAAGTCTTTCTGTCCCGCGTGGAAAAATATTTGATAGAGAAGGCAATCCAGTAGTTGATAATAGATCTTTACGTACAATTACATATACAAAGATGAAAGGTGTAAAATCAGAAGATATATTAAAAACCGCAAGACAACTTGTAGACATAATTGAAATGCCGCAAGAAGATATAGCTAAGTTAACTGAGACAGATAAGAAAGATTTTTGGATGCAATTAAATCCGAAACTGGCTGAAAATCTAGTATCGAAAAAAGAAATAGATATATTTAGAGAGAAGGAAATTAGTGGAAAGAAGCTAGATAAAAAAATAGAAGAGTTAAAAAGAAAACGGGTTACAGATAAAAATCTTCAGGAATTAACAGATAAAGATATAAAGGTGTTAGCTATTAAAAGTAAGATGACTTCTGGTTATCAAATGGCTCCTCAAATTATAAAAAAAGATGTTAGTGAAAAGGAATTTACTATAATTAGTGAAGGTTTAGCGAATCTCCCAGGTGTAGACGTATCGGTTGATTGGGAGAGAGTGTATGTAAATGATGGATTATTCCGATCTGTTCTTGGAAATGTTTCTAATTCCGATGAAGGATTACCAAGTGAACGATTAGATTACTACTTGGTACGTGATTATAGCCGAAATGATAGAGTTGGAAAAAGTTATATCGAGCAGCAATATGAAGATGTACTTCATGGTACAAAAAAAGAAGTAAGAAGCGTTGCAGATAAACAAGGTAATACAATTAGAACGGAAACCGTTTCTGAGGGAAAGAGCGGTAAGAATTTAACTTTAACAATAGATATGGAATTACAGAAGAAAGTAGAAGAAAGTATTGAAAAAATATTAAAGGCATATAAAGGGTCAGAATCAATGTTGGACCGTGCTTTCGTTGTGATGATGAATCCGAAAAACGGACAAGTATTATCCATGGCTGGGAAAAGACTTGTAGAAAAAGACGGAAAAACAGAAGTTGAAGACTATGCATTAGGCACAATGACTAGTTCTTATGAGCTTGGATCAACAGTTAAAGGTGCGACAGTTTTAACTGGATTTGAAACGAAAGCTATAACACCAGGTACTTATTTTTATGATGCACCTATGAAGTTTAAAGGAACAAAGGAAAAAAAGTCTTGGAAAGAGTTTGGAAATATTGATGATTTAAGAGCGTTACAAGTCTCTTCAAACGTTTATATGTTTAATACAGCATTAAAAATTGCAGGTGTAGATTATGTGAAAAATAGTTCATTAAATATTAAACAGGAGTACTTTGATAAAATGAGGTATTATTTCAGGCAATTTGGATTAGGTGTTCCAACGGGCATCGATTTACCGAATGAAACAGCTGGACAAATTGGTAAAAAAGATAATCAACCTGGTTTCTTACTAGACTACTCAATTGGCCAGTATGACACCTATACGCCACTTCAGCTTGTACAGTATATTTCAACAATCGCAAACGGTGGATATCGAATGAAGCCACAAATTGTTCAAGAGGTAAGAGAGCAAACGTCGCAAAAAGATGAGATTGGTAAAGTGGTGCATTCAGTAGAACCAATCGTTTTAAATAAGATAGATATGAAAGAGGAATATATAAATCAAGTAAAAGAAGGATTTAGAAGGGTATTCCAAGAAGGTGATGGAACAGGAGTAAGGGCGTTCCAAAAAGCATCTTATAAGCCAGCAGGTAAAACAGGGACAGCACAGACTGTATACGGTGGAGAAAGTGATATAGGAAGAAATGAAAAAGGTGAGCGAAGAGAATGTTATAACTTAACGTTAGCAGGATATGCGCCGTATGATAATCCTGAAGTAGCATTCTCTGTAGTTGTGCCGTGGGTTATTAATGATAAATCTGGTATTAACTCTGATATTGGAAAAGAAGTTTTAGATGCTTATTTTGAATTAAAAAATAAGCGATTGACTGGAGAAACTACAAAAATAGATAGCTCTCAAGAAGATTAAAACATATGAAATGTTATAGAAACTAGAGTCGTCTTATTTAGAAATAGATTCAAAATGGATGATAGAGAAGGATGAAATCATTCTATCAACTATGCACACTTTATAAAATAAATCATATATTGATAGCATAGGACAAGCTGAAAAGCTTATTCTAACCTCACAGAACACTCCTTATCACGGTTAGGTATCTACTTATGTAGATGCCTTTTTTAATTTATTAACTGACAATTATTTATCAATATAAAGTAGTAAGTATATTAGGACTATTAGGGGAAGATTGACGGTAATAATTACAGTATGATTAATAAGAGTATTGAAATGTAAGGAGTGAGAAATAAGTGCTAAATATTTTAGTGGTTAATTTTCCAGCAGAGGGACATGTAAATCCTACATTACGTTTAGTCAAAGCTTTTACTGAACGGGGTGATCACGTACATTATATTACAACAGAACACTTTAAAAGCAGAATTGAAGATTTGGGAGCCACTGTATATACTCATCCAGATTTATTAAAGGAGATTTCCATTGATACTGAAACCTCATATGGGCTGAATTCTTTCTTTCATGTACATGTTCAAACTTCTTTATATATATTAGAAATTACGAAACAATTATGTGAGAGCATCAATTTTGATTTCGTAATTTACGATATATTTGGTGCTGGAGAGTTAGTAAAGGAGTATTTACAAATTCCAGGCGTACTTTCTTCTCCTATATTTTTAATTCCCCCAGAGTTTTTGGAGACTTTACCTTTTCATCCAAATGCAGAAATACAATTCCGACCCGATGAACTTTCTGAAAAGTTACTATATCAAATGGAACATGAATTTGGAGTAAAGCCCAAAAATAATCTTCAATTTATGCATAATAAGGGAGATATTTCACTCGTGTACACAAGTCGTTATTTTCAACCTAATAGCGATTCATTCGGAGAAAATAACATTTTTATTGGGCCTAGTATTTCAAATCGTAAAACAAATGTAGAGTTTCCATTTGAATTGCTTAAAGATAAGAAAGTTATTTATATTTCAATGGGGACACTACTTGAAGGACTCGAACCATTCTTTAATACTTGTATTGATACTTTCTCAGATTTTGAAGGGATAGTCGTAATGGCAATTGGTGATCGAAATGATCGTTCTAAAATTAAAAAAGCGCCAGACCATTTTATAATTGCTTCATACGTACCCCAATCAGAAATATTAAGTGAAGCAGATGTTTTCATTACACATGGTGGTATGAATAGCGTTCACGATGCCATTTATTTTAATGTCCCATTTGTTATAATTCCACACGATAAAGACCAGCCAATGATAGCACAAAGATTAACTGAACTTGAAGCAGCACATCGATTATTGAAAGAGCATGTTAATGTGCAAACTTTAAATGAAGCGGTAACAGACGTTCTTTCAAATGAAAAGTATAAACATGGTATACGAAAACTGAATGATAGTTTTTTAGAATGTGTTGGTACTAAAGAAGCAATTGCAGTTATAAAATCTCTTTTAAATAAATAGTGTGGACAATATAAAAGCATAGAGGATTAACCGTTATGCTTTTATATTATTATCCTGCAAACTGCACAGCAGTATTTGCATGTAAAAAAGCGGTATCAAAAACAGGTACAGTAAGGTCGTTTTGGGAAACGAGCAATGGTATTTCAGTGCAGCCTAGCAATATACCTTCTGCGCCGTTTTGAATTAATGAGTTTGTAATTTGTAAAAGTTTTTCTTTTGATGTTTCTGAAATAATTCCTTTACTTAATTCATTTAAAATAACATGATGAATAAAATTTCTTTCCTCTTCATTTGGGATGATCGTCTCAATATTAAAATTTGCTAGACGTGATTTATAGAAGTCTTGTTCCATCGTTTGTTTCGTACCCAATAGTCCGATACGCTTTATATTCTGTTCTACCATTTCTTTAGCACTTACATCACCAATGTGAAGTAGTGGAATAGATATTGCATTTTCTACTTCTTCAGCAAATAAATGGACCGTATTGGAACACATTAATAAACAATCAGCTCCGGATTTTTCAACCTTTTTTGCAACCGTGACTAATTCGTTTATCACTTCTTCATATTGATGATTTTGTAATAAAGTAGTTACTTCACCAAAGTCCATGCTATATAAAACAAGCTTTGCATTTTGATCATATTGAGAGAGTGTAAGTGTATTAATATGTTTATAGTATAACGATGTAGATTCCCAACTTAGTCCACCAATTAAACCGATTACTTTCATCGTACATTCCTCCCGTAACTATTTTGAATTCATTATTTCACAATTCCGATAAGAATACAATGATTTAAATGTACCGTTAAACAAAAAATAAAAATAATTAGAAAAGTGTTGAAATTCATACTTATTAGTGCCATAATACGAATTACAAATTAATACTTATCCAGAGAGGTGGAGGGAACGGCCCTATGAAACCTCAGCAACCCCTATATAAATTTATAGGAAGGTGCTAATTCCGCAGAGGACACGATGTGTTTTTTGGAAGATAAGAGGATTCTTGAACGTGAAGAAAATGACCTCTTATGTAAGGGGTCATTTTTTGTTGTATAGAAAGGGAGTGTTGATGCATAATTCATTTTCAAAATAAATATAGAGTAATAAAAGTTGACTAATATGGGAGGGGAATTGTAATGAACAAATTATCAACAAAGTTAGTAGTAGCAATCGGAATTGGAGCAGCATTATACGGGATATTAGGACTTTGGGGATTTTCTATTGCACCAAATACATTTATTAAACCTGCATTAGCTATTTTAACCGTTTTTGGAGCGTTATTTGGTCCAGTAGCAGGACTTTTAATAGGACTTATCGGTCATACAGTAACAGATACAATCGCTGGATGGGGTATTTGGTGGGGTTGGGTTATAAGTTCAGGCATTATCGGCTTTGCAATGGGACTCATTCAAAAAAGAGTTAGCTTTAGTGTGAAAAACGGTATGTATAATAAGCGGGATATTTCTTATTTAGCCATTACTGGGTTAATTGGTATTGTCATTGCTATTATATTTGCTGGGGCATTCGATGTTATTGTGATGGGAGAACCATTTGACAAAATTGTTATACAAGTATTAGGAGCAACAATTGCTGATGTTATTGTATTTCTAGTTCTTGGATTGCCAATTACAATAGGTCTAGCTAAATCTAATAAGAAACATACACATTTGAAAATTGAAAAGTAGGGATGTTAACATGCAACCAATTATTTCTTTTGAACAATTCAGCTTTCAATATGAACATGCTGCGCAACCTACTGTAAAAGACATTACATTTCATATATACCCTGGAGAAAAAGTACTAATTGCTGGACGAAGTGGTTCAGGGAAGTCAACGTTAGCTCATTGTATCAATGGGCTAATCCCCTTTTCTTATGGGGGGATTAGTACTGGTAATATTTTAATTGCCGGCAAAGACCCGAGGAAAGGCAGTGTTTTTGAACAGAGTAAACAGGTAGGAACAATTTTGCAAGATCAAGATGCTCAATTTATTGGTCTTACAGTAGAAGAAGATGTAGCTTTTTATTTAGAAAATGAATGTGTAAATCAAAATGAAATGAAAAAAATTGTTTCAGACTCATTAAAAAAGGTAAAGATGCATTCTTTTCATAAACAAAGTCCACATGAATTATCAGGAGGTCAAAAACAAACCGTTTCTCTAGCAGGGTTGTTAACAACGAATGCCAATATATTATTATTTGATGAACCTTTAGCGAATTTAGATCCTGTCAGTAGCTTACATACAATAGAAATTATTAAAGATATACATAAACAATATAATAAAACAATTGTAATTATTGAACATCGAATAGAAGAAATGTTAAATCTGGATTTAGATAAAATCATTTTAATGGATGAAGGGGAAATTGTTGCGATAGGTACTCCGGAAGAGATTTTAACGTCAAATATATTACCATCTATCGGCTTAAGAGAACCTATGTACATAGAAGGATTAAAGAGATTACCTTTTGATAGTAATAATGCTGTAATATATCCACTTGAAAATCTTCAAAGAGAAAGTGTTAGTAGCGCAATAAATGAGTGGGTGGAGAAGCAAGTCTTTTGTAAAAGCACTCCTACAAACAAAGAATTATTGAAAGTAGAAAATTTGTCGTTCTCCTATCCTAATAAACAAAAAGTATTAGAGAATATAAATTTTTCAATAAAAGAAGGGGAAATTGTAGCACTTTTGGGTCATAATGGAGCTGGAAAATCAACATTAGCTCATAGTCTTATAGGCATAAACAAAACAAAAAATGATAGAATTTTATTTAATGGAGTAAATATCAATTCTTGGTCTATTCGTAAACGTGGAGATATTATATCTTACGTGATGCAAAATCCAAATCATATGATTACGCAACCTACTGTTATAGAAGAGGTTACATTTTCATTAAAATTAAAAAAGGTTTCAAATGAAGAAATTAAGCTTAGGGCGGAAGAAACATTAAAAATTTGTGGTTTGTATCCATTTCGTAATTGGCCAATTCAGGCATTAAGTTATGGACAAAAAAAGAGAGTAACGATTGCATCTGTACTAACAACAAATCCGAAACTTATCATTTTAGATGAACCGACAGCGGGACAAGATTATTATCATTATAAACAGTTTATGTCGTTTATTAAAAAACTAGCTGCAAAGGGAATATCTTTTATTTTTATCACACACGATATGAATCTCGCATTAGAATATGCAGACAGAGCAATCGTTTTACATGAAGGGGAAATTATTGCGAATAATACCTCGTCTATCGTATTAGGACATTCAGAAACGTTACAAAGAGCGAAACTTAGGGAAAGTTCATTATTCAAGTTAGTTAAATTTAGTGGGATTGCATACCCTGAAAGGTTTATAGAACTTTATTTTGAGGTTACTAGGAGGGAGGAACATGTATAGTACATACTTTCATCGTATGGATGGAGCAGTGAAATTGTTGTTATTTATTTTTTGTATGACGCTTACTTTTTTGTTTCTTGATTTTCGCATATTGCTTATTGTTTTTATGATTGGCTGTATCGGACTTCTAGTTGCAAAAATTCCATTTCGTAAAATTTGTATTGTTTTTACTGTTATATTTACATTTAGTTTATTAAATTCTGTAATGATTTTATTTATTACACCAACTCATGGATCTGAATTAACCGAATCATATACTTCGTTTTTACATATCGGATATGCAACAATTACATGTGAAACATTATTTTATGCAGCTACACTTTCATTAAAATATTTTACGTTATTACCATTTACACTTATTTTTATATATACGACTGATCCAAGCAAATTTGTGAGTAGCTTAAGTAAATTTCGAATTCATTATAAGATTACATATGCAATAAATATTGCATTACGTTATATACCTGATATTCAGTCCGAATATAAAGTTATTAAACATGCGCAAGAGGCGAGAGGAGTAGCTTTTGAAAAAGGAGAAGCAAGTTTATGGATTCGTATGAAAAACCGTGTCTTAATTTTCTGGCCTTTAATTATCCATTCACTAGATAGAATCGATACAGTTTCAAATGCAATGGATTTAAGAGGATTTGGAAAGAAGAATACACGAACTTGGTTTTATACAAATAAAGCGAAAAGCGGGGATTTCATTGCTTTATTTGTAGGTGTTTTTATTTTAATTGTTGCAGTGTATTTAAAGTTACATGTATTTCAAAATTTTTGGTATCCATTTTAAAGCACTCTCAAATGAGTGCTTTTACTTATTTTTATGTAGACATGCTCAAAAAAGGGATATTTACATAATGTATAATACGAACCAGTTAAAATGATCAACTACCTATTAGTTTTCAAACCAAAAGGAGGAGAAAATATGAGTTACGGTGGTTCTTGTGGTTTTGGTGGAGGTTTCGCTTTATTAGTTGTGTTATTTATTTTATTAATTATCGTTGGATGCAGCTGCTGGGGCGGAGGGTACTAATTTCTAATTAGTCTCCACAAATGTAAACTTAAAAAACATAGAAGATACTTATGTATCGAAACAAATAAAAAAGGAGCAATTATGCTCCTTTTTTATTTGTTTTCAGATGAGTTGTTATTACATCTCGGCAATGTAATTGTCAAAGTTGTACCTTTATTAACAACGCTTCGGATTTTTAAACTACCTTGCATCGTTTCAATGATCTTAACAGCAACCATTGTACCTAAACCTGTACCTTTCGTTTTTGTACTAAAATATGGTTCACCAAATCGATTTATTTGATCTTGTGACATACCAATTCCGCTATCCTCAATTCGAATAATAACTTTATTATTACTAATAGATGAGGAGATATGTAAAGTACCACCATTAGGCATTGCTTCAATACCATTTTTTATTAAGTTTAAAAAACATTGTTGAAAGTGCTGTTTATTGCCTACAATTGTTGCCGTGGAAAAATCTTTTGTAATATGTATTGTAT
Organism: Bacillus sp. DE0042; assembly: GCF_007680225.1. NCBI lineage: Bacteria > Bacillati > Bacillota > Bacilli > Caryophanales > Bacillaceae > Bacillus > Bacillus sp. DE0042. The sequence continues at coordinate 75,926 of NZ_VEJP01000001.1, read as the reverse complement.
TCATATTGCATAATGGTAAGATCATATTAATAACTCGGTTCAACTCTTGTTCTACTGAAATATGATCTAATTTTTCTGAAGCAGGTTTGGCAAACGTTAAATAATCATCAATAATTCCTTGTGCACGATGTAACTCTTCAAGTATATGTTCAATATACTCATCTCTTGATTCTGGAGTTAAATTAGGTGTTTTTAAAAGTTGAGTAAATCCTTTTACGACAGTTAAGGGATTTCTTACTTCGTGCGATATACTAGCAGCAAGCTGGCTAACAATCTCCATTTTTTCCATTTTAATCATCTTCGATCGCATACATACTGCATCTTTTAAAACTTCATTAAAATAAATGACAAACAACATCAAAATAGTTGGTAATATTATGAAATAAATAATGTACAAATTATTCACTTCAAAATCTGATAAAGTTAATACAATTACAGTTGTAAATATTGCTAGAAAAAATGTTAAAAACATTCCATAAGCTACTTTAATTTTTCTATTATACTTATTAAATTTTGCGGATGCGAATGCTGTAACGATAAACATTGTGCCATAAACTAGTATTGTTAACATACTAAATCCATAAAATAAAAATCTTGTAATTAATAAAATAGCAAACAAAATGATACCAACAGGGAAGCCACCATAAAGTGTGCCTATTATAACTGGTATTTGTCTTAAATCATGAATACAATTTTCATCCATATAGATTGGATAGCGCATACATAAAATAAGAGGGATAATCGTACAAAGGATAATAAGTAGTTTTTTATATTTCTTTAAATAGCGTCCGCTATCATATATAAAATAAAAAATAAATATGCTACTTAAAATGTAAAGAAGATTATTTAATACGTTTTGATTAATATAAACAAAGTTCATAATATTTTCCTCGTTATTTTGAATTTCCATTTTATATGTATTATACATGATTATAGTAGAAACTTTATGTTTTTAATAATATGGGTTATATCTTTTCAGTATTTGCTACGTTTATCCACTCTTCATAAAATACTTTAACTGATTCATAGCGTTCAGCTCGGCTTTCATTTACAGCACGATACGCTATTTCATATAAATCCCTACTTGCTTCCCATTTTGTAAAGGAACGATCTTTTCCACCTCCTAAAATTTCGAAAGCCATCGCCCCCATATTAAATACATTTGTTCTTGCATCAATCATAGCGTTTAGCTCAAATTCTTCAGGAGACATAAAACGCGAGGAACCCCATAATCTTCCCATTTTATTCACGTATGGTTTTTTAGAATATAAATCAATATCACAAATCTTCGTCTCATTTGTATGGAAGTTATATAAAATACTACCGTCATAAAAATCTATTGCTACATAGTTTTCCTTTTCGACATATGTATGGAAAGAAAACATAGAATTTAAGGATTGAATTCGCTTCAAAACAGATAAATGCTTATATTTATAATAAGGAGAGTTTGGATTTTTATATTTCTCAGGAGGCGGGAAACTCCAATGTGAATGAAGACATTCGCCATCAAACCAATCAAAAATTAAGACATATCCAGATTGAACGGGAAAATGTTCAATTAATTGTATAAGTGATTCATGCTTTAATTCTTCATATAAGGAAACTGAATTTTTTAATCTATCAATTGCATCGCCGGTCTTTCCGTTATATGCAATTGTATGTGCCCCTGCATATTTAATAAATTTCTTATGCCCATCTTTTTCTACACCAAAAGATAGATTTCCTGAATCTTGCTGGTCAAAAACCGCAAATACGGTTCCTAATTTCATAAGCCAATCAAAATTAGTATGTTTCTTTAATTGGAATGTTACTTGATTTAATTGAATTTCAACTGGAATATCTTTCATAATATACCTCACATTTATTATAATTAAGTTGTATATTTCAGTATTCGACATATTTTGTAAAAATCCTATGTTAATCACATGAAATTTTATAAATATAATAATAAACACTTATAAGAGGGTGAACAATATGGAACAACAAATCGTTATTAAACCATATCAAAGAGATTGGTATGAAGAGTATGTAATAGAAAAAGAGAAATTTATTTCATTATTTGGAGCAGAATGTATTGCTATTCAGCACATAGGGAGCACATCTGTACAAGGATTAGGAGCGAAACCTCTAATTGATATGATGATTGGCGTAACGGATTTACAAATTACTGAAAAGTGGATTGAAGATTTATTAAAGATTGGATATGAGTATGTTCCAAAAGAAACACCTAATCGACGTTTTTTTAGAAAGGGAAAATGGAGAGCTGGTACCCATCATTTGCATGTTTATATTTATAATAGTGACGAATGGAAAAACAATCTTTTATTTCGAGACTTTCTAATAAAACATGAATGGGCACGTAAAGAATATAGAGAATTAAAAGAGAAACTTGCAGCTACATATCCTTTTGATCGTGTTTCGTATACAAAGGAAAAGGCACCGTTTATTCAAAGAATTTTAGAATTGGCCAAAACTCAAAAAAATTAAAATTACAGATTCTTATCTGAAAAATTTTAAAAACCCCTTCCTACGTTATTTATAGGGAGGGATTTTTTCTTTTGTTATAACGATATGCTTTATTTCTAATTATTGGAGACGGATTATTTTATTTATTTCGATATTTCTAGTACATTGAAAATATTAAGGGGGAATTAAACAATGAAAGCTATTGTACATCAATATAAAAAAGGGGTAGAAGGATTAGAATATAAATTTTCATCTGAAACAAATCCTAATGCCGGTGAAGTAAAAGTAAAGTTAAAAGCTGCAGGATTAAATCATAGGGATTTATTTATTATAAACAATAGAAAAGAAATGGAGCTGCCGTTAGTAATAGGGTCAGATGGTTCAGGAATTGTTACAGAAATCGGAGAAGGTGTTTCAAATAATTTATTAAATAGCGAGGTTATTATAAATCCTAGCATTGGATGGGAAAATATTGCCGAAGTACCAGATTTACCAGAGGTTTTAGGTGGACCGAAAAATGGAACGTTTGCTGAATATGTTATTGTGCCAGCTGAAAATGTAGTGGCAAAACCGTCATATCTTACTTGGGAAGAGTCTGGGGTTTTATCTTTATCGGCACTAACTGCATATAGAGCACTTTTTACAAAGGGTAGATTAAAGTGTGGAGAACATGTTTTAATTCCGGGGATAGGCGGCGGTGTAGCGACATTTGCCATGTTATTTGCAAAAGCAATTGGTGCAAAAGTAAGTGTTACTTCAAGGGTAGAGAGTAAAAGAAAGTTTGCCGAAACATATGGCGCAGACTTTTCTTTTAATAGTTCTGGAAATTGGGAAGAGAGTTTACGCGGAGAGAAAGTAGATTTAATAATTGATAGTATAGGTCCAGCAACATTCTTACAATATTTTGATGTATTAAAACCAAATGGGAGAATTGTTAATTTTGGTGCTAGCTCAGGAGATAAAATTGAATTACCTTTACGAGCATTATTTTATAATCAAATCGATATTATGGGGACATCTATGGGGAGCCGTGAGGAATTTAATGAAATGATTAAGTTTATAGAGAAATATAAAATTAAACCAATTATTGATAAAGTTTATTCGTTAAAAGAAGCCATTCAAGCGTTAAGCCGTATGGAACAGAGCGAACAGTTCGGTAATATCGCTCTACGTATGGAATAAAAATATGATTTAATAACCTATGTTTTTATATGGTTATGTTTTGTAATATATAAAATTATAGTTTGTGAATCATTCGATTTAAAAGGTTTTTTCCACCCTATATATTTTTAATACATGTAAATAGGTACATAATTGTCAAATGAAAAATAGTAAAATGAATAAAGTGAAAATCCAAATGTGTGTAAATGTTGTATACTGTGTAAATCAAGTAAACTTGTAACTTAATTTCAAGTAAAACAAGAAATTGTAAGGAGAGAGTAATGTGAATTACACAGTATTTCAATGGATAAACAATTTAGCAGGTACATCTGCGCTCTTAGATAAGGCAATGATTGCTATTACAAATAGCGCTGCATATGTGGCTATTCTATTCATGTTTATCTTATGGTTTCATAACGGAAAGAAAGAGAATGCAATAAAAAAACAATATACAGTGTTATATACGACGCTTTCAGTCATTATCGCATTACTAGTAAATGTTGTGATACATGCGGTATATTACCATCCACGTCCGTTTGTATCACATGATGTGCATCAATTAGTGCCACATGCAGCAGACTCATCATTTGTTAGTGATCATTCAGTACTTGTATTCTCAATTGCATTTGTATTTTTGCTTAGAGGAGAAAAACTAAAATATATTGCTCTTATTTGGGCAGTATTAGTTGGTATATCGCGTATGTACGTAGGTGTTCATTATCCTCTAGATATACTTGGTGCTGCTTTCTTAACATTTATCACAAGTGGCTTAGTAATGCAAAGTACACGTACGTTTGAGCCGATAGCGAAATTTGTATTCAAAATGTACGCATTGGTAGCAAAACGAATTCCTTTTTTAGCGAAATATGATCATATAGCTTAATTATTAATAAATAACCATAAGTAGGTTTGTTTAAAAATTCTCCTTTGGAAATCCAGAGGGGAATTTTTTTATTGTGAACAAGAATAAGAGGATACGTATTAAAAAAGTTCTTATTAAGTTTGTAGTTTATAAAAAATCAGCCCACTTATTGCTGAATATTCATAAATTTCACGCACTGTACTGTAAATAGAAAAATAAAAACAGAAACAAAGGCTACTTTCAGAACGATTTAAAGGAATTAAAAGGAAAAGTTCGAAACATATAGTATTGAAATCAAAAACTACATAATTTCTAGCACACTTTTGCAGTAATTAATTGTGACAGAAAGGAGATAAACATGCATAAACTTCAAACGAATAAAGGCGCGCGGTATTTTATGGTTGCTTTTATTGTTTTGTTTCTTATTATGCTTTTTCGTTTTTTCTATATTCAGGCAGTAGGAGTCCTGCATAATGTGGATGTAAAGGACCTAGCAAATGAACAACATAATAAAAATGGTGTTTTGGAAGCAAATCGTGGCACGATTTATGATCAAACTGGAAAAGTGCTAGTCCAAGATTCCACAACGTATCGTGTTGTTGTGAATTTGAAAGGGAAAGATATAGTGAAAAACAAAGATGAAACTGCTCAACGATTAGCTGATGCGCTTGAAATTGATAAAGAGGACGTATTAAAAAATTTTCATGAGGGACGTACGCAAGTTGAAATTGGAAAAGTTGGTCGGAATTTATCTAGAGAAGTGAAGGAAAAAATAAAACAATTAAAAATCCCGGGTGTATCCTTTATGCCAGAGAAAGCAAGAGTATATCCAAATGAAGATTTTGCATCCTATATACTTGGTTTTGCTAGACCAGATGATAAAGGAAATACAGAAGGAAAATTTGGACTTGAAAAAAGTCTAGATAAATATTTGCGCTCTACAAATGGGAAAATAGAATATGTGGGCACGCAAGGGGGTATTCCGCTTACGAATGATATAGGAAAAGTAGAAGCCGCTAAAAATGGAAATAATGTATACCTTACGCTTGATAAACAAATTAATGGTTTTTTAGAAGAAGCAATGAACAAGGCACAAGAACACTATGATCCTTCTATGTTAGTAGGAATCATAGCGGATCCAAAGACAGGAAAAGTTTTAGCGATGTCTAGTAAACCTAGTTTTAACCCCAATAAAGGTGATATCGAGTACTTTTTAAATGATCCAATCGCAAATGCATACGAACCCGGTTCAACAATGAAAATATTTACGTTAGCTGCTGCAATAAATGAAGGGGTATATAACGGGAAAGAATATTTCCAATCTGGAAAATATTCAGTTGGTTCATCTGATATAAAAGATCATAACGGTGGGTTTGGATGGGGATCTATTACATTTGATGAAGGCTTTGAAAGATCATCAAACGTAGCTTTTTCTATTTTAGAAGATAAGTTATTAAAACCGGATAAATTTAAGCAATATATGAATAAATTTGGATTCAACCAAAAAACCGGAATAGATTTACCTGGCGAAAGTAAAAACACATTATTATTAAATACACAAATTCAACAAGTCACAACTTCTTTCGGACAAGGTTCTACAGTAACTCCCATTCAATTAATCCAAGCAGCTACTGCTATAGCAAATGACGGAAAAATGATGCAACCATATATCGTTGACAAAGTTGTAAATCCCACAAACAAACAAGTTATTATGGAAAATCAACCGAAAGAAATTGGGAATCCGATAAAAAAAGAGACAGCGGACGAGGTAAGGAATTTAATGGAGCGTGTTATTACGTCATCAAAAGGTACTGGTACAATGTATAAAGTGGATGGTTATCCAATAGGAGGTAAGACCGGAACAGCGCAAATTCCGAATCCTGAAAATGGACGATATATGGAAGGGAAAGAAAATTATATTTTTTCATTTTTAGGTATGGCTCCAATTGATGACCCAGAGTTAATTGTATACTTAGCTATTAAACAGCCAAAGTTAAAGGGAGACGAGTATGGAGCTCAGCCGCTTGCTGAAATATTTAAACCAGTTGTGAAAAATAGCCTTGAATATTTAAAGGTGAAACCATATACAGAAAAACAAATGGCAGATGCAACGAAACGATCCCAATTAAAAGTACAAAACTATGTCAATCAATCAATGGATACAGTAGAGAATAGTGTGAAAAAAGAGAAGCTCCAACCGATAATTTTAGGCGAAGGAAAAATAATAAAACAATATCCGCAATCTGGTGAAGTAATGAGTGAAGGGGATCGTATATTTTTATTAGGGAAGAACGTAATAATGCCAAATTTACAAGGTTGGTCAATGCGTGATGTTATGTATTTCTCTAAATTATTAAAATTAGATTTAAAAACTACAGGTACGGGCTATGTAACGAGTCAGAGCATTGAAAAGGGACAAGATATACAAGAAGGCGATGCATTAATCCTAGAATTGGAACCACCGTTACAACCGCTAGCAGAGGCGAATATAAACTAATTCGGACAAAGTGAAGGGTCTATATACAATAGGCTCTTTTTTTATAGATTTAAGTAATTTCACGCACCGTAATTTTCAGAAAAATAATAAATAAGAGAATCAATAGTGACACGTTCATTGATATCTGATTATTTTATATTTACAGTTAAATTAATTTGTGATAATATGGAAAAAATCAAATGCAGTGAAGAGAAGAGTAAATAAAATGAATTTTTCACAGAGAGCTCCATTTAGCTGAAAAGAAGCAAAAATTCTTTATTGAACCAAGCCTCTGAGCAGCACATCGGAACCTTTTATTAGGGGATAGTGTGACGGGAGCTCCCGTTATAGGGCTATGGTATAAGCATGAAATAGAATGCAGTACCTGATAAGGTTAATATGGCGACATATTAACAAACTAGGGTGGCACCGCGATGATAAATCTCGTCCCTAAGACTAAAAGTCTTGGGGGTGGGATTTTTTTATTGTTTCAAAACAATTTGGAAAGCGGGGGCCTAAAATGAAAAACTTACTTAAAGATTGGAAATATCCTTTATTACTACTGTCTGGAGTTGGTATTGCGAATTTAAGGGCATGGATTTACTTAATAGCACTGAATGTACTTGTCTATCATATGGGAGGATAAGCCTTAGCTGTTGCTACTTTATATGTAATTAAACCATTAGCCGCTTTATTTACAAACGCATGGTCAGGAAGTATGATTGATCGTTTAAATAAACGGAAGGTAATGATTAACCTTGATATATATCGTGCGGTATTTATCGCTATTTTACCTTTACTTCCATCACTTTGGATTGTTTATGTATTCGTATTCTTTATAAGTATGGCCAATGCAATTTATGAGCCAACTGCTATGACGTATATGACGAAATTGGTTCCAGTTGAGCAAAGACAACGTTTCAACTCATTACGTAGTTTAATAGGATCTGGTGCATCTTTAATTGGTCCAGCGATAGCGGGCTTATTGTTAATAGCAAGTACACCAGAGTTTGCTATATATATAAATGCTATAGCATTTCTCTTATCAGGAGTAATTACATTACTGTTACCTAATCTTGATAAAAAATCCGATATTACTACGTCAAATGACAAGTTATCTTTAGCTGTACTAAAAAAAGATTGGAACATCGTTTTAAATTTCAGTAAGAAATCTTTATATATCGTTTTTGTGTACTTTTTATTTCAAGGGATGATGGTTTTAGTTGCCGCCACTGATTCACTTGAATTGTCATTTGCGAAAGAAGTTTTATTGTTAACAGATAGCGAATATGGCTTTTTAGTTAGTATCGCTGGAGCAGGGTTTATTTTAGGAGCCATAACAAATACAATTTTATCAAAACAATTAACACCTTCATTTTTAATTGGAATAGGATCATTATTCATCGCAATCGGTTATTTAATTTATGCTTTTTCAAATGAATTTTTAATAGCGACAATCGGATTCTTTATTTTATCTTTCTCTATGGCATATGCCAATACGGGATTTTATACCTTTTATCAAAATAATATACCTGTCCATATTATGGGACGGATTGGGAGTATATATGGGCTCGTTATTGCGGTCATAACCATTTTGATTACGATTCTATTCGGAGTTGCAACTCAATTTATTTCTATACAACTTGTAGTTATTATAGGATCATCAATCATGTTCCTTATAACTATCATATTGTGTGTGTTTATTTTATTGCCATCACAGTCTAAAGTGCATTCCTCTGAGTCAATCAATTCGAAATAGTTCTCTTAGTTTAAATCGTATGGTGTTCAATAGGAGGGTTCTCCCTCCTATATATGGAAATATAAGAAAGGTGAACAATATTGATAAACAAGGGTGGTTTTTGTAATGAAAACAAAAGACCAAATAGACAGCATTGTAAAAGAAATACATCGGCATATAGATTACTCTGGGGTAATTTTAGTGAAAGAAGAAAAAGGCTTAGTCTATGAAGAGGCGTTTAGTTACGCAAATCGAAATGAATGTATAAACAATACGCTACAAACAAAGTTCGGAATTGCCTCCGGTTGTAAAATATTCACTGCTATCGGTATTTGTCAACTTGTTGAAAAAGGTGTAATTACTTTTCAAACAAAGTTAAAAGAGTGTTTAAGTATTAAATTTCCAAACTTTAATGAAGATATTACAATACATCACCTTTTGACGCATAGTTCGGGTATTCCGGATTATTTCGATGAAAGTATTTTGGATAACTTTGAGGATCTTTGGAAAGAAACTCCTATGTATCTATTAAAAAGTTTAAAAGATTTTTTACCATTATTCCAAAGCAGAAGTATGATGTTTGCACCTGGAAGTAAATTTCACTACAACAATGCAGGTTTTATCATACTGGGATTAATAATCGAAGAACAGACAGGACTTAAATTTACGGAGTATATAGAAAAAAACATATTTAAACCAATTGGTATGAATGATTCTGGCTATTTTTCTTTAGATACATTACCAAGGCACACAGCTCTTGGATATATAAAAGATGAAACTAACCAAAATTGGAGAACAAACATCTACTCTATACCAATAATAGGAGGCTCTGATGGTGGTGCTTTTATTACTGCGCCAGACATGCTGAAGTTCTGGGAAGCGTTATTTAACTTTGAAATCATAAGCCGAGAATATACAAAAATACTTTTAACTCCTCATATTCAAGTAAATAATAATCAGTCTTACGGATATGGAATATGGATTGAAACAAGAGAAAACGAAATATTCAAATATCATGTAATGGGATATGATCCAGGCGTCAGTTTTCGCTCGGCCGTATATCCAGGCTTAGGAATTACAGTAGTTATTCCATCAAATAAAGGAGCAGGACCCGAAAAATTAATGAAAGAAATAGAAGGAGCTTTTTAATTATATGGATATAGAAATTAGAGCGTATAAAAAATCTGATGAAACAGGCTGGGTACGTTGCCGTGTTTTGTCTTTTTTAGATACAACATATTACGATAACGTATTTAGAGAGAAAGAAAAATATGATAATCCTGCTATTGAATTAGTAGCAGTATATGAAAATCAAATTGTGGGTTTAATAGATATCGAATATGAATTAGAAGAACGTACAGTTTGTTCAAGAGGAACTGGTCTTGGCGGCATGATTTGGCATATTGCAGTTCATCCGGATTTTCGTAGAATGAAGATTGCTAATCAACTATTAAATGAGGCAGAGAAGTTAGCGAAAGAACTTAACCTAAATCGATTAGAAGCATGGACTAGGGACAACCTATGGGTACATGGATGGTATGAAAAGAACGGATTTGTAAACGTAGATTCATATTTACACGTATACTCGGATCATACAGACGAGATAAAAGGTGTCATGAAAAGTAATATAGATTAGCTATATCCAGTTCAAACATTTGCTCATTATACAGGTGAAAATAAAGAAGAAATAAGAAAACAATTTAAACGAGTTCACGATTGTTTTTGTTTTGAAAAGTATTTTAACTAACAATTCATACGGGTTATAGGATATATTTATTTTGAATAAAGATGATAAAAGACGTACGAGTCAAAAGTACGTCTTTTTATTTTTATAAATAATACTTATGACTATTACATGATGTACCGTGATAAATAGACGATAGAATAATCGGAAAATATATAACGAATTAACAAAAAAGTGTAAATACATTCATCCCTTGTTTATCAATGCTGTGAACGGTAATACTAAATAACATTGAACTTTTATAACAAGGGATGATAATATGATATTCATTTATACAGATTTTGGCGGAACACATTCAACTTCACTCGCTGCTGCTTATCATTTAAATAAATTACCAACTGATCGTAAGTTAACGAAAGAAGAAATTTTGAATGTAGATTACTTTAATAAATTGAAAACAGAAGATATGGGGAAAATTATTTTTCATGGAATAGACGAAAATGGTAATTCGGTTTATACAATTGGATGCGGTGCATCAAAAGTTGTTGTACCTGCGATGAAACATTTAGGAGAGATTTTGCAAAAACATTATCAAAGTCATGAAAAGATTATTTTTTCTAATACATCACCAACAGTGCCTTTACCAATGACTTTCGGTGGCCTGTTTTCTAGAAGATTTCACATCGACTTCATCGGCGTACCGTTACTCGTATGGGGAGCGAAACTTTGCTGTGATAACGTACAAAGACTTGTTAGTTATACGAAAGAAGCTGGCCGATTGACAAATGATTATGTTGTAATTTTAGATAATGAAACTTTTAAATAATGCATAAAAAGAAGAAAATCGGGCAAATACTTCGGTTTTCTTCTTTTTATGGTGAAAATGACAAAAAATATTCACATTTACTATTCATCTACTATAGCCAAAACAATAAAGTCCTGTTACTATTACAGGGATATTCTCTTTTCGTAACATAAATATATAGAAAAGTCAGAAAAGAGGAATTGAATTAAGGGAGGAACAACATGAAGCGTGTTGCTTGGATTACTGATAGTACAACTGCGAGTTTTACAACAGAAGGAGATAATTTTGTTATCCCGATTGAAGTTATTATTGATGGTGTGTCGTACAAAGATTGTGAAGAAGGTGTGCGTGAGCGCGTCTATAATGCGTTAAACGAAGGTAAAACTGTCACTACATCACAGCCTAACATAGGGGAAATGGTAGAGTTATTTTCGAAATGCAAAGAAGAATATGAAGAGGGATTTGCAGTTGCTATTAGCGGAAAAGTAAGTGGAACTTATCAAAACATGAAGTTAGCTGCAGACATGGCAGGTTTCCCATTAACGGTATTGGATAGTGAAACAACAAGTTATCCAATGGATGAACTAATAAGAAAAGCGAAATCGTTATACACTGATGGTATGACGTTACAAGATATACACAAAACATTGGTAGATGAAAAAAGAAGACCTTTCCACGTATTCCCGAAAAGTTTAAAAGGCCTTTACGCAAGTGGGCGTGTAAAGGGAGTTCAATTTTTACTTGGAAGTTTATTAAGTGTTAACTTAATATTAGAAGTAAAAGGTGGAGAACTTTTACTTGAAAAGAAAGTTCGCAAAATCCAAAAATGTCGAGAATACATTAAAAATGAGCTTGAAAAAGAATTACCAAAAGTACTTCATATGTTCCATGCTAATGATAAAGATGGAGCTGAAGAATGGATTTCAGATATTAGACAAGCATTCCCTGAAATGGACTTTAAACTATATCCATTACCAATTTCATTTGCGGTTCATGCAGGTGAAGGTACAATAGCAATTAGTTATTAAATAAAAAACCCGTGAATGATTCACGGGTTTTTTATTTAATTAAATTGAAATTGGAGGCATATTACATCGCTATCAAGCAAAAAAGATCATTTTATCATTTTTGGGAGCAACCAATCCCTCAACTTGATTTGAAATTAAAAATATAAACCTTTGCCTACTGGCTGAACAGTTTCTAGCACAGTATTGACCATTTCTTCATTGATTAGGGTTCTTATAATCCAAGCTGAGAGATCTTGAGCTGCAAAACAGCCTGCAGCAGTCGAAATATTTCCTTCGTTCACGAAACTTTGTTCAATAACGTCCACATCAAATTCTTTAAGCTGTTCTACTGCGGATGGATATGTAGTGGCTTTTTTACCTGTTAGCAATTTTTTAGCTCCTAGTAGTAATGAACCAGAACACATAGATCCTATTAATTGTCTTTGAGGATCTACATGAATACTATTAATATATTCTTGGTTTTTATATAAATCTTGTATACCTTTACCACTTGCAAATATTACTGCGTCAGCAGTAGGAATATGAGATATGCTTCCTGTCATAGGAATACGTAAGCCAGACATGGATATATGAGTTTTTTCCGTTCCTAATAGTTGGACGTTCCAATCAGAAATACCGCCAACTAAACGTACACGATTTAATAAATCCCATGGTAAAAAAACATCTATATCAGTAAAGTTATCGAAACAGACTATTGCAATTTTCATTTTTTAATCCCCATTCTATATGTATGTCCCCTTATTTAAAATATAAACTTCTCCTTTTTATGTTCTATATTAAGTTGTAAATCCCTGTATATTCCATGTGTTTGAAAGAGATGTTAGCGGTTTTTTAACTTCTCTAAACATAAAAAGTAATAAAAATTTTCCTTGGTTTCTATCGATTTGTTGTACTCAACTAAAGTTTGTAACAATAACTCGTAAGTATTTGCAGATGAGAATCTTTAAAAATATCGAGGAAATAGATGTAATTCATCATACACACAAATAGAAATAAAAGCGTCATCCTAACTTATACATTGACAGATATAAACACGTTTTTTCGTTTTTAGGGGGTATTATATAAATAGCCAGCAATTAATAAACCCTATAATTTTTGTAAAATAATTTTGACGTTTTTATTTTTTCACTATAAATAATATTCGTTCATCCAAATTTAACCAACAGCATATAAAAAGATATATCTTTTTATATGCTTAGGTATGTATGTTTTAGTTTTAAGGGGGAAGGGTTAATATGAAAGTAAAGAAACTAGTTACGCTTGCAGTACCATTTATGCTATTAGTAGGTTGTGGATCGGAGAAAACAGATGCAAAACCGAAAGAAAAAGTGGAATCAAAAGCAGAAACAAAAGAGAAGTTATCGAAAGACAAGTATCCTGAGCGTATAACGGCTATATCTACTGAATTCTTGCAGAAAGTCACTGAAATGTCTGAAATAGCAAAAGATAGAACAAGCAGTGATAAAGAAGTATCTATGAAAATATTAGCACAATTAAAGGATATACAGAAAACCATTAAGAAGTTTGATACTATTGAACCGCCAGTAGAGTATCAAGAAGCCCATAAAGACATATTAAAAGCAGTAGATTGTTATAAAGAATCATATTCGATTCAAGAAGAAATTTTAACATCGGACAAGAAAGCAGACGAGAAAGCACTTAAGGATAAAGCAGATAAGTCAAAAGAGTTACTAAAAAAAGGTTCTGAACTTTGGGCATCTGGTTACAAACCGATTCAAGATGCGATAGTAGGTAAATCGAATGAAAGTAAGAATAACTCTGAATCTAAAACTGATAGTCCTTCAACCTCTGATACTTCTACTTTTAGTAATAAAGATGTGCAACTATCAATAACTGGAAAAGAGTTAGTAGGAGAATGGGGTAGCTATGAAGGTTCTGAATTTATCAAAGCAGTTGAGTTCCGAGAGGATGGTACATATATCGCTTATGATGACAAAGGTAAAACGCCTTATGAGCAAAACCACATGGAAGGAAGTTGGTACTATACTCAAGAAAAAAACCAAGTTTCTTTAACGGCGAAAGAAGTTGTAAAAGATGGGAATAAGATTGATACAAGTCAGTTAAAGGTAGCAATAGACTACAATGTTGAGTCATTTAAAAATGGTTCATTCAAGATGACAGACGTAAAGGGAAACAGTCTACAAGCAGTAAAACGTAAGTAATTTATGCTATTTGATTATAATTAATTCAAAAAAGACATTTACTTTTTCAGTAAGTGTCTTTTTTATATTAAAGATATGAATCCGCTTTCTCTTTAATTCATAAAGCTAAAATAACTATGAACAGTATATTGTCCTATCCCTTTTAATAATTTTAACCTTACCATTTTAACACCTCGCGTACATTTTGTTTAAGACATATTATAAGTAACAAATTACAGTAATCCTGCTCCAATGGTTTAATATAATAGATGTGATGATGTCCGTTTACATGGAAATTTAATTAAATAAAAGGATTATATACCTATAAAATATGTGGCATTCAAATATCCTATACATACCGTAAATAATGTTGTTTAGAAAGTTTAAAGGGTTTTTTAATATAAAAATAGAAATCTATATAAAAAAATATATAAATGGTAGTGATACTATGAAAATAGGTAAATTTGGAGAAGTAAATAACATAAGTATTGATACAATTAGACATTACATGGATCTCGGCCTCATTATTTCTGAAAAAAAGGGCGGTCACAATTTTTTTGACGAGTATTGTCAAACAGATTTAGAGCTTATATTACATTACAAAGAGCTAGGTTTTAGCTTGAATGAAATTAAAGAACTATTTTTTTATAAAAATTTAGCGAAATCTATGAATTACAAAAAAGATACTTTTTACCAATCTATATTTAAATTGAAATATGACCAGATGGAACAGGAAATAGAACTTTTGGAGAAGAGACGGGATAAATTAAAGGAAGTGTTACATGATTTATTATTAACAAATGAAACTTCGAATTCAATTAAAGGGATAGATTTAAGCGTACTTCATTTGCTTACATGTTCTAAGTGTAGCAAAAAACTAATTCTTCAAGATGGAATTATTACTAACAATCAAATTACTGAGGGGAAGCTAATTTGTAATTGTGGTGAAGAATATATTATTACTTCAGGAATTATAACTGCGGGTAAATCATTTAAAGCAAATGAGCGAACGTCACTTGAAGATACTATTTCGGATTATATTCATGAAACTGATAATGCGTATTTGGAAAATATGCATAGAGAAGGACAATGGGCGAAAAAGAAACTAATACATTTAGATTTAAATAATAAATTAATACTGGATATAGGATCGGGACTTGGGTTCTTTTTGAGAAACATTTATGAAGAACTACCAGAAGATTGCCTATACATTGCAGTGGATCGAGATTTAAATAAACTTTTATTTTTAAAAGATGTATTAGCGAGAAAAAATCCGAAAAGAAACATTCTCTTTATCTGTGCTGATTTTTTGAATATCCCTATTCAGAATCGGTCTGTTGATATTGTAATTGATCATTCTGGTACGAGCAATTATAGTTTTGAGCATGAGGATTTTTTACTTCACGAATTAAATCCACTTTTTAAAACGGATTGTTATTTATTAAGTTTATTTATTTTATTTAAAAATTTCAGCTCAAATAGTCAAATTACAAATAACTTTCGAGCAAATTTTACACTTTCAAAAGTAACGAAAGAAATCCAAGATTTACAGTTTCAATCCATAGATGAAAGTACTTCAAACTATTTGAAACGAGGTGGAAAATACGAGGATTTCTTTGTTCAAGGAGAAGAAATTTATACATATTCATTTTTCGGAAAAAGATGGGGTTAACCCCATCTTTTATTTATTTTCCCTTAAAACTTTTCAAATAGTACATATTGCTATTGGGTTGACCCAAGAACTTACAATGTACGTAACACAAAGTTAGGCAGGGGGAAAAGTGATGGGAAGTTTACGATTACATATAGAAAATAAAAAAAGAAATCAAGAACTAAGAAATATTTGTTTATATTCAATTGCAAAAACAGTATCAATATTCGGTAGCTCTATGTATAGTTTCGCACTAGGATTATATGTTTTACACATAACTGGATCTGCGTTAAATTTCGCAATTACGCTCATATTAGGAACGATTCCAATGATTGTTATGAATCCATTTGCTGGTGTAATTGCTGATAAGGTTGATAAAAAGAAACTAGTTGTTTGTATGGATTTACTAAGTGGGTGCTTATTAGTAACTGTTTATATATTAAGCAGCTATTATGGATTAAACTTATTCATCATTTATACTACTACCTTTCTAATGACGGTCTTTACAACCTTTTTTGGAATAGGATTAGAGGCTGCAAAACCAAATATCGTCTCTAAAGAGAGGCTTATGAGTATTAATTCAATAAGTAAAATTATCGATTCTGTATCTTTAATACTAGGCCCTATGCTAGGGGGGATTGTTTTTGCAGTCTTTGATATTAAAACATTTATCATTATAAACGGTATTTCATTTATTCTTTCGGGTATATCCATATTATTTATTAACTTTAAATTGTTCGAGCAAAACATAAACGAGGAATGTTCTATGGGAGAAATTAATTTTATTAAAGATATAAAAGAGGGATACTCTTACTTAATTGAGAGGAAAAGCTTAAAGAATACGTTTAATATATTAATTTCCCTTAATTTTTTCTTAGGTTTTGCTGTAACTGTTCCATTACCATACATTATTAATACAGTTCTCAATCTGAGTCCTAAACAATTTGGTATAATTCAAGGGACTTTTCCAATAGGTATGATAGTGGGTGCAATATTAGTAAAAAAGATAACTGATCGTTTTTCTTATTCCTATCTATTGAAAAAAATAAGTTTTATGTTGGCGATTTTTATGATAGTTTCAGGTATCCCTGTTTTATTCAAAAGTATTGAAGTAAATAATATTGTATTTGTTACTATGTATTGCGCTATTATGTTCTTTGTAGGGCTAACGATAGCATTAATCGATATCCCTTTAATTTATTTTATGCAAAAAGAGATTCCAGATGAATATAGGGGTAGAGTGCTTAGTATTGGATTAAGTATAGGTAAAATGATGCAGCCGATAGCGCTGGTATTATCAGGTCTATTATTAAATCATATTCCAGCCTACACGATTCCAATTGGAGGGGGCATCGTATTTCTTATTTTGAATAAAGTTTATTCAAATAAGTTGAATTTAGAAATTCATTCAAAAGAGTATAGTGTTGAACGTAATTAAATAATATCGAAAAAGCGCTGGATCATCATCTTGCGCTTTTCTATCGTAATTCCGTTGTTATTCCACTCATACACTTATCAATATTATCTTCTTCAATACCAATAAATAATCCTCATACTTTTAAATCGAGATTGTAGAAATATTGTTAGTTGTAGCATGTCTCTTCACTGAATACTTAGACAAAAAGGATCTTAAACGTTGAAAAATACATTAGGGAGAGTATTGAAAAAGCATACGGTGGGGGGGATTATCTACAACTATAATACATGTTATTATATGTTCATATTATTAAAAACCTAAATTTTCCATTAGAGAACAGGAAAGGAACTATTATTTACTTTATGCTAGTCAAATACAACACCTTTAAATAAGTTATAAATAAGAAAAGATGCAACTCTAATTTATATAACGTCTTAAGGTGCAATAAACAATATTCATAGAGTGAATAAATTAGGAAGACTAAAGAAAGAGTTGGAAGAAACGTAGATATAGTTTAAACAAAGGGGTAAATATTAATGAAACGTAAAATATTAACAGTAGTCTTACCAATTACATTAGCATTAGGAGTAGGTTGCAGTAAGGATGTCTCCGAAACAAAGAAAACTGATAGTATAAAAGTAGCAGAAGAAAAGCAAGATGATGGTAGATTAAAAAACGCACATGATTACAAAGAAAAGGTTAATGATGTAGCAAAAGAGTGGGTAAACCAGTATCAAGTTATATCAGATGTAATAGCAAAAGACCCTTCATTTGCTACTACAGAAAATGAGTTTAAAACAGAAATAGGTAATTTTAAGGTTGTAACACAGAAAATGAAAGAGATAAAACCACCTAAGAAATATGATGATTTACAAAAGGAGTTGTCTGATGCAATGTTAATGTACGAAGACTCTTTAACAGAAATGGTAGAAGGTTTAGATAAAGGTAACCCCGAAACAGTCACACAGTCTTCTAAACATATGGATGATGCTTTAAAGAAGATAAAGAAAACAATACAGACAATAAAAGAACTAAAAGATAAATAGTAGTAATTAGGATATAGATTTCTATGAGATACAAAATTCTAACTATATCTACAAGGGATTCTTTTGCATAGTGATCAAGATTTCCGGGATATTCCAAACTAATATAATGATTCCCTACAAAAAATAAGACAGTACACAATATTGATTTAAAGTAAAACTCAAATTATAAAAAGCACAGGATAATCATCCTGCGCTTATCTATCGTAGTTCAGCTGTCTTTCTAATAACAATCTTATCAATATCATCTTCTTCATCACCGATAAATAAACCGCGTTCTTTTAAATACGCCTCAAAATATAAATCTGCCTCTGCACGTTCATCATATGGTTTTACAGATAGAACGAAACCTAATTTATTTTGTTCCTCTAAATGAGAAGTGGAGATGTAGGCCGGTACATTGTGGCGTAAAAAGAGTTCTTTAACCGGAATAATCATATCTTTCATTAATTTCGTTAACATACCCATTTCAAACTCGAAATTAAAGCGATCTATGCTACATAAATCAGCGAATACTACACCAATAAAACCTGTATTAAATACTTCTTGATATTCTACTTCTTCGTTACCGTAAAAATTCTTTTCGATTAAATAATTTATAAAGTAAGAAACACCGTCACTTTGTTCAAATGGTTTCGTTGAAAGAACAAAGCCGATTTTCTTTTGTTTATGTAAATACACACATGACATGTATGCTGAAATGTTATGTTCTTTAAATAGAGAACTTGTTGCTCCAGAGAGGCCATCAAGTACGTGATGAACAATTTGAAGTTTTTTACGAGCGAAATAATAGGATTTCTTTTGTAACTCCAATGTATCAATAAAGACAGAGCCGATAAAGCCTGTATTTGAAATAATAGGTGTTTGCTTTTTTCTTCCTCTGCGCTTTGCTTGAGCCATTGTAAAAATCATCCCTTCATGTACAATTAAAATAAAAAAGAACGTTTGTTCGTATATTTATATTTTACTATTAAAACACTCTAAAGTAAAGGGTTTTTGATGAAAAAATAACAAAAAAGACACCTGTAAAAGGTGCCTTAAACGCTGTAGGGAAGAGGGTTCATCCCAACTATTTATATTATGATACAGAAACGATCTCTTCTGTATCTTCTACATCTAAATGACAGTCCATAGTACGAACATCTTGATCTTCATGACTTCCGAAATAAATAGTAATTTTCATATGTATCGCTCCTTTATTCTAGGAATACCTAAAATAATTACTAGTAATGTTACTGTTTATTATATACCACTTTTTTCATTCCGACAACGTTATATCATTTTTAATTCTTTTAGGGGAAAAAAGAGTAATGTATAGAGATATTTTTATAGAAATAGATACATTTCTTATGTGTTATATTTAATACTGAAGAATTCGAAAACGAATTTTTATGAAAGGAGAAAAATGAATGAATTATAAACAGTTACTAATAGATAACTTCACATATAAAACCTCATATATTGCGCGGCAGTTACATGGAATGAATGTAAAAGAAACGAAGGACTACATTGCTGTCGAATGTGGTTTACCGGCAGATACATTTAATATCATTACTATACTAAACAATAATTTAACGGAAGGTATTGAGAAACTATATAAAGTGGTAAACAACTATAATCAAAAGAAACTTCCAATGAGTGTTTGGTTTTGGGATGATAGGCATGAGCAGACTATAAAAAGCGTATTAATAAAACTTGGCTTAAAAGAAGCAGAACAAAATATCGCGATGGTAGCAGACTTAAAAACAATTCATCCAACAATAAACATGCCAGAAGGTTTTACGATACAAAAATCATCTTCGTCAGGACAAATTAAAAAGTTTGGGGAAACATTAGCTAATCTATTTGGTACATCAGAGGAAGGTACACATGTTCAAGCGTTCTACAATCAAACTGCTTCTTTCGATTTATGGAATAGTGAACAAATGAAACTGTACTTAGGATTTTATAAAGAAGAAGTCGTATCGGTTGGTTCATTAGTATGTACAAAAGATAGTATTGCTATTTATGATATAGCAACTAAAGAAGAATTGAGAGGGAAAGGGTTCGGCTCTGCTATGTTTAATTACTTGCTGCAAGAAGCAAAGGAATTGAAAGTTGCTCAATGCGTATTACAAGCTTCACCTGATGGCATTAATATTTATAAAAAGACTGGTTTTCAATCTGTAGGACAAATGACTGTTTTTGAAAATCGACATTTAATGGAATAAATCATCCAAGTCAAATTGCTTTCATGTAGGAGTTAAAACATCATTATGAAGAAGATATATATCGTTACAATCATTTGCACCTTTATAGTAATAGGTACTTTTGTTTTTCATAAAGCAAATGAACTTAAGTACACGAAAGCTATTAATCAATTAAATCATATAAAAAACATTGCACATAGAGGCGCTTCTGCGTATGCGCCGGAACATACAATAGCAGCGTATAAATTAGGGCAACAATTGAGAGGAGATTATATAGAAATTGATCTCCAAATGACAAAAGACGGACATTTAGTAGCTATGCATGATGAAACAGTAAACCGCACTACAAACGGTACGGGGCTAGTTAAGGAACATACATTAGAAGAAATAAAGCAACTTAATGCAGGTTCTTTTTTTAATGAAAAGCATCCAAGTTTAGCGAAGAAAGAATTTGAAGATGCTAAAGTTCCAACACTAGAAGAAATTATTGAAACGTTTGGGCATAATGCTAATTATTACATTGAAACAAAATCGCCAGATGAATATCATGGTATGGAAGAAAAGCTATTAGAAATTATAAAGCACTACGAAATAAGTGATAAAATTATTATTCAATCATTTAGTGAAGAAAGTCTGCAAAAGATTCATAGTTTAGATGTTAATATACCGCTAGTACAATTACTACCTTACAAAAAGGCAGCTCATTTAACTGAATTAGAGATAAAAAAGTATAAAACATACTGTATCGGTCTTGGGATGAACTATAAATATATTGATTCAGCTTATGTAAAGAGTATAAAGAAAAATGGATTAGAAGTTCATCCATTTACTGTAGATAATGAAACAGATATGAAAAAGTTAATTTTATGGGGAGTTGACGGGATGTTTACGAATTACCCAGATCGTTTACATTCATTATTACAGCCTTAAACTATAATGGTGTAATTATCACTGAATCAATAATACAAGTACCCAGAAGTATACAAAGATAGTTCGTCATCCAAATGGTAACATCATTGAATACATATAGCCGATATTGAAATGAAATCCGAAAAAGAATCCAATATTTTTATTGGATTCTTTTTATTTAGCTCTAAGTGACGAACTTAAAGCAATATGAAATTGAATTTGTTAATAAAATATTACATTGAGTATGAATTTTGTAATTACCATCAGAAAGTAACGAAATTGTAATGAATTTTAACTACGCTTTTTATATTTTTTTGATACACTGGCTACGAGAGGAATACCGATTAATGTAGGTAAAAACCAAAACCATATAGGCGGTAATAAATTAATTATGGGAATATGAATACCGACGTTTACTAAAAGTGCGGTAACGGCACCTATATAAGAGCCTAACATACCTCTAATATGGTGGTGAAGCCAATTTTTCCAACGTTTTTTTCGTGCGAGGTATCCATATATCGCAAATGAATAAGAGAAAATTGCTACATAAAATAAATATGCGATTTTATCCCAATTTATAATGGATAATATAATTGCAGTAACGGTGATAACAACATAGGATGCATGATATATTTCACCCCATTCCGTATGTTTTCCTTTTTTCTTTTGAGCAACCATCGCTACAATACCGCTGATTAAGCATATTGTTCCAAATAATATGTGGATGGTTAAAAGAATGTGAAAAATGCTCATAATAATTCCTCCTTTTTTATTTTTATAGTATTGCAGTATAGGAGGAAAGTTGAAACATATTGTTTGTTCGTCTTAATATATTGAAGTATTGGTACTCCTAGTACAAGTTTCAACGGATAAATTTTTCTTGAATTTAATAATACACGTATTACGCGAAATGAAGGAGAGACTTCCATGTTTACATCAATTACATATTTACAATCTGGGAATGAGAAGCAACAAAAAGTGTATGATGTTTTGAATAAACTTAACATTATGGAGGATTTAACTTTGTATAGTCCGGTTCTTTGCGGAACAATTCCTATTAGAATTGATACTCTTCAATCTGACTTAGATATAGTAATGGAAGTACATAACTTTGATGTTTTTGAACAGGAAATGAGATCTTTATACGGTTCTTATAAAGGATTCAAAATAAAAAAGAAAAAAATTAAAACTACAGAATCGATAAAGGTAAATTTTGAATTTGAAGGTTTTAAATTTGAATTATTTGCTCAGCCTAAGCCAGTGCGTAACCAAAATGCATATAGACATATGATAGTAGAGCACATGTTATTAATGCAGCATCCCCATATAAGGGAAGAAATTCTTCACTTAAAAGAGAACGGTTTAAAAACAGAACCTGCTTTTGCTCAAGTATTAAATATTGACGGAGATCCTTATGACGAACTTATTTTATTGGGACAGGAAATGAGATTGTGGTAAATATGATATACAAAAACTCCTCTATAAATAAAAGAGGAGTTTTTGTTATGGCATTAGCTTACGAATTAATTCACTCAGTAATTTAATCCCGTTAGTCATTTGCTCCGAAGAAGCATATCCATATGATAAACGAATGTACCGATCTGATTCTTCTTCATATATACGTCCTGGGTTTAAAAGAATTCCTTTTGATAGCGCCTCTGAAAATAATTTCTTCATCGGAATGCTAGGTACAATCTTTAGCCATATAAATAATCCGCCACTAGGAATATCCCACGATGCAATATCTGCGCAGTACTTATTTAAAGCTCGTATCATGATTTGTCTTCGTTCTTTTAGTTTAATTCTTACGTTTGCAACATGTTCTTCATAAAAACCTTTATTTATCCATTCAGCAGCAACTCTTTGGGATAATGAGCTTGATCCATAGTCTGTTTGCATTTTTATATCTGACAATCTATCAATTACAGGTTCTGGTCCAATAATCCATCCAATTCTAAGTCCAGGAGTAAGTGTTTTAGAGAGACTACCAACATATAATATATGTCCATGTTTATCTATCGACTTTAAAGGAGCTGGAGGTGGTTCATCAATCCATAACTCGCGGTAAATATCATCTTCAATAATAGGTAACTGTTCTTTTTCACATATTTTTAATATTTCTTTTCTTCGTTCTTGAGACATTAATATCCCTGTTGGATTTTGAAAACAAGGGATAGAATATAAAATATTTTTCTTTTGACTATATTTAATTCGTTTTAAAAATTCGTTAGGTAAAATACCGTGATGATCCATAGATATACCAGATAGATTTATATTTGCTGATTGAAATACATGAAGTGAATATAAGTAAGAAGGCTGTTCAAGTAAAACGGTTGATTCTCTATGCAAAAGACCAATTGATATTAATTGGAGTGCTTGTAATGCACCAGAGACGATTAATATAGAACTGGCTGATGTATGTATTCCGAATGATTTTACGTATTTACTAATTGCTTCACGTAACGGTAAAAAACCTTTTTGTTCTTCGTATCCAAAATACTCTAATTCCTCACATATGCTTTTCATAATCGTCTGCATAGTTTCTAGCGGGAAAAGTTGAGGCGCAAGTTCACCTTTACTAAGATGGATAAGTTTTTTATTTGCTTCTGCTTCATTGATTTCTCGTACTATTAACTTGCTAGGTTTATGAATACCGGCCTTTACATATTCACTCCAATCAGGCGGGGGATTCGTCGCTAATAATGACCATGTATTATTTGTTACAATTGTTCCTGCTCCAATTTTCCCTTGAATCAATCCATCTGCCATAAGTTCATCTAGCGCAGTTATTACAGTACTTCGATTTACATGAAATAATTTGGCTAACTGCCGTTGACTAGGAATCTTACTTCCAATAGGCCATTCACCGTTTTCAATTTTTTCTTTCATATAGTCTACTATCTGCCGATATTTAGGCAGTTTTTTATTAGTTGTCATAAAAAAACTCCTCGTTCACTTTATAAATGCCAAGTGGTTGGTTTTTACGATAAGTAACTGGTTGAAGACATTGTATCAACTATTAAATATGATGAAAAGAAATAATTGGTAATTATAAAGTGGTTGGTTTGAAGGAGGAGAAAAACATGAATTATAAAAAATGGGATTTTCGGATTATTTGTGCTCATGCTTTTACGATTTTAATATGGGGGACTGCCTTTCCGGCAATTCGTATGGGGCTTGAATCTTACACACCTGAGCATCTTACTTTACTACGTTTATTAATCGCTTCATTTATACTTCTGTTGTTTTCTTTTATTTACAAGTTACGGCTACCGGATTTAAAGGATATCCCAGCAATTTTTATGTTCGGTGCTTTAGGATTCACTTTTTATCACATTGCATTAAACTACGGCGAAAAAACAGTAAATGCTGGATCTGCAAGTTTAATTGTTTCAGTCACACCTATAGTAACGGCTATTTTTGTATCTGTTTTTTTGAATGAAAAAATGAAAATAAATGGTTGGATCGGTGGTGTAATTAGTTTTATAGGAATTGCTTTCATATCATTTAGTCAAGGAGATGCTATTCAATTGAATAGTGGAGGATTATTTATATTATTAGCAGCGATTTCAGAAAGCTTATTTTTCGTTTTCCAAACTTCTTACTTAAAAAAGTATGGTTTCTTGCCATTTACCATATATACAATTTTGTCTAGTACTGTATGTATGCTTATTTTCTTACCCGGAGTTTATCAAGAAATACTAGCAGCTCCTCTTGAAGTGAATATGAGTGTTATATTTTTAGGTTTATTTCCAACAGTACTCCCATATATCGCATTGGCATATATCATATCTCATTCTGGTGCTGCTGAGGCAACAAGTTCTCTATATTTAACGCCAGTAACTGCATGTTTTGTTGCTTGGATATGGTTAGGAGAAGTGCCAACTTTTGTTTCGATAATTGGCGGAGGGATTACTATACTTGGAATTGTGATTGCTCATATACCAGTATTAAGAAAAGAAAAACATAGGAATTTAGCAAATAATCAATCCGTATAATGTAATTCAATAATAATTTTATGATACTTTTTTATGTAATTTCCTTCTTATGTTGATAAATATAATATTTTGTATTTCAGTTAAATATTGTATGTTACATTTTATGTAGTAAGCATTTTAAAAGGAGATGACAACATAATGAATGGAAAAAGAAAAATTTTCACATGTATTTCTATTATAGGAATTGGACTAGCTAGTTTTTCTAATTCTAGTTTCGCAGCAAATGTAATGGACAATTCAGTACAAACTTCTATTCCCATAGTCAATCAACAAGTAGCTGCTGTAAAAGAAATGAAACCATTTCCCCAGCAAGTTAATTATGCAGGTGTTATAAAACCAAATCATGTTACACAGGAAAGTTTAAATGCTTCTGTAAGAAGTTACTACGATAATTGGAAAAAGAAATATTTGAAAAATGATTTATCTTCTTTACCTGGTGGTTATTACGTAAAAGGAGAGATTACGGGTGATGCTGATGGGTTTAAGCCACTTGGAACTTCAGAAGGTCAAGGGTATGGGATGATAATTACAGTATTAATGGCTGGTTATGATTCGAATGCTCAAAAAATCTATGACGGTTTATTTAAAACAGCAAGAACTTTTAAAAGCTCTCAAAATCCTAATTTAATGGGATGGGTTGTCGCAGATAGTAAAAAAGCACAAGGTCATTTTAATTCTGCTACTGATGGGGATTTAGATATTGCGTATTCTCTTCTTCTTGCTCATAAGCAGTGGGGATCACATGGAACGGTTAATTATTTGAAAGAAGCACAAGACATGATTACAAAAGGTATTAAAGCTAGTAATGTTACAAATAATAACCGACTAAATTTGGGAGATTGGGATTCTAAAAATTCACTTGATACGAGACCATCTGATTGGATGATGTCACACCTTAGAGCATTTTATGAATTTACAGGTGATAAAACTTGGCTTACTGTTATTAATAATTTGTACGATGTTTATACGCAATTTAGTAATAAGTACTCTCAAAATACAGGACTTATTTCAGATTTCGTTGTAAAAAACCCACCACAACCCGCACCTAAAGACTTCTTAGATGAGTCAGAATATACAAATGCATATTATTACAATGCTAGTCGGGTACCATTGAGAATTGTAATGGACTATGCGATGTACGGCGAGAAAAGAAGTAAAGTCATTTCTGATAAAGTCTCTTCATGGATTCAAAATAAAACGAATGGAAATCCTTCTAAAATTGTGGATGGTTATCAATTAAACGGATCCAATATTGGTAGTTATCCAACTGCTGTATTTGTTTCACCGTTTATTGCTGCAAGTATAACGGATAGTAATAATCAAAAGTGGGTAAATAGCGGTTGGGATTGGATGAAGAATAAGAGAGAAAGCTATTTTAGTGATAGTTATAATTTATTAACTATGTTATTCATTACAGGAAATTGGTGGAAACCTGTACCTGAAGATAAAAAGACACAAAATCAAATAAATGATGCAATTTATGAAGGATACGATAATTAATTAAATTTGAGAATGGTTACTTAAGAAAGGAATTAGCATACGCTAGTTCCTTTTTAATATTTTGTAAAACATTATCCGTTCTAAAATTTGCATAGATATACTTGCTTTTTTCATATACATAGTTATTAATGACTCAATTTTTTATGAGGGGAGGGTATTTCTTGGAAAAAGTATTATTTTTCGGAGACCCAGGTATTGATGACTCGTTTGCCATTATGTTTGGTTTACTGCATCCCGAAATTGAAATTGTCGGTATTGTAACCGGATACGGAAATGTTGAGCATATACATGCTGCACATAATGCAGCGTATATTTTACAGTTAGCAAATAGACAAGACATTCCTGTCATTAGTGGTGCAACAAAACCACTTACAGAAGAAATTACTACGTACTACCCTGAAATTCACGGAGCAGAAGGATTAGGGCCCATCCATGTTCCAGAAAGCGTATTATCTATTCCAATATACAATTTTGGAAGTATTGCTGCGATTCTTGTAAAGTACGGGAAAGATTTAACAATTGTCGATGTAGGAAGATCTACCTCGTTAGCGATTGCTTTTAATTTATGGAATAATTTAATGCTGAATGTAAAAGGAATATATTTCATGGGTGGTGTTTTTTTAGAAGTAGGAAACGTTACGCCATTAGCAGAGGCAAACGTGTATGGAGATCCTATAGCAAGTAAAATTATTTTTAAGCAAGCAAAGAATTTATTTATATTCCCTTTAAATGTAACAAATAAAGCTGTGTTAACTCCAAATGTATTTAACTATATCCAAGCTAATTCAAAAAATCCATTTCATACGATAATGAAACCGATGTATGATTACTATTTATCTGCATACCAAAAACTTAATCCATCTATCGAAGGGCCTTTGCTACATGATGTGGTTGCTATAAGTGGATTAGTTAACCCAAGTTTTTTTAAATTTGCGCTTCGTACAGTGAATGTAGATACATACGGAGATACGAAAGGACAAACATTCGCTGATTTTCGCCCTAGCTCTATATCTAAAGGTTCCCGTATAGCGTTAGAAATTGATGAACAACAATTCATTCAAGATTTTATAAAAATCATGTTATAAGTTGTTGTCAAAAAAGGGATATATTTCACTACGTTGAATATATAAATACATTCTCTTTATAAAGGAGCTTACAATATTGAATGTCCAGTTAAAGGTTGTCACGAGAGAGAATTGGGAAGATGCATTAAAATTACAAGTTAAAGAAGAGCAAAGAAAATTTGTTCCGGCTGTAGCAGTTTCACTAGCTAAAGTGTATATAAAACCAGATGGTGACAATGTAGAGTACATACCATTTGCGATATACGACGGTGATCTAATGGTTGGATTTATTATGCATGCCGTTGTAAGAGAGACAACTGATATGTATTGGATAAATGGATTTATTATCGATCAAAAGCAGCAAGGAAATGGTTATGGAAAAGCGGCGTTACAGGGAAGCCTCTATTTAATAAAAAACACATTTAAGGCGTGTAAAGAAATAAGGTTAACAGTACATAAAGATAATATCTCTGCAAAGAAACTATATGAACGTTACGGTTTTCAACCATTGGGACATGAATACGATGGGGAGCAAGTATATCGTTTGTTCGTTTAAGTATTACGAAGTAAAGATGTGAAATGAAGGATGAAATTAAATAACTGGGAGGAATAGCAATTGAAAAATAAATTTCACCATATTGTACGAGCTGTTATGATAAAGGATAAAAAATTGTTAGTGGCTGAATATATTGGCCATCATTATTTTTTACCAGGTGGTCATGTTGAAGTTGGCGAATCAGCTGAGAATGCATTAATAAGAGAACTACGAGAAGAACTCGGAGTAAACTGTAGTATAAAAAACTTTTTAGGAGTCATAGAAAACCAATGGGAAGACCGAGAAGTTATTCATCATGAAATCAATCACATTTTTGAAGTAGATTCGCAAGAGTTACATATTGATTTCATACCAAAATCTAAAGAATCTCATTTAGCGTTTCACTGGATAGATTATAATCAAGAAGCTTTACATACGTATAAAATCATGCCAGAGCCTTCAGTTAAAGAGTTACTAGAAAGAAAATTAAGTGATGAACTAGTAAACTGTTGGATTAGCAATTTTTAAACATCTCTATTAATAATAAATACGTCCACCGAAAGGAGATTAAGAAAATAGGCTAAAAAACAAGGTACATCACCTAGTGTAAGTTCATATTTTGTTGATGTACGCATTTAGTCTATAGTCTGATTTCTACTTTGTTTGCAAAAATAGATAAACTGTAACATTTGGACGGAATTTATTTGTATAAATGGAGGGTTTCGTAATGAATGGATTTCAACAAGAACTACAATCGTTAAACCTTAATGATTTTCAATCTGGTAATGTTGTGTATTGGGATCAACTACAACAAAATCAATATCCATACTATTACATTCAAGATGATGCACGTCGTTGTGGCGGATGTGGAGGCTGTGGTGGACGCTGTGGTGGATGTGGCGGCGGAAGATGCGGAGGTTGTGCAGGACGTTGCGGCGGATGCGTAGGTTGCGCTGGATGTTTCAGTTGCTTTAATTGCTGGAACTGGTGGATCATTTAAGTATAGAACATCAATAATATTTCATATGAAAGAAAGGTGTAAATACTATTTTATACTTTTCTTTCATGTTGTAATTTTTTATTCATGTTAAGGGGGATTTATTTGTATACATACGATAAATTGATTTCTTGGGTTGAGAATATAAAAGAAGAAAATCATAGTTCTGCAACAGCACTGTGCATTATAAAAGATAATCAAATTGTACTAGAGCATTATAGTGGCCATCATTCAAATATATCTACAAGTAAAAAAATAACAGCATCTTCACAATTCAACGTTGCTTCTGCGAGAAAAAGTTATTTAGGATTAATGGTAGCATATGCGCTTTTCGAGGGGAAAATAAACTCTATTGATGACGAGGCGATAAAGTACTTTAATGATTTCGACCCTGTATTACTTGGTAAAACAACGATAAGACATTTAGTAACCCATTCGCACGGTTTAGGAGAAACGAATGACGGGACAATTTTTCGTGAATTTGAATCTGGACAATCATGGGCGTATAGAGATATTAATGTAAGAATGATAACACGTCTTATTTATCAGCTATATAACAAAAGTTTTCCTGAATTGTTAAAGGAGCGTGTATTCGATCTAGTTAACTTCCAAGAAACAGGTTGGAGAATTCAAGAGCATGAAAACTTAGTTAAAGTTGTGGATAATCCAAATGAAGACGCAATTAATGAAATTGGTACGGTAGATGATGGTAGTGAAAAAAATCTGTTTGTCTCAGCTAGAGAATTTGCTTATTGGGGCAATCTTCATTTAAATCAAGGTATGATAAACGGTAAACAAATTGTTCCAAAAGAAGTTATAAAAATTGCTACGAGTTTGCAGAGTCCCACATTTATAAACAAGGAATTACCACAAAACGGATTGTTTTGGTTCGTTCAAAATGAACCTGCACTTTTAAGTGAGCTTGGTGAACGTGTTCCAAAAGGAGCGTATCAAATATTGGGAATTACTGGACCGACTCTTTTAGTAATACCA
Organism: Bacillus sp. DE0042; assembly: GCF_007680225.1. Lineage (NCBI taxonomy): Bacteria > Bacillati > Bacillota > Bacilli > Caryophanales > Bacillaceae > Bacillus > Bacillus sp. DE0042. Next base: position 45,248 of record NZ_VEJP01000001.1, on the reverse strand, counting down.
GAATATAATGTAGTTGTTGCGAAAATGTACAATAAAAGATGCAACTACGGTGGTGATAATTATTTATATTATTTACGTGAATTTAGCAATTTAGTCGCTGATACATTTCGTAACGGTAATAGGGCATAATTACTCCTATAATGAAAAGGAGTGAAAGAAAATGAAAGATAAAATGAATAAAAACAAAAAACAAAATATTAAAGATGTGAATACAGAACAAAATGCAATTTATAGCGATCCTAAAGATGCTGCTAATATGCAAACGGTACCGCAGCCGAAGGATTTTGATGAAATCGAATATTAATTTTTATCCATCCGACTATATGATGAATGAAAAATACATCTTAAGTCCCATCACATGACAGAAGTCTTTTGATATCATATATACATAAGCATTTGAAAATGTCTTATCTTAACAAAGCTTTCTTTAAGTAAATCTAATATAACCTACAAAAAGACACTTCATTATGGAGTGTCTTTTTGTGTACAGGAACTGAATTACCATTTTCCGTACAGTATTTTGTAATTTATGATGGTTATACTAACTGTGAAAATTCATGTCAAGATAAAAGAAGGGGACAGTTAGTATGAAACAAACTTCTATAAATCCGTTACTAATTGTTCTAGGTACAATCATTGTTCAAATTGGCCTTGGAACAATTTATACATGGAGTTTATTTAATCAACCCCTTGTTAGTAAGTTTGGATGGAACCTCAATTCCGTAGCGATAACTTTCTCCATAACAAGTTTTTCATTATCATTCTCAACCTTATTTGCAGGAAAGTTGCAGCAAAAGTTAGGACTTCGTAAACTCATCGCTACTGCAGGGATTGTTCTGGGACTCGGTTTAATACTTAGTTCACAAGTTTCTTCCTTACCATTACTATATTTATTAGCTGGTGTTGTTGTTGGTTATGCAGATGGAACTGCTTATATTACATCACTATCTAATTTAATTAAATGGTTTCCAAATCGAAAAGGACTTATTTCTGGCATATCTGTTTCGGCATATGGAATGGGCAGCTTAATTTTCAGATATATAAACGGAAGTCTTATCGATAGTCTTGGTGTATCACAAGCATTTTTATATTGGGGGATTATCGTCCTACTTTTAGTATTAACCGGATCGTTCTTCTTACGTGAAGCAATTGTAAGTAATACTGTAACTGAGACATTACACAATGACTATACTCCTCGTGAAATGATGCGAACGAAACAAGTATATCTCTTGTTTTTCATGTTATTTACATCGTGTATGGGTGGACTATATTTAATCGGTATGGTAAAAGATATCGGAGTACAGCTCGTTGGACTTAGTGCAGCTACTGCTGCTAACGCCGTTGCAATGATTGCAATTTTTAATACGGTAGGTAGAATAGTTCTTGGAACGTTATCAGATAAAATTGGCCGAATGAAAATTGTTTCTGCAACGTTTATAATAATTGGATTGTCAGTCTTTACTTTAAGTTTCATTCCTCTAAATTACGGCATTTATTTCGCTTGCGTAGCAAGTGTTGCCTTCTGCTTTGGTGGTAACATTACAATATTCCCGGCCATTGTCGGAGATTTCTTCGGCTTAAAAAATCATAGTACAAATTACGGAATTGTTTACCAAGGTTTCGGATTTGGTGCGCTTGCAGGAGCATTCATCGGAGCACTACTTGGTGGGTTTCAACCAACCTTTATTATAATTGGTGTGCTATCTGTTATCTCTTTCGTTATTTCAATATTAATTCGTCCACCAAAAGCAGAAAAGAAAAAAGAAACAAAACATTTATATCGGAAAATAGCTTAATTCTGGAAAAGAGTCCTAATAAAGGGCTCTTTTTATATTACAAAATATTTGATTTCCCCTTTTTAATAAATGTGTAGGAAGAAAAGAGTTACTTAATTCAAAATGAAATGATTTGAAAAGTAATAAAGTGATTTATTTCTCAACGAACTAAGTAGCAGATTAGTAAAATATTCATATTGTTTTATAAAGGTACTGAAATCATGTTATAAAACTACATTAACCACCTTTGTTATTAGATATGCAATTCATTTGTATACCATTATTTTATTATAAAGGTAGTTGGCTTATATTGGTTACAACCATAATTTCTTCTTTTATGGCATTCACTGCAACAAATATTGATGACATTTTCATACTCCTTGTTTTATTTTCACAAGTAAAGACAGGAGTAATTAAGAAAGAAGGTAGGACTGTCCGAGAAAAAACTAAGATGAAAGAACTTTATATTGTTATTGGACAATATTTAGGATTTAGTGTGATTACTTTTCTAAGTATCATTGGTTCTTTAAGCTCTTTTTTCATTCCAGTTTCGTGGATCGGATTATTAGGATTCGTACCAATTTATATGGGAGTGAAAGGAATATTGTCACATCGTTCTTATAAAAGGAATGAAGTCATTGATAACGTTTCTGGTTCAATATTTAAAGTAGCTTTGATAACGTTAGCTAATGGGGCTGACAATATTTCGATTTATATACCAATGTTCGCTAGTCAAAATCTTAAAACAAATATTGTTACATTAGTTATATTTTTACCATGATAGCAATATGGTGTTTTATTAGCTACACATTGTTAAGAGCTCCTATTTTAGCTAAAGTACTTGAGAGAAATTATCATATTATCGTTCCAATAGTTCTAATTGGTTTAGGAGTATTCATTCTTTTCCGCAGTAATACAATTGAATTATTGTACTAATATGTTAAAACTAACGGAAGTTTTAATTAAAAAGAATCAAACGCTGTATCAAGCCTTATTACAGATGAAATGTAGTAGGGCTTTTCTTTATTTTAATGAAATAAAACAATGCTCTACGACTATTAAGTTAGACAGGATATTAAGATTATTAAATTGAATAGATACTTTAAAAGGAGCGCGATAATTAAAATGAAAATAGTAAAACAATGGGTCCAAGAAGATAGTGATTACATAAGAGAAAAAGTAATTGAATATAACCAAAAACATATTTCGGAAGAAGAGAAAAAGCCTTCAGAAAAAATTAGTTTTATCGTGAGAAATGAAAAGGAAGAAATTGTAGGTGGAATAACTGCAATTACATTTTGGCACCACGTACATGTCGATTTCCTTTGGGTTTCTGATGAGTATAGACACGAAGGCTACGGAAGCAAGTTATTAAAACTTATTGAAGAATTTGCAATTGAAAATGAGTGTAGGCTAATCAATTTAGATACTTTTAGCTTTCAAGCTCCTGATTTTTATAAAAAGCATGGATATAAAGTGATTGGAGTAAGTGAAGACCACCCTAAAGGGCACAATCGATACTATTTAGAAAAAAGGTTATAAAGTAGATAGAATCCCAAACTGAATCAATCAAAGCATAAAGAGCGTACGTTGAATATTTACTTTCAAAATACGTTCTTTTTTATTTAGTAATGAAGGTTTATCGATTATTACTTTTACTAAGAGCAGATAAATGAACTACTCTATTAACTTTTTTATATTTTAAAACGATTAAATGGTAGAATGTAACAAAGGCAGAAAATTCTCGTTATTAAAGGTGGACTTAGATGAAAAAAGTAAATGTTACATATGCACTTTTATACGATAATACAAACGAAAAGATCTTAATGGTAAAAAACAAAGGAAAGAACGGTTCTTATTACACGCTACCAGGTGGCGCAGTTAAATTGGGAGAAACGTTAGAAGAGGCAGTAACTCGGGAAGTGAAAGAAGAAACAGGGTTACATATAACTGTAAACGGTATTTGTTCTATCAGCGAAGCTTTTTTCGAAGAGAGAGGTCACCATGCAATTTTCTTTAATTTTTTAGGCGAAATAATTGGCGGAGAGACATATATATCAAGGCCAAAAGAAATTGAAGAGATTACTTGGATGGAATTACATAGAGCAGCACCGCATTTACGTATACCAGAACACTTATTAAATACATTACAAAGGAAAGAAACAGTACCTTACTTCTTTAACGGAACAATCATTCATCAATCTTCATAAAATTATCATTTCATGTAAGGCGGGGAAAAAATGGAGTTTATCGTTAGTCATAAACATTTCACTCAAGCACTTTCAGAAGTAAGTAAAGCTATATCTACCAAAGCTATAATCCCTATATTATCCGGCATAAAAATAATTGCAGATCAATCTGGAATTACTTTAATCGCAAGTAATTCAAATATTTTCATCGAAAAATTCATCCCTAGTTCTAACGAAGACGACCAAATTACAACTATATTAAAAGTAGGGACTATTGTAGTACCTGCAAAATATTTCATTGAAATTATAAAGAAAATGCCAAGCAATGTAACAATAAAAAGTAAGGATGAGCAAATCATTGCGATACAGTCAGAAGAAATTACATTAAACTTAAATGGACTTCCAACATATGAGTTTCCGAATGTACCACTTATAGACGATCATGCAAAAGTACAAGTAGAAACGGAACAATTGATTGAAGTGTTTAAACAAACAGCCTTTGCAGTAGCTAAAAATGAATCTAGACCTGTTCTTACTGGTGTTCATTTAGAGTTAGATTATACTAAGTTAATTTCCGTAGCAACTGATTCACATAGACTTGCTATACGCGAAACGAAAATATCTACAGATGTGAAAGCAAGTTGTATCCTACCAAGTGCAACTATTAGTGAACTGCTAAAATTAATGAATAGTAATTCAGAATTCGTATACATCTATCTTTCAGAAAGTCACATTATTTTTACATTCGGTACAACTACATTATATTCAAGATTAATTGAAGGAAAATATCCTAATATATCTAGTTTAATTCCAAATGAATTTCAAACAGTCATTAACGTAGATAGAAAAAGGATTTTACAAGGTGTAGATCGATCCAGCTTATTAGCAAGTGAATGGGCAAATAACAATGTTAACTTAGAAATCATAGACGAATCCACAATTAAAATTTCTTCTAATGCTTCTCAGATTGGAAAAATATCCGAGACTCAACAGATAGATACGATTCAAGGTGAAAAACAATTAAACATATCTTTTGATGGACGATTTATGATAGATGCTTTAAAGGCAATAAAAGAAGAAACGGTTACTTTAAGTTTCAGCGGTTCTATGAGACCGATATTAATTGAAGCAGGGAAACTATCTGCAGCAGTACATCTTATATCTCCAGTAAGAGCCTATTAATAGCAAAGAAAGGAATCACATTATGTACAAGCACACTTTATGTTTTATAAAGAAAAATGAAGAGATACTTATGTTAAATAGAGAATATGACCCTGTAAAAGGATTGTGGAATGGGGTAGGGGGAAAGATAGAAAAGGGAGAAACACCTTTAGAGAATGCGATTCGTGAAATTAAAGAAGAGACTAATATAGAAGTTAAACATGAACAAATTCAATTTAAAGGTATTATTAAATGGGAGGACTCTTCATATTCTGGCGGTATGTATGCTTATTTAATAGAGCTACATAATGAATTTACATATCACACTCCAAAAAAAGTATCAGAAGGAATTTTAGATTGGAAAGAGATTTCTTGGATTCTAAGTGACTATAATTACGGCGTAGGAGAGATGATACCTAAATTTTTACCTGATTTACTCCACAATGAATTAATATTAGAGCACAATTTTGTTTTATCTAATCATAAATTAATAGATTATAGGAATGAAGAATTGGCTAAGCAGGATAGTTCTATAGATAATATAGTTCAATTATAAAAAGCAGGAATTGTAATCTATAATACACAGCAAAATAATTAAAACTTAAATGATTCGAAGAGTAGCTAAGGAGAAAATTAATATGAGGATGAGTGTGATGAAGAAGAAAATAATTATTTTACTCATAGCTGTAGTTCTAATTACTTTTGCTTTTTATCAATACAACAAAAAAGATAGTGTAGTAAAAAATGATAAGTTGTATGTAGAATACTTTAAAGGTAAAAATGATTCAAACAAAATACAATCTGCTATTAATAAAGCAGAGGCTAGTACAATTAAAACAGTATTGCTTGAGGATAAGAAGTATAAAATTACGTCACCAATCGTAGTGAAAAAAGGTGTAAAATTATTATTCGGTTATGGAACACAGTTTGTTGTTGAAGGTAATTTTAGAGTTCTAGAATTAGAAAGAAATGCTTCTATCGAAGGAGCTTATATAGCTATAGACGATCCTAAATTTAATTCTGAAGTTATATATTTAGACGGCAAAAATAAGTATTATAACACTTGGCACAAAACACAAATAAAAGATATAAATATTATTAATTGGACAGAAACAAATAAAGGTACTGGAATTTCTTTGTATTCTGGTGGGAAAGAAAATGAAATTTCATTTATTAACTTTGAAAATATAAAAGTTGTAGGAATGGAAACTGGGCTGAAATTAGTAGCAAAGAAACCGCAATCTGGTTATGCTTGGATAAATGCCAACCGTTTTATGAACTTCTCACTTGAAGATTGTGTATATATGATTTATATGGATAGTAATGTAACTACACCAAATGAAATTAGTGGGAACCAATTTACAAATCTACAAATACAACCATCAAGTAAAACGAAAAATATAGTAAGAGTAAGTGGACAGCATAACGAGTTCAATGGAATGGTGTGGGATTTACAGAAAATCAATCACGAAAACGAACTCATTGAACTAACTGATAAAAGTATGAATACGGTTATTAATATTACCTCTGTACAAACAAATAGAGTTTTAGATAGCGGTAAAGCAAATATAGTGAAGTAAGTTTAAATACAGAAAAAGAGCGAATTCCTTAAAAAAGGGTTCGCTCTTTTTTATTTATAGTTAAAATTCCCTCCACCAAGCTGATGAAGGATAGTCTGTAGATTTTAACGTAATAGATTCACCCATTTGTGGCGTTGCAATATTAACTCCTAAACGCTTTGCTTCTTTTGTCACACGTTCAATAGGATCACTCCATTCATGTAATGCTAATGTAAAAGCACCCCAATGAATCGGAAGAAGTAGTTCTCCTTTAACGTCAATATGTGCTTGTACCGTCTCTTCTGGCAACATATGAATAGCAGACCACCTTGTATCGTATTGCCCACATTCCATTAAAGTAAGATCGAACGGACCGTACTTATCACCAATTTCCTTAAAGTGAGGAGCATAACCGCTATCACCACTAAAGAAAACTTTAGTTTCTTGACCAAGAATAAGCCATGAACACCATAACGAACAATCTCTATCTGTCATACTTCGTCCTGAGAAATGCCTTGCAGGTGCACAAACTAATTTTATATTATCAAACGCAATTTCGTCCCACCAATTATGCTCACTAATTTTACTAGGTGAAACGCCCCATTTCATTAAATATTGCGCAACTCCAGTTGGAACATAAAAATGTTTTGCACGATCTTTTAACTGCATAATACTCTTGTAATTCAAATGGTCATAGTGATTATGTGAAATGATAATCGCATCAATTTCTTGAAGCTCTTCACGTTCTAAAGAAAAAACACCACTATAACGTTTACTATTAAACAGAGGAAATGGGGAAGAGGCATCTCCAAACATCGGGTCTAATAACAATGTTTTACCTTCTATTTTTAAAAGAGAAGCAGAGTGCCCAAACCATGTCAGACTCTCTAAAGATTCATTATTTTTATTCGATAAAACAGTAGGTAAATTCTTTACAGGACGCAGCTTTGTTTTCATTTTAAAGTAATCCGTCATTAAACCTATAATATCTTTCGGTTTAAAACTTACATCAGTATGAATTTGATTTATATATTTCTTTTTCATTCGTTCTCCTTTTTACGTTTAACAATATACGTATGTTGTTATTGTAGCTAATTGTAGTTTAAACGAAATCATTTTACCTTTCATCTTTAATGCAGTACATTTCATAAATTTGTCAAATTCATTATTCTTATATATAAAATACAAATCATATAGCAGCAGATAAAACCAATATAAAGTAAATGTAAATTGTTTTAATTTAGTAAATTCCTTCTTATACGCAACGAAGAACATACGTTTCATTGTATGTTATAGAAGTAAATACGCCTTTAAATAATAAAAGGAAGGAGAATTAATAAATGCAGGCAAATAGAAAAAAGTACTCAAAATGTAAACTATCAAAATCTGAAATAACGCAGCTATATGCAGAAGGGAAGAGCACCTCAGAAATCGCTACACTTGCTAATGTTTCTGCTAGGTATATTCGTATGGTGTTAACAGACAATAACGTTCCAAGGCGCGCTATAGGGAGTTGGAAGAGAAAGTATGACATAACAGAAGATTATTTTAAAACGTGGTCAAATAACACAGCTTATATTTTAGGGTTTATAGCAGCAGATGGTATCATACAGAAAGAAAATCAATACAACTATTTTCAAATTGGATTTATAAAGACAAAGATATTTATTTGCATAGAAAATATGAAGTGTTTCAGAAAGAAAGTCTAAGTTTAGACCAAGTACCAGATCGAAAACTAAAACAAACTCAAACTGCCGTTAAACAAAGAAAACAAAATTTCCTTAAAGAATATGTGAAAAATAAATGCAATGCTACAACTTGTTCAAATTTAGAAATAAGCGAATCGACTTTTAAACGTTGGTTAAAAAATGATAATCAATTTAAAAGAGAGTATGAAGAGATTAATTGGACAAGTTCCACTAGCGATAACTAAATATAAAACTCTAGAAAACCTTAGTATAGGTATGAAGATAGCTATACTAAGGTTTTTAATTTGAAATCATTAAAGGATTCTTAGTTTTATTTATGGAACATAATAAATACATAGATTTTACAATTAATTTACTAAAAAAGGAGAGAGACACCATGCAAAAGAAATTTATCAATCCAGAAACGATGCCACCAACTTTTGGATACTCGCATGTAGTCGAAATTAGTAACGCAAAACGAACAATTTACATATCTGGGCAAGTAGCAATCAATACCTATGGTCAAATAGTTGGCGTTGGCAATTTAGCTATACAAACGCGACAAATATTCGAAAATATTAAAAGTGCATTAGAAACTTCAGAATTACAATTTAATGATGTAGTAAAATTAACATTTTTCTTAACAGATATTTCTCAAATGGCCATTGTTAGAGATATACGAGATCAATACATTGATACTAAAAATCCACCAGCCAGTTCAGCTGTAGAAGTTAGAAAGTTAATTAACGATAACTTATTAATCGAAATCGAAGCAATTGCTGTAGCAAACTAATTTTAAAAACTTATATATCTAGAGACGTTATCATTAACAACAACAAATCATTACATAATTGACCACACAGAATGAACCCCGTGCAAAGGGGAACCTAACAAGAATAAGCTAACATATAATAAGTTTATTACTTTTATCTAGTTAACATAATATATATTATAGGTAGTTGCAGAAACAAAGCAATCTCAGGTATCAAAAACCAAGTAAACTATACTTAATGAGACGAAACAGAGATTTTTAGTGAGATTCACATAAAATCGTACCTAAACGAATTTCTACAGTTTTTATCATTCTTTTTGTTATAAATCCATCACAGCAAATTCAAATCAATAATCCGTTAAGAATTATCGAATCAAAATCATTTTTGATTGGCAAGAAATTTTTATACAAAAAAATATTTCTATACAAAATATAAATTAGTAATATTATTTTATGTTTTACTTAATGAATTTATTGCTATTTGCACACGTTTTACAACTTTACATTATTTGTTGTTGTTTTTGTTATTTACGCTTGACTTTCATTACACTCATTGTTCTAGTTAACATAACGTTTATTTTTAACATAAAAAAATCTCCCTCACCTTTAGGAAGATTTTTTAGCTTGCTAGTATTTCATTTATATATTTTTAATAACAATCCCAATTGTAAATAACATTGGAAAAATCTAGATTTAATAAATCTTCTTTCTTTATAAAGAAATTAGCAACACCAGAATCTCCCCACATAATATTTAATGAATCATCTGTATCAATTTGCAACAATAACATGTCATGTTGCTGGTATTTTTCTTCCCATTCCCTTGGATCTGTCTGTGTGAAAAATGGATAACCACCAATTTTATGCCCTTGATCTTTACATAAATCATCATACAGTTCGCCTAATTCTGTATGATTTTCTTCATCAACAATTTCTTCCCAATCAATTTCCTCACTAAACATCTTTTCAAATCGATAATCCCTTGATGTTACGGGTTGATAACCCAATTCAAACTTTAATTTCGCTGCTTCAGGTATGATAAAGTCCTCTAATTCTGAAGTGTTTAAATAACTAAAATCAGTAATAACCTTATTTAAATCTTCTATAACTGTAGAATGATAAATAATTCGAAAGTCTTTTTGGATTGTTGGATGATCAAAATCTGCTCCATAAAGTTCATCTTCAGCACTTACGAAAAACTGTAACATTCCCTTTTGAGGCATATATTCAACATGCGGCATTTCTTCAAAGTTTAACTGCGCAAGTAACATCATAGGTTGTCCATTTGAATCTTTAGGATGCTCTTGATCTATAGGTAAATACGGATAACCACCAAACTTACTCTCAAAAAGCGTTGTCTCTGCTTTCGCTCCAGACACTTTAATATACGGCTTCACACTTTCTTCTAAAATACTACGATACTGCTCTAGTTCTTTCGGAATTTGAAGTTGATACGTATTCTTCATTACATTTGCCTCCCTTTAATAATGAATTGAAAATGCCTTACTTAATTATATAGCAAGAAATAGCTGCATTGAAAATCGTTAAATATCCGTTTTCATCCTCGTTTTTTGCGCACTTGGTGGACAAAGTAAATTATGTTCTAAAACTTTTTTATTAATAGTTCGAATTAAATCAGCTGCTTCTGCAGTATTTGTATTTTCTTTTAGTCTCTCTTTTAAATCATCAATTTCTTTTGAAAGCTCAATCCACCTAGGTAAAACATGATTATTCTTTAGCGTTCTATACAGTTGCTTTTCAGGATTGTAAGAAAGATCATTATCAAGATTAAGAGGCTTCCCTTTACCGGGTAAATTATCAAAAGACCCTTTCTTTTCTGCTTCTTTAACGATAGAACTAATATGGTCTTCATACGTAAAGGACCAAACTTTCTCATCTTTTACTAATATCTCTTGCTTTTTTAGTTTTTTATCTAGTTCTTCTTGATTCATAGACTCTCTCTCCTTTTTAATTTAGGGTGTCGTTTTTGTAAGTTTTAATGCTTTCAATCCATCAAACAACTTTTCTCGCCACCAAACACCGTCATGTCCGCCTTGAAACTCTTCATAAGTAATTTGGGTATCCTTTTTCTTTCAAAGGTTTATACAGGCGTCTATTAGCCGTTAAAAGAGGTTTGTTTTCAAGTTCTCCTGCTGCAATATAAAAATGAGGTTGAGTCGCATTTAAATCTATAGATGAAATTTGATTTTCATAACCATCCTTTTTCCAATGCACGGATCCAGACATTGACAACACGTTTCCGAAAACATGTGGATTTTGAAGCGCTGCATAAAAAGCTGCTAAGCCACCAAGACTGAAACCAGCAATTGTTGTATGATTCTTTTCTTGATATACGTGATACCTAGCTTTAATCCACGGAAGTAGTTCCTCCGTTAAAAATGTATTCATTATATCGTTATAAGTTAGCTCTTCTAGTTGATCAACAGAATCTATTGCAACAGCAATACAAGATGGGATTTCTTTTTCGTATATTAAATAATTAAGTGTTTTTGCGATTGAAAGGTTATTAATGAATGAATTCCCATCAAACACAATGAGAAGTTCTTGAAGGTGTGAAGTGTGAGAATAGTCATGAGGCGTATAAATATGAATTTTACGTGTGTTATTTAAAATCGTACTATGAAAAGAATATGTTTCAATTTTTCCGGATAGATAATGGTTTATACTGTACTTCCATCCCTATACTTAACACTGATGCTTTATTAGCGCCTTCTCCAAATGTATTTCCATTAAATCGGTCTAGTTGGTACTGTTCACTACGCTTTATCCAATCATTTTCGAAAAAATCGTTTATTGAAAAATAGTAAGTTGAAATAAAACTCTTATCCGTCCTAAACGTTTCATACCATATATCTGTCTGTAACAACCTTTTTAATTGATTTACAGACAGATCCCAACCAGGAAAACTACCGAATACATAAACATTTTCAGTTTTTTGGTCTCCTAACCATATAAACGTTATAAGTTTATACTTATTATCTACAGGACATTGTTCTATTAGTGGCGTATTATTCGACTTTATTTCATGTAAAAAAGTATAAAAAGCTGTCTCATTTCCATTCTTTAATTGATTATTAAGCTCCTCTAACTTAGGACTAATTATTGAAGTCACCCATCTTCCTCCTTTGTATTTCTTTTCACTAGATTGCTTTTATAAAAATTAGGATTAGGATGATATGTATTTAGATGAGTTATTTATTAGAAAGTTTATCAATTGCCTGAATAGAAAGTTCCAATGCTTTTATCCGTCTTGTTAAAAGTGTTCTTTGCGGACTACCAACTTTAGACTTATCATAAGCCCTCTCAATTGATGGAAGTAAACCAACAAGGACGTTACGAGCTTCTGCTAACTCTTCTTGACTATACTGGTGACTTTCTTGATTCCAAACGTTTTCTAGTACTGCTAACCCTACACAAACGGCTTTAAGTCGTTTTTTCACTAATGTAGTATTTGCACCTTTTTGAGTCATTTGTGATAGTGCATTTTCAAGTTTACGAATAGTCGATCGTAAAGATTTTATTGATTCTGATTTACCTATATTTGATACGTTTTCCATTTTACTGTTGTTCCTCCTGGCTTAACTTATTTAATACTGGATATAATAAGTACTTGATTTCACTCGAAATATTTTATCATAAAAAACTAACGATATTCGAGTTGGACAATCCATTATAGGAAAACAATCGCTAAATGCCTCTCCTCCCTTACTTCATTCTATAAGTACTTCTTTCTGCACATTAAAATTCCTATATAAGCAAGGTATAAATATTGTCTTTTTTATGAACAAAAAACGCACAAGCAGCATAACTTGTACGTTTTAATTTTTATTCAGTAAGATAATATAGTAATAGTTTTCGCGCTTTCTCATAATTCATGAAATCTCTATACAAAACGGGATACTTCACAATTTCTGTTTCTATAGAACGATATTGCGGAAACCATTCAAAAAACGATTTCCTTAACCACTTTATTTGCTGAAACGTAATGTTCTGTTCGTTTCCATTTAGTACAGAACTTAAAGTACCTGCTGTATGCATCCAATAATGATTAAAATCAGCATTTATACAGTCATCATCTGTAAATTTACTTTTTAAGTCTCGTTGCAATTTTCCTGTAGCACGATACGGAAACGGTTTATGCAGCGGACTATGCATTTTCTGCAATTCATTAAAAATAACCATTTTACCTAATAGCAACTTTCCACCCCTTTATTTCTCTATCCAACGTAATAAATTTTCATAATGATATTGAGCATCTGTATAGCCAAGATTATATAAATTGACAAGTTTTTCTTTATTTCTTTCTATTCCACTTATAGGAAGCTGTACGCTAGGCTGAATGACATAAAAGTTGTCTTTTTGTTCTATATGATTCATATAAGATATCGTCTCATTATAGAAACGATAATGTTCTACTAAAGACTCTGCAATATTCGGATATTTTCTATATAAAATTTTAGCCAATCCTGAAAATTTATTTCGCTGCTTCTCATATCCTTCTGGCTTTGTCATAATGACAACGTTCTTTTGATAACCATCAGTTTGTGCTTTTAGAACCGGTATAGGATCTATAATACCTCCATCTAACAATTTTCGATTATCATATTCTACAGCAGGTGCTATAAACGGGACAGAGCTTGATGCACGAATGATTTTTAAAATATCATTTCCATGTTCTATTTTATTGTAATAAACTGCTTTTCCCGAATCGCAATCAGTCGTTCCTATGACAAACTGTTCACTTGAGTTTAAGAAAGCTTGAAAATCAAATGGAACAACTTTATTAGGGACTTCATCAAATAAAAAGTCCATTCCGAATAATTCACGTTTTCGAATCAAATTTCGATAAGATATATATCGGTGATCTGACACTAGCTCTGTATTTACTTTTTTATTCCTCCCTTTTTGACGTGATAAATAAGTTGCGCCCATACATGCACCAGCGGATACGCCAACTACATACGGAAAGAATAAGTTCTTTTCCATAAAATATTCGAGTACTCCTGCAGTATATAGACCTTTCATTCCTCCACCCTCTAATACTAAACCTATATTTTTCATGCTATATCCCTCTGCTTCTTTTTTCTTACTTACATGTTAGCACAAGATTTTAAGATGAGGTTATATAAATGAATTGCAATAATAACCAGAAACTACTAAAGTAATGTCATAATTTCTTAGTAAATAGCATGGTACAATATAAGTAACACAATCCACAAATAACGGAGGAGGAATTTCCTATGGGTTTATTTAGCGGTATTTTAGGAAATGCATCAAATGCGAGTACTGAAAGTGTAGAACGTGATTTAGAGAAGATTATGTTAGACGATGAGAAAGTTGAACATGCTTATAAATTAATTCGTGATTTAATCGTATTTACAAATCGTCGTCTTATTTTAGTAGATAAACAAGGGATATCAGGTAAAAAAACAGAGTATCATTCTATTCCTTATAAAAGTATTACACAATTTAGCATTGAAACAGCTGGGCATTTTGATTTAGATGCTGAGCTTAAAATTTGGGTATCTAGTTTGAGTACGCCAATTACGAAGGAATTTAAAGGTGACGATAGTGTTTTAAGCATTCAAAAAGCGTTAGTAACATATACGACGAAATAACGCCTTTTCGTATATTTATTCATTATCAAAATTACTAACCCGAGTATTTTGGAAGAATATTCATTGTTTTTGTATATTTAATCTGAAATAACATAAAAAGGTAAAGCGTATTCCAAATGCTTTACCTTTCTTTTTTGTAATAAATAAGTGTAGTTTTATCATTTAATTTCTTTATTACTTCTGTTCTTTTATACCCCATTTTTTTCGTATAGAAAACAATTTCTTTCTTCTTCTAAAATCGTAGCAAGTTCAAAGCTCCGTGTTTCTGGAAACATCTCTTCAATTAAAATAAGTACCTTCTGAGCGATTCCTTTCCCTTGATAGATTGGATGAATGAACATTGGACTAATCCAAAGTTTATAAGGTCTTTCTTTTCGGGATATACATATCGCTCCAACAAGGTTCGAATCTATTATCATCTTATAAAAGTTACTGCCAGGATTATTTATCCTTAAAATAGTTTTTTCAATAGATTCATTTGCTGGATTTGTTTCATAGTCTTTATATTTATTTAATAAAGGGCTAAATGAGTCTATTTGCATTTGAAATAATACTGCTGCATCATTTTCTGTCGCCTTCTCTAATGTAATCTCCATGTTACCAATTTAGTCGCTTTCTTAATGAAGTTATATGCGCTGTATGATGACGTCCATGCCATGCATATAGTCCAATTGCAGCAGCAAGTTTTGTTTCACCAGTATCTGGATGGTTAAATGTCTTTTCTAGATCTTGTAGTTCTAGAGAATATAAAAGGTTAACCCATCTTTTATGTAACGAATCTAACATTACTAGTGAAACGTCTACTGGTAATTTAGAATCAGGTAGTTCGGCCCACTTCTCTTCTTTATATGGTTTAATAGTTGGATTCTTTTCTGTTAGTGCTAATTTAAAGCGTATGTAGCTATTCATATGGCTATCAACAACGTGATGAACTACTTGACGAACCGTCCATCCACCAACTCGATATGGTGTGTCTAACTGCTTCTGATCTAAATCTTTAATTGCTTTTGCTAGTTCATTAGGTAAATCTTCAATTTCTTGAATCCATGTATCAATCATTTCTTCAGTTATAGGACGTTTGTATGTAAATTGCCCAATTGGATAACGTAAATCATTCATGTATAAGTCCCCCTTATTATAAGCGCGAAGTATTTCTCCATATATAATGTACAAACTTCACATGTTCCCCGTTTAATTCTACAGAATTTGTATCTGCTTCGTCTTGATAAGAAGAAAACCCGCTTTTTTCTAATATAATTTGTGATGCGAGATTATTAGTAGTTGTTTTAGCATGAACTTCCGTGATTTCATTATTTTTCGCTATGTCTAAAACTAATTTTACAGCTGCTGTTGCAACCCCTTTTTTAGTAAACTTTTCTCCGACTCGATACCCTAATGAACTGCTTCGAGTTTCCGTATCTATATCTACTAAATTTATTCGTCCTACAATTTCTTTTTCTTCATTACGAATTAAATAAAAATAAGAATCTCCATCCGCTTGTTCTATTAATAAATCGTCTAGTAACTTTTGAAAATATTCAAAATCAAAATATTGAGAGCCACGATTTGGTACCATTGTTTCAAAAAAAGATTTATTCGTAAGTTCAAACGTAAATAAATCTTTAGCATCGTGTTTCATTAATTGTTCTATGTATATTTTCATCTCAACTACTCCTTCTATATCTACTAACTGTTATATATTCTTTTTTAATCAACTATTTTCCTTCTATTTCTTTCGCTTCAGTAATACAGCAAGTAGCACTTTCGGATGAAATAGGTGAAATGGATTACGAATTAAATTCATCACTCTTACTAATCGAATATAAACGTCAGAGTCAGTTGCAGATAGTTGATATATTTGTTTCGTATACCATAGCTGAAATTTTTGCTTTATCGTTAATTCTCTTTTTAGCTGAGGATGACGTGATATTTCCGTTGTAGTCATTTCCCAAGGGGTTTGTATGATATGAGCAGTCTCTTTATAAAACTGCTTTGTAAATGCTTTATCAAGCTTTTGTTTCCTTTGTAAAAGTAACTGCAATTGGTGAGCTTCCATAGCTGCAACTGAAACGCCTTGACCGAAAACAGGATCGAAACGACAATGTGCATCCCCAACTACTAACAATCTTTCGGGTAGATGATTCACTAAATCAAATCGCCTACGTACTTGATATGGAATTTTGTACGTTTTGATATTTGAAATTGCCTCAGCTTTATTTAGAAAATCTGTCACATTAGAAATTGATAGGTTTTCAGCAAAATTATAAAATTCATCATCTGTTTGTGGTGCTTTCTCATTTGCATATCCGCTGAAAGTAACAAAATAACGATTATCCTCAATCGTTTGAATAAGTACACCATACGGATTGTCAGGGAAGCTTGGAGACATTAGCATATTACAGCAGTCTAATTTCTCATTTTCTTTAAGTTTAAACATTCTAGTTGCGTAAAATAAATCAATACGTACTTTCTCTTCTTGCACTTCAATATTGTATTCACGTAACCAAGCTATACTTTTTGAACCAAATCCACTCGCATCAACAACAATCTCTGCTTGAATTTCTTCTTGCGTGCCCGTCTCTAAGCATTTAGCTTTTACTCCACATACTTTGTTAAGCTTTCCATCTACTAATAAACCATCAACTAATGTTCCAAATTTAGTGGTAACATTTGAAATATCATCAATTCGTTTTTGAATATGCCATTCAAGCAAAAACCTACTTTGTTGAATCATATGTACTTCTCCTATGAATGGTTGTTTCCATAAACCAAATTGATGCCATTTTAAGTCACGAGTAAAGTTATTTATGATACTACCCGCTTCAATTAATTCATTAGTGCTATTAGGAAACAATTCCTCAATCGCTTTTTCTCCACCTTTCAATAACACATGAGGATGATTACTTTGTGGAACTCTTTTTCTTGAAGACTTTCCATCCCAGCTTTCACCAGCTTCTATAATGATTACTTCTTTAAAAGTAGATGATAATGCTTTTGCTGCGAATTTCCCTGCTATACTTCCGCCAATAACGATAGCCTTATTAAACATATTTTCCCCCTTAATGAAAAAAGACCCTGCCTTGTATGAATGAAACAGTATCTGTTACTAAATTAAAACACATGAGTAAATTGCAACGTTAATATTAAAATACCTAATCCCCATACGTAATACGCGAATACTTTTAATGAGTGACGTTTTAAATATTGAATCATCCATGAAACGGCTATATAACCGAAAAACGCCGCTGATAACGTTCCAACAATTAAAGATGTACTAGAAATAGATTCTGCTTTCCCTTGATAAACATCTGCTAATTGCAAAATGATAGCGCCAACAATGGCTGGTGTTGATAATAAAAAAGAAAAGTAAGCAGCAGTTTCCCGGTCTAACTTCCTCCATAATGCAGCAACGATTGTCATACCAGAACGAGAAATTGCTGGAAAAATAGCAGCCGCTTGAAAGGAACCGATAATTAATGCATCTTTATATGTAATGTCATCCATTTTTTTACGACCATTTTTTTGTTTATCGGCCATATATAGAAATAAACCTGTCACTAAAAACTCCCAACCAATCGTAATACCTGTTTTTGAAATATCCTCAAAAAAGTCTTTGAATAACAATCCAATTACAACTGCGGGTATCGTCCCAACAATAAGTAGTAGCATTAGTTTTGAAAATGGATTTTTAATTAAATATATAAATTCTTTTTTGTAATAAATAAACACTGCAAGCAAAGTTCCAATGTGCAGCATCGTATCTAAAAACAATCCTGCTTCATCTAATTGAAACAAATGCCTTCCTAAATAAAGATGACCTGTACTACTTATCGGTAAAAACTCTGTTAAACCTTGTATGATCCCTAATATAAAAGCTTCTAACCAATTCATGATGGTCCCCTTTCTCATTTGCTTGTACCAATATATGAAGGTTGAATTTTCGATATGAAAAAAACTATATTTCTCTATGAATTTACTTTCATTTTATGGATATATATGTAAAAAGAAGTGAAGAGGGTTACTATGTGGCAACATACGAAATTCGGTAATGTATTACTGTGGGCAGGACCTATCCTTGTGTTTATAGGGTTATGTATGACAAATGTTATTTCTGATATTCCTTTCTTTGAGGGAAAGCATAAATCAATTGGCATTGTACTTATATGTATAGGTGTATGCTGTTTTGTTGTTGCTAATCATTTAAAAAAAGGAGAAAAATATGAGGATTAAATTTAAATAAAAAACAATCCCAGTATATGCGCTAGGATTGTTTTTTTGTTACTTATTTATAGAACACTTTATCAACGTTATATTTTGCTTTGTATTCATTAATGATATATGTTTCGTAAATTTCTCTTTCTGTTGGATCTTCTACGATACATGCATCAATGCGGTATACTTCATCACGGTGATTTTTAATTGGTGAAACATTGTCTTCAAAATGCTTTTTAATACGTTGTCTAATTTTACGAGCTTTACCTACGAAAAGAAGTTCGTCATTAATATTGTAAAACATAAAAATGCCGCCTTTATCTCTAGGGAACAAGTGGAAATCGATAAAACCGTTAATTGGAGTAATTATTGGCTCGTCTCCTTTAATAACTTGTTTACGTTCAGTAATTGAAACATCAGCTTCAGGAATATTAATTTTAATCAAGTTCATTCACGTCCTCTTTTATTATAAAGATAAATAATAGCATACATATGTAAGAAAAGCTACGTTCAGAGGCATATTTCATTTTATAATTCAAATATTATAGGAGTATCATGTAAACTCTTCTTCCAAATCATATGATCACTTGATTCTCCCCAATAATCCTTTAATACATAACTAGGCTCTCCAAACTTATTCGTCCATATACTTTGTGCTTTTTTGTATCCACTGTCTAAACAGTATTCAGTTATTCCTCTGCTAAGTAACGTAATATACATTGCATTAAGTAATAACTTGCCTATGCCATTTCGTTGATATTCAGGTAGTACAAATACTGTTCCTATTTCATATAAATCTTTAAATACACCACCTGTACAACTATTAATCAATGTACTCGCTGGACCGATTTCAATTGTTCCAATGATTTTATCGTTACTTGTATCAACTGCTAATAAAAAGTAACGATTTTCTCCGTTACTCTCCAAATCATTTTTCAAATACTGTTTTTTCGTTTTAATTTCATTTTCTAAGTCATCTAATAACTGTGATAACCCTTCATTTTTAAATGTATCAGTAATAACAAGACGAAAAAACATATTTAGTTCATCTAAATCATCCGAATTTGGCCTTCTAACTTTAACGTTATACACGACTTAAATCTCCAATCTTTAAAAATATATGAGAAATTGTTAAGACCATACTTTATATACTCTATTCAACATTATTCTACAAATGCCTGCATAGATCCAGCAGTATAGAAAGCTCAGAATAAATATTGATAGAATAATTTTTATATCCAAAGTTGTATGAACAGTAGGACCTAATACAGGAAATCGAAAGATATCAAGAACGACCATAATTCCTATAAGTAAACATATCGCCGAAAAGGAAACAATCCAAATCCTTCTCTTGAATTGTATAAAGGATACTCCTAACACTATACCTAATAAACCTGTAGTAAAAGGAAAGACAATTAGTTCGCTTGGCTCAATAATAAATAATAGGAGAATAGTAAGAATGTAAGAAAGTATTCCCGTGCGAGTAGAATAACAAATAGCGAAAAATATAGGCAGCGTCGCAAAAGGACTAATAAATAAGCCGATACCAGGGATTAAGTTCCCGGCAGATTGAAAAATAGCAGCAAGTGAACCGAGTAACGCTGTAATGACTAACCTCTTTGCTGGCGTCCTCTTTCTTTTATGAACAAAATTCGCATCATGCGCGATCATCAGTTGATACCAATAGTTGCTAAAGTGATTCATCAAAATCCCCCTAAAGATATCTAATTATGCAATGGACGATTATATAATGAATGATTCTGAGAGTGTGTATCATATTAAGGAACGATTTCAAAAATAGTACCTTTGTTAAAGTCAGTTACTTTCATAGAACCGTAAACTCCTAAATATAATCTAGTCTGATCTAAATTTGTTCCTAAACTCATATAATAAGCTGCCTGCTCACCGAAATCATAATGGGTTTCAATAACATGAAAGTCAGTATGTTTACCATGCGTACCAGCTCTAGAATATGCTAACGCACCTTTTACTAAAGACTGCGTTTTTTCTTTCTTAGCAAGATCAGTAAACATGATACTACCCGTTAAACTAGGGATTGCAGTTCCCATATACGGTTGAACTCCAGTAAGTGAAGTTCCGTCAAATTTATCTGGTCTGGAATCTTTATGATAATAACTAATGAGAGGCTGTATACGCTGCACTGATGTTTCTATAGTTTCATTATAATAAGCCATTATTCTCTCATCTAAAGTTGGATTCTCAGAACAGTGCCTTATAAAAGAAGTAGGTAATTCTCCTTCCCACCCTCTCCAGCCAAAATTAATAAATCCATATTGATCAGGAGTATCTCTCATTAAATGGGTTTGAACGATTTCGGTAACTGGTATTGGTTTATATAGAACAAAAGAAAAAATAGACTCTACAATATCTTGTCCGACGTTTCCGGCATATTTGATATATTGATTATACAATCTTTGAAATGAAATACCTGTTATATTACGTATGCCTTTTGCAATTACTGTAAGAGTTTCTTGAATAGATAGAGGAAGTTCATTAAAACGTGTAACTACTGGAGGATTGTTTATGAATGTATTTTTACTTACATCAATTTCAATTATTTTACCCGCTACTTCTAAATCATCCTGGCTTAAATTAAATGGATCATAGCCCGAACCGCCATCTCCATTAGTAAAAATAAGTTTTCCAGTCTCAGGTGAAAAGTTTAAGCTATTTACGCCGTTATGATTAAAAAATGGTCTTCTTATATTAAGTAAAGTTCTTCGTTTTTGAGGTTTACCATTTGATTGTAAAATCCATTCTTCAACTGTATCAATATGATCATATTGAGTATCTCTATTTGTCCACTTTAAATTTAAAGTTTTCGGGTCACAAGGATTCGGTTTAAATTGTTCTGAAAGCGCACCTGGTCCTTGAGTGCCGGCTACTGAATAATGAAGATAAAATAAGCCGTTATGATTAAATTGCGGATGAAACGCCAGTCCGAGCAACCCGCGTTCATCATAACCGCTACTAGAAACACCTTCTTCAAATGTGCCTAATTTAATAATTCGGTGACGAATATTTAAAAATGTCTTTATATCTCCGTCTCCTATGTAAAAAACCTCTCCTAATTGGGTTGCGATAAATAGTCTTTCGGTCGATTCACCTGGAAGTATAGTTGTTTTTATTACAGTTGGTAAATTTATGTTATGAACGATGGGCCGTAAACGAACCTTAACGTTTGTCAATTAACTTTACACCCCTTTTATTCTTTTTAATAGAAGAATATGATTAGAGTAGTTCAATTAGTATCAAAACTATAGATGTGAAGTCGTAATATCTCTGCTCGTACAAGTCTGTTTTCTGCTTAGCATCAATTAACTTATATTCCTTTTTGTTACATTTATTGGTATAATATAAGTAGAAAATATAAATTAGGGGGACAATCCATGGCAATCTTACTACAAATCATCGTACCACTTATATATGCAATATACTTATTTACCCTCTATCGTAATAGTACTATTGGAAAAGCCACTTTTCTCTTAGCAGTCATAATAGGCATTTTCGGTATAGAAAATATTTTTCAATATGCTAGTTTAACAGATCATGTTGTTTATCCATATTGGGGGAGTTTGAAGGCCGTAATCTTTATTTTATCAGTTGTGTTTTTATTCAAAAGAACACCCACTCCATATAATAATTAACAATTATTCATGTTTATTTAAAGCTTATCTTCGGGAAGAGGTTATGCAATGAGAGCGCCATATCAAGTATTAATATTTCCTTATATAATAACTGATGATTCTATTCAATATGCTATTTTTAACCGAAGTGATTATGGTTATTGGCAAGGAATAGCTGGTGGTGGAGAAGATGGTGAGACTCCAATTGAATCAGCAAAACGGGAATCATTTGAAGAGGCTGGTATTTTAAGAGAATATCCCTATATAAAATTAGATTCTGTGTCTTCACTACCTGTAGAGGACGTAGTTGGGGAGTTTCTTTGGGGAGAAGATGTTTATGTAATAAAAGAGTTTTCTTTTGGAGTTAAAGTTCCTACAAAAAATATTTCATTATCCAAAGAACACTTCAATTATAAATGGTTATGCTTTGAAGAAGCAGTAATGCTGTTGAAATGGGATAGTAACAAAACAGCGTTGTGGGAATTAAACAAGAGGTTATTAAAACAATTACAGTATTAGCTAACAAAGCCGTTAGTTAAATAAGAATTAAACACCTTCAAAAACTTTGCTACACTTCATATGCAGCAAGGTTTTTAATTTTTCTAATTCCCAATTAGGTGTAAGTATAGAAAAAAATATGAGACATACTAAATAACTAACTATAAATTTTTTTCATTTTCATCTCCCCTATAATTCATGATGCTATCTACATTGTATGACAGTTGCCCTTACCCTAATATAGATAAAATGTAATACGTATATCATATTCATATGAGGTTAACATAACACATCATTAGCGGACATTGTTTATGTATAAAAATCATCTTACCAGTATTTTGCGAAAACAATATTCTATTTCGCTATTTTCATATAGAATATTGTTATCTGATCAAACTATAAAGAGACTGATATAGTCAGTTGTTTAAAATTTAGTTGTTTCACAGTTTCTTTGTATTATGAAACAAACTCACATTTCAAGGTATTTCGATTTACTATAATATATTTCCCTGTTGATTTATTTATTACTTGAGACACTTCCTTGGTATGTGTTACCTCAAACCAATCATTTTGTATATCCACCAATAATTTTATTTCCACATCACTTTTCCCGTATTTTAAACCACTATAAGATACTTTCGTCATTGTGATCGTCCCTTTCTTAATGATTAATATGTGTCATTCAATCTCTTTTTATATTACTCATTTCTATAATACTATACATTATTGAGATGCATAGTATTATAGAAATAATACAATTATCGAGGCATTAAAATCCTTTATTTTTTTGCATTAAACCCTAATAAATTATTCAAAGGTAACTTAATCATTATGTCGTTTGTTAACTTCAATCGTAATGAAATCCGGCAAATAGCTGGGAGTACATCCTTTTGCTACTATTACATCTTTGTAAAGACCTGTTTTCTCACCAAGTTTAATACAACGTGCACGATTCTTTTCATCATAAACGCCTATCCAGCCTGCGGTGAAGTTCATAGCCCATTGAACTTCCGGTTCTTCCTGCGTAATATTAGCTTCTAATGCAGATAGCAAGTCTGCGGTGTTATCAGGCGGTGTTTGTCCAGTCCATCTCAATCGCCCTTGATAATACCAAAAAGCTCGCCTTTGAAGAGCAGAAGGACTATTTTCCCATGACTCCATCAATGCAATTTTCTGCTTGTCTTTGGTGAGCTGATTAGCCATTAACCAATCCATTAAGTTATTTCGCTCATCAAAAGTGTGAGTCTGCATATCCTTATCAAGCTTATTTAGCACATCTTGTGAAAGAAGTTTTTTGTCCATAATTAAGATTGCTAATAGCCTAGGCAAAAACTCTTCGGTTGACCAAAGTTCCATAGCTAGTTCGTGATCTTTTTTAATGTCCTTCGCGATTTTTCGTAAGTTGCCTAGCTTAGTTTTACTATTGATCTGAGATAGAATGTTTTCTGCTTTTGAAGAGCGTTTTATTTCTGTATCTTTTTTTTCATTCATTTTATACAACTCCTTTATTAAAACACTGTTTCATTATAAGTCTTATTGCAAACGTTTTTCCATTTTTCGGGAAAATCGTCTCCTTAATTTGATGGCGATGTATGGTGACCCCTAATAATTAATAAAAAGCTGATTTTATATATGGAAATAAATATAAGTCTATGACCTATTTTTACACGTATCTCGGCTGTACCCCAATTATATTATCTCGCCCACTTTTTCATCTAAATATTTCAAAGACTCTTCCATTTTATCTTTTTTATATAAATTTCGCGATTAAAATCAATTGTCTTCAATTAACATAACCATCTTATCTGTAGTCAACGATGCATAATTTTTTTATGGGAGTAATTAAAAATATTAGCTTGATGGGTATATCGTGCTACCCCAAATAAAAAAGATTAGGAGCGAATCCTAATCTTTTTTATTATTCAATTGCACCCGCAACGTCATAATCGTTTAAATCTAATTCAATTGTTTGTCCGAGTGCTAGTTTAGCTAACTCTGACCCTAAATATGGACCGGCAGTTAAACCTGAAGCACCTAATCCGTTCGCAATGAGAATACCTTCAAAGTTAGGCAGTGGCCCAATAACAGGTAAGAATCCTGGTGTAAATGGTCTAAATCCAACTCTCGTTTCAAGCATAGTACCATCTTCTAAACCAGGCGCAACTGTTAATGCTTTATGAAATACTTCATGTAAACCACCTGCTGTTACTCGATGATCGAAGCCAGTTTCGTTTTCATGGGTAGCTCCAATTACGACATGACCATTGTCAAATGTTAAAATGTATTGATCGTTTGGCGGCATAACAACTGGCATATTTTCTGTTGCTGTATTTTCAATTTGTAAATGAACAATTTGTCCTTTTTGGAATGTAACTAAGAAATTAATTCCTAATGGATTCAAGATTTCATTCGCCCATGCGCCTGCAGTTACAATTACCTTTTCTGCTACAATTGTTTCGTCGTTTACTGTAACTCCAATAATACGATTCCCTTCACGAACTAATACAGCATCTCCTTTTATAAAAGTAGCACCATGTTTTTTCGCAGCACTTATTAATGCGTTACGTAATGATCTTCCATTTACTCGTGCAGCGCCACTAATATGAACAGAACTGTATTCTTCTGATAATGCTGGGAATAATCTTTTCGTTTCTTCAGCTGATAAACGTGTAATTTCTCCAATCTCTGGTGCATCTTCACGTCGTTTATAAGCGCGTTCTTCCATTTGATCTAGTTTTTTTTCGTCAGTATGTAAACTAATTGCACCTACACGGTTGTAACCTGTATCCGTTTCACCGTCTTCTTCTAATTGTTGGATTAACGAAGAATAGTAACGTGCACCGCCTTTAACGATTTTATACCATGCTTTATTACGACGCTGTGAAAGCCAAGGACATACAATACCAGCCGCTGCATCAGTTGCTTGACCTAATTGTTGGCGATCCACGATAGTAACGTTCGCACCTGCTTTAGCAAGATGATAAGCAGTAGACGCTCCTAAAATCCCAGCTCCAACTACAATATACGATTTCATTTCAAACACCTTTTCTCTTTTGCTAATTATTTAAATATATGAACATAATTTAGTATACTGAAAGGAATTCTTTTTTCAATGTGCTAAGTGTAATTAATTGTTGCATCATTGTGACTTTCCTTATCGTTATTGTTTCTTCTTACGGAATAATTCAATTGTTTTATAGCCTTGTGAAAGGATTTCAATCATTTTCTCAAGACGTTTATCGCGTGTTTTTTCTTGTTTTACAGAAAATAAATTACGTGCCCAATCTTTTTGATATCCAGGTGTTAAACTTTGATAAAACGTAAGTTCATTTGGATGATTAGCCAATAGTGCTTCAACATCTTTAATACGATTTGCATAATCGGCAACACATTGACTCATAGCAGGCGTTTTCTTCTCTTTTTTCTTTTCGCGCTTTAAACCTACAACAGTAAAGACGTCGTCCATACTTACCATTCGTGCAAATTTAATATCACTCTGTCCTACATACCCATCTTCGCCAACGTTTAATGCTGGAAACATTTCATCACGGTGAATAAACGTACTGTAACGAGAATTACCTTTTTTCGGATACGCGAAGAATATGTAGCCTTTTTCAATTAGTAATTCTTCATTACTAATAATATAATTCGTTTGTTTCACCATTTCATCAAGTGTTTCTACAAAAATAAAAATAGCATCGTGTTCTTTTGAAAATGCAGTTTCTTTCCCTGTAAAAATGTCATAATCACTAGGTTCATGAATTACGACCATATTTGTATACTTATTAAGTTTCAATTTATCAATAATTGACATGAAAATCTTCCTTTACATTCAAAATTCATTGTACATACTTTTTCATACCGTTCTAGTGTATTATATCTATTAAGAAAATTAAACTTTAATAGTTATTTTAAATCAAAATTAATATAATAGCCGTTTCTGAATAAGAACCGGCTATTTGTTTTATCATAACTCAATTGCAAATAAAGTATATAAAAGCTCTCTATATTGATCTTCTGTAATTTCACGTTTCGTTTTTTCACCATGAATCATTTCAGTTAAACTTGTATTCGTTAAAGAGACATGGCCAGAGTCTGTTAATTTGACCGCAATGGGTCCTTTATTGAAAATAGATTTCTCATCTTCTATTACTCTTTTTTGAACATCATTCACTACTGCCTCATCAATCATACGATTATAAAAAGCATGGCAAACTTTCCACTCACCGTTAATATCTTTTCTTTCTAGAACGTAATTCCCTTTACTCGTATCTTTTCGTCTCACTCGATACGTACCATTTTTAGAAGAAACAGACTTGCCAGTAAAAGGTACAGGGACTAGAGGTACTAATGAAGCAATACCTACATCAATTAAGTATCGTTCGTTAGCATAATTTAAAATAATCGTTATATGTCCATCCTCAAGTGCCCATGCGTTTATATCATTTTTATATACAGTACCAAGGGCAAGTTGTACATCATAACCACAATCTTTTAAAAAGTAGTAAAAAAGAGTATTTAATTCATAACAAAGTCCGCCGCGGGATGTAGTTGAAATTTTATTCTGTAAATTTTCCATAGTAATTGTATTTGCATTACGTGCTATAACATCTAAATTCTCAAATGGTATAGTGTGCGCAAATGCAAAGAGAATTGTATTTAATTCTTCAAACTTCATTTCAGCACGGTTTGCAAGCTTCAATCTTGTAAAAAGCTTATGTTGTAGACTTGTCATAGGCAGCACCCCTTAAATTTTATAAGTTACTATAGTATATGCTAATTGTAAATTTGATGGGGTACTGAAACAATGTACATTTCGTTTAACTGTACCGGTACAAAAAGTCTAACTCACAAGATTACTTAAAAAAAGAAGCTACAAATACAAATTTAATAGTTTATCTATAGGTAAATTATTATGATCGCTTAAATCAACAAAATATTGAAGTTGCCATATTTGGCTCTTTTTAGCTTGGTTGCTAACAGGGGTATCCCAAATTGGATAAACTCTCATAGCCATCTTCCCTTTTTGACTTTGCGTTTTTAATATTTTTTCTTTAAGAAGAATTTCTTTAGGGAAAATAAATTGCCCTAGTTTATTATCATTTATACAAGTGATAACTAATAGTTCAGGAGCAGCGTTATAAGAAAAAGCTTGATTTTGCATATTGTCATCTTTCTCCCAAAAAGAAACAAATTGACCAATTTTATTAGGCGTAATTTTTGATACTCTAAAACGGATAGTTTTGTTATTTAAGTGAAATAAACATCCTACATATTCTGCGTTTTGCTTTTCTTCTTTTAGATTAGTAAGCATTAAATTGTTAGGTTTGTAAACTAAATTGTTTAAATTTCGGATTGTATCATTAAAATTGTACAAGAAAACTCCCCCTTTATTCATCTCTTAGTTTACCACAAACATCAGTTCTTATATGTTGTAAATAATAAGCGACATGAAAAAGAGGGAGATTTTACTATGGTATTATTAATGCTTCAATGTACTTAGTTTTTCAATTGCTTGTTGTTCAGTTGCTAAGTAAAAAATGTCTTTCCCTTTATTACATTCATAAATAAAATCCTTTAAGCTTTTACTCGTATACATAGAGAAATCTCCAATAATAGCAATCTTTACCTTGTAGTTTATAAACTTTTGAAGAATATCACCCGCAAGGCGTGTTTTTAAGTCAAAGAACTTTTCACTTATTAATGATTTGTCGATAATAATATGTTTCGCATCTACTTCATATTGAACTGTTGCCATAAGATCCAACGCAGTTTGAACATCGGATATTAGTACTTTATCATTTTTTATGACCGCAATATTTATTCCATCGATAACTAATTTCTTTATTTCCATAGTCCCACCCCTTTATTACTTACACAGTATGAGTAAATTTGTATTGCAGCTCTTCATATTAATCATAGTTCAAATTAGATACAGCGAATAAAATAGCCTCTTTTTATTTCAAATATAGATTATTTATAGTACTAATACGGTCAATGAAATTATTAAATATCGAGATTGGTTTTACTTGTTATAAAAATATTGTGGTTTAACATAACTCAACAAACTATCCAAAGTATTAATCTCGGCATACGGTTGTATTTCGGCAGTGTTCTTGATTATCTGAGGGTTAAACCATACGCCCTTTATATTTGCATTTTGACAACCAGCAATATCCTTTTCTAAGTCATCCCCAACAAATAAAGTATTTTCCGGTTGTACATTTAGCTTATTTAATGATAGTTCGAATATACGTTTATCAGGTTTACTAAGTCCCACTTCTTCAGAGATAATGATAGTATCAAAGTAATTGTTTAAATTCGTGTTAATTATTTTAGCTTTTTGTCTATGCGTTGAGCCATTTGTTATAATTCCAATTTTAAAGTGCCTCTTTATATGATTTAAGAAATGAATAGTATTTTGGTCTATTGAAAAACATTTAGGGAAATTTTCATTCCAAAAATCTTGGATATAATTGTGTGGCAATCTATATTTCGGCGCGAATTCATTAAATAATGATTCTAAAACTATCGTTTTATCACTAATGCCGTATTCCCTTTTATCGTATTCTTTGAATTTCTGTAACATATTGTTTTTGACTGTATCACTAACATCCTCATAACACTTTTCTAAAACAAATAAAAACAATTTATCTACTGCCTTATCCCTATCAAGTAACGTATCATCTAAATCAAACAGCATCGCTTTATAACCCATCAAATAATTTCACAACCTTTCTCACATGATTTAATAATCCCTTGTTCGCACCTTAGGCCTTTACTAAATTAGCAAAAAAACTAAAAATTTTGTGGCGTACGCTCTAGAATTTCGCTGGCTTCTTTTATATTTAAATTCATCTCCCTTTCCCCTTCTAGTAAAGTATCGAAAGTATATTTTCAAACAGTTAAAAAAACTACATACAATTTACATTATTATACATTATTTTTTTGTAAATATTAATCGTTCAGCTTTTTATATGATAATTTTTTTCAAGCAGACAAATATTTCTCCATAAAAAAGGAATATGGGTAATAATACTTTTTTATGGAGAATACACAATCTTGAAAATGGAGTTAATACGTTAAACGTCCTATGAAGTTTCCTACTGTATCTCCACATAAACTACAGATAGTACGGCTATAATGACTACCAGAGGTGATATTATGAAAAACTATCATATCCTCGTGGTTGAGGACGATCAAGAAATTCAGGAATTAATTAAACAATTTTTAATGACACAACAGTATACAGTGGTAGTTGCTTCAGATGGACTAGAGGGTATGACACAATTTAATAAGCAATCCTTTGATTTAGTTCTTCTAGATGTAATGATGCCCAATCTTAATGGATTTGAAGTTGCTAAAATGATTCGAAGTCAGTCAAACATACCAATTATTATGCTAACTGCGTTAGAAGAAGAGGAAGATCAAATGAAAGGGTTCGATCTTGGGATTGATGATTATATAACAAAACCCTTTTCGTTTCATGTTTTGATTAGACGAGTCGAAGCTGTACTTAGAAGAAGTTATGATAAAAATGTAAATAATTATTTGGTATTTAAAGAAGTGCGCATTGATGTTGATGCATATAGAGTATATGTAAATGATGTTGAAATTTTGTTAACGACAAAAGAGTTCGAAATTCTACAACTACTATTTCAAAATGAAAGAAAAGTACTTACAAGAGAAAATATCGTAGAAAAAGTTTGGGGATACGATTATTTTGGAGAAACACGAATAATAGATACACATATTAAAAATCTACGTAAAAAACTAGCTATCCCCTATATTAAAACAATAAAGGGTATTGGTTATAAAATTGATGAATAGAATTGTAAAAATCATGAAGATGAAGCAAATTACTTATAAACTCTTTATGACTACATCTCTCATTTTGTTATCCTTTGCAGTGTTGATTTATTTAACTTTATATTTCTTTCTCCCTACGTTTTATGAGCAATACAAAACAGATCAACTTCAAACAGGGATAAAAGAAATAATTGATAAATCCAAAGATCTTACGTTTCAAGATGCGATACCACTTTTTGATGAATACGCAAAAAAAAATAACGCGATGCTTTCGCTTCAAAATAAAGAAGGAATAATTATTTACTCGCCTTCATTTTCTTTTATTCAAAGTGGTACACAAACAACAGTAGTTACTAAAGCAGCACGATTTGAGAATGCAGGTACCATTAGCAATTCATATAATGTTACGGAACCAATTCAATTCCAAGATGGTAGTTTAACGCTTGTAGTGTTCGCAACATTTCAACCGATTGATGAAGCTTCGCAAGTATTAGCGCGCTTTCTCCCCTATATTAGTATCATTGTGATCGTAATTGGTATAGGGAGTGCTTATTTCTATTCCAGGTTTATTACAAAGCCACTTATTTATATTAATGAGGGTGCACAAAAGATGGCAAATTTAGATTTCTCCGAAAAAATTGAGATTCGCTCCACAGATGAGTTAGGAGAATTATCTAATAGTTTGAATGACATGTCTATTAACTTACAACAAGCTATGTTTGATTTAAAAAAAGCAAATGAACAATTAAAAAATGATATTGAAAAAGAAAGAGAAATAGAAACAAAACGCAGAGAGTTTTTTGCGATTGTAGCACATGAATTAAAGTCCCCTCTTACTGTAATGAAAGGATACTTAGAAGGGATGATATACAATATTGGTCCTTATCAAAATCGTGATCAATATTTAAAGAAAAATCATCAAATTATTGAAAGTATGGAACAATTAGTTCGTGAAATTTTAAGTATGTCAAAGTTAGAACAACACACTTTTAAACTAAAAATAGAAGAAGTTAATCTTTCAAAGTTAATAGGTACAATCACAAAAGATCTCGAATTTTTCGCTTCTCAAAAAAGCATCCAAATAATAAAAGAAATTGACTCTGACCTTTCTGTTTATACAGATCGTGTACTTTTTGAAAAAGCATGTAAAAATATTATCCATAATGCAGTTATGTATTCACCACATAATGAAAAAGTCTTTATAAAGTTCAGTAAGGATTCTAAAAATGGTCAAATCAAAATGCAAATTATAAATACAGGTGTTAATATTAAAAATGAAGATATACAACAAATTTTCAAACCATTTTATCGAATTGAAAAATCAAGGAATCGAAATACTGGTGGAAGTGGTTTGGGGCTATATATTGTTAAACAAATTCTTGAAACGCTAAATATAAAGTATTCTATAAAAAATATGGAACATAGTGTGCAATTTTGCATGAACATTCCTTTATCTAAACAACAAACAAACAAACTCCCCTCTTAGTAGGACGAGTTTGTTTGTTTTTGTAGCAAGTATAATCTTATTAGGGTTCAATAATTACTAAATTTTAATTGTTGTATATTTGTTGATTGCTTTTGTTAACCGTTGTAGAGCACCTTCATGTTCCATTGTCCCAAGGGTTAGTGTGTACCTATCTCCCCACGCTTCTTGTAGTAGTTCACTCACTCTCGCGTGGGTAAGAAT
The DNA here is from genome assembly GCF_007680225.1 of Bacillus sp. DE0042. Classification (NCBI taxonomy): domain Bacteria; kingdom Bacillati; phylum Bacillota; class Bacilli; order Caryophanales; family Bacillaceae; genus Bacillus; species Bacillus sp. DE0042. The sequence continues at coordinate 12,613 of NZ_VEJP01000001.1, read as the reverse complement.
GCCTAAAAACCTTTCATCTTCCTCTACAATCGCAATATCAAGCATTTAATCGTAAAGAAAATTTGGTAGAACGAAGCATTTTCTTTGATAAATTCCGCCGTATCGATTTAAAGGAAGGGATATTTTATTAATATAATCAATTTTTATTGTACAATTGTTCTTACGATATGAAAATACAGTGTAAAGATGAACCTGATAAATCATATACTTGTAGAATTTAAAAAGAGATTAAAACAAATCAATTTTCTGTATTTCAAAACAGTAATGTTCGGGCTGATATGGGCGAAAAACATCAAGGCTCTAATCATTTAAAGTTTAAACTGTATAAAAGTTAGAGTAAATGACGAAGGAAAAGACAGCTTTGCATTGTGCTGCACATTCAAGAATTAATTCTTACGTAGGGAGTGCTTATATGAAAAGCATAAAAAATGTAATATTACTAGTAGTATATTTCATATTTTTAAGTGGTTGTAATCAAGAAAATGAATCTGAGGTACAAGAATATATAAAAGAAAAACACGGTATCGATATTGTGGTAACAGATTGGAGCTCGATAAATGAAAATAATGGTGGTAATACTTATCATACTGTGCAAGAAAAAAACAACAAAAATTTCAAATTTCGAGTAAAGGTACAAGGCCTCCTCTATTCATATATAGTAGGTGATGAATACAAATATGGAAAAAAAACATATGAGGCATATCAGAAATTCCAACCAACTCTAGAAGAAATGAAAAAGTTAGGGTACGTGGAAAATGAAAATGAAAATGTTCTGCAATATATGTTGGATAATCAAAATCCAGAAGAAGGAAGCCCAACAGATGAGTTGCTATTAACTTTGCAAATGAGTAACGAGATTGACTTTAGCCAATTGGATTCCGTAGAATTAGATCGTTTATATGCCCTATTTCAACTGATTCAGAAGAATAATAAAAAGATAACAGAACTAGAAATTAAAGATCATACTGGTAGATCTTTAGGTGGACCTTTTAAAAATGTACAAAGAGTAACAACAAAAGAAGAACTGTTACAAACAATGAAATCCACAATGAAAGACCCAATAAACGAATACTGGAAAAATTGGATTAGAACGCAGACCAAAGTAGAAGAAAAATTACATGAAATGCAAAACGATCGATTTTCAATTGAAGGTATTACGTATTCAAGTTCGGATGATGAAAAATATCGAAAATATATAGTGACTTTAGTTATTAATACCACCAATACTATATTTGAAAATAATCTCCCTTTAATTGAGGATTTAATCAAAGTAACCACAATCCTTAAAGAAGAACTAAATACGAAAAACTTTGACATCAATTTAAAAAATAAGTCTGGAACAAGAAATACAAATTGGTTATCATCAAAAGAAATTAAAGAAGCAAATAACATCGAAGATCTTGTAAATGAGAAGTATCCTGCGAATTAAATGTAAATTCCTATTCATGTTTGTTATTTAATGTGAAATCAAGCTCTTTCGATTTATTATGAAAACTTACAAAATACTTAAAAACCCCCAACAAATCTTTAGCTGTATAGAGAAAATGAGAAATAGGGTCCTATTCATATGGGACTCTATTTGTATATCAAACTTATTTAGGTGTTTACACATACGCATTGTAAATTCATTGTTGTTTCTATTTAATGTGAAATCAAACTTTCAGATTAATTTGGAACTCTTTTATGATAAGCTATATGTAAAAATTAAATATAAAGGATGATTCGTATGCAAATAAGACCAAAGATAAGTGAATATAACTCCTATTATGCAACGTATATTAACTTGGTATCAGACGGAAATATCATACATATTCTAGAACAACAAATGAAGAAAACGAATCTTTTATTAAAGGGAATTTCTGATAGTGAGGGACTTTTTCGGTATGGTCCTACTAAATGGAGTATAAAAGAAGTACTCGGTCATATAGCGGATACAGAACGTATTATGGCGTATCGATTGCTATCTATTGCTCGAGGCGAGACCGCAGAACTTCCAGGCTATAATGATGATATGTATGTTCTTAGAGCTGCTTTTGATAAGCAATCTATGCAAGTTCTTCTTGAGAATTTAATAGTTGTTCGCCAATCTACCCTGTATTTACTTAGAATCTTAGATAAAGAAGCTTGGTTACAAAGAGGAAATGCGAACAATTCTGAAGTTACAGTACGTGCATTAGCATACATCATTGCTGGCCATGAGCTTCATCATATTCAAATTTTAAAAGAACGTTATCTTGGTTCTGATGCACATCCAGCAAGTTAATACTTGAAGAAAAAGAGTCCTATTTAAGTAGGGCTCTTTTTCAGTATTTATAAAGGATTAGTGCTTAGAGCCATGACTAATTAAACGTCTTTATTTATAAAATTCACCACATAAGATGTAAGCTACCCCCTTCTATTCTGTACATAATTTTCTTCAGGCTGATATACTATAAACACAATAGTTCTAGAAAGGTGATGATGTTATGTATGAACAACAAAATAATAGGGATAGAGATCAAAAAATGATGTTTTCTATGCAAGGAGTTCCCACAAATAAAATTAACATGAATCAATTACCTAAATGGATTAGAATCTTCGGCTATTGTGCGTTTGGTTGGATAATAGTATTTAGTTTAATTATGATTGTAGGTTTAATTCTGCATTAACTATGCAGGTACATAGGTAAACGGGACGATATTTAGATCATGCATCTAAGTAATGTCCCGTTTTTTATGTGTAATTATCCCATGATATAAGTAACCAATTATAATAAAAAGAACCTGTAGAATATCCTACAAGTTCTTTTTCAAATATTGTTAAAAAGGAAACATCAAACTATCTTAACATTCAATACAGGGAGACCATTTTGATTATGGCTTGATTTTATTATCAATCAAATATAAGCTTTTGAAAGGGCTACATTTTGAAAATTATGTGAATTGAACAGCTACGATGTTTATATTAGATTTCATTTACGACCAACTTCTTCTTACTTAAATACACTGCACGATCTGATTTTTTAGCAACTTCCTGTGAGTGCGTCACAACAATAATGCATTTATTCTCTTTATGTGCAAGTTCTTGAAACAGTTCTATTATATCCATTGTGGTTTCCTCGTCGAGGTTTCCTGTCGGCTCATCTGCAATCAGTAAATCAACATTACAAGATAGTGCTCGAGCAATTGCTACACGCTGTTGTTGCCCACCACTTAGTTGCAAGACGTTTCGTTTCGCTTCAGCTTCTGTGAGTCCTACTTTCTCTAATAACTCTAATGCCCTTACCGTCTTATTTTTCACTTTAACACCTGTAATTTCCATTGCTGTTAAGACGTTTTGAAGAGCTGTCATATAGGTAATTAAGTTATAAGATTGGAAAATTACAGATACATTTTGATTACGGTATCGATCCAAACCAATTTTTCTAATATCTTTGCCATTATACAGTACATAACCATTTTTAGGGACATCTAGTCCACAACCTAAACTTAACGTTGTCGTTTTACCAGATCCAGATGGTCCTAAAATCGTGTAGAAATGCCCTTTTTGAAAAGAAAAGTTAACATTGTCTAGTATCGCTACATTTTTTCCATTACTTTCATAAAAATAATCCAAATTTTTAAATTGTAAAATTGTTTCCATATTATTCCTCCTTATTCATCTTTTAAAAGAATTTGTTTTGGATTTAAACGTAGAATTGATAATGCTGGAAGAAGCGTTGCTATTATAGCAATAGCTAGTCCAATCCCCCCCATTTTCCCTACATCTTCTCCTGTTACACTTACATCAATTTTATCAATTGGATCTTCTTTTTGATTTTGTAGAGTACCACCAGGTCCAGACATCATTACAGTACTATTATTTCGCATGGTGTCCGTTTCTTCGCTTGTTGTAGCAATTTCACTCGAAAGTAAATTATCCCCTATAAATTGAGAAACTTTGGCTCCTGTTGTTATGGATACTCCAAATGCTAAAATAGCGATACATACTACTTCTACTACGAACTGTGCCATCAGTTTCCACTTTTTCTCTCCAATAGATAACAGAATCCCCATTTCCTTACGACGTCCTTTAATTGATAGCATAATGATTAATCCTAAAATAATCGCACCTGCAATCGATACAATATAAATAATCATTTGAGAAGTCGAAGAGATATTTTCGATAGGACCAATCATTTGCTTGTACAATGAATCATGCGCATCTAATTTATAATAATTAAAATCAATATTAGATTTTTTTGCTTCTTTTTTAAATGCATCAATATATTGTGGATCATTCAAGAAATACACGACTTGAACACTACTTATACCTTGGTCTACTTCTAATTTTTTCATAGTTGAATGCGGCATATATAGTTTATTAGCTGGATCCATAATAGGAGGAGCCTGTTGACCCATTGCTTGCTCATTTGTTTCGTAAATACCGATAATTTCAACCTCAAGGGTTTCCTTCTTATCTCCTGATTGCACTTTAACTTTGTCTCCTACTTTCAAATTGTTTACTTCCGCTAATCGTTTTTCCATTAAAGCTACATTCTGATTCTTCATTTGCTCTGAAATTGGTTTTCCATCAATGATTTTACTTTTTCCGTTTTTAAAGCTTTCTTGTAATGCAGTCTTGCGAACCCCCTCAATCATAAAAGAAGCATTCATATCTATTTCTGTACCAGAGCTTGAACCGCCTCGCACAGCCGCCATTCCCGCTTTACCTTTTCCTTCTTCTTCTCCTTCTGAAGCTCCTACTAGTTTAAGTCCATCAGAAATACCGAAAGTGTTAGCTATGTAATTATAGTCTTTTACATGCTTGGACTTCGCTAATTGATCTGTTTCTTTTGTGTTAAGCTTCGGTGGATTAGGCATCTCTCCAGTTTCCCGAGCTTGTTGACCTAATTTGTCAAAATCAAGACTTAAAGTAACATCTGCACCTAGTTTTTTTCTTGCAGCATCCGCAGCTTTTTTTGATGCATTTTGGATTGTGAACCCTGAAAGAACCAAATTTGTAACAATCAGAAAAACTGCCATCAAAATTAATGATGTTCCTATCCTTTTTTTCATACTGAGAATTGCACGTTTCATAAAATTCATTTTTCTTACCTCCTTGATAACTCGTATTCTATATAGATTATCTAGAGTTTAAATGGAGTTAATCGGTAGTTTATCTAGAGATATAAGGAGTTTATGTGTAGTTATTCATTGGCTTAGTCAAGAAAAACTAAAAAACCAAAAAAACAACCCAAAATATAATCAGTTTTGAATATTGGTAAGAAGTTTGTCTATTTAAAGGACTTATAGAAAAAGAGAAAATTAAGCTTAATTTAATGTATGTAACATAAAAAAATATTTATTGTGTAATTTCTATGCAATAAACATAGAGAACCCTATCTGAATATCTATATGTGATTTTTTATGTTTCTCAAAGAAATCATGTCATTTTAAAAGGTGCACCTTTTAATAAAAATATAAGTAAGTTAATGTTCTCTTATATGGGGTAGTACCACATGCCCATCAACCTATACCTCCAAAACAAAAAAATAAGCTATTTTGAATGGTTGGATAAAATTGAACAAACTTATATTTAACTACGGGGTCCCGATATATCACTATCAATCTAATATTTTGCAATATCGATAAAACGAAAAAGACGTTATCCTTTCCTATAATTCTACAGAAAGGATAACGTCTTTTTTATACTTGTATACTCAAAATTCCTTTGAATTGTTTTTGGATGGTAAAACATGTTTCTCTACTCTTTCATATAGAGTAAGCAATTGAGTGATAAAAGAAAATTTTGGTACTAACCAATAAGAAAACAATGCTGAAACACATCCTATTAAAGCCCCTATTGCAACATCAAAAGGATAATGAACCCCTACCCAAATACGGGAAATCGCTACACAAAATGCAAGTATAAGCCATAACCATCCAGTTTTTGTACGAATAAGCCAAAACGAAAAACAAATTGAAAAAAAGAGAATCGTATGGTCACTAGGAAATGAATTATCTACAGCATGGTCGACAAGTTTATTCACATCAGGCAATACTGCAAACGGTTGATAATTTAGATGAAATTTCCCCGTTATTTTTCCAATCACCTCAGCAATTACAAAAGCAGTCATCGCTTGAATAACCATCATCCTACTTTTTCTGGGCCCAGTAAACCAATAAGCTAAAATAATTAAAGCAAAAATATATACCATATACTCTGCCAAAAATACCATGGTTGAGTTTAGGAATGAATATTGTTTACCTAAATCATTAATTGCTCGAAAAATATCAATATTGAATTGAGAAAATGTCATTTTCAAATCCCTCCTTTTTAGTAAGGTGTTTTACTGATTGCCATATACCTTCATTACATGAATAGTTTTGGTTATTGTACGCACCTAAAAATATCAACCTCTTATGACACCGCTTTCTTCTTTTTTACTTTAATAAAAAAAGAAAAAGGAAAACATCGAACTTTCTTACAAACATTCATGCATTCTTACAGTTTTGTCATTTTCTTGTCACTTTGTAAATTGGTTCATCGTCTTGCCTTTAGCTATTTTCAAAAACTCTTATATCTACAATTATGTAAACCCTAATTACACATAAAAAAGAGAAGAACTTTGGTGAGTTCTTCTCTTTTTGTTTATTGAATTGTAATAAAATTACAGTACGTGAAATTATATTACTTTAACTTTAAAAGCGAAGTAAAAACAACCTTCACTTCGCTTTTTGCATTTATTTAATCGGTTTCTCTGTTTTTAAAACTAATGAACTTAATGCGGGAACTTTAATTTTATTATCATGGACAACGTAAAGTGTTTTACTACCTGCCTGTTTACCGTCTACTAGTACTTTCCAAGGCCCTTTCGATGGAAGCGTTATGTCAATGGTTTCTCTATTTGCATTGTGAGTCACTATAAAGTATTCATTTTTATTCCCATTGCCCTTTCCATTTATTGAATAAGCCACAACATTTTTGGGAGTATCCATAAAAGCTATATGTTTTTTTATTTGTTCTGCAGATGTCATTCGAAAAGCTGAGTACTTTTTGCGTAAATCTATTAAGCCCATCATATATTCTACCTCATTATTAAATGCTGCACGGCGCAACCAGTCCATCTGGTTAATTGAATCTGGAGATTTGTAACTGTTATGATCACCATATTTCGTGCGCATAAACTCTTGTCCTGCATGTAAGAATGGAATACCTTGTGATGTTAATAAAATTGAAGAAGACAATTTGTGCATTTGTTTTCGCACTTCTTCACTGTCACCTGGATTAGTCAACTCAAGTTTGTCCCATAATGTATGATTATCATGTGCTTCCACATAAGTGAGTACCTGCTCTGGATCTTGATAAGTAGACGAATTTATATCGTAGTCAATGCCTGCCGTAATCCCTTTTTTAATACGGTCTTCCATGTCGTCCTTTCCATTTACAAATCCATTTTCCTTCTCCTCAAATACACTACCTTTCAATCCATCACGTATATTATCGTTAAAATGAGCAATCCCTTTCATTTTCTCCGCATTTTTTTGATTTGCTTTCAACTCAGCTGCAAGAGGTGTATTTAAATCCCAACCTTCTCCATGCAGTATAATAGAAGGATCAATTTGATTAACAGCATTACGTATTTCATTCATTGTTTCATAATCATGGATACCCATTAAATCAAAACGGAATCCGTCTAAATTATATTCTTTTGCCCAATATGTGACCGAATCCACCATAAATTTTCTCATCATTTTTCGTTCTGAAGCTGTATCATTGCCTACTCCGGTTCCATTTGCAAATGTTCCATCTTCATTGTAACGGTAATAATAACCTGGAACTAACTTATGAAAATTAGATTCAGCAGCATTATACATGTGGTTATATACTACATCCATTACAACACGAAGATTATTATCATGCAGTGTTTGAATCATTTGCTTTAATTCAGTTATTCGAACAGTTGGCTCATATGGATTTGTAGAATAGGATCCTTCTGGAACGTTGAAATTTTTCGGATCATATCCCCAGTTATATTGTGGTTCGTTTAAATTCTCTTCATTTACTGATGCATAATCAAATATCGGTAAAAGCTGCACGTGCGTAACACCAAGATCTTTCATATGATCAAGGCCTGTTTTCACACCTTCAGGACCTCTTGTTCCTTTTTCTGTTACCCCTAAATATTTTCCTTTCTGTTTAATACCGCTTTCGGGCTGAATAGAAAGATCACGTACATGCAATTCATAAATAATAGCATCTTCCGGATTTTTAAATTCCGGCTTTTTGTTTGCCTTCCATTTTTTCGGATTTGTTTCTTCTATATCAACAATTGCACCTTTATCTCCATTTACAGAAGCAGCGCGTGCATACGGATCAACTGCTTCAGTCCACTTATCACCAATTTTCACCTTATACGTATAATAGAGCCCTTTTTGGTTCCCTTTAAGTTCTGCTTTCCAAGTTCCTTTTTCACCTTGTTGCATGTTTATTTCAGTACCTATTTTATCGTTCCATTTTTTATATGTAACTAACTTCGCTTCACTCGCAGTAGGAGCCCATACACGGAACTTCGTATGCTGAGGCGTATATATATTACCTAAATCGTTACCACTATAATAAAATAATTTATCAAACTCTTCGCTACGAATGACTTTACCGATTTCAGTATTCGTATCAGCAACGTTTTCTATTTTAACTTTGTATGTCTGTTTTAAATCAATTTTCTGTTCTGTAATTATTTTTACCTTATTAGTAATATCTCCACTGTTTATATCATAAGGACTAATATCCTTAATTTTAATGCCTTCAATTTCAATATTCCGTTCTTTAATATGAAACGGGACATTAGTCGTTACAGTAATTTCATTAAAACTATCAATCGTTGCTTTTTGAATTGATAGATCCGAAGAAGGCTTAGAATTATATACTTTTTCATCACCAGAAAGAATCCAGACTTCAGCACGACCGTCCTTTATATTTTCAATCCAACGATCGCCACCATCTTTTTCCCACTCATTCGTACGAATGATAAATCCTACACGATCATAGTCATCATCTATATTAATCTTAGCGTACTTTCCAAATTCATCTTCACCAGTAAATTCATATGATTTACCATTCGCATTTTCTCCCCATAACCAAAGGTTCCAATCCTTTGTATTTCCAGACTGTTCTTTGTAATGAATGATAACTTCAGTTGTTTTCGAATTTGAAACTGCCTTTACACTTTGAAAAGAGAAAACAGAGGATAACATAACGATTATAGTAAGTAATAAAACTGATTTGTTAATTAATCTTTTTATCATTTGCACCACATACACCCTTTCTTTAAATAGTACGCACGATTTAATATGTTCGTACTAAATTACACTACTTAAATTAATCTAGAAATCTCTTTTATCCCCCCCCCATATTGGCAATTTTTACATATGGATTTCCATGAACTTTTTAATGCGAAAACGTTTGCATTAATGTTTAAAAAAATAGATTTATTTATGTCTACATATATTTGTAAATACTAAAAGATCAGGGAAATCATTTTAAAGCAATCGTTTGTTATCGCTTTCATTTTATAGCACTTTCTATTAAGAGGTCAATATATTATTAATTTTCTGTTTTTATATACTTTAAACCTTATATATGTGTCGTAACTTCATAAAGATAGACAACCTAATTATTGCTTATTAAGTGTATTTTCAATCATACATTGCTGTATAAAAAACAGCTACTATCTTTAAAATGACAGTAGCTGTTTTTCATAATGTAATAATATATGAATGAAAACTATATTTCTAACTTACTTAATTTTCGCTGCATCAAATGCCTTTTGAACTGCTTGAACTTCAGCAGTATTTGCTCCATATTTATTAGTTGCCACTCGAATACATGCTGATCTCAATTCTTTGAAATTAGAAGTCATGTTTAACTCATCTGTATTTGCATAATAGAAGATATCAAACATTTTATCTTCACCAATCCCTTTAACAGTTACACCGTTATGAGTTCCACCTTTTGCAATGAGATATGCAATTTTATTAATAATACTTGAATTAAAATGAACGCCACCTTGATCCCATCCATTAAAATCGTTAAATTCACTGTAATCATCTGGATAAGGTACTCCAAGTGAAGATGGAACAGAAGCCGGGTTTTCCATATCACGGAAAACAGATCCAGTTTGTTCTCCCATCGTCCAGTTAAAGCTTCCATTATTTACGTATTTCTCAATAGATGTTCCCATAATATCAGATAGCGCCTCATTAATCGCACCAGATTCACCGTAATATTCAAGATTAGATTCGCTAGAAGTAACTGCATGTGTAAATTCATGGCCAGCTACGTCGTAAGCTTTAACGATAGGATCTCCGTATACAAGCATACTTCCATTATTCGCACTTAATGCATTCTGCCAATTTTTCGGATCATTCGTATCTCCAGAATCCCAAGCATGTACAACTGAAACTACCTTTTGTCCCTTATTATCAAAGCTATTACGCTTGTATTTATCTTTATAAAAATCAAATACTTTTGTTGCTAAGTAATGAGCACTTACTGCTTTTGGATCGTTAAATGTTGTCGAAGTACTAGTTGCTAATGTACCAGGATAATAGCTTTCTTCTTTAGTAATGTCTCTATAATTCACATCATATGTTTCAATTCCTTGCCCTCTTGTATAATCAGCAAGAGCATATTTGCCATTACTTTGTTGAGAGATTCCAAATGTACGTGATATACCTAAATCATCTTTTCCTGTTCCAGTTAATGATGTAAGATTGCTTTTTTTACTTTTCTTTAATGCTCCAACTAGTTTTTCACTTGCTTTTAAGTTAGATTCTTGTACCATATTTTTTAACATATCACCATTTTGTGCATTTACTAAATAAGTTCCGGAAACATATTTTGGTGTTGCAGCTTCAAATGTAACCTGGTATGCATTGCTAGCTTGTCCATTATTTTCATCAACAAAAATAACTTCTTTAACTTCTGGCTCAGAAATAAAATTGATATCGTTCCCGTACTTCGTATAAATATATTGTTTTGCTTCATCTTTTGATAGATTAATAGGTTTTTTCAATTCTTCTTGTTTTAAATTTTGCGCGCTATCGCCTGAAACACTTTTAATAACACCGTTATTATCTACGTGTGCAGTTAATTGATGGCCATATACTTCTTTTCCTTCGTATGTTTGCTGTATACGTACAAGTGTAGTTCCATCATATGAACCACGTTTTTGAAGAACTTTATAATCTACTCCTGTTTCTCCATTGACTTGCTTTGGAGAAAGAGCTTGTTCTGTTTTCTCCTTAAGAGCATCTTTTACTACATTCTCTGGTGCCTTTTGTGACGGTTGTGTAAGTTCACCTGAACGGAACGATTCTTCCTGAATTTGAACTTGTAGTTGATCTGTTTCCTCAGCATGACCTACTCCGTATGGTGCTACAGCTGTTAAAGCTAAGCCTGTTGTTAATGCTACCTTAGTTAATGTCTTTTTGTTTTTCATTTTTTCACCTCGTATAATTTTTGAAATAGAAAGCTTGTACAAAGTATACTGTCTATTCCTGTCGGAAAAAAGAGAAAATACACAATTTATGTAACATTATGCAAAATTACATATATGTGGTCGATGATATAAATAAAGAACGACACATATATGTATATTAATTTCAATAAAACAGAGCTCTTTTAGGCGCTCATCCAATTGGTTAGTTGTTAATTATCTATATTCATTCTAATCAAAGTACCCTTACATCTAAATAACAACATAAAAACCCACTCTTTACTATTTTAAGAGTAGGTTTAATGCTATTAAAATAACAATTATTATAGGACATCTTATAATTTATATTACTTATTTAAACTTATATTTCGGACATGAAGTTGATTTAGGATAAAGATGGATCAAATGAATACTAATGACCTTGATAAACAAGAAAAAGAAAGTGCGTGTTTTGTTTTATGATATATATAGTATATAAATACTTTAGTGAGGCAGCGCATCTACAATTTAGATTTTTTAATATAATGTTGTTATGTATATAGCTACATGGATTGTAACATCATGAGATAGCTGAAGTCTCATATGAGTTTCAGGCTTTTTTATTTTGTCAAAAATATCTTTAATTTGTCTCCCATTTAAATATAGTAAAGGACACATCTATTGCATGTTATTAGCTCAAGGTATGTTCTTTTAAAGCATATTATAAATATGCATAGTAAGAAATAAAACCAAAATTATTCAAATAAAAAATCCCCCGGATTTGTTTAATGATCCAGGGGACTTTTTATCGTTGATTCTTTATATTTCCATACCAATCACAAACTTTTTTTAGGATAATGGTATGTCCAAATTTAATAGTTTTTTGCACGAAAGCTATCTATTTTATATTTATTTAATTATCCTACTAAGTTTTTTGTAAAATTCACCTTTTCTTTTTACATGATTAAACTGATTTGGATTAATATTAGCTTTTTGTGAGAGTGCTACAATCTCTTCTTTTGTAATTGAATCTTTAGTATTTATAGATGCTATATTTGTATATTTTCCATCTTCAGTTTTTGGAATTTCTAAAATTCCTTTATTTACAAGATCCACTACAGCCTTATGCTCTGAAGAATGTGTATTCACGCCAGTAATTTTCCAATTATGCAT
>NZ_VEJP01000019.1:0-14808 GCF_007680225.1 Bacillus sp. DE0042 | reverse complement strand
GTTGGGACCTTGTCCCTGTGAGAGTAGGACGTCGCCAAGCAATTAAAAACACAAGTCTTTTGACTTGTGTTTTTTTTATTTCCCATGAAATAGGCTCGGTTCTGTTAGTAAAAAAGACGAAATATAGTAAGGGATTTTTTGAGCAGAAATAGTAAGGAATTGATAAATAAATGGATAATCTTCAGAGCCATAGCTCCCAAGTAAATCATACCACCAATCTGTTTCGTATCTAGAAATCATACTTAAATTGTAGAGCAATAAATAATGAACAAGAAGTTCAGGTAATACTGGTTTAGGATTTCTCGGGTCAATTGGAATTGGTAAGTAATAAGTATCAGCAAGATATTCGTAGTATAAAGGCGTACTATATATAGGGTTCCACGACTGGATAGGAGCTGTAAAAAGCAGATTCGATCCGCTCGTTTTCCCGGAGACATGTTGTATGGATAAATGCTTACAAGTTGATTCAATGTAACGTGAAAATCTTTCTGTAGTCATATGAAGTCGATCTAGTATGTTGGCCGAAAAGGAAAGTTCATTTGTATTTGTTGAATCGATTTTATATAAAGTGCCACCTTTTTGACTATAGCGAAATAAATTTTGTAATTCAGGAATATTTCCCATTAAATCTAGCATGTTAAATTTCTCTGCTTCTAAGTGTTTCATGTGAAACAGCTGTTCTGCAACATGAGTAAATAATCCGTTTTTTTGTACCTTCACCTCATCTTCTAAAAATTGATACCCCTGTTTTTTTCGTTTGCGAGTTGTAACACCATGAGCTAAAACAGTAGTGGATTCTGGATAGTTAGGATCAATAGTTAGTAAGCAGGCTTTAAAAAGTTGGCTCATTCCATAAAACAATAACATTGGCTGAATCGAAAAGGGGGCTACCTTATATAATTCATAATAATTTTTCCCGTGTTCTAAGTAATAAATAAAGGGATAACAATTTTCGAAACTTTTTTTTTCAGCATCTTTTATGGAGGATTTTTCATAGCAACGGGCAAGATAACGCTGTACATTTTGAGCTGAAAAGAAGAAACTTAGTTGCTGCCAAGTGCAATGTATTTGATGCATATATTACGCTCCTTTTATTGTCTAAAAATTCTAACATATATATACGTCCTTGACAGTATTTTAACCAATTGATAAGCTACTAATAATAATTTCTGGTATCATGGGGGGAACAATTATGTGGGAATCTAAATTTGTTAAAGAAGGTTTGACTTTTGATGACGTATTACTTGTACCAGCAAAGTCAGATGTACTACCAAGAGAAGTAAGTGTTAAAACAGTTTTATCTGAAAGCTTACAGTTAAATATCCCGTTAATTAGTGCAGGAATGGATACAGTAACAGAAGCTGATATGGCTATTGCAATGGCTCGTCAAGGCGGTTTAGGAATTATTCATAAAAACATGTCTATCGAACAACAAGCGGAGCAAGTTGATAAAGTAAAACGTTCTGAAAGTGGCGTTATTTCAGATCCTTTCTTTTTAACTCCAGAACATCAAGTATATGATGCAGAGCATCTTATGGGAAAATACCGTATCTCAGGTGTACCGGTTGTAAATAATTTAGACGAGCGAAAATTAGTTGGTATTATTACAAACCGTGATATGCGTTTTATCCAAGACTACTCAATCAAAATTTCCGACGTAATGACAAAAGAAAAGCTAATTACAGCTCCAGTTGGTACAACGCTGGAAGAAGCTGAAAAGATCCTACAAAAGTACAAAATTGAAAAACTCCCTCTTGTTGATAATAACGGTGTATTACAAGGGCTTATTACAATAAAAGATATTGAAAAAGTAATTGAATTCCCAAATTCTGCGAAGGATAAGCAAGGACGCTTATTAGTTGGGGCAGCGGTTGGTGTAACGGCTGATGCTATGCTTCGTATCGACGCATTAGTAAAAGCTAGCGTAGATGCAATCGTACTTGATACAGCTCATGGACATTCTCAAGGTGTTATTGATAAAGTAAAAGAAGTTCGTGCGAAATATCCATCACTAAATATTATCGCTGGAAATGTTGCTACTGCTGAAGCAACGAAAGCTTTAATTGAAGCAGGTGCAAACGTAGTTAAAGTTGGTATTGGACCAGGCTCTATCTGTACGACACGCGTTGTAGCTGGCGTGGGTGTACCACAATTAACAGCAGTTTATGATTGTGCAACAGAAGCTCGTAAACACGGTATTCCAGTTATTGCTGATGGTGGTGTTAAGTACTCTGGTGACATGGTAAAAGCTTTAGCAGCAGGAGCACACGTTGTTATGCTAGGTAGTATGTTTGCTGGTGTTGCTGAAAGCCCTGGAGAAACTGAAATTTACCAAGGTCGTCAATTTAAAGTATATCGTGGTATGGGTTCTGTCGGAGCGATGGAAAAAGGAAGTAAAGACCGTTACTTCCAAGAAGGAAATAAAAAACTTGTTCCAGAAGGTATTGAAGGTCGAGTACCATATAAAGGACCTTTAGCAGATACAGTTCATCAATTAGTTGGTGGATTACGTGCCGGTATGGGATATTGCGGAGCGCAGAATTTAGAATTCTTACGTGAGAATGCACAATTCATTCGTATGTCAGGTGCTGGTTTACGTGAAAGCCACCCTCATCACGTACAAATTACAAAAGAGGCTCCAAACTACTCATTATAATGTCTGATATACAAATAGACGGAGATTTGATATCTCTGTCTATTTTTTTTTGATTATGTTAGAATAACGGTTATGTGAGTACATAGATATTGGGGGTAACAGACGTGAAAGGTATGTTTTGCAAAAGATTCATTGCTTTAGTAACAGTGCTTACACTAGCTTGTAGCATCTTTATACCATATAGCAATGCATCAGCTGAAACAGGAGCTGCTTTAAACATTGAAGCAGGTGCGGCAATTTTAGTTGAAGCGAATTCTGGGAAAATTGTATATCAAAAGAATGCAGATGAATTATTATCCATTGCTAGTATGACAAAGATGATGAGTGAATATTTAGTTCACGAAGCAGTGGACAAAGGAAAGCTTAAGTGGGATCAAAGAGTTAAGGTTTCTGAATATGCATATAAGGTTTCACAAGATGCTTCATTATCAAATGTTGCATTAGAAAATGGTGGCTCTTATACAGTAAAAGAGCTATACGAGGCAATGGCAATCTTTTCTGCAAATGGTGCAACAATTGCATTAGCAGAAGCAATTGCAGGTAAAGAAGTAGACTTCGTAAAAATGATGAATGATAAATCGAAAGAACTAGGGTTGAAAAATTATAAATTTGTTAATTCTACTGGTTTGACGAATAAAGATTTAAAGGGAATGCATCCTGAAGGAACAACAGCGGATGAAGAAAATAAAATGTCTGCAAAGGATGTAGCAACTTTAGCACAACATTTAATTAAAGATTATCCAAAAGTGTTAGATACAGCAAAAATCCCGAAAAAAGAATTTCGTCCAGAAAAAGAGAAGTTTGCAATGTCGAACTGGAACTGGATGTTAAAGGGCTTAGTGAAAGAATATGATGGCGTAGATGGCCTGAAAACAGGCTCGACTCCAGAAGCAGGGGATTGCTTCACTGGTACGGTTGAAAGAAACGGAATGCGTTTTATTTCTGTAGTTATTAAAACAAGTTCTCATACAGCACGTTTTGATGAAACAAAGAAGCTATATGATTATGGATTTGCTAACTTTGAAATGAAGCAAATATATAAAAAAGATTCTTCAGTAAAAGGACAAGAAACAGTACGAGTAGAAAATGCTAAAGATAAAGATGTAGCAGTTCAAACAAAACAAGCTGTTTCACTTCCAGTGCCAAAAGGAAGTAAAGATGTTTATAAAACAGAATTAAAAGAAGCAAATAAGGGACAAGAAGCACCTATTAAAAAGGGAGCTGCACTTGGCCAAATGGTAATCACACCAAAAGATGCGAATGATCCTGGATTTTTATCTGGTAAGTCATTACAAGTAGATCTTGTAACAACGTCTGCAGTAGAGGAAGCGAATTGGTTTACTCGCTCTATGCGCGGAATTGGTTCTTTCTTTAGTGGTATATGGAATAGTGCTGTTGATACAGTAAAAGGTTGGTTTTAAAAGCTCCTCATTGTAGGGGCTTTTTCTTATTCCTATTTTTCATACCGACTTTATGAAAAAGTAGTAGACAAGCATCTGATGGTTAGTGGTAGAATGTAAGAGTATTCTTAATTTTCGCCTTTAACGGGGAAAAGCAATTCACCTAGGGGGGTTTTTGTAACATGACAAATGTAACAGGGACAGAACGTGTAAAACGTGGAATGGCAGAAATGCAAAAAGGCGGCGTTATTATGGACGTAATTAACGCTGAACAAGCAAAAATTGCAGAAGAGGCAGGCGCAGTTGCCGTTATGGCACTAGAGCGTGTACCAGCAGATATTCGTGCAGCAGGTGGCGTTTCTCGTATGGCAGACCCAACAATCGTTGAGGAAGTTATGGGTGCGGTGTCAATTCCGGTTATGGCAAAATGCCGTATCGGTCACCTTGTAGAAGCACGTGTATTAGAATCATTAGGGGTAGACTATATCGATGAGAGTGAAGTGTTAACTCCTGCCGATGAAGTATACCATTTAAATAAACGTGATTACACAGTTCCATTTGTATGTGGTTGCCGTGATATCGGAGAAGCTGCACGTCGTATTGCAGAAGGTGCATCTATGCTTCGTACAAAAGGTGAACCAGGAACAGGAAACATTGTAGAGGCAGTGCGTCATATGCGCCAAGTCAATGCAGAAATCCGTCAAGTTGCAAGTCTACGTGAAGATGAGTTAATGACATATGCAAAAAATACTGGTGCTCCTTATGAAGTACTACTTGAAATTAAACGCCTTGGTCGTTTGCCAGTTGTAAACTTCGCAGCAGGTGGTGTAGCAACACCAGCAGATGCAGCGTTAATGATGCAACTTGGTGCGGATGGTGTATTCGTAGGATCTGGTATCTTCAAATCAGAAAATCCAGAGAAATTTGCACGCGCAATCGTTGAAGCTACGACTCATTATGAGGATTACGAACTAATTGCAAGCCTTTCTAAAGGATTAGGTAATGCAATGAAAGGTATCGAAATTTCAACGTTATTACCAGAACAACGCATGCAAGAGCGTGGATGGTAATTGAAGGAGAACTTTAAAATGGTGAAAATCGGTGTACTAGGTCTTCAAGGTGCAGTTCGTGAGCATATAAAATCAGTTGAAGCAAGTGGTGCAGAAGCTGTTGTTGTAAAGCGTATAGAGCAACTTGAAGAGATTGATGGTCTTATTTTACCAGGCGGTGAAAGTACAACAATGCGCCGTCTTATTGATAAGTATGCTTTCATGGAACCACTTCGTACATTCGCGAAGTCTGGTAAACCAATGTTTGGTACATGTGCAGGTATGATTCTTCTTGCAAAAACACTTATTGGCTATGAAGAAGCACATATTGGTGCTATGGATATTACAGTAGAACGCAATGCGTTCGGACGCCAAAAAGATAGCTTTGAAGTCGCACTTTCAATTAAAGGTGTAGGAGAAGAATTTATTGGTGTATTTATCCGTGCTCCCTATGTTGTAAATGTAGCTGATGATGTTGAAGTACTTTCTACACATGGTGACCGAATGGTAGCAGTAAAACAAAATCAGTTTTTAGCTGCTTCATTCCATCCGGAATTAACGGATGATCATCGTGTCACAGCATACTTTGTAGAAATGGTAAAAGAAGCGAAAATGAAAAAAGTTGTCTAAGTAACTTGCAACTTGTATAAGATTATAGTAAATTGATGGTAACAATTTTATAAAATAAGCGTGTTGATAGGAAGTAGTAACAAATGCCGTTTCTTATAGAGAGTCGATGGTTGGTGGAAATCGATAGAAACAGTTTGTGAATCCATCCTGGAATGGAATGTGGAATATCTTTATGATTAGTAAACATTCCCGGTGAAGAGCCGTTATTTCTACTTGAGAGGAAGGCGGTAATGCTTTCAACTAGGGTGGCAACGCGGGTTAACTCCCGTCCCTTTATATAGGGACGGGAGTTTTTGTGTTTTATAAAATAAAAGGAGGAGTATATAATGCTTGATATTAAATTTTTACGTACAAATTTTGAAGAAGTAAAAGCAAAGTTACAGCATAGAGGCGAAGATTTAACTGATTTTGGTCGCTTTGAAGAGCTGGATACGAGAAGAAGAGAATTACTTGTTCAAACAGAGGAACTAAAAAGTAAACGTAACGAAGTATCTCAAAAAATTTCTGTATTGAAGCGCGAAAAGAAAGATGCAGAAGCTCTAATTCTAGAAATGCGTGAAGTTGGAGAAAAAGTAAAAGATCTTGATAATGAACTTCGTACAGTTGAAGAAGATTTAGAAAGATTAATGTTATCTATTCCGAATATTCCTCATGAATCTGCTCCAGTTGGTGAAACAGAAGATGATAATGTAGTAGCACGTACTTGGGGAGAAGTGAAAGAATTTGCTTATGAACCAAAACCACATTGGGATCTTGCTACAGATTTAGGAATTTTAGATTTTGAGCGTGCTGGGAAAGTAACAGGAAGCCGCTTCGTATTCTATAAAGGTGCTGGCGCGAGATTAGAGCGTGCTTTAATTAGCTTTATGCTGGATCTTCATACTGACGAGCATGGATACGAAGAAGTATTACCTCCATATATGGTAAACCGTGCAAGTATGACAGGAACAGGACAACTTCCGAAATTTGAAGAAGATGCATTCCGTATTGAAAGTGAAGATTACTTCTTAATTCCAACAGCTGAAGTACCTGTAACGAACATGCATCGTGATGAAATCTTAAATAAAGATCAATTGCCTATACGATATGCTGCATTTAGCTCTTGTTTCCGTTCTGAAGCAGGTTCAGCTGGTCGTGATACACGTGGCTTAATTCGTCAGCATCAGTTCAATAAAGTAGAGCTTGTAAAGTTCGTAAAACCAGAAGATTCTTATGAAGAGTTAGAAAAACTAACAAATGATGCAGAACGCGTGTTACAATTATTAGAGTTGCCATATCGCGTTATGAGCATGTGCACAGGCGATTTAGGATTTACAGCAGCGAAGAAATACGATATCGAAGTATGGATTCCAAGCTATGGCACATATCGTGAGATTTCTTCTTGTAGTAATTTTGAGGCTTTCCAAGCGAGACGTGCAAATATCCGTTTCCGTCGTGAGCCAAACGGAAAACCAGAACATGTTCATACATTAAATGGATCTGGTCTTGCAATTGGCCGTACGGTTGCAGCTATTTTAGAGAACTACCAACAAGAAGATGGTACAATTATAATTCCAGAAGTTCTTCGCCCTTATATGGGAGGAAAAGCAGTTATTAAGTAAATGTAAACATTCATCGGTATGAGTGATTGGTAATTATGAGTATTGTCAGTACTGAAATGTAGGAGGGGAAAGGTAAATTTCCCCTTTCCTCATAATTTATTTTAGTAGGGTTGACTAACTGTTTTTCTTTTGATATTATATTTGATGTCAATATGGAGGTATACCCAAGTCTGGCTGAAGGGATCGGTCTTGAAAACCGACAGGCGGCGAGAGTCGCGCGGGGGTTCGAATCCCTCTACCTCCTCCAGATATAATTGACAACAGCGCATATAAGTGGAGATTGGAGAACTCGTTACCAACACGTAACGAGTTTTTATTTTAAAACCAATCATAAAGTATGGTGTAGGGCGATTTTCTCCTTATTACACACTCATATTCCGATGATTATCTTCATAGATATGAAAGGAGTCAACATGGATCTTATTATACAAACGTTTCCTTTAGATGGAAAAACTTTATATTATGTACAATGTCCTGTCTGTAAGAACAATAGAATTTTAAACAGTGGTGCAAATGTGTCACGCATTATAAGCGATGATACATTCCGTAAACTTTGTGGTTGCACTTGTGATGTAAAGCAAACTGCGACAAAAGTAGAGGCGCCAAAAAAAGTTGAAAAAGCAGCTGTAAAGAAAGAAGCAGCTCCAAAACGTACAGGTAAAGTATTAACAGCAGTGATTAACGGGAAAGAAATGACTGTTAAAGAGATTGCTGAAACATACGATATTAGTACAAGTACTGTTCGTCAGCGTATTAACGCTGGAAAACCTGAGAGTGAAATTATTGCTCCGACAAAAAAGAAGTAATTTAATAGAAAAACCCGTGCGTATGCACGGGTTTTTTATTTTACAAGTTTACGTGTTTGTTTTAAAAAATGGCCAATTTTTTTAATGATTGGTTCAATTGAATCGCCATCTTTTAAAATATCGTATTCATTAATGTTTAATCGTAAAACAGGGCATGCATTAAAGTTATTAATCCAGTTTTCGTAACGGCCATGCATCTCTTTCCAATACTCAATTGGTGTTTGTTGTTCCATCGGACGTCCGCGTTCTTGGATACGATCAACAATATCATCGAAAGAGCCTTCTAAGTAAATTAATAAATCTGGATGAGGGAAGTAAGGAGTCATGACCATAGCGTCAAATAAACCTTTGTATGTTTCATAATCAGTCTCCGTCATTGTACCTTTTTCATGATGCATCTTTGCAAAAATTCCAGTGTCTTCATAGATAGAGCGATCTTGAACAAAACCGCCACCGTATTCAAAAATTCTTTTTTGTTCTTTAAATCGTTCTGCTAAAAAGTACACTTGCAAGTGGAAGCTCCAGCGTGTGAAATCAGCATAGAATTTGTCCAAATACGGGTTCGAATCTACCTTTTCAAATGATGTGCGATAACCTAAAGCGTTAGCTAATGCAGTTGTCATAGTTGATTTTCCGACACCTACTGTTCCAGCAATAGTGATTACTGCGTCATTTGGTATATCATATTTTTGCCTTAAATTCATTGTTATTTCGACTCCTTTAAGAGAGTATTTTGAAGGGCGGATAGGATGACGTTTAAATCATCAGGATTTTTTACAAAATCCATATCGTCTCCGTTAAATTTTAATACTGGGATATCTGGATGATCCTTTTTAAAAGTCTCCATTGCTGTTTCGTAATCTTTTGTGAGCTGTAGTAAGTAATTTGGATCCATGTTTTTTTCGAATTCTCTTCCGCGCATCGCAATTCGTGTTTGTAATGTTTCCAAGCTAGCTGTTAAATAAACGATAACGTTTGGTACAGGCATATCTTGTGTAAGGATACGATAGATTTGCATGTACTTGTCGTATTGTGAATTCTTTAATGTACGGGATGCGAAAATTAAATTTTTAAATATATGATAATCCGCTACTACTGGCTTCCTTTGATTCAAATACTTTATGTTAATATCTTCTAATTGTTTGTATCTATTACAAAGAAAGAACATCTCTGTTTGAAAACTCCATTCGTCGATGTCTTCATAGAATTTTCCTAAAAAAGGATTCTCATCAACAATCTCTTTTAGTAAGTGGAGTTGCATGTGAGTTGAAATTGCCTTCGCAAGTGAGGTTTTTCCAACACCAATTGGTCCTTCAACCGTGATAAATGGTACTCCGGTCACGCTGTTTCCTCCTTTCAATCAGTGATTTACCGTGACTACTAAAAACACAAAACAGAATCATTGTAGCACAAGAGGGAAGCGAGCGGGTTAATTTGATATAAAAAGTTAGAAAATAGATATATGTATTAATTAATTTTTATTTGAGATGACGGTACTATATTTGCTTTTAATGTGGCTTCCATTATTTTTAAAGCATGTAGATTATCCTGATCATGATTAGAGGCAATACAGTCCTGTGGTACATACAGTGTATAATTTCTCATATGAGCATCGTTAGCTGTAAAGAGGATACATATATTCCCGGCGACTCCTGTCAATATTAGATTTTCTATTTTTAAATAGCCTAATAAAGAATTTAAAGGTGTTTCATAAAAAGCAGAGTAATGTGGTTTAATAAAAATGTAATCATCAGTATTTGGGGCAATCTTATGAATGATATTTTCACTATACTCATTTGTACAATGAGTAATTAGTTGGTCAATATCAGATCTCCAAAGTTGATAATGGTCATTAACATAAATTATGGGATAACCAAAGGATTTCATTGTTTTCTTTAATCGTAAAATAGGATTTGTTATAATTTCGCATTTTTTGGCTAAGGTGGGCCCGTGTGAAAATTGAAAATCATTAATCATATCGATAATGAGTAAGGCAGTATTCTTCATATGTAATCCCCTCTCTTTTTTATTAGGGTGGATTGAACTTGTAAAAGTTATCCCATGTGTAGTAAATGGAAATAAGTGTACTTTATTTGTAATGAAAGGACTATGGTATGGAACACGATCAAGATATTTATTTTATGCAGTTAGCAATAGAAGAGGCTAAAAAAGCAGAGGCAATACAAGAAGTACCGATTGGCGCAGTTATAGTGTTAGATGGTGAGGTAATTAGTGTTGCTCATAATTTAAGAGAAACTGAACAAAGATCAATAGCTCACGCTGAATTGTTAGCTATTGATGAGGCGTGCAAAAAATTAGGGACATGGCGTTTAGAAGATGCGACGTTATATGTAACATTAGAGCCTTGTCCGATGTGTGCGGGTGGAATTGTTTTATCACGAGTGAAGCGAGTTGTATATGGTGCAAGTGATCCGAAAGGTGGATGTGCAGGGACGTTGATGAATCTTTTAACGGATGAACGCTTTAATCATCAATGCGAGGTAGTTGCTGGTGTATTAGAAGAAGAATGCGGTACTTTGTTAACAAACTTTTTTAGAGAGCTTCGTAAAAAAAGAAAAGCAATAAAAAAATTAGAGAAAAGTAACGAGAATTAACGTATTTGCATTTTATAAAAAAACAAGTTATACTGATAATGCCTTTTAATGAAGGCAACCGAATATTGGTTTTAACTTTGCCGTGCTAAGCGGGGAGGTAGCGGTGCCCTATACTCGCAATCCGCTCTAGCGAGGCCGAATCCCTTCTCGAGGTTATGCTGCTGTAAGGTCTGCCTTAAGTAAGTGGTGTTGACGTTTGGGTCCTGCGCAACGGGACCCCGTGAACCTTGTCAGGTCCGGAAGGAAGCAGCAATAAGCGGGTCTTCTCGTGTGCCGCAGGAGTGCCTGAACCGAGCTAACTGCTTGAGTAACGCTTATGGTACGTAATCGACAGAAGGTGCACGGCAGTTATATATGTATACAAAACTCACCTTAATACTAAGGTGGGTTTTTTGTATAGAAAATAACTTTTGGAATCTATAAACAGAATGGGTTATAATAAATGAGATAATAACCTTTGAGGGAGGCCGTATTTTCGTGTCATACCAAGCGTTATACCGAACATGGAGACCGCAAAAATTTGAAGATGTAGTTGGTCAAAAGCACGTGACAAAAACGTTGCAAAATGCCCTTCTTCAAGAGAAAGTTTCACATGCTTATTTATTTTCTGGGCCGAGGGGAACAGGAAAAACGACAATTGCAAAAGTATTTGCAAAAGCAATCAACTGTGAACATGCTCCGGTAGCTGAACCTTGTAATGAATGTCCGTCTTGTTTGGGGATTACACAAGGATCTATTTCAGATGTATTAGAAATTGATGCGGCTTCAAATAACGGTGTAGATGAAATTCGAGATATTAGAGATAAAGTAAAATATGCTCCAAGTGCTGTAGAATATAAAGTATACATTATTGATGAAGTCCACATGCTTTCCATGGGTGCCTTTAATGCGCTTTTAAAAACGTTAGAAGAGCCGCCAGGACACGTCATCTTTATTTTGGCGACAACAGAACCGCATAAGATTCCGCCTACAATCATTTCACGTTGCCAGCGTTTTGAATTTCGGAAAATATCAGTAAATGATATTGTTGAGAGATTATCGACGGTTGTGACGAATGAAGGTACGCAAGTAGAAGATGAGGCGTTACAAATTGTTGCACGTGCCGCTGAAGGTGGTATGCGTGATGCGCTTAGTCTTATTGATCAGGCAATATCTTATAGTGATGAGACAGTTACGACAGAAGATGTATTAGCTGTGACAGGTTCTGTTTCCCAGCAATACTTAGGTAACTTAGTAGAATGTATACGTGAAAATGATGTATCAAGGGCATTACGTATCATAGATGAGATGATGGGTAAAGGGAAAGATCCAGTTCGTTTTATGGAGGATTTCATTTACTATTATCGCGATATGCTTTTATATCAAACTTCACCACAACTGGAACATATGTTGGAACGAGTAATGGTAGATGAGCAATTCCGGATGTTAAGTGAAGAAATGCAACCGGAAGTAATCTATGAAATCATTCATACTCTTAGTAAGGGACAACAGGAAATGAAGTGGACAAATCATCCGCGAATTTTCTTAGAAGTTGTTATGGTACAACTGTGTCAACAGTTTATGATGCAAGCAAACGGTGCAGATCGTTTACAAGCAATTATGAACAGGATGCAGCAATTGGAGAAAGAGTTAGAACAAGTCAAAAAGAATGGTGTACCGGCTGGTGTGCAGCAAGAAGTCAGAGAGACACGTGCAACACCAAAGCCAGTGCGGACAGGTAGTATGAAGATTCCTGTCGGACGCGTAAATGAAGTGTTAAAACAAGCAAAGCGCCAGGATTTAGAACAATTAAAAGCTGTGTGGGGTGAGTTGTTAGGAAGACTCAAAGCATACAACAAAGTAGCGTTTGCTGTTTTATTAGAAAATAGCGAACCGGTGGCGGCTTCGGATGATACTTACGTTTTAGCGTTTCAATATGAGATTCACTGTAAAATGGCAAGCGAAAATCGAGAAGCTATGGATACAGTGGAACAAGCCTTATTTGAATTGCTAAGTAAAAGATTAAATATGATTGCCATTCCAAAAAGCGAATGGGGTAAAATCCGTGAAGATTTTTTACAGCGTGAAGGCGGGGATTCTGAAGAAAGCCCAGAGAAAAAAGAAGATCCTCTTATAGAAGAGGCCGTAAAATTAGTAGGACAAGAACTTATTGAAATAAAAGAGTAATAATAATTAGGAGGAATTAATTATGATGCGTGGCGGAATGGGAAATATGAATAATATGATGAAACAAATGCAAAAGATGCAAAAAGATATGGCAAAAGCGCAAGAAGAGCTTGGCGAAAAAACAGTTGAAGGTACAGCTGGCGGCGGTATGATTACAGTTATTGCAAATGGTCATAAGCAAATTCTTGAAGTGAAAGTTAAAGAAGAAGTTGTAGATCCAGAAGATATCGAAATGTTACAAGACTTAGTGCTAGCTGCAACAAATGATGCACTTAAAAAAGCTGATGAACTTTCAAACTCTACAATGGGTAAATTTACAAAAGGCTTGAACTTACCAGGTGGAATGTTCTAGGAGGATACTGATATATGCATTATCCAGAACCGATATCGAAATTAATTGATAGTTTTATGAAGTTGCCAGGAATCGGACCGAAAACAGCGGTTCGATTGGCATTTTTCGTATTAGATATGAAAGAAGATGATGTGTTAGGTTTTGCAAAAGCACTTGTGAATGCGAAGCGAGATTTAGCGTATTGTTCTGTATGTGGACATATTACTGACCGCGATCCTTGTTATATTTGTAATGATTCGCATCGAGATCAGTCGGTTGTTTGTGTTGTACAGGAACCAAAAGATGTAATCGCAATGGAAAAGATGAAAGAATATCAAGGTGTATATCATGTGTTACGTGGTGCGATTTCTCCAATGGAGGGAATTGGACCGGAAGACATTAATATCCCGCAACTTTTAAAGCGACTACACGATGAAACGGTACAAGAAGTGATACTAGCAACAAACCCTAATATTGAAGGGGAAGCTACAGCGATGTATATATCCCGCCTCTTAAAGCCGACAGGTATTAAAGTAACTCGTATTGCACATGGTCTGCCAGTTGGTGGAGACTTAGAATATGCAGATGAAGTAACACTGTCGAAAGCGTTAGAAGGTCGTAGAGAAGTATAAGAGGAGAAACAAAAATGTTCTTTCAAAAAAAGGGTAAATTGCGTAAAGAGTATGATGATAAGCTAATTGTACTATTAGAAAAAGTGAAGAATGAATGGTTACGTCAGAAGAGAATGGTTGAACAAAGTGTAGAACCATCTCAAGATGTACTTTGTTCTTTGAAAATAGCAGAGGCGAAATATTTCTTCTTGTTAAAAGAAGCAAAACGTCGTCCTGTAAAAATGGAACAATGGTAAAAGGTTCTGCTGAAAAAGCAGAACCTTTTATTTTATTCGTTAAACATTGCGTGGTTACTTCGTTTGGAAAGAGTGAGGAATTGTTTTATATGAAGAAAGTGTCGTCGAATAAAAGTTAATGAGATGAAGCGACTGGAGTAGTATGATAAATGTTCTTTTTTATCGCCTTGTCCCATACAAATAAATGTGTATAGGTCATTCACAAGGAGGAAAAAATGAATTCTACAATTATTATTGTTGGTATTCTTGCTCTAGTTTTTATTTTTCTTGTTTTTGGAGTTTCTTCTAAGCCGTTACGTTTTATAGGAAAAGCGCTCTTTCATGTTACTTTGGGAATAGCATTACTCTTTATCGTAAACGTTGTAGGAACATATTTTGATTTTCATATTCCAATTAACTTGGGTACAGCAACAATCACAAGTCTATTAGGTCTACCTGGTGTTGCTGCATTAGTGGTTATTAAGCTTTATATCATGCCAAGATAAAATTATTTTGGCATTTTTTTAAAAAGTGTTGACGAACAAATGATTAATATGGTAAATTAATAAGCGTCGTCAGGAACGAAAGAAAAAAGTTGTTGACAGATTTAACGCGAAATGTTAAATTATAAAAGTCGCTGAAACGCGATGTTGAACTTTGAAAACTAAACGAAACAAACAACGTGAAACGTCAATTTTTATTTTTAG
>NZ_VEJP01000018.1:0-15617 GCF_007680225.1 Bacillus sp. DE0042 | reverse complement strand
CCGTGGTGTAGTGGTTAACATGCCTGCCTGTCACGCAGGAGATCGCCGGTTCGACCCCGGTCGGGACCGCCATTTTATATAAAGAAAAGAACGAAACATGTTGTTTCGTATTTTTTTATTTGTTTTAACAAAAAACTAATAAAGACAGTCAAACTATCCTTAGGAAAACTCCTAAGGACTTTTTTATATATTCAAAACCTGTATAATAAAGAGCAGAGAACATTGTGAGTAAAGTAGGTGAAGTCTGTGAGTAAATATGAAATAACAACAAACTCTTCTGAGGAAACACAAAGATTATCAGAAAAACTAGGTGGACTTGTCGGTGCACAAGATGTAATTATTTTAGAAGGAGATCTAGGGGCTGGTAAGACAACTTTTACAAAAGGGCTAGCAAAAGGTCTTGGAGTGAAAAGAGTTGTAAATAGTCCTACCTTTAATATTATTAAAGAATATAAAGGGAGATTGCCGCTATATCATATGGACGTGTATCGCTTAGCGGAAAGTGAAGAGGACTTAGGTTTTGATGAGTATTTCTACGGTGAAGGAATTACCGTAGTAGAATGGGCTCATTTAATAGAAGCATTTTTACCAAATGAGAAGTTACAAATTAGTTTATTCCATGCTGGAGATGATACAAGGAAAATTGTACTCGAGCCAATTGGAGATCGATATATTAGATTATGTGAGGAGCTATTACAAGATGAAAGTACTAGCAATTGATACTTCAAATTACGTAATGGGTGTATCCCTTATTGAGGAAGGAAACGTAATTGGGGAAATCATTACAAACTTAACAAAAAATCATTCTGTACGTCTTATGCCAGCTGTAGAGAAATTGTTAAAAGAATGTGGTGTAAAACCGAAAGAATTAACTAAAATCGTTGTAGCTGCTGGACCTGGATCATATACAGGTGTTCGTATAGGTGTGACAGCTGCAAAAACATTAGCTTGGTCACTTCAAATACCAATTGTAGGTGTATCAAGTTTAGAAGTAGTGGCTGCAAACGGTGCTAATTTTAATGGATTGATCTGTCCTTTATTTGATGGAAGACGCGGACAAATTTATACTGGGTTATATACATATGAAGGAGAGCATTTAAATTCTATAGAAGAAGACCGAATCATCCTTATTGTAGACTGGTTGCAAATGTTAAAAGATGCAGGAAAGCCTGTTTTATTTATTGGTAACGATGTTAAACTGCACAAAGAGACGATTATCGAACATTTAGGCGAACAAGCTGTATTTGCTCCCTTCACTAAAAATAACCCAAGACCAAGTGAGTTAGCTTTCTTAGGGTTACAAAAAGAAGAACAAGATGTACATTCATTTGTTCCTAGTTATCTTCGTTTAGCTGAAGCTGAAACAAAGTGGTTAGAAAGTCAAAACAAGTAGGAGTCTCCAGAAGATGGATATGATATTTAGAAAGATGGAACTCGATGATATCGCTCAAATTGTAGCTATTGAAGAAGCGTCTTTTTCAACTCCTTGGACTGCAGATGCCTTTCACCGTGAGTTAACGACGAATGAACATGCACATTATGTTGTGCTAGAAAAAGATGGTCGTGTAATTGGGTATTGTGGATTGTGGATAATTATTGATGAATCACATATAACAAATATAGCTATTTTGCCAGAATACAGAGGTCAAAAGCTAGGGGATGCTTTATTGAAAGAAGTTATTTCCGAAGCGAAAGATTTAGGGGTAAAAACGATGACGCTTGAAGTACGTGTATCAAATGAAGTAGCAAAACAGTTATACAGAAAATACGGATTTCAAAATGGTGGAATTCGTAAACGATACTATGCAGACAATCAGGAAGATGGTCTCGTAATGTGGGTGAATATATAATGGAAAAAAATACGATTATACTTGGTATTGAAACAAGTTGTGATGAAACAGCAGTAGCAGTTGTTAAAAATGGAACGGAAATTATTGCGAATGTCGTTGCATCACAAATTGAAAGTCATAAACGTTTTGGCGGAGTTGTACCAGAGATTGCATCCCGTCATCATGTAGAAGAAATTACAGTTGTGTTAGAAGAAGCTTTAAAAGAAGCAAATATCACATTTGATGATATTGATGCAATTGCTGTAACAGAAGGACCTGGGTTAGTAGGAGCGCTTTTAATAGGGGTAAATGCAGCGAAAGCAGTGGCTTTTGCACATGATATTCCTCTAGTGGGTGTTCATCATATCGCTGGGCACATTTATGCGAACCGTTTAGTAAAAGAAGTTCAATTCCCACTACTATCACTTGTTGTATCTGGTGGACATACGGAGCTTGTTTATATGAAAGAACATGGTTCATTCGAAGTGATTGGTGAAACAAGAGATGATGCAGCTGGAGAGGCATATGATAAAGTAGCTCGAACGTTATCCATGCCATATCCAGGTGGTCCTCACATTGATCGCCTTGCACATGAAGGGGAACCGACAATCGATTTGCCTCGTGCATGGCTAGAACCTGATTCGTATGATTTCAGTTTCAGTGGATTGAAATCAGCAGTTATCAACACTGTGCATAACGCAAAACAACGCGGGATAGAAATTGCACCGGAAGATTTAGCAGCAAGTTTCCAAGCGAGTGTAATAGATGTGCTTGTAACGAAAGCATCTCGTGCAGCAGAAGCGTATAACGTAAAGCAACTGCTTCTTGCTGGTGGAGTAGCTGCGAATAAAGGACTTCGCGCACGTTTGGAAGCGGAATTTGCGACAAAAGAAAATATTGAGCTAATTATTCCTCCACTATCTTTATGTACCGATAATGCAGCGATGATTGCAGCCGCAGGTACAATTGCATATGAACAAGGAAAACGTGCTACATTAGCTTTAAATGCAAATCCAGGATTAGATATTGAAGCATAGTTATACACAAAATTAACCACAGCTTGTGGATAAAACCCATATTATCTGTTGATAATATGGGTTTTATTGTGTATATAAAATGTTGATAACTTTTTTGTTAGTTGTGGATAATGTGGAAAAGTTATTTTGGGGTTTATTTTATAAAGGTGGATATGTGTATAAACCTGTGGATAAAGTAGGTGAAGTCTGACCTTTGAATGTATTCTTTTTTGGGAAATAAATCGCAAAAAGATATCTCTAAAAAACATTTTGAAATGTGCCCTTATTATAGGGGCGAGCCAACATTGTCAAACTTTGTCGGTAAATCGGTATGTCGTGTCGAATCGTTTATACCCCAGCTAGAAGATAAAAAGGATGTCGCATAGTCAAAAATCCCGACTTATGAGACATCCTTCTTATTCATACTCTTATAAATGTAATTCTTCCCATTCTGCCATACAAGCATCAAGTTGCTCTTGTAGTGTTTGCTTTTTCGTTGTAATTTCACTAGCCTTTTCATAATCTGCGTATATTTCTGGTAAGCAAAGTTGATCTTCTAACGTAGCAATTTCTTCTTCAAATTCTAAAATATTTTGTTCTAGCTCCTCAATTTTTCGAGTGCGTTGACGTTCTAATTGTTTACGCTCTTTTTCTTCGAGATAATTTAATTTTTCTTGAGCTACAGTTTTTTGAACAGGTGCTTGGTTTTCTTGCTGTTCTTGTTGTTCAAATGCTGCACGTTCAATCATTTCATTTTTCTTCTCCACATAGTAATCGTAATCGCCTAAATACTCTTGTGCACCTTCTGTTGACAACTCAACAACGGTCGTCGTTACACGATTAATAAAGTAGCGGTCATGTGAAACAAATAGAAGGGTGCCTGGATAATCAATTAAAGCATTCTCCAAAATTTCTTTACTATTTAAATCAAGATGGTTCGTAGGTTCATCGAGAATTAATAAATTCGATTTTTGCATCATAAGTTTTGCAAGAGCTAATCGAGCTTTTTGTCCACCACTAAGAGAAGATACTGGTTTTAGTACATCATCCCCTGTGAATAAGAAGTTACCTAATATCGTGCGAATTTCTTTTTCGGGCTGCAGTGGATATTCATCCCATAACTCATTTAAAACTCGCTTAGAAGATGTTAAGTTTGCTTGTTCTTGATCATAATAACCAACAGATACATTGGATCCGAAAGAAACATCACCATTTAATAGTGGTAACTTATTCACAAGTGATTTTAATAATGTGGATTTCCCAATTCCGTTTGGACCAACTAAAGCAACGCTATCCCCGCGAGTTAAGCGCATAGTTACATGTTCAATAATCGGATCATCATCATAGCCGATAGTTGCATCCTTTACTTGTAAAACATCATTTCCACTTTGTTTTTCGATATCGAAGTGGAAGGATGCTGACTTAGAATCACCTAAAGGTCTAGTCAATAATTCCATTCTATCTAATTGTTTACGACGGCTTTGAGCACGTTTTGTCGTAGATGCGCGAGCTATATTTTTTTGAACGAAATCCTCAAGCTTAGCGATTTCATCTTGTTGTTTTTCATAACGTTTCATGTCTTGCTCGTATAATGCTGATTTCAAGTCTAAATATTTACTGTAGTTACCAACAAATCGTCTGCTTTCTTTATTCGAAATTTCATATACTTGTGTAACGAGTTTATCTAAGAAATAACGGTCATGAGAAACGATTAGTATTGCGCCAGGATAGCCTTGTAAATATTGTTCAAGCCATGTTAATGTTTCGATGTCTAAATGGTTTGTAGGCTCGTCCAAAATAAGTAGGTCTGGTTTCGTTAATAATAATTTACCGAGAGCTAATCGTGTTTTTTGTCCACCACTTAATGTAGAAATCGTCGTCTGGTGCGTTTCAACTGGGAAGCCAAGACCACTTAAAATCGAGCGAATATCTGCTTCATATTGATATCCACCTTGATCTTTATAATCTAATTGCAATTGGTCATAATCAGCTAATAATCTTTCATATGTAGCCTCGTTTGAAAAGTTTTCTTCTTTTCCCATCTCTTGCTCTAGCCTTCGAAGTTTTGTCTCCATTTGCTGCAAGTGTGTAAAGACGGTTAACATTTCATCCCAAATTGTTAAAGATGTTTCTAACCCGGTATTTTGAGCTAAATATCCGATTGAGACATCTTTCGGTTTTATAATTTCGCCACCATCATGAGATAGCTCACCAGCTATTATTTTTAATAATGTAGATTTTCCGGCCCCATTTCGTCCGACTAATGCGATACGATCTTTCGTTTGAACTTCTAATTTTATGTTTGCAAGAATCGTTTCTGCACCGTATAATTTCGTAAGCGCGTTTACTTGTAATAAAATCAATGTTTTCACCTCAAATAATTTCTTAACTTTGCCATGTTTATATTTCTCAATCATACTAAAAATAGTGTATAGTTTAAAATAAAGAGAGAATACTTCTTCTCTTTATTATACAGGGAAATTCATGAGTGCTAAACTTCTGTATTTGATTCAAGTATATGAATAAAGATAGGAAGAGAGGAGAGGTTATATGGATCAGCAAAAAATTCCACAGGCCACTGCCAAACGATTGCCTCTATACTATCGATTTATCCAAAACTTATCTCTTTCTGGTAAGCAACGTGTTTCATCAGCCGAATTGAGCGAAGCGGTAAAAGTTGATTCCGCAACGATTCGAAGAGATTTTTCATATTTTGGAGCGTTAGGGAAAAAAGGTTATGGATATAACGTAAATTATTTATTATCATTTTTCCGTGAAACACTCGACCAAGATGATATAACACGTGTAGCACTTATTGGAGTAGGTAATTTAGGGACCGCTTTCTTACATTATAATTTCACGAAAAACAATAATACAAAAATTGAAATGGCGTTTGATGTTAGTGAAGAGAAAGTCGGGACAGAAATCGGGGGCATTCCTGTATATCATTTAGATGAATTAGAAGAACGTTTATCAACTGATATACAAGTGGCAATATTAACAGTACCCGCTACAGTAGCACAATCTGTAGCAGATAGATTGGCAGAAACGAACGTGCATGGTATTTTAAATTTCACACCAGCGCGCTTAAATGTGTCAGATAATATAAGAATTCACCATATTGATTTAGCGGTAGAGTTACAAACACTTGTTTACTTTTTAAAGAATTATCCACAATAAAACGCAGAGGAAGCGACCTCTGCGTTTTATTATTGTTTTTTCTTTGTGAATTTAACTAAGATAAGGCGAAGTGCCAAATTAAAATCAATTGTTGCCATAACTGCAAATAGTATTGTCCACATATTCCAGATTGTATCTGTTACGTTCGTAATGGCGAAGCGTGTAAAGATACATCCTAGAAGGAAGTACAATGCAGCCATGAACAATGGTGAGTTCCTCATACTAAAAATCCTCCGATAAAGCCTTGCATTTTTTCAGCTTCTTTAATCATTTCTTGAATTTGTTCATTGCTCATTAAAACTTGAGCAACTGCAACTAATGTATTCATTGCAACATGAGCCGCGATAGGGACGATAATACGCTTCGTTTTTACATATAAAAAGGCGAATACGAGTCCCATAGAAGTGTATACCAATAAGTGAGTGAAATCAAAATGAATTGCTGCGAATACAAGAGAACTAATGATAGCAGCAATAAAGAAGTTAAACTTCTTATAAAGTGTACCAAATAAAATTTTTCTAAATACGATTTCTTCCAAAATAGGTCCTATTATAGAGATAACGATAAGGAACCAAGGTGTCGTTCTTGCGATATCCATAAGTCTTGCTGTATTTTCTGATCCAGGTTTAATTCCTAATACACGCATTTCTATCATACCGGCAATACTTTGTGAGAAAAATGCTAGGAAGAACCCAATAAAAATCCAACCAATCGTAGCTGGAACAGTAGAGCGCATTGTATCTAAACGTCTGTCACGAATATCTGTTCTAAGTAACCAAAGTACGATACATAATGCAATAAAGAAGCTAATGATTGCCCAGTGGCCAGTTATGAGTTGAAATTTCTCTTCTCTAGTAAATCCTCTGTTATCATAAAGTCCAGTTTTCAGCAGAAGTGGTAATCCAGCAATGGATGATAACTGCATTAAAATGTATGTAACGATAACCCACCAATATTGTTTTTTCAAATGGTTTAACCATCCTTTCTAACTCTAGTGTATGAGATAAGGTAGGATAACATGTAAGTATGCTACCTACGATATAAACTTCACTTAAATTATGTTTTTTTCGTAAATCCTTATTTGAAATTATAATAGAAGACAGGAGAAAGTTGTGTGTATAGCGAAAACAACTTAGGGTGTCCTTTCATATTGTAACATACGAGTAGTGGAAACAACGATTCATATAGTAAAGGTAGAAGAAGAGGGACTCTATATAGAAAAGTGTATAGCTTAATTTGCGAAAAAATTATGATTTTTTTACTTGCAAAAGAAATTGAGATTATTTATTATTATAAGTGTGTTAGCACTCGGGTGACTTGAGTGCTAATAAATAAAATTTACATAACAAAATGAGGAGGTTATTGTTCATGCTAAAGCCATTAGGTGATCGCGTTGTAATTGAGCTTGTTCAAGCAGAAGAAAAAACAGCAAGTGGTATTGTATTACCAGACACTGCAAAAGAAAAACCACAAGAGGGTAAAGTTATTGCAGTAGGTACTGGTCGAGTGCTTGAAAATGGTGAGCGTGTTGCTTTAGAGGTAGCTGCAGGTGATCTTATCATCTTCTCAAAATATGCAGGTACTGAAGTAAAATATGAAGGTACTGACTACTTGATTTTACGTGAAAGTGACATTTTAGCAGTTATCGGTTAATTATATAAATCTTAAAAAATTCAAGGGGGTCAATTATTATGGCAAAAGATATTAAATTTAGTGAAGAAGCACGTCGTTCGATGCTTCGCGGTGTCGACACTCTTGCAAACGCAGTTAAAGTAACGCTTGGACCAAAAGGTCGTAACGTTGTACTTGAGAAAAAATTCGGTTCACCACTTATTACAAATGACGGTGTAACAATCGCAAAAGAAATCGAATTAGAAGATGCATTCGAAAACATGGGTGCAAAATTAGTAGCAGAAGTTGCTAGCAAAACAAATGATGTAGCTGGTGACGGAACGACAACTGCAACTGTATTAGCACAAGCTATGATTCGTGAAGGTCTTAAAAACGTAACAGCTGGTGCGAACCCAATGGGTCTTCGTAAAGGTATCGAAAAAGCTGTTACTGCTGCAATTGCAGAATTAAAAGAGATTTCTAAACCAATCGAAGGTAAATCTTCTATCGCACAAGTAGCTGCTATTTCTGCGGCTGACGAAGAAGTTGGTCAATTAATCGCTGAAGCAATGGAGCGCGTTGGTAACGACGGCGTTATTACTTTAGAAGAATCTAAAGGATTTACAACAGAATTAGACGTAGTAGAAGGTATGCAATTTGATCGTGGATATGCATCTCCTTACATGATTACTGATTCTGACAAAATGGAAGCGGTTCTTGATAACCCATACATCTTAATTACTGATAAGAAGATTTCTAACATCCAAGAAATCTTACCAGTATTAGAGCAAGTGGTACAACAAGGTAAACCACTTCTTATCATCGCTGAAGACGTAGAAGGCGAAGCTTTAGCTACATTAGTAGTGAACAAACTTCGTGGTACATTCAATGTAGTAGCTGTTAAAGCTCCTGGATTTGGTGACCGTCGTAAAGCAATGCTAGAAGATATCGCAATCTTAACTGGTGGCGAAGTAATCACTGAAGAATTAGGTCGTGACTTAAAATCTGCTACAATTGAATCTTTAGGACGCGCTGGTAAAGTTGTTGTAACGAAAGAAAACACAACTGTAGTAGAAGGTATCGGAAATTCACAACAAATCGAAGCTCGCATTGGCCAAATCCGCGCGCAATTAGAAGAAACTACTTCTGAATTCGATCGTGAAAAATTACAAGAACGTCTTGCAAAACTTGCAGGTGGCGTAGCAGTAATTAAAGTAGGTGCAGCAACTGAAACTGAGTTAAAAGAGCGCAAACTTCGCATTGAAGATGCACT
This sequence comes from Bacillus sp. DE0042, assembly GCF_007680225.1. Classification (NCBI taxonomy): domain Bacteria; kingdom Bacillati; phylum Bacillota; class Bacilli; order Caryophanales; family Bacillaceae; genus Bacillus; species Bacillus sp. DE0042. Next base: position 6,708 of record NZ_VEJP01000018.1, on the reverse strand, counting down.
TAACTCAACTCGTGCAGCAGTAGAAGAAGGTATCGTTGCAGGTGGTGGTACTTCACTTATGAACGTATACACGAAAGTAGCTTCTATCGTAGCTGAAGGCGACGAAGCAACAGGTATCAACATCGTACTTCGCGCACTAGAAGAGCCAGTTCGTCAAATCGCAATCAACGCTGGTCTAGAAGGATCTGTAGTTGTAGAGCGTCTAAAAGGCGAAAAAGTAGGCGTTGGTTTCAACGCAGCTACTGGCGAGTGGGTTAACATGCTTGAAACTGGTATCGTAGATCCAGCTAAAGTAACTCGCTCTGCACTTCAAAACGCAGCATCTGTTGCAGCTATGTTCTTAACGACTGAAGCTGTAGTAGCTGACAAGCCAGAACCAAATGCACCAGCAATGCCTGACATGGGCGGCATGGGCATGGGCGGTATGGGCGGAATGATGTAATTCCGTTTGCTCGAAAAACATCCATTTCTATATAGAAATGGATGTTTTTTTATGTTTTTTAGAAAAGGAAATGAATTTCTGTAGAATTTTGTCGCTTTCTCTCTTGACCATACGGATACTTCATTGTTAGAATCTAGGAAGATAATATAAAACAATCCTTCATATATCCTCGATGATATGGTTTGAGAGTCTCTACCGGGTTACCGTAAACAACCTGACTATGAAGGCAGTGCGTCTTATATTTATAAAGAGCGGAAGACTATCTTTCTTTATAAAGCCAGACCCCTGCCTTTTCTTTGTTATGAGACTAGAGGCGGAGGACTGGCTTTTTTTATTATATTAGTAATGCTTTTTGCCAAATTGGTGAAAATATTTATATACGAGAACTAACGTTGGGGTGATTATTTTGAAGAAGCAGCATGATACAATTATCGTTTTAGATTTTGGGAGTCAGTACAATCAGTTAATAGCACGTCGAATTCGTGAGTTCGGTGTATACAGTGAACTTCATCCACATACAATTACTGCAGAAGAAATTAAAGCAATGAATCCAAAAGGGATTATCTTCTCTGGTGGACCAAATAGTGTATACGGTGAAGGCGCATTACATTGTGATGAAAAAATCTTTGAACTAGGATTACCGATCTTCGGTATTTGTTACGGTATGCAGCTTATGACGCAACACTTCGGTGGGAAAGTAGAACGTGCAAACCACCGTGAGTACGGAAAAGCTGTTCTTAAAGTAGAGAACGAATCAAAATTATATGCGAACCTTCCAGAAGAGCAAGTTGTATGGATGAGCCATGGTGACTTAGTAACTGGTTTACCTGAAGGATTCGTAGTAGATGCGACAAGTGAGTCTTGTCCGATTGCTGGTATGAGCAATGAAGAGCAAAACTTATACGGTGTACAATTCCACCCAGAAGTACGTCACTCTGAGCACGGTAACGATTTAATTAAAAACTTCGTATTCGGCGCATGTGGTTGTTCTGAAGGATGGAACATGGAGAACTTTATCGAAGTAGAATTAGAGAAAATCCGTGAAACTGTTGGAGACAAAAAAGTACTATGCGCACTTAGCGGCGGTGTAGACTCTTCTGTTGTAGCAGTATTAATTCATAAAGCAATCGGCGACCAATTAACATGTATTTTCGTTGACCACGGTTTACTTCGTAAAGGTGAAGCAGAAGGCGTTATGAAAACATTCAGCGAAGGCTTCCACATGAACGTTATTAAAGTGGATGCACAAGAACGCTTCATGAACAAGTTAAAAGGTGTAGAAGATCCAGAGCAAAAACGTAAAATCATCGGTAATGAATTCATTTACGTATTTGATGATGAAGCTTCTAAATTACAAGGAATGGACTTCCTAGCGCAAGGTACACTTTACACGGACATCGTTGAAAGTGGTACAGCAACTGCACAAACAATTAAATCTCACCATAACGTTGGTGGACTTCCAGAAGACATGCAGTTCAAATTAATTGAGCCTTTAAACACGTTATTTAAAGATGAAGTACGTGTATTAGGATCAGAACTAGGAATTCCTGATGAAATCGTATGGCGTCAACCGTTCCCAGGCCCTGGTCTTGGTATTCGTGTATTAGGTGAAATCACAGAAGAGAAATTAGAAATCGTTCGTGAATCTGATGCGATTTTACGTGAAGAAATTATTAAAGCGGGCTTAGACCGCGAAGTTTGGCAATACTTTACTGCGCTTCCTGGTATGCGTAGCGTAGGTGTTATGGGTGACGAGCGTACTTACGATTACACAGTAGGTATCCGTGCAGTAACATCTATCGACGGTATGACAGCTGACTGGGCGCGTATCCCTTGGGACGTATTAGAGAAAATCTCTGTACGTATCGTAAACGAAGTAAAACACGTTAACCGTATCGTGTATGATATAACAAGTAAGCCACCAGCAACTATTGAGTGGGAATAGTATTATAAAAAAAGATCCATCTAGTGCTCATGCATAGATGGATCTTTTGTGTTTTTACTCTTAATACGAACGAAAGTATAAAAGTTTATAAAAATGTTCGCTTTTAAATTGACAAAACTACTTCATCGAGTTAATATGAGTATGTAATTCAAACGAAAAGTGAATATTATGCCGTCGTATAATATCGGGGATATGGCCCGAAAGTTTCTACCTAGCTACCGTAAATGGCTTGACTACGAGGCGTTTAGATAAAGATGAGGGGAAACTTGTCTTTATTCATAGAACGCTTCCATGTATATGCAATGGAAGCCTTTTTTATTTTTAATAGATAAAAGAGGGCTAGGGAGATTACGGCGAGTAATCATATAACGGGGGAAACGTAAGATGAAACGCTATTTTCAGTTTGATGAACTCGGTACAAATTATAAAACAGAGTTCATAGCAGGTTTAACGACATTTTTATCTATGGCTTATGTATTATTTGTCAATCCTGCTACGCTGTCACTTGGAAATGTTAAAGGGTTACCAGCAGGTACAGGAATGGATCCAGGTGCAGTATTCGTTGCTACAGCATTAGCAGCGGCGATTGGTTCGTTAATTATGGGGATCTTCGCGAAGTATCCGATTGCTTTGGCGCCGGGGATGGGAATTAACGCGTTCTTTGCTTATACGGCAGTGTTAACGATGGGTATTCCGTGGCAAACAGCAATTGCTGGAACATTAATGTCAGGTATTATCTTTATTATTCTTACAGCTTCAGGTATTCGTGAAAAAATCATTAATGCAATTCCAACAGAGTTAAAGTTTGCAGTAGCGGCAGGTATCGGATTGTTCATTGCTTTCCTTGGATTCCAAAATGCCGGAATTATCGTGAAAAATGATGCTGTTCTTGTTGGGTTGGGGGATTTAACAAAGGGCACAACGTTACTAGCAATCTTCGGGGTTGTTACGACAATCATCTTCATGATTAAGAAAATAAATGGTGCAGTTTTCTACGGTATGATTCTTACAGCAATCTTAGGAGTAGCGACAGGATTAATTGATACTCCGAAAGCGGTAGTGGGAGCAATACCGAGTCTAGAACCAACGTTCGGTGTGGCGTTAACTCACTTCGGAGATATTTTCACTGTTCAAATGGTGATTGTTATTATAACGTTCTTCTTCATCGATTTCTTTGATACAGCAGGTACACTTGTAGCGGTTGCGAATCAAGCTGGATTAATGAAGAACAATAAATTACCACGTGCAGGAAAAGCATTATTTGCAGATGCGATTGCAACTGTAATCGGTGCAATCTTAGGTACATCAACAACAACGTCTTACATTGAATCTTCTGCTGGGGTAGCAGCGGGTGGACGTTCTGGATTTACAGCAGTTGTAACAGCAGGATTCTTCTTGCTGGCACTATTCTTCTCGCCATTATTAAGCGTTGTAACACCAGCTGTAACAGCGCCAGCATTAATTATTGTAGGGATCTTGATGGTTTCATCTTTAGGCGAAATTGATTGGAAGAAATTCGAGATTGCAGTACCAGCATTCTTTACAATCATTTCAATGCCACTTACGTATAGTATTGCGACAGGGATTGCAATCGGGTTTATCTTCTATCCAATTACAATGGTAGTAAGTGGTCGTCGTAAAGAGATTCATCCAATTATGTATGTTATGGGAGTTTTATTCGTACTATATTTCATCTACGTTCGTAAATAAAAGGGGTTTTTTGAAAGGTCTAGACTTAAGGGGAGTCTAGACCTTTTTTGCGTCTTCAGAAAATCTTAAGGATTTCCGAGCGTTTTTCTTCAGAAGTTTTCCTATAATAGAAGTTAGGGATTAAAAAAGTGATGGGGGAGATATTGTGGCAACCGAAACAATACTTGTCGTAGATGATGAAAAAGAAATTAGGAATCTTATTACAATCTATTTAAAGAATGAAGGATATAAAGTATTGCAAGCAGGAGACGGAGAAGAAGGATTACGTTTACTAGAAGAAAATGAAGTACATCTAGTCGTATTAGATATTATGATGCCAAAGGTAGATGGTATCCATATGTGTATGAAAGTAAGAGAATCGAAAGAAATGCCAATTATTATGCTTTCTGCGAAAACGCAAGATATGGATAAAATTTTAGGATTAACAACAGGTGCAGATGATTACGTAACGAAACCATTTAATCCGTTAGAGTTAATCGCAAGAATTAAATCTCAGTTACGTCGTTATATGAAGATGAATGGTTTTGCTATTCAAAATGAGGACGAGTTAGAAATTGGAGAGATGAAAATAAATATTTCAACCCATAAAGTTATTGTGGATGGAGAAGAAGTGAAACTGACACCGAGGGAATTTTCAATTTTAGAATTACTAGCTCGTAACCCGGGTATGGTCTTTAGTGCGGAACAAATTTATGAAAAGGTTTGGAATGAAAGATCTTTCCAGTCGGATAACACGGTAATGGTTCATATTCGGAAAGTGCGTGAGAAGATTGAGGAGAATCCAAGGAAGCCTAGATATATAAAAACTGTATGGGGAGTGGGATATAAGATTGAAAAAGATATTTAATCCATTTACTTATATTAGGAAAACTAGAGAATTAATTGAAAAGCTAGTGAAGAGGGTGAAGCGGAGTGTACGCATTCAACTTATTACTGCGTTTACTGCTTGTGCGTTGTTAGGGATTTTGTCAGCAAAAGCAGCAGCACCTTTTTTTGAGAATGCGAATCGGCAGGCGACAATCGATTATCGGTCTGGTATGGAGCAAATTAATCAACAAGCTCAAAGTGTGGCAAATAGTTCAGTTCATGAAAATAAATTAGAAGCTATATCAAGTATGATTGAAATAGAGAATCAAAATTTAGAACAAAACTCTAGAGCTTTAAAAGTGTTGGTTACTGACGAGAGTGGAAAAGTTTTATATAAGACGAAGCAGGCGCAAGAAGAACAAATTGATTTGCATAATACAATTCGTAATGCATCATCGTTTGCGATTAATTATATGAATGGTAGAAAAGAATTTGAAAGTACGAGAAAAGAATTTATAGCTTTTGCACCTATTACAATAGAAGATAAGAATTTATACATGTTTGTTAGTGGGATTCCGGAAGGTGAAGTAATATATGATACGCAAGAAGGACCGTTTCCATTTTTCATAGGTGTACTTGTATTTATTTTCTCTTTCTTCTATATAACAAAGAGAAAGATGAAGCAAATTGAAGCGATGGCACAAGGTGTAAAGGAAATAGAAAAAGGTAACTTAGCGTACCGTATTGAGAAGAAAGGTGAAGATGAGATTGCGTCTTTAACCGAGAATATTAATAATATGGCGGAAGAGCTTATGAATAATATAGAAAAGGAACGTAAATTAGAGAAGCAAAAGAATGAGCTTATTACGAATGTATCTCACGATTTACGTACACCATTGACTTCTATAATGGGTTACTTGCGGTTACTTCGAGATTCTAAATATGAAAATAAAGAACAACATGATGAATATACGAGAATTGCTTTTGCAAAGTCGGAGCAGTTAAAAAATTTAATAGAAGATTTATTTGAGTATACGAAGTTAACAAACGAGCAAGTTATATTAGAAAAACAAGAGGTTTGTATAAATGAGTTATTGGAGCAATTAATAGAAGAGTTAGTACCGCAGGCGGAAGAGCATGGACTTACGTTTGTTAAGAAGTTTCCTGAGGAACGTACCTATGCGGCGATTGATTCGGAAAAGATGGTTCGTGTATTTGATAATCTATTAATGAACGCGATTAAGTATAGTAAAGATGATGGGGAGATAAAAGTTTCTCTTCAAAGGCAGCGCCGGGATATACAAATTGTAATTGCGAATCATAGTGAAGAGTTTACGAGAGAAGAGTTAGGGAGTTTGTTTGAACGCTTTTATAAGAAAGATCAATCTAGAAGTAGAGTAACAGAAGGGTCGGGACTTGGATTAGCGATTGCGAAAAGTATTGTTGAGTTGCAAGGTGGTAGTATTCGAGCTGAATATGAGGGTGGTATTATTCAGTTTATCGTCTCGTTACCAATTATAGAAAAATAATAAATGAATAGAATGATATTTGATAAAAAAGCTTATTTTAAAAGAAATAAGCCTTTTTATATTTTTTTAGAAAAACATGTTGACGATTAAGGTTTAGAGGTGTAATATAGAACAAGTCGCCGATGCAATAACGCAGAACGCGGTAAACGAAACGAAAAACTTAGTTGACATTAACTAACGAAGATGTTAACATAAGGGAGTCGCAAATGAGCGACCAAGTAGTTCTTTGAAAACTGAACGAAACAAACAACGTGAAACGTCAATTTTTATTTTTA
>NZ_VEJP01000017.1:0-17576 GCF_007680225.1 Bacillus sp. DE0042 | reverse complement strand
TTTCAAAGAACTACTTAGTCGCTCATTTGCGACTTCCTTATGTTAACATCTTCGTTTTTCGATGTCAACTAAGTTTTTCAATTTCTTTTTTGTCGTTTTCTGCGTTTCCGCATCAGCGACGGTTATTAATATATCATGGTGAAAAATGAAATGCAACACCTTTTGTAAACTTTTTTCAAAACCACCCACATTTCTTTTTTAATATCATATACTTAAACGAAATATCTCTTTCATGTATAAATAATTCCTACATATATTCTATATAAAGTCACTCTATCAAAAAGCGTTTCTTTCTATAATAAACGTTTTATTCATATACCGTATCATACAAGGAGGAATATATATGGACTATGCCGATTTATTAATCAAACTAGGTCTCTCGGCTATTTTAGGGTTCGCTATCGGTTTAGAGCGCGAATTAAAACGGAAACCACTTGGTTTAAAAACTTGTTTAGTTATTTCTATTATTAGTTGCCTCCTGACGATTGTTTCTATTAAAGCGGCTTACAATTTGCCACATACCGATCATATGAATATGGATCCACTTCGACTTGCCGCTCAAATTGTATCAGGAATCGGTTTTTTAGGTGCCGGTGTTATTTTACGAAGAGGAAACGATAGCATTGCAGGACTAACGACTGCTGCTATGATTTGGGGTGCTTCTGGTATTGGTATTGCTGTTGGGGCTGGATTCTATATCGAAGCGATTTTCGGAATGTGTTTCCTTATGATTAGCGTCGAACTTATACCATTAACAATGAAATTTGTAGGACCGAGATCATTTCGTCAACGTGATATCGCAGTAAAACTTGTTGTGCGAAATATGGACAATATCCCAATTGTAATTGAAGAAATAAAAGAAATGGATATAAAAGTTAAGAATATGAAGCTCAAAACATTGGAGAATGGCTCTCACTATTTACATTTGAAATTATCTATCGATCAAAAAAGGCATACTGCTGATGTTTACTACGCCCTCCAGCATCTTGAAAGTGTCCAACAAACTGAATTAGAAAGTATGTAATGTAAAACAAACTCTCTTTTAAATTAGAGAGTTTTTCTTTTTTCTATAATGGTAACAATGAATGTAGTCCTGCAAAGTAAGGAGGAATAAAAGTTTGAAATCCCGTCCAAATTTAGTAGATACATTTCGTGATTCCATTATTTTTCGTTTAGTTTGCTTTATTGTTGTACTTACTGCTTCTTCTGGCTTCCTTATACATAGATTAGAGCCATCGCACTTCACCACATGGTTTGATGGAGTTTGGTGGTCAATCGTTACCATTTTCACCGTTGGCTATGGTGACTTTGCCCCGCATACACTAATAGGCAAACTTATCGGTATGGGGATTATTTTATTTGGAACCGGTTTTTGTTCTTATTATATGGTTCTGTTCGCCACTGATATGATTAATAAGCAATATATGAAAATTAAAGGAGAAGAAGCCGCTACCTCTAACGGTCATATGATTATCGTCGGCTGGAACGAACGGGCAAAACATGTTGTAAAACAAATGCACATCTTACAACCGAACCTTGATATCGTTTTAATTGATGAAACACTTTCTTTACTTCCAAAACCATTTCATCATTTAGAATTTATAAAGGGTTGCCCGCATCACGATCAAACTTTATTAAAAGCTAATATTACAACTGCTCACACTATATTAATAACAGCTGATAAAGAAAAAAATGAAAGCTTAGCAGATACACAGTCCATTTTAAATATTTTAACTGCAAAAGGTCTCAACCCAAACATTCACTGCATCGCTGAACTTCTTACTTCTGAACAAATACAAAATGCAACGAGAGCTGGTGTATCAGAAATTATAGAAGGAAATAAATTAACGAGCTACGTATTTACCGCTTCTCTTTTATTCCCTTCCATTTCAGGCGTACTATTCTCACTTTACGATGAAATCTCTGATAACAAATTACAACTGATGGAGCTTTATCCTTCCTGCACTGGACAAACTTTTGCAAATTGCAGCTATACTCTTTTAAAGCAAAACATTCTCTTACTAGGTATAAAACGCGACGAACAATATATGATTAATCCAGTCCATTCCTTTATTCTCATTGAAAGCGACATACTCATTGTTATTCACCATTAAGAAAATGTTTTTCTAGTTCCTGCATGAGCACTTTCCCAATATTGATATATTTTCTTTTCACATCTCCATCTGGATCTTTCGGCTCAGCAAATTGATCCATTCCACTCGTTCCAGCCGTTAAAGTATTTACGTGATCATCTAGTTCGTCTTGATATACGTGCGAAAGAATATAAGGCGTTCCAAGACGGACTATTACACCAGGTACATCTAGCTCTCCATCTACTGCTGTAAATGGCACTCGCAGAAATTGATAGCCATCTTCTTCATCAATTTTATAATCAAAGCATCCTTTATTGTAATCCCAATTGCCACCAATGCTATATCCAAGTGGCTTCATTATCTCTTCTAACTTATATAACGCATATGTACGTCCTTCTAAATTTGATTGAATCGGTATCAAGCCCATCCCTCCTAGACTTTTTCTTTAGCATACCCACTCTAGTTTGAATATATTGATGGACTTTTCGATAAAATAATAAAAAGCGACCGGAATCCGGTCGCTTTTTATTATTTTAAACGCTCTTCTAATTCTGCTTTTAATTCTTCAAATCCTGGTTTACCAAGTAATGCAAACATGTTTTTCTTGTATGCTTCTACTCCTGGTTGATCAAATGGATTTACGCCTAATAAGTAGCCGCTCATCGCACATGCTTTTTCGAAGAAGTATACAAGGTAACCGAATGTGTACTCATTTAATTCAGGGATATTTACGATTAAGTTTGGTACGCCACCATCGCTATGTGCAAGTAATGTACCTTCGTATGCTTTCGTGTTTACGAAGTCTACAGTTTCACCAGCAAGGTAGTTTAATCCATCTAAATCGTTTTCTTCTGATTCGATTGTTAGTTCATGTGTAGATTTACCTACTTTCAGAACTGTTTCGAATAAGTCACGACGACCTTCTTGAACGTATTGACCTAATGAATGTAAGTCAGTTGAGAAGTTTGCTGAAGATGGGAAAATACCTTTTTGATCTTTCCCTTCACTTTCACCAAATAACTGTTTCCACCATTCAGAGAAGTATTGAAGTGCTGGCTCATAGTTAACAAGCATTTCAATGGTTTTTCCTTTATTGTATAAAGCGTTACGAACTACTGCATATTGGTAAGCTGGGTTTTCTTCTAGTTCTGATGCACCGAAGTCATCATGACCAGCAGCTGCACCTTTCATCATCTCTTCAATATTTAAGCCACTTACTGCGATTGGTAATAAACCAACTGGCGTTAATACAGAGAAACGTCCTCCAACATCATCTGGAATAACGAATGTTTCGTAACCTTCGTTATCAGCTAATGTTTTTAATGCACCACGTGCTTTATCCGTCGTTGCATAAATACGTTTGCGAGCTTCTTCTTTTCCATACTTTTCTTCTAATAACTTACGGAAAATACGGAATGCTAGTGCCGGCTCTGTTGTTGTACCTGATTTGGAAATAACGTTAATAGAGAAGTCTTTACCTTCTAATACGTCCATTAAATCTTTCATGTAAGTGGAGCTAATGTTTTGTCCAACAAATAGCACTTGTGGAGTTTTACGTTGTTCTTTAGAAAGTGTGTTGTAGAAAGAATGATTTAACATTTCGATTGCTGCACGTGCTCCTAGGTAAGAACCACCGATACCTACAACAAGTAAAATGTCAGAGTCATTTTTAATTTTTTCTGCGCATTTTTGAATGCGAGCAAATTCTTCTTTGTCATATTGAAGCGGAAGGTCTACCCACCCAAGGAAATCGTTCCCAGCTCCAGTTTTTTCGTGGATTGCATGATGTGTTACTTTCACTGCATCACGTAAATAAGTGATTTCATGTTCACCGATGAAGGATAACGCTTTAGAATAGTCGAACGTTACATGTGTACTCATCTTTTTCCCTCCAATAATGTATATGTATTTCTGTATTCACTTTAGCGAAACTGAAGTTGTAAATCAAGCGATTCAACAATTGTAAACGCAACCAAAATATATTTTTTAGAAAAAGTTCATTTTTTGCATAAAAATTCGCATTTTTCGGTATAGATGTATATACATCCTTTTTCTTATATTTTTTATGTATAAAAACAACATAACTACGCCATTCTATAAAGGAGTTAATTAACTCATCGCTTGCTCATGCTTCACAATTAAGGGGGGCTTTTTCATGAGTACTCTGCAACGTATCGCATTAGTCTTTACTGTAATTGGTGCTGTTAACTGGGGACTGATCGGGTTCTTCCAGTTTGACTTAGTGGCTGCCATTTTCGGTGGACAAAACTCAGCTCTCGCACGCATTATTTACGGTATCGTCGGTATTTCTGGGCTTATCAATCTTGGTTTACTCTTTAAACCATCAGAAAATCTTGGCACTCACCCAGAAACGAACGAAATTCGCTAGTCAGTATGTCTTTATTTCACCTCCGACATACGAATATGATTGCATGCAATCATATTTGCAAATATATATCATAAGACAAAGTAAAAGAGGAACGCTCATATGCGCTCCTCTTTTACTTTGTTAACTCGGACTCTTCAATCCATTCTGTTAGCTTTTTTCGCAGCGTATTAAATCCGTTCTCAGATGGATTCGGTATAAGAATCCGTCCTTGTTTTCTTTTCGCCGCTTTTAACGATAAACTCATTTTTCTGTGTTCTTCATCAATTGAAAGTACTTTTACTTCTACTGTATCGCCGACTTTTAAAAAGTCATGAATATCCTTTACATATCCATTTGTAATTTCAGATATATGCACAAGCCCTTGTGTTTCTGCATCTAACGCTACAAATGCACCGTAATCTTGAATCCCAGTCACTTTCCCTGTTACAACCACTCCAGTTGTATATTGTTCTGACATATGAAACACTCCCATACGTTTACCATTTTCTCTACAATTGTAGATAGCAAAGCAGATGATTTATTGTTAAATATCCGATTAGTTAGTACGTACCCTAACTAAAGCTACTCAGGATACGCATACCTTATATTAGTAAATTATACCACTATGACAGAACTCATTCAAAATTAACGAAAAATTTCCTAGAGTACGTATAATTCTCCAATATTGGGATAGAATACTAACACATGGCTTTCTAGTATTCCCCCCCTTTTATGGACAAAACGTATTCTGTTTTGTCCTTTTTTTATTTTCTATAAACCGTTCCATTCTCTTCATTGCTTCCATAAGTTGTTCAAGCGATGTTGCATACGAGCAACGAATAAATCCTTCACCACTTTCGCCAAATACACTTCCAGGTACAACAGCCACCTTTTCTTCTAATAATAACTGTTCTGCAAATTCTGCCGAAGATAGTCCAGTTGAAGAAATAGAAGGAAAGACATAAAATGCTCCGCCTGGCACATGACACGTTAAACCCATTTCATTAAACGATGTCGTCATAAAATTACGTCGTTTCTTATAACTGTCTCTCATCCGAATTACTTCATCATTCCCCGCGCGTAACGCTTCAAGTGCTGCGAACTGAGACATTGTCGGTGCACACATCATGGAATATTGATGAATTTTGAGCATTAATTCCGAAAATTGAACAGGAGCTGCAATCATACCGAGGCGCCACCCTGTCATTGCAAACCCTTTTGAAAATCCTGAAATTAAAATTGTATGCTCACGCATATTTTTAATACTCGCGAAACTTGTATATACTTCGTCGTATACAAGCTCTGCATAAATTTCATCAGATAATACGATTAAATTGTACTTCTCAACAATGACTGCTATTTCTTCAAGCTCGGATTTATTTAACATTGCACCTGTTGGGTTATTTGGTGAACAAAGCAAAATTGCCTTTGTTTTCGCTGTAATAGCTGCTTCAATTTGTTCTGGTTGTACTTTAAACTCGTTTTCTAAAGTCGTTGCCACAGGAACCGGAACTCCTCCAGCTAATGTCACAAGCGGTGCATAAGAAACGAAACTTGGTTCAATAATGAGTACTTCATCATCAGGATTTATAATGGCGCGCATCGCTACATCTAACGCCTGACTCGCTCCAACTGTAACAATGATTTCATCGTTTGGATCATAAGATACTGCAAATTGTTTTTTTAGATACTTTGCTATTTCTTGACGGAGTTCCAATAATCCTGCATTTGCTGTATACGACGTATATCCTTGTTCTAAAGAACGGATGCATGCTTGCCTTACATTCCAAGGTGTAACAAAGTCAGGCTCTCCTACTCCAAGAGAAATAACACCTTTCATATTTGCTGCTAAATCGAAAAACTTTCGAATACCAGATGGTTGTAAAGATTCTGCCGTTCTAGATAGTTCAAATTGCTTCATGGTGTCACCACAATGCGCTTATCATCATCGTTTTTTTCATAAATAATTCCCTCATGTTTATACTTTTTCAAAATGAAATGCGTTGTTGTAGAAACGACAGATTCAATTGTTGCTAATTTCTCAGAAACAAACATCGCTACTTCTCCCATTGTCTTTCCTTCTAATGTAATAGAAAGATCATATGTCCCTGACATTAAATACACAGATTTCACTTCTGAATAACGATAAATTTGTTCAGCAACCGCATCAAACCCAACGCCGCGCTTTGGCGTAACTTTCACATCGATCATCGCCGTTAAACCTGTATGTTCTTTCACCTTCGTCCAATCGATATGTGTTACATAATCCACAATAATCTTTTCCGCTTCTAATTTTTCAACCATCTTCTTTACTTCTTCTACTTCTATATTTAACAGCTTCGCTAATGTATCTACAGATAATCGACTACTTTTTTCAAGACAAGCTAATAATTCTAATTCCTTTTCTGTCACCATATAAATCATCCTTCCTTTTCGTTTGTGTCTAAATTATACAAATACCCTTTCCAGTTTGAAAAGAAGATTTTTTTAGTGAATTATGTCAAAATAAAGTGAAACTTTAATTCATGGAAAGGTTCACCCCATGGATTATTAGTTGAACCAATCGGGCTTTTACGAGCAGTTGATCTCCCACCTCACTTCTTTGCCTCAACCGTCTTTTTAGGTGGGAGTCTTACTGCTCGTTAAAGCGGGGTAAAGTGAAACTTTAATCAGCGGAAAAATGCGTGATAAAGCGAAAGGGGATGGAACCGTGAAACCAAAAATTTATATTGCTGAACCAGTTCCAACATTTGTAGAAAACTATTTATTAGAACACTGTGATTATGAAAAATGGGAGCAAAATGAGAAGGTACCTCGTGATGTCCTATTGGAGAAAATACAAGATAAAGATGGATTATTAAATTTCGGATCTGCTATTAATGAAGAATTATTAGATGTGGCTCCTAACTTAAAAGTAGTAAGCAACATTTCTGTTGGTTACGATAATTTTGATTTACAAGCGATGGAAAAGCGCAATGTAATCGGAACGAATACACCATATGTATTAGATGATACAGTAGCGGACCTTGTTTTCGCTCTTATGTTATCTGCTGGTCGACGCGTTTGCGAACTCGACTCCTACGTGAAAAATGGTGAATGGAACGCCGAAATTGGAAAAGAGCACTTCGGGCTGGATGTACACCATAGTACAATCGGTATTATCGGAATGGGGCGAATTGGAGAAGCCGTTGCAAAACGAGCGAAATTCGGATTTGATATGAATGTTCTTTATTATAACCGTCGCCGTAAAGAAGAAGCAGAGCAACAATTCGATGCTACATATTGTGATTTACAGACGCTACTCAAACAGTCTGACTTTATTGTCCTTCTTACTCCATTAATAGATGAAACGTATCATCTTATCGGAGAAAAAGAATTTTCATTAATGAAAGAAACAGCAATCTTTATTAATGCTTCTCGCGGGAAAACAGTAGATGAAGAAGCGTTAATCCATGCGTTAACCGAAAAGAAAATCTTTGCAGCAGGCATTGATACGTTTACACAAGAGCCGATTCAAAAAGATAATCCGCTCCTATCATTACAAAATGTTGTGACTTTACCACACATCGGATCTGCAACATTAAAAACTAGGCAGCAAATGGCTATGACAGCCGCTGAAAATTTAGTTGCAGGGTTACAAGGAAAAACACCGTCTAATATTGTTCGCAGGTAATAATAAATAAGCGAAAGGCAAGATGACATCGTCATCTTGCCTTTTTTTGTTAACATATTTTTTTCTTCCTTGGAAATGATATGAACAAAAATCAATGGAGTGACAAAAAATGAATCACGAATATACTTGTCCTTATTTCACTTTTTCCACTCGCGGCACTACTATTCATTACGAATTGTATGAACATGACAACAAAACGGAACGTCCTACTTTCGTACTCGTTCACGGCTTTTTATCTTCCTCATTCAGTTACCGCCGCCTCATTCCTTTATTATCGAAAGCAGGAACAGTACTAGCTCTTGATTTGCCACCGTTCGGAAAAAGTGATAAGTCTCATCTGTTTAAGTATTCTTATCACAATTTAGCAACGGTTATTATCGATTTAATTGAACATTTATCTCTCTCAAATATTGTGTTAGTTGGGCATTCTATGGGTGGACAAATTTCTCTCTATGTAAACCGTATACGCCCTGAATTAATCTCAAAGACAATTTTACTATGCAGCTCTAGCTATTTAGCACGCGCAACCTTACCTTTACTGTACTCTTCTTATTTACCGTTCTTTCATTTATACGTAAAGAACTGGATTATACGGCGCGGGATTGTTCATAACTTAATGAATGTCGTTCATGATCACTCATTAATTGACGATGAAATGAAGGAAGGTTACTCCGCTCCTTTTTATGACAACCGTATATTCCCTGCTTTAACTCGTATGATAAGAGACCGTGAAGGTGATTTATCTTCAACTGAATTACAAAAAATAGAAACACCTACACTACTCATTTGGGGTGAAAAAGATCGTGTCGTCCCTGTAGATGTAGGTCATCGGCTACACAAAGATTTACCAAATTCGAAATTTATTTCTTACGAAAACACAGGACATTTACTACCTGAAGAAAAGCCTGAACATGTTTATGAAGAAATCATTGCGTTTTCCGCGCAATAATGCAAAAGGCTGTCGGAAATTCCGACAGCCTACAATGAACAACTTCCGCCTTCTTTTATTACAAGTAATTCCACAGCTAACTTCTCACATTTTTCAAGCGCAGGTACTTCCTCAAAAGACATAAAGTATATATGTTGAATCTTTTTTGCGATGTATTTTGAATCGTCGAACACACTTACGACGTTCACAACATCGCTCGCTTCTGTTTCATAAAACTCCGGTCCCATTTGAAACGGATCCCAATTCTTCACAACCTCTATCATCTTTTCATATGTACCCATTCGCTTCCCGCCTTTTCACTTTTTAATGCTTTTCTTTATCCTATCACATCAGCTATTCTATAAGAAGAGAGAGAACTTTCATAACTTAACGGTTTTACAGAAGAAGGGGGCAAACTTATGCAACTATTTCATAAAACAGTCAATCGACGTGGAACTCATAGTACAAAATGGGATACGTATAAAAACGAAGAACTTATCCACGCTTGGATAGCTGATATGGATTTTGAAGTACCACAACCAATTCAAACTGCTTTAAAGAAACGTATCGAGCATCCTATTTTCGGCTATACACTTCCTCCCGAAAATATTGGAGATACTATTTGTAACTGGACAAAAAAACAGTACAACTGGGATATTCAAAAAGATTGGATTGTCTTTAGCGCAGGGATCGTTCCAGCTCTTAGTACGAGCATACAGGCCTTCACAAAGGAAAATGAATCCGTTCTCGTACAACCACCTATTTATCCCCCATTTTTCGAAATGGTCACAACAAACAATAGACAATTATGCGTGAGTCCATTACAGAAACAAAATGATACATATGCGATAGACTTCGAGCATTTAGAAAAGCAATTTCAACAAGGCGTCAAACTCATGCTTCTTTGTAGTCCTCACAATCCAATCGGGCGTGTTTGGTCAAAAGATGAACTCACACAACTTGGCGCATTGTGTACAACATATAATGTAATCGTTGTCGCAGATGAAATTCATGCCGATATTATTTACGGAGATCGTACTCATACACCATTTGCTTCTTTATCTGAAGAATTAGCAGCACGCACGATTACTTGTATGGCTCCGAGTAAAACATTTAATATCGCCGGATTACAAGCATCGATTATTATCATTCCAAACGAAAAACTCCGTCAAACCTTTACATCTATCCAATATAGACAAGGTTTCCACGGATTAAATACATTTGCCTATACAGCGATGCAAAGTGCCTATACAGAATGTAATGATTGGCTAAATGAAATTCGATTATATATAGAAGATAACGCTCAATTCGCTTGTGAATATATTAAAAATCACATACCCGCTCTTTCTGTAACAAAACCAGAAGGTAGCTTTTTATTATGGATTGATTGCTCTCGCCTACAGCTTTCTCAAAACGAACGCACCACATCGCTTGAAGAAAAAGGGAAAATCATCGTTGAACCTGGTGAGAAATACGGATTAGGCGGAGAAGAACATATTCGAATTAACATCGGCTGTCCAAGATCTGTTTTAGAAGAAATCTTAAATAGGTTGCGCCATACGTTTTCAGAATAAGAAAGGAGGCGACCTCCAATCGTTTTGGGACAACCTCCTTTATCAATATCTTTTCAATTACGTTTCACAAAAAAAGCTACCATGCACGGTAGCTTTTACTTTTTCTTCATATCCGATGCTTTTTTTACAATGACACCACAAGCAATTCGATCACCTGATTTACCTGTTGGTTGTGTCATACCATCATCAGCGTTTTCTGTAATAATAATAGACGCTCCATCTTTTCTATGAATCGTTGTTTTTCCTTCTTCAAGCGTTATGTGCGGCGCATCGATTTCTGCCTTGATCTTTCCAGAACCGTCTGCAATTACGTTCGGTAAATCACCGTTTTCTGCACCCTTCGGATTAAGAAGTCCATGTTTTTTATTATCAGGATTAAAATGATTGCCAGATGATTCAAAACGTGGTGCTTTACACTCACCAATTTCGTGTACATGTATGCCGTGCGGGCCTGGTGCAAAACCTTCCCCTTTAATCGTAATTTTCACTCCGCTTGTTTGTTGCTTTACTTTCGCAGTCCCCACTTCATCGCCTGAAGCATTATGTAATTTCACGTCAATTTCTTTCGGCTTTCCTTGGTCACAACCTGCCATCAGAAATAATAAACAACAACTGAAAAAAAGCCGTTTTTTCATTCTATTCCCTCCAAAATATATTCTGCCCTTAGATTGTCCGAGCATAGAGGGAAACATACAAAAATGAGTTACTGTTTCTTTTCCGCTAAAAGTTTTTCTTCAACTTTCTGTAATCGCTCCGCTTCGCGTTTTGATACACGAATGAACATACGCCACGTAGCAACGGCACCAATGATAAATAGAACGCAAACAATCCCTGGAATAATATATTCTGTTTTATCTTCCGGAAAATATAAAGGCATCATACGGAACACTCCTTATTATAGGATTTAAAAAACATCAGAATTTTCTGTTATATAATATAAAATTATAGTGGAACCTATCCATATTCTCAAGGGGGCATTCCGAAAGCGAATGATTTCTTTGACTCCTTCGCATACTTTCCTTACTATAAACTTGAGGTGAAAAATATGAGAGAAACATTTGAAATTGGTGAAATCGTTACTGGTATTTATAAAACTGGCAAATACATCGGCGAAGTTACAAATAGCCGTCCTGGCAGTTACGTCGTAAAAGTGTTAGCTGTTTTAAAACATCCGGTGCAAGGTGACTTACATAACGTAAAACAAGCTGACGTACCATTTTTCCATGAAAGACGTGCTTTAGCTTTCCGTGAACAGACGAACATTCCAGAGCAAATGGTGAAGAAATATGAAGGAGAAATTCCAGAGTATACAGAGTCACTCAAATTAGCATTAGAAACTCAAATGAATTCATTTTCTGAAGATGATTCACCTTTTGCGGTTCGTAGTCTAGAAACATTAGAGCAGTTAAAAAAAGACTACAAACTTTAAAAAAACAAAACGACCAAATTACATACTGTGCAATTTGGTCGTTACTGTGTACTCACTTTCTTTAACACTTTTGAAAAATCAACGAGTTCTCCCAATGTTGGAGGTGCTGGTTTCACTAAATACTCTTTATCTTTTTCTACTAATTTAAAAATATTATACGTCGTCATCGCATCATCTAGCGCACAATGATGCTTACCCGTCCCTGCTTTTCCATATGCCTCAATTGCTTTCCACAATCCTGTTTGATTTCTCTCCCCAAAAAACTTCTTATACTCAAGTGATAAATCACGACACTGTCCTAAGAACGGAAAGTCTACTCTCGCCATTTCACAATTATGCTTCAACACTTTCATATCCATATTTCCCCACGTAACAATGGTTGGTTTACATCTCCTTTCATATTCTGCAAGTTTTTCAACGAGTTCTGGAAACGAAATTCCTTTATCTACGACTTCTTGTTTAATTCCTAAAAATTTCTTACATCGATCCGTTAAAGAAGGAAAAGTTTTCGGCCTAACATGAGCTGAATACGTGTCTTCTACCTTACAGCCAACAACCGAAACGAGTCCTACCTCAATAATTTCCGGGAAAAATCCTTTTGGTTTTTTTCTGTGCTGGGGCATCGTAAACTCAAAATCCAAAAATAAAAATCGTTGTTCATCCATACGATCCCTTCCTTATCATTTTTGTCATTCCTTTCTATTTGACACTCCTACACGAACAAGCTCGAATGCTAATTCCATTTTAAATATTCAGATTGGATGTATCTTATATATATGTCAAATGCCCACAAATATTTTAAAAAATAAGAAAAAATGACCGATGCAGAAAATATGACAAAATACCCCCTCTCATTTACATCCTCCATTTTTCTACTTTATAATGACTTTATGTGTGTTTCTTTGGGAACATTTTTGACACACTAAGAAAAGTGAATGAAAGGAGATGAGAGTTTTGCACGAAACAACGCAAGAGCTCGCAAACTGGCAGTATTATTTTGCTATCGCAGTCTTTTTAATTACATATGCCATTATTATTTCAGAAAAAATTAATCGCGCTGTCATCGCACTTCTTGGTGCAGCACTCATGGTAATTATGGGGGTCGTTGATTTACACAACGCCTTTACGAAACATATTGAATGGGGGACGATTACGCTACTCATCGGTATGATGATTCTGGTGAACATTACGAGTAAATCGGGTGTCTTCCAATACGTTGCCATTAAAGCAGCAAAAGGGGCGCAAGGAAATCCAATTAAAATTTTAATTTCACTTTCCTTACTTACTGCGCTTGGTTCCGCATTTTTAGATAACGTTACAACTGTACTTCTTGTTGTTCCAGTTACTTTATCTATTACGCGCATACTGCAAGTAAATCCTGTTCCTTATTTACTTTCTGAAATTATTTTTTCAAACATTGGAGGAACAGCAACATTAATTGGTGATCCGCCAAATATTATGATTGGTTCTGCAAATAAGCATTTAGATTTCAATGCTTTCTTATTCAACTTAGCACCTATCGTAATCATTATTATTGCTGTTACAGCGACAATACTTTACTTCATGTACCGTAAACAATTAATTGCTGATCCTGTACAAATTAAAAAATTAATGAGTTTAGATGAAAAACAATACATTAAAGATCCAGTATTAATGAAAAAATCTTTAACAGTACTTGGACTTACAATCGTAGGTTTCATGACTCATTCGATCTTCCATGTTGATGCAGCTATCATCGCTTTAACTGGTGCTACTGTACTTATGCTAATCGGTGTAAAAGAACATGAAATTGAAGAGGTATTCGCAAGTGTAGAGTGGGTAACAATCTTCTTCTTCGCAGGACTATTCGTACTTGTTGGAGGACTTATTGATATCGGCCTTATCAAAATGTTAGCTCAAAAAGTAATTGGAATAACAGGCGGAGATGTTTCTTACGCATCTATCCTGATTTTATGGGTATCTGGTATCGCCTCTGCAACAATTGATAACATTCCATTCGTTGCAACAATGATCCCACTTATTAACGATATGGCAGTTGGGCTAGGTTTATCACCTTCTGACGCACAAATCGACGTATTATGGTGGGCATTAGCATTAGGTGCTTGTCTAGGTGGAAACGGAACATTAATCGGAGCTTCTGCTAACGTAATTGTTGCAGGTATCGCAAGCCGTGAGGGTCATAAATTTAGCTACATGGAATTCCTTAAAGTCGGCTTCCCAATTATGATCGTTTCATTAATCATTTCTCATATTTATATTTATTTACGCTACCTTATGTAGTAAAAAAAGGGCTGTCCTATGTGGCAGCCCTTTTTTCTTGGTCAACGAAATATCGATTAACCAACAAAGAGCTGTTCCAAAATATCTTCGAAACAGCTCCCCGCATATATCTACTCGTTATACCTTACCGGCTCATTCCGAATAATGAACAAGTGAATCGGTAAGAAAACCGAAAATGTGATTGTATGAATAATCGTAAACAATATAGAATTCGTTCCGTATCTATCTAAAATTGCGTAGATAAGATAAATAGATAGCACAATCGATACAGCTGTTGCCAATAAATATAGAATTGGTACGAAGTTAAAAATGAAACATGCGACATATATGCCGAATACTTTCCATCCTGCTTCTTCTTTCAAGAAATCTGGTAATTTATCTTTCGCTAAATCCCCCCATATCTTACTATTTAAAAAAGGAATAAACGCAAGAGCACCATCCGTTGCACCATCATTTTTCGCCATCGTATACAGTGCAAAAGCCGTTAACAAATACGCAATAATTGCCCAAATCAATACAACAAGAATAAACGCAAAACTAAGAGCAAAGAAACCTGCTAGTACGCCTTGATCTTCCATCTTATCCTCTCCTCTCTACTTTCAACATATTTCATTACTTTACAAGTTATGTTTTAAAATTTATCCAAACTCTCTGTATAATGGTATGAGAAAGGTAATAAGAAAGGAGAACACACTTATGCATCCATTTGTACAAGCATTACAAGAGCATTTCATAGCTCATAAAAACCTTGAAAAAGCGGAACCGATGGCACGTTATATGAAAAATCACTTCCCATTTCTCGGAATTCAAACACCTGAAAGAAGACAATTATTGAAAGACGTCATCCAAATACATACTCTCCCAGATCAAAAAGATTTCCAAGTTATCGTATGTGAGCTTTGGGATTTACCAGAACGTGAATTTCAAGCGGCTGCACTCGATATTATGCAAAAATATAAAAAACATATAAACGAAACGCATATCCCGTTTTTAGAAGAACTCATTGTAACAAAATCTTGGTGGGATTCTGTCGATAGCATCGTTCCTACATTTTTAGGGAATATCTTTTTAAAACACCCAGAATTAATTTCCGCCTATATTCCAAAATGGATTGCATCAGATAACATATGGTTACAACGCGCCGCTATTTTATTCCAGCTAAAATATAAACAAAAAATGGATGAAGAACTTCTTTTCTGGATTATTGGACAACTACATTCTTCAAAAGAATTTTTCATTCAAAAAGCGATTGGCTGGGTCCTTCGCGAATATGCAAAAACAAAGCCCGATGTCGTTTGGGAATACGTGCAAAATAACGAGCTTGCCTCGCTTAGTAAACGTGAAGCAATTAAGCACATTAAACAAAATTACGGAATAAATAACGAAAAAATAGGCGAGACTCTATCATAGATAGACGCGTTCCTCTATTGAGATTTAAAAAAGAACGTGTTAGAATATGTTCATTATTATTAATATAAGTAGCGATGACGGACTTATAAGTACTTGCACAAAAGCGATTCAGGGATAGTGAAAGCCTGAAGCCGCAAGGAAACGGCAGTCCCGAGCAATACGTGATAAAGTGGATGCACCTGTTGTGTATCAACTAGGGTGGAACCGCGGGCAAACGCTCGTCCCTAGGCAATTAAGCCTTGGGATGAGCGTTTTTTTATGTTTTCAAAGCATATACCGCTCGTTTCACTAGTATCTGAGCACGTCATCGCCAATACGTTAACTTTCAAAAGGAGGATTTTATTATGTATTCAATGGAACAAGTTGTAAACTTAGCAAAACATCGCGGTTTTGTTTTCCCTGGTTCTGAAATTTACGGTGGTCTTGCAAACACTTGGGATTACGGTCCACTTGGAATCGAATTAAAAAATAACGTTAAAAAAGCTTGGTGGAAAAAATTCATTCAAGAATCTCCATACAACGTTGGTTTAGACGCAGCTATTTTAATGAACCCAAAAACTTGGATCGCTTCTGGTCACGTTGGTAACTTCAACGATCCAATGGTCGACTGTAAAAAATGTAAAGCGCGTCACCGTGCTGACAAATTAATTGAAGATGCATTAGATGCAAAAGGCATTGAAATGGTTGTTGATGGTCTTACTTTCGACCAAATGGCTGACTTAATGAAAGAACATGAAGTAAAATGTCCTGATTGTGGTAGTGAAGAGTTCACTGAAATCCGTCAGTTCAACTTAATGTTCAAAACATTCCAAGGTGTTACAGAGTCTAGCACGAACGAAATCTTCCTTCGTCCTGAAACAGCACAAGGTATTTTCGTAAACTTCAAAAACGTGCAACGCTCTATGCGTAAAAAACTTCCATTTGGTATCGGCCAAATCGGTAAGAGCTTCCGTAACGAAATCACACCTGGTAACTTCACATTCCGTACACGTGAATTCGAACAAATGGAACTTGAATTCTTCTGTAAGCCTGGTGAAGATTTAGAGTGGTTCGCATTCTGGCGTGAAACTTGTAAGAACTGGTTACTTTCACTTGGTATGACTGAAGAAAGCATGCGTCTTCGTGACCACGGTGAAGAGGAATTATCTCACTACAGTAACGCAACAACTGATATTGAATTCCGATTCCCATTCGGTTGGGGCGAACTATGGGGCGTAGCATCTCGTACAGACTTCGATTTAAAACGTCACATGGAACACTCTAATGAAGACTTTAACTATATCGATCCACAAACGAATGAGCGTTACGTACCGTACTGCATCGAGCCATCTTTAGGTGCTGACCGCGTAACATTAGCATTCTTATGTGATGCATATGAAGAAGAGCAATTAGAAAACGATTCTCGTACAGTTCTTCGTTTCCACCCTGCTTTAGCACCATACAAAGCAGCTATCTTACCATTATCTAAAAAGCTATCTGAAGGTGCTACTGAAGTATTCGCAGAACTAGCTAAAGACTTCATGGTAGACTTTGACGAAACTGGTTCTATCGGTAAACGTTACCGTCGTCAAGACGAAATCGGTACACCATTCTGTATCACTTACGACTTCGACTCAGTTGAAGACAAAGCTGTTACAGTACGTGACCGTGACACAATGGAACAAGTTCGTATGCCAATTAGCGAGCTAAAAGGTTTCTTAGAGAAGAAAATCCAGTTCTAATTATAAAAAAGAGGCGCTCTATTTGATATGATCCCCTTATAGTAGACAGGAAAAAGAAAGAACACTAACCTGTTTACTATGGAGGGGATTTTTTTATGGG
>NZ_VEJP01000016.1:0-46663 GCF_007680225.1 Bacillus sp. DE0042 | reverse complement strand
TTTTTAGAGTACTAGTATCAGTATGTCCAAGTTTGGGAGATTACTTCCAGATATTTTGAATTTTTTGCACCAGAACCAGTATTTGAAATGGTAGAAATATTCACAATAGACAAGTAAAGGTCTCTAAAATAATCTTGTTCTCTGAAAACAGAATGCATATGAGGTTGGAGTAACAAATTCTTCTACTCCGTAAAATGTATTAAGTCGTCAGGCACAAGACGCTAAAACACATTTGAGAACTCACAATCTGACTCGTTTGGTAATAGAACGAGTGCCATATCTGCTATATGTACTGGATACGGAGTGGTGATGGCACACCCCAATCTTGCACGTCAGCGATACTAGAAATAGTACTTCGCCTTTGGTAGCAAGAAACCCCACTAAAGATAGTCAACTTGCTTCTTTAGGGATAGGAGTTTCAATTTAAATAATGCGTTCTGAGACACTACTCTTCTTCTAAAATAGCGTAATAATATTCATCCCACCATTCATTCCCATTTGGTATACACTTCCTGAAATAGCCCTCCCTTCTCATTCCAATCTTCTCCATTACTCGATATGATGGGATATTTTGTGGCTGACATGTAGCTATTATCCTATGTAATTTCATTTCCTTAAATCCATATTTTAATGTAGCTTGTGCTGCTTCAGAAGCATATCCTTTATTGAAGTATTTTGGATTGAACACCCAACCAATCTCATAAGTATGCTCACCAAAATATTTATGAAAAACTATATGACCAATCAGGATATCTTCATCTATTAATACCACAGGAAAGTTCTTAGCGTTTTCACCAATGTTTTCATTCACAAAGTTTCTTGTATCTTCTTCAGTAAAAACTCCTTCAGGTATGTATTTCATAACATTGATATCTGATGTATACTCATGGACAGCTTGCCAATCTTTGAACTCAAATTTTCGTATCAATAATCTTTCTGTTCTTACAAACATTTACTTTTCCTCCTCAAAAAATCGCAACTATATTTTAAATCCACATTTAACCCTTAAAACAAAAAGAACTTGTAGGAATCTCTACAAGTTCTTTTTAGTTTAAGGTGAATATACGGGTCAAACAAACTATCTTGCAAATTCATCATAGATACTACAGGGAGTAATGCTTTGACAAGTATATTATATAACAAATATTAACATCTAAAGATTTCAATTTTGAAAATTATGTGAATTAAGAAAAAACTAGTTTTTTTCTTAGATATTATTATTAAAAGCTGACGGTATCATTCTATTTAATTCCACAGCTTATTTAGAAGAGTCATGTACATTTCGAAGACGTTCTTCAATAAGTTTTGTTTTTTCATTCACCTTTGATGCATATGTGAAATCACCATAACAATATGGATACCTAAAATTATTTTGATTTCCACCACAAGTGTACATCGCTGGATTTTGATCAACTTTCATCTTAGAAAACTTTTTAGCCGAATCTTCCGAGTGTTGTTTAACTTCTTGACTAGCAATAAAATCAATATACCCTGGCCCCATATTATAGCTTTGAATAATTGTATCCATGCTGACATCCTTGTCCGTTCCATATTTGTACATTTTAGCAAAGTGCTTTACCCCTTGTTCAATACTCAAGCTTGTCTCTTGAATTTCATTTGGCTTTAATCCAAGTGATTCAGAAGACTGCATAGGATCGTTTCCCTCACCTCTACTCTCTTGATACATAATTCCTAATAAAACTGCTGTTTTTTCTCCTAAATTATATTTTTCTAATTCTTTTTTCAAGGTAGACTCATATTGCAATACACGTTTTTCTGTGGCTAGCGCTTTATTTTGTTGAATATTGGTTTTATGATTAAAATATAGCATTCCAAGTATTGTTCCTAAACCTAAAATACAAATAAGGAACACTTTTATAATTTGGTTTTTACTTATATCCTTCATATATTACTCCTCGTATAAAAAATTCAATTTTCCAAAGATAATTGGTTATTTACAAACTATGTAATGAACATCTATCTCCCGCACTTTTTTAGACTCAAACATCAATACTTTAAGGTTTTAAGTTTAATATAAAAATTTAAAGATAAGGTAAAGATAAGATAAAGATAAGATAAAGGGCATTTTTTAGCGTACTTTAAAAGATATTGGTACAAAGTGATATGTGGGACAACTTGTTGATATGAATGGATTTAGTGATAATTGAGAGTTTATCGTACAAGTTATTAATTTTGGAGATATCATTCCAGAAGATTTACCCTATCTTTTCAATATGCTTTATATAAAAAACTAAAACATAACATATAATAAAAAACGGCGAACCCTCCACGTAGTAGAATCCACCATCACAAATAACTGATTATTTCACACCTAGTTTTTCTTTTGCTTTCTTAGGGAGCTCGTCTTCCTGCACTTCCTCCCAAGCTGTTACACCTTTTTTCTCTGAGTGATATACACGTAGGAATGCTTCTTTACGAAGATTCTTTTGTGCCATAAATTCTAACTCTTTTTCTTTACCTTCCTTATCAAAAACCGATAATGTATATTCATACTCCTTTCCCATCACTTTACCATCCATAGATTTTGAAACTCCCTCTTTTCCATCTATTGTAATTTGAACGTAATATTCATCTTTACCCATACGATTGATATCACATCCAACTAGTAAACTTGCAAATACAACTAAAAGGCTTAAAAGTGCCATATATTTTTTTATATTGTTCACCTCATTGGTTTCTATGATACTGTAATCTTAATCTGTGTTCGTTTGAAAAGAAATTCAAAAACATTACGTCAACATTACATTTTCGAAAGATAACAAAATTACCTATATCAATGTTTATAAATGAGATATTCGCTTAACCATTAAAAATTATTTAAACAATTACTTTTTTTATTTTTTTTACTATTTCATAACTTGCTTCAAATTCACTCTTCGCATTTATTGCCTTTTAACAATCATCACACATGACTTAATACTTTATTGAAAGAAAAAAAGCTCTGCACTATGCAGGCTTTCTTTATGATTTCACTACTAAATTATTCATAAAACTCTCTATAGAATTCGCCTGGAATATACGGAAATAAGGAGATTGAACGTCGTAATATTTGTCGGTAATGATAAGAATTGAAGGAAAGAATTTAGAAGTTTTCGGTTGCCAATATTCATTATGCCATTCTTGACTATGGAAGTATAACTCATATCTGTTTATCTTATCTTGCATTATCTTTTTACTGTACACTGACTTTTGAACTTCAATAAAGAATGGCGACCTACGCCATATAGTAAAAGCATCCGGCTCCATATATTCCTTCCCATACTTTGGTTCCACTTTGAATAACTTAGGATTTTCATAATGAACAAGTTGTTTGTATACGTCCACAATACAAAGGAAATGAGGAATTTTTTGACTCGTCTTTCTGATAGAACTAGGTTGCGGAAAATAAATGTATGGGTGTTGCAATACGTTAGCATCAACATGACCGTCTCTTCTTAATCGTTTCATAACCGTATTACAGCAGGTTATTGCATTCTTTAAGCCTTGAAAATGCAAGTCAATAATATCGTCTCGGGACATGCATCTAAATTGCTTCAAATCATTCAGAATTCCTTTATCTCTACTCTTCATCATCTAACACCCCAAATAACGGAATTTCTACTTGCGATGAATACTTGAGTATCTTCTCCTCTTTAGACATGCAATATGGTTCAACAATTTGTTTCGCCTTACTTAATTCCAAATAAGGAGCTTGCACTTTCATTAATCCATTTCGTTTAAAAATCATTTGTCCAGATTGCTCTAAATACTCTGAACCAGAAGTACCCATAATATTACTATTAATCACACTATCACATTTAAAGCCCATTCTTACAGTCATATTAAGTTTTAACTTACCATCTAACACCTTGGCATCTGGCCTCTGCATACTAAGCAAAAGAAAAAACCCCAGTGATCTCCCGACTGCTGAAATCTTTTCAATCGTAGTCATGCACTCTTTTTCATCTTTAAGCATAGCCACTTCATCAATAGCAAGTAGTATATATGGCTTTTGATGATTTGGATTTAATTTGTTGTACGCATCAATATGATCAACTTCATATTCTTCCATAAGTTTTCTTCGTTCCCTGATTTCCTTCCATAACTTTTGAAGCATTATTTTCATTTCGATTTCTTCCATACAAACTTCTTTTACATGCTTCACTCTACGTAAAAAATGAAATTCAGAGTTTTTTAAATCACCAAGATACAAATGCAACGTTTTAGGAGACATATATTGAATAAGTGTGGATAATACAACACGTACCATACTACTTTTCCCGCTTCCCGTTTCTCCTGCAATTAATAAGTGCGGTGAATTGGGACCAATCATGTCGTACGCAATCATTTTTCCGAATTGGTCCTTGCCGACCACAACAGGTAAACGGTAATCTTTTAATAGTGGCTTCCATTCTTTATAACAATAATTGTACGATTTTAGTCCAGCATTTGAACGAAATACATGTAGGACAAATTTTTTCACATTACCTTCAATCGTAATATTTCGTCCTAATATTTGTTGGAAACAAAACCACTTCTTTTCAATCTTCTGTGGATCTAATCCGTTTGGTATGGTAAATACATATCTCACGCTTTCTTTTGAAGAAGAAATATTATGTACCTTTGGATAAATAGGCACTTTTCCCCCGCGCGTTTGATGTTCCGTATATAGACCTGCTTTTACAAACACCTCTATAAGTCGATTCCTTAACTTTTGTGTATGAAGCCACTCCTTTATAATCCTCATTTACTCCATTCCTCCCTAAAACATAATTACGATACGAACAAATGCGTATCCAATCAAGCAAACTCCACCAATTCGCATACCATAATAAATACTTCCACTCACAACCTTTGCAGCAAGTATATGTTCATTTTGTACCAAATACTTTTCTAACAAGACTGCCCCAATTAAAACCGTCCCCATTATTCCTAATGCAATATAAGTATTTAACACTTGATCGGACATATGAAAGAATGCAAAAGGACTTAATGAATTGTATTTACGAATTGTATTTTCTTTATCTTTGTATGACCGATCTATAAACTTGCGAAAAAAAATCCTTTCTTTCCTTACTCGCATTTAAATGCCTCCGTTCTCTTTATAAACAGAATAAGAAAACTTATAAAACATAGGATTGATTCACTTATTACCTTGTTAACATTACTTTGATAGTTAATTTGGTATGTACTTTGCCAATACAAAAGCTAATTGATTTGATATCTATCTTGATAATACGTTTGCTAGCAACTTTGATAGCGACCTTGGTACATCATATTGCGAACAGCTTGTACATTATTAACACTTTTGTTTAAAAAAATCAGGCTTTGGTAAAAATGTGATTAATAAAGTATCTACGAATAGGAGTGTTCGCAGTGTTTGGCTTAGGAAAACCGTTATCTAAGTTTGGTAAATTTTTAAGGAAGAATGATATTACTCAAACGGAATTAAAGGAATGGAGTGGGGTAAACCAAAATACAATTAGCCGTATCTCCCGTTCGAATCAATTCAAGCCTTCATTAGGGAATGGTCAAAAGATAATTAGGGCCTTAAAAAGAAAAGGATTCGGCGTAGACTTTGAAGATTTTTGGATGTGATAAATCGCTCAATATATACTTCTGTATCAACACTAAACTTGAATGAAAGAGATATTCAAAAATGAATATATAATAAAAAAGATCAACTACCATTTAAAGTAGTTGATCTGCATGTGCAAACTCTATAAAAAATACATATTATATTTATTTACCACATTATAGGGTTTTTAACTTCTATCCTTAAACATACTATCTAGGATTCTATCCTAGAATCTGAACTTATATCTTAAATCCACCAATTAATTCTTGAAGCTCTTCGGCCATCTGTGCTAATTGTATTGCTGAAGAATTTATCTCTTCCATAGAAGCATGTTGCTCCTCAGATGAACCGGCTATCGTTTGCATACTTGAAGAATTCTCTTTCACAGCCATAGATATTTGATTAATTGATGTATCGACTTCCATTACATCACTTGTCATTTTATTTGATAATTCCACCATACCATGTACTTTTGACACGATATCATTTGCAGATTTTGAGATTTCATAAAAACTTTGTTTTGTATCATTCGCAACCTGAATCCCCGACTGCACTTCAACTCCTACTTCATTCATAGCTTTTACAGTCTCATGTACATCTGCTTGTATTTCATTAATTAAACTTCCAATTTCCATTGAAGATTCGGATGATTGCTCCGCTAACTTCCTGACCTCGTCGGCAACAATTGCAAAGCCACGCCCCTGTTCTCCTGCTCTAGCCGCTTCAATCGCTGCATTCAATGCTAATAAATTTGTTTGTGCTGCAATATTTTGAATTACTTCTAATATACTTCCGATTTGCTGCGATTTCTTATCTAATAATTTAATTACATTATCGGATTGAGAAACAGAATGATGGATAGACTGCATTTGCGTTACAGTCTGTTCTACTAATTGTTCACCCTCATTGGCTTTTTGTTTTGTGTATAAGGATGAAGCCGATACTTCAGAAGCATTATCAGCTACGCATTGAATGTTTCGTGTTACCTCACCAATTAATTTCGCTCCAGACGCCACTTCATTATTTTGAACTTCTGCACTATTCGATATTTCTTCCATTTCTTTTGTAATTTGTTCTGTCGCGACACTGGCTTGCTCCACGCTAGCGGTTAGTTCTTCAGACGAAGCAGCCACATGTCCTGCAGATGTATTAATTTGAGAAATTAAATTACGCAACGACTCTGCCATTGCATTGAAACTACCACCTAATTGACCAAGTTCATCCTTTGAACGAATATCTATTTTCTCAGTTAAATCTCCCTGACTAATTCTTTGAGCTGAAATAACTAATTGCCTTAGTGGATTAATAATAGATTTAAGAATGAAGAAAATTACAATTCCACCTAACAACAATGAAGCCCCTATTATAGTGAGCGTTTTATAAAAAATAGGATTGGTAGCTTCTTCAATTTCTTTAATAGGCATTACACCAGCTATTTTCCAACCTGTTTTTTTGTTTGTTTTAAAGCTTATGTTTCGATCCTCGCCATTAAGGCTATAAGTAATTACTCCATCTTCTTTCTTGTATAGTTCATCTGCTAATGATTTCTCTAACTTCTCACCTGGCTTAAGTGTAGGATGAACAACGATAGTCTTATCTTGACTTACTATAGATACAAAGCCTTGTTTTCCTATTTTTATCATTTTAGAAGTTTTTACGATATCATCAATATTCAAGTCCACACCAATGACACCACTTTTATCAGCATTTTGCTTTGCAATTGCTATTACCATATTTCCTGTAGCCTTTGATTTATAGGGAGACGAAACAATAATCTCTCCATTAGCTTTTACTGCATCCTTATACCAACTACTTTCTAACGGATTAAATCCTTCTGGTATTTTTCCAACAGGTGCATGAATAAATTGATTATTACTGGACGTAGTATAAATTGTTTCTATCTCTGGATGTAACTGTATATATTGATCAAATTTACTTTGTACATTTTGCAATTGGTCAGCATTATAATCACCTTGTGTAAGTATCTTTGCAAAATGAGTTACATCTACATGTTTATTTTCTAACTCATCATCAACTATCTTATTTAAAATACTTACATTATCTTTCGCAGTTTGTAGAATTGTATCATTAAGATCTGTTTTCGACTCATCATAAGATGTTATTCCCACGATAAGACTAGGTATAATTAATATTGCAATAAATGCCATAGACAACTTCGTTTTAAGCTTCATTTGTTCCAATCTTTCTTTTATATTAAACACTTTCTACTTCTTCCTTTCATTCTTACAACTGATATAGTTTATTTAATCGTTAGCTCCTTTATTTTTTCTACATTCATTTATGGTATCATTCGATATGAAATCACCGTTATATCCTTTTACATACATCTTCTCATATAACAATTTATTTTTTACAAGCGGAGTTTTATCTATCCACCTTTCGATTATGTTATTTTCTATATTAAGCAATGTTAAGACTACAAATTATTCTAAATTACCTGGATGAAACATGGAATTCATTTAAATAATGATTTTTGACTTTAATTGGATTAAAAGTTTAATCTAGAACGATTCAAATTTTATGAAATCCTTACCATAATAAGTTTTTCTAAAACTTAACTAAGTGAATTTATTCTTTGGATAATTATACTTAACAGCCTTTTAACCACTCTAACCGCTTCACTTCATTCATTTATTTACTACAGCCACTTTTTTATTATTGGATACTAAACCATAAATTCTAAATAGGAGAATAAAATAAATTGGAGGACTTCATTGTAACACGTATGCATAAGTTTTAAATATTAAAATTAAAAAATATTTTTTCATTATCTTATCTTCATGAATTACTAATAATAGATTGCGAACTTTTTTGGGCCAGCGGCTATCAGGTTATTACAGATAATTAGAATGAATAACAGTACCAATCAATATGTATTTTAATGATGATGTTCTTTATTTAACCTACCACTAAGTTATTTGTATATTCTATAGATATATCATTACTCTATCCCTTTTAATAAAACAGGACACTTAGTCAGTAAAGAAAGTTATTCTATTACATAAGTTGTTAATTTTTTACATATTTTCTTTTGATATTTTCTTACTCTTTTTTTTAATAAATATATAACTACGTTTTTCCCATATGTATACATTATAGATGCTTACTTTTCTTTAAACTGAAACTTACATTAGAACGCTTTTCTTTATTTCTCAATATTAAGACCCTGGGATTTTTATTATTAATCCTGTAATATACGAGCCAGAAGTAAATAAAAAGACTTACTCTGCGCTATTGAGGGAGAATCTGAGGGCCATCTCAATATGTGGCTACATAGAGCCTCGCCACCAAAACTTGGATATTATATGCTAAGAGACAGTTCAGATTTAAAAGTCGATTTTCACACGTTAAGGAATTTCCCTTCTTATGTTTCTAGCATATTCACGCATCATTTTTTAAAAATACAGTTGAGATGAGTTCAAAAAAATAGAAAGACCTCATTCAAGCATACTTATCATGAATGAAATCTTTCCCTTATAAAGGTTATTTAATTTCCACCTTGAAAATGGTATATGTTAATTGATTTTAAATAATTAAGTCCAACTAGTTCTATTTCATTTAAATCTTTTTAACAAATTTAGATTTTAATTTCATAGCTCCAAAACCATCAATTTTACAGTCAATATCATGGTCGCCATCTACTAAACGTATACTTTTTACTTTTGTACCGATTTTCACAACCGATGAAGTTCCTTTTACTTTAAGATCTTTGATTACTGTTACAGAATCACCATCGTTTAAGACATTTCCATTAGCATCTTTAATAACCTTTGTATCTTCATTATTTTCAGTTTCTAATTCTAATGTCCACTCATGAGCACATTCTGGGCAAACAAAAAGATTTCCATCTTCATAAGTGTATTCTGAATTACATTTTGGGCAATTTGGTAAATTAGACATATTTTTATTTCCTCCACACTTTATCATTCTAATAAGTATTTTTTAAAATTTCTGTTTACAACTTCATAAGAATAGCAATTATGAACTTTAATTTTGAAAAGTGGTTCTTATCTGTATATCAAACACCTATTTTCATCCCATAGCTTTCAATTTCTTAATAATCATGTTCGGTGTCGCCCATTCGTCACGGTCAAAGTCAGAAATAGACACTTCGATGTTTAAACGGTCTTGAAATTCTACTAATAAAGATACTGTAGCAAAAGAATCTAGAATTCCTTCTTCAAATAATTGCACATCTGGGTTCTCTTTTACGATATCATTTTCACATACTTCTTCTAACACATTTAACACTTGATCTTTAAATTCAGACATTATTTTTTCTCCTCTATAACTATAATTTATAATAAACTTCTTCATAGACTTCTATTTATTAACACATTATTTTAAAAAATCTGTCCCATCATCATTACAAAGTTATGCCTGGTCTTTGTATAATAGTTATTAAGACATAACAGATAGTTGTTCCCCGGAACTTATATGATTACAAATCCGGTATTTGTTTCTTGTGGAAAAGGAATATATATATGATCGATACCGTTTATATAATCCATTTTGCGTTTAAACGTAAGGAAAATATTCTCTTCTTGCTGTTCGATAATCACTTATTGGATGTATGAAAAACCTTCTTGTTCACACCCTGTAAAAATATTCTCCGCATTCGCCAAAGTAAACTTTCTCCTTCTCTATTTTTATAAAAGGATTAGAAGAGTGAACCAAACAAACTTTGTATGTGAAGTGAATTTTTTAAAAATCTAATGCATTTGTCTTATTCTTTATTGTATTCACTCCCTGGGATTGCTGAGAAAGCCCGGTACACTCATGAAATGCGAAATGCTTACATCCTATACATTTTTTTGTATTCAAATGTCCTAAAGCACAATTAATAGCTTCCCCAGTATGATCAAAAAAGTTTTCTTTCCCAATCTCAGCATACAATCCACTCTTATCTAGTGTTACTTTTAGTTCTGACTGGATTCCTGAAATAAGAAGTATGCCACCTTGTTTTTTAAAATGCTGAACGATATTCCTAAAGTAAGACTCTCCTGTGGTATCAATAAAAGGAACTTTTCCCATACGCAAAATTAGAACTTCTGGTTTATAATTAATAGTCGTTAAAATATTATGTTCAAATGTTTGAGCAGCCCCAAAGAATAATGGCCCTTCTATTGTGTAAATACTAATTTGTGGGCAGTCATGAGCTTTATTTACCACATGTGGTAACAATTTTTCATTCCTTTTTGTATGGTCAGGAAGCACTTTTGTTATGACAAGCATATTACTCATACGTTTTGTAAACAAAATAATAGCTAAAATAAGACCAATTTCCACAGCTGTCGTTAAACTAGTAAATACAGTAAGTAAAAATGTTATCAGTAATACAAGAGAGTCTCCTGTCTTCATTTTAAGTATGTGATAAAAATGTTTTTGTTCGCTCATATTCCAAGCTACCACCATTAAAATGGGAGCCATACTAGCAAGAGGAATATGTGAAGCATATGGAGCTAACAGTAAAAGTGTAAATAACACAAATCCCCCATGAATAACACCCGACAGCGGAGATACAGCTCCACTCTTAATATTAGTTGCTGTACGGGCAATTGCTCCAGTTGCAGGAATTCCACCAAATAACGGGGTTACAATATTAGCAACTCCCTGACCGATAAGCTCTTTGTTGCTGTTATGTTTACTATTAGTCATCCCATCTGCCACGACAGCGGATAAAAGAGATTCAATTCCACCGAGCATCGCAATAACAAATGCAGGACCAATTAACTGTTTTATACGTTCTAATGTGATTTCTGGTATATCAAACTGAGGAAGTGTATTTGGAATCGTACCATATGCTGTACCAATAGTAGGTACCTGACCTGAGAAAAATACAGTTGCAATTACAGTTGAAATAACAACACCCACTAATGAACCTGGTACTTTTGGCAAAATCTTTGGTGTGATGAGTATAACAAAAAAGCAAATCAAAGCAGTTATAACACAATAAAAATTGGTAGTATTGATATGCGTAAAGATTTCCTTCAGATTCGCTGAAAATTCCTCATGCTTTTTTATACCTGTTAGACCTAAGAAACTAGCAATTTGTCCAGTAAAGATAATAACAGCAATACCTGACGTAAAGCCAATTGTTACAGGACGTGGGATAAACTTAATCAAAGATCCTAGTTTAAAAACCCCCATAAGGCATAAGATGATTCCGGCTAATAAACCAGCAAGCAGTAAATTTTCATACCCATAGGTAATTACAATCCCTAAAAGAATCGGAACAAAAGCACCTGTAGGCCCTCCAATTTGATACTTCGAACCACCAAATAGTGAAATGAGTATCCCAGCAATACATGTTGTATAAATCCCATACTCCGGCTTAACGCCAGAAGCTATAGCAAAGGACATAGCAAGTGGAATCGCTACAACTCCGACAATCATTCCAGAAAGAAGATCCCTTTGAAAATGTCCCAATGAGTATCCTTCAAACCTTCCCGTAAATAACCCTCTCATTACAAACCCTTCTTTTCTATTTTTAATAAGTCTTGCTTCTTTTGAAAGAATATTTTTTTAATAAAATTGAGTTACAAGTACGTTTCTCATACCCTTATACAGACAATCTTTAACTCTTTACACAAGAAAATCATCCTAATATTGGTTATATGTTTTACTTAAATGACGTTCTAATTTACCAATATCTCCTCCTTCTTGTATATAGGAATTTAACCTTTCTACTAAAAGTAAACTACCTCGACTATCTAAATTTTTCATTTCAATAAACGATTTAATTTTCACATTATCTGGCGTGCAATCTCTACGAAACATTTGCCCCGGAATTCCATTCCAGAAACGATTCCATTCGTTCAGTAACCCTATTTGATCAAATAAAAAGCTTTGAACCCCACATAACCAAGCTGTACAAGCTGTATTTCTCTTTTGACATCCAACTCCATCCTGTAGATGCTGGCATGAAAAACAGCAAGAATGCCCACTTTTAATACAAACATTACAAACATGATGGGCTCCTATTGAGCTAAATACTTCAATCCCATGCTGAATGATATCTTCTTTTTTAACGTCAATGCTCAACCTATCCCTCCGTTACCATGGTTTCACTTTCTGTTTCATCTAGCTCTTCTAACATTGAAATTGTATCGATTAAATGGTTGTTAAAAATTTTACGTGCAACTACCAGTAAATCCACAATCATAGGATCTCGTAGAGAATATAAAACTCGTTTTCCATCTTTAGTACCAACAACAATGTTTTTTGAACGTAGCACACTTAATTGTTGAGAAACAGCTGAACCTTCCTTGTTAAGGATAGTTTGAATTTCATTTACACTTCTTTCACCCTCTGACAATAGTTCTAGAATACCTATTCGCAATGGATGTGATAAGGCTTTAAAAAAATCAGCTTTAAA
Source organism: Bacillus sp. DE0042 (assembly GCF_007680225.1). Taxonomy (NCBI): domain Bacteria; kingdom Bacillati; phylum Bacillota; class Bacilli; order Caryophanales; family Bacillaceae; genus Bacillus; species Bacillus sp. DE0042. The sequence continues at coordinate 33,686 of NZ_VEJP01000016.1, read as the reverse complement.
TTGTTGCATTTCATTTCCCATAAAAACACCTACTTATTTTTGATTAAAAACACAGAAGTATCATATACATCTTCAAATGTTTGAATATGTATATGATACTTCCAGGACTTTGAATTTTCAATATAAATCTTAAAATATTAAATAAGAAACAAAAAGTACACAAAACATTTGCTACACTCTATTCGCAAAGAAACAGCATCAGATTCCATTGTCATGAGAAAAATGGACTCTTATTCCCGGCAAAACAGTCTTATACCAGCACTAAGGGACGTATTGAAAAACACTGTTTAACGTAGACTATATTTTTTTCAAAACCTTACGCCGATGGATTCTACGAAGATTGAATTTATGCGAAGTTACGAATGCCTTAGCACACGTAATTTTTTTGGAAAATACGGGGATTTTCGAGAATGAGCACTACAAGACCAATTACAGCGTGCCAGTGCATTAAATTTAATCATCAATACAATCAGCATATGGAATACTGTATATCTAACCAATGATTATTCAAATAAAAACTCCCGTATCATTAAACAGATACGGGAGTTATTTTATCAATTTCACTTTCCTCATTGTATAAACTTTACTTTTCAGACACATCGCTCACATTTTAACGATTTTATACACCAAGCTATTCTCAAAAATCAATAGCACAATTTTAATAATGATTTTGATTTTAATAATGCGGTCTGAAACACTACTCTTCTTCTAAGATAGCGTAATAATATTCATCCCACCATTCATTTCCATGGGGTATACACTTCCTGAAATATCCTTCTCTTCTCATTCCAATTTTCTCCATCACTCGATATGACGGGGTATTTTGTGGCTGACATGTAGCTATAATTCTATGTAATTTCATTTCCTTAAACCCATATTTTAATGTAGCTTGTGCTGCTTCAGAAGCATATCCTTTATTGAAATATTTAGGATTGAATACCCACCCAATCTCATAAGTATGCTCACCAAAATATTTATGAAAAACAATATGACCAATCAGAATATTTTCATCTATCAGTATCACAGGAAAGTTCTCTGCATTTTCACCCATATTTTTATTTACAAAGTTTCTTGTATCTTCTTCAGTAAAAACCCCTTCGGGTATGTATTTCATAACATCGCTATCTGATGTATACTCATGGACAGCTTGCCAATCTTTGAACTCAAAATTTCGTATTAATAATCTTTCTGCTTTTATAAACATTTACTTTTCTCCTCTCAAAAAATTGTTTCTTTACTTCAAATCCAAATTTAACCCTTAAATTAAAAAGAGCTTGTAGGAATCTCTACAAGTTCTCTTTAATTTAAGATGAATTTATGGGACAAACAAACTATCTTACAGATTCATCATTAAAACTAAGGGAATAGTACTTTGACAAATATATCATATAACAAATATTAACATCTATATATTTGTTGAAAATTTTGTTAATTAAGAAAAAAATTATCTTTCTTCTTATCTGTTCTTAATTTCGTTTACTACTAACTTCTTCTTAATTAAATAAACTGCTAGATCTGAATTTTTTGCAAATTCTTGCGAATGCGTAACAACAATTACGCATTTACCTTCTTGATGTTCGAGTTCCTGAAACAACTCAATAATTTATTTGCTGTTGGTTCACCAGCAATAAATAAAACAACATAGCAAGATAGTTCCCTAGCAATTGCTACACGTTGTTGGTCTTCGCGACTTAGTGGAATTATATTAAATGACCGTTTCTGTATATAAAGAATATGTTTACCTGTATTTTGAAAATCCTCTTCTTTAACGAGTTTTATACATTTTTTGGTGATTCATACTGTAGTACCCAATCAAATAATTTAAAAATATTACTACGTAATTGATTCGATTTAGGAAAAGCACTGCCGAAACCTTCAGCAATGCTTTTCTATTAGACTTACTATGATAATGAGTATTTACTTTCTTTTATTCATGAGTACTGTAGGTTCATATATATTTACTTTAATTTCAAAATACGTTCTATTTCCTCCACACTCAACTTGCTTGCTTTTGCAATAGTTTCAAGCGGTACACCAATTTCATGCATCCCTCGAATCATTTACATCTTATCTTGCTCAATACCTTTTTCCATGCCCTTTTGTTCTGTATGTGCTAGCTTGGCTTGTTCATCTAAAAGTAATTTCTCTCGAGCTTCATATGCTGTTCGGAAAGAAGAATCATGGATCATATTTTACTATTTATTTATTGCTTTTTTAAATTGTGTCTTAATTCATTGCAATCGATTGCGCCATTTCTTCATCTTTATGATTATAACTTATAAAAATACTCCACCTTCTCATGTACTGTGCCATTTATTATCTGTTTTTTATAATATAAAAAGTGCCCTCTCATCTCTCGATTAATCACGGATTTAATGTAAATTTGTTTTGATTATTATCAATTCCTATAGTCTTTGTATGGGCTTCCTCCCTCTATTCTTTCAATGTAAAATATAAACTGAATGAAGATTAAGGGTCAATTCTATAAAAGAAACTACCTTTATGACTTATTATAGACCTATTTTCAGCATAACATTGTAAAAACCTTTCAGGGAACAGCATTATGAATATATCAAAAATTTCATTATTATGCGTTAAAAATTTAACAAAACTATCATTTATAAGTAAACTATCACTTGAATTAATTGCTTTCCAAAACGCATGAGCTTTTCCAGTAGGGTTAACAGCAACCCGATAATTCCTATTTTCTTTAAAGTTATTATGTATTTCTACAAACAACTCGTGAAGGTTATTATTTTCAGCTAAGTGAGGAATACTTCTAACAATTTCTTGAACCTTATCAGGATTATTGAAATAAACGTTATCAAAATACTCTTCAAGTTCTTTTAATAAGAAATCCCTACTGCCGTTGATTACTAACTTAGGAAGAATAGATTGTATAAAAAGCCAAAAAGATTCGACGTGCGCAGCTGCAATTAGATTATCTTTAGAATGTACACAATCATTCCTTAATGCTCTGCAATATTCCATTTGAGCAATTCTGGATTTACTTATTTTAAAGTAACGACTGTGGGTTTCCCCTTCATTAATTAAATCAAACACCTTATTTTCCCAAGTATCTTCGTTTGAAATTTGTCCCTTTTTTGCTCTCCATTCGTTCTCAGTTATTCCATTAGGAGTATGCGAACTTTCTAACACTCTGGATTTTACTACATTTAAGAAAAATAAATATGACATGATATACGATGATCTGTAAGCTCCTACCTTATAACAAAGTATCCCCTCTTCAATAAAACTCATAGCAGATTTCGGAAATTCTATTTCACTAATAAACTTTTCAATCTCTAATTTCATTTTCTTTTCTCCTTTAACTTTTTTATTATCTAAAGAACACTAATCAGAATTTCTTTTTATAAAAATATTAGGAATAAACGATTTTAATATGACAACTCATCTTTCAACTCTTCAAGATATACATCCCTAACTAATTTAAAGAAACCTATATATTCCCCGAAATAATCGCTAAATTGCTTTATAAATCCTTCTCTTTCTTCAATATCATGAGACCATATAAACATACTCCCCATCAATTCACCTATCTCCCTTTCAATTCCTTTTAATTCATCTGGCGATATACCTTGCGGGTAATCATTAAACCACTCCAACCAATCCGCAATTAGCTCCTCCACAGGGGATATTCCAGATTCTGAGCAGAAATTAAATTCCCTTTTTCCTGCTGTGATAAATGTGTCTAAATCATTTAAAATTAGACGGATTATATATGAAGTACTCACATTTCCGATGCTATGTTTCATATTTTCTCCTCCTTATCATTTTTTTCTTTCAATGAAATGTGTTTGTTATACCATTTATTTATCTTTCCTTTGTAATACTTTTCGACTTCATAATCCGGAATCCAAATTTCACGATCATAGATTTTACTCATTACACTTTCTAGAATATCCTCATGTTCTCTCGGTTTCAATCGACGGTTATGAACCTTAATCTTCTCTATATAAGCCTCTCTCAGCCAAATTGATATGGTTTCACGCTGTTTTTGCTTTAGGTGAGACCATTTCTTATTGGTTTGCAACAATTGCCCTTTAGGACCTTTTGTATGGTTTTTCACTGTCTTCCCCTCGTCGCTATGGTAGATTTATACTCATCACATATTTTAGCCTAATATGAAGAGGAATCCAAATTGGTCATAAAGAAATTCAGAATTTTCATATAATTGTTTAGAAATATTCTTTTAAACTACTATCAGCTGTAATAATATGGATTTAACTGCTATGATAAAAACATATAGATATAAATATACAAAGGGGGAAGCTATGTGATTGTAGCAAAAGGAAACGAAAAGATTACTAAATTAATGAACGATTGGTACAAAGCTATGCGCTGTCAAAAGTTATTGAAAGCAACAAATCTAAGATCAGATGTTGAAAAACTTATCGACGAAATGGAACAAGATCAAACGCTTCTTATTTACTATTCGTTACTAGAGTTTAGGTATAATCTTTTAATAAATAATACATCAGGTTTAGTAAAACCTGGAGAACATATTGAAGAGTCTACCACAGACATGCTCAATTACTATTACTATCTGTTCAATGCTATACATGCAATGAAGATTGGACAATATAGTGACGCCAAACACTTCTATCACAAAGCTGAAACACTTCTATCTCTTATTCCGGATGAATTAGAACATGCGGAATTTAACTATCAATATGCCCTTTTCAACTATTATCAGTTCCAACCACTAAATACAATAACGTACGGTAATAAAGCCAAAGAAATCTATTCCAATGAAGTTGGGTATGAAATAAATGTAGCTTCATGTAATAATATCTTGGGACTTGCGAGTACTTCCCTAAAGCAATACGAGTTAGCTGAAGAGTATTTTCTTTCCGCTTTAGATATTGCAACCAAACAAGATCAAACACAACTTACTCAAATGATTCGTCATAATATAGGGCTACTATATTCAGATCAAAATATGCCACAACTAGCAATCAATTACCTCTCTAAGGCACTAGAAGGTAGCTGTAAAACAATGTATTTGTTAGCTAAAGAACATGAGAAACTAGGCAACGTAAATGAGGCTGCTAGTTATATAGATAAAGGATTGCACATTAGTAATGCACAAAATAATAAAGAATATTATCATCATTTATCAATTCTAAATGCAAGATTACAGCATACACCTATAGATGAATATGAAAAGATTATTGTTGGAGGAATCCATTATCTCCAAAAAGAAAATTTATGGCACTTTGTCGAAATGTATGCTGATGAATTAGCAAACAAGTATTATGATGAAGGTAACCACTTGAAAGTAAGTCAATACTTCCGTGTGGGATACAAGGCTAAAATTGAAATGGAGAAAAGGAGTGCTTTAAAATGATGAAAAAAATACTAATTAGTACAGCAGGACTTTTATTCTCAGGTTTTATGCTAGTAGCACCAATCACTTTAAGTAACACTCACGGCGAGGCAATGATTGCAGTACAAAAGCAGGAAATTATACAATATACGAATACCCATGGTGAAGGAATGTAATAACTGTAGAACTCCTCTCCCTACAATTAATACACTATTATTTGCAGGGAGGATTTCTTTGTATGTTACATATACTTACTTTGTGTTAATTAGCGTGTAAGACTCTCCTTAATAAATCCATGCAGTGAAATTTAATATTTTAAAAGCAAAATTAAAAGGAATCCTATAATAAAAATTCACCCAAGAAAATAAGAACTATTACATAAATAAGCTAAGGTCTTTACTTCATTGTAAGGGCTTTTATTTTTATGAAAATAATCCTAAAAATGGTGTAATTATACCATTCCTTATACATTCACAAAAAGAGTAGCATATTTAAAGAGAGGAAGAAACTATTCATGCATACACAAGAAAAATTTTATGAAAAATTAATAGAGGAACAAAGAGTAGTAACGATATTTTTAATAAACGGAGTAAGAGTACCTGGAATCATTATCGCCGTTGATAAATTTTCAGTGCTTGTCTCCAGTCACGGAAAGCAACAATTCATTTATAAACAGGCCATTTCAACAGTTTCTTTATGAAGTAGTGAAAATAAAAAAGGAATCCTCAGTACAAGGATTCACCCCAGGAAATATGCATAAATAAAAAGAATTAAGCTTATTATAATATAAAAGTAAACGAAACATATTGAGAAAAAAAATAAGCTTGAAGTTTGATAGGAAAGAATAATGTTTGCTATACTAACTACACACAAATATATGCAAAATCACAAATGAAATAAGGGCAGCTTAGCATAGCTGCTCTTATTTCATTTTAATTCACGTAATCTGCTATTTAATTTTAGTTATTTATAAACCTAGTACACTAACAATCTGACATGCTTTTGAATTTACAATATGATAATACATCTCTAATCCCCTTCTTTCCGAACGAAGAATCTTTCCACGCATTTTAGATAAATGCTGAGATACGGTAGATTGAGGAACATCTAATAGCTCCGTTAATTATGTTACATTACAAATCTTGCGATGTTCTAGCTCCTTCACAATTTGTAACCTAACTGGATGGGCCATAATCTTTAATAATTCTACATCCGCCTCTGGGATTTTGTACATTTCATTACTTGCTTGAATAGTTGTCAATTTAATTTCTCCTTTTATAATTTTTTTATTTTAATCATCTATTTTTAAATATGTTGTGTTTACTTGAGTACATTTTTCATAACCACTATGTTGTTTGTTCTTTTGTCACTCTATCAGATTTAATATATAGAAGTATTATGATGGCTAAAAATCCAACAAAAGATAGCATAGGTATCGAGATGAAACCGAATAAATACAAGTAATCTTCTGTACAAGATACTCCTACTGAACATAATTTTATTTCAATTGTAGGAAAAGCTTGAATCGTAATTTGATAAACGGCTATTATTAAGCCAATACATGCAAAAGGAAAAGCATATGTACTTACGTATGGATCTTTTCTAAACATACCTATACCTAATATTAATACTAGTGGATACATGGCCATCCTTTGATACCAGCACAAATCACATGGAGGCAGCTTCATCCATTCACTAAAAACCAAACTTATGATTGTTGCACTAGTAGCTGTCATCCAAGCAATTGCAATTTGATACTTTCGAATGATTGACATCCTATATTCCCCTCACCTGTCTTATTTAGAATGTAAAACGTTTTCTAATATATGACTAATTTATTTCCGTATTTGGAGTACCCTGTTTCAATAGACAATATCCAATCATTGATATCATCCCAATCATAACCCTTCTCTTTTAATTCTAAAGGGAAAAGATTCTCAAAATCATCACGCATTACATACATGACTTCTAATGCTTTTTCTAGCGGACCAAATCTATATACAATATGTGTATGTACTCTTTTGTTTTTCTTTTTTGCTACCGCTAAATATACATACCGTCTTTCTTTCGTTAAAACAAACTTCAAAAATCCAGGTACTTGACTCACCTTTCGCACTCCTTTTTGGTTTTCCATACCCTTATTAAAAAGAAAAGGTATGGAAAACTATTAAATCTCACTTTACTAATTTAATAAATGTCCCGTTTTTTTGATTTGAAAATACAAGAAGTCGCTCATCATAACAATATTTATTACACCAGCTGCAGCACCAATTTTGAAGATAACATACACACATTCATTACTACTAAAAGGTAATAAACTCGCGAAAATAAATAAAATTGAAATGATAAAGGATAAGAGCATATTTCTTTTGTTTTCATTCATTCAAAAAACCTCCATTTTGTACGAATATTTATATTGCAATAGATTGGGTGCTAGGTCGCATCATTACGGTTATAATGATGTTTCTCTTCATCCACATATCCCTTAATGCTTCACACACCAATCTTTGATGCCTTTGCTTCTTTTTCAATTTCTAGCATTTGTGGAAATAGTAAAGTGTTAGGTTTTGAAATGTAAGCTACAGTCCCATATCCTGATTTGACCATTAATTCGCTGATATGTATCCCTTCACAAAATACATATGTCAATTCCCTACCATACTTGTCCTATTTTGGTCCACAATCATAGACCAATGTTACACTTTTTCCATATAATTGTTTCTTTAAAAATGAGGATGCTTCTTTTCCCATCTTTTGTGGTGGAATTATTTGGATATACAGAATCCGGGGTATCCATTAAGAGCAATCTTACAGTCCTGTTCTGCCTATTTATGATCTCGTCTATCGTATCTCCATCCTTTAACTATTTTTAAGCCTTTAAGTTTATTCTTATAAGTTTCTGAAATGTCAACAATACCTTTCCCTTCTGCGTACTGTTGTATTCCTTTGTGTAGGATTCCGTCCGGCTTTGAATCATTTATTTGTGTCGAACTGCTGCATACAGACATTTCAAAAAGAAAGGTGTAATCCAAATAACCTTAATCCAAGACTTCTTAATGTATTATCCTACTAATTCTAGCTTGTAAAGCACTCTATCACCCTAAATACCATAATAACCATAAGGCAAAATGTAAGAATGATAGACCCAGAAAAACACATAATTGCACTTTAGCGTGACGTGATTTTCCCCATGATGAAATGCGCCATAAAGCCAATAGATAAATATAGGGATAAAGAACTACGAACCTGTTTCGAAAAATACAGCTAAATAAATTATAAATAATATAAGTTGTTGATGTTTTCATTAATTACTCCTTTAAAAGCTTATCTCTATAAGGATATTTGCTGGATTCATTTCCTTATAATCACAACATAGACAAAAACGAACCCACTTTTTTAGATGTTCTTTATACGTAACCCTCAGTGATTGCTTTTTACATTTGGCGCATGTAGATATCTCACATCCCTTATTCTGCTTCTCCACATTCCCAAAAGATACATTGATCGTTAATATGTTACTTATAAACAATTCCCATTCCCGCTCTTTTTTCAGAAACTTATAGAAAACAAAAAAGGACACACCGATGGCATATGTATGCGTAGGTGTGTCCTTTTGCAAGATAGATTTAGAAGTATTTTGATACTTTCATCATATCATAAATCTAATTAATTTCATATACAAAATTAATAATTATAAAACAGTTGTAGGTGAGGATGGTTTCATACCTACATGCATATAAACAATTTGTTAATCCAATTAATCACCTGCTACTAAAATAATATCTTTTTACCCATTATTTCTTTCACTATACTAAAAAAATTAACATGTTGAGGATTAGCAGAAAAGCTATTATGCATAGTGCAAACTGATAACTTATACTAATCATCAATATCATATTGTTTAACAAAAATGGATGACTTTGAAAAACCTTTTGAAAAGTTGTCTAACTGAGGCGACACTCTAGAAAAAGGAATAAGGGGAATTATACATGTGATATTTTAAAGTATTCCCCGAAAGAATTCTCCTTCCTCAAACGTGTGAAGGGCGTAACCCAACGATAGATGGGAGATGAATTTCGGTTTGGCAAAGTTGGAGCTATATGAAGTTCTTTGATAACTTGATATAGGAGGTTGTAGTAAGAAAATAGAGTGCGAAAACCAAGCCATTCGTTTCCTGTGTAAAATATCAACCTTACCACAAGAGCGTCCATGCGTTGGGCATCTAGGTGTAACCCCCCGAAATAACGCTCAAGGAATCTAAAGGTTACTTTCTTCGGGGAACTACTCGCCACTTCAAGCTTCGCTAAGTGGTGAGTAGTTCACAACAGAACCTTCCTGACCATATCAATTGACTTTTTGATATGGTATTTCAACACCTTCATCGATAAATAAATGCTTCGCATCATCTACATAACTCATCGTATTACGTATCCAATAATATGACTCATCTATTTTAAAAAGTGGCACAGACAACTGATGTTCAAATGAAATTATAAATTGTACATCCTTTTTAATTGTAAATCTTGTGCCAAGTCCATCTGCTAATTCATAGCAACCCGTAATATCATCTTTAATAGTGAGCGGTAAAGTCATCACATATTTTGGTGCTTCTACAGCATATTGTATTCCCATTAAGTAATGCATAATTTCTTGTTCATATTGAGGAAACACTTCTTGATTCGTCGCTAACACAATCACTTCCCCTGTAGATATATTCATAAACGCTTGTGCTGAGCAACCAAGCCATCCACCTGTATGGCCAACCCACTCATTTTGAATGATAAAACCATAACTATAATTATTATTGACTTCTGTCGGTGTTAACATAAATTGAACAATCTCTTTGCTAATGTACTGACCTTGCCGTAATGCTTTTAAAAACTTCGCTACCTCTGCGACTGTTGCATAAATACCACCGTCACCATATTGATTATTATATTTTTCGATTTCGTGTAAATATGGGTCATCAAGCACCTTTTTATATTGTTGCTCCTCATAATTAAACGTTTGACCTTGCGCTACAAATTGCTTTATGGGTTGCGTGGTCATATGAGTAAGATTTAATGGTTCTGCAATATATTGTTGCAAATACGTTTCATACGATAAACCACTCACTTTTTCAATTATTTTGGCAAGTAAAACATAATTCGTATTACTATAAGACCAATGCTCATTTGATGTATATTGTGGTAGCACTCCTTCGATAAATGTTTCAACACTTATTGTTAAATCTTCCGTGATATACTCTGGAATACCAGATGTGTGTGTAAGTAATTCTGCAACTGTTACTTCTGTAAAATATGGTACGTTAAACCAACATGTAATTTTATCTTCTAACTGTAGCTGTCCTTTTTCGATTAGCTGAAACGTCATTACCGCTGTAAACATTTTACTTAATGATGCTAGATTAAATTGTGTATTTTTGTTAATAAGGTGCTTCTTTTCGAGTTCTTGATAACCATGAAAATACTGATTGATTTGTCCGTTTTTTTCATAATAAACTGCACCGTTAAAAGCGATATTTTCAAGTAAACCCCTCATATTTTATCCCCCTAAACAAATTAGATATCTAACATATTAGACGTGAAGGGATTTTTATAATTCCTTCATCACAATCCTCCTTAATTTATCAACAATTCTTTCAAATTCATCTAGCTCTTCTGATGAAAGTTTGCTGTAAATTTTATCTGCAATTTGCTGTTCTACATAAACTTGCTTCGAAAAATACTCCAATCCATTTTCATCTAACGTTATATATATTTCACGTCGATTTTGAAGATTAATTTCTCGTTTGATATATTTATTCTTTTCTAATTTCGCTATTAATTGGCTAACCGCGCTAGAGCTTATATTCATTTCAATCGCAATTTCGCCGACCGTAATACGTTTCGCTAAATATACAATTTCTAATACAACAGCTTGTTGTGTTGTAATACCACTATTTAAATATTGCTTGTAATGTTTATATATCAAGCGGTTTATAGTATATTCAGCTTCATTAATGCGTTTAACTTGTTCATATAAAGACAAAAAATCACCCACTAACATGTTAGATACCTAATGTATTATCAAGTGATTTGTTAAACGTCAATCATATGTCAAACCTTTCCCTGTTTCTTTGTATGCGTAATCCCATAGGGAAAGGAAATGATTGAATACAAAGCGAGAACAACCAATCGTTTTGTTGATTGGAATTGCTTGTGCTTGATTTGGATAGATACGAAACTTATAGGCTTTATTAATCATCATTTCATTCACCTCCCTTTCGGTATATGACTAACACTTAAAACACATATTCTTTATATGTGTCGAACAATTAAGATGCCTTCCTGCCTTGTACTTTACATGAGACATGTTCAATTCATCGGGAATATCGAGTATATTTTTGTAAATAATAAGGTTGTTAAATCGAGGAGGATTTGTATGCAAGATCATAAAAAAGCTATAAAAAGCACTGGTTCTGTTATGAAACCAGATTTTGCTGAAACTGATGCGCAAAAAGTGAAACAAGAAATTCAGAATGATGTAAGAGCGGGACAAGGAGCAATAACTTCCCGAGAAGCAGGGGCAATGCGAGATTAAGAAAACACTCCTTATTGGTTTTTTCTTTTCTAGAAATTTAACCAGTAAGGAGTTATTGCAGAACTATTTTAGCTTTTTATATTTATCATTTAAAAACATAATGCATTTCTTTTGTAGATCATAGGTTAATTTCACATCAAATTTATCACGATTAAATCTCTTTTTTCAAACTAAGATTATTTTCTTTCAGATAATTTATTGCATCTTTGTTCACCGCTCGTAAATCTATACCTTGTTTTTCCGCTGCAAATGAACATCCACAATAACATTGACGGAAAACATCATATTCATTACACATTTCAATTGAGCGTTGATATCCATTACTTTTTTTAAAATCACTTGGTAAATAACGTGAATCATAATTTTGTTGCACACCAATTCCAAGTTCATTTATTAATTGACTATTTTTATTTTTAGAAAGAGTAATTGCACTGCCGAAGTAATCAAATCCCCTTTCTTGTGCTACCTGAGCTGAACGATCCAATCTCATATCAAAACAAGCTGAACAACGAAGCCCACCTTCTGGCTCTTCTGCCAAACCTTCTTCTTTTACCATTTTAAAAAATACATTTGAACGATAGTCATCTTCAATAAATCCAACTGTGTGCCCTGTACGATCATTGAACTTGTCTACAAAAATATTTTGTTCATTAGAGCGTCGCATGTATTCACTTTTCGGATGGATATTCGAATTTGAGAAGAAGATTGTGACATCTGCATGTTCTGCAAGAAATTCCAATGAAGAAGTACTACAAGGAGCGCAACATGAATGAAGTAACACTTTTGGTCTTTCGTTCCTTGCTTCCCAATCTTTAATCATTTTTCTTAATACTTTGTCATAATTTATTTTCTGGTTCTTCATTTTTTTTAAATACGTTTCAACATCTAACACTTCTTTCACAACTAAACCTCCTATTTATTTTTATTTATCTATTTTATCATTTGAATCCATAAATACAAATGTAGTTATATACATCTATTTACAAGCTTTAAAACGTTTCTATTGAACTTTTAAGGTCCTAATAATATACGTAGTCTATTACCTTTATTTCTACAATATATCTTTAATCATTCTTTTTCATCACAAAATCTTTTGGGTTACCTTTTAACTGATAATACTTCACGTTAAGACGAATAACTACTACGATGATTACCAAAAATCCTATCATATATAACATTGTTCCTTTCTCCATTTCTTATTGTTTAGCGAACAATTTCTGTAAATACTTCACATGTTTCTTCTCAATATCCTTACCGGTAATATTAGCTCGTAAAATAGTTTGGTAGATATGCTCAACTTCGTCTTTTGTTAGTTTCAGATCAATATAAGATTCAATATATTTTTTCAGATCGTTATAATATAAGATATGTTTATCTTTCGAATGAACATTTACCCTTTTTAGACTGCATTTTGGATGAAACGCCCCAATAGAGATACACGGAAGCTGCTGTTCCACCACCCATTCAATTGCCTTTATATGTTTATAATTTTGTCGAAATGGGTTTTGAAAAGAGGATTTCTTTCTAAAAATACCCTGTGTCCACCTGGCTGATTTTTCACTTCCATATATACAGCCCTCGTAGTTTTTTGTCTCTATAACAAATACACCTGTTTCCGCTATTACAATATGGTCAATTTGCGTTGTATCACCATACTCCGTATGAACCGTCACATCATGTAACACATAATAGCTGGTGGGATTCAATTTTCCTAATATACGTTTCACTAGTTTTTCCCCGGCTTTCCCTTTCCATTTCGGTACATGTTTTTTTAAAACGATGTTCAAAGGACTCAGAATCACAATGAGAATCAATTCGAATATCAACATTTTCATAATAAAAGCCTCCTTTTCACACTCTTGCGTTTCTAAGCATCAAACGATATACATACGTTTCTAACCCTAAAATAAAATATGAGATACATAAGCCTTTTATCACCATCTCTACGAACCCCAATGCTAAAGAAACAAGGAGCCCACCCCGAAACTGAAAGGGTCTAGTTACCCTTCTATTTACTGGCTTTTCAATGACACCAAAGTTAGCCCAGGTAGGTAAACGTTTTTCTACATTCTTTATTGTGCCCATTAAGCTGTATTTTAGGGACAGAATGAAACATCCGATTAATAAATACACAATGGAAGAAAAATAGACAGATAGGCCCATAACAATAATTGTGAGCACCCAACCAATTAAAATGGAATTTCGCAAAACAATATATTCTCGATTTCTTTTCAAAACAAACAGCCCTTTCAAAATAAATAAGGTTATTTTTTATTGAGAAATATTTACATTTAATTGTAAGCATGATGTGATACGTCTCTATTAATTTACGAACTACCCTAAAGAGGATTGTGATAGACATGTTAAAACTTATTGTAGATAATACGGTAACAGAACAAGAAACAGATTCAGCTTTTTCAAACCTTTTAACCTGCAAATTTACAGCTGTTTATCTAAGTGGCATACTATGCCCTATATTGCCGAAAGTACTTGAAGAATACGAAAGAAGAAACCCAATGGATAGATAAAAGGTACCGAATGTAGATCCAGTACCTTTTAAATCCTTATATATAGTTTTTTACATATTATCAAATAGCCATGGAGCGAGTACGGCTAACACACACAGCAAACAAGAGCCCGTTATAACACGGTTGGACCAACGGTAATACTCAGGCTGTTTCGTGCCCTCATGAATTCTTCTTAGACGAATACCCGTGATTAACATAAATGGTGTGAAAATAAGTGCTGTTGCTTTAAACAGGTTTAAAAAATCCGTAAAGATGTTCATAAACGAAAATACATCCGAACTGAACAAGAAGTATACACTTAGTCTCAGGGACATCATACTAATAAATGAGAAAATCATACTTCCAGTTGCCCACTTCATCCATTGGCCATTCTTTGTAATTAACGCCATAACCATGACAATAATGCCTAATACGAATGAAATAGAAAAGATATTTACTCCTACTTTAAAAGTCGGTGCATACAAACCTTCAATCTTTTGTATGATCGATGAGCCAAATGAATCATCTTTTTCTGTTGTTTTCGTTCGATTGTTTAATCCCTCTTTAAAGGATGACGAAACATCGTTCCCCTTTAATTCATTAAAATCTATTTTTACAGAGGCCTGAACTGCTTGTAAGGGGATAAAAAGTAAAGCCATTAAAACAAGCATACATAAGATACCTATCATCCTTTTTTCTTGTTTCATCACACATCCCCCGCTAATTTTGGTTTAACGCTCTTTAATTTGATTTGATCTCCTTCTGCAACATAATAGAGATCCGCAGCATAATAGATATTTGCTTTTGTATATGCCCCCATAATTGCATTCGCGATTTCTTCCTTCTCTACTGCCATATATGTTTCATTTTCATTGTAAAATCCAATTTCAATTCGATTAATATTATTATTTAATACTGTAATATGTAACTCTTTTAAGCTATCTAAACGATTTCCTAATCCACACACTAACTTAAATACTTTATTTGCAATTGTTGGTGGTTTGACATAAGTCGTATTAAAATGAATAGTTTCATCATCTATCAATCCATCCTCCTCAACTGCACATGTCATAATGAACGAATGATTTTGTTTTTCTATTTCTTGTTGACTCAACTTGCGATCAATGACATATTTTAGGCTTATTGATAGATTTTCTATATATTCATCCAGTTCGGTATTTGAAATTTTAACCTCTGAGAATTCCGGAAAAATCATGTAAGCGTGTATATTAGAACTACTTTTACTTACACGTAATAACTGAACTTGTTTCTTTTCATAGCGCACCGCTTGTTCTAATTTTTCTACTACGTTGTTGCTTATATGATCGATTGCCATATATTATCACTCCTATTTACTTTGATAAAATAATTTTTCATACAATACTCATGTTTTGATACTATCTATTTAAAGCATTGGAATATTACGAAGAGTTCTCAATTCTCCTGTTTTAATACTGTTAATCACTTGAATCTTATAACATTTTAATATTACAATGACGTACAATGTTTCATTATAGTCGAATATTCTTATATGGTGAATCGTTCTATCCCACTCATTTGTACAAAAATAAATATATTTTATCCTTGTACAAATGAGTGAGAAAATGCTGTATTTCATGCTATCTAAGAAAAGATAACTAAGAAATACATTCATATATTTCCTAGTAATCTATCATTCGATGCAACTAATGTATAGGAATAAAATGAATCAATTTATAATGCTATATACAGCAGTAGATTTTCTGTTACAATTTCTCCCTCTGTATGTATCCAATAACGCTTGTTAATAGTTGTGTTTATTACGCAGGTGAATTCTTGCCCTTGTTCTACTACTTTAGCCGTCCATATCACAACCTGAAATTCTTCCTCTTCTGACACTAACTTTTGAACAGAAGTGGCATACGCTGTTCCTTGTGGGATTTTCAGCTGTTCTAGTTTAGGAAATGTATCTTCATATCCTAATAATTCCTCTAGTGTATCCATATTGCTTGAAAATGGTATGTCCTCATTCCTCGGAAATGAGATATCATTTACTGTTTCAGAAGCAGGAGTATAGTGAAAATCTTTAACATATTCCACTACTTCAGCATCAATTTACTGTTTTAAATTTTTATTCACTTCTTCACTCAAATTCTTTTGAACAGTTATAGCAACTAAATCATATATACCTGCTACATCTTTTTCTAAGGTGATTTCTTTTGTGAGAACCGTAATACGCTCTTGCTCCCTACCAATAGGTCTATTTTCTCTCGGGCACCAATAAACGCGACGTTCTACCGGTGTATTTTCTCTTTCTTCCCTCTTGGCTTCTTCTATTAGAAATTTTTTTCTTGAATTACTAACAACAAAAAACACATAACAAAATAGAACGATAAAAATGTTTGTAAACATGATATTCCCCTCTCAATTATGCAAATAAATCGAATTCAAATTGCCCATCAATTACTTTGCTTTTTCGTTTTCCATTCCCTTTCTTTTGAGAAGTATCTACTTTAACAATCAATTTATCCCAGAATGCAAAATCTTATTTTTGTACAAGCATACGCTTATCAGTATTCAGTGGTTCCCTTCTGTTAGTGAGGGTGGATAAAATCTCGCCACTAAAACATTTCCTATACGCATAATAATTGTCCCCCAGTTCTTTTTTACAATAAAAAAGGAAGATCCAAGTATATACATCACTTAGTTCTTCCTTTTACCCTCTATAAACTACCTCGACTTTATTAAAATGGTAGTTCTTCATCTGTAATTTCCGATAGCTCATCCATACCAGTAAATCTATCATCCGGCTCTTTGGATTACTGTCTTGTTTCCCGCTCTTTTGAATCATCTAATACTCTCCAAATATTATCTTTTTTCATTTTCATATCTCCTCTTTCTTGTAATTTGTTAAGATTCATAACCCAGCCTGCGGACTTGAAAGCAGTACAAAAAAGGCTTCTTCAAGTCGATTAATAATGTGCATAGCAATATAAGCTATATATACACTAATCGGCTCAAAGAAGCCCTTTCACAATTGAAACAAGACTCAACTTGCTTCTACAACTCAACCACAACACAAGAAGGTGTGGGAATAAACGGAATCAAACAAAATAACAATACACCTATATATTATATAATAAAGTTATATATTTCAAGAAGTTTTAATTAAAGTTAACGCATTACCCAAAAGAATCCTTCTCCCTCAGGATTGTGAAGGACGAAAACTCAATGATAAGTGAGAGTTGAATTTCGGGCAATGCGTAAGTTCATAATGAATTACTATCAAAGATTTTACCAGTCTTAATCTATGCACCTACATAATGTGCGACAGCACTACAGATATTACAGCATTCACTATTATCATTTCAATCCACGCACTTATATTTCGTATCATCATTTAATCTTTTTTTACCATATAACATTCTTAAAAGCTTGAATACGAAATGTCAATTTCTTTCGATATCTCACGAATACTTTTATGATTCTTATCTTTATTCGTGTTCATCCTTTCAATATAGAACTCAATACGATTCTGGTGCAAAAATAGAATAAAAGATAATAAAGCGCATAGATTTCTAACGGAATTGTATCTTATGCTGCCAATCCAGAAAATTGATGGATACATTCTTTCTGATTTTGGACAGACTGTTCCCGTAAATCAACTTGTTCTTTTTTAGTCATATGCATGGCTTCTACTCCAGAAAGAATGGATGTAGCTGTATCAAAACATTTGAACCCTAGCATAGAATGAATTCGCTTCTTTATAAAGTAATGTTTTTGTTCTACTATGTATTCAAGTACTTTTGTTGTCTAAGTCGCGTATTACCAGTTATGCTTTTTTCTTTTTTCAACTGTTCAATTGCTATAGGATAAGCCAGATTTTTATCGACGGTTATGACAAGAGCTTTTGAAACATGAAAAGACTGCAAAGCTTTCTTGAAAAAGCGCTTTACAGCCTTCTGATTTCCTGTTTTGTTTTGGTAAAAATCGATTGTATTTCCTTTCGAATCAACAGCGCGATACAGGTACATCCATTGACCTTTTACTTTGATATATGTTTCATCGACTTTCCAGGAGTAATTTGTTTGTTTAAGGTGACGTCGGATTCGTTTGTCCAATTCAAGACCGTATTGATGAACCCAAACCATAATCGTTGTATGAGATTTGAATAAGCCTAGTTCCCCCATCATTTCCACCAAACCACGGAAATGATGAATATATCGTAGGTACCATCTCACTGTTAATAGAATAATATCTGGTTGATACTGTTTCCACTTGAATAAACATTGATTTTCCATACCGATCCCATCCTTTTTAGACTAATAGTACCAGTATGTCCAAGGTTTATAGATTTTTCACACCAGAACCCTCTATTTTATTCCATAAGTCACAGATCCTTATTCTATCTATCCATATTTTTCACTTTTATAATTAATTTTAAACTCTTCATCTATTATTACTCAGTGTTTCTTATATTTGATTACTATCCTCTATACTATTAACTTCTTCCATCTTTTGTTCAATCCAATTTATAGCCATTTCTGCATCTTCTTGAGCAATTTCTCCTCTTTCGCTCTTATACTTATGTGTTTCATAAGCCCACACTAATATGATTTTAACAAATTCAACTGTCTCTAATTTGCATATCGGCTCAATTTCATCTTCTTCTTCATCATAAAATGGATCCTCAATTATGGTAAAATCTCTAAAGGATATTATGCTAGAAGCGTTTCCTCCATGTCTATATTCGGATATGTTTCCCCTCAATAAATCAATAAAATTGTTAATATCATTTTTTAAATCTCTTAACCTCCAAGGTATATCAGACCCTAAAGGATCATTTATCATATTGGCAAATTTCAGCGATTTTTCTTCATCAAAATCCATAACAACCACATTGAATTCTTCTATGTATTTAAATTCATAATTATACTTAATCATTAAGAACACTTCCTCCAACTCAATATACTGGATAAGCTGAGATTACCTTATTATTCCTCAAAATCATCTCTATTGTCATTCCATCACTTGTTTTTCCAAGATATCTATTGTTTTTTATATTCACTTTGTTATTAAAAGCCTCATTCACTGCATCTATTACTTGTTGAGGTGTCCAATCCCCTGGAAAGAATGTGGATTTAGGACCTTTTAATACTCCATCAATTTCCACTTTAGCTTGGTAGACACCAAACTCATTTGATGGGTCGAGGTTTCCGACAATTTTACTATTACTATTCGGCGTTCCTTCATAATGAAAACCATTAGCATTCCCATTTTTAAGTATTTCACCATTAAAAATATGATTTATTCCGTTTTCTTTAGTCCCTTGTTTAAAATTCTCTGTGTTTTGTAAACTCTCAAGCCATTGCTTTTTCTTAATGACAGACTGATGAATTTTATCCGAACTCTTATTTCCACTAGAACCGAACTCGCCTTTAGCGAACTGATGGATCGATAGCTTTTCTTCAAATTGCCTAAAATCAGGTGTATCAAATCGCAAACCACCTTCGCCAGCAATAGCAAACCCATTGCGATTCCCATTAAATAAAGATGCAGCATCTTGTAAGCCTTTTTTACTAGTTTGCGAAATCTCAGCTACTTTAGCACCCGTTTTCAATGCTGCAGACTTAGCAACCTTATCTACACCTTTTGTTCCGGCAAAAGCAAACATACCATGCCCCATTACATTTCCATAAAGCTCAGCTTGACTATTTCCGTCCCCGTTTACAACATTGGTATTCCAAGAATCAGAAATCGTTTGTTTTATCGTATTGAATGTTCTGGCTGGATTAGAAAGAGCTTCAATCGTGTCATTAATTGTATTTATTGGATGGAGGGCTACATTCACAATTCCTAATAATTCATCACCTAATGCGTCTTCTATTCCTTTTTTCAAATGGTAGGGCACACCTAATCCAGCTTTTTCAATCGTAGATACAAATTTATGATCAGCGGCATATATCATTTTACTATATTCTTTATAAGAATATTCAACATCATGTTTAAACTTATCCAGTAAAGATTCATCTTTTTTTTCACTATTTAAAGGGCCACACATTGCTCCTTCTTCAATTGAACTACTATTTAGAAAATTGTCAGTCTGACGATCCCTATTTTCTGTAATCGATTGAATAGAAGTAATCCACTCCATATTTAATCCTTGTGTACTAAATGTTCCACTTACAGGACTAAATCCTTTCCCACTTTGAACTTCGGCAAGACCAGTAGCAATACTAGCTACTAGTTGAAGGGCCGTGCTGTAGTTATTACTGGATGTATAATTGAATTCATATAAATGCTCTAATTTTTCTTCAAGTTTTTTCCTCATCTCAACTAAAACAGCCACAATTGCATCAATCCCAGGCATTGGTGTAGCTTCATCTATCATTTCTATACTTGCAATCATTTGATTGATTTCTTGAATTTGCTCTCTTACTTCTTGTTCGATTACATCCGTGGAAGCAACTTGTGATTGAAAATCTCTTGGAAAAGCATCATTTTGACGAATTAATTCTTCACATAAATAAATGATACCTTGTGCTAAAGGACGAAAGGTTTGGACAAAAAATATTTTTGCACTACTATATGTTCGTCCTTGCAGAACCGTATCAGTTGCAAAAGCATCAATCGACTGAATGACTTGTTCCATGCCTTGAATGGTAGCGGTACAGACAGCATTCATGCTTTGAGTCTGATTTTGTACTTCCCCTAAATACATATTTAAACTCATGCTTTGTCCTCCCTTTTTAATTGCTGTTGCTTATAAATAAGGTTGGTTTCTAAATCAATAAAATTGCATCTTTTATTAAGCAATATTTATTTTTGATTTTCCAATTCAAATATTGATTTCCGCACGATATGTTCCGATTCTTGAAGCTTATTCATAAAAAAATTAGAAATTTCTCTATCATCATGCCATGTTTTTAAAGACCTATTAAACAAACAATTATTTCGATTTCTCAATTCGTGAAATTCCATTACCACTTGTCTCTGGATTTGAATTGCAGCTTGATTTCGATCGTGTTTTTAAATATAATCCGTAATTCTTAATTTAATTGCTTTATTTGCTTTTCAATGTCTTGAACCATCTTTTTCTTCCTCTCCTTCTCCATTTACTGTAGGTTATCACATTAGTGAAATGTCTTTTGTAGTTCGTTATCCATTCTTTCAAACTCCTTAGCTGCTGAATGAATATTATCAACTGCTTGTAGAAAGGTTCCACAAAATCGTCTAGTCAAATCCTTCATTTGTTGATTCGTTTCTTTTGCTTGAGCATTAACAGATAGTGTAGTACGACTCGCCTTTGTTATAGAACGATTCGTCGTACTTTGGATTGTATCCGCAGCATTTTTCATCGATGTAGCGGTTTGAAAATCACTTTGAAAGTTCCCCATTATTTACACCCACTCTAATTATAAAATCACCTAGAAAATTATGCCATGTAAAAATATTTTAATGTATCAAATATTTGTATTAAAGAAGTGTATACACAATAGGTAAATCAGGCGTGGAAGGCGAACTAGTAAAAACAGTCGAAATATATAATCCATCTACAGATACATGGTCGTAAATAACAGATTTGAATACAGAATGATGGGGAGATAATTTAGATACATTAAACAATAAAATTTATGTGACTGGTAAAGGTGCTTCACAATCTGGAGCGCTTGTTAATAGTATCGAAGTTTACTCAGAAACATTTTCTCCCACTTGGAGATTTGATAGTGATGGAGAATAAATAACGGAAATTTCTATCAATTAAGAGTGGCATATCTATATACTGAATAAGATATTTGATAAAGATTCAATTAAAAGATGGGCAACAAATACTAAAGTTTATGAAGCAACACTTAAAATTGCTTTTGGAAAATTACGTATATTTAATTAGTTAATTTATTTAAAACAAAAGCTATCCTTTCAGTTAAATTATAATAAAGGATAGCTTTTTTGTATTTTCTTCACAGTAAATTTATAACGCACAATACGAGTAGATAAAATGTTTTTCTTATTATTTAATTTAAACCATATTGATAGAACTTTTTTCACTTTCCTTCACATCTATGTTGTTCTCACTTAATCATTCTACATCATGATTAAGAACTTGAAAAAATCTTCTTCATTTAAAGGTTTACTGTAATAATAGCCCTGAATTAAATAGCATGCATTTTGTTGTAACACTGTTAATTGCTCCTTCGTTTCTACCCCTTCTGCTATTACTTTCATATTTAAAGTATGGGCTAGCGAAATAATCGTTTGTATAATTTCATCTCCATCATTTGAAGTTCCAATCCTATTCACAAATTCTCTTGGAATTTTCAAAGTATCAATCGGATACAAAGGTAGATACGCTAATGAAGAATATCCTGTACCAAAATCATCAATTGATAAATGTACACCATATGATTTTAATGCTTTTAACTTCGATAAAGTTTCTTTTTCATCTACCATGGCAATTCGCTCTGTTAATTCCAAATCAATTAAGTTAGCTGGTACTCCTATTTCTTCTATGGTAGAAATAATCGTTTGAACAAAATCTTTCTGTTCAAACTCTATAGCTGATAAGTTTATCCCCATCTTTAAATTTGAATAGCCCGCAGAATGCCATTCTTTTAGTTGCCGACACGCTTCCTGTAACGTCCATTTCCCAATTGCAATAATCTGCGACGTTTCTTCCGCGATAGGTATAAACTCAAAAGGTGAAATTAACCCGAACTCTGGATGTTGCCAACGTATTAAAGCCTCTGCACCAATAACCTTGTCTGCCTTACTATCAACTTGTGGTTGATACAATAAAAACAACTCATTATTTTCTATTGCATTTGGTAAATCCTGTTCTAATTGTAATCGTCTTATTATTTTTTGAGATAATATCTCATCGTACATACAAACAGCATTGTTACCTTTTTCCTTCGCGCTATACATGGCGATATCAGCATGTTGTAAAAGTGTTGTGGCATTGGTTCCTCCAAATGGATACAACGCTATTCCTATACTAAGTGATAAATAAAAGCTGTGTTGATTTATTACAAATGGTTCTTCAGTTATACGAAAAAGTATTTCGCACAAATCTAATAGCTGTTGCTCTGTTTTATTATGGACAATGATTGCAAACTCATCTCCCCCTATTCTTGCTAAAGGAATAGTTGGTGACAAACATGTCCTAAAACGTTTGGCAACTTCTTTTAAAACCCTGTCACCAATTGCATGACCTAGTGTATCATTAATGGTCTTAAAGCGGTTTAAATCTATATATAGGATTCCAAACTTATCCTGTGTTATTTGTACACGCTCAATGGATCTGTCTAATTCTTGTTGGAAGAATATTCGATTTCCAATCTCCGTCACCGTATCATGAAATGCTAGATAGTTTATCTCATCCTGTTGTTGCTTCATCCTCGTTATGTCTTTTACCATTACATAACTCCCAAAAGTTTGTCCTTCTATCATAATAGGAACAATAGTGACATACCAAAAATGTATATCCTTCTCATTATTATTTTTCACACGTAACTGTAACGAAGACGAACTACATCGTTTCCCCATCTTTAGAGCTGCTTCCAATTCAGGTTTATCTTCATCTAAAAAAATAGAGAAGCACTCTTTTCCTATTAATGCAACACTGTCTTTCCCTAATAACATACTTCCAGACTGGTTTATATTTAATACAATACCATTTGAATCAATTGTTAATATAGGGTCTGGATGATACTCATATAAGGACTTAAACCTCTCTTGATTTTTCACCAAATCATTAGATTTTTTTATTAAATCTTCCGTTCTTTGAGATACTTTTTGCTCTAATTGATTATTAAACACTTTTAATGTTTCGGTTAAATCTTTGTTTTGCATTCGTACAATTGTATGACGAATCAGTACAAATACAAAGGCAATACAATTGCCCGTAATCAGTGTAGATGAAGCCGTTTGCTCTTTTAAAGTAAAACCAATTAAGATTGCAACTGCAAGATAAGGAAATATGACAAGAAGTTTCTTTCCAAATGTCGGATTAATAATAAAATAATTTCTTCTAGAAGATGCACTCCTTGGGATAGTAGCGGCAATGGCAATAAATAATAGAAAAACTCTATACAAACACCTTAATAATATGAGTGAACGATATGATAAATCATCTTGTAAATAGAAATATAAATAGTCCGTAATAGACAATCCAGTTAATACTAAGATGAAAATAAATAATTTACTTTTCGCATTAAAAATTGCTGGTCGAAAGATAAGGCTAACTCCTAGTAAAAGAAGCAATAAATCTATAATCGGGAAAATAAATGAAAGAAAAACATCTCCAATTGATAAGAATAAAATATTTGCAGAAGGTTTATTAAATAAGTACCACTCTAAGGTGAAAATAGCAGTAACAACAATACATAAATCACAAATCAAATACGCTTTCTCCCATTTGTTACATTCCATCATGATTTTATAAAAGAACGCAAAGAGAAAGAAGAATAAGAAAAACAACAAAAATACATCAGAGATATTAAAATTTTGTATTGGTAATTCTATATTAAGTACTTGAAAAGCAGATATAAAATTCCCTATCAAGAAACACCCTATTGCAATAGTAATACAAGCCCAAAACACTCCTAACTTAACTTTTCTGGATACTATAGAATAGAGTAATGAAATAAGTACAATAGTTTCAACAACTAAAGATGAGAGTCGTATATTAAAATCTGATACAAAATACTGATTCGGAAAAACAAATAAAAATATAAAGCAAAAGCTTAAATAAGCTATTAGAGCCAATATCAATACATAAAATTGCACATGTGAATGTTTACGCAATATATTCACCTTCTTAAGTCTTTCATCATTTTTTATTAAATTTGTTTCTAATTATTATTTCTATTATGACCATTTCAAAAGATTTCTTTCAAAATAAAGCAACCTCAAATTACACCTGTTAATATTCAACAATTATAGAACAGGAATTATAAAAATGTTTCTAACCGTATGAAACGAAAGGAATCTTCTGTCGGAAAATGATAAATCACCATATTTCTCTGCATCCTTTTTCTCATAAAAAGCCACAAATATGTCTAGTACTCTAGCATGCTTTCAAATGGATTGGACAATGCTAACATCATGATTCCAAAATTAATAGATTACAGAAAGGCTTATACTGATTAGATGCATTAAATATTATCAACAAAAAAAGTTTTTATATCTCTATAAAAAAATTTCACGAAATTAAGTGTATGTATAGACTTTCCAGTCAAAAGAATATAAACAGGACAATCATTATATAAACATGTATCTCTGAGAAATTATATAAATGTAACATATCCCCAATTAATGGAGCTATTATAGTTACTTATATGAATGAGTGTCCACGACAGAAATATGACATTTTTGCAAGCAGCTAATAAAAATGAAACAGAAGATAATGTTTTAAAGTAACTAATTCAAAAAGCCTTGTAACATATTACAAGACTTTTTGAATTGGTATATACATTATAGATGGATAATTTTATTTTATTAAAATCAAGACCAAACCCATTGCTCTTTATTTGTATTCTGTTTAATTTTATCGTTAATTTTCTGGATATGGTCATACGTTGTTTTATCCATTCCATGGAAATTAGATCCATCATGAAAATCTACTCGAACCCTATCACCTATATTAAATTGTTGACCTTGTGTTAAATCCACATAAACAACATCATTTTCCCCATTTTTAGAAGGGTACTTGACAGCTACATAATCGGTATAATCTTTGTCTATTTTTGTAATTTCTCCGATTACAAAATTAGGTTGACCATCTTCTTTTTCATACATTCCTGGTTTCAATGTTGTACCTTCTTTTTCTAAAGACTCAGTACTAGTACTATAATCATTAATTTGCGTTTTAACTTTTTCTACATTTGCATTTACAGCTATAGGTGGTATGGATCTCGCCCAAAAATCACTTTCTACTTTCACTAAGTCATTAACCTTAAAGTTATTAGTGTTTTTTAGAGGTACACGAAGATCCTCTGGATTTCCGTTATTATCTATATATGTAACTAATAACTCATTAGAAGAAACTTCACTTACATGACCTACTGTATATTGTTCGTAGTTTCCAGGAGCTAATTCAAAATGCTCAACAGAATTAGCCGTTAAACTTGTAGTAAATGCGTTTTGAAGTAATGGACCATTACTATTTACTTTTACATATTCACCTGGTTTTGCATTTGCTTGAAAATCAGTATAAATAGTTACACTTTCATTTAATTCTTTACTTTCAATGATAAAATACTTTGACTGTACTTCTATTACTTTCCCCTCAACTGTAGTGTTGAACTCTTGTACAGCTGCACTTGCTGTTATTGAATCTAATCCTGGTATGTTGCTTCCTGTAAATGCTGCAATTCCTAATGCACCAGCTAAAATGACTTTCTTCATATGCTAAAACATCTCCAATCATATCTATTCACTAAATGATTTTAATTATCAATTAGCATGTAATCATTATAGTTACACCTTTTAAAGAACGTCAATAAAAATATCCTTACACTTTTGTAAGTTAATAAGGTTAATAATATAGAAAGGAAATTTTTCACGAAGGAAATTTATTATGTTTATTATTGAATAAAAATAAATTACTAGTAAATAATGCTAAATATCCCTCTTTTATTTAATCTAGACAGCCCTCTCATTACATAGGATTAAAAACAAATTTATTCATCCTTATAGTTATTATAATGAGTAATTATTCACCTTATATAATAATTACTAACTTCATTATTAACATGGTTATCTTACAAAAATGTAATTCTTTTTCAATTGACACTCGTACATACGAGTAACTATACTAGTTACACACGCTTGGTGAATATATCAAATAGTCCCTTACTACAAGTGTATGTCTGTGAATTCTTTTCGAAATAATATTTTGAATCAACCATATATTATTTATCTGTAATATAGTGATGATACCAACTCAATCTATTAAACTAGGTCATATTACTTATGAGTTTAACTATAAATGATAGATTTACCAAGCTGTAATAATTTTTAGGAGTGTTACATTTTGAAATACAAATTAATTGCTACAGGAATTCTTGCTGGAAGTCTACTTTCCTACTCAACTAGTGCATTTGCAAATACTCACAAATTCCCAGATGTTCCTGCATGGGCTGACAAATCCGTTAATTATTTAGTTGATAAAAAAGTATTAAGTGGATATCCAGATGGCACTTTTGGTTCAAGTGATTCATTAGATCGAGCTGCTGCTGCAACCATTATGACAAAAGCACTAGGTATACAAGTTGACTTCGATGCAAAACCATCCTTTACAGATTCTCAAAATCATTGGGCAACCCCTTATATTGCAACTGCTGAAAAGGCAGGAATCATTAAAGGTGAAGGAAATGGAATATTCAACCCCTCAGGAAAAGTTACACGTGCTGCTATGGCAGCAATGCTAGTAAATGCATATAAGTTACAAGATATTACAAATAGTAATGGACAAATTACGTTTCATGATTTAAAAGGACATTGGGGTGAAAACCATGCAAACATTTTAATACAAACGGAAATTTCTAAGGGCACTGAAGATGGAAATAACTGGTCCCCTAATAGACCGATTACTCGTGCAGAGGCTGCACAATTTCTTGCAAAATCTGATCAAATCCACCACCAAACAAAACAAGTAGAAAATACTGTAGTTGGAGTAATAAATGATGCAGACCCTTATTATGTGACTGTTACATATAAAGATGCTAATGGAAATAATCAAGAAGTTACTATAGACTTCCCGAATCGTAGCAACTCTAACTTTAAAAACGGGGACAAAGTTAAAGTTGCTAACAAAGATCAATGGAAACATCAAATAATCTATGGACAAACTGTATTTTACACTGATGTAAGTTCTATTTCTAAAGTAAATGAAGAATCTAACAAACAACAACAAAACCATGTAGTTGGGGTAATCAATGATGCAGATCCTTATTATGTGACTGTTGCATATAAAGATGCTAATGGCAATAGTCAAGAAGTTACTATAGACTTCCCGAATGGTAGTAACTCTAACTTTAAAAACGGGGACAAAGTTAAAGTTGCTAACAAAAATCAATGGAAACATCAAATAATTTATGGACAAACTGTATTTTACACTGATGTAAACTCTATTTCTAAAGTAAATGAAGAATCTAACAAACAACAACAAAACCATGTAGTTGGGGTAATCAATGATGCAGATCCTTATTATGTGACTGTTACATATAAAGATGCTAATGGAAATAATCAAGAAGTTACTATAGACTTCCCGAATGGTAGTAACTCTAACTTTAAAAACGGGGACAAAGTTAAAGTTGCTAACAAAAATCAATGGAAACATCAAATAATCTATGGACAAACTGTATTTTACACTGATGTAAATTCTATTTCTAAAGTAAATGAAGAATCTAACAAACAACAAGAAAACCACGTAATGAGTAAAGATAAAGAACAAAAACTCTTAGCACAACTAAAAAAACGTTCTGGTACAGTGACAAAAAAATCTGAAGATAGCCTTGAAATTTCAAGTGAAAACCAAACCATTCGTGCCCATGTTAATTCAAAAGTACTACCAAACATTCAGATAGGTGATACAGTAAATGTTTATGCTCAAGCATTTGAAATGGCCCCTATTCTTCTAAAGGACTTACCTTTCGAGGCAAGAAACGCGATTATTCAAAAAGGAAATGAACAAAATATTTTAGAGAATCAATACAAAAAAATCACAGGAAATGTTACAGGAAAATCTGATAATTCAATCTTAGTTTCAAGTAACAACATAACTTATGAAGTTGAAACTTCTACCGAAGTATTACAAGATATTGTAATCGGTGATACAGTAAACGTTTATGCTGCATCTTTTGAGTTTAGCCCTATTTTACTTGCTGGCGTTCCTGTGAAAGCTATTTCTCCGATTGTTGAAAAAACAAATTAATGTTCAGCATTCTATAAATTTGTTGACTTCATCCGAAAAGAACTCCTAAATAACATAGGAGTTCTTTTTATGAAGTTCTATTTTTTCTATCGTGCTCGTAAGACCTAGTATATTAATCGTGATTTACTATCTGTTCAACAGTAACTATCTTATTTTTATTTCTATAAGTTTTTATCAAGAGACAGAGCTTAATTTACCCTTCTTTCTTTGAACTCCCCCACTCTCACTTCTAAATAAAGTGAAAGTGGGGAATTCAACTGTTTTAAAAAAATCAAATTTTATTCCTCAAGGCACCTTCTAATTTTACAAAAGACGAAAAAAAAGAGGGATTTCTTCCCTCTTCACCAATAAAATCGAACATATTTACAATTAAGGAAGGGTATCCATTCATCAGGGGATGAATGAAATAATAACAGTTCACCTAGTGAATTATAACATAATTACACTTCCATTAATAGATAATTTTAACATTTATGGATTGATTGTTACAGAACTGTTAAACATCTTAATATTAAAAGGCTTTATATGCATAGAACTTGAAAATGGCTAGTGTAGGATAAAATATAAGGGGGATATATATTATGTTTACAAAAAAACAAAAATTAGTAACAACCGTAACAGCTTTAACATTAGGATGTGGATTTACTTTCGGATTAACACCGGCATTTGCAGATTCTAATAAGGCGTCTGTAAGCACTGCACCTATTCATTCTATTCAAAAGCAAGAACAAGAGCCGTTTACTGGATATGTCATTTCAGTAGAAAGCAATTATTTAGTGGTTGCTGCTACATCTACAAAAGATGAAGCTCTCGCTTTTCAAAATGATTGGTGGGAGTTAGTTTCTCAAAATAAAATTTTAAAGGTTCCTATTTCAGATGGTGAAAATTACACTATAGGTGAACAGATAAATATTTATGCTGCTGCATGGACCAAATCTTTACCGCCAATTGCTGTAATGCCTAAAATTGAAAAAGTAATTCAATAGATTATATGCTAAAAATAACAGGGAATCATTCTAATTAGAATGATTCCCTGTTATTTAGTAAAAAACCGAATACGTAATATTTATATTCTTTTTCGTTACTCTCTGATTCCCATTATATATTAACCTAATGTTTATCAAACTACGCCTGACGTAGATCCTACATCTCACATTACTGTAAAGATATGAATCGCTCCTTTTAGTAGTTTCGTTTATAATTTCATAGCATACCCTTTAAAAACATTAAGAAATACCTTATACCCCCTATCTTTTATAATCTTACTGCTATCGCTAGCTGATTTAACTCTTCAATTCTATTTTCAAAGGTTCATAAATTCTTCTAGAGTCAGCTTTTTCTTATATATACTTTCAGCAATATCCCCGACATAGCGAATATGCCACGGTTCATATGCATATCCAGTAATACTCTCTTTACCTTTTGGATAACGGATGATAAATCCTGCACGATACGCATTTTCTTTCAGCCATTTTCCTTCTTTCGTATTCGCAAAGGTTAACTCCAGCTCATTATTTGCACTTTTAGAAGAAACATCCATCGTTAATCCTGTTTGATGTTCACTATGTCCTGGCTTTGCCGAGAAGCGATCCGTATGCTCTTGTCCTTTTCTTTTCACGTTGTTTGCATACAGGTCTTTTTGATAATCATAGGAGCGAAACCCTGAAACAGCATTTAACTGGATTCCTTCTTTCTTTGCTAAATCAAATAATCTTTCTAGTGCTTCTGCTGCCTCTTTACGAAGGTAACTCTTTTCTAACGTCCCACTGAATGAGAATGATACATTTGGTACAACTAAATCCTCCGGTTGATAATCTTCGGGCAATCCATATTCCTTATTAACTACAGCCTGTATACTAGCAAAAGAACTTGCTATGTTATTTGAAGTACTATTTTTCTCTCTATTTATGGAGTTTTCATGAGTTTCATAGTTTGTTTTTTTTGGTTCTTTACCAATAGATTGATTGGTATAAACGATAAAGATACCAAGTATCACAATCATACAAGTAAAAATCCCTACTAATTTAATTCTCATTATTCATTTCCTTCCTGCCACTCTTAATGTTTCTCGTTCATAATACTACAACCATATCAAATTCATATTAATTTGAAGTGAACTTTTGTTCTTAACATATTTCTTAACAGAAAGACAGCATATCCTCCTATTCGTTTGACACGCTAAAGATACTAGCACATAGAAACCAATTCTATTCCTACATATAGAAAAATAATCTAAAAATTTGTATAATAAGATTAGAAGTGTAGCATTCTATTATAGAAAGGTCTTGGTATGATGCTAGGTATTCATGTTAAAAAAACAAAAGAAGAGTTAATTATTTCATGGCAATTGGCGAAGATTACGATTCCATTAAGTGATGTGATAGAGATAACCGAAGATGCTACCTATGCGGGTGTTGAAGATATTAGTGCAATCCGTATTGGAACTGCATATGGAACAACGGACCGTATTTTAATAAAAACGGTAAAACAAAATTATATATTATTTACGACAAATAAAGTTTCAATTTTAAATGCTATTCTTGCTTAATAATCTATATATACTTAATCTCTCGCAAAACTTGCGTTAAGTACAAAGATGCGAAGTCTATTCCGAGACTTCGCATCTTTGTGTCATGAAAACCATTTTTAAACTCCTTTAATACTTCATTAATGACTCACGCAAGACCGTCATATCTTACTGCTCTGCATCCCACTTATTTAAACGGAAATAGAAAAGTACACCGTCCTCCGTATTCATTACGCCGTACTCAGCAGCATGTAATTCCAATATATTTTTTACTATGGCCAATCCAAGACCTGTACCACCGCAAACACGTTTTCTTGATTCATCTACTCTATAGAACTGATCCCATATTTTATCTATGTTTTCTTCTGCAATATGCGATCCTTTATTTTCAAACCCTATATATACGTCATTTTCTTCCTCTTTTACATCTATCACAATCAATTGTTTCGCACCTGTATAACGAATCACTTTGTTACAAACCATGGATTCGGAATCACGTAAAATAAACTGTATGGAAGCCCTCTACAGTTTATAGAATCAGATACCTGTCCCTTTGTTAAGAAAACGTAAATAACATCCTTCTTCCTATTTACTATTGGTTACTCTAATACAACATATTTAGTAGGACTGTCTCCCTCTTCTTCGATTGTTACTACTTTCATTACTTGCCTCATCACTTAACCAAATTACCTTAAGCAAGTCAAACTGATTTTTACTTTCCCCGCTGCACCCTTGACTCTAAAATTCCACCCTCACCTCAAAATATGGAGTCAACTCTATTCACTTTACGATAGAAAATAAGTTCTTGTCGAGACTTGTCATACACTGTACACTGAATAGGTGCCGTCTTTGTCCTTCTCTTTTATAGAGGAGGTGACAATAGAAGGTGGAGAATACTAGAACCGCCCGCAAACGTTCGGAGAGAGAAAAGAAACGTAAGCGTCTTTTTTCTTTTGGTACAATCGTTACAGCATTCAGTTTCCTTAGAAATGTGCATTACTTTTTCACTAAAAGTGAAGTAGGTAAAGGTATAACTGAATATGTAAGACATCTTCTTAAATAAAAAAGTGCCGCTATAAATAGCGACACAAAGCCTAGTTTGTAGTTATGATTGGGTTTCAAGGTGAAGTACTGACCATACTTTCATTGCACATGACCAATGCAGTATCATTTTGAAGTGCAAAGACGTTGAAACCTAGCATACTACTCTATATAGTATTGCGACATAAAGTGCTTTTATTCCTTTCTGAAATACGAAAAAAAGCCTTGGTGACCAAACCAAGACTTTTCAAAGAACTTTCGACCTATCAATAGAACGAGAATCAGAACCACCCGACTTTTTGTTCATTATAATCTAGCTTACAACCTCATTGTACTATATGTTTTTTATATTTTCAACAGTCTGCATCCCTTTCACTCAACATTCATACTTTCAATTCTGAACGTAACATTACTCTACCTGTATAAATTAAATCTACTA
Source organism: Bacillus sp. DE0042 (assembly GCF_007680225.1). Lineage (NCBI taxonomy): Bacteria > Bacillati > Bacillota > Bacilli > Caryophanales > Bacillaceae > Bacillus > Bacillus sp. DE0042. The sequence goes on along the minus strand of NZ_VEJP01000016.1, from coordinate 323 downwards.
CATAGAAAAATCATAATTCTATATTTGAATTTTTTGCACCAGACCCATTTTTCTTATATTTTTTTCACACTTTTACTAAGTTTTTTGTAAAATTCACCTTTTGTTTTTATATGTTTAAACTGAATTGAATTAATATTTGCTTTTTGTGAGAGTGCTACAATCTCTTCTTTTGTAATTGAATCTTTAATATTTATAGATGCTATATTTGTATATTTTCCGTCTTCAGTTTTTGGAATTTCTAAAATCCCTTTATTTACAAGATCCACTACAGCCTTATGCTCTGAAGAATGTGTATTCACGCCAGTAATTTTCCAATTATGCAT
>NZ_VEJP01000015.1:0-46764 GCF_007680225.1 Bacillus sp. DE0042 | reverse complement strand
AGTCCATATAAATATAGAACTCAGGTTGCTTAGTTGCGCTTTTTTAATACTGTCTACTTGACAGGGGTCACTGCAATTGAGCCGCCTCTTTTTACTTTTCACGTTTTTCTTTAATTGCTACTGTACATCTTGATATGCATAGTAAATCATCATTTTCATCAATAATACGCACATCCCAAACCATCGTTGAATGTCCTCTATGTATCGGTGTCCCGATCGCTGTTACAATTCCATCTTTCTTTGAGCGAATGTGATTTGCATTAATTTCTAGACCGAAACAGATGCATTTCTCTTGATCAATTAAATTGTATGAACCAACACTTGCTACTGTTTCCGCTAATGCAAGAGATGCACCGCCGTGTAAAAAACCAAATGGCTGATGCGTACGCTCATCAACAGGCATCGTAGCAACCACCTTATCTTCTGTCATCTCTAACAACTCAATTCCAAGTGAATCCATTAAAGTTTTTCCCATATCGTTTCCTCCTTCTCTTACTTTAATTGAATGTATAATTTTACCTATTTATTTTCAAACTACTTATAACACTTATATAAGGAGGTTTCACCTAAATGAAACAGAAATTTTGTATATTACTGCTTATGTTCTCCTTGCTGACTATTGTACCAAATTGTGCACTAGCAGCCAAAGCATCCAACCTGACAATCGATGTTCAGACTGTAACACAAAAAGGTAAGAAACCTTATATAGAATATCAAATTAACAGACCTTCGTTTCACAATTTTTCCGATTCTAAATTTCAAAATAAGCTCAATTTCTATTACAAAAAGTCTACTGACAAATTTAAAACTAAATTAGAAAAAGACGCAAAAAAATATTATAAAGAAACAGAAGGATCTAGCACACCTTTTCATCCGTACGTGGCGAATGTTGATTATAAAATCTCCTTAAATAAACCACCCTTACTCAGCCTATATTTGAATTACTATCAATATACAGGCGGAGCACACGGTCTTTATACGTGGAAGGCAAACACATTTGATTTAAAAGAAAAAAAGTTACTACACTTAGACGATTTATTTCAACAAGAAGATAAATATAAAGAAGTAATCCGCGCGGAGATCGTAAGACAAATTAAACAAAATGAAGGCATTTATTTTCCCGATGCAACTGAAAAAGTAATGAGTACGAAAAAGTTTCACTTCTTTTTAGAACCGGACAACCTCGTCATTTATTTCCCTTTATATGAGATTGCTCCTTATTCAAGCGGAATTCCTCAATTTCGTATTCCGTATACGTTGCTAAGAGAGTATTTGAAGCCTTCTTATCAAAATATTTTGATTGACAACAAGTAAATATTTTCGCTACGATAATGTTAACCTAAAAACAACAGGAGGTTAACATTATGAGAAGATTTCATGTTTTAGATTTAGCATTAGCTGCCATGTTCGTCGCTCTTATGGCCATTGGTGCAAATATTGTATCTTGGGCACCATTCCTGCAAGTAGCGGGCATCCCATTATCTATGCAACCATTTTTTGCAATTTTAGCAGGGCTTCTTCTTGGAAGTAGACTTGGTGCATTATCAATGACTGTGTATATGCTCGTTGGCTTAGCTGGTGCACCAATTTTCGCTAACTTCAAAGCTGGATTCGGGGCACTTTTAGATCCTACTGGTGGTTTTATTATTGCATTTATTATCGTTGCTTACGTATCAGGAAAACTAGTAGAACAAAAAGAACGACCAACATTCAGTACATTTGCAATTGCCTCTTTCACAGGAATCATTTTAACGTATATTATCGGTACTACTTATATGTACGGGGCAGTCAATTTCTTCATGGGTGGTAATATGAGTTATAAAGCTGCTTGGATGATTATGATGTGGTTCGCAGTAAAAGATATTGCATTTACAATTATCGGTGCTATTATCGCACCTCGCATATACTATGCTGTACGTCGTTCCGCTTATCAGCATTCTCATTCGACGATTTCATAATAAAAAGAGTTATCTTACTATGTTAAGATAACTCTTTTTTTGTTTTTCGACAATATACGACACATATTAAAAATGATTTTTGTTATGCTAATTCAGCAAATTAGATATTTTGCACATCTAATTAGAACAATATTTTGGAGGAAAATCAGTGAATCTATCAAAAAATACACTTATTAAAGTAAGTGTCGGAGTACTATCTTTATTTTTCATACTAGGTATGAGTATCGGTTACAAATTATATGGAAATAGCGAGTTAGGAATGTCATATACCTTTGGAAACGGCCTAGCATTTTTCTTTTTAATTCTTACTATAGTTAGTTTATGCGCGGCTTTAATCTTTATTGTTATTGGGTTAATTAAGAAAGTACGAAAATTACCAGCAAAAAAATCTTTAATAACATCGTTAATACTATTTCTAACAACCGTTATATCCGTCATCGTTCTTCTCTTTACGATAACAAAAGTAACAAATATGGAAGAGGAGTATCAAGCTCTTCAAGCCCAAAAGAAAAAAGAAGCTAATTACTTAATTGCCGCAGCATCTTTTTATAATAATATAAACACCTTTAAATATGCAGCATCTTACGTGTTATCCGAGTATTCAACTACATGGTCAAGCGCAATAGATAAAAGACAGGACTTCAATAATGCACTAAGTTCTAAGAGAACAGAAATTGACGGAATGATTACAAGCGTTGATACGTTTTATAACAATATGGGAAATGATTTAAAGTTAGTCTCTGAAGCTGCAAAAGAACAGCCTAATAAATATAAAGAAACCTATGAAGAATATAAAAAAATATATGGGATTATCACTGCGCTTAACGAACAGGCCCAATCTCCAAGTGGCAGCTTAATTTCATTTAATCAAAACGTTAATGCATTGATTCAGGAATACAAAAAAGCAGCTGGTAATATTAATATCGCTATTACTGATGAAATAAAATCCAAAGCTGATGAGCTAAAGCCTACTGATCAAAAGTAAAGACACTCTCTCTAGAGTGTCTTTTTTTCTCAAAAAAATCCCCTTTAGATTAAGCAGTAAATACGTTCCTTTACCGCTCATCCAACAGGGGATTATATCACTATATTAAGACTGTTGCTTCGTGTGTTCTTCTAAAATTTTCTGCATCATTGGAACCATTTCATCACGTAATTCTGGGTGTTGCAGGGCCATTTCGATTGTCGTTTGAACGAATCCTAACTTTTCACCTACGTCGTAGCGCTTTCCTTCGAAATCGTAAGCAAATACACGTTGAATTTCGTTTAAGTTTTGGATTGCATCTGTTAACTGAATTTCACCACCAGCACCAACATGTTGCTGTTCTAAGAACATGAAGATTTCAGGTGTTAAAACGTAACGTCCCATAATTGCTAAGTTTGAAGGTGCTGTACCTGCTGCTGGTTTCTCAACGAAATTGCGAACTTGATAACGACGTCCTTCCTGCTCTAATGGGTCGATAATTCCATAACGGTGTGTTTCATCTTCTGGAACCGTTTGTACACCAATAACAGAAGAAAGCGTTTTATCATATTCTTCAATTAATTGACGTAAACATGGTTTTTCAGCTTGAACGATATCATCACCTAATAAAACAGCGAATGGCTCATCACCGATGAATTTACGTGCACACCAAACTGCATGCCCTAATCCTTTTGGTTCTTTTTGACGGATATAGTGAATATCTACCATTTTTGAAGAAGCCTGTACTTTTTCAAGTAACTCATACTTTTTCTTTTCTAATAAGTTTTGCTCTAACTCAAATGCATTATCAAAATGATCTTCAATAGAGCGCTTCGTTTTACCAGTAACGATAATAATATCTTCGATTCCTGATTTTATTGCTTCTTCTACAATGTATTGGATAGTTGGTTTATCTACTATCGGTAACATTTCTTTTGGCATTGCTTTTGTTGCTGGTAAAAAACGTGTTCCTAATCCAGCTGCTGGGATTATCGCTTTTCTTACTCTTTTCATCACAAAATACCCTCTCTTCTGTCAGAATCAATAACGATTATTTCCTTACATAGAACAAAAGGGAGGTTTCACTCCCTTTTGTTCCCTACTACTTAAAATTACTTTATATTATAAACGATTCATAATATCTTCTTTAATAGTAAGTAACTTTTGTTCACTATTTTGTAAAGAATTATCTTGAACACCGAAGTAGAACTTAATCTTCGGTTCAGTTCCAGATGGGCGTAGGCAGAACCAAGAACCATCTTCTAATTGATATTTTAACACATTTGATTTCGGTAAGTGAATCTCTTCTTTATGTCCATCTTGTAAAGATGTAACGATGCTCGCTTTATAGTCTTCAACAGCTACAACTGTTAAGCCCGCTACTTCTTTCGGAGGATTTCCACGGAATTTTGCCATCATCTCTTGAATTTGTTCCGCTCCATCTTTTCCTTTTAGCGTTAGCGATACAAGATCTTCACGGAAGAAACCGTACTTCTCAAATACTTCTAATAAACCATCGTATAAAGTTTTACCTTGTGATTTGTAGTATGCAGCTACTTCACATGCAAATAGAACAGATTGTACTGCATCTTTATCACGACAGAATGGACGGATTAAATAACCATAGCTTTCCTCATAACCGAATTGGAATTCGTATTGTCCGCTTTCTTCATACTGTTTAATTTTCTCACCGATAAATTTAAATCCAGTTAACGTATCAACTGTATCTAAACCGTATGCTTTCGCGATTGTACGGCCAATTTCAGACGTTACGATTGTTTTTAATACAACACCGTTCTCTGGAAGTGTTCCGTTTTCTTTCTTTTGAGATAATAAGTAATCAAGCATTAATGCACCTGTTTGGTTACCAGTTAATACTTGGAACTCACCATCGTGATTACGAACTGCAACGCCTAGACGGTCTGCGTCAGGATCCGTTGCGATTAACACATCTGCGCCTACCTTCTCACCGTCACGAATTGCATACTCAAACGCCGCATGCTCTTCTGGGTTCGGTGATTTTACTGTAGAGAAGTTCGGATCTGGTAACTCTTGCTCTTTTACAACTGTTACATCTGTAAATCCAACTTCTTCTAAACCACGGCGTACAGAAATATTTGATGTTCCGTGTAATGGTGTAAAGACGATTTTTAAGTCTTTACCAACATTTTGTACCATTTCTTTATTAATAATGACATTGTTCAATTCTGCAGCATATGCATCATCTACTTCTTGTCCAATAATATGTAATAAACCGTCAGCTTTTAATTGCTCCACATTAGCAACCTCAACTGTTAACTCATCCTCTACTGCATTTACATAGCTAATTAACTCATCAGCTTCTTTTGGAGGCAACTGCCCACCATCTTCACCGTATACTTTATAACCGTTATATTCCGGCGGATTATGGCTTGCCGTAAGAACGATTCCACTTACTGTATGTAAATGACGAACTGCGAAAGAAAGCACTGGCGTTGGACGTAAGCTTTCAAACACATATGTTGTGATACCGTGTGCACCAAGTGTAGCAGCTACTTCCATTGCAAATTCAGGTGATTTATGACGAGAATCGTACGCTACAACAACACCGCGCTTCTTCGCTTCTTCACCTAATTTTTCAATAAACGTCGCTAATCCTTGTGTTGCTTTACGAACTGTATATACGTTCAAACGGTTCGTACCAGCACCAAGTTCACCACGCATACCACCTGTGCCGAATTCTAGATTTTTATAAAAGCTGTCCTCAATTTTCTTCTCATCTTGCTTCATGTTTTCTAACTGTTCTTTTAGTTCTGCATCTAACTCTGCATATGAAAGCCAGCGACTAAATTCTTGTTTCCAGTTCATATTTCTATCTCCTCTCGCTTGTCATACCTTTATTATATGAAAAAAACAACCTGTATCTCAATATTTTTTACAATCTAACAGGATTTTACTAGGAATATTTGTATACACTATGGTTAAATACTCCACTAAAGGGAATGAGGATTATGCAAGAATGGGGCTTGTCAGAAGAGCTCAAAATTCAAACAAAGCAAATGATTGAAATTGCTGAGAAAGAATTATCAATTATGAGGCAAGCAATTGATAAAGAAGATGAATGTATTTTGTGCAAAATGGAAGATATTCATCATATGTTAGCAAACGTACAAACATTGGCAGCTACATACTATATTCAAGCGTATTTATCACCTTATACGGAAAGCTCACATTCTATTACAGCAACTGTCCAACATTTAAGCGCCCGAAAACACGGGGCTCTTATTGTTGTGGAAAGAAACGAGCCGCTTGACTCTCTCATTCAAACTGGAACAACATTACATGCTCATTTAACCTCACCGTTACTTGAATCCATTTTCTATCCAGGTAACCCTCTTCATGACGGAGCCGTTCTCGTTAAAAATAATCATATTGTTTCAGCTGCCAATATTCTTCCTTTAACGAAAAGCACAGAAGTTGATCCTGAACTAGGAACACGTCACAGAGCTGCAATTGGCTTATCAGAAAAAAGCGATGCACTTATTTTAGTTGTCTCTGAAGAAACAGGTCGCACTTCATTCGCTTTAAATGGAACGTTATATACGATTTCTTTATAGGTTCCATCTTTTCCTATAGAACAGTACAATAGGAAATGAAATTATATCGAATTAACGAAAAAAATGACAATAATCATACCAATAAAAAAGGCTGTTCCAAAATGTTGGAACAGCCTTCTCTTATGGATCTTACTCTTCTCCGAAACGTTCAACAAGTGTTGCAAGTGTACGTACCATTGCACCCGTTGCTCCAGCTGGCCCTAAATCATGCGCTCCTGACGTTTCAGATGTTCCAGCGATGTCTAAGTGTACCCAAGGTGTATCTTCAGCAAATTCACCTAAGAATGTACCTGCCATAACCGCATGTCCTTCTCGGCCTGGTGAGTTATTTAAATCGGCAAACTTACTGTTTCGAACGCGTTCTTTATCACGATCAAAAATCGGTAATTGCCAAATTGATTCATCTGTTTCCATAGAAGCCTCTAGCACTTGCTCAAACAACTCTTCATTGTTTGTCATTGCGCCTGTCGTCTGATTTCCAAGTGCAACAATTACACCACCTGTTAATGTCGCAACATCAATAAGATAGTTTGCACCTAGTTTTTTCGCATACGTAATACCGTCAGCTAACGCTAGGCGACCTTCTGCATCTGTATTTAATACTTCAATTGTTTTTCCGCTCATAGATGTGATTACATCGTCTGGCTTAAATGCTGTACCACTCACAACGTTATCAGTTGATGGAATAACAGCGATCACATTTTGCTCTGGGCGAAGTTCACCGATAATTTCCATCGCACCTAATACAGAAGCAGCACCGCCCATATCACCTTTCATACCGACCATGCCTTCACGTGGTTTTAAAGAATAACCACCTGTATCGTATGTAATCCCTTTTCCAACGAATCCAATGACATCTGTCCACTCTTCTTTTCCTTTATAAATAAGAGCGATCATTTTTGGTGGCTCAGTAGATCCTTGGTTTACTGCAAGTAACGCACCCATACCAAGCTCTTCCATCTCTTCTTTCTCAAGAACTTTATAATCCATATCATACTTTTCCGCTAACTCAACAGCATACTCAGCAAGCTTTGTTGCTGTTAATACGTTTGGCGGCATATTTACAAGTGTACGAGCTGAATTTGTTGCACGTCCATGTACGTAGCCAACTGTTAATGCAGCTTCAATTTCTTGTGCCTCTTCCGCTGTAATAGCCGTGAACTTCTCTAGTTCCACACGATCCTTTTTATCTGATTTATACGTTTGTAACTCATATGTACCAAGACCTTGTACTTCTGCTGCAATATGAGCTACATCAATCGCATCTAATTTCTCTGTTACGAAAGAATCAAGCAAGATTGCTGCATCTTGTACTTTTGCTGCTTGTAACGTTTTAAACGCCTTACCAAGAGCAGAACGCAACGTTTCTGTCGTGTAAGACTCTTTCTTACCTAAACCAACGAAATAATAACGTTTCACATTTGTTTTTCCTAAACTATGTACTTTTGAAATAGCTTTCTTCTTAGTAGAAAGTTCTTTCTCTTCTAATAAAACTTGTAATTGTCCTTCAAAAGCTTTGTCCAGTTCTTGTACAAAACTACTCGTTTTCTCTTCTTCAAATAAGGCAACGATTACCGCTTCATGGCTTGCTAATTCTTTTTGTACTTGAAACATGTTCAGACCCCCTAAATTTCTCTACTCTGCCTTTATTATAACTTTATTTTCGATAAAATGCGACAATTCTAACTTCTGTTACATCCTACATAATCCGTATTTCTTCTATTTATAAAATAAAAAAGTCTAGCGTAATTCCCACTAGACTATCTTTGTTTTAAATATTGACCACGAAACACTTGCATCGTTTCGTCTTGATTTAACATCGTTAACTCTTCTTCTGAAAACTTACCATTTCCAACTTTCACTACATACACATTCACTTTTTTCTTACCCCATTGGCTATAAACATCTTTCACCGTATCATAATACAGATCAAGACGGTTTCCTTTTATTGCACCGCCCTTATCAGCTACTACACCGTACCCATAACCTGGTACGAATAGAATCGTTCCAATTGGGAATACGCGTAAGTCCGCAGCGATTGTGGAATATAAATCCCTTTTCACCTTAACTCCTGAATATGTAATACCATACTCCGGATGTCCCGGTCTCTTACCAGTTGACTCAATTCCCGACGTATAACCTGTTGCAGTCATTTCAATTGAACGATATTTAGACCAGTCGTTTGCCTGCTCTAAAGCATTTATCACTTCTTTACTCGGAGCAACATTTCTCTTAACTTCTGCTGCATGTACTTCTTTTGCACTCGTTCCCTCATATTTCTTTACAATCTCTAATAAAGAAACTCCTGTGAAAGCATTCCATGTTACGCATAATGCGGATACAAGTAAACAAGTCATCATAATGCGAATACAATATCGTTTTAACATTTTTATATTCCACACTCCTTCATCGTTAATCATTCCCTATACGATGAAGGAATATGCAAAAAAATAATCCCCAAATGAATTGGAGATTAAAACATTTGATATCCGCTTTTCCGCAGTTTCTTAATGACAATTCCGGCTAAAGCAGCACCTACTAATCCAGTAGATAGAATAAACACATCTGCCTGCCCTAAATGCGATACACTTGTCCCAAATGAAGAGAATGTTTCTTTCGGCTTTGAAAAATAATCCCACATACTCGCTTTATTAATAATAAGCATACAAATAATTGGATACACAATAACCATTACCCACGTCGCTCGCAAAATCATGTTGAGTAAAAATCCAATTCCAAAAAACAAAATGAAAAATAACATCATTGAAATAAGTAGTACTGGTATACTCACTCTTTCTCCCTCTCCTTCGCATGCGCCGTAAATACATGATAGGCTGTATAACCAAATTGCTCTCCTGGATCTAATGTTTTGTTCATCTCAAGATGTAGTTCTGACCTTCCTTCAAACAAATATTTGATAAGTAGAGACGTATTTGGATCGTCCGCAATCGTATCTGGATGTAAAAATGCTACTTCAGACAATTCCTTCTCCTGTACAATAATGTTTTCTCCTTCAGGCTCCAAAAGGAAAATAATCATATTATCACTAATCTCATTGCGAATCACGCCCGATCGAATACCAATGATCCCCTTCACATGAGCGACGATACCTGTCTCTTCTAACACTTCACGTTTCACAGCTTCATCAACCGTCTCACCTTCATTTACAAAACCAGCCGGTAAAGACCATTTCCCCTTTAATCCACTGTATTTTTTCTTAACGAACAGCCACCTGCCATCTTTTGTAGCAACTAAACCACTAACAGCTAACCACACTTTCCCTCGCTTCTCCATGATGTAATACCCTCCTCTACTAGAACGGACAGAATATTCTTTCTTTTTTATATATTATACTATATTTTTAAAATGAAAAAAGCAGAAACAGCTCTTAGCCGTTTCTGCTTTTTCTACTATATATTAAAAGAACTTTAATTTACCTTTTTTAAGAACTAATAAAGGTCCACCTAATAAGAATAGGTAACGGTTATCGATAACTTTCTTCATGAAAGAAGCTTTCCAACCTGTTAACTTTTTGCCCATAACAACGCCCATTGCATCGTCATGACCTAAAGAACATACAGATCCTTTATTGTCGAATGCGAATTTTTTCATTTCGCCTTTACCACGAACTAACACAGTTAAGTTGTGTGCAATGTTGTAACCTTCTTGAATTGCGATTTGTGCCGTTGGTGGGTATGGACGATTAATTTCTTCGTTAATGATTAGCGCTGCGTCACCAACCATGAATACATCTTCGTATCCTGGAGCGTGCATGTACTCATCAACTTTTACACGTCCGCGCATTGCTTCAAAGCCAGACTCTTCTACAATACCGTTACCACGAACACCCGCAGCCCAAACTACTGTTTCCGACTTAATTAATTCAGTATCATCGCCGTTTGCAACGATAATACCTTCTTCAGTTGCTTCTTTAATTGCTGTACCGATGCGGAATTCTACGCCTTTTTTCTCAAGTTGTTTTACAGCGTATTCTACTAATGCTGGATCGAAACCTGGAAGTGCTGTTGGAGCAGCTTCTACACAGATAATACGTGCTTTTTCACGTGGTACATTGTACTGTTTGCAAAGTTCAGGAACACGGTTTGCAAGCTCACCTACGTACTCGATACCAGTAAATCCAGCACCACCAACAACGATCGTTACTAATTCATCGCGTTGTTCAGTTGCATATTTAGCAAAACTAGCTTCCATATGCTCACGAATTTCACGAGTTGCATTAATGTTAGCAATTGAGAATGCATGCTCTTTTAATCCTGTAATTCCGAATGTTTCTGATTCGAAACCAAGACCGATTACTAAGTAGTCATACTCTAGCTCGCCGTCTTTTAAGATGATGCGTTTTTCAGCAGCTTTAATTTCTACTACTGTGTCTTGTACAAAGTTCACTTTATTTGTATCAATAACGTCTTGAATATCTAGACAGATTTTTTCATCTTGTAATGTACCAGCTGCGCTCTCATGTAACCAAGTCGCTTGGTAGTGATAGCTGTTGTTGTTTACTAACGTAATTTCAGCTTCATTTACAGATAATGCTTTTTGCAGACGAACAGTCGTAATCATCCCGCCATAACCTGCACCTAAAACTACGATTTTTGGAGTCTTCACCAAATCACAACCCTTTTCTTTATATAATAGTAATGAAAAATAATACCAAGTACTAAAAACTATATTTGTCAAGAATGTGGAATTTATCACATTCTATATCATAACAAAACGCAGTCAAAAAATCGTACGAATTTTGTCATAGAAATTTAACATAATACTTCCCTATATTAGTCGGTTTTATTCCAGAATTCAAGCGTCTGGAGAATTATCAATATTTTAAAATAACATAGCGTTTTCAAGGGTTTTTCAGCCTTTTTTTCATGTATTTTCCTTTCACCATATTTTATACAATTAAAAAAGCATCTATGCGAAAACTTACACACAATTCAGTCGTTTTCAGAAGTATTATGAACTCAAATATGCTATCATTTATTTGAAAGTGTCATCATTTGCAGGATTTTCGTGTACATATGAACAATATATGAAATCAATATCAAAATTCCATCTATAGGGGGAATGAAAGTGGCAGAAAATCAAAAAGTTTACGACATAACAATTATTGGTGGTGGTCCAACAGGGCTGTTCACAGCATTTTATGGCGGCATGAGACAAGCAAGTGTAAAAATCATTGAAAGCTTACCTCAACTTGGAGGACAATTATCCGCACTCTACCCTGAAAAATACATTTATGATGTAGCTGGATTTCCGAAAGTGCGTGCACAAGAATTAGTTGATAACTTAAAAGAGCAAATGAAAAAATTTGACCCAACCGTTTGTTTAGAAGAAGCTGTTGATACGCTTGAGAAACAAGCTGACGGTATATTTAAACTTGTTACGAATAAGCAAACTCACTATTCTAAATCAGTTATTATTACTGCTGGCAATGGTGCTTTCCAACCACGCCGCTTAGAATTAGAAGGTACAGCAAAGTACGAAAAGAAAAACTTACATTATTTCGTTGATGATATGAATAAATTTGCTGGTAAGCGCGTCGTAGTATTTGGTGGCGGCGACTCAGCGGTTGATTGGACAATGATGTTAGAGCCAATCGCTGACAAAGTTACAATCGTTCATCGCCGTGATAAATTCCGTGCGCATGAACATAGCGTAGAAAGCTTAATGAATTCTCGTGCAGAAGTAAGCACACCGTACGTTCCAATAGAACTCATTGGTGATGACAACATTGAACAAGTCGTTCTTCAGCATGTAAAAACAGAAGAAAAACTTATCATCGATGTGGATGATGTCATCGTAAACTACGGCTTCGTTTCCTCTCTTGGCCCAATCAAAAACTGGGACTTAGATATACAAAAAAACAGCATTCTCGTGAACTCGAAAATGGAAACAAATATTCCTGGCATATACGCTGCTGGTGACATTTGTACATATGAAGGAAAAGTAAAACTCATTGCTTGCGGCTTTGGTGAAGCACCAACAGCAGTAAACAATGCAAAAGCTTACTTCGATCCAAACGCAAAACTTCAACCGATGCACAGCTCAAGTATGTTTTAATATAGAAATGAAAAGAACTCCTTTTACGTGAAGGAGTTCTTTTATTATTGTGCTACCGTATCCTTCCAAAATATGTTACAATAAACGAGAACAAACGTTCTATATAGTGAGGGGGATATTTTAAAATGAAAGAACCTATTATCGTAAAAAAAGAAGCTTTCCAAGCAATCGGCGTTTCAATTAAGACGACAAATGAAATAGAGGCATCTACTGGAGGAAAAATTCCCGGGCTTTGGAACCGCTACTTCCAAGAACAAATTATGCATCACATCCCAAATCAACAAACGCAAGAAACATTCGCTTTCTACTCAAATTACGAATCAGACGAAACTGGTACATATCAATTTACAATCGGTATGCCCGTTTCTTCATTAGAAGACGTTCCTGAAAATATGACAACTTTAACAATACCTGCCGCTACATATGCGGTATTTACAACGAGAAAAGGACCAGTCGCTGAAGTCGTTTGTGAGGCTTGGGAATATATTTGGCAATGGTCAAAAGAAAACAAACGTGCTTTTACAACAGACTTTGAGCTTTATGATGAAAAAGCAACAGATCCAACCAACGTACAATTAGATATTTATATTGCATTAGCCTGAAAGACAAAAAAGAAGATACCATTTGGTATCTTCTTTTTTGTCGTTAAATAGCCACTGTGCAAATTCATTATTATTGTCTACAATGAGAAAGTGCAGTATAGAAATATTAGAAACTGTATAAAGTGAAACTATACTCAGTGGGGGTTTTGTTCATCCCCACTGAGTATTAGTTGAACCAATCGGACGTTTACGGGCAGTTAGTCTCCCACCTAACTTCTTTGCTCAAGCCAAATTTTGAGGTGGGAGTTTTACTGCCCGTTAACGCGGGATAAAGTGATTGTTAACAGGTTTTTCAGTTTAAATTTGTCACATAGAAAGGAAGCAATATGGAGGAACTACAACAAAATAAATCTGCTTTAAAAGAAAATGCGAAACCGTTATTAAAAAATACGAATTTCCTTTTCCTTTGGGCAGCTACTCTTTTTTCAAGTTTTGCTTTAGCCTTTTTTACTTTTTCACAAACGTGGTACATAGCAAAAACATTAAACCTTGAGGCTTCACTCGGTGTTGTTTTCGTAGCTCTTAGTGTTCCAAGGCTTATTTTTATGATTATCGGCGGTGCTGTAGCTGATAAATTCCCGAAAAAAAACATTATGTTTTATTCTAATATTATTCGTGCTATTCTTGTCGCAACCATCCTTACATGGTTCATCGTAGGTGATGTAACACTATATACATTTGCTTTATTCGCTTTATTCTTCGGGCTTGCTGATGCTTTTTTCTGGTCAGCTGATGGATCTATCTTGCCTGAACTTGTAGAAAAAAGCCGTTTAACACAAGCAAACTCACTTACACAAATGACAAACCAAGCATCTGTCATCTTAGGCCCTGTACTGGGCGGAATTCTTATCAAATTTACGAACTATGAAACGATCTTTTCGATCACGATTTTATTACTAATCGTCGCAGCCATACTCGTTCAAAAAATACAATTTACGATGCCAGAACAGCAAAATACAGACAAAGGCATGTTCACTTCGATTAAAGAAGGAATTTTATATGTAAAGGAATCACCATTCCTTTCAACTTTCCTTCTTTGTAGCGCCTTTTTAAACTTATTTTTAATCGGTCCGATGCAAGTTGGCTTCCCGCTTTTCGTTAAAAATGTTCTGCACGGTGATTCGCTTCAATTTAGTTACTTAGAAGCGTCTGTAGGTGGCGGAATGGCAATAGGCGCTGTCATTGTCGGTTTAAAAAATATTAATCGTAGACGCGGTCTATTTTGCATTATCATGATGCTACTGTCTGGTGTATTCTTCTTATCCATTAACTTTAGCACCGTACTTTGGCAAGCATTATTAGCTGGCATGTTTTACGGTATTACAATCGCAATGGCTATCGTTCCGCTTATGGCGATGATTCAATCGACAGTAAAAGAAGAAATGATGGGACGTGTAATGAGTTTACTTATGCTCTCATCAATGGGCTTTATCCCGCTTTCTTATGCATTCACATCAATCGCACTTGCAATAGGGATTCCAATCGTAACCGTTATGAAAAGCGGTGCAATCGCTGTTATCGTCTTCGTACTATTTGTAGCAATTCGTGTTCCAGTTGTAAGAAAGTTTGATTAACCACTTGGAGTCATGTGTTATACGCATGGCTCCTTTTTAAACGGATCAAATAACGGTATCCCCTTACTTCTTCTCATAGCCGCTCCCCATTCTAGTCCAACCTCTAAAAATAGATCCCGCACTGTACTGTATAAAAGAGCCTTAACATTTTTACGAATTTCCCCGTATTTATACGCTCTCACAACACTCTTCACTCGCCAAATGAAGTTTCCATACACTTCTTCATCAGCTAATATTTGCTCCAGTAACACACCTTGCTCTAGTAACCCGCTCTTTTTATATGCAAGTTCCACCTTACTCCAAAATATATTAATCTTCTTCGGATTACGCGTCATCGGTACAAGTGCGTATATAAAAGGCTTCGGTATATCGTGGCGGCAATACGTCTCATCAAGTTCGTACGTTTCTTTTCTATTCTCTTTTATTTGTGGAATGTTTTTAGAAAGAATTGTTTCCCCCTCATTTTTTTGCACATTTTTACTACAGCCAGCTGCACGACCCTCACTTTCACATGCGGACATTTTCATACGGTCATCCATGCGGTCAATTGCAGATATAAGAAATACATATAAGTTCGCACTATACCCGCCGCGTTTATGTCTTTCTTTTGTCGCAACACGCTTTATAATTCCTAGTTCCTCTAACTTTGCAATTGAACGGCGTACTGTACGAATGCTCTTTCCAACATTTGTAGCAATCGTCTCCATTAACGGACAAGCAACTCCCACTGTTTTCTGTTTCTCATTCACCGCATACTTCCCTAGAAAATGAATAATGATAGAATCAGTTTTATTCAATTGAAATCGATAGCACTTCAAGACTTCTTTTTGATATGTATTAAACTCTTCTTTACTTCGAAATTCACTGTATGGTTTCATTAAATTATATAGGCTTCCCATTTTTATCACCTCATTTATAGATAAGAATCAGGAAGAAAAATTGGCGTGATATTTTAATTTTTTTTTGGAGGTGACAATATGATCGTAATAAGCGCTTGTTTAGGTGGTATCGCTTGTCGGTATGATGGAAATGACAATCTCGTTTCAAAAATAGAGGAGCTACTGCAACAAGAAGATACAGTCCTCATTTGTCCTGAAGTATTAGGAGGATTACCAACGCCTCGTCCTTCAGCTGAAATTATTGGCGGGAATGGCGATGATGTTTTAGATGGGAAAGCGAAAGTGATGACAAAAGACGGTGAAGATGTTACAGAAGCTTTCGTGAGCGGTGCTTATAAAGCTCTAGAACAAATGAAAGATTTACATCCAGAATATATTATTTTAAAGGAACGCAGTCCATCTTGTGGTAGTTCTACGATTTACACTGGAGAATTTAACGGGAATAAACAAACTGGTTACGGCGTAACAACTGCTTTATTCAAAAGACATGGATTGAAAGTCATTTCAGAAGAGGATTTCGAGAATATAAAAAGGAATTGACCCTGTTCGTCAATTCCTTTTTATCTGCCTTATTTCACAACTAGTTTTTCTTTCACTTTCGCAGGAAGCTCATCTTTCTTTACTTCTTCCCAAGCTGATACACCTTTTTTATCTGAGTGATATACACGTAAGAATGCTTCTTTACGAAGATTTTTTTGTGCATTAAATTCTAATTCTTTTTCTTTCCCGTCTTTATCAAAACCATTTAGTTTATATTCGTAATTTTTATACGGCTCACCATTATCAGATTTACCATTATACTCTTTTCCATCTACTGTAATTTGAACGTAATACTCGTCTTTACCCATACGATTTAAATCACAACCAACTAATAGGCTTGCAAATACAACTAAAATACTAAAAAGTGCAATATATCTTTTCATTTCCTTCACCTCATGTGTTTTTCTTATATTGTTATCTTAAAGCCTAAGCTTTAAAGAAGAAATTCAAAAACATGACATGAACATTACACTTTTGTAAGATAATCATTATTTCTTCACTTTAGAAACCGTCATTCCGTCACCAATCGGAATAAGTACGGATTCTAAACTTGGATGCGTTGCTACTACTTCATTAAACTTCTTCATAACTTCTGTATAACGTTTTTGTTTCGCACTTTCATCAGCTACACTACCACCAGCTAAAACATTATCTGTAACAATTACAGCACCTGGATTAGCAAGCTCAATACAGTACGTTAAGTAATTTTCATAATTCTCCTTATCAGCATCGATAAAGAAGAAATCAAATCGCTTATTACTTGTGACTAATTTCTCAAGACTTTGTAAAGCAGCACCAGTCATATACGACACTTGTTTTCCAAATCCCGCTTTATGTAAATTACGATGCGCTACCTCTGCGTATTTCTCTTCTAGTTCAAGTGAAGTTAACGTACCTTCTTCTCCAAAACCTCTCGCAAGACAAATGCCACTATACCCACCTAATGCACCTATTTCTAATACATCTTTCGCTCCAGAAATGGAAACTAACATCGTTAAAAGTTTCCCCGAAGAAGGTGATACCGATATCGGCGGCATTTCGTTTTCTTTTATGGAAGCAATCACTTCATCCAAAAGAGCATCTTGATCACAAAACACTGAATCGATATAACGATTAATTTGTTTCATCAGATGCAGTCCCTTGCTCTAGATTTGCCTTCTCATCTAACGTAGGCGCTTCTTCTGTTTCACTCTCATGTATTTCAAATAGTTGTGTAAATTCATTAATAACCATATCAATTGCCTTTAATTCCCCGATTAAAATTTGCTGAATAGACTGGAATTCCGGCTCACTTAACTGTTGTTTAATTGTCGCTCGTTTCAAATTCATCATTTCTAAAAAGGCAATCGCTCTCCCGCGGCGAAATGTTTTCGGTCCGCGATGATGCGATCCGTCTCTCCCTTTATGACGCTCACCACGGTGGTGTCCTTCTTTCATGAACTTATCTTTTCTCATTTCAAATCCCCCTTTGTATACAAATATATACATTTATTTCGTTAATCAAAAGTGTATACGTTTGTATACAAAATGTCAAAACAAAAGAAAAACCGCTACTTAAAAAGGAATCATTTAACTCCTTTCTAAGTAGCGGTTTCGTTTTCAATATGTGAAAAGGGATTTCTAAATGATGAATGGAATATATATTTATTGTTTTCTAGCTTTCGAGAGGAGAAATAATATGAATCCTATTTTATTAGATGTTCCGTTACAAATAGAAACAGACAGACTCATTCTTCGAGCACCACTTCAAGCTGGTGAAGGGAATATAGTACAACAAGCTATTAAAGATTCCATTAATGAATTAAAGCAATGGCTGCTTTTATTCCAGTCAATTCCTACTGTTGAAGAAACGGAAATTCTCCTGAGAAATGCACATATAGATTTTTTGAAAAGAGAAAGCTTTCGCTATCTTATCTATCATAAGGAGACGAATGATTTTATTGGAACGGCTAGCCTTCACGAAATCGATTGGAAGGTTTCTAAATGTGAAATTGGATACTGGATTAACACGCAATTTAGTGGTAATGGATATATGACAGAAGTAGTAAGTGCGTTAATAAACTTTGGATTTCAGTTATTCAAATTTAGAAGGATTGAAATACGATGTGAACGTAATAACACGAAAAGTCGTGCAATCCCTGAAAAACTAGGTTTTGAGCTTGAAGGGACATTACGTAATGAAGATCTTTCAGCTGACGGCAAACAACTAACTGATACTTGCATCTATGCAAAAATAAATTAGATTTTAACATTCGTTATGCAACATATCTTAAAGTCGGCTTCTAAATTTGGAAGGCAACGTTTTTGATTTTTTACGACAAAAGAAAAGACCTCCTTAACGATTTTATTCCATCGCTAAAAAGGTCTTTCTCTATTCTTACTAAAAACTTAGCACTCTTCCGGCTTACCAGCATTCGTCGCTGTACGGAAAGATGATCCACATCCGCATGATGCGATTGCGTTTGGATTGTCGATTGTAAATCCGCCGCCAAGCATAGATTGTTTATAATCAATTTTTACTCCTTTAACAATTGGAGCACTTTCTGTATCGATAACAAATTCAACACCGAAAAACTCAAGAACTGTGTCGTCTTCTTTTGGTTCTACTTCAAATCCTAAGCCGTAAGAAAGGCCAGTACATCCGCCGCCATGTACAGCAAGGCGCACGTACTTCTCTCCATCTTCAGCATCTTTTAACATATCTTTAATTTGAAAAGCTGCTTGTTCTGTTACTTCAATCATGAAATACACATCCTTTCTGTTCTCATTCTATTATACATCTTTACGCTTCTATCTTGTACTCATACACTCCGCGGCAAATTACTTCCGCTGGTCCTTTCATTAACACATTGCCTTCTTCTGTCCATGCAATCATTAAATCGCCACCAGCTAAATGAACTATAATTTCCTTACCACGTTCCATTTTCCCATTTAAAATAGAGGCTACAACTGCAGCACACGCCCCTGTTCCACAAGCTTGTGTTACACCAGATCCACGTTCCCAAACGCGGAAGTTCATCTCTGCATCATTCAAAATCTCGATGAATTCAACATTTACTCGCTCTGGGAACATTTCATGTGTCTCCAAGACTGGACCAAGTGTTGTAAGAGGCGCTTGTTCTACATCATCAACAAAAATAACCGCATGCGGATTCCCCATTGAAACAGCTGTAAATGCATAGCGATGATTATTGTATAAGAAGTTTTCACGAATAAATGGTGTTTCACCTTCACCAAGCATCGGTATTTCTGCACGTGTTAAACGCGGTGCTCCCATATCGATTTTCGCTAATGTAACTTTCCCTTCTTCTACCGTTACTTCCGCTGTTACAATACCAGCTAACGTTTCAATTGTGAAAACTGTTTCTTCTACTAGTTTATGCTCATACGCATATTTTGCTACGCAGCGTAAACCGTTTCCACAGCTCTTTCCTTCTGAACCATCATTATTAAACATGCGCATTTTCACCGGAGCTACGTCAGATGGACAAATTAAAATCATTCCATCTGCTCCAATACCAGTATTAATATTTGAAACCTTTTCCGCCACAAGAACTAAATCTTCTTCAGGAATTTGTTCTTCAAACATATTTACATATATATAACTATTGCCAAGACCATGCATTTTTGTAAAAGAAAATTGGCTCATTTGTATTCACTCCAAAAATAGTTTGTTATTTTAAGTATAAAATGCACGCTTTTAGAACACAATATGAATGTCCCCCGTTTCTCATATTTGACAACATTTGGCGATAAGCCATTCTTGCACAAATTGTGTAAGAAAAAAGCCCTTTTACAAGGGCCTTTTTTTATTTATATACAATATTATCCTCCCCCGCGAAAGAAAATTTTATCTAATAGAAAAAGAAAAAGGTGCTGCTGATTGCAACACCTTAAAACATTGGATTTTCATCCAAATAATCATATACATTATTGACCAATTCTTCTACTGTAGCACCTTGTACTACTTCACCATTTACAAGTGCAAACGGTCCTTCAAAACAAATGCCACAATATCCTAAACAACCATACTCCATTACATCTAAATTCGGATCTTTTTCTAATTTCTCTAAAGCTGCTTGTGAGCCACTCGCAAGATTACCTACACAAAATTCAATTAATGGTTTAATCAAAATTCTCCCCCCTGTACTACAAAACAAATTACCTTCTGACTCTATCTATTAAGAAGAAAACTAAGCTGTCTCTTGTTGTTTTCGTTATACATTCTAAACTATTTAGTTACTTCACTATTTCACTTCAAAGTAGATGGTCTTATTTTATATAACATGCTACTCACAATGAAATAGTAACTAAAAAGGAAAAACAGTTTACTTTACTTTTCTTCTTATTGTACAACAGAGTATTCATTCATGCATTGTTATTTGTTCACAAATTCGATATAATTTGATTGAGTAAAGTCGAAATATTTTATTAATATAAAATTGTATGATTAGGGGATATTTCAACAGAAAAGGGGTA
This sequence comes from Bacillus sp. DE0042, assembly GCF_007680225.1. Taxonomy (NCBI): domain Bacteria; kingdom Bacillati; phylum Bacillota; class Bacilli; order Caryophanales; family Bacillaceae; genus Bacillus; species Bacillus sp. DE0042. The sequence continues at coordinate 26,074 of NZ_VEJP01000015.1, read as the reverse complement.
ATCCATCATGAAACACCTCGTAATACTAGGTGGCGGCTACGGTGGAATGAGAATTCTGCAGCGGCTACTTCCAAGCAACCAACTTCCAGATGATGTACAAGTGACATTAATCGACAAAGTACCATATCATTGCTTCAAAACTGAATATTATGCATTAGTTGCGGGTACTATTTCAGAAACACATATTCGTATACCGTTTCCCGAGCACCCACGCCTCAATATTCAATACGGCACAATAACAAATATTGATCTCGAAGAAAAAGCTGTTCATCTTGATGGCGGCGAAGCGATCCCATATGATGATTTAATTATCGGTCTTGGCTGTGAGGATAAATATCATAACGTTCCTGGGGCGAAGGAATATACACATAGCCTACAATCGATTGAACAAACACGTAAGACATATGAACAATTAAATAGTCTAGAACCAAACGCAACAGTAGCTGTCGTTGGCGCTGGATTAAGTGGCGTTGAAGTTGCAAGTGAACTTCGCGAAAGCCGTTCTGATTTAAAAATTCACTTATTTGATCGAAAAGATAGAATTCTATTCCCATATCCAGAGAAATTAAGTAGATACGTAGAAGAATGGTTCGTAAAACATAAGGTTACTATTATACGAAACTCTAACATTACAAAAGTAGAACCAAATATTGTGTACAACCACGATGAACCACTTGAATGTGATGCAATCGTCTGGACAGCTGGTATTCAAGCAAATGAAGTTGTTCGAAACCTTCCAGTTGAACAAGATGGTAGCGGACGGGTTGTTTTAACAAAATATCACAATATTCCAAATAATGAGCACGTGTATGTTGTAGGAGATTGCGCAGCACTTCCACACGCTCCATCTGCACAACTTGCTGAAGGTCAAGGAGAGCAAATTGTCCAAATATTATTAAAACGTTGGAATAATGAGCCACTTCCTGACGAACTACCTGTAATTAAATTAAAAGGTGTTCTCGGCTCTCTTGGTAAGAAGCACGGCTTCGGTTTACTTGCAAACCAACCATTAATGGGACGTGTACCGAGATTATTAAAATCCGGTCTTCTTTGGATGTACAAATATCATAAAGGTTAATACTTTACAGGCTGTCTACTAAGTAGGCAGCCTCTTTTATGACTTAAAATACAATTATCAGACACATCTTTCTCAATATGAATGATGATTTATTTTTCATTTTTATATTAAAAACTATTGATAAACAGTGTATGCTATTTATAAGTTGTTTTATTATTTCCTTTAAGACCGAAGTCATTCGGTCTTATTTTTTATGTTGTAAATACTTTTACAGGAGGTATTCCATTTCACTTATGAACTTAACGAAACTAAACTATCGAATAGAAGCGAAGAAGAAAGAATTGATCTATCTCGTTGAAAAGTACGGATTCACTCATGATAAAGTAATTTCTTTCAGCCAAGAATTAGATCGTTTACTTAACTTATTAATAAAACTCAAGACGAAGAAAAAACGTTGCTCTTTATAACCGTTTTACAATCTTTTTTGATACGATATAACTAGAATCAGAAAGGAGCCATCTATGTTTATATTAAAAGACGTTACATATAAAGATATACTACACATTCCTTATTTACAGATTCAAAAAGAAAAAATCACATGTATTATCGGTGAGAGTGGGAGCGGAAAAAGTACATTGCTTCGCATGCTAAATGATTTACAATCTCCAACATCCGGTACAATTGAATACAACGGAAAGCTGATTTCTGATTATCCTCCAATTCAATTACGACGTGACGTAGTCATGCTTGGGCAAACGCCACCTATTTTTGATGGAACGATTAAAGACAATCTATTAATGGGACTTCGTCTTTCTGAAAAATCATTTCCAAATGATGATATTTTGCGAGGCGCACTAACGACTGTTAGCTTAGAAAAAAATTTAGAAGACAACGCCGATTCATTATCAGGCGGAGAAAAACAACGACTTGCTTTTGCACGTATCGTACTTATGGATCCACCTGTTTATTTATTAGATGAACCAACCTCGGCACTAGATAGCGATACAGAACGTCGCGTTATGAAACAATTTACTATGCTAGCAAGAGAAAAGAAAAAAACAGTTATCTTCATTACACACTCACAACAACTTCCAGAAGAAATTGCAGACGATATTATTGAAATTAGCAAAACAAACGGTGCAACTAGAAAGGAAGTGCTCTCAGTTGAAGGGCGTTATTGAACTCCAAATTTGGCAACTTGCCGCTGCATATATTTTTATTCTTATTTTAATTGGACTTGTAAAATTAAAAGGGATTCCGCGTGAAAAACAAATTGCGCTCGCAACATTCCGTATGACGATTCAGCTCGTACTTGTTGCCTATGTCCTTACATACGTATTTGAAAATAGTAATCCATTTTATACAATTGCTCTCATTACTTCTATTACTACCTTTGCAATTTTTAATATTTATAAACGGGTTAACATCCCGATGTCTAAAGACTTAAAACGAGTAGCCGCTCTTTCCATGGTTGCCGGATCAATTGGGCCACTTCTACTATTTATCTTTGTTATTATCGGGCATGATCCTTGGTATGCTCCGCAATATATCGTTCCTATTACGGGAATGTTAGTTGGAAATGCAATGACAGGTGTTTCTCTCGGTGCAAATACGTTCTTAAATAATATGAAATCGCAAAGAGGTCAAATTGAAGGAGCACTTATGCTCGGTGCAACACCGAAAGAAGCAACTGCTCCGCTCATACGCGACGCTTTTGACTCTGCTATTTTGCCAACAATCAACTCCATGGTCGGAATGGGAATTATAAGCCTACCAGGCATGATGACAGGACAAATCTTAGCTGGTGTATCACCTTTTACAGCTATTCAATATCAAATCGCCATCATACTCGGTATTTCTGGGAGTACTGCCTTTGCTGTCATTATCTTTTTACAGCTTGGATATAAAACATTCTTTAATAAACGGTGTCAGTTAAAAGAGATTGACTATGGCGCGCGGTAAATGTTGCACTGTTCACGGTAAATAAAATTATATCGACTTACCGATAAAAAATGACAATAAAAAAGAGGAGGCTAATCGCCTCCTCTTTTTTATTACGCCTTCTTAACGAACTGTGATTTTAACTTCATAGCTCCGAAACCGTCGATTTTGCAATCAATATCGTGATCGCCATCAACTAGACGGATACTCTTTACTTTCGTACCGATTTTCACAACTGAAGAAGTTCCTTTTACTTTTAAATCTTTAATGACAGTAACAGCATCGCCATCTTGAAGAACGTTTCCGTTCGCATCTTTTACAACTTTTGCACCATCATTATTTTCAGCTTCTGCTTCTTGGCCCCACTCATGAGCACACTCAGGACATACGAAAAGAACGCCATCCTCATACGTATATTCTGAATTACATTTTGGACAATTTGGTAAAGTAGCCATAAATTCATTTCCTCCGTTCATTATTTATACGTAAAAATCAAAATTGATGTTTACATCTCGATAAATAAAATTTGTACAGCATTTCTTTATAGTGCCATAGTCTTACGTTATTGACAACCCTACCTCAAATTCTCATTTTTTATTGTATTTTACAAAATTTCAATTCGTATGGTGTTTTACAATAAAAAAGAAGAACCTTCACAAGATTCTTCTTTTCAAAATAAATGAGTTCTCACTAGAACCCCCAACCATTTTCTTCAATGTAAAATTGATACTCTTCTAACTCTTCTTCACTTAACTTCTTATTATTCTCATATACTTCTTTCCATTCAAAATAGTCTTAACTGAAGTAAACAGCAAATTTAATTTTCACGTTTTTCTTCTCTGTATAATCATAACCAGTAAACTCTACTACGTCATAATCTTGTTCTTTCTTCACAAGCTTCCACGTTGGATTATCCGTCATAATCTCTAAAGTAACACCTTCACCACTTGAGCGAACGACATTTTGTATATTTGATAATAAAAATGTTTCACATGAAACTATCTATATTTCGTATTACCTTACCTCTACACAGTACATGTAAATCCATTTCTACAAAATACGAAAGACGCCCTTTTCAAAAAGGCGTCTTTTTACAGTTGAAAATTTACTAATATAAAAAATGCATTATTTAATAAATGAATCCCACATGGGACGAGTAAGTTATTTGTTTTCTTATACGTATAAGCTAAACATATACCGCCACCAAAATATATAAAACACTCCCTACTGTAAGGGGATGACCTAAAGTAAATATAGAAGCACTTATAACTGCACTACTAAGTGTGGAGAAGCGCTGAGATAATTTCATAAAAAACATACCTCGGAATACAAGATCTTCCCAAATCGGTGCAAAAATGGTGAGTACAACTACATATAAAATGATTTCACTTTTAGTAGGCTCTATTACTAGATTAGGTTCATCCACACCAAGCCCATGTGGTAAAACTAAATTTAATACCGCAAGATATATAAGCAGTACGATCATCGTCATTACTATCGTTACATAATGCTTAAAATGATTGAACTGTATTGATTTTAATAAATGCACACAGTAATTTCTTGCTGGTGAGTATATTAAAATAATAGTGAGAAATGTTAAAGGCGGAATAAGATGATCTACATACCATGGATATAAGGAACAGTCATATATAATGTTCAAAAAACCAATTCCATGCATTACCCCAAAAATAATTACTATCATACTGATTACTTCGATCATACTCATTACTACATTCTTTTCTTCATATGTAGCTAATTCTGTATTCATCCTACCCCCTCCAGTATAATTAAACCTTTCAAACCATTATATACCATTTTTAACACAAAAACAGACGATACAATCTACTGTATCGTCTGTTTTTCCCTACCAGTTATCTCTACATGTTTCAATTAAATGCAGTAAGTACCTCTTCGTCATATCAGCCCTTCTCCACCTTGAGAGCATTCGCTTTTCTTTTGGATTCTGTCGTATTCTCGCTACTTCTTTTAATAAAAGCTCCCATTCTTCCCCTGAACGTTCTAACAAGTATTGCAATCCTCTATCTTTTGAAACGATTGTTTTATGATCCAGTGTATATAAAATACGTCCCATCGTAACGACAGCTGATTCTACCCACTCTTCTATAAAAAATAAATATGGTTGCTTCGCTTTTTCACTCCAGTACTGTTCTACGTTGTATTTCATCGTATTTACTACATCATCCCACCTTATTTGAAATGAAAGATCTTCAGCTTCTTTCCCGGTAATTGTAATACCTTGATTTTTTAACGTCCACCATGTGACCGCATTAATATCCCAATGACCTATATTCGCTTTACCATCTGCACAATACACGTACTCATTCATTTCATCATTGTATTTCCCTAAATCAGCAAGCGGAATATACATACCATCCATTCTTTTACCTAACGTACTCTCACTAAGTTTCTTATGAAGTTCTACAAGTTGCTGTTTTTCAGCTTCATTCACAGAATCACTTATTACCGTAACAAAATCAACATCGCTCGTTTCTGCATGAAATGCACCGAGTGCGATGGATCCGTAAATATATACCCCGACTATTTTTTCATCTAAAAAAATTTCTTTTAATTCTACTGTGTACCGCTCCATTAACTGTCGTACTTCCCTTGGTAACGCATGCTTCACTCCATTTTTCACATCTATCCCTCCAATAAAAAAGAGCCTTTGCGAATTCGCAAAGGCTTCCTGCTTTATAAATATTTCTCGATTTCTTCGTAAACATCCTTCAAACGAGGATTTCCTTCTCCAACAACTTCTCCATTTACAAGAACGACCGGATAAAATAGATCTTCCTCCACTACGCGCTCTGCGAATGCTTTTTTATCTTCATCTTCTTGTTTTTCTTGAAAATCAATATACTCGAAATTAAATTTATTTTCTTGTCCTTCATATTTACGACCAATTGCTGCTTGTAACCACTCAAACGTTTCTGTTGAAGATGGCATTCCAACGCAGCTCGCACAAATTACTTTCGTCCCATACACTTGCACATTAACCATTTCTTCTCCCCCACTTCTTGTTTCAACAGTATATTCAGATGTCTTATTACATAAGCACATCATTTTACAAACTTATTCCCTACCCCTATACTGAAAAAACACGTTGTAAACATGATAAAAAATTTCGACATTAAAACAAGAACAGAAAAAATAGATTTTCCCCTCTATCTTGATTATAATAAAACTGATGAAAGGAGTCGATAAAAATGGAAAACCCACATATGGAAGAACAAGTACTAGAAGTATTAGATAAATTACGTCCATTCTTACTTCGCGATGGCGGAGACGTTGAATTAGTAGACATTGAAGAAGGTATCGTAAAATTACGCCTTATGGGTGCTTGCGGAAGCTGCCCAAGTTCTACAATCACACTAAAAGCTGGTATCGAACGCGCATTACTAGAAGAAGTACCAGGCGTTATTGAAGTAGAACAAGTATTTTAATTAAAAGCGGAAGCGGCTCGTTCAAAATGTGAGGAGGATGGAGCTTCTGACATAGAGGCGCTTTTTGCCTCGGCGGAAGAAGCGCAGCCACCGAACATTTTAGCCGCTGGAGCTAGATATTAATCTAAAAACGGAAGCGGCTCGTTCAGAATCGCTTCCTAAAAAGAGACCCAAATGGGTCTCTTTTTTTATTTAAATAATACTTCCCCTTTAACATCATAAAACAAAATTGGAAATCCTTCTCAAAAAATGAGATAATTAATAATATAGAATCGTTCACACATATAAAAGTAAAAAACATAGGGGGACGACACATGCCAAGAATGGGAAACACTTTTTTAACAATTCAAGAACTAGAAAAGAAAAAAGAGTATTTATTAGACCTTTCATCCGTTATACCAGCATGGAATGCGAGTTATCAATTTTTATTTAAAGAAATCCAGCAAGAATTATTGAGTAAAGTAAATGAAAAAATCGAAAGACATCAATTCATTTTAAATATATGTGCAGATCAACAGGTAGGGGCATAATGTATTACATACAATTGTGATATATAAAAAAGAGACCTCAATCGGTCTCTTTTTTATATTTTAAGATAGCCAATCTAATTTCCTAATCCCTAACTTATCAACTGGTAAACGAAGTGAGCCATAAAAGTGCTTCATAAATTTCTCAGAGCGGTTCACATCGTGTAAAATGGCTTCTAAGCGATCTCTATATATGCTTTTTTGTTCTTCGTTTCCTGTTTGGTAATATCGTTCGACTGTCTCAAAGTAGTGAAGTGGAAACAGGAGCCTTGCAAATAATAGGCGCCAACCAAACGAAGATAGCGAATAATTCCGTTCATAATCTGTAACAAATTGAACGATTGTTTGCTCCCAGTCTTTCTTTTTTTCTATCATCATATAGCGGATTAATTCTGCCATATCTCGAGTTGGGTGATCATACACCCAATCAAAAGGGAGTTTGAGGCGCTTCGTTTGATGCCATAATAAAGGTGTGAATCGTTCTTGGCAAATTGTTGCTGCATCAGTCATTTGCGGTGTATCATCCATCTCTGTATCGACAACATATTGAATTGCATTTTCTGCAACTCCTAAGTAATACGGGAAGGATTCAATAAACAATTGATCGAATACGTCTGTAGGGTGGTTCATCACTTGTGATTGCCAAAACTTTTCTAATTGGTCGAGTCTTTTTTCCCATAACGCTTTCCATTCACCAATGCGGCTTAATTGCTCGATTTCTTCTGGAAAGAATGCGCCTCGTTTATGGAATATAGAAAGCTCACTTCCTAATGATGTAGCATGTCGTTCTAACGCACGCATACCTTTTAATAAGCAGTAATTTTGTTCTTCTATCTCACATACATAGTAGCCGTGTATAGTCGGAACGAAAGTCGCTACAGTTATATCCCCTTGCTGGTTCATATAGTCACTGAGCTTTTTCATCTCTACAAGTACTTCTTCCTCCATTTCTCCAATTGGAACAAGTACATAAATTTTGTTGCGAATCCAAAAGCTTTTATAGGGGCCAAGGGGGATTAATTCTTTAACATGCATGTGATAATGCTCATAAATATGATGAATCATCGCAGTCGCCACCTATGGTTTTTCTTTATATATATGAGCTTGTGCTCGCCTTTCATTCCTATGCACATGATAAAGCAACGAAACGTATACAAATACTAAAAAGAAAAAAAGGTGATAAACATGAAAGAATCAAATCAACTACAAGAAAGAGCATTACAACTATTACAAGAGCGCGGTGTAACAATTGACGATATTGCTGAGCTTGTTCATTTTCTTCAAAAAAAATATCATCCAAATTTAGAGATGTCAGAATGCCGTTATAACGTTGAGCGTGTATTATCAAAACGTGAAGTACAAAACGCACTGATTACTGGTATCGAACTCGATGTTCTTGCTGAAAAAGGAATGTTAAGTGAGCCGTTACAAGATATCGTAAAACGTGATGAAGGCTTATACGGAATTGATGAAGTGATCGCACTTTCTATCGTTAATGTGTACGGCTCTATCGGTTTCACGAACTTTGGATATATCGATAAATTAAAACCTGGTATTTTAGAATTCTTAAATGATAAATCATCTGGAAAGGTACACACATTCCTTGATGATATCGTTGGCGGAATCGCTGCCGCTGCTTCAAGCCGTTTAGCGCACAGAGCTGAGCATTCGGAATAATAAAATATGAAAGACCGTCAGTTTCATACTGACGGTCTTTCATATTCCATGAGCATAAATTCTCTTCCGCGACTCAGAAAAATAGGACCTTGCTGAAAACCTAAGTTTTTATATAGCGTAATCGCTCTTGTATTAAATGTCGCTACACTAAGTCGAAACGTTTTCGGCTTATATTCTTTCGCTGCAAAAGCTATCCCAGCTTGAAAAAATATGTTCCCCAGCCCTTTCCCTGTTAACGCTGGCTTCATGCCAAGTCCGATATCAATTACATCTTCTCCACCATATAAATGAGCATCTCTTCCCCCTGGTACTTGTGCATTTTCCCCAAAACAAAAATAGCCGATAAACTCTCCCTTGTCGTCACAACAGCCATAATACGTCCCATCTAATAATTCTTCTATTGCTTCTTCCTCTCCTGAAAAATTATACAAATCATAAGGTTCTTCATACGTCCACGTATTTATCTCATTTGCTTCTTCTACCGTTAACTTATGTATATCCATCCTTCTCTCTCCTAATCAAATATTCTATATATACTCATTCATTTTCCGCGCCTCATTTCCCTCTAATCGGAATATGCATAATTACATACGCACACCTATGAAACAAATGGTACAATTTATTTGAATCGCTGTTGCTACACTTCTTGATCAAAGAAAAGGCGTTAAAACGGATATTAGCGCCTTATCAAACTCAAGCAATTGGCACATTTTGTCATCATGAAAGACACTCGAAAGAGTGTCTTTTTTTTATACCTCACAAGGACTTACTCATTTCAACATATAAACACATAAAATAATGTAACTTTTTACATGCATGAACCCTTTTCTCAAAGTTTTGAAGTAGACTCAAAATAAAAAAAGCACTCTTGGCTAGAGTGCTTTTTACTTTCAAATAAGGAGGTTACATAATATGGATAGTACTCTCGTATTTAATTTCGGCATTGGTATTGTCATCATTTTATTTGTTTTCTTTGTTCTTTGTATGAGTGGGGTATAGAAAGACGATTTTTGCCGTCTTTTTATACATATGTATCATTTGACTTCCGCAAAAGAAGTAACCATAATTGTTACATAAATAAAAAACTATTCACATATCCACAAATAGGAGGCAGAACAATGAAACATGTAATCGTTTATGCACACCCAAATACAGAAAGCTTCAACCATGCGATTTTAGAAACGGTAAAAAGTGAATTAGAAGAAAAAGGTCATGAAGTACGCGTTCGCGATCTATACGAATTAAACTTCAATCCAGTATTAGGCGCTTCCGATTTCATCTCATTTTCTCAAGGAAATACACCAGAAGATATTAAAGAAGAGCAAGAGCATATCGCTTGGGCTGATAGCATTACATTCATTTATCCAGTTTGGTGGGCGGGACTTCCTGCTATTTTAAAAGGATACGTTGACCGTGTATTTAGCCATGGCTTCGCTTATGCTTACGGTGAAAATGGTATTGAAAAGTTATTAAGCGGTAAAAAAGGATTATTATTATCCACAATGGGAAATTCAAAAGAAGCATACACAGCAGGCGGTATGTTTGACGCAATGAAGAAAACAGCGGATGTTGGTATTTTTGAATTTACAGGCATTGAAACAATTGAGCATACATTCTATACGAGTGTCCCTTCTGTGGATGATAATGTGCGTAAACAATATCTTGAAGAAGTGAAAGATGTTGTGAATCGTGCATTCTAATAAAAAAACTCCGGTTGTTAAAACCGGAGTTTTTTTATTTCATCATTAATTTCGGAATATATCTTTGAAGAATACTTTCTAATTCATTCATATCTTCCTGTCTAATAAGTAAATTCACATTGTCATTCATTTTTTCTCGCCCGCGATATAAAAATATATTTTCTTTTGGATTTTCCCATGTTGATGTTTTATAGCCTTTTAATTCTTCGTATGAATAAAAGTTTAATCCGTCTACTACACCTTTTTCATATATTTGTACACTTTTAATAAGATGAACAGCTATTAAAGTCATAAAACAACTTGCTACAACATAACTACCCGACTGAATAAGAAACTGTTCAGCTGTATCAATATCGCCACTTACGTACTGAGCGTATATATACATACATTGTCCAATGAAATATGCTGGCCCAAGTAATGCAATCCAACGTCTCTTCACTCGTGGATATGTTGCAATAAGTTTTCCTGCACTTTTTTTCATTTCATTTATTTTATATATCTTCCATAGAACAAAAAATAAAACACATAATGTAAAAACAAACATAATACATGACATCCAGTACACTCTGATTCCCTCCCCTCGATATCATTACATATGAATTTTACATTTTATATAACAATAGCACATATGCAATTATGCATAAAAAACAGGTAACCTCTTCCGGTTACCTGTTTTTCATTACATCTTCTCAATCCACTCCGTCAAGTTATGCACAACTTGCGTTGGTTGTACTTCATATTCTGTTAACTTCTCCACAGTTGTGACTCCAGTGTGGACAAGAAGGGTATGCATGCCAGCATTTACTCCCGCTAAAATGTCTGTATCGTAGTTATCCCCAACCATTAATGCTTCATCTTTTCCTATACCAAGCACTTTTAACGCTTGTTCCATAATGATTGATTCTGGTTTTCCGATAAAGATTGGATCCACGCCTGTTGATACTGTTACAACTGATGTTAATGAACCGTTACCTGGTAATAATCCGCGCTCAGTCGGAATGGCGATATCTCCATTTGTAGAAATAAACGTCGCGCCGTTACGCACAGCAAGACATGCTTTTGCTAATTTTTCATATGTGATGTCACGATCTAAACCGACAACAACGAAATCAGGATTTTCATCCACAAGTTCAAATCCTTTTTCCACAAGTGCATCATGTAAGCCTTCTTCACCAATCATATATACAGTTGCGTCTTGTTTACGTTCATAAATGAAGTTCGCTGTCGCCATACTCGTTGTGAATACTTGCTCTGCTTCCGCTGGAATATCGAAACGAACAAGTTTTTCTGCCACTTGTTCTGGTTTACGCGTCGAATTATTCGTAACGAATAAATAAGGAATGCCGCGCTCTCCTAATGCTTTTACGAAGTCGCTCGCTTCTTCAATTTGTTCTTCTCCGCGATACATCGTACCGTCTAAGTCAATTAAGTAACCTTTATACATCATTATGTCTCTCCTTCTATGCTAACGTTCTCACCTATCATACCACTCTTATATTACCCGCTTTTTCCAAAGAAAAAAACGCTTTACCTTAAAGCGCCCCATAACGTTCATTTTTTCTCTTTTACTTGGTAAGAACAACTACAATCGCCCTCACACATGTTTGCTAACGTCTTTACATCTGCTCCTGCAAATAAACGATTATACATCTCTTTTTCATCTTCGCATACTTGCGGGAATCTCTCTGCAATTTCTTTTAACGGACAGTTTTGTTTTTCAATTACGAAAGAGTTCTCTCCATCTCTCTTTATTTGAACCATATAACCATTTTTCTCTTGCATAGCTGCTATCTCTTGCACTTTATATGCTAAATTCTTTTGATTACTCACTCGCTTTTGCAACTGTTCTTCCATTCGCTTCGTTCGCTCTTTTAAAACGTGACTAAGTATTTTTTCATCACCCATCCGAGCTAAATCTTCTAGCATATCAATAGCAAATTGCTTATACTCCTTCGGGAATGTATCTTCTCCCTTTTCGCTTAATCCATACAAATAAGTTGGTCTTCCGACATGTTGTCTTACCATCTTAGAATAAATGAAACCATCTTTCTCAAGATTACTTAAATGTCTTCGGATCGCCATTTCTGTAATCTCTAAAACGTCAGCTAGTTCCGCTACCGTGTGCTCTCCCTTTACTTTCAACAATTGTACAATTTCATCTTTCGTCGTACGTGCTTCCCCCATACTTTACCCTTCTCCCTTTTCCCTTTACTTTCTCACATACAATATAAGATCCCCAAAAGATAGTCCTGGGGATCTTATAAGCATAATTATTCTGGTACAAATGCAGATACAGGTCCTAATTCCTTCTCTAAATAACTGCGAATATTTGCTGGGTATTTCTCTACCACTGCAATATATTTTTGAATCGTCTTATATAATTCATCATGATTCATTTGAATATAATCTTGCGTAAGCATTTTTCGAAGAAGGATAATTTCTTTCATCCCTTGTCCTTCTTCTGCACTTATCACTCGCTCGTCCATCAAAATATCGATAATATCTTCATAACTTCCTGGATCGCGCATAATAAATCCATCAATCATCGCATTCCCTACATCTAATACACAATCAATAATTAGATGAGCTATACGTTCTAATGCGTAAAATTCAAACTCGGTTTCATATATCTTTTTCTCTTGAAATGTACTTGTTGCTCGTTCTAAACATACTAGCATTTGTTCTATTTTCTTTCTGTCTACAAAATACATGAATGTCACCTACCTGGAAATTAAAGCATTTACATTTTAATTGTAACGCTTTCTTCTGAAAAAATCGACAATTTTTCGAATTCACCTTTTCTCTGTTATTTGTTATAGTTATATTTGTATGATTTTTGAAATTGGAGGAATGGAATCTTGGAACGTGAACTCGCACTAGAAATTGTCCGTGTAACAGAAGCAGCAGCATTAGCATCCGCACAGTGGATGGGCCGCGGAAAGAAAAACGAAGCAGATGATGCAGCAACTACAGCAATGCGTGATATGTTTGATTCAGTAAACATGGCAGGTACAGTTGTAATCGGTGAAGGAGAACTTGATGAAGCACCGATGTTGTATATTGGTGAAGAACTAGGAACAGGTAACGGTCCAGAAGTAGATATCGCCGTTGATCCATTAGAAGGTACAAACATCGTTGCAAAAGGTCTTGCAAATGCAATGGCAGTTATCGCAATCGCAGATAAAGGAAACCTTCTTCATGCTCCTGATATGTACATGGAAAAAATCGCGGTTGGTCCAAAAGCAGCTGGTAAAATTAGCTTAGATGATCCAATTGAAAAAACAATTGAAATTGTAGCAGAAGCTAACAATAAAAAGATTCGTGATCTAACAGTTATCGTGCAAGAACGTGAACGTCATCAAGATATTATTGACCGTGTTCGTGCAAAAGGTGCACGCGTAAAATTATTTGGTGATGGTGATGTTGGTGCGTCAATCGCAACAGCACTACCTGGAACGGGTATTGATTTATTCGTAGGTATTGGCGGAGCTCCAGAAGGTGTTATTTCTGCAGCAGCATTAAAATGCCTTGAAGGTGAAATGCAAGCTCGCTTAGTTCCAATGAACGAAGAAGAAGAAGCTCGTTGTCGTGAAATGGGATTAGAAGATCCTCGTCAACTTCTTATGTTAGATGACTTAGTATCTGGGGATGATGCAATCTTCTCAGCAACTGGTGTATCTGCTGGTGAGTTATTAGACGGTGTTAAATTCCTTGGTGGAGATTTAGCTGAAACATATTCTATCGTTATGCGTTACAAAACAAGAACGGTACGATTCATTAAAACGCATCACCATTTAGATCATAAACCACACTTAAACTTAGATATTTAATAAAGGAGCCATGTGTATGGAAGAACGTTTCTTTCTGTACGACGATACAGTCGCTACAAGAACTCGTTTCGTTAGCTTTATGGGAGAAAATGAGCGTCATGATTTAGCGCTTTTATACTCCGATCGTCATTACGGTAAAACAATTGTCCTAGATATGCAGCGCAATAGATTTGCAATCATCGGTCCTGACGATTTAAACGAACCAGGCTACTTAGAGCATGCATTTTCTATGACTGAAGAAATTGCAGAAGAACTACGCTCATTTTTATTTGAACTTATATAATTTATCGTAGACACCAGCTATTTTAGCTGGTGTTTTTTCACTGTAAGTATTTTGAATTTTCAAACCTTATGTTATAATTAAGAATAAATCTATTTGGATAGAAAGGACGTTATCTACGTATGCCGACATTTACTTTGTAATGGACCAGCAATTGGATAGCATTACTCTCAAAAAAGCACCGTGCTTTTTCAAGGGAGTAGTCTGCCCATTCCCATTACAAGGAACGTAACGCATCTGTAGTATGATGTTTACGGAGGTTCCTCTTTGGGGAACCTCCTTTTATTTTTGTCTATTTCTCATGTCTTCATACTACAAGACATCCAAATAGCTGTATTACGTTCCTTTACCACTACTATAAGAGGTGAAGGAAAATGCAGAAAGTACAACTTTCTTGGAGTTTATATGAAAATGAACAAGGTACAATTGAAAAGTATTGTAAAAATTGCAGACGCACTACCCTATTTACTGACACGAATATTCGTAGGCATAACGCCAACGGAAAAAATATATACCGCTTTGCCATTTATAAATGTCCGAAAGATCATACGTGGAATCAAAAACTTCATATTTATAAAGCATTTACTGATCACGTTGAAACAGTCGATATGACCCAGCAGGATCAAACAGAAACAACTACTACCATTTCCATTACACATCATAAAGAAAGTGGCGTAGCTGAAATTACAATCGTATTAGATATCGTTTTCGGTTCCCACCGAATGGATAAAGCTTTATCCACATATATTTCCGACTGGAGCCGTACACTCATTGTGGATAAAATTAAAAATGGGGATATTCAATTGAACGGACAACAAATGAAACCAAATGCAATACTTTCTGAAGGCGATTCTATTTCGATTTGTTTGTGAGCAAGTATAAAAAAATCCTCTTACAATCGTAAGAGGATTTTTTTATTTCTTCACTTTTCGTAATACGAAGTGTGCACAACCGAAGTTACAGTACTCGTATAAATATTCCGTTAACGTACTAATTTTCGTATCATATGTCGAACGTTGATTACTATCATCAAAGAAACCGCGCAATCTAAGTTGCTCATAACCCCAGTCCCCAACGATATAATCATATTTATTTAAAATTTCTGCATAACGCTCTTTAAATGCTTCTTCACTAAAACCGTCACGAAAGTTTTTAATTACTTCGTACTGCACATTATTAATGCTCACCGTAGCATGCATCTCTTGCTCTTGCTTTTGCTCCATCATTAACTTCCTCTCTAAGCATTCTTCTTTTTATCGTATCACAAAGCATACCAACCAACAATTTCAAATACAAAAAATTGAAAATTAGTGCATGCTATGGAGAAGGAGGTGATACATCGTGAAAAAACAAATTATACTCTCTCTCCTCACTCTTTCCTTATTCGCAGGCTGTCAATCATCTAATAAAGCCGAAATGGAACGTGAAGAAGGAAGTCGTGTTCTTGTTTCCAATAAAAACGACATGTATCATACGGAAAATACAAATACAAGATTAACGAGAGTCGGTTATTCATCTAAACAAAAACATGAAGTATCTAACAAACAAGTAGGAGCCATTAACCGTGAGAAAGTCGCTGAAATGATTACAGGCATGACAGTCAAACTTCCTGACGTTACAAACGCTGCTACGCTCGTTACCGATGATGAAGTATTTGTTGTATACCGTGCAAACACAACGGATCCAAAACTCGTAGCAGATCAAGTATATAAAGCTGCTTTGTCCATCGTCCCTCGCTATTATAAAGCATATGTATCAACAGACCAAAAGTTGATTTCTCAAATTCAAGGGCTTCAATCTGGCGCATTAAATGATACAGAATATACACAGAGCCTCGACATGCTAAAGCGAGAAATGAGCAAAAATCCTCATTTAAACAATACGGGGGATCAAACTTTGAATGATATGATTAAAAAATAAAGAAGATGGAGAAAACCTCCACCTTCTTTATTTTTGGCTATTTCTTACGATCCGCATAAACCTCCATCGCATCACACATAAACTGTGCTAACCCTTCGCCAAACTTATCAATATTTTTCGTAAAGCGCTCATCAGCGACGTACATTTGACCGAGTCCTTTAAAAGCATCTAATGAATATTCTCCTAAGTTTTGCAAGTAATCGTACCATACTCCTATTGCTGCCTGTGCCTCTTTAGAATCTGGTGCGCCGTGTCTAAGGGCCGCTAAATTTCTGTAAATCGTATTGAACTCCTCTTGATTATCTTTTGACATACCTTTTGCATATTTGTTCGCTTTATCTACAGCCGCGTCTCCCCATCTTTCACGCGCTTCTTCTTCGTACGGATTCTCGCTGAAATCGAAGCCTTCAAATTTCTCTTTATTCGTCATTTCAATCTCTCCTTTTGTATGCTGAATTGTTTTATCAATCGTCGCAATCACTTTATCTAACCTAGCACGCTTTTCAAGAAGCATTTTCTTATGAAGCTGTAGAGCTTCTTCTCGGTCAAATGATGGACTCCTGATAATTTCTTTAATTTTCTTCAAAGGGAAGCCTAGTTCTTTAAAAAATAAAATTTGCTGCAATGTCTCTAAATTTTCATTGGAATATAGACGATATCCAGACTCTGTCGTCTCGTCTGGGGTTAATAACCCAATTTCATCGTAATGATGCAGTGTGCGCACACTAATTCCAACTAAATTAGCTACTTCTTTTACCTTCATTGTCATGTGTATCTCCCCCTTAATACATACGATAAAGTATGACGCAACGTTAGAGTCAATAAGTACATTCATTTTTTGTTAAAAGTTTCATCTCTCCCATATTTCATGCATAATAGATATGTACATATATTAGAAAGCGGTGAAAGTATGGTTTCAAGTACGGTAATTGCCAGTATCACAATTCAACTTGTGCTTTCGATTCTGGTACCTATTATTGCGTTTGTTTATTTTCGTAAAAAATATCATATTAATTGGAAAGTAGTCGGTGTTGGTGCTCTTATTTTTATTGGATTTACCCAAATTCTCGAGACACCGTTCCACCTATTTATGCGCGGGAATCCGGCAATCGCTCCAATTTTAGAAAATCCTTTTGTCTTTGCACTTTATGGCGGACTAACCGCTGGTATTTTTGAAGAATTAGGACGTTTCGTTGCCTTCTTCTTCCTACTAAAAAAATATCAAGAATATAAAGATGGTTTTGCTTACGGAATAGGTCACGGCGGGATTGAATCCATTTTAGTCGGCGGATTCTCCGCATTACAGACACTTATATTCGCAAATGCTATTAACAACGGTAGCTTCGCTCAAATGGCAGAAAAACTACCACAATTAAATGTTATAAAGGATATGTTAATAGAACAACCTGCTTATTTATACTTCCTTGGCAGCTTGGAAAGAATTATGGCTCTTGTACTGCAAATTGCCTTTACGATGCTTGTCTTATACGCAGTAAAACAGAAGAAATATATCTTCCTTGTTTACGCTATATTATTCCACGCATTTGTAGACTTTTTCGCGGCACTTTACCAAACAAAAACAATCAACATCTTTGTTGCAGAAGGAATTACCCTTCTCTTCACAATTGGTGCTGTCATTCTTATTCGTAAAATGAAAGAGAAATTAATGAGTGTGCCAGCGTAAAAATAACCCACCAGTTGGTGGGTTATTTTTTATATGGATTATCATAGTGATGATAGCTTTTTCCCTCTTGTAGCTTCCTCTTCGTTTCTGCATCTATAACAATGTACTTACGAAATTCGTCTGCTTCATTTTGAGAAAAGGACGCGAAAAAATAAACTTGGCGATCAGGGTGAATAAAAGAATCTTGGAACACCACACTACTCCGACAACCCACAGCTGTTTTTTGTAAGAATGAAAATTCTTCATCAGGCACTTCTTTAAATGAGATTTTTTTTCGAACGCTATATGCTGCATTGTTGTATTCTTTATAGATTTTCTTATCTAACTGTCCGTAAAACACATCCTCATTCACAAATGGCTTATTTCGATTGCTTGGATAATTTAATTTTGCATTCGATTCTGCATATGTTGTGGACAAGTGTATAAAAAAACAAAGACCGAATATAATACATATCATTTTTTTCATCATTACACCTCAAATGTTCATTTATCCACATTACTTTTCCACATATTTAGATCAATATGCCGTTTCCAATAAAAAGGAATTTTTTCCACATTTGTCGAAGTATATAAGCGTCAACTTGAAAGATGGGGATGAATTATGAAGAAATTGATTGTAATACGACATTGTTCAGCAACTGGACAAGAACGTGATGCCGAATTAACGATTGCAGGAAAAAATCAAGCAAACACTCTTGCTACATTCCTCTTAGAAAACCAACCACAAATAGATCATATTATTTCAAGCCCATTTGTGCGAGCTATCGATTCTATTCGGCCCTATGCGCTTCAAGCTAACTTGTCTATCCAAGAAGACGAACGATTAGCTGAACGCATATTAAGCGACGTTCCAATGGATGATTGGTTGCAAAAACTAGAATCTACTTTTACAAATATAGATATTGCCTTTTCAGGCGGAGAGTCAACAAAACAAGCGACGGATCGAGCTATATCACTTATCCAAGACGTTTTAAAGTTAAACCATACTACAACACTACTTGTTACACACGGCAACTTACTCACGCTCATTTTAAAGCACTTTGATCATACGATCGGCTTTATTGAATGGAGAGCTTTAACGAATCCTGATATTTACGAAATTACACTCGATAAACAATGTATCCTAAAACGATTATGGGAAGCACCGTCCAAGTAATATCTCTTTCCAACACATTCAGTTGACGCCACGAGAAGAAACTGTACTAACAATAGAAAGGGGTATCACTCCATATGTACGAAGATGTACTTGCTTTACTACATAAAACAAATGCTTCTTACGAAAAGTTTGAACACGAGCCAGTACTCGATTATGAAACAGATCGTATCGTACGTGAAAGGCTTGGCTTACACGGCACTCCAAGTAAAAGCTTATTTTTAAAATCAAAGTCTGGAGATTATTACGTATTTTTTACGTTAGAGGGCACAAGGCTCAACCGAGGAGAGATGAAAGAAATAACAGGAGAAAGCTTATCTCTCTGTTCTCCTGATGAGCTAAGAGAAGAAACAGGCTGTACTCCAGGATGTGTAGCTCCTTTCGGTTATTCACAACATGTAACGATTATTGCGGATAGCGCTATTTACGCTTACGATAAAATTTTAATTACACCTGGTGTACCTGAATTTACAATTGAATTATCCACAGAGGAATTAAAGAAAATCTTATTAACATGCCCAAATACTGTTTTAGAATATAAACAAAAAGAGAGCTAATGATTAGCTCTCTTTTTTCATTATTTTGCTTCTGCTACTTTTTCTTTTGCAGAACGTACTTGCTCGTCCGCATGGTAAGAAGAACGCACAAGTGGACCAGCTTCACAGTGACTAAATCCTTTGCTAAGCGCAATTTCTTTAAGCTCTGCAAATTCTGCTGGTGGATAATATTTAAGAACTGGTAAATGCTTCTTAGATGGTTGTAGGTATTGTCCAAGAGTTAAAATATCCACATTGTTTGCACGTAAGTCATCCATTGCTTCAATTAAATCTTCTCTCGTTTCACCTAAGCCCACCATAATGCTCGATTTAGTTGGAATATCAGGCTGCATTTCTTTTGCTCGACGTAAAAACTCTAATGAACGGTCATATTTTGCTCTAGCGCGAACTCGGTTAGATAATCGACGTACTGTTTCAATGTTATGGTTTAAAATATCTGGTTTTGCATCCATTAACATTTTTAAGTTTTCTTCTACTCCACCCATATCAGATGGTAATACTTCGATTGACGTAAATGGATTTTTGCGACGAACAGCGCGTACTGTTTCAGCAAAAACAGCTGCTCCCCCGTCTTTTAAATCATCACGTGCAACCGCTGTTATAACAACGTGCTTTAAGCCCATTTGTACTACAGAATCTGCTACGCGTTCTGGCTCTTGTAAATCAAGCTCAGTTGGTAAGCCTGTTTTAACCGCACAAAAACGACAAGCACGTGTACAAACCGCACCTAAGATCATAAATGTTGCTGTTTTCCTTACAGCCCAGCATTCATGAATATTCGGACACTTCGCTTCTTCACAAACTGTATGAAGATTCTTAGAACGCATCATTTTCTTTAAGCCTGTATAGTTTTCATTCGTGTTTAACTTAATTTTCAACCATTCGGGCTTGCGCTTATATTCTGTTTGTTTTGTCATGGTTATCAACTCCGCACAATATGAAATAGTTTACCGTGTTCGCTTCTTTCAATGTAACATATCTATTCTAACGTATGAAAGCGATTTGCTCAAATGAAGATTCTAAGATTTTTTCCAATCGTTCCCTATAATGAAATACTCCGTATATCCCACACTAAAAAGAGTGATGTTGTGAAAGGAGTCTATTTCATGCTTCGAAAAATTTCTCTTTTGCTTTCGATTTGCTTTCTTCTCCACCAAAACATCGCTTACGGTGAAGATAATCAGCAAAGCATATACGAAAAGCGCATGGCACTATATAAAGAAACCGAGCAATCTTCAGGCATTCCGTGGTATTACTTAGCTGCAATGGATCAATATGAAAGAAATATACGGAGCGTAAGAAAAGATATTCCGAAAAAACCAGATGCCATCATTTCCCTTTATTTCAAACCAGAAATATGGGCTGGACCCGTTAATATTAACGACACTCTTCCCCATACAATTTCTCTATTTGGCGGGATGGGTTTAGATGGTGACAAAGATGGATTTGCAAATGCAAATAACGACCGTGATCTTTTGCATACAGCAGCAACGATTTTAAAGAAACAAGGACCGTCCGAAGACCGTATTCACATTATGCTTTGGGAATATTATAGACGTGCGAAAACAGTTGAATTAATTACCGAATACGCCCGTATTTATAAACATTATGGACGTATTAATTTAGAAGGAAATGCTTTCCCTCTTCCGATTCGTAGTGACCATAGCTACCGTAGTACTTTCGGTGCTGGAAGAAGTTTTGGGGGAAGGAGAGTTCATGAAGGAACCGATATTTTTGCAGGCTACGGCGTACCAGTAAGATCCACTTGCTATGGCATTATTGAAACAAAAGGCTGGAACCGTCTTGGCGGATGGCGCATCGGCATTCGTGACCTTCATAATAACTACCATTATTACGCTCATTTAGGCGGATTCTCAAAGGAAATACAGCTTGGACAAATTGTTGAGCCCGGAAAAGTAATCGGATTTGTTGGTAGCACCGGTTACGGCCCTCCCGGCACAGCTGGAAAATTCCCGCCCCACCTACATTTCGGCATGTATAAAGACAATGGTTATACAGAATGGGCTTTCGATCCATACATGCATTTAAGTCTTTGGGAGCGAAAAGAACGCGCGAATACAAAGCGATAACCGTAGCAATATGCTACGGTTATTTTTTAAATTCGGCTAACTATCCGTTTTCTTTTTATCAGGTACAACAACACTCCCGCTTCCATAATAAGTAGGCACTTCCCCTTGAACAATGCGCGTTGCAATCGGAACGTCTTGCTTCACTGTTATTTCTTTCGTATGAAATGGAATAATCACTTGCAACGTGACTTCCATCTCCATAATAATTTGAATCGCTGTCGTATTGATCCCGTGCGGTTCAATTTTTTGTTTAATATCCGTATTCACATGGCCAATCGTCGTGAAATCAATTGGAATGTCGGGTCCTATATTCCCAAGAAGCGCATTATCCGTTACACGACCAAAAGGAACTGCCATCGTTGCTCCATTTTTTTCAGAAATACCTAGCCCCTTCAAATCACCTTGTTCTACTTGCTGTAAATATTTTTCTATGTATGTGGTCGTTGACGTTACGATTTCATTTACTTGCTTTGTATTTAAATTAATTGTGGATACTTTCCCGTTTTTATCATTTTGTACTTTCATTAATGAATCGACATCGAACCCTTCATTAATTCTGTCTTTTACCGCCTTCGTCATAACCGCTGTCGCCATTTTATGCGCCTCTACTTCTCCATATTTAAGTAATGTCGGCTGAATACTACTATTCACAATCCATAACCCTTGCACGAGTAATATGACAAAAAGAATAAACGACATAAGCAGTATGTGCCGAAAGGAAATTGGTCCCCTTCGAAACCGCGAATTTTTCGAACGAAATATACTCATAAAAAACCCTCCTTCTTATATCATTTCTATGCAAGAAGGAGGGACGATATATGCTTATCTCATTTTTAATAATGCTTCTTTTCCGATTGTGCCTGCCGTAATACCTAATGCTTCGGCTTCAATCGTTACTGATTCTAGCGGTGCTTCAAGAAGTTGTTCAATCGTTCTTACACCAACCGCACGGCCAGCAATAATACCTCGATCACCTAACTTCTCATTTAAAAGACCTACATCTAATGCACCGCACATAATATATCCTTTATCGCTCATTACAGCTAGCAAATTTGTCTTTGGAAGTTTGACGCTAACCGCAATAAACGTATAATTATCGATTATAATTGGCTCCACATTAACCATAGTTCACACTCCTCTCTTTCTTATCTGTATGACAAGAGAAAAATGAGTGTTACAAGTTAACTAGCCTATAGTTTGACAGAAGATGTATGAGTTATCAACACGTCTGTTAACACATCTCTGAGTAACTCTGGCATATAATATTGTTTGTCAGCAAGTGTGGATAGCTCTGGGTATAAGTATCCGAATGTAAACATATCAATCGTTCCTACCGTATATATACGATCTAATTCCAGCGATTCCCCGTTAATCAATACATCTTCCAGTAAAATTTTATTCCCAGGAATCGTATCTGGAACGACTTCTACACCAGCATAAATCATTTTTCCCATCACTTTTCCGCGAAATCCGAATCCTTTTACCTCAAGGTTCTCCATATTCGGGCGACGCGCTTTCAAAATAACTTCTCGTAACGTTTTTCCTGGCACTTTTAATAAACATGGATTAATTGGATGTGGACAAATTCTGTGAATATCTCCGCGCGTCACAACACCTTCCTCTAATCCTTCAAGAAGTACACCCGCATTCACCATTCCAATCTCTGCACCACACCACGTTTTCAGCGCATTTGCTAACATGTGAGAAAATGATGTCTCATGAAACCAATCGACCGGTAATGATTCCTTTAAATGAACGACAGGCTCTGCCATAATATGTTTACTTTCTTCCTGCAGCATTTCAATTGTGGATAACGGTTTGCTATAAGCACCTAAACGTTCTGTCTTAATCGCTCTACCGTCCTTTTTCAATAACTTCTTCTTCTCTTTATCCACAGTGAGCTGAACGTGCCCAACGTAACGTCCCCACTTTTCACAACAACAAAGTAAAGTATTATTCATAAGAACGCCACGCTCAAATAAATGGTGCGTATGTGCACCTAAAATAACATCTATATCATAATGCTCTGCCATATACTCATCCATGCTTTTTCCAAGATGAGAAAGGACAACGGTAATATGAGCCTCATCTCGCACTTCTTCTAAAATAGACTCTAAATGGATAAGCGGATCTTCAATATGCCAATCGAGCATATGATAAAACTCTGGGTACGCTACTGTTAGTCCGATAAAGGCAATCGTAATTCCATCTGTCGTTGTATGTAATTTATAAGGCTTTGCCCACTCCGGACGTACACCTTCTTTTTCAAATAAATTCGCAACGAGCACCTCAAATCCAGCATCATCATATAGACGATTCAAATGCTCCTTCGCTAACGTAATTCCTTCATTATTTCCGATTGTTACATAATCATATAACGCCTCATTCAAAAGCTTCGTATTGCCAAGTCCATTCGTCGCTTCCGAAATACTATGAAAACGATCCACATGATCGCCGATATCAACCGTCAAAACGGTCTCTCCCGCTTCCTGTCTTCGCTTTTTCTCCCCTTGTACAAACCGAGAAATTTGCGGCCAATTTTCAAAATGACTATGTATATCGTTTGTATGATAAAGGTGGATGATTGTTTCTTTATTTATATTCAGAGAAAAAACCTCCTCTCAGTTCCTTACTGCCATTTACGCTACACGTACGCAATAATCCTGTAAATACTTTTCGTCTTTTCTTGCTATTTTACATTGTACTCGCATTATAAGAAAAAGCCAAAGGTTGCCCTTTTAATATGAGAAATTTTATTTTTTCAAATCTGTGGATTAGTCAGAGGGGCGACATTTGTCAGTAAGTTTGTTGGGCGGCTTGGCGAAGAGTGTTTTACCAACTCCTATATGGAGGATTATTCTACATATATACCTTGTAATACGACATATGTCGTGTTACAATTTCCTCATAAGGTGGTGAACCATAAAATGGATAAAGAGATATTAAAAGGAAGTATTGATATTTTACTTCTCTCCATCATTAAACAACACGATACGTACGGATATGAAATTATTCAAAAGCTAAAAGAAAACAGCAACGATCTATACACGATGAGCCAAGGTACACTCTATCCAGCACTCAAACGTATGGAACAAAAGGATTTAATCAATTCCTACTGGGGTGAATCTGAAACTGGTATGAAACGAAAGTTTTATCGCATTACTACGAGCGGAAAGAAAATTTTAGAAGAAAAACTAACAGCGTGGGATTCAGTTACAGCTCTTATTAAAACTTGTCAGAAAGGAGCTTTAAATTAATGACGATTGAAGAATACATAACGAGTATTGTTCAAAAAACAAACCTAGCGCAATCTGATAGAGACGAACTATACTTCGAAATTTATGATCATCTTACAAGCTTAAAACAAGAATTTCTCGATCAAGGAAAATCTGAGGAAGAAGCTACTACATTAGCCATTCAAAATTTTGGAGAAGCCTCTACTTTAGGAACTGAAATTGAAAAAGCGATGCAATCTTCTACGCAAAAATATGTACAGTGGATTGGCTGGGGATTATTTTTACCGTATTCATTTGTTTTGTTATTTAAACTGTTACTCGGGAGACCAGCTTTTTACTTTGGTAATCTGAAGTACTTCTTTGAAACAGGTGACTGGCATTCTATACACGGTGGGTTAATAAACTTAGTTCCTTTCAGAAGTACAATCCGCTATTTAACTGAATTTGATTCTTATAATCTAGACATCGTACTTATGAATACATTAGGAAATGTCATCATATTTATCCCATTCGGATTCCTTCTACCTTTATTATTTAAACAAATAAACAATGTAAAAATGGCATCAAAAATTTTCATTAAGTTTATTTTATTAATTGAATCGTTACAACTCCTTACTTTTACTGGTGTTTTCGATATTGATGACATCATATTGAATATGTTAGGTGCTTTAATTGGATATGGTTCGTCCATTGGGATGAAACATGTTTGGGAGCGTATTAAATCTGTGGATAAGGTGGATACGATTTAGGTTTGGGGTTTACGAGCTGTTCTTCCTGTCGTAATTTGTTGATAAGTCGATATCCCTTGTCGAATCGTCGATATATTTGAATAATCGCTGATATATCTAGCTAAACACCCGCCTGGGTATCCCATCCTGACCTGAATCGACCCAAGCACAACATAAAAAAGCGCCCTGCACTGCAGTGACCCCTGTCAAGTAGACAGTATTAAAAAAGCGCAACTAAGCAACCTGAGTTCTATATTTATATGGACTCA
>NZ_VEJP01000014.1:0-48432 GCF_007680225.1 Bacillus sp. DE0042 | reverse complement strand
TAAAGTTAGTTTGTCTAGCATCTAAAAATAAAAATTGACGTTTCACGTTGTTTGTTTCGTTCAGTTTTCAAAGAACTCGTCTGTCGCTCAGAAGCGACTTTATTAATATAACATTTCGTTATATTTTCGTCAACAACTTTTTTTCAATAAGTTGTTTTTCGTTTGTTTTACTTGTTACCTTTCGTGGCAACGAATATAAATATACCAGTTTGATTATTAAAATGCAATAGTTTTTCTAATAAAATCTTTAACTTAGTAAAAAAGTATAAAAACAGCACATTTCTTCTATATAAATATAATTTCTCGCACCATCAAGAACTACTATCCCCACGTAGCTCATACTCAAATAAAAAAAGCTTTGGAGAAATCTCCAAAGCTTAGTCTTGTTTATGACGCATAGCAGGGAATAATAATACATCACGAATAGATGGTGCATTCGTTAACAACATAACAAGACGATCAATACCAATTCCTAGTCCACCTGTAGGAGGCATACCGTACTCAAGAGCTTCAATATAATCATCATCCATCATGTGAGCTTCATCATTACCTTGTTCGCGCTCTTTTAATTGCGCTTCAAAACGTTCTTTTTGATCAATCGGATCATTTAGCTCAGTAAATGCATTTGCATGTTCACGTGCAACGATAAATAATTCGAAACGATCTGTGAATCGTGGATCTTCGTCATTCTTTTTCGCAAGTGGCGAAATTTCTACCGGATGACCGTAAATAAATGTTGGTTGGATTAATTTATCTTCTACTTTTTGTTCGAAGAATTCGTTTATAATATGACCAACTTCCATCGTATCCTTAATACCTACATTATGTTCTTTTGCAAGTTCACGCGCTTCTTCTACACTCATTGGATTCCAGAAATCTGCTCCTGAATGTTCCTTGATTGCATCTACCATATGAAGACGTGTCCATTCTGGTTCTAGATTAATTTCATAATCACCATATTGGATTGTTGTTGTACCTAGTACTCGCTTCGCAATATGAGCAACCATATTTTCTGTTAGTTTCATAATATCTTTATAATCAGCATACGCTTCATATAATTCAATCATTGTAAACTCTGGATTATGACGAGTTGATACACCCTCATTACGGAATACACGACCGATTTCATAAACTTTTTCTAATCCACCCACAATAAGGCGTTTTAAATGAAGTTCAATTGCGATACGCATGTATAATTCCATATCTAACGCATTATGGTGCGTAATGAAAGGACGCGCAGAAGCTCCACCTGCAATTGCATGCATCATAGGTGTTTCCACTTCAAGATAACCATTGTCATCTAAGTATCTTCTCATTTCACGAATGATTTTACTGCGAGTAACGAATGTTTCACGGCTTTCCATACTTGTGATTAAGTCTAAGTAACGTTGACGGTAGCGTTGTTCAACATCTTTTAATCCATGATATTTATCCGGTAATGGACGAAGAGATTTCGTTAATAGTGTAAAGCCCGTTGCTTTCACCGAAAGTTCTCCAACGTTCGTTTTGAACACTTTACCTTCAATACCTACTAAATCACCTAAATCTGCTGTTTTAAATAATTCGTACTCTTCATCTCCAACAGCATCTTTACGAACATAAATTTGAACTTGTCCATGTAAATCTTGAATATGTGCAAATCCAGCTTTTCCTTTACCGCGTTTTGTCATAATACGACCAGCGATAGAAACAGAGATTTCTTTCTCTTCTAATTCTTCTTTAGAGAACTCTCCATATAAGCTTAATAAGTCATTTGTTGCATTTGTACGTTCAAATCGTTTACCGAACGGATCGATTCCTTGCTCACGTAAGTTATGTAACTTTTCACGACGAACAAGCAATTGGTCGTTTAATTCTTCGTGGTTCATGTTATCCATGGTATTGATATCACTCCAGCTCTATTAATTTTTACAATATATACAGTATAGCATTTTCTACTCAACTAGAAAAACTGCCAGCAACTAGCTGGCAGTTCTTCTTTCTTTCACGTAATTATAGGAAGTGTATAGAAGAATGTCAATCTTCCCTATCTATTATTAACCAACGTGAATTGTTTGTTGTTTCGCTTCTACTTCTTCTACAAATGCACCTAATACATTCGCAAGGTCCTCACGCGTATTACAAGCATTGATACCATTACGTACAGTTGCATTACCACGAACACCCTTTAAATACCAAGCTGCATGCTTTCTCATCTCTCTTACAGCGACATTTTCGTTCTTTAAATCGATAAGACGATCCAGATGCAACATACATACGTCAATTTTCTCACGCACTGTCGGTTCCGGCATTAATTCACCTGTTTCCAAATACTTTACCGTACGATAAATCATCCACGGGTCCCCAAGGGCAGCGCGACCAATCATAACACCGTCTACACCAATTTCATCAAGCATACGCTTTGCATCTTGTGGCGTTTCGACATCACCATTTCCGATAACCGGGATATTTACAGCTTGCTTTACTTGTTTAATAATATCCCAATCCGCTTTCCCTTCATACATTTGTACTCGTGTACGTCCATGAACTGCTACTGCTTGTCCGCCAGCACGCTCAACAGCTTTTGCATTCTCAATTGCAAAAATATGATCTGCATCCCAACCAATACGCATCTTAACTGTAACCGGCTTTTCAACAGCATCTACAACTGCCGCTACCATTTCATATATTTTATTTGGGTCTAAAAGCCACTTTGCTCCCGCGTCACACTTAATGATTTTCGGTACTGGGCAACCCATATTAATATCAATAATGTCTGCTGTCGTATATTTATCTACGTATTTCGCAGCATCTACAAGAGTTTCTTTCTCTCCACCAAAAATTTGTAAACTTAATGGCTTTTCTCTTTCGTCAATATATAACATATCTAATGTTCTTTTGTTATTAAGTAATATCGCTTTATCACTTACCATTTCAGCACAAACTAAACCTGCACCAAATTCTTTTACTGTCAAACGGAATGCAGAGTTACACACTCCCGCCATCGGTGCTAATACAACCGGGTTTTTCATCTCAATATTTGCAATCTTTAACACTCGACTTACTCCTTCCTTCATAGTCACTTCGGCATTAATTCCTCCACTGAAACCTTTAATGCCTTAGCAACTTCCACTACAAAATCTTGGGAAGGCGATCGATTCCCTCTCTCAACTTCACCTAAAACAGATACAGATACCCCTAACTCTTTCGCAAAACCTTCTTGTGTATAACCTTTTAGCTTTCGAAAAGCACGAATGCGTCTTCCCCATTTTTCTGCTTCCATACCGTTACTCCCTCTCGCCTTTTCATTTCTTCTACTTGTGAACGTGAAATGTTTTGTTTTATATCTTGATTAATCTCTAACAACGGAACGATAACAAAAGCTCTTTCGAACATCCGCGGATGCGGAACAATAAGATTCTCTGCTTCAATATTTTCTTGATTATATAGTAAAATGTCAAGGTCGATGGTCCTCGGACCCCATCTGATTTCCCTTTTTCTTCCTAAATCATTCTCTACTCTTTGTGTAATTTTCAATAATTCTTGCGGTGATAAATTGGTAGAAATTTTTATAACTAAATTTAAAAAGCAACTTTGGTCAGTATAGCCAACTGGCTCTGTTTCATATACAGATGAAATATCGTTAACTTGGATATACGGGTTTTTGTTTAAAAACTGAATCGCTTCAGTTAAATACGTATAACGTTCTCCGATATTTGAACCTAATGCAATGTAAGCTATATTATTCATGGACGTTCTCTCGTAATTTCCACTGCTACAGCACGATAATGCCCAGGTATCGGCGGATCTGGTTTAATTACTTTAATTGTACAACGGAAAATACTCTCATATTGTTTCAATATATCTGCAGCAATATTTTCAGCGATACTCTCTACAAGCTTATACGTTCTATCTTCAACAACTTTTCTACATAACTCGAAAAGCTCTCCATAATTGACAGAATGCTCTAAGTCATCACTTTCTCCTGCCTGTTTCAAATCCAACTCCACCGTTAAGTCCACTTTAAATCTCTGCCCCAATTTATTTTCCTCTGGGAATACACCATGATAACCGTAAAACTCCATATCATGAACATAAATTTTATCCAATTACTTTACCCCCTTACCAATCATCGCATCCATCATCTTAGCCATACGTGCCATTTCCTTCACATCATGAACACGAACAAACTCACAGCCCTTTTCAATGCCAAGACAAACGGTAGCTCCCGTTCCCTCAAGACGTTCCTCTACCGGTAAATCTAACACATGTCCAATAAAGGACTTTCTTGAAGTACCTAAGAGAACTGGATAACCCAATACGTTTAACTGTTCTAAATTACGCATCGCTTCTAAATTTTGTTCAGGTGTTTTAGCAAAACCGATGCCTGGGTCTAAAATGATATTCTCATCTCGCACACCAGCATCTTTAGCAATTTTAATACTGTCATATAAATCAGCAATCATATCAGCCATTAAATTGCGGTAATTCATGTTATCTCGATTATGCATCAAGATAATAGGTACATCGTAATGAGCTGCAACTTCAGCGATTTTTGGTTCCGCCTTCGCTCCCCAAACGTCATTAATAATATGAGCGCCCGCTTCGATTGCTTGTTTTGCAACTTCAGCTTTATACGTGTCGATAGAAATAGGCAATTTCACTTCTTTTGCAACCGCCTGAATCATCGGAACAACTCGCTTGATTTCTTCTTCCACTGATACTTTAGCAAAACCCGGGCGAGTAGATTCACCGCCGATATCAATAATATGAGCACCTTCATCTCGCATTTCTTTCGCATGGCGCACCGCAGCCTCTATTTCGTTGTAACTCCCACCATCGGAAAACGAATCTGGTGTTACATTTAAAATCCCCATAATTAAAGTTTTTTCATTTAAGTTCAATGTATATTCGCCGCAGCGCAAATCATAATCCCACTTCAAACTACACATCTCCTCTTCACAATTCATTTCTGCTCCACAATTTCTCTCTCTGCATTTCGTAAAGATTCATAAACCTTTTTGTAACCATACCTACTTTACCCGGGAAATCTCGTCCCTCTATATGATAAAGTGGAACAATTTCTTGAATCGAGTTCGTTACGAAAACTTCATCAGCTGAAAGTAATTCATCTTTTGTAAAGAAACCTTCCTTTACTTCGATGCCCAGCTCTTCAGCAACCTTTATAATAAACGCACGAGTGATACCATTTAAAATCCCTGTTTTTAACGAAGGTGTATACAAAATATCACCTTTCACGAAAAAGAGATTCGAAACAATACCCTCTGCAACATAACCTGTTTCAGTAAGGAAAATACCTTCCTTATTCACAACATTTCCAATTTCACGTTTTCCTAAAATGTTATTTAAATAATGATGAGACTTTAAGCGAGACGCACCCTCTGGTGTATTTCGCACTTGCTTTAAAACAACCCCTTCTTTTTCAACTACATCTCCCGGGGCTGCCAAAGGTTTTATAAAAACAATAACAGACGGCTCTTCATACATTTCCGTTTGCAATCCAATTTCATCTATACCCGCTGATACATTAAAACGTACATATGCATGCTCTAATTCATTCTTAACGAGTAAATTCTTCAAAATAAGCAGTACTTCATCTTTCGTCATTGTCCATTTAATTTGCAATGTATGCAGTGCATCTATTAAACGATCATAATGATCATCCAATAAGAAAGGATGACCATTATAAATACGAAACGTCTCAAAAACCCCAAGACCATATACATAACCATGGTCATAAGGAGAAATTCTCGCTTCACTTGCTTCTACATACTCACCATTTACGTAAATTAACATGATGTCACACTTGGACTGTATTTACGGATGAAATTCTGCAACAACTCTTTCCCGTGGGAAGTCATAATTGATTCCGGATGGAACTGTACACCTTCAATCGGTAATGTTGTATGACGGAGCGCCATAATTTCCCCTTCTTCTGTCCAAGATGTTACCTCTAAGCAATCAGGTAACGTCTCTTTCTTAACGATAAGGGAATGATAACGTGTCGCAGTAAACGGATTAGGGATATCCGAAAAAATCGTCTTTCCGTCATGATGCATAAGCGACGTTTTCCCATGCATTAAGCGCTCCGCACGTATAACCTCTCCACCAAACACTTGTGCAATGGATTGATGTCCAAGACAGACCCCAAAAATCGGAATCTTTCCAGCAAAGTATTGAATAACCTCCATACTAATACCTGCTTCATTAGGACTACACGGACCTGGCGAAATCATTAAAAAGTCTGGTTTCATATTCTCAATATCTGAAATAGTCACTTCATCGTTACGTTTAACAACAAGCTCTTGTCCAAGTTCTCCAAGAAACTGCACTAAATTAAATGTAAAAGAATCATAATTATCAATCATTAATATCATTTCTCTCACCTAACCGTTTCTTCGCTACGTTCTTTTGCACGCCATAAAGCAATCGCCTTTTTTAACGACTCTTTATATTCATTTTCCGGATTCGAATCAATTACAATCCCCGCTCCTGCTTGTACATGCGCTTTTCCATCTTTAGCAAGCAGTGTTCTAATTACAATATTCAATTCTGTATCTCCAGAATAACCGATCCACCCGATTGAACCTGTATAAATCCCTCGGCGAACAGGTTCTAATTCTTCAATAATTTCCATCGTACGTATTTTCGGGGCACCAGTAATTGTTCCCCCAGGGAATACAGCCTTCACTAAATCAAAAGCATCTTTATCTTCTTCCACCTCACCACGCACATTAGAAACAATATGCATAACATGTGAGTATTTCTCAATTACCATAAATTCATCTACTTCTACAGTGCCATATTTACAAACACGCCCTAAATCATTTCGTTCTAAATCCACAAGCATGACGTGCTCTGCTCTTTCTTTTTCGTTCTCAATTAATTCTTTTGCTAATTCTTCATCCTCTTGCTCATTCGCCCCTCTAGATCTCGTTCCAGCAATCGGTCTTGTACTTACTTCGGTTCCCTCTTTCTTAATTAGCAACTCTGGCGATCCACTAACAATTTGAAAATCCCCGAGCTCCAAGTAACCCATATATGGAGATGGATTAATCTCACGAAGACTTGTATAGATTTTTAGTGGGTGTGTTTGTAACGTTCTTTCTTGCCTTGTCGACAAGTTTACTTGGAACACATCACCAGCCCCAATATATTCTTGAATACATTCAACCGCCTTCATAAAGCTTTCTTCTGTAAAAGCAACTGTTTCACTTTTCTCTTCAGGGCATGCAAAAGGTATATTCACTTCTGGCGCTTCTGTCGCCCAAAGAATCTTCCATTCATTTAATCGCTCTTTTGCCTCTTCATGCTTATCTACATAATGTGTAATAATCCATAATACTTTTTCTTTTTGATCATACACAAACACATCATCAAATAATAAAAAGAATATATCAGGTATATTAATGTCATCCTCCGCATGGGAAGGGAGTTTTTCAATATAACGGATGCAATCATAACTAAAGTAACCAATTGCACCACCTTGAAATGGAGGGTATTCCGGATTATAGTCCGTTTCCCATCGCTCCATATATTCCTGCATTAAATCTAATGGGTTTCCTTGTTTTATTGTTTCCTTACCACTTTCGCTTATATGTAACGTTTCACCCTTCCCTCGGATTACCGCTACTGGGTTCAACCCCACAATGTTATAACGACCGCCACGTCCACTCTCTAACAAAATATGTTGCGGTTTATCCTTAGAAAGAAATTTATACTGCTTAAAGAAATCTAACTGATATGGAATAGAAAGCGCTAAAGATTTTCTTCGTTGCATATCAACACCCCGTCTTCTTTTATCCCACCCTCTTAGATTAACCACCTCAAACTACATTCGTTATATATATAAAGTGGTTATACTCGAAGGCTAGTGAAAATAAATTAATTATACTACCTCTTATTTTACATGAAGTTTTCTAGTCATTCACTCTTTTCCTATTTCCAATCCAAAAAGAAAAAGCATCCTTTTTCAAGGATGCTTTTTCAATCACATATAATTAAGACTCAAATTGATACAGCGGTGTACTTAAATAACGTTCACCGTTACTTGGGATAATAACAAGTACCTTTTTCCCTTTACCTAACTTTTTCGCAATTTCTGTTGCTGCATAAATAACTGCTCCAGAAGAGATACCCACTAAAATACCTTCCTCTTTAGCCACTCTTCTTGCATATTCAAATGCTTGCTCTGCTTTTACTTGAACAATTTCATCATATACCTCTACATCCAATGTCTCTGGGATGAATCCCGCCCCAATTCCTTGGATTTTATGTGGACCCGGTTTCCCACCAGATAGTACTGGTGAATCCGCAGGTTCTACTGCATAAATTTTAATATCTTTATACGCTTCCTTCAGTACTTCACCAGCACCAGTAATCGTTCCACCTGTACCAATACCTGCAATAAACGCATCTAATTGGTCACCCATTTGTTCAACAATTTCTGGCCCTGTTGTTAAACGATGAATTTCTGGATTCGATTGGTTTTTGAACTGTTGTGGTATAAAGTATCCATGCTCTTTTGCTAATTCAGTCGCTTGACGAATCGCTCCACCCATTCCTTCAGGCCCTGGAGTCAATACTAATTCTGCACCGTAAGCACGTAACAAATTACGACGCTCAATACTCATTGTTTCTGGCATTACTAAAATTGCCTTATATCCTTTAGCGGCCGCTACCATCGCTAAACCAATTCCTGTGTTACCACTTGTCGGCTCAATGATTGTATCGCCTTCTTTTAATAATCCTTTTTTTTCAGCATCTTCAATCATAGCTAATGCAATACGATCTTTAACACTGCTCCCTGGATTCATAAATTCTAATTTTAAGTATATATCTGCGCTGTTTGATTCTACGATGCGGTTCAACTTAACGATCGGCGTTTTCCCGATTAATTCTGAAACTGATTGTGCCACTCGCATTCCTGTCACTCCTAACACCGAGTATTTTTATTGGTTTTATCTATATTTAGATTTTGTCAGAAAATTCCCTTTTTGTCAATCTATTTAGAGGACGGATTCCCTCACTTCCCTTATTACAAACTCTCAATTAAATTTGTAATATCTTCTTTAGAGAACTTGTATCGCTCATTACAGAAATGACAATGAACTTCTGTCTCTTCTTCTTCTTCACGAATTTGCTCTAACTCTGTTTTACCCAAACTAATTAACACACTCTCAATACGTTCGCGTGAGCATGTGCAATTAAATTGAACATCCATCACTTCTAATACTTTTACTTTATCTTCTCCAAGAACTGCATACAGTAACTCTTCTGGAGAAAACCCTTGTTCGATTAACGTTGATACAGGAGGAATCTTCTGCAAACGATCTTCAATGAATGAAATTGTTTCTTCCTGTGCACCTGGCATAATTTGAAGGATAAATCCACCTGCCGCTAATACGCTGTCATCTCCATTTACAAGAACGCCGACTCCTACAGAAGAAGGTGTTTGCTCAGAAACTGCAAAATAATACGTGAAGTCTTCCCCTAATTCTCCTGAAACAATTGGAGATTGACCAATAAACGGCTCACGCATACCAATATCTTTAATTACTGTTACAAATCCTTCAGTACCTACCGCTTGATATACACGTAATTTCCCTTGTTCCGTTCCTTCAAAATCAACATGTGGATTCGTTACATAGCCACGTACATCCCCATTCGCATGAGCATCTACTAAGATGGGACCAATCGGACCATTACCTTCTACCTTAATCGTTAACTTTTGGTCACCTTTTAACATCGCGCCCATCATTGTACCTGCAGTTAAAGAACGACCAAGTGCCGCTGAAGCT
This sequence comes from Bacillus sp. DE0042, assembly GCF_007680225.1. Lineage (NCBI taxonomy): Bacteria > Bacillati > Bacillota > Bacilli > Caryophanales > Bacillaceae > Bacillus > Bacillus sp. DE0042. Next base: position 38,632 of record NZ_VEJP01000014.1, on the reverse strand, counting down.
GTTCTCCATGTATCATGACGTCTTTGCGCCTCACTTACTGTGTTTGTAGTACGTACACTATATGCACGCACTTCCCCATCAAACGCTAACGCTTTTACTAAATAATCTTTCATACTCATTTATTCACCTTTCTCATGCTGTAAATTTGCATTACGCTCGTATAACATATACAAACCCTTTAATGTTAAAAATGGATCTACAACGTCAATTACATTCGATTCTTCTGAAATTAATTTCGCCAATCCACCTGTTGCGATAACTTTCGGTTCTTGTTTAGCTTCCTCTTTCATACGCTTAACAATACCTTCCACTTGTCCAACATAACCATAAAGAATACCAGATTGCATCGCACTTACCGTATTCTTTCCAACAACACTGCTTGGTTTTGTAATTTCAATACGAGGAAGTTTTGCCGCTCTACTATATAAAGCCTCTGCTGAAATCATAATTCCCGGCGTAATAACTCCACCCATATAATGCTTTTCTTCGTTAATATAACAATATGTAGTAGCCGTACCGAAATCGACAATAATAAGCGGACTTCCATATAAGTGGATTCCTGCTACTGCATTTACAATTCGGTCCGCGCCTACTTCACGTGGATTTTCATATTTAATATTTAGCCCCGTTTTTATTCCAGGACCTACTACAAGCGGTTTAATTTTAAAATACTTCTCACACATGCGCTCTAAAGCAAACATAATTGGTGGTACGACTGAAGACACGATAATACCTTTCACATCTTCAAACGAAAGACCTTCATGCTCAAGCAACTGCTTTACAAGCATTCCATATTCATCTTCTGTCTTATGACGATCTGTTTCCATGCGCCAATGTTGACGAAGTTCCCCCTCTTCAAACACGCCTAGCACAGCATTTGTGTTCCCTACATCCAATACAAAAATCATATTCTCACCACTTATCTTATTTAATCTATATTTGTGCAATATGTATAAAACTTATAAAAACATCATATCACACATACTTATATAATCAGCTTTTCTATCCTCATCATTTTACAAAAAGATTACACTCTATTTCAATTTTTAATACCAGATTTACTTAAATTTTTTTCTACTTCATTTCGTTCCACAAATAAAAAAAGGAGTGACCATCGTCACTCCTTCATCTCTTACTTATCTTCTGATTCTTCATCGTCCTTCTTCATATTGATGTTTACTTTCACATCATCTGAAGATGTTGGACGCTCTGGCAATCTGCCGTAATCATATAAATGATTGATTTGCTCTGCATCTAACGTTTCTACTTCAAGTAACGTTTTCGCAATAATATCTAGCTTATCACGTTTTTCAGTAAGAATTTGTTTCGCGCGAGCATAACATTCTTTTATAATAGTTTGCATTTCCACATCGATTTCATGTGCAATTGCATCACTGTAGTTTTGTTCTGAATGGAAGTCTCTTCCTAAGAACACTTGACCACCTTGTGAGCTACCGAATTGCATCGGTCCAAGCTTATCACTCATACCGAATTCCGTAACCATACGTCTTGCAATACCAGTCGCACGTTGGAAGTCGTTGTGAGCACCTGTACTTGCTTCACCAAACACAATCTCTTCAGCTACTCGACCACCAAGTAAACCAGTGATTTTATCAAGTAACTCTGGTTTTGTCATGAAGTAACGATCTTCTTTCGGAAGCATTACTGCATATCCACCAGCTTGACCACGAGGGACAATTGTTACTTTATGAACGATATCTGCTTCATCAAGGACAACACCAATTACAGTATGGCCAGCTTCATGGAATGCAACGATATTACGTTCTTTTTCAGAGATAACACGACTTTTCTTAGCTGGACCTGCAATAACACGATCCGTTGCTTCATCAATATCACTCATATCAATTTTCTTCTTATCTTGACGCGCAGCCACTAAAGCAGCTTCGTTTAATAAGTTTTCAAGATCCGCACCAGAGAACCCTGGTGTACGAGTTGCAATTGCTCTTAAGTTGATATGATCATCAAGCGGTTTATTACGAGCATGTACTTTCAGCACAGCTTCACGGCCATTTACATCTGGACGATCTACTGTAATTTGACGGTCAAAACGACCTGGACGTAATAACGCTGGATCAAGAATATCAGGACGGTTTGTTGCAGCGATGATAATAATACCTTCGTTTGCACCGAATCCATCCATTTCAACAAGTAATTGGTTCAACGTTTGCTCACGCTCATCATGGCCACCACCAAGACCTGCGCCACGTTGACGTCCTACTGCATCAATTTCATCAATGAAAATGATACAAGGAGCATTTTTCTTTGCATTTTCGAATAAATCACGTACACGTGATGCACCGACACCGACGAACATCTCTACGAAATCAGAACCACTGATAGAGAAGAATGGAACGCCTGCCTCACCTGCAACGGCACGTGCTAGTAAAGTTTTACCTGTACCTGGAGGTCCTACTAATAGAACACCCTTCGGAATACGGGCACCAACTTCAGCGAACTTACGAGGATCTTTCAAGAATTCAACTACCTCAACAAGCTCTTGTTTCTCTTCATCCGCTCCAGCAACATCTCTGAAACGAACTTTTTTCTTTTCGTCATTATATAACTTCGCCTTACTTTTCCCGAAGTTCATAACACGGCTACCGCCGCCCTGAGCCTGGTTTAATAAGAAGAAGAATAAAATGAAGATAATGACAAACGGAATGATAGAAGTAAAGAACGTTACCCAAGCACTTGTTTCTTCTGCTGGTTGATACTTAACTTCAGCACCTTGCGCTTTGTCATTAATTTTCTTTTGTAATTCCTCAGTATTTGGTGCATAAGTAACAAATTGCTCTCCTTGGCTAGAGTTGTTAAATTGTCCTTTTACCTCAAATACACCATTTTTCGGTTGAAGTTGCACATTACGCACTTCACCTTTTTCTAGTTTAGTAATGAATTTATCGTAGCTAACTGATGTCGTTTTTTGTGTCGAACCATTAAAATAGCTCACGATTCCAATTACTACTAGGAATATCAGTAAATAAAAGATGGTATTACGGAAGATACGATTCATTCCTAACCTCCTCTCACGGCATAAACACTATAGTAAATCGTAACATAGAAAAACTTTCCTATACAATTGTGACGCCTGTATTTAATTAATTTGAGTAAACACTTGGTTTTAATACTCCTACATAAGGAAGATTACGGTACTGCTCTTTATAATCTAATCCATACCCTACAACAAATTCATGTGGAACAGTAAACCCAACATAATCCGCTTTCAAATCTACCTTACGGCCTGTCGGCTTATCTAATAACGTAACAATTTTTACAGACTTCGCTTTACGATATTTGAATAGGTCTACTAAGTAACTTAGCGTAAGACCGCTATCAATAATATCTTCAACGATTAAAATATCGCGACCCTCTACAGAAGTATCAAGGTCTTTTAAAATTTTCACTTCGCCTGTTGAAACAGTAGAGTGACCGTAACTAGATACAGCCATAAAATCCATTTCAAGATATGTATCTGTTCTCTTTAATAAATCTGCCATGAATGGCATTGCGCCCTTTAATACACCAATCGCAAGAGGTATTGTATTTTTATAATCCTCTGCAATAACCGCACCTAATTCGCGCACCTTTTCTTGTATTTGTTCTTCAGAAATTAATACTTTTTCGATATCTTGATTCATCATTTCATTATCCTCCCGGAAGACTCCTTGCTTTTGTAGTGAATAATCATATATTTATCCTTCTTTGCCGTCTCTTTCGAGATAGCAAATGCAGATCGCTTCAACAAGGGTACCCAAATAATATTCCCACTTGCATCACAAACGACCGGCCATTCTTCTCTTTTTTCTCTTGGTACTTTTGCTTCAATAAAAATAGTTTTTATCTTTTTTGTGCCATTCATACCTTGTATTGACATGCGATCTCCATTTTCTCTAGAACGAATACGAAGTGGATATGATATATCATTATACTTAGCAACAAATACTGTTTCATTCATGTTACTCGGTATATCTTCGCTCACCTCTGTTACAAGCTTATCCCCGTTCGATAGCGTAATTGTCCCGGGCACTGATAAATCTTGTAAAAAAGGAGAAACAATTTCTTGTTTAAATCCAAAGCTGCACTCCTCGTATGCACGAACAATTTTTAAATCACCTGGGAAATCAAGTGAACCCGAAGGTTGTGTCCGCTTAAAAAACTCGATCACTTTGTCAATATGTATAGAGGAAAGAGAAGATGGAATCTTATATTCATAAAGATAGTTTAATATTAGTTGAATCCCTCTTCTTTGTAAAGGCATAGACATGGATTCAAAGGCAGGAATTGATAAGCTAATTTGTTTATCACTTTTTTTTGTAATTACTTTATTCATTTTCTCAAAAGCTAATTCCTGCAAATACGCCTCATCCTCTTGCATCTGCATGCTAAATTTTTGGAATTTCTCATGCACTTGTGAATTTTCTTCTTTCAAATGAGGAAGAACATATTTACGTAATCGATTCCTTGTATATACTTCCTTTTTATTACTTGGATCTATACGGGGAATTATTTTTAGCTTATTACAGTAATCAACAATCTCTTCCTTCGTTACTCCAAGTAACGGCCTAATTAAATATCCATTATGAAAAGGACGCTTCACTGCAATTCCTGCATATCCTTTCGGAGTACTCCCTCGTACAAGGCGCATTAAAATCGTCTCTACTTGATCATCACCATGATGTCCAAGAGCTACATATCTCGCATCATATTTCTTCATTATTCTTTCCAAAAATGCATATCTGCATTCTCTAGCAGCAACCTGTGCATTCATTCCATGTTGCTGTTGATATTGCGACACATTAATCCTTATCGTTTCGCAAATAACTCCCAGCCCTTTACAAAGATCCTGCACAAACTGTAGGTCCTCATGAGATTCATCACCTCTAAACATATGGTCCACATGTGCCACTACAATTTCGAACTGTTTTGCTGCTCTTTTTTCTAACAAATAATATAGAAGAGCCAAAGAATCAGGACCACCAGAAACCCCTACAACAATTGTTGAACGTTCCTTTAATACATCATGCTGCTTTACAAAGTCATCTACCTTTTCAACAAATGTATCTTTCAACTTCGTAATCACCTTTCATTAAACAAGAACAGCAACGTTAGTTACCTTGTTTATAATGGTACAACTTTTACAAACATTGTGCAAAAAAAAGATATACAAAAATTACATTTTTATCTTACATCATCCGTACATATTCACAAAAATAATAACATTATCTTTTAAAGTAAAAAAACCTAGGCATCCACCTAGGTTTTTAGAAAGAAACAGTGATAAAGAAACATCACACTTAAAATTTATTGTGCCTGCATTCCTACAATTGGAATCGTAGCCCACTTCGGCATATTTTTCTTCACTTTCGCCACAACGATAGTCATATCGTCATTTATATAACCATCACAAGAGCGAATCACCTCTTCCATAATGATATCAGCAATTTCTTGCGGATCTTCGGTTTGTAATTCTTTAATTTTTCGTTTCATCCATAGTTCATGATTTTCTACATGTTGCGCTCCCTCGAAAATCCCATCGCTCATCATAATAAGGATATCGCCCGTTTTTAATTGTTCACCTACTACATCAACTTCAACATCCTCAATAATCCCCATCGGCAAATTACTTGCCTCAATTTTCAAAATATTATTCGCGCGTTTAACAAAACTCGGCGTCGATCCAATCTTTAAAAATTTCGCACTCGCATCCCGCAAATCCACCATAGCTAAATCTAACGTCGTAAACATCTCTTCTGTTGTTCTTAAAGAAAGAATAGAATTGATAGATTTAATCGCTATTTCCTCATCAATGCCTGATTGAAGTATTTTTTGTAATAATTTTACCGTTTCTTTACTCTCCATATGAGCTCTTTGCCCATTTCCCATACCATCACTAATTGCAAGTGCATATTTACCAACACTTAAATCCATCATCGCATAAGAGTCACCAGAAACAAACCCACCGCCTTTTGCAGCTGTGGCCAACCCAGTATCAAGAGAATACGTTTTTGCCGAACCAAATGATATTAAGCTGTGGCCGTTCGGATAAGAAGATTTTTCTTCATGTTTAACAACAATATTTTCCTTTAGAATGTCAGAAAGCATCGGCGCAACTAACTTTTCACATTCTCCATGTTCATTAGATGCAACTGGAATCAACATTTCAATATCAATACTTCCTCTATCTAAACAATATATATCAACATGCTCTACTTCTACGCCAAAATCACGAAACGCTTGCATAATCTGTTCTTCCTGCACTTGATGATTTTCTCGTTCTCTTTGGATCTCCTTAGCAAAATCCTCCATAACTTTTGATACACCTAATAGTTGCTCCGCTACTATTCTACGGTTTTCTTTCATTTGTTTTCGTAATTTTTGTCCTTCATAGAAGTGATCTAATTCACCCGCTACTAAATCCGTCACTTTCTTCCCTCTCACACAATGCTTGTCCCATTCACGAACTAACTTCCGATTATGCTGCAACGTCCCCTCTTCCGTTTCACTCATTATTTGTTTCATATAATCGTACGTTTTGTCGAAATTAACTACCCAGCATTGGTCCTTTTTAAAGCATGTTTGACATGTTTTTGCAGTAATTGTACTTAAGAACAAATCCGCCTCTGTCTCTTTATCGTCCTCCTCCACATATCCATATACAGAAAAGCTATTGGATAAAGCAGCAAATACATTGGCAAATTGATTAATTTTATTCGCTGTAACATCACGCATCCTTCTTAAATACTGTTGTTGATCTTGCGAATGTTCCTGTGTGCCTGGCATGAATTTAGCAATACGATCCATAACAAGTTTCGGTGTTAATAAGAAGAACACAATCGCCACACCAGATTCAATTAAAGTTGTCACAATGTTTGTTTGCTTATCTACATATAGCGTAATCAAGCTTGTCCCAATTAATAAACCTAAACTAACACCTAAACGCTTCCCTTCTTTTAACAAACCACCAAGCAACCCAGAAAAAGCAAGTAGACTAAGTTGAGACAAACTGGAGACATTCGCTAAACTTAATATTAATCCAGTGACGACCCCCACTGTAGATCCTGTAGCAGCCCCCGCGATAAATGCAAACACAAGCACTAAATACCTAGTAAAAATATGTTGAATAGAAGCGTCATATACAAACCAATCTGTTGTACCTGTTAAAACAGATGCTAGTAATATAATTAAACAAACGATTTCTTCTGTCTCTAGCGCTTGTTGCTTACCTTTTCGTTCCACTAAAAGCGGAACACTTTGTAAAAATATCATAGTTAATACGAAGCTAAGCCCTGCCTCAATCGTACTAACGAGTAAATCGTACATGGTGACAGTTTGTTGCGCGAAATATACGACAACTAAATGTGCGGTTAATGCGGAGATAAATACTTGGAATGGAACAAGTCCAACAGTTTTACGTGTAAACCGACTAAAGAAGATATTATAAATGAAGAATGTAAAAATAGATGCAAAGGTAAAGAATAAATTATCTATCGAAACTGAAAGGGCGCCCCCCATAAGAGCCAAGAACGCGAGCGGCATTTTATCCCGCTTCATAACATAAACAGCAGCAAAAAACGGCAGTGCAAACGGTAAAATGTTTGTTAATATATATGCTCGTCCCAAAAGAAAACCAATAACAACAATAATAAATCCCCATCTAAAGAAAACCTGTTCAAACTTCATTCGCAACTTACTCGTCCACTTTACTGCTCCAAGCTGACTCTCATTTATTGCCAATGCACTTGTATTCATAGTATTCCTTCCTGCTTTAGGCATATTTTTAACACCACCTGCATAGTTTAATTACTGTCATTATAAAAGATGATTATTGGGATTTTTGTCAAAACAACAGTTTTCACTTTTATAATCGTTCGACTTTTTATTCGAAATAACTCTACATATATACACGGTATGTAATTTATTCTCACTACTTTAATTGAACATTCAGAAAATATAGGGTGATTTTGTAGAAGTGTTGTATGTCTTAATTTATTTAATAAAAAAAGATCATGCAAATTTGCATGATCTTTTTAGGATGACCCGTACGGGATTCGAACCCGTGTTACCGCCGTGAAAGGGCGGTGTCTTAACCACTTGACCAACGGGCCGTTAAATTAAATATAGCGGCGGAGGGGATCGAACCCCCGACCTCACGGGTATGAACCGTACGCTCTAGCCAGCTGAGCTACACCGCCATGTCGTCTTATTTAACGGACAATTAGTATCTTACCTCAGATATATTTTAAAGTCAACACATCTTGAAAACTTTTTTAAAAATATATTTTCACATATAAAAAAGCACCCCGAGCAATCGCCCTGGGTACCTCTCTATATGCTAAGAATTAAACGTTCTTATTATCCGCGACGTGCGCCACGGCCACCACGTTTAGATTCTGTGTTACGCTTTAAAGAAGTTAAACGATCTTCACTGTCCTTTAAGAAACGTGCCATCTTTTGCTCGAATGTTTCTTTTGGAGCTCGTTCGTTACCGCCGCCACGGTTATCTCTGTTGAAAGAACGATTACGTTGTGGACGTCCAGAACGTTGTTGATCGCCACCGCCACCGCGTTGGTATTCACCACGTGGACGATCTCCTTCTGTTTTTTCGCGCTCTTTCGCTTTTTTAATAGATAGACCGATCTTACCATCTTTTTCAACGTTAATAACTTTTACTTCTACTTGGTCGCCCACTTTTAAGTGATCGTTAATATCTTTCACATAATTATCAGCAACTTCACTAATATGAACAAGACCCGTTAAGCCTTCTGGCAGCTCCACAAAAGCCCCAAAATTTGTAATACCTGTTACTTTACCCTGTAACTTGCTGCCTACCTCGATTGACATAAAAAAAATGCTCCTCCTTAGTGGTTAAAAAGTCAAATTTTACTTTATTATATATAATCCTAAAATATAGTGTCAATAAGACATACTCTACTTAGAAACAGGAAAAATTATCTCCCCTTTTCCAGAGAAGAAATAATCCCTTCTAGCAATCTTTAATACGTACTCTTCATCATTTAACTTTTGAACTTCGTCTTTTAGACTTTTTTCTTTATTCGTTAATGAATCCAGTTCTTTTTTCATGTCCTTAACTTTTGCTTCTTTTGCTCTAATGGAACTGTTTTGTTGATAAAACGTTACACTAATACTCGCAATAATTGTAAAAGCAAAGACAAGAAAAACCGCTAAACGGCGATAAAGTCGCTTCCTGTTCTCATCCGTTTGTATTATATGCTCTTTAACAGGATTTGGACTCTGTTTTTCGATTGTTCTTTGTCTCAGTTCCCTCATTTCCGAGGTCCCCCTAACTTCTTTTTTATACGCTCCCATAATTGGAAGATGTGTCCCTTCAATTTTGCTATATATTGCAGGAACCCTACATGTTTCATTATAAAAAGTTTAACACGATTAGGGAGAAGTTTCCATATGAGCGAAGCAATAAATCGAACAGGCCAGAAAAAAACTTTCCATATGAAAAGTAATATCCAAATCACCATTTTCCATAACACATGTCCAATTGAAAGCAGTATACGAAATAAGAATAATATAAATGCAATAAATAGCTGCGCTATAATAATAACAGGTTTTATCATGAGTAGCTTTATAATTTGAACAAAAAAGTGTGTTGTTCGCATAAAAATATAGATGAGAAAATTTAACAGTCTCATGTATATTGCTTTCAATAAGCTTTGATATGCCGCAAAACCACATAATAATGCCAAAAATACATATATACGTAGTTCAGCTTCATTTACAAGAAGCAATACATAAAAAACGAATAATGCTTGGACAATCCAAAATAGTATATCATGTATAAATACAAGCCAACGTTTACGTTCTTGCCGCTTTAAAAATCGTTGGTATGTATCTAAAGACGCTCCAATCCAAGCACCCATTCCGATCATTGAGAGCATCGTATACAACTGAATTGTTAGGCTCATTTAAACAACTTACTAAAGAATCCTTTAGTTTTCTCCCCTTGATTCTCATCAATATACAGCATCTCATGAACTTTCCCTTTAATCGATACAACACCTTTTTCTACATCTAAATTTTTCATTTGCAAATTTTGACCACGAATTGTTAAAAAACCCATTACGGTCTCAAGTAAAAACTCCTCGCTATCAAAACTCTCTACCTGCTTTACACCGGTAATATCAATTACACGCCTGCCACGCATAATAATATCATGCTCTACCGAAACATTTTGTTGATTAGAAGACGTAGGTGAGTAACCATTATTCACGTAAATCCCCCCATAGATTTATACTAGCTAATAGTAATGTATGAAGGGATAATTGATTTTAGAACAAGCCTTCTTCAGCCTTTACTTTTTCTTCACGAACTAAACTATACATATTTGTTGCATCTTCTTTTTTAGTCGTTTCTTTCAATTCGTTTATTTTTACAGTTACTATTTTTTGACCAAAACGAATTGTTAATTCATCAGCTACTTTCACATCTGAACTCGCTTTTGCCACTTGACCATTAATTGATATTCTTCCTTGATCAGCTACTTCTTTCGCTAATGTTCTTCTTTTAATTAAACGTGATACTTTTAAAAACTTATCTAGACGCATATCAAATCCCCCTATTAACGCTCTGTTTGTTTTGCCTCTTCCCATAAAACATCTAACTGCTCTAATGATAAATCTTGCATCTCTTTATTCATTTCAGCTACCTTTTCTTCCATGTATAAGAAACGACCGACGAATTTCTCATTCGTTGAACGTAACGCCTCTTCGGGATCTATTTTATAATGACGAGCTATATTCACAAACGCAAATAGTAAATCGCCAAATTCACCTAACATTTTCGCCTCATCCATATTTGTAACTTCTTGCTGGAACTCTTGCCATTCTTCTAAGGCTTTCTCTATCATCGGTTGTACATCAACCCAATCGAAACCAACTTTGCCAGCTTTTTTCTGGATTTCATAGGCGCGTAGTAATTGTGGCAAACTTTTTGGAACCCCATTTAAAACAGATTCTTTCACGAATCCTTTTTCTTGTTTTTTAATTTCTTCCCAATTGGCAATTACTTCATCAGCATTATTTACATCCGTATTCCCAAATACATGCGGATGGCGGCGAACCATTTTCTCAGATAAAGTTCGAATAATATCATCTATAGAGAACCAACCTTCGTCCTCCCCAATTTGAGCATGCAACATAACTTGTAATAATATATCACCCAGTTCTTCTACTAAGTGATCATCATCCTCTTCATCAATCGCTTCCAACACTTCATAAGCTTCCTCAATTAAATACTTCTTTAAAGATTGATGTGTTTGCTTTTTATCCCACGGACAACCATTCGGTCCACGAAGGTCTGCAATAATTTCTCTAAGCACATCAAACTGTTGATACAAGGACGCACGTTCTTTAACTGGTGGTACATATACACTCGTTAAATTGTTCAACTCTGTTTCATGATCTAACATGTACAACGGCACCTTTTTAACTTGTTCAAATGAAGTCCCTGCAGCTGTTACAATATACACTTCATTATCATCTGATAGCATCTCCATTAATGTTAATTTCACATCAGATGCAACGAATGCGTCATATACTTGGCAAAAGATTAAATGTTGACGTAATTCTAATTGTCCTCTTTCAAATGATGTGGCGTCAATTAATTGGAATCCTTCAATCGGATCAATCTTTAAACTCGCAAACATAGGATCAAGGAAACTTTGTCCACCTTCAATGCGCACTTCAACATTCGCTACTTCGCCTTTTTCCAACAATAGCTGAACCGTTCTTTCCGCTACAAGCGGATGCCCTGGCACGGCATAGATGATTTCTGTGCCTTCAGCTTGTTCTAGCAATGTATTCGCGATTGTTTCATATACAATTTCAAATGTATCATGCGCTTCATATACATCGTCAAAGGCTGTATATTGTATACCTTCTTTCTCCAACTCTTCTATAACGGGATGTTCCTTCGTTCTAACAAACATGTGATCTGCTTCTTTTATTTTTCGATATACACCCATCGTTAACTGATCTAACTCACCAGCACCTAATCCTAAAATAGTAATGATTCCACTCACAACCTGCCACCTCTATCCACTCTTCTTCAATGAACCTTCTTTTTTCTCTTTTTTCATAACGGTTCCTATTTCCGCTTTTGTAAATACACGTAATTTTAAAATTAAAAACACATATGTTAATCCACCGATAGCTACACCTAACAATGCCTCAAGTGTTGCAATTCCTCTATGCCTTGTATCAATTACTAATCCAGACAGTTGCATCACACGTATAAATATTATTAATACAAACCCCATACCGATACCACTAATAACTACACCTAACATATTCCGCTTATCGATAAGCGATTCGGATACAGCTTGCATAAGTAATGCACTATTTAGCACAGAAATTACAATTAACGCAACTAGTGTTGCAATTGCAGCTCCCTTCACACCAAAATACGGCATTAATGTATAATTTAAAGCTAACTTTAAACAACCCCCAAATATAACGAATATTGCTGGTTTTAATGTTTGTCCTAACCCCTGCAAAATAGACGCAGTTGTAATCGACAATGAACTAAATAAAATAGATAAAGATAAAATGGATAAAACATCTGACCCATCACTATTTTCAAACAACATAATATTCGTAGGCTGAATAATACAAGTTAATCCAATGGCAGCTGCAAATCCAATAACAAATGTTATTTTCATTGCTAACTTTACCTTTTCTCGAATAAAGGAAAGATCTCCTCTTTCCTTCGCCGCTGTAATAATTGGAATAAGCGACAATGAGAAAGAAGTTGTCACGACAGTACCTAATTGCATAAGCGGGATACTTCTGTCATAAACACCTTTTAATACCTTTGCACTTTCAGCTTGCTCTCCTGCCCCAATAAGTAAGGAATAGAAGGAAATAGAATCAGCCATTTGTATAAAAATAAGTACTAAGTTACTAACACAAATCGCCAATCCCTGCCAAAACAGAATTTTAATGATCCTCTTTTTTCCCTTAATTCTCTTTACACTCTTGAAAAATATAGAACGAAAGTCATGACGCATATAAAGTACAAGTACGATAATCCCAATCAGTCCACCTGCGATTGAACCTAACATAGCACCTGCACCGACTGTATATAAATCAAATCCGCGAGCAATTAGGAATAGAGATAAAAATACAATAATAGAAACACGAATCGTTTGTTCTATCACTTGCGAAACAGCTGTTGGCATCATATTATTGAATCCCTGAAAATATCCTCTTGCTACAGATAAAAACGGCATCAATATGAATGAAAATGAAATAACACGTAATAACTTATCTAAGTGTATATCGCCCATGGCTGTTGCAATTGCTTCGGCACCAAAAAACAATGTAAAAAAGCCTACGAAACCAATTCCTAATAAAAACCAAAAAGATACACAGATAATTTCTTCTGCTTCTTGTTGTTTCCCTCGCTCTAATCGTTCCGCAACCATTTTTGAAATTATAATGGGGAACCCATAAGTAGCTAAAATTAAACAAAATCCATAAAACGGATAAATTTGTTGGTAAATATAAAAACCAATATCACCCGCTATATTTTGATATGGAATACGGTAAAAAGCGCTTAATACCTTTGTAACAAAACTTGCGATTGTTAATATAATAGCCCCACGCCAAAAGGCTTGATACTTCTTCGATTCCATACAAGAAAACTCCTTTTTCTATTCTCACCCCTCGTATTATATCATAAAGAAAAGGACAAGCTTCCTTGCCTACACGAGTAATAATACGTTCGCGCAACGATAGAAATGTTCAACGAAAAAAGGTAGCAAAGCGCTACCTTCATTCAATATACATATATCTCCAAATATTTGATTTCTCAAGAAGAAATATCATAATTAGGAAAGATTGCTACTTCTAAAATTCCATATAGCCTTACTGCTCCATTTGTTTCGCTAAAAAGCTTGCAGCTGTATTTACTGACTTATGCTCTACTTCACTTATAATAGCCTCTTTAGAGAAGATAACAACAGCTCCAATTGGATCCCCATTCGCAACAATCGGGCCAATTGTATAGGAACTCACTTTTTCTGTTACTCCATCAATAATTGAAATTTCGCTTTCATCTGTCATAATTACAGACTTACGCTCTTCCATTGTCTTCTCAATTAAATCGCCAACACTTTTATTTAAGTATTCTTTTTTAGATACACCTGCTACTGCGATAATAGAATCACGATCGCATACAAGCACATTATGTCCTAAGCTATCGTATAAAGCTTCCGTATATTCCTTTGCAAAATTACCTAGTTCACTAATTGGAGAATATTTTTTCAAAATCACTTCTCCATCGCGATCAACAAATATTTCTAGTGGGTCTCCTTCTCGAATACGTAAAGTTCTACGAATTTCCTTCGGGATTACTACCCTACCTAAATCATCAATTCGACGTACGATTCCAGTTGCTTTCATTCTAATGCTGCCTCACTTTCTACTGATGATCAAAGTGGTGAATTTACCTGTTCATGTAAAAATCACCAACTGTTAGACATAGTATTTTACACATTAGTTCTTCTATGCACGCCGAATTGTATTTTTTTATCTTATATTAGGCATTTATGACTTCTTTTTTTACATCTGGTAGGCCTTTTAATAAATTTTCAGCAATTGTTAACCACTTCGATGTCTCTAAACCATTTGTTTTCATAACGATTTTCAATTGCGATCCTTCCATTCCTAGACCAATCATACGTCCAAAACTATTTCCAAGCATGAATAATTTTCCGCCATCAATATTTTGACTTGCTTGTTCTGAGAACAGAATTGTCACTTCAAATTTATTTTGCTTAATTAACTCAATTTGTTCTTTCATTGCCAATACTTTAATATTTGCAATTTGCAATAAGTAACCAACTTCTTGCGGGTAATCACCAAATCTATCTATCATCTCTTCCTGCAACTCTTCAATATCCTCAATTGCAGAAACACCTCTAAACTGTTTATACATCATAATCTTTTGTTTACTATCTGAAATATAAGCATCTGGTAAATATGCATCTACTTCTAAATCAATTTCAACATTAACTGTATTTTCAACCCCATCTGTTCCTCTACGCTGTTCAATTGCATCTTTTAACATTTGAGAATATAGATCAAATCCGACAGAATCAATAAATCCATGCTGTTCGGCTCCTAACAAGTTACCTGCACCACGAATGGATAAGTCTCTCATCGCAATTTTGAAACCTGACCCAAGCTCTGTGAACTCTTTAATGGCTTGCAGACGCCTCTCTGCAACTTCTGATAACACTTTATCTCGTTTGTATGCAAAGTATGCATATGCAACACGATTAGAACGTCCAACACGACCACGAAGCTGATACAGCTGCGATAGTCCCATACGATCTGCATCAAATACAATTAACGTATTTACATTCGGAATATCTACACCCGTCTCAATAATTGTTGTACTTACAAGAACATCATGCTGCCCTTCTAAAAACGATAGCATAACAGACTCTAATTCACCTTCGTTCATTTTCCCATGCGCATAAGTTACACGCGCGTCTGGAACTAACATCGAAATTTCATCTGCTTTTCTTTCGATATCCTCCACACGATTATATAGGAAGTAAATTTGCCCACCTCTTGCAAGCTCTCGTTCTATCGCTTCTCGCATTAACGCTGGATTATACTCTACTACATACGTTTGGACTGGGAAACGATTTTCTGGTGGTGTCTCAATAACAGATAAGTCACGCACACCAAGCATAGACATATGGAGTGTACGCGGAATCGGAGTTGCCGTTAATGTTAACACGTCAACATTTGCTTTTAATTGTTTAATTTTTTCTTTATGCGTTACACCAAACCTTTGTTCTTCATCAATAATAAGAAGACCTAAATCTTTATAAGTAACATCTTTAGATAAAATACGATGCGTTCCGATTACGATATCTACCGTACCATCTTTTAAGCCTTTAATTGTTTCATTTTGCTGTTTTCTCGTACGGAATCTACTTAATAATCCTATATTGATTGGATAATCTTGAAAACGCTCTCGAATTGTTTCATAGTGTTGTTGTGCAAGGATCGTTGTCGGCACTAAAATTGCAACTTGTTTTTCATCCATAATTGCCTTAAATGCCGCACGGATAGCTACTTCCGTCTTTCCATATCCTACATCACCACAAAGAAGCCTATCCATCGGACGTCCACGTTCCATATCTTTCTTAATCTCTTCAATAGAACGTAATTGATCCTCTGTCTCTTGATATGGGAAAGAAGATTCAAATTCTTGTTGTTCTGCCGTATCTGGTGTATATGCATAACCCTTTGAGGCTTCGCGCTCAGCATATAGTTTAATTAGGTCATCCGCAATGTCTTGTACAGATTTTTCAACTTTCGTTTTAACCTTTTTCCAATCATTTCCGCCCAATTTATAAACTTTTGGATCCTTACCTTCAGATCCTACATATTTCTGCACTTGGTCAATTTGTTCAATTGGAACGTATAACTTATCATTACCTTGATATTTAATATTCAAGTAATCTTTATGAACACCATTAATCTCTAGTGTCTCGATACCTAAGAATTTACCTATACCATGATTTACATGAACTACATAATCTCCAACTTTTAATTCCGAATAACTTTTAATACGTTCAGCATTAGATAACTTCTGCTTACGTTGTGATTTTTTAACTTTCTTATGAAAAAGCTCTTTTTCAGTAATAACAACAAGCTTTTGCATCGGCATTTCAAATCCTGCGTGTAAATCACCTACAGCAATTTGTAACCTTCCAGGCAATAATATATCTGTGCCCTCTACGATATCTGCCTCAATATCATAATCACTTAAAATATGTTGTAGTTTTTTTACACGTTCATCATCTGTGCCGAGCACAACAGTCGTAAAATGCCCTTCGTTCCATCTATCAATTTCAGTTTTCAACAACTGCATCTGCCCATGGAAATCTTGCATTGTTTTACATGTCACATTCACAATGTTTTGTGGATGTGTATGTGCTATATGGCGTAAGAATAACGTTAAATACACAAAACTTCTTTTTTTATGATGAAGAAATTCCTCAAACGAGTGTGAGAAAGATAAATCTTGAATAATTATTCCCTCACCAAGAAGTGATATATACCACTCCGCCTCTTCTGTTTCAAGATGTGATGCTGTTTCTTGAATACGGGAAATCTCATCTAAAACCACAATACCATCTTCTGGTAAATAATCTATCAGACTAGCAGGTTCTTTATAGAAAATAGATAAATATTTAAACATCTGTTCTATACTTTGCCCGTTTTTTAACATCTCAATTTCATGACTTACCGTTTCAAGCACTGTAGTCTTCAATTTATCATCGGAAAGTTTTTGCATCGTCTTAGTCAAGCCTTCCTCAAGATGCTCAATTCCCGACTTCAATTCTTCCTGTGAAAATAAAAACTCTGTTGCTGGACCAAATCTAACACTTTCTTTTTTATCTTGAGAGCGCTGTTCATCCACATCAAATAATCGAATAGAATCAACTTCTGTATCGAAAAATTCAATACGAAATGGTAACTCTTCAGTTAATGGGTAAATATCTAATATTCCCCCGCGCAAACTGAATTCCCCAGGAGCTTCTACCATCGACTTACGCTCATAACCAATATGATGTAAAGTATGCAAGAATGTATCTAAATCAATCTCTTGCCCTAGATTGATTTCGATTTGCCTTTGCTTCCACAACTCTTTCATTGGTAAAAATCTACGTAGTCCTGCAACTGGCGCTACAATAATCCCGTTTTCTCCTGCCGCTAAACGATTCAATACTTCAATACGTTGCGCCTTCAATTCTGGGCTTGCAACACCAATTTCTGATGCTATCAATTCATTTACTGGGTATAACCACACATCTTTTTCACCAAGTAACGCCACTAAATCTTCATGCACTTTTTGTGCTTGATATAAATTATGCGTCACAATAAGTTGTGATTTTTTTGTTTTTTTATATAAGGCCGCCATTAATAACGAACGAGAAGAGGTTGCCATACCTGATACAAGTTGTTCTTTTAAACCATCTTCTAGTCCATTAATAACCGATTGGATCTCTTCATTTTTATAAAATTGCTCTAATAAACCTATCATTTTCAAAACCCCTCTCAACATAAAGAGCAAGCCACTATATTTTATGCAAATATTTTGGAAAAAGAAAACAGAAAAATGCTTTGGACACGCCAAAGCGACAACATTTTATTGCAGAAATTTTTCATATTCATAATACTCAGGATAAGATGCGAGCGTTTCTTGACACGATTCACAAATCGTTTTTATATATATATTTCCATTCTCATGAAAATGAATCATCTCTACTACTTCTTGCTCTGTTAGTTGAAATAAAACGTCGCTATACACTTTTTCTGCAGTAACGGAGCCTACATTACTCCCGCAATGTCTGCAATAATAATAACCTTCCATACTAGCCTCCTAAAAATCCAATTACTACTAGTATGGGTAAAAACAAGACAAAATATTCCCAATCATACCCTTAACTATTGAAGGTATTCATGATTTGAAGAAAAGGTTTATTTAACCATTCTTCACATGCATCCGCTGCTTTTTCAATAGAATGACTCACATCAGGAATTTCTTCCGATGTAAAACGTCCTAATACGTAATCTACTACCTTCATGCCATTTTTCGGACGATCAATTCCCATGCGGATACGTTGAAACTCTTGTGTTCCTAAATGTGAAATTGTTGATTTCACACCATTATGTCCACCAGCACTACCTTTCATACGAAGGCGTAATTTACCTACAGGGATGTCTAAATCATCGTACAGAACAACGAAGTCTTCAACATCAATTTTATAGTAATCCATGAGTGGTCGAATACTTTCCCCAGATAAATTCATATATGTAAGTGGCTTTAATAAGATTACTTTTTCTCCATTAACAAATCCTGCACCAAATATTCCTTTAAATTTTTGTTCATTTAAAGAAATATTCCAACGCTTTGCAAGTTCATCAATCGCCATAAATCCAATATTATGCCTTGTTAATTCATATTCTCTACCCGGGTTCCCAAGTCCTACTATCAATTTCATTCTTGTACCACTACTTTCTTTTTTCGATACGAAAAGACGTAACCAATCTTGGTTACGTCTCATTCTATCCAATTAATTGAATAATACACTTACAGATTCTTCTTCGTATACACGAATGATTGCTTCTCCGATTAGTGGAGCAACTGAAAGTTCATGTACTTTGTCGATTTTCTTCTCTTCTGGTAATACGATAGAGTTTGTTACAACTAACTCTTTAATATTTGAGTTTTGGATACGCTCAATTGCTGGACCAGATAATACTGGGTGTGTACAGCAAGCATATACTTCAGAAGCACCGTTCTCAACAAGAGCGTTTGCTGCTAATGTAATTGTACCAGCTGTATCAATGATGTCATCAATTAAAATTGCTGTTTTACCTTCAATATTACCGATAATGTTCATTACCTCTGATACGTTCGGACGAGGGCGACGCTTATCAATAATAGCGATTGGTGCTTTTAGACGATCTGCCATTTTTCTAGCACGAGTTACCCCACCGTGGTCAGGTGACACGATTACGATATCTTTAAGACCTTTTGTTTCAAAGTAATCTGAAAGGATCGGTACACCCATTAGGTGGTCGATTGGGATATCAAAGAACCCTTGAATTTGTGGAGCATGTAAATCTAGAGTGATTACACGAGTTGCACCTGCTGTTTCAAGCAAGTTTGCTACAAGTTTCGATGTAATTGGTTCACGAGAACGCGCTTTACGGTCTTGACGCGCATAACCATAGTAAGGAATAACAATATTAATTGTTTTTGCAGATGCACGCTTTAATGCATCGATCATAATAAGTAATTCCATGATATGTTCGTTTACTGGGAAGCTTGTAGATTGAATAATGAATACATCGCAACCACGGATACTTTCTTCAATGTTAATTTGAACTTCTCCATCACTAAAACGATCAACAGAACATTTTCCTAGTCCTACTCCAATGTGCTTTGCAATTTGCTCAGCAAGTTCCTTATTAGAGTTTAAAGAGAATACTTTCAAATTAGAATTTAGATATTGAGTCGACATCTAGATTAACCCTCCACATTATGATTTTTTCTTATTCAGCAATTGATCAACATAGTCTTCTTTGTTAACTTGACGTGCACGTGCTACAGATAATGCTTTTGATGGAACATTCTCTGTAATTGTAGAGCCTGCCGCCACATAAGCACCATCTTCAACTGTTACAGGAGCAACAAGGTTTGAATTACATCCAATAAATACCCCGTTACCAATCACAGTTTTGAATTTATTCTTACCGTCATAGTTCACCGTAATTGAACCACAACCAAGATTCACGTCTTCTCCAACTTGTGCATCCCCGATATAACTTAAGTGTGAAGCTTTACTTCTATTACCAAAAACAGTTTTTTTGATTTCCACGAAGTTTCCAACGCGTACTTCATCTCCAATAACTGAATCTGGGCGAATATGTGCAAATGGACCAACCGATACTTCTGTACCAAGTTTACTATCATGTACAGTAGATTGACGAATTGTCGTACGATCTCCAATTTCACTATCGCGAATTACTGTATGCGGTCCAATTTCACAATCAGAACCAATTACAGTATTCCCCTCAATAATTGTTCCTGGATGAAGAACTGTATCACTACCGATAATCGCATCAGCAGAAATATACGTGTTACTTGGATCAATAATTGTAACACCATTTACCATGTTCTTTCGGTTGATACGGTTTTTCATAATAATTTCCGCTTGCGATAGAGCGACTCTGTCGTTAACACCTAACGTTTCATCGAAGTGCTCTGTTTGATAAGCTGATACGATATGACCTTCATTTTTTAAAATCTCAATAACATCTGGCAGGTAATATTCACCTTGTACGTTATCATTTGAAACTTTAGAAAGTGAGGCGAATAAAGCTTTATTATCAAAACAATACGTACCTGTATTGATTTCTTTAATAGCTAATTCTTTATCATTTGCATCCTTATGCTCAACAATCTTTTCAACATGACCATTCTCATTACGAACGATACGACCATATCCAGCAGGTTCTTCTATGTAAGCTGTTAGCACCGTTGCCATTGCCCCTGCCTCTTTATGTTGCTGAAGCAATGATTCCATCGTTTCAGCAGTTATTAGCGGCGTATCACCACAAATAACTAAAGTTGTTCCTTCTTCGTTTGCAAGTACACTTGCAGCTTGATCTACAGCATGTGCTGTACCAAGTTGTTCTGCTTGTAATGCAAACTCACTTACGTTTCCTAGCTGTTCTTGTACCATTTCAGCACCATGTCCTACGACTGTTACAAGTTTCTGCAATCCTAATTGCGTTACTTGATCGACAACATGTTGTACCATAGGTTTTCCACATACAGGATGAAGCACTTTGTATAGCTTAGACTTCATACGTGTGCCTTTGCCTGCAGCTAGAATCACTGCAAATCTGTTTGACATATAGACCCTCCATCGCAACCTATTTATCCATTAACGATATTATCCTAAATCATCATATATTTCAAGAAACACATTTTAACTATTAAATTTTACCATAATTCTTATACGATGTTTTACTCTTTAGTATCTTTTTTAAGAAATAAGCTATACTATTTAAAATGATTTTGAAAAAATTAGAAGTTTTCCTCTTCACTTTAAAGAATTCAGAATTTTCCGTGCAAAAAAATAGATAAAACCACAAAAAAAAACAAACCCCTGTAAATGCTTACAGGAGTTTGTTGCAAAATTATAGGGATTTCTTTAAAAAGCCCTTTTCATTCGAATTTTACGAAGCACCCGCTTCTTCAAACTCAACCTCTTCTAACTCGCCTAAACGATGATACTCTGTTAAAACCGCATCTTGAATTTTAGAGCGTGTATTAGAATTAATTGGATGTGCAATGTCACGGAATTCTCCATCTGGAGTACGTTTACTTGGCATTGCTACAAATAATCCATTATTACCATCAATTACACGAATATCATGAACAACAAATTCATGGTCTAGAGTAATAGAGGCAATTGCTCTCATGCGGCCTTCTGTGTTTACGCGGCGTAATCTTACGTCAGTCACTTCCATCTTGTGTTCACCACCCTTTTCTAAATAAGCGATATATTTGTATAAATTCCACAAAATTTCTATTTTCCCTTTAATTTTTTAAAAATTTTTAAGATAAAAATTTTTAATTTAATTGAATATAGAGATTAGTGGAGGTTATCGCTTACAAAAGATTACTTAACTAGGGCAATTACTTCGATTTCAATTGAAACATCTTTCGGTAATTTTGCTACTTGTACACAAGAACGAGCTGGCTTATGAGTAGAGAAATAAGAGCCGTATACTTCATTAACAGCATTAAAATCATCCATATCTTTTAAGAATACTGTTGTTTTTACTACTGTATCAAATGAAGCACCTACTTCTTCTAATACAGCTTGTAAATTTTGAAATACTTGCTCTGTTTGTACTGTCACGTCTCCTGCTACAAGCTCTCCACTTGCAGTTAACGGAATTTGTCCTGAACTGTAAAACATATTATTTACAATAATCCCTTGTGAATATGGTCCAATTGCTTGTGGTGCATTGCTTGTTTGAACAACTTTCATATTTTTTCACCCTTTTATTATTTATTTTTACTCTTTAAAAATAGTGCACGAAAAGCAGTTTGTCCATCTATTTTATAATTTATAAACAGAATAAAAAAAAGATAAAGCGATCTGCTTTACCTTTTTACTCAGCCTCTACAAGCCCTTCATCAAATGGTGCCAGTGAATAATTTCCCTTTTCCACTTGAATCGCTTTTTCTTTCACATCAACTTCTGATAGACGAATTAATGATACAAAATTATTAATTAGTCGTTCTTCAATATCCGTGGATTCTACTAATACACCAATACCAACAACATTAGCCTTAAACTCTTCTAACATACTCATCATACCTTGAATTGTCCCGCCAGCTTTCATGAAGTCATCAATAATTAAAACATTTGATCCCTCTGGAAGGCTACGCTTTGCTAACGTCATTGTTTGAATTCGCTTAGAAGAACCTGATACATAGTTAATACTAACAGTTGGGCCTTCTGTTACCTTATTATCTTTCCTTGCAATTACTACCGGTACATCTAAGTAATTTGCCACCGCAT
Organism: Bacillus sp. DE0042; assembly: GCF_007680225.1. Classification (NCBI taxonomy): domain Bacteria; kingdom Bacillati; phylum Bacillota; class Bacilli; order Caryophanales; family Bacillaceae; genus Bacillus; species Bacillus sp. DE0042. The sequence goes on along the minus strand of NZ_VEJP01000014.1, from coordinate 15,441 downwards.
AAGCAAGTGGAATCCCCTTCGTTGCCACCGTCATAACCGCATCAATTGGTTGCCTAGCAAAAACAGAAGCAAACAAACGACCTGCGCCATTAATATGGCGAGGATTACTTAAAAGATCTGTCATATATAAGTAACCACCAGGCAAAATACGATCTGGGTTTTCAAATAAGCTACAAAGCTCACCAATAATTAGATCTGCCTCTTCCTCACTTATATATGGTATATATTTCACTCCTCCTGCTGCTCCTGGTACCGTTTGCAATGTGCCGACCCCTTGTTGTTCAAACGTTTGCTTAATAATAACTAAATCTTCACTAATGGAAGACTTAGCTGATTGATACCTTTCAGCAAAAAAAGTGAGAGAAACTAGCTGACGAGGGTTTTGTAACAAGTAATACGTCATATCGACTAATCTTGTACTTCGTCTAATTTTCATACTCTCACCTCAAATCACGAATATTCTAAACAAATCATAACGTATTATACGTCTTTATTCAAGCGTTTCTCGCTCTCCTAATAAACGTACTGCGTATACTTGTTCACAAAATCCTTTTAATCCATTATATATACGATGCATTCGCGAATCATGATGCACAAGACCAAATACAGTTGGGCCACTTCCACTCATTAATACAGCATCCGCCCCAAATCGCTTCATCTGTGCCTTAATACGTGCAACTTCAGGATGCATCGCAAACGTTACATCTTCTAAAACATTACCAACAGTATCACAAATCCCTTTGTAGTCCCCAGCATTTATGACGTTAACCATTTTATCTACATTTGGATGTGTAACTCGATTTAACTTTAAATTTCCATACACATCAGCAGTAGATACACCAATATGGGGTTTTGCTAAAATAACCCAACAAGAAGGCGGAGTTTTTATGTGCTCAATTTGCTCTCCTCTTCCAGTGGCAATTGCTGTCCCACCATATACACAAAACGATACATCTGATCCTATTTTTGCGCCAAGCTCTGCTAACTGATCAATTGTAAGCCCTAAATTCCATAATTTATTAAGGCCACGTAATGTCGCTGCTGCATCACTACTTCCACCTGCTAATCCAGCTGCTACTGGAATCGTTTTTTCAATAGTAATAGATACGCCTTTTTTTACATTAAACTTCTCTTTTAATAATTTCGCTGCTTGATAAGCTAAATTTCTTTGGTCGTCTGGGACATACCGATTATGAGATAAAATTTCAATACGGTCTTCTGCTAATTCCATTAGTTCTAAACGATCCGCTAAATCAATTGTTGTCATAATCATTTTCACTTCATGATATCCGTCTTGTCTTTTTCCCAGTACATCTAACGACAGATTAATCTTTGCTGGTGCTTTCACTAGTAGCTTCAATCTATTCACCCACTCTATGTACTCAATCTTTTATCGTTTATTTTACCATAAATTTATAGTAAGACGATGACACTTCCCTAATTATAACGAAAAGCATTCAGAATGAAACTACTTATGTAAAATGATGGCACCTTTTCGAGTACAAAAAGCCGAGGAATCACTCCTCGGCTACCGTAGCATAGAAAGTATCTTACAACTACTGGTTTTGTTTCATTAATTGCTGTTCTGCAATTTCTATAGCACGTTTCACCATGTTACCAGCATCTTTCGCACGAATTCCGCCCCAGCCTTCTTTCTGAACAACATCATAAAAGCCTAGCTCTTTTGCAAGCTCTTCTTTAAATTGATTTGACATGACACCTCTTCGTCTACTCAATGCAGAGTCCCTCCTTATTTTGCTACGGTATAATTAGTATGCAAAATAATATAGCTTTTCATTTGTGGGAATATATGTAACGATACATGAATTATAAAATCACTTCATTATGAGGTTCACCATAAAACGTTAACTCTACTGTCTCTGTTAAAACATCCGCATAGCTATATGATACACGTTGTAACGCATCTTCTTGCTGATCCAATTGTACAACAAAAACAGAACGGTACGTTTCTGCAAGTACACCTGATTGCTCTACTGTTTTTCTTCTCCCACTATTTGCCTTTAACATCAGTCTCTGTCCAAGATGGTGATCTAATTCGCTTTTAATTTCATCTAAACGTTTTGACATATACTTCGTTACACCTCGCTGTAATTTAGATTGAACACTTAAAACACGATATATCTATCCCAATTATTAACCGCAACTCACAGACAATATCATTATAAAAGCATCATGCGTTCAAATAGATAGAAGAAATACTATATTGTAAAAGTATCATTATGTAGTCTGCGCGTTCTTGTCTCTTTTTATCCAAGCTGATTTAAATCCTTTCCATACAAAAAAGCAAGATACATATGTACCTTGCTTATTCTTCATAATGTTGAAAGGGTAATCCAGTTCGTAAAATTCCCCTCGTCTCAATACCGCCAAGTCCCTTTTCGCCGGTAATCGTATTACGTACAACATCCCATACATTTACTCTTTCCATAAATGACGTAAAACTAATTTTTCCAACCACATATACAGGATCTAGTGCGTGAATATTAATTCTAGATGGTGAACTAGCAAAATTAGCACCTGCTCGAATTAATGCTTCAAAGTGTGATTGGCATGCCCCAGCAAAAATAACGAGTTGATCCAATGATGGATATTTTTTTCTCACTTCTCGAACAGCCTGTACAAAATGCCTTGAATGCCTATATGCTGCTAAATCTCCCTTTACCCCTTTTGATTTTGTATATGCATCGTGTCCTGTAATAACTAAAATGTCCGGACGAAAATGATCTATTAAATCTACTACCTTTTCATGCATCTCTGTTTCTTTACAATGAATACCTTGTACAGGAACACCAATTTTATTATATAAGTCTAAGCACTTGCGCAAATATAACGGGTCTCCATCTATATGCAATACACGTCCTGGCATTTGAAAATAATTTACCTCACTTGTATATCCACCCGTTGAAGTGTGTTCATGCCTTTGTTTCATTAATACATAATCTTGTTGAAACAAACGATACGTACGCTCCATCGTTTCTTTCTCACGCTTCGCTCTTTTTTTATGTTCTCGTTGGTCTATACTAATTAAATCTTCAAGTGGCGCATCTGCCACCAGTCTAATTTCCTCTCCAAATAATATAGCTATCTCGCCTTTTATTTCTATAATGCGAAAAAGGATATCCCTATTATGAGAATATCGTTCCACTAATTCTCCAACATGTAAAGCCATTCTCCTACCTCCAAACTCGTTAGGCCATCTTACCTGTTTTTAAAGTATGAATGTAGGAGAGGAAAGGTGACAAAAGGGACAGTTCAAGTTGAACTGTCCCTTTTCTATTCTTATGACAATTTATGAAGAACTAATGCATTACTTAATGTTGCAAACTCCTCGATAGATAGCGTTTCGCCTCTTCGTTTTGGATCAATTCCTACTTCTGTTAAAATTCGATCCAACAGCTCTTTATCTTTCGGGAAACCATTTAAATTATTTGATAAATTATTCATTAAAGTTTTACGACGCTGTGCAAAACTTGCTCTTACTACTTCAAAGAAGAATGTCTCATCTGTTACTTCTACAACTGGTTTCGGGCGCTTTAGGAGACGAATAATCGCAGAATCAACATTCGGTTGTGGCACAAACACTGTACGTGGTACAGTCATAACTGTTTCTACCTCTGTATAATACTGAATAGCAATGGATAAAGAACCATACTCTTTCGTTCCAGGTTTAGCAGCTAAACGATCTCCAACTTCTTTTTGCATCATAACAACAAATCCACGAACTGGTAATTTCTCTTCCAGCAATTTAAATAAAATTGGCGTTGTAATATAGTACGGTAAGTTCGCTACTACCATTACATCTTGCCCTTCCTCAAATTGCTCACTGAACACCTCATGTACATCTGCCTTTAGTACGTCTTTATTTATAACTGTAACGTTGCTATATGGAGCTAACGTCTCATCTAAAATCGGTAATAATCTCTGATCAATTTCAAAAGCTACTACTTTTTTAGCACGCTTTGCTAATTGTTCTGTTAACGCACCGATACCTGGTCCAATTTCAATTGCACCACTTTCTGAACCAATTTCAGCGTGATCGACAATACGATTTAATACGTTCGTATCAATTAAAAAATTTTGTCCTAAACTTTTTTTGAATGAAAATCCATACTTTTCAACAATGTCTTTCGTACGATTTGGCGTTGCGATATCCTTCATTTTCTTTCCTCCTGTATGACTTGCTTATAAGCTTCTGCAAACGATTCTTTTGAAACTTGAAACATTTGTAAACGTTTATGTAACTGTTTTGCGTTTGTATAACCAATCTTTAATAGCTTACCCATTCTTTCTCTGCGACTCTTTGCCATTTCTCCGCCCACTAAGCCTGCATCGACTAAATCGCTCCAACTAATTTCACTTGTGTAAGCTTCCATTTCTTCATGTATATTCTCTAAAGCACGGCGAATTGATTCATTAGAAGCATGTTCAATCCCGACACCCTTTTTCCTTTTGGCAAGTGCTTCTTCCTTCGGTAAAAAGGCATGTTTACATCCAGGCACCTTATCAGAAATAATTTTTCGAATACGCTCTCCAGGATAATCCGGATCTGTGAAAATAATAACGCCCCGTTTTTGCAGCGCTAATTTAACTTGCTCAATAACATGATCACCGATTGCTGAACCGTTCGTTTCAATTGTATCCGCATCAACAGCACGCTTAATCGCAACTGTATCATCTTTACCTTCTACAACGATAATCTCTTTAATTTTCATGCTTGCCTCCACACTCGTTTCGTCTCTACTTAGTAAAACAAAAAAATGACGACTTTTCCATTATTATTTTCCCCATTCTTACATTTTAAAAAATAGAATGTCCAAAACTTTGTTCTCTCTCCTTATTGTAACACTTCCTCATTCGCCCTTATTTTTTCACAAAAATAAAAAAAGAATGGGTTCTCCCACTCCTTTTTATTCAACACCAAATAAAGCTTTTGCATTTTTTGTTGTTATCTCTGCTACTTCCTCATAAGAAATTCCTTTTAAATTCGCAATTTCTTCTGCTACAAGTTTTACATAACTCGGTTCATTTCGTTTTCCTCGAAATGGATGTGGTGTTAAATATGGACAATCCGTCTCTATTAACAATTTCTCTAATGGAATCTCCGTGGCAACTTCTTTCGGTTTCTTAGCATTTTTAAATGTAACTGGGCCGCCTAACGAAATTAAAAAGTTCATATCAACACATCGCTCTGCTACTTCTACGCTGCCGCTAAAGCAATGCATAATGCCTCCCACTTCAGCTGCATTCTCTTCTTCTAGAATATCAACAATATCTTGAGTTGCATCGCGGTTATGTATAATAATCGGCAATTTCACCTTTTTGGCTAATGCAATTTGTTTACGGAATACTTCCTTCTGTATTTCTTTTGGAGACTTATCCCAGTGATAATCTAAGCCCATTTCTCCAAGTGCAACGACTTTAGGATGGGAAGCAAGTTCTTCTAACCACGCTAAATGTTCTTCTGTCATGTCGATTGCATCAACTGGATGCCATCCTACCGCAGCGTAAATAAAATCATAAGTTTCAGCTAACTCCATTGCCTTTTTGATCGTTATTTCATCAAAACCAACAACAACTGTATAGGTAACTCCTGCTTCTTTCATTCGTGCAATAACTTCTTGCAAATCCTCTTCAAATTGCTCTGCATTCAAATGTGAATGTGTATCAAACAACATAATACATAACTCCTTTTATATTGAAATCAAGTTTATTCTAAAAAATAAGCTCTTTACTAACTTAACGATAACAATACTATAATTTTAATGCAAAAATAGAGAGTGTAAAAAGAAAAAAGACGCTTCACACATGTTACACGTGAAACATCTCTTTTCTTGTCTTAATTACTTGATTTTTGTACCGTTTGGTAGATTTTGGTCGATTGATGCTAATGACAATACGCCATTCTCTTCACCCGCTAAAATCATACCTTGTGATAATTCACCGCGTAATTTTACAGGTTTTAAGTTTGTTACACAAATAACCTTTTTACCTTTTAGGTCTTCCGGCGAATAGAATTTTGCAATTCCTGAAACAACTTGACGCTTTTCTGTACCTAAATCCAGCTGAATTTTTAACAACTTATCTGCTTTTTTCACAGGTTCAGCTGATAGTACTTCAGCTACGCGTAATTCTACTTTAAAGAAATCATCAATTGTGATTTCTTCTGCTTTCGGTTCTTCTTCTTTTTTCTCTTCTACTTTAGGAGCAGAGCTTTTCATTTGTTCTTTAATGTAGCCTACTTCTACTTCCATTTCTAAACGAGGGAAAATTGGGTTTCCTTTTTCTACTTTTGTTCCAGCTGGAATGCAGCCAATTGTAGATAGGCTTTCCCAAGATTTATGTGCCTCTTCAGTAAGTCCAAGTTGAGCAAACATCTTACTTGGCGCTACTGTTAAGAACGGCATAAGCATAATACCTGTTTGACGAAGTACTTCTGCTAAGTGAGCCATTACAGAAGCTAACTTTTCAAGATCCTTCTCATCTTTCGCTAATACCCATGGTTGTGTTTCGTCAATATATTTATTTGCACGGCTAACCAATTGCCAAATTGAGCTTAGCGCTACAGAGAATTCCATATTCTCCATTGCCTCTTCTACTTTTTTCAATGTATCTTTTGCAAACGTTACTAACGTTTCATCAAATTCCGTTACATTTGCTTTAAATGCAGGGATTTCTCCGTTAAAGTACTTATCAATCATAGCTACTGTACGATTTAATAAGTTACCTAAGTCATTTGCTAAATCAAAATTAATACGCTCTACAAATCCTTCTGGTGTGAATACGCCATCAGATCCGAATGGAACTTCACGAAGTAAGTAATAACGTAATGCATCTAATCCGTAACGATCAATTAATGTAACTGGATCTACTACGTTTCCTTTTGATTTACTCATCTTTCCATCCTTCATTAAAATCCAACCATGAGCAAAGATTTTTTTCGGAAGAGGTAAATCTAATGCCATTAAAATGATTGGCCAATAAATTGTATGGAAACGAACGATTTCTTTTCCAACTAAATGCACATCAGCCGGCCAGAATTTCTTATACATCTCTTCATTTTCTGTTCCATAACCTAATGCTGTAATGTAGTTAGACAATGCGTCAACCCATACGTAAATAACATGTTTCGGGTTACCTGGAACACGAACTCCCCAGTCAAATGAAGTACGAGAAACAGCTAAATCTTCTAAGCCTGGTTTAATGAAGTTATTAATCATCTCATTCTTACGAGACTCTGGCTGAATGAAATGTGGATTATCTTCATAGAATTTTAATAGTCTGTCGACATATTTACCCATTCTAAAGAAATACGATTCTTCACGAACAAGTTCTACATCATGACCACTATCTGGGCTTTTTCCTCCAACTACTTTGTCACCTTCCATAATTGGATCTACTAATTGATGCTCTGTATAGAATGTCTCATCTTGTACAGAATACCAACCTTCATATTCATCAAGATAAATATCACCTTGATCTACTAGTTGCTTGAATATTTTTTCAACAACATCTTTATGACGATCTTCAGTTGTACGAATAAAATCATCATAAGAGATATCCATTTTCTCCCAAAGCTCTTTAATTCCTGCAACAATGTTATCCACATATGCTTGTGGTGTAACATTTAATTCTTCTGCTTTCTTTTGGATCTTCTGTCCATGCTCATCAGTTCCTGTTAAATAATGAACATTGTATCCTTGCATACGCTTATATCGTGCCATCGCATCTCCTGCTACTGTTGTATAAGCATGTCCAATGTGTAATTTTCCACTTGGATAATAAATTGGGGTAGTAATATAAAAGGACTTATTTTCCTCTGTCATTGTTTTGGACCTCCCGGATAACCTCATATGTATTTATAAATAGTATATCAAAAACTTATATATAAAGTGAAACTTTAATCTGTGGGGGTTTTGTTCACTCCCGCGGATTATTAGCCCGCACCAATCAGGCTTTTACGAGCAATCCGACTCCAACTTAAATTCTTTGCTCCAGCCAAATTTTAAATTTAGAATCTTACTGCTTGTTAATGCGGGATAAAAACGAGTTAATACTTAATATCTTTATCATCTATTGCTCATATTTCAAGAAAATATACAGTCCTTACTTACAATCTATAATTTTTTCTGAAAATAAAGTGAAATAATAGTAGAAATTACTCTCATTCTATTATATATAAGAAGTAAGAAATCTATAAATCTTTTTAAAAAATATAGAATTAAAGAATTGACGGAAATGTAAATGATTGGTATCATATGTCCATAGGGTATTTTGTCGAAAAATGACGAATCTAGAAAATAGACTCGAAACTTATAAACTATTTCTTTAGGAGGAAAAGAATTATGAAATCTACTGGTATCGTTCGTAAAGTTGATGAATTAGGTCGTGTAGTAATTCCAATCGAATTACGCCGTACTTTAGGTATTGCAGAAAAGGATGCTCTTGAAATCTACGTTGATGACGAGAAAATCATCTTAAAAAAATATAAGCCAAACATGACTTGCCAAGTAACTGGTGAAGTATCTGATGGTAACCTATCTTTAGCTGAAGGTAAAATTATCTTAAGCAAAGAAGGCGCTGAGCAAATCTTAAACGAACTTCAAGATTATATCGAAACAGCAAAATAAGCTTCTCAATTATGAGAAGCTTATTTTTTATCGACATGATAGATTTGATATACATCGCGTTTCGACAAATCTCGATCTTTAGCGACTGTTTTTATTGCCTCTTTTGAATTCATACCTTTTTCGTTTATATAATGTTCAATATGATCATATACCGAAATAGATTCCCACCATTGTTCTTCTGGGGCAGGTTCTTCCGTTGAACCAGCTACTAAAATACAAAACTCGCCACGAACTTCATTTTGTTTCGTCCACTCAATTGCTTCCTCAACTGTTCCACGAATAAATTCCTCGAATTTTTTCGTTAACTCTCGACATAATACAATTTCTCTATTTCCCAACACTTCTTGCATCGAGATTAAAGTATCATCTAAACGATGGGGCGCTTCATAAAACATCATTGTAGTTTGTACATAACGAAGCTTCTCTAACTCCATTTTTCTTTCTTTTTTATTTCTTTGTAAAAATCCATAGAAATAAAATTGTTTTGTTTCAAGACCTGATGCAATTAATGCTGTAAGGGCTGCATTTGCCCCAGGAAGCGGGATAACATGATACTGTTCTGCTACAGCCTCTACAACAATATCGTAACCTGGATCAGAAATACACGGCATACCAGCATCACTAACAAGTGCTACAGTCTTTCCTTCGTCTAACTTCCCTAATATTTTCTTCCCACTTACTTCCTTATTGTGCTCATGGTAACTCATAACAGGGGTTTCAATTTCGAAATAATTACAAAGTTTTTTCGTTTGTCTCGTATCTTCAGCAGCAATTAAATCAGCTTCTTTTAAAATTCGGATTGCACGAAATGTCATATCTTCTAAATTTCCAATAGGAGTTGGTACTAAATATAAAACTCCCTTTTCATTTTGTTGAAAGCTTTTTTGTTGCCACATAGTGTTCTCCTTTTTGCATATATTCTTCTTTTTGTTTTCTATTTAACTGCTTAAAATAATACTCTGCTTGCATAGCTGTACGCTTATCTTCATGAAATTCTATGTATTTTAAAACAACAGGAAGTCTAGCACGCGTATACCTAGCCCCTTTTCCACTATTATGGGTCTGAATCCGCTTCTCTATATGATTTGTATATCCAGCATAATAACTTCCGTCAGAGCACTCTACTACATAAAAACAATGCTTATTCTTCTCCATATAAAATTGAACGAATCTCCTTTGTATATTCATTATTTTCTTCATATACAAAAAGAGGGGGCAATATTTTCAAATCTGCGTTTCCATCCTTAATTCCTTCAATTAACAATGTATTCGCTTCTTTCCCTGCCTTAGGATAAACAAATCGTACACGCTTTGGTTCAATTTTGTATTTACGCATTAATGTAACAATATCTAGTAAACGACCTGGACGATGTACAAATGCTACTTTCCCACCTTGCTTTACTAACTGACTACTTGCAGATACAACATCCTCTAATGTACACATAATTTCATGACGAGCTATCGCTAAATGTTCATTCATATTTTTCTCAGAAGTTGCAGGTGTTTGAAAATAAGGGGGATTACATGTGACAACATCATATTGATGACGTCCAAGTTTCTCCGGCATATCTTTCAAATCCCCATGTATTAAGTGAATTCTTTCTTCTAGCTTATTGTATTGAACGCTTCTGATTCCCATATCATATAAACGTTCTTGAATTTCTACACCTGTAATGCTTCCCTTTGTTCTTGTACTTAATAAAAGGGGGACAACTGCGTTACCTGTACACAGATCAAGTACATTACCTTTTTGAATTGGCACCCAAGCAAAGTCTGCAAGTAAAACAGCATCTAACGAGAAATTGAATACTGATGGGCTTTGTACAATCTTCATATCTTGCGCTAATAAGTAATCTAAACGTTCATCTTCATATAAATTCATATGTTACTCCTTTTCTTACACTTAACCTACCCTATTTCATCTTCTACTAATAAAAAAACATATTTCATTGTACTCTCATGTATAAAAAATTACCTTTCCAATTATCATTGGAAAGGTAATTTCACTTTTTATTTAAAAATGACAGGCAGAATAAACAATCTCCCTCTTTACGTACACTTCCATAATGCAGATTACAAATATGAAAACCTTCTTGATATAGCCTTGCTAAATTATCGTAGCCTTCGCCAATATCAGTTGTCTTTGGCTTCACTTCTTTACGTTTTTGAGTTTTTTGTTTTTCTTTAATCTGCACTTCTTCAAAGCGATGTCGCAAATTTTCATTTTCCATTTTTATATGTTGGTTCTCTTCCAACAACTCTGCAAGATGTTGTTTTAATTCTCCCAACTGTTTGTATAAATGTCCAATTTGCTCTTCCATACTAGAAACCGATGCAAAAATATCTTTTTTCTCCACAAGCACCCACCTCATTAATCTGTGGTTTGACTCGAAACGACCCCTTTATTCACTAACTCATCTAACGTATATTCTACTATCCGTTCCTTGTCTACTAGTTCCACTTGAATTAATCTTTCTAAAATATTTAATCCGATAACACGGCCAGTACCATGCGGGGTTTGTATACGTTGATCTAAATCAGGAAGTTGTTCCTTTGCTGCCTCATATTCATCATTCTCATATTTTAAGCAACACATTAAGCGACCACATAAACCAGAGATTTTTGCAGGATTTAATGATAAATTTTGATCCTTTGCCATCTTAATGGATACAGGTTCAAAATCTCCTAAAAAAGTAGAACAACAAAGCATACGACCACATGGACCAATACCACCAAGCATCTTCGCTTCATCACGAACACCAATTTGTCTTAGTTCAATTCTTGTCCTAAAAATTGCCGCTAAGTCCTTCACTAGTTCGCGGAAATCAATCCGACCATCCGCAGTAAAGTAGAAAATAATCTTATTGCGATCGAACGTATACTCTACATCTACAAGTTTCATATCAAGATTATGCTCTACTACCTTTTGCTGACAAACTTGGTATGCTTCTTTCGCAGCATGTTTGTTCTCTTCAACAATGGTACGATCATTTTCATTTGCAATACGAATAACCTTTTTTAGCGGTAATACAACGTCGTTTTCATCAACTTGCTTTTTGGTAATAACTACTTTTCCGTACTCAATACCTCTTACTGTTTCTACAATTACAAACTCATTTTCAGAGATATCGAACTGATTCGGATCGAAGTAATACACCTTTCCGGCCTTCTTAAAGCGAACACCTACTACATCATACAAAACGGTCATCCCTCCTGCAACCGCAACACTAACTGTTCGAACACAAGCTGCGCATTTACATTAGCGTTGATTCTATTTTTTGCCTCTAATATATTAAAGAGAGCTGATACAATGCGCTTCTGAGCATAGGAGAAAGATTCAAACATCTCTTTCTGCTCATGAAAAACAAGACGATCTTCTTCTCCAAGTTGAACATATAATAAATCCTTATAAATAAGGAGCAACATATCTAAACCTTGCTGTAATTGTTCTTTCTCTCCAAAGTGTTTTCCCCATTTTTCTTGTACAAAAAAAATAGAGGCTTTATCCTTTTCGAGCGCTTCACATAATTTTATCACTAAAGCTCGTGCTTGTGCAAACCATTCATCACTACATAAAGCTAAAGCTTCATCAAAACTATTCGTGAGTTGCGCAGCAAGTGTCGATAAAGATGCCGTAATACCTTCATCCTGTAATCTTCTAATTAAAGATTCCGTAGGTAACGGTCTAAATGTAACAACTTGACAGCGAGATAAAATCGTATTTAAAATTTGATGACTTTGTTCGGTAAGTAAAATAGCTGTTGTATCACTACTTGGTTCTTCTAAAAATTTTAAAAGTGTATTCGCTGCATTTGCTGTCATACGATCTGCGTGCTCAATAATATATACTTTTTTATTTGCTTCTAATCCTGTTTTTGAAAACTCTTCTTGTAAATCATGAATTTGCTGCTTCTTAATAGATAATCCGTCTGGTTTTACAATATGTAAGTTAGGGTGGTTACCTGAATCAATTCGCTTACAATTTGTACATACGTGACAAGGCTCTACCCCGTTCCGCTGAGAACAGAGGAAACTCTTTGCCATTTGAATTGCCGTTGCAAACTTTCCAGTCCCTTTCCCTCCCTCTAACAAGTAAGCGTGGGATATACGCTCTTTTGCAATGCTATTCATCAACATTTTTACACCGATGGGTTGTATAGCAGAAAGCTGCTCCCACGTCTTCGTCATAATGCATACCTCACTTATTTCATTCTTTCCTTCTATTATAACAATTTATCTTCTATAATCTGAACAACTTCTTCTATAAGTTTTTCCATTGGTTGATCAGCATTTACCAATACAATACGATCTGAGAAACGTTCTACAACTTGTAAATATCCTTCACGGACACGTTTATGGAAAGAGATATCTTCCATATCTAATCGATTCACTTCACGTCCTGCATCTTTTTCAATGCGAGCTAAACCAATCTCTGGTTCAATGTCTAGGTAAATCGTTAAACTAGGCATACAGTCCTCTGTTGCGAAACGATTTATTTCAAATACCTTATCCATACCTAACCCTCTTGCATATCCTTGATACGCTAAAGAGCTATCTATAAAACGATCACATAATACAAGGTAGTCCTCGTTAAGTGCCGGCATAACCTTTTCCACCAAATGTTGTCTACGTGCAGCGGCATACAGAAGCGCCTCTGTACGTGCTTCCATCATCGTATATTCTTGTTTATGTAAAATTATTCTAATATCCTCTGAAATTGCAATACCACCTGGTTCTCTCGTCGCCATTACCTTTTGTTCTTTTTGTTCAAAGTACGGCAATAAACTTTTAATTAACGTTGTTTTACCCGAACCTTCTGGACCTTCAATTGTTACAAATAATCCCTTCATTCTAAAACCTACTTTCTATATCATACACTTTCATATATTTCGTGCTACCTTGAAAACGAGCGCCTGATTGCTCTAAATACATAATTTGCTCTTTATGTTCTGAAGTAATTCTTTCCCCATACATAATCAATGGAATTCCAGGTGGGTACGGAATTACCATTTCTGCCGCTATCATCCCAACTGCTTCTTCTACAGATACTACTTTTGTTTCATATCCTTCCAGTTGTTTATATGTATACGGTAAAGGAGAAAATTCTCCTTTATAAGTATAACGAATAGATTCCTTCTTGTCTTTCACCTCATAATATTGCAATGCCCCTCGGATCATCTCTATAGCCTTCATATACTCCTTATTTACTTGCAAGGGTAAAATAAATAGAACATTATATGGATCCGCCATTTCTGTATATATACCGACTTTTTCAAATACAGACTGTAATTCGTATCCTGATAACTGACAACGTGTCTGTACAGTAACCTTTAACTCATCTTGTAATGGATACTGTAAAATAGCTATTTGTGGAATAGAACACAATTCGTCTTTAAATCCCCGTAAAAACTCGACAATTTCATCATGTCCCTTTTCTTTTATACGTGCTATTGTAAAGCGTGCAATATCAAGAGAAGTCATAATTGGATACGATGGACTACTAGATTGTAGCATACTTAAATAGGTAGAAACTTTTTCTTCTTTCACTAGGCGACTATTTATATGTAAATAGGATCCCATTGTCATCGCGGGTAATGTTTTATGTGCAGAATGAACTACAATATCTGCACCATATGCTAATGCTGACTTTGGAAATGCCCCTCCTAAACAAAAATGAGCTCCATGTGCTTCATCTACTAAAACGGGGATTTTATGTGCATGTGCATAAGCGATGCTTGCCTCTAGATCCATCCCCATACCATAATAATTAGGATGCGTTAAAATGAGTGCTTTAGCATTTGGATATTTTTCAATTGCTTCCTTAATAATTTCAACATGAATGCCCACCGGTACATTATAAGCTTCATCAATCCATGGATCTAAAAAAATTGGATTTGCGCCCGCTAATTTTAAACCATTAATAATTGATTTATGACAATTTCTTTGTACAAGAACAATATCATGTTCCCCGCAACAAGACAAAATCATTGCTAGGTTCCCTACTGTTGAACCATTAATTAAAAAATAACTTTTTTTCACTCCATATACATCAGCTAATAACTGTTGTGCCTCATCTATACATTCAAACGGACTATGTAAATCATCTAACCCTGACAACTCAGTTACATCGATAGATAGTATATCTTTAAACTCCCCTATAGCTTCCTGAGGGAAGTTTAAACCGTTTTTATGACCTGGAACATGAAAGGATAACGGCTTTCTTTCTTTAAACTCTGTTAATGCCTCATATAAAGGTATGCGATTTTGCTTCATCTATATCTCTTCCTTATTATTTCATTCTTTATCTATTATACAGAACAAAAAAAATAATAGGCATATGCCTATTTAAAAATATGATACTTCTAATTTCCGAAGCTGTTTTAAATAATATATATACTTCGGATCATTTGTCTCCGTATTCACCATATCTTTTTCACATTCATAACAGATTAAATTATTATAAACATATATCCCTTCTTTTCTTTCTGTCTCACAAACAATACAAACCTCATTTTGTGCTTTCATAACCTTCCCTCCCTATTTCAATGGACATATTTTATACTTCTATTCCTTAACAATTTACAGAAAAATATACATCCATCTTTTATATAATATGATTAACCCTTGGGCAACGTGTTTGTATTACCATTACTTCTTTTTTTTCGTACTGTTTGAAAACACAAAAAAAACACAAGTCAAAAGACTTGTGTTTTTAATTGCTTGGCGACGTCCTACTCTCACAGGGACAAGGTCCCAACTACCATCGGCGCTAGAGAGCTTAACTTCCGTGTTC
>NZ_VEJP01000013.1:0-58386 GCF_007680225.1 Bacillus sp. DE0042 | reverse complement strand
GTTAGTTTGTCTAGCATCTAAAAATAAAAATTGACGTTTCACGTTGTTTGTTTCGTTCAGTTTTCAAAGAACTACTTGGTCGCTCATTTGCGACTTCCTTATGTTAACATCTTCATTTTTCAATGTCAACTAAGTTTTTTAATTTCTTTTTTATCGTCTTCTGCGTTTCCGCATCAGCGACGGTTATTAATTTATCATATAACAACCATTAACGTCAACACTTTTTAATAAAAAGTTCTTTTCCTTACATAACGCATACATTCTTCTGCATTAGCGACTCTTCGAAACAAACAAAAAATGATTTTATATCTTTCTTCCATCGCCTTTTTTACAACGTCATGAATACGTTCATCTTCAAAATCAAATAAAAGTTCTTCTAACTCTCTCTTCAATATGTATTCCATTTCTTTTTTCTCTTCTTTCGTTAACATAAACCCAAGCAAATCATCACCTCAATCATTTCTTACAAAGCAATAAACTTTCCGCTCATTTTCACTTATCAAAATCCTATCATTCATTATATCCACTGCTTACGATATTAATCCTTTGTTCTCTTTTTAATATATAAAGCATATATGTAACTGAAAAGGATTGGACAAAGGGGCGTAATATTATGTTTTTCTTTTTTATTACGAGTAAACGAGCTTTTAAACACATTAGCTTAATAGTGATACTTTCCTTATTTACAGCATGGCTTCTCTTTTTGAAAACATATTCACATGAATCTGCTTTTTCAACAGCGACAGGACCTAAAGTTATTTACAAAGGAGACACCTCTAAAAAACAAGTTGCATTCACATTTGATATTAGTTGGGGAGACAAAAAAGCAATTCCAATCCTTGATACACTTAAAGAAAGAGACATTAAGAATGCAACCTTCTTCGTTTCTGCTGCATGGGCAGAAAGACACCCTGATGTTGTTGAACGCATCATAAAAGATGGACATGAAATCGGTAGTATGGGCTATAATTACACGTCCTACACTTCTCTAGAGACAAATGAAATACGAAGAGATCTTTTACGAGCACAAGATGTTTTTACAAAACTTGGTGTGAAACAAGTCAAACTATTACGTCCACCTAGTGGAGACTTTAACAAAGCAACACTTAAAATAGCAGAATCACTCGGATACACCATCGTCCATTGGAGTAATAACTCAAACGACTGGAAAAACCCAGGTGTAAACAATATCGTTTCCAATGTCTCTACTAATTTAAAAGGTGGAGATATCGTCTTATTACATGCATCCGATTCTGCCCTTCAAACAAATAAAGCTTTACCACTGCTTCTGCAAAAATTAAAGAGTGACGGATATGAGCAAATATCGGTATCACAACTTATTTCTAACACAAGTACAAAAAGTAAAGATGTAAGGTAATTCTTTCCCCTCGTGCCTTCACACATAAAAAGCTCTACTACCTATCATTAAGGTAGTAGAGCTTTTTTCATCCCGATATTTATATTCGTACAACCACCCTGCATAAAAACTCAAAAATCTCTCTTACTTAAGCCGACTTACTCGCCTTTCCAATTAAACGATGTAATATAAGTAACTGATATGCATTACATAATAAAAGTGGTATCACCATTAAATACAACCAATCTGTATCATTAATACGAAGCGCTGGTACCCACTCAAGAATTGTTACAACAACCATAAAGAACAAAGCGGGCACAAATGCCTTTCTATTCGTTTCTTTACTTTTTATGTAAGCAACAATCGCCCCAAACACAAATAATACACCTGCAACAAGTATGTTATTCCCTAACGAAACTTCCCCATTTGCAATCAATACGGATCTTAAATACACGAAATCAAATAAAACGAATGCAATAAAGAAGAGCTGAACTGCATTCCATAAAGAAGGTGACCTGAACATCCCCAGTCCAAAACGATGGATTGTTAAATAGGCAAAGAACCCCATTTGACTTATAACACTAAAAATAAATCCTACACCCATCAACCAGAAGGAAACTGCTAAAATTTCCTTTCCGTCGAAATTTTGAAAAAATTTAACGTACTTGTCCCACTCCAAAACAAATCCAATAATGACCGTGCTAATCCCACCAAGAAACAACGTCGTAAAAAACAGTCGTACCCACTTGCGGCTATTCACAACACATCCCCCATTATCCTTATATTTCTAATTAAATTGTATCAATGACAATTTCAAAAAGCTAGCCATGTTCATGTATAAATTCCTTAAAGATATTTATATTAAAAAGAGAGAACTGTGTTGAAAGGAGTTCCAACTTATGAAACGGATGCTGCTCGTTTTGACTTCTTCTTTTCTATTTCTTGTACTTGTAGCATGTGCACAAGGAAAAGAAGCAAAGTCCGAACTTGATTATGACCAAACGAAGAAAATGATTGTTGATATTTTAAAAACCGATCAAGGTAAGAAAGCCATTCAAGATGTGTTAACTGATGAAAAAATGAAACAAGCACTCATACTAGATGAAACAGTAGTAAAGAAAACGATTGAAGATGCAATGGTATCCGACAAAGGGCAACAATTCTGGGAAAAGCTCTTTAAAGACCCTGAGTTCTCATCGAAATTCGCTAAAAGTATGGGAAAAGAACAAACAACCTTAATGAAAACATTACTAAAAGACCCTGAATACCAAGCAGGCGTTATAGAAATTATGAAAAACCCTGAAGTAGAAAAAATGATGTTACAAACAATGAAGAGCAAAGAATACCGCCAATATTTACAACAAGTACTAACAGAAACTGCTGAAAGCCCACTCTTCCAAGCTAAGATGATTGATATTATTAGTAAAGGTGTACAAAAGGCCGAAAAAAGTGGATCTGATAAAAAAGAAGCAGGCGGTGAAAGTGGTTCCCAAGACGATAAAAAGGAGCAACAGTAAAAATAATAATTATAATAATGAGTGGACAATATATGTATCGTCCACTCATTATTATTTTATTTTTGCGCGACAGCTATTTTATCAATTACTGTCTCAGCTATCGTACGATAAATAAGACCCGTCGTATGTGTATCTTCATATACTGAAGGCGCAAAGTCATCTTTATTCCAATCAGGTTGTTGAAGCGGGATTCGGCCAAGTACTTCTGTTTGAAGTTCTGTAGCTAATTTATCTCCTCCACCTCTTCCAAACACATATTCTTTTTCACCAGTTGTTTTACTTTCAAAATACGCCATATTTTCAACAACACCAAGAATACTATGTTCTGTACGTAAAGCCATGGCTCCAGCACGCGCTGCCACAAATGCCGCTGTTGGATGTGGCGTTGTTACAATAATCTCTTTACAAGCTGGCAACATTGAATGTAAGTCTAGCGCAACATCACCTGTACCCGGTGGTAAATCTAAAACTAAATAGTCTAAATCGCCCCACTCTACTTCTGTAAAGAAGTGATTTAACATTTTCCCAAGCATAGGGCCTCTCCAAATAACCGGTGCATTATCTTCTACAAAGAATCCCATTGAAATTACCTTTACACCTAGACGCTCCACTGGAATGATTCTATCTCCTCTTACAACAGGACGTTTTTCTATCCCCATCATATCCGGTACGCTAAAACCATAAATATCAGCATCAATGATACCAACCTTTTTACCTAGACGAGCTAAAGCAATAGCAAGGTTAACAGAAACTGTTGATTTTCCGACTCCACCTTTTCCACTCGCCACTGCTAAAAATGTTGTTTTTGAATTTGGTGACAATAAAGATTCATTTTGCTCTTCTTCCTGTTCCGGTGCAAACTGAGCTAATTCCTCTTCTGTAAATTCTGCAAAGCGAAGCCCTACTGTTGCTGCTCCTAGTTCTTTTACTAACTTTACAATTCCAGATTGCAATTGCATTTGTTCCGCTGTACCAGTTTTTACGATTGCAATTTTAACACTTACATGTTCCTTCTCAGGCTTAACTGTTACCTCTTTAATTGCACCTGTTTCTTTTAACGTTTTATGTAAAAACGGATCTACAATCCCTTCTAACGCTTCCACTACTTGCTCTTTCGTTACCATAGTTAGCCCAGCCCCCTGTATGAAAAATAACGTAATGTTAATTAAATGTATCTCTCTTTATTTTTGAAATAAATGCGTTTACATTTCCAGTATAACATATTTTCGGAAAACTTCGTTAACGAGAGAAATTCAAAAAATCCTCCTTATTCTGGAGGATTCCCTTTTTCCGTGAAATAACGTAATATACCACGATATACTGCAGCCGCTACCTTTTGCTGATATTTCTCCGAATTTAACATATACCTTTCGTTTACATTCGATAAAAAGCCAGCTTCAATTAAAGCACCTGGTGTTTTCGCATACTTTAATAAATACACATGAGAAATTGTTTTAGCAGAACGATTCGTATTCTCTAAACTCGTTCTCAATTCAGCTTGTATAAATTTCGCAGCACGTTCATTTTCAACCGAAGAACGGTAGTAGAACGTTTGTGCGCCTTTCGATCCACTGCTAGTTAAAGCATTTAAATGAATACTCGCAAAAAAGTCTACATCAGGCTTATTAATAATCTCTACACGCTTTTTTAAATCCTCTGCTTTACGTCTACTATATGATTTTGTATCTTTCTGAGCTAAATCATAATCTCCCTCACGTGTTAAAATAACTAGTGCACCTTGTTCTTGTAAATAATCTTGTACCTTCTTTGTAATCTCAAGCGTAATATCTTTTTCTATAATATCTTTTCCACCAACAGCCCCTCCGTCTGGCCCACCATGCCCAGCATCCAATACAATCACTTTCCCCGATAAGGGTAAATTCCAAGCTCGCCACGATTTTGTAATTTGAAATTCTTGTTTAACTAAAAAAAACAAAACAACCGCAGCGAGTGCAAAAGAGATAATTCGAATTCTCTTCATACCTTTCCTCCTCCAGCTAGTCCCTCTAATTACTTATATGGGACAAGAGGAAAGTTTATGCTTGTCTTAATGAAGCTTTAATCGATATCTTCTTTCACCTTTTTCATACCCTTCCTGCCACCATAAGCCGATAAACTGCTGGCAAGATTCAAAAAGTAATTCCTCATCTTGTAACTTAATTTCCCGCATAGTCATGCTCGTTAAAAATTGAAATAGTGTTTCCGTTAATTGTTGCTCTTCTTCTAAGGCTCTATATTTCACATCAAAGAATGATTCACCATAATAACCAAACTTACTGTATCTCGCTCCTAATAAATACGATTCTATCCCTAATTCAATACAGTAATCTTCATACTGACGATGAAGTTCCTGCATCTGAAAGGCATCCCTAATATTTGAACGTAATGTTTTTAATGATAATTCTCGCAGCATCTTCCGTTCATATTTCAACTGCTTTTCTTTTTGTTTTTCTTGTAAGCTGACAATGACATTCATAGCACTTATAAACCTCCCTAATACGTATTAGTCTAAACTTCTAAAGAAGAAGCATACGCGAGAGAATAGCACTAAAATATTCCAAACTACAAAAATTAAAAAAGAGGAATGAAACATAAAAAAACCCCAACCAAAATGGTTGGGGTTTGTAGTTCGCAAAAATTAACGTTTTGAGAACTGAGGTGCACGACGTGCGCCTTTAAGACCGTATTTTTTACGCTCTTTCATACGTGCGTCACGAGTTAATAGACCTGCACGTTTTAGTGTTAGACGGTATTCTGGATCAGCTTTTAATAAAGCGCGAGAAATACCGTGACGAATAGCACCAGCTTGACCAGTGTATCCACCACCATTTACGTTTACAAGTACATCGTAGTTACCTAAAGTTTCTGTTGCAACTAGAGGTTGTTTCACTACTTCACGTAATGCAGCAAATGGGATATAGTTTTCAAAATCACGACCGTTAATGATAACGCGTCCTTCGCCTGGAACTAGGCGTACGCGCGCTACTGAACTCTTACGACGTCCAGTGCCATAGTATTGAACCTGTGCCAAAGTAAGCCCTCCTTTAATTGATTATCCGCGAAGTTCGTAAACTTCTGGTTTTTGTGCTTGGTGTGGATGCTCTGCTCCAGCATACACGTTTAATTTCTTAGATACTTGACGTCCTAAACGTCCTTTTGGAAGCATCCCTTTAATTGCAAGCTCTAACATTTGTACAGGGTAGTTTGTACGCATTTCTAGAGCTGTTCTTTGTTTAAGTCCACCTGGGTGGTTAGTGTGACGGTAGTAAATTTTATCGTTTAATTTATTACCTGTTAAATGAATTTTTTCAGCGTTAATAATAATTACATGATCACCCGTGTCAACGTGTGGTGTAAATGTAGGTTTGTTTTTACCGCGTAAAATAGATGCTACTTCAGTAGATAGGCGACCTAAAGTTTGACCTTCAGCATCAACCACATACCATTTACGCTCAACTTCGTTAGCTTTTGCCATAAAAGTCGTACGCATGTGTTTCCCTCCTCGTTATCTTTTCCATAGAAAAAATCTATTGTTTATCTTAAACACGATTTCCTTCCGGGGCTAATCGTGGTTTTAGAAACAATACCATATGTTATGATATACTTTTGAGTTTCTAATGTCAAGCAAATGTTACACCAGGATTAGTTGTTATAGTTTACCTGCCATAAGTAAAGTCCATGACCTGGAGCCATCTTTCCAGCAAACTGACGATTTTGTTTCGCTAAAATCTCTGGAATGCTATCAGGATCAAGCTTTCCTTGCCCTACGCTAAGTAACGTACCAACAATAATTCTGACCATATTATATAAAAATCCATTACCTACAAAACGAAAAATTAATTCATCGCCTTGCTCAATTAACTCAATTTCATAAATCGTTCGCACTTTATCTTTTTTGTCAGTTTTTGCCGAACAAAAAGAAGTGAAATCATGCGTTCCAATAAAATAAGGAATCGCTTTTCTTATAGAGCTTATTTCGAGCGGATATGGATATTGATATACGTAATTTCTACGGAATACATCCGCAGTCTTTGATAATAATACACGATAACGATATTCTTTTCTCTCGACACCGTAACGCGCATGAAATTCTTCTGTTTTTTTCTCTACCTGTCTGATAACAATATCATCTGGCAACATTGTGTTTAATGCATTACTCCATTGCCACTCTTCAAGAGACAACGGTGTATCAAAGTGTATGACTTGTCCTTTAGCGTGAACGGTAGAATCCGTTCTGCCCGATGCCTGAACACGAACAAGTTCTCCTTTATGCAATTTCTGCAAAGCTTTCTCAATCTCTTGTTGAACAGTACGATGCTGCGGCTGAATTTGATAACCACAAAAATGCATGCCATCATATGCAACCGTACATTTTATTCTATCCATTTCTCTATTCTCCATTACGATCGCACCCATGCCAAAATACAAGCTAAACAAAGTAAGCTTATAATCGTTACTGTATCGCTTGTTTTCCAGCGTAGTTGCCTAAATTTAGTACGTCCTTCGCCATTTTGATACCCACGTGCTTCCATAGCAATTGCTAAGTCCTCAGCACGCTTAAAAGCACTGATAAATAGAGGAACGAGTAGTGAGATAATAGCTTTTATCCTATCTTTTATCGGCCCTCCTGCGAAATCAATACCACGTGAAGCTTGTGCCTTCATTATTTTACTTGTTTCATCCATTAATGTCGGAATAAAACGAAGAGAAATTGACATCATTAATGCGATTTCATGAACAGGAACTTTTATACGTTTCAACGGCTTTAATAACGTCTCCAAACCATCTGTAATCTCAATAGGTGTTGTCGTTAACGTTAATAATGTCGTCATTAAAATAATAACGAAGAATCGTATAGAAATGTATATCCCTTGCTCTAATCCTTTTTCATGTATCGAAAACCAACCAAGCTGGAATAGTACTTCCCCTTCTTTATTTGTAAAAATATGCAGGAAAAATGTAAAAAGAAAAATCCATAGAATTGGTTTTAAGCCCGAAAGTACATAACGAATCGGCACTTTTGCAAAAAATAAAGCAATGAGTGCATATAAAAATAAAAATCCATATGAAATCGCATTATTTGCTAAGAAAACAACAAATACATATAAAAAGACAATCAGCAGCTTCGTACGTGGATCAAGTTGATGAATAAGAGACTTCCCTGGAATATATCTTCCAATAATCAACTGCTGCATGATTCATGACCACCTTTTCGTAACACCTGCACAACTTCATGAGTAAGATCCTCTAAAGATAAGGTAGCCTTTGGGATTGAAATGCCAAACTTCTCTTCAATTGCACGTTTATACTTTAAAGACATAGGAAGATCCACGCCAATTTTCTCTAGTTCATCAGCATGTGAAAATACTTCCTCTGCACTTCCTTGCAAAAAGACCGTTCCTTTATGCATGACTACAATCTGCTCCGCATACTTAGCAGCATCCTCCATATTATGTGTTACTAGGATAACCGTAAGACCTTTTTCCTTATGCAGCTTATAAAACATCTCCATAAGTTCATTCTGCCCTTTTGGATCTAGTCCTGCTGTAGGTTCATCTAATACAAGCACTTCGGGTTCCATCGCCAATACACCCGCTATCGCAACACGCCTCATTTGCCCACCACTTAACTCAAACGGTGAACGTGTTAACAGTTCTGGCTCTAACCCTACAAGTTCAATTGCCTCTCTTGCCTTTTGCTTCGCTTCTTCTACAGATACCCCAAAATTAGTAGGGCCGAAACAAATATCCTTCTCCACAGTCTCTTCAAACAACTGATGTTCTGGGAATTGAAAGACAACCCCTACCTTTTTACGTAGTGGCTTTAGCTTTTTTTCTTTCTTTCCTGCCGAAATGAAATGTTCACCAATTTGAACTGTGCCATTCGTCGGCTGCAATAAACCATTTAAATGTTGAATCATCGTCGACTTACCTGAACCAGTATGACCGATAATGGCATAATAGCCCCCACTTGGAAACGACACGTCTACATCATAAAGTGCGCGTCTTTCAAATGGAGTTTTATATTGATAACGATGTTCTACTTTTTGGAATGTAATCTCCAAAGTTCGTTCACCAAGCTTTCCATTGTAAGATGCGTATTTTGCAAGAGAATTTCATTTCTTTTTAATAATTCTGCTATTTTCACTGAAAATGGTACATCTAATCCAATTTCTTGGAGCATATGAGAGGACTTGAATATTTGCTTTGGAGTCCCTTCCTCTAATATTTCTCCCTTATTTAAAATAATGACACGGTCTGATTGCGCCGCTTCTTCTAAATCGTGCGTAATTGATAACACGGTAATACCTTTTTGATTAACAAGTTGTCTAACCGTTTCTACTACTTCACGTCTCCCTTGAGGATCTAGCATTGACGTTGCTTCATCTAATATCAAAATAGATGGCTGAAGTGCTAAAACGCCTGCTATTGCCACTCGCTGCTTTTGCCCACCAGATAACGAATGAGGTTCATCATTAAGAAAATCTTCCATACGGACAAGTTTGAGGGCCTGATCTAATCTTTCTACCATTTTCTCTCTTGGCATTCCGATATTCTCTAAGCCAAAAACAACGTCGTCTTGCACTGTCGTTCCAACAAATTGATTGTCTGGATTTTGAAATACCATCCCAATTTGTTTTCGAACATCCCATACCGTTTCCTCTGATAAAACCATTGTATCATTTACTGTAATAGTCCCTGCTTCCGGCAAAAACAAACCATTCAATAATTTTGCAAGTGTAGACTTCCCTGAACCGTTTTGTCCAATAACAGATACCCATTCTCCCTCATACAAGGAAAATGAAACATCTTTTAATGCATAAGTGGCTGCCCCAGGATATTGAAATGATATATTCTCTGTCCGAAGTTTCTCTTTTTTCAATACAAGGCACCCTTTCCTTCGCCAAGTTAGCCTATTTTTATATTTAAAAAAAAGGGCCATGACCAGTTTCTTGAAAAGAACTGTCCTGCCCTTTTAATTATCATTATACTAACTCGATAATTACCATTGGTGCTGCGTCTCCGCGACGTGGACCAATTTTTGCAATACGAGTGTATCCGCCTTGGCGCTCAGCATAGCGTGGAGCTACATCAGCGAATAATTTTTGAAGTGCATCTTGACCAGTCTCAGCGTTAGCTACTTCATTGCGAATGAAAGCTGCTGCTTGACGACGAGCGTGAAGATCTCCGCGTTTACCTAAAGTGATCATTTTTTCCACTACAGAACGAAGTTCTTTTGCACGAGTTTCTGTCGTTTGGATGCGCTCGTTGATAATTAAATCAGTAGCTAAATCACGTAACATAGCTTTACGTTGCGCACTTGTACGGCCTAATTTTCTGTATGCCATTCGTAGTTCCCTCCTTTGTTGATGGGTTTAAATCCTCAGTCGTCTTTACGTAAACCTAAACCTAATTCCTCAAGTTTATGTTTAACTTCTTCTAAGGATTTACGTCCTAAGTTACGAACTTTCATCATATCTTCTTCTGTTTTGTTCGCAAGCTCTTGTACAGTATTAATTCCTGCACGTTTTAGGCAATTATAAGAACGAACAGAAAGATCTAGTTCTTCGATAGTCATCTCAAGAACTTTCTCTTTTTGATCTTCTTCCTTCTCGACCATAATCTCAGCATTTTGTGCTTCATCAGTTAAACCAACAAAGATATTTAAATGCTCAGTTAAGATTTTGGCACCTAAAGAGATAGCTTCTTTTGGCCCGATGCTTCCATCCGTCCATACATCAAGCGTAAGCTTATCATAATTAGCCACTTGTCCGACACGTGTCTTTTCCACTTGGTAAGTCACACGTGATACTGGAGTATAAATAGAATCAATAGGAATTACTCCTATTGGTTGATCTTCGCTTTTATTTGCATCAGCTGGCGTATACCCACGGCCACGCTTTGCAGTTAAACGCATGCGGAAATGCGCATTTTTTGCTAACGTTGCAATGTGTAAATCTGGATTTAAGATTTCTACATCACTATCGTGAGTAATATCAGCAGCTGTGACAATACCTTCGCCCTGCACATCAATTTCCAACGTCTTCTCTTCTTCAGAGTAGATTTTAAGAGCTAACTTTTTCAAGTTTAAGATGATCGTCGTAACGTCTTCTACTACGCCCTCAACTGTTGAAAATTCATGTAATACGCCATCGATTTGGATAGCAGTAACAGCGGCACCAGGGAGTGAGGATAAAAGAATACGACGTAAGGAGTTACCCAAAGTAGTACCATATCCACGCTCAAGCGGTTCAATTACGAATTTACCATATTTAGCATCTTCGTTAAGTTCAACCGTTTCGATTTTCGGCTTTTCGATTTCAATCATTAACTAAACCCTCCTTCAAAACGTCGAAACCCCGGTTAAACAAAGGGATACCCCCTGTCTAACCGAAAGTCCCCCTTAGGCAGTTCCCGATTGTGCACAACAAGCGATGTTTCTGTACGAAATTTCTCGATAATGCATCATATCCATTATAGACAAAAGGGAAAATTCTATACAGAAAAATTACACACGACGACGTTTTGGTGGACGACATCCATTATGAGGAACTGGAGTAACATCTCTAATTGCTGTTACTTCTAGACCTGCAGCTTGAAGAGCACGAATTGCAGCTTCACGACCAGCACCAGGACCTTTAACAGTAACCTCTAAAGTTTTTAAACCGTGCTCCATTGCAACTTTAGCAGCAGCTTCAGCAGCCATTTGCGCAGCGAATGGAGTAGACTTACGAGATCCACGGAAACCAAGTGCACCAGCACTAGACCAAGAAAGTGCGTTACCATGAGTATCTGTAAGTGTTACGATTGTGTTGTTGAAAGTAGAACGAATATGAGCTATACCAGCTTCAATATTCTTTTTCACACGTTTTTTACGAGTGTTTGTTTTACGTGCCATTGTTAGTTCAACCTCCTTTACTTATTATTTCTTTTTATTTGCTACTGTACGACGTGGACCTTTACGTGTACGAGCATTGTTTTTAGAGTTTTGACCACGAACTGGTAAACCACGACGGTGACGAAGACCACGGTAAGAACCGATCTCCATTAGACGTTTAATGTTAAGAGATACTTCACGACGAAGGTCTCCCTCAACTTTAATACGATCGATGATATCACGGATACGTCCTAGTTCGTCTTCCGTTAAATCACGAACTCGTGTTTCTGAAGAAATACCAGCTTCAGTTAGAATTTTTTCAGCAGTTGTGCGACCAATGCCGAATACGTAAGTTAAAGAAATAACAACGCGTTTGTCTCGAGGAATATCTACACCTGCGATACGTGCCATTCTGAATGCACCTCCTTCTGATTAACCTTGTTTTTGTTTATGTTTAGGGTTTTCACAAATAACCATTACTTTTCCACGTCTACGAATAACTTTACATTTTTCGCAGATTGGTTTAACTGACGGTCTTACTTTCATGTCTCGAACCTCCTTAAAGATTACGGAGTGCTATATTATTTAAAACGGTACGTAATACGACCACGATTTAAATCGTACGGAGATAATTCTACCGTAACTTTGTCTCCTGGTAAAATACGAATGAAGTTCATACGGATTTTACCAGAAACGTGAGCCAATACGACATGCCCATTCTCTAATTCTACTTTGAACATAGCATTTGGCAACGTTTCAAGAACGGTACCTTCGACTTCAATTACATCATCTTTAGCCATTCAATAGTTCTCCCTTCTTCAAATCAGTAACATTTTACACTGCTCTGAAATCCCGGAGAGCCAGCTACTTATAAAGTGGTAAGGATTTCGTATCCTGCTTCTGTAAGAGCAATCGTGTGCTCAAAGTGTGCACACCATTTACCATCTACCGTTACCACTGTCCAGTCATCAGATAGTGTTTTTACATATCGTCTTCCTTGATTCACCATCGGCTCAACACAGATGACCATTCCCGGCTTTAATCTAGGGCCTCTATTTGGTGGACCATAGTGCGGGATTTGAGGGTCCTCATGTAAGTCTTGCCCGATTCCGTGACCAACATACTCCCTAACGATCGAGAACCCATTCTCTTCAGCATGGGTTTGAACCGCATGTGAGATATTTGATAATCTTTCGCCTGGTTTTACTTGTTCTAGACCAAGATACAACGATTTTTCTGTGACATCAAGTAGCTTTTGAACAGATTCAGAAATGTTTCCAACTGGATACGTCCATGCAGAATCTCCATGGTACCCATTGTATTTCGCACCAATATCGATACTGATGATATCGCCCTCTTCGAGCTTGCGCTTCCCTGGAATTCCGTGTACAAGCTCTTCATTTACAGAAGCACATATGCTCCCCGGAAATCCGTTGTATCCTTTAAAAGATGGCGTAGCACCATATTTTCGAATCGTCTTTTCCGCTATTTGATCGAGCTCTTTCGTTGTAATTCCTGGAGTAATATGCTGTTTCAACTCTTGATGAGTTAAAGCAACGATCCTGCCAGCTTCTCGCATGATTTCTATCTCGCGAGGAGTTTTGCAGATGATCATTACGCTAAGCCTCCGATGAGAACATCGATATCAGCAAATACTTTATTGATATCTTGCTCACCATTAATGCTTTGTAAGTAACCAAGCTCTTCGTAGAAATCAAGCAAAGGTTTTGTTTGCTTAATATTTACATCTAAACGATTTGCCACAGTTTCTTCATTGTCATCAGAGCGTTGATATAATTCGCCACCACATTTATCGCACACATCAGCTTTTGCTGGTGGATTGAATTCTAAGTGGTAAGTCGCACCGCACTCTTTACAAATGCGACGGCCTGTAAGGCGTGTTAATAACAACCCTGAATCCACATTAATGTTTAAAACATAGTCGATTTTTTTACCAAGATCTTTCATAATCTCTTCAAGAGCTGATGCTTGTGCAACAGTTCGTGGGAAACCGTCTAGTAAGAAACCTCTTACGCAGTCTTCTTGACTTAAACGTTCACGAACGATTCCGATTGTAACTTCATCTGGAACAAGTGCACCTTTATCAATAAAAGATTTTGCTTGTAGACCCATTTCAGTTTCAGCCTTCATAGCTGCACGGAACATATCTCCTGTTGAAATGTGAGGGATGTTATACTTGGCAACAATCTGTTCGGCTTGTGTACCTTTACCAGCACCAGGAAGCCCCATTAAAATTAAGTTCATCCTTGTTCCCCCTCAGAGTACATGAGCATGTAGGGAAGACAATTCTTCCCACTTACTCATTGCTTGATAAACCCTTTGTAATGGCGTTTTACCAGTTGGCTTTCTAGCTGCTTCATTGTTTCTAAAGCAACGCCGACAACGATTAACATACTCGTTCCACCAATCTGTGCAGATGGAGGAAGATTTCCCAATTTCGTAAAGATAACTGGTAAGATTGCAATCGCTGCTAGGAAAATTGATCCTACAAAGGTCAAACGATACAAGATTTTTGTTAGATATTGTTCCGTATTCTTACCCGGACGAATACCTGGAACATATCCACCTTGTTTGTTTAGATTCTCTGACATTTGCTCTGGATTAACCTGAACAAACGCATAGAAATATGTGAAGGCTACAATGAGCGCAACATATATGATCATTCCCACTGGGTGAGAATAGTTAAAGTTTGCAATGATCCACTGCGATACATCATGATTCGGGAAGAACTGTGCAATAGTTGGAGGCGTAATTAAGAATGAAACAGCAAAAATGACTGGAATAACACCCGCACTATTTACCTTAAGCGGTAAATGTGTGTTTTGTGCTCCAGCATGATTCCCATTCCCTCCTGTTACACGCTTCGCATATTGAATTGGGATC
The DNA here is from genome assembly GCF_007680225.1 of Bacillus sp. DE0042. Lineage (NCBI taxonomy): Bacteria > Bacillati > Bacillota > Bacilli > Caryophanales > Bacillaceae > Bacillus > Bacillus sp. DE0042. The sequence goes on along the minus strand of NZ_VEJP01000013.1, from coordinate 43,731 downwards.
TTTCTAACAGCCTGTTGAATGAAAATAACACCAACAATAACCGCTAGCACAGCTAGTAAGATCAATGCAACTTTAACGATACTCATGAACAATTGATCTCCGATATTTTGAAACTGTTGTTGATACACTTGAGATATAACACTTGGGATCGCTGCGGCAATACCGCCAAAGATCAGGATGGAAATACCATTACCTACACCTTTAGCTGTAATCTGTTCACCTAACCACATTAAAAATGCAGTACCAGCAGTCAGTACCGTAGCAATGTATAAATAAGTGCTCCAACCAGGATTCAAAATTAATTGCCCACCTACCATACCGTTAAAACCGATTGACATACCAAACCCCTGAATAAACGCAAGAACAATTGTAAAGTAACGCGTGAATTGCGTTAGTTTACGACGGCCCATTTCACCTTGCTTCGACCATTCCGAAAATTTAGGAACAACATCCATCTGCAATAATTGCACGATGATGGATGCTGTAATATACGGCATGATTCCCATCGCGAAGATGGAGAAGTTTTTCAAGGCGCCACCGCCAAATGTATTTAGGATACCTAAGGCATTTAATTGATCTTGTGCTTTCAGTACGTCTCCATTTGTAAATGGCACTGGGATAAACGTGCCAATCCTGAATACGATTAACATCGCTAAAGTGAATAATATTTTACGTCTTATCTCAGCAACGCGCATAAAGTTGGAGATTGTACGAAACATTAGATCACCTCAACTGATCCGCCAGCTGCTTCAATTGCTTCTTTAGCACTTGAAGAGAACTTGTGCGCTTTAACAGTTAATTTTTTCTCTACTGCGCCGCTTGCAAGAATTTTAACACCGTCGTTTAACTTGCTGATAACGCCAGTTTCCAGCAATAATTCAGGTGTTACTTCTGTACCATCTTCAAAACGATTTAACGTTGATAAGTTTACAATAGTAAACTCTTTACGGTTAATGTTTGTGAAGCCGCGTTTTGGTAAACGACGGAATAATGGAGTTTGACCACCTTCGAAGCCAAGACGAACACCGCCACCAGAACGTGCGTTTTGTCCTTTATGACCTTTACCAGCAGTTTTACCGTTACCAGAACCGATACCACGACCGACACGGTTACGTACTTTACGAGAACCTTCTGCAGGTTTTAATTCATGAAGTTTCATTCCCAGGCACCTCCTTATATTAATGAGTTATCCTTAAGCTTCTTTTACAGTTATAAGGTGAGAAACTTTGTTGATCATACCAAGAATAGCAGGAGTTTCTTCCTTAACTACAGTTGAATTCAACTTTTTAAGACCTAAAGCTTCTACCGTCGCACGTTGATCTTGTGGACGACCAATTACACTACGAGTGAGGGTAATTTCTAACTTTTTCGCCATTTGTTTTCCCTCCTTAACCTAGTAGCTCTTCTACAGATTTACCGCGTAATTTTGCAACATCTTCAGCGCGCTTAAGTTCGCTTAATCCGTTCACAGTAGCGCGAATCATGTTGATTGGTGTGTTAGAACCAAGAGATTTCGAAAGAATATCTTGTACACCAGCTAATTCAAGTACCGCACGAACAGGTCCACCAGCAATAACACCAGTACCTTCAGCAGCAGGTTTTAAGAATACTTCACCAGCTCCAAAATGACCGTTGATTGTGTGTGGAATTGTTGTACCAACTAATGGTACAGCGATTAAGTTTTTCTTAGCGTCTTCGATAGCTTTGCGGATTGCGTCTGGTACCTCTTGTGCTTTACCAGTACCGAATCCAACATGACCGTTTTTATCGCCAACTACAACTAGTGCAGCAAAGCGGAAACGACGACCACCCTTAACAACTTTCGCGACACGATTTATCGTAACTACACGTTCTTCAAGTTCTAATTTACTTGGGTCAATGCGATGCATCAATTTTCCCTCCTTTGACCATTAAAATTGTAATCCAGCCTCACGAGCAGCCTCAGCTAGAGCTTTAACACGGCCATGGTATAAGTAACCACCGCGATCGAATACTACTTCTTTAACGCCTTTCTCTACAGCACGCTTAGCAACTGATTCTCCTACTTTCGTAGCAGCTTCAGTATTGCTAGTACCGTTAAGAGCAAGGTCTTTATCAAGAGTAGATGCACTTACTAACGTTACACCATTTACATCATCAATAACTTGAGCGTAAATATGTTGGTTAGAACGGAACACGTTTAAACGTGGACGTTCTGCAGTACCAGTAAGTTTAGCACGTACACGTGCATGTCTTTTCTTACGAGTCGCATTTTTATCAGCTTTAGTGATCATTCTTGTCACTCCTTTCTCTCACCTAACGGGTTTACTTAGCAGTTTTACCTTCTTTACGACGAACAACTTCGCCTTCGTAACGAATACCTTTACCTTTATAAGGCTCAGGAGCACGTACAGCACGGATGTTAGCAGCAAATTCGCCAACACGTTGCTTGTCGATACCTTTGATTACGATTTTAGTTGGTACAGGTACTTCAACTTCAAGACCTGCTTCCGGAGTCATTTCTACTGGATGAGAATAACCTACGCTTAATACAAGTTTATCTCCTTGTTTTTGAGCACGGTAACCAACACCGACTAATTCCAGTCCGCGTGCGAAACCTGTAGTTACACCTTCAACCATGTTTCCGATTAAAGCACGAGTTGTACCGTGTAATGCACGGTGTTCCTTCTGTTCAGAAGGACGCTCAACTGTTAGTGTATTTTCTTCAATTTTGATAGACATATCAGCATTGAATTTACGAGTTAATTCACCTTTAGGGCCTTTTACTGTTACAGTATTGTCTTCTGCAATTGTAATAGTAACACCTGCAGGGATTTCAAGAATCTTTTTACCAATACGAGACATGTGGTCACACCTCCGTTCGTTTTAAATATATATTACCAAACGTATGCTACTACTTCTCCACCAGTTTGTAATTGACGAGCGTCTTTGTCTGTCATTACTCCCTTAGATGTAGAAACAAGAGCGATACCTAATCCGTTAAGTACACGTGGTACTTCATCAGCTTTAGCGTAAACGCGTAAGCCAGGTTTACTGATACGTTTTAATCCAGTGATTACACGTTCATTGTTTGCACCATATTTCAGGAAAATACGAAGGATACCTTGTTTGTTATCCTCGATGTATTCTACATCACGAATGAAACCTTCACGTTTTAAAAGTTCAGCGATCTCTTTTTTGATTTTAGAAGCAGGAACCTCTAATTTCTCATGACGTACCATGTTCGCATTACGGATGCGAGTAAGCATGTCTGCAATTGGATCTGTCATCACCATGTGTTTTACCTCCTTCCCATTTGTGGGTTTTACCAACTAGCTTTTTTAACACCAGGAATTTGACCTTTATATGCAAGTTCACGGAAACAAATACGGCAAAGCTTAAATTTGCGGTATACAGAATGCGGACGACCGCAGCGTTCGCAACGTGTATACTCTTGTACTTTAAACTTAGGAGTACGCTTTTGTTTCGCTATCATAGATTTTTTAGCCACGTTTTCGCCTCCTCTACTTAGCGTTGGTTTCCATTATTTTTGGAATGGCATACCGAATTGTGTTAAAAGTTCACGAGCTTCTTCATCAGTTTTCGCTGTAGTAACGATTACGATGTCCATACCGCGGACTTTGCTTACTTTATCATAATCGATCTCAGGGAAGATAAGTTGCTCTTTAACACCTAATGTGTAGTTCCCACGACCATCGAATGATTTCTTAGAAACACCACGGAAATCACGTACACGTGGTAAAGAAACTGATACTAATTTGTCGAAGAACTCATACATTTGCTCGCCGCGTAAAGTTACTTTCGCACCGATTGGCATACCTTCACGAAGACGGAAACCAGCGATTGATTTTTTAGCACGAGTTACAACAGGTTTTTGACCTGCGATTTGTGTTAATTCTTCTACTGCATTGTCTAAAGCTTTTGAGTTAGATACCGCGTCACCAACACCAGTGTTGATTACGATCTTTTCGATTTTCGGTACTTCCATCACAGATTTATAGTTAAACTTGCTCACTAGAGCAGGAGTAATTTCCTTTTGGAACTTCTCTTTAAGGCGATTCAATGAAGTGACCTCCTTTCTTAAGAAAATTATTTATCTAATAATTCACCAGATTTTTTTGCAATACGAACTTTTTTACCATCTTCTACTTTGAAGCCTACGCGAGTAGGTTCACCTGTTTTCGGATCTAAAACCATAACGTTAGAAACGTGAATAGGTGCTTCTTTAGTAATAATTCCACCTTGTGGATTTAATTGAGATGGCTTAGAGTGTTTTTTAACGATGTTAACACCCTCAACGATAACACGGTTTTGCTTTGGGAAAGCCACAAGGATAACGCCTTGTTTTCCTTTGTCTTTTCCAGTGATTACCTGTACTTTATCACCTTTTTTTACATGCATCTTAATTCTGCACCTCCTTAGCAAGGCAATACCTTAAATTATAGAACTTCTGGAGCTAAAGAAACGATCTTCATGAAGTTGCTATCACGTAATTCACGAGCTACTGGTCCGAAGATACGAGTACCACGTGGGCTCTTATCGTCTTTGATGATAACCGCTGCGTTTTCATCAAATTTGATATAAGAACCGTCCGGACGACGAGCTCCGCTCTTCGTACGTACCACTACTGCTTTAACAACGTCACCTTTTTTAACAACGCCACCTGGTGTTGCTTGTTTTACCGTAGCAACGATAATGTCACCAATGTTAGCATATTTACGACCAGAGCCGCCTAATACTTTAATTGTTAAAAGTTCACGTGCACCAGAGTTGTCAGCAACTTTCAAACGAGATTCTTGTTGGATCATGTTATGAAACCTCCCTTCGGACTAAAAATTCCGATTCGTCTATTTAGATAATAACCGCTTCTTCAACGATTTCAACTAAACGGAAACGCTTAGTAGCAGAAAGCGGGCGAGTTTCCATGATTTTAACGATATCGCCAAGTTTCGCTTGGTTTTGCTCATCATGGGCTTTGTACTTCTTAGAATACTTAACACGTTTTCCGTACAAGGAATGAGTTTTGTAAGTTTCAACTAAAACTGTAATCGTTTTGTCCATTTTGTCAGACACAACACGACCAGTATAAACTTTGCGTTGGTTACGTTCGCTCACTATGCAAACCTCCCCTCAATTTATCGATTAATTCCGATCTCTCTTTCACGAACTACAGTTTTCATACGAGCAATTGCTTTACGCACTTCACGAATGCGAGTTGGATTCTCTAATTGTCCTGTAGCAAGTTGGAAGCGAAGATTGAACAATTCTTCCTTTAAAGCTTTAACTTTTGTTTCGATTTCGGCAGTGGTTAATTCACGAATATCATTAGTTTTCATTAGATTCACCACCATTTTCTTCACGTTTTACGAATTTACATTTCACAGGTAACTTGTGAGCTGCAAGACGTAATGCTTCGCGTGCTACCTCTTCAGATACACCCGCGATTTCGAACATAATTTTCCCAGGTTTTACTACTGCTACCCAGCCTTCTGGTGCCCCTTTACCGGAACCCATACGTACTTCTAGAGGTTTTGCAGTGTAAGGTTTAGAAGGGAAAATTTTAATCCATACTTTACCGCCACGTTTCATGTAACGAGTCATTGCACGACGAGCAGCTTCGATTTGACGGTTTGTAATCCATGAAGCAGCTTGTGCTTGTAAACCGAATTCACCGAAAGCAATTTCAGTTCCACCTTTTGCACGACCACGCATTTTACCACGATGCTCTCTACGATATTTTACGCGTTTTGGCATTAACATATTATTTTCCTCCTTCCTCAGAAGCTTTCTTTTTTGTAGGAAGGACTTCTCCACGGTAGATCCATACTTTTACGCCTAATTTACCGTATGTTGTATCAGCTTCAACTGCTGCATAGTCAATATCAGCGCGAAGTGTATGAAGTGGAACAGTTCCTTCACTGTAAGATTCTGCACGAGCGATATCAGCTCCGCCAAGACGACCAGAAACCTGTGTTTTAATACCTTTAGCACCTGCACGCATAGCACGTTGAATAACTTGCTTTTGTGCACGACGGAATGATACACGGTTTTCTAATTGACGAGCGATGTTTTCGCCTACTAATTTAGCGTTAAGATCAGCTCTCTTAACTTCTAAAATGTTGATGTGTACACGCTTGCCTGTTAATTGGTTAAGAGCTTTACGAAGTGCTTCAACTTCAGTACCACCTTTACCAATTACCATACCAGGTTTTGCAGTGTGAATTGTAACATTTACACGATTTGCTGCACGTTCGATTTCTACTTTAGCAACAGCAGAATCTTTTAAGCGTACAGTAATGTACTCACGGATTTTGATGTCTTCATGTAGTAATGTAGCATAATCTTTCTCTGCGAACCAACGAGATTCCCAGTCACGGATAACGCCGACACGAAGACCAATTGGATTAACCTTTTGACCCATCGATTATCCCTCCTTCTTTTCTGATACCACAACTGTAATGTGGCTTGTGCGTTTGTTAATTTGGCTTGCACGACCCATTGCACGTGGACGGAAACGTTTCAACGTTGGACCTTCGTCAACGAAAACTTTTTCAACAACTAGGTTGTTAATATCCATCTCATAATTGTGCTCTGCATTTGCGATTGCAGATTTTAAAACTTTCTCTACAACTGGAGAAGCAGTTTTTGGTGTGTGGTTAAGGATAGCAATCGCTTCACCCACTTGCTTACCTCGGATTAAGTCTACTACTAAACGAACTTTACGAGGAGCAATACGAACTGTTCTCGCTACTGCTTTAGCTTGCATTGAAGTGCCTCCTCTCATTATCTTCTAGTTTTCTTATCGTCAGCAAGGTGACCTTTATACGTACGAGTTGGTGCGAATTCACCTAACTTATGGCCAACCATATCCTCAGTGATGTACACAGGTACGTGTTTACGACCATCATATACAGCGATTGTGTGTCCGATGAACTGAGGGAAGATTGTTGAACGGCGAGACCAAGTTTTAACAACTTGTTTTTGCTCAGATGCAACTAATTTTTCCATTTTGCTCATTAAGTGATCATCGACAAATGGTCCTTTTTTTAAGCTACGAGCCATTTTGGTGCCTCCCTTCGTGATTGGCGTACGGTTCTAGAAATGAACCGTACTACAATCCCATTATTTTTTACGACGACGAACGATGAATTTGTCAGACGCTTTGTTTTTCTTACGAGTCTTGAATCCAAGAGTTGGTTTACCCCATGGAGACATTGGAGACTTACGTCCGATTGGAGAACGTCCTTCACCACCACCGTGTGGGTGATCAACCGGGTTCATTACAGAACCACGAACTGTTGGGCGTTTACCTAACCAGCGAGAGCGACCTGCTTTACCGATTTTGATAAGTTCGTGTTGTTCGTTACCTACTTGACCGATTGAAGCGCGACAAGCAGATAATACAAGACGTACTTCACCAGAAGTTAAACGTACAAGTACGTATTTACCTTCTTTACCAAGTACTTGAGCAGAAGTACCAGCAGAACGAACTAATTGTCCGCCACGACCAGGCTTAAGCTCGATATTATGAACAACAGTACCTACTGGAATGTTGATTAATGGTAATGCGTTACCGATTTTGATGTCAGCTTCTGGGCCAGACATAACTTCCATACCTACTTCTAAAGATTTAGGAGCAAGAATGTAACGTTTTTCACCGTCAACGTAGTTAATTAATGCGATATTCGCAGAGCGGTTTGGATCGTATTCGATCGTAGCAACGCGTCCTGGAATTCCATCTTTGTTACGCTTAAAGTCGATGATACGGTATTGACGCTTATGTCCGCCACCTTGATGACGTACAGTAATTTTACCTTGGTTATTACGACCAGCCTTCTTGCTTAAAGGAGCAAGTAATGACTTTTCTGGTCTGTCAGTCGTGATTTCAGCGAAATCATTCGTAGTCATATTACGACGACCGTTAGTAGTTGGATTATACTTTTTAATTCCCATCTCAATTTCCCTCCTTCTTTAGTAAGAATTAAACACCTTGGAAGATTTCGATTTCTTTGCTGTCAGCAGTTAGCTTAACGATTGCTTTACGACGACGGCTAGTAAAACCAGCGTGACGACCAACGCGTTTTGCTTTCGGCTTGTAGTTCATGATGTTCACTTTTTCTACTTTAACACCAAAGATCGCTTCAAGAGCATCTTTAACTTCTGTTTTATTAGATTTAACGTCCACATCGAACGTGTATTTTTTTTCAGCCATCATTTCCATAGAACGTTCAGTGATAACTGGGCGCTTAATGATATCACGAGGATCTCTCATTATGCAAGCACCTCCTCTACTTTTTCCACTGCCGCTTTTGTCATGATTAGCTTATCATGATGAAGCACGTCTAAAACGTTTACGCCATCAGCAGTGATTACTGTTACTCCAGGGATATTGCGAGCAGATAACTCTACAGATTCGTTTGCATCAGCAGTTACGATAAGAGCTTTCTTCTCAACAGTTAATCCTTTAAGTACTGCTAGCATGTCTTTTGTTTTTGGTGCATTTAACACTAGGTCTTCAAGAACTACAATGTTGTTCTCAACTACTTTAGTAGCTAATGCAGATTTGATTGCTAAACGACGAACCTTCTTAGGAAGTTTGTACGCATAGCTTCTTGGTGTAGGTCCGAATACCGTACCACCACCACGCCATTGAGGAGAGCGGATAGACCCTTGACGAGCACGTCCAGTTCCTTTTTGACGCCATGGTTTACGACCACCACCACGAACTTCAGAACGAGTTTTTACTTTGTGTGTACCTTGACGTAAAGATGCACGTTGCATCATTACAGCTTCGAAAAGTACAGCTTCATTTGGTTCGATACCGAAAATAGCTTCAGCTAATTCGATTTCACCAACCTGTGAACCAGTTTGGTTATATACAGTAACTTTTGGCATTGGAATTCCTCCTTCCTATTGTGAATTATTTGCTAACCTTCACAGCGCCTTGAACAACTACAAGAGATTTCTTAGCACCTGGAACGTTACCTTTTACTAGTAATAAGTTGCGCTCAGTGTCAACTTGAACGATTTCTAAGTTTTGGATAGTAACTTGGTCTCCACCCATACGTCCAGCAAGTTTTTTGCCTTTGAATACACGGTTCGGAGCAACTGGGCCCATTGAACCTGGACGACGGTGATAACGAGAACCATGAGACATAGGTCCGCGAGATTGTCCGTGGCGTTTGATAACACCTTGGAAACCTTTACCTTTAGAAATTCCTGTTACGTCAACGATTTCACCTGCAGCGAAAACTTCAACTTTTACCTCTTGACCAACCTCTAATCCGTCCACGTCTGCATCGCGGATTTCGCGAATGAAGCGCTTAGGAGTTGTAGATGCTTTAGCAGTGTGGCCTTGTTCAGGTTTGTTAGTTAACTTTTCACGTTTATCTTCAAATCCTAACTGGATTGCATTGTAGCCATCAGTTTCAGTTGTTTTCTTTTGAAGAACAACGTTTGGATTAGCAGCGATAACTGTTACTGGGATTAACTCACCGTTCTCAGCAAATACTTGAGTCATACCGATCTTTCTTCCTAAGATTCCTTTGGTCATGAGTTACACCTCCTACATTTTTAAGTTATATGAATTATAGTTTGATTTCGATATCTACACCAGACGGTAAGTCTAAACGCATTAATGAATCTACTGTTTGTGGAGTAGGACTCACGATATCGATTAAACGTTTGTGTGTGCGCATTTCGAATTGCTCACGAGAATCTTTGTACTTATGAACAGCACGAAGAATTGTGTAAATAGTCTTCTCAGTTGGTAATGGGATCGGACCAGAAACTGTTGCCCCAGAACGCTTAGCTGTTTCTACAATTTTCTCAGCTGATTGATCAAGAATACGGTGATCATAAGCTTTTAAACGGATACGAATTTTTTCTTTTGCCATTATTTTCCCTCCTTCGTTCGCCTATTTCTAAAATAGACCTTCTCCATGGAAATTCCCCCACACCATGCCATGGCAAAGCGGCCGGGTGTGTCAGCAACCTTCCACTTCATCGCAGTCAAAGACCAACATTGTCTATTATACAATGTTATTCGTCTAGATGCAAGCATCTTTTTGTTTGCATCTGCTTTTCTCTACTTTTGCTATTATACATGGCACTTTAAAGAATTTCAAGTTTTCATCTGCTCTTATTCAACTTACAGTTTATGGATGTTACTTCTTGTTTTATATACTATAGAAGAAACTCATTCAAAGATAGAAAACACACCTCTTTCTTCTATATTAATAAACAATAAAAAAACCCAAGGGAAAATCCCTTGGGTTTTTTTATATCAGTTAAGATTACTCAACGATAGTAGCAACTACACCGTAACCTACTGTACGTCCACCTTCACGAATAGAGAATTTAGTTCCCTCTTCGATAGCGATTGGAGCGATAAGTTCGATAGTCATTTCGATGTTGTCACCAGGCATTACCATTTCAGTACCTTCTGGTAATTGGATGATACCAGTTACGTCAGTTGTACGGAAGTAGAACTGAGGACGGTAGTTAGCGAAGAATGGAGTGTGACGTCCACCTTCTTCTTTAGATAATACGAAAACTTCAGCTTTGAATTTAGCGTGAGCTTTTACAGAGCCAGTTTTAGCAAGAACTTGTCCACGTTGGATGTCTTCACGAGCAACCCCACGAAGTAAAGCACCGATGTTGTCTCCAGCTTGAGCTTGGTCAAGAAGTTTACGGAACATCTCTACACCAGTTACAGTTGTAGAAGCATTTTCTTCAGCAAGACCGATGATTTCTACTACGTCACCAACTTTAACGATTCCGCGCTCTACACGACCAGTTGCAACTGTACCACGACCTGTGATAGAGAATACATCCTCGATAGGCATTAAGAATGGTTTGTCAGTTTCACGTTCTGGAGTTGGGATGTAAGCATCAACTTCAGTCATTAATTCAATGATTTTTGCTTCCCAATCAGCTTCTCCTTGAAGAGCTTTAAGAGCAGAACCTTTGATTACAGGAATGTCGTCGCCTGGGAATCCGTATTCAGATAATAGGTCGCGAACTTCCATTTCTACTAATTCTAATAATTCTTCGTCGTCTACCATGTCGCATTTGTTTAAGAATACAACGATGTAAGGAACACCTACTTGACGAGAAAGAAGGATGTGCTCACGTGTTTGAGGCATTGGGCCATCAGCAGCAGATACTACTAAGATACCGCCGTCCATTTGAGCAGCACCAGTGATCATGTTTTTAACATAGTCAGCGTGACCTGGGCAGTCAACGTGTGCATAGTGACGAGTTTCAGTTTCGTACTCAACGTGTGCAGTTGAGATTGTGATTCCGCGCTCTCTTTCTTCTGGAGCAGCGTCGATTTGATCGTATCCGCGTGCTTCAGCACCACCAGCTTTTGCAAGAACTGTAGTGATCGCAGCAGTTAATGTAGTTTTACCATGGTCAACGTGGCCGATTGTACCGATGTTAACATGGGGTTTAGAACGTTCGAATTTAGCTTTAGCCATTCTAAATTCCTCCTTAGTTTATATAGGTTATTTTATATTTAGACTAGAAAGTGAAACTTACGTCCCACTTTCTAAGCTTACATAAGTAGTTATACTTGAACAATCGATAAAAATCAATTATTCACCTTTATTTTTTTTAATAATTTCTTCAGAAACAGACTTCGGTACTTCTTCATAATGATCAAATGTCATTGAGAATGTTCCGCGTCCTTGAGTGTTAGAACGTAATGCAGTTGCATAACCGAACATTTCAGAAAGTGGAACCATAGCGCGAACAACTTGTGCGTTACCGCGAGCTTCCATACCTTCTACACGTCCACGACGAGATGTTACGTCGCCCATAATGTCACCCATGTACTCTTCAGGAATTACAACTTCAACTTTCATCATTGGCTCAAGAATTACTGGGCTACATTTAGAAACCGCAGCTTTAAGTGCCATAGATGCAGCGATTTTGAACGCCATCTCAGATGAATCGACATCATGGTAAGATCCGTCAACTAACGCAGCTTTGATGTCAACTAGTGGATAACCAGCTAGTACACCATTTTTAAGTGAGTCTTCAAGACCCGCTCCAACAGCTGGGATGTATTCACGTGGAACTACACCACCGACGATTTTGTTTTGGAATTCAAAACCTTTACCTTCTTCATTAGGTTCAAACTCAATCCAAACGTGACCGAATTGTCCACGACCACCAGATTGACGAGCGAACTTACCTTCAACTTTCGCAGCAGCGCGGAAAGTCTCACGGTATGCTACCTGAGGAGCACCAACGTTTGCTTCCACTTTGAATTCACGACGCATACGGTCAACGATGATATCAAGGTGAAGTTCACCCATACCAGCGATGATTGTTTGGCCAGTTTCTTGGTCAGTGTGAGCACGGAATGTTGGATCTTCTTCAGAAAGCTTAGATAATGCTGTACCCATTTTATCTTGGTCAGCTTTAGATTTTGGTTCGATAGCTACAGAGATAACTGGCTCTGGGAATTCCATAGACTCAAGGATAACAAGACTCTTCTCATCACAAAGAGTATCACCAGTAGTAGTATCTTTTAAACCTACAGCAGCAGCGATATCACCAGCGTAAACTGTTGAAATCTCTTCACGGCTGTTAGCGTGCATTTGTAGGATACGACCTACACGCTCACGCTTACCTTTAGTTGAGTTTTTCACGTATGATCCAGAGTTTAACACACCAGAATACACACGGAAGAACGTTAACTTACCAACATAAGGGTCAGTCATGATTTTGAATGCTAAAGCTGCGAATGGTTCTTCATCGCTAGACTTACGTTCGATTTCTTCATCTGTATCCGGAAGAGTACCTTTAATAGCTGGTACGTCTAATGGAGATGGTAGGTAGTCGATAACTGCGTCTAACAGAATTTGAACACCTTTATTTTTGAATGCAGAACCACAGATTACTGGGAAGAATTCTACAGAAGTTGTAGCCTTACGGATACCAGCTTTAAGCTCTTCTACAGTGATTTCTTCACCTTCTAGGTACTTCATCATCATTTCTTCATCAAGCTCAGCTACCGCTTCAATAAGTTTTCCACGGTATTCTGCAGCTAATTCTTTGTGCTCTTCAGGAATTTCAACACGCTCGATGTCTGTTCCTAAATCGTTACCGTACATGTAAGCACATTCTTCAACAAGGTCAATGATACCATTGAACTCATCTTCAGCACCGATTGGTAACTGAATTGGGTGTGCGTTTGCTTGTAAACGATCGTGGATTGTTCCTACAGAGTATAAGAAATCTGCACCAATCTTATCCATTTTGTTAACGAATACGATACGAGGTACACCGTAAGTAGTAGCCTGACGCCAAACAGTTTCTGTTTGTGGTTCTACACCAGATTGTGCATCAAGTACTGCTACCGCACCATCAAGTACGCGTAAAGAACGTTCTACTTCTACTGTGAAGTCTACGTGTCCTGGAGTGTCAATGATGTTTACACGGTGACCTTTCCATTGAGCTGTAGTTGCAGCAGAAGTAATTGTGATACCACGCTCTTGCTCTTGCTCCATCCAGTCCATCTGAGATGCACCTTCATGAGTTTCACCGATTTTATGAATACGTCCTGTATAATACAGAATACGCTCAGTTGCTGTTGTTTTACCAGCATCGATGTGAGCCATGATACCAATATTACGAGTGTTTTCTAAAGAGAACTCTCTTGTCATTTGGTGTCTTGCTCCTTCCATATATGGATTGGATTTTTTTATTTTAAGTAGCAAAAAAGCCACTTTATATTGTTACACATGTCAGTATGTCCAGTACCCTCATTATGTAAAACGAGCGCCCAACGAAAGGGAGAGGCATTCTCCCTCTCCACACTTCCATAAGCGACAAATAAAGCGGTTTATGCTTACATTTATTTTACGTTGAATCCTACCAACGGTAATGAGCAAATGCTTTGTTAGCTTCTGCCATTTTATGAGTGTCTTCACGTTTCTTAACAGATGCACCAGCGTTGTTAGCTGCATCTAAGATTTCGTAAGCTAGACGCTCTTCCATAGTTTTTTCACCACGAAGACGAGCATAGTTTACTAACCAGCGAAGACCTAAAGTTGTACGGCGTTCTGGACGAACCTCAACTGGAACTTGGTAGTTAGCACCACCAACACGACGAGCACGTACTTCAAGAACAGGCATGATGTTCTTAAGAGCTTGCTCGAATACTTCCATAGGGTCTTTATCTGAACGTTCACGAACGATATCGAAAGCGTTATAAAGAATTGTTTGAGATTTACCTTTTTTACCGTCAACCATCATTTTGTTGATAAGGCGTGTTACTAGCTTAGACTTGTACATTGGATCTGGTAACACGTCACGTTTCGCAACAGGTCCTTTACGAGGCATATTGAGTTCCTCCTTTCATTATAAGTTTATTATTTTTTAGCAGGTTTTGGTCGCTTAGTACCATATTTAGAACGTCCTTGCATACGTTTGTCAACACCAGCTGTATCAAGCGCACCACGAACGATGTGGTAACGTACCCCTGGTAAATCCTTTACTCGACCACCGCGAATTAATACTACGCTATGCTCTTGTAGGTTATGACCGATACCTGGGATGTAAGCTGTAACCTCGATACCGTTTGTTAAACGTACACGAGCGTATTTACGTAACGCTGAGTTAGGTTTCTTTGGAGTCATTGTACCAACACGAGTACATACACCACGTTTTTGAGGTGCAGAGATATCAGTTGATTTTTTCTTTAAAGAGTTGAACCCTTTGTTTAACGCAGGTGATTTAGATTTCCATACTTTATCAGTACGACCATTTCTCACTAATTGGTTAATAGTAGGCATTTGATTATCCTCCCTTCGCATGTTTGTATGACCACATATCCAGGTGGTTCATTATTAGTTGAAAACAAAGTTTTTGCAAGGGAGAGCAAATGCTCTCTCCTCACAAAAACAGTTTTAACTTATTATTCCTATTGCTGAAGCTCCCACTTGAATCCCCGAAACTTTTCCAAGCTTACGAACTGATTCAACTTTGGTTATGGGTATGTTATGTTGCAAGGCAGTACGAATGATCATATGGGTTAACCGCATATCAGCATCTTCCGCAATAACAACTTCTTTAACTATACCATTTTTGATTGCCTCCAATGTGCGTTTATGACCAACGACTACATTTTCAGCATTTGACACTTTTTGATAAGACATATAAATATCCTCCAAAGCATCGTTCAGGAGCAACCTTGATTATAGTAACATTTTGACTCATACAATGTCAACTAGGATTAACTGTTTTTATACAAAATTTACGACGGAAAATTTTACTGTTCCACATAAACTTCATCGTTTTCAACATTCATGTCACCTTGTGTTGTTTTTACAAGATCCACTTTGCGATAACGATTCATACCCGTTCCAGCAGGAACAAGTTTACCGATAATAACATTTTCTTTCAATCCTAGAAGCTCATCGCGTTTACCCTTAATCGCTGCATCAGTTAAGACACGTGTCGTTTCTTGGAACGATGCTGCAGATAAGAATGAATCAGTTTCAAGTGAAGCTTTTGTAATACCAAGTAGAACAGGTCTAGCCGTTGCTGGTTGTTTACCTTTCAGTAACACCTTCGCATTCGCATCAGTAAACTGATGGATATCTAGTAGTGTTCCTGGTAATACATCTGTTTCACCCGCGTCACTTACACGAACTTTACGTAACATTTGACGTACCATTACTTCTACGTGTTTGTCACCAATTTCTACCCCTTGCATACGGTATACTTTTTGAACTTCACGTAGTAAGTATTCTTGAACCGCCGTAATGTCCGTTACTTTTAGTAATTCTTTCGGATCAATAGAACCTTCTGTTAACTCTTTACCGTGGCTAATTGGCTGTCCTAAAGTTACTTTCAGACGCGCACCGTAAGGAATAGCATACGTACGAGCTTCAACTTCACCCTGTACAACTACTTCTTGGCGATCTTTAACATCGTTGATCGCTGCGATAACACCATCGATTTCACTGATAACTGCCTGACCTTTCGGGTTACGAGCTTCGAAGATCTCTTGGATACGAGGTAAACCTTGAGTGATATCATCTCCGGCAACCCCACCTGTATGGAACGTACGCATCGTTAACTGTGTACCTGGCTCACCGATAGATTGAGCTGCGATAATACCTACCGCTTCTCCTACTTCTACGTCTGTACCAGTTGCTAAGTTACGACCGTAACACTTCTTACATACACCGTGGCGAGTGTTACACGTGAACGCTGAACGAATGTTTACAGTTTCAACACCCGAATTTTCAACGATATGAGCGATATCTTCAGTAATTAGTTGGTTTTCACTAACTAATACTTCACCTGTTTCAGGATGTTTTACAGTTTTTCTTGCAAAACGTCCAACAAGACGATCATATAATGACTCAATTACTTCATTACCCTCTTTAATCGCACCAATTAATAGACCACGATCTGTTCCACAATCATCTTCACGGACAATTACATCTTGTGCAACATCTACAAGACGACGTGTTAAGTAACCAGAATCGGCAGTTTTAAGTGCTGTATCGGCAAGACCTTTACGCGCACCATGCGTAGAGATGAAGTACTCAAGTACTGTTAAACCTTCACGGAAACTTGATTTAATTGGAAGTTCGATAATACGACCAGATGGATTGGCCATCAGACCACGCATACCAGCAAGC
Organism: Bacillus sp. DE0042; assembly: GCF_007680225.1. Taxonomy (NCBI): domain Bacteria; kingdom Bacillati; phylum Bacillota; class Bacilli; order Caryophanales; family Bacillaceae; genus Bacillus; species Bacillus sp. DE0042. The sequence goes on along the minus strand of NZ_VEJP01000013.1, from coordinate 27,061 downwards.
TGAGTAAAGTTCGATGCGTTACCACGGGCACCGGAATCACTCATCATGAAGATTGGGTTGCGTTTATTCAAGGATTTCATCAATTTTCCTTGGATAACATCTTTTGCATTACTCCAAATAGAGATAACGCGATCGTAACGTTCTTCTTCCGTGATTAAACCGCGACGGAATTGTTTAATTACATTATCTACTTTTGCTTGTGCTTCATGGAGAATTTCATCTTTTTCGCCTAATACAAGAATGTCAGATACCCCAACTGTAATACCAGCTTTTGTAGAGTACTTAAATCCTAAGTTTTTCATGCGGTCAAGCATGCGAGATGTTTCCGTAATTTGGAAACGTTTGAATACTTCCGCAATGATGTTACCAAGAATCTTCTTGCTAAATGGCGCCACTTCTTCGCGACTAGCAATAATTTCTTTAATGTTCGCACCTTTTTCAACGAAATACTCCGCTGGTGTTTCTTTTTCAAGGTTTGAGTTTGTCGGTTCATTAATATAAGGGAACGACTCTGGTAAGATTTCGTTAAATATTAATTTACCAACTGTTGTTAATAGAAGCTTACCTTTTTGCTCTTCAGTAAATGTTACATTATTTACTGAACTTGCAGCAACTGCAACACGTGTGTGCAGATGTACATATCCATTTTGGTATGCAAGTATTGCTTCGTTTGCATCTTTGAAGACCATACCTTCACCGATTGCGCCTTCACGCTCAAGTGTTAAGTAGTAGTTACCTAATACCATATCCTGAGATGGAGTAACAACTGGTTTTCCGTCTTTTGGATTCAAGATGTTTTGTGCCGCTAACATAAGAATACGAGCTTCTGCTTGTGCCTCTGATGATAACGGTACGTGAACTGCCATTTGGTCACCGTCAAAGTCCGCGTTGTATGCAGTACATACAAGTGGGTGAAGACGAATTGCGCGACCTTCTACTAATGTAGGTTCAAACGCCTGGATACCAAGACGGTGAAGTGTTGGTGCGCGGTTTAGAAGTACTGGATGCTCTTTGATCACAGATTCTAAAACGTCCCAAACTTCAGGTTGTACACGCTCGATTTTACGTTTAGCACTCTTAATGTTGTGTGCTAAACCTTTTCCAACTAACTCTTTCATAACGAAAGGCTTAAACAATTCAAGCGCCATTTCTTTCGGTAATCCACATTGGTACATCTTTAAGTTCGGTCCTACAACGATTACAGAACGGCCAGAGTAGTCAACACGTTTACCTAATAAGTTTTGACGGAAACGTCCTTGTTTACCTTTAAGCATGTGAGATAGTGATTTTAATGGACGGTTACCTGGTCCAGTAACTGGACGGCCACGGCGACCATTATCGATTAATGCGTCTACAGCTTCTTGTAACATACGTTTTTCGTTTTGAACGATGATGCTTGGTGCACCTAAGTCCAATAGACGTTTTAAACGATTATTACGGTTAATTACACGACGGTATAAGTCGTTTAAGTCAGAAGTAGCAAAACGTCCACCATCCAACTGTACCATTGGGCGTAGTTCTGGCGGGATAACTGGAAGAACATCTAGGATCATCCAAGATGGGTGATTTCCAGAGTTACGGAATGCTTCTAATACTTCTAGACGTTTAATAGCACGAGTACGGCGTTGTCCTTGCGCTGTTTTTAATTCTTCTTTTAAGAAGTCTACTTCTTTATCTAAATCGATGTCTTGTAGTAGCTTTTTAATCGCTTCCGCACCCATAGCAGCTTGGAATGTGCTACCATATCGATCACGATATGCACGGTATTCTTTTTCAGAAAGTAATTGCTTCTTATCAAGTGGTGTATCTCCACTTTCTGTTACAACATAAGAAGCGAAATAAATTACTTCTTCAAGCGCGCGAGGGGACATGTCTAAGACAAGTCCCATGCGGCTCGGGATACCTTTGAAATACCAAATATGAGATACAGGAGCAGCTAATTCGATATGACCCATACGTTCACGACGAACTTTTGCACGCGTTACTTCAACGCCACATCGATCACAAACTACACCTTTATAACGTACACGTTTGTATTTTCCGCAATGACATTCCCAGTCCTTTTGTGGTCCGAAAATACGCTCACAGAACAAGCCATCTTTTTCAGGCTTTAACGTACGATAGTTAATTGTTTCTGGTTTCTTAACTTCACCGTATGACCAAGAACGAATCTTGTCAGGTGAAGCAAGTCCAATCTTCATATATTCAAAGTTATTTACATCTATCAAGGGGCCTACCTCCCTTTTAGTCTACAGGTTATCCCAATTATTCTTTAGTTGTCTCAACTTCGACATTCAATTTATCTGCTGATTGATGATCATCGTCATCTTCTGTATCACGCATTTCGATTTCTTTATCGTCGCTAGACATCATTTTAACGTCCATACCTAAACTTTGCAGCTCTTTAATCAATACTTTGAATGATTCAGGAACGCCTGGTTCTGGAACATTTTCGCCTTTAACAATTGCTTCATACGTCTTAACACGCCCAACAACATCATCAGACTTCACTGTTAAGATTTCTTGAAGAGTATAAGCAGCACCGTAAGCTTCAAGTGCCCAAACCTCCATCTCACCGAAACGCTGTCCACCGAACTGAGCTTTACCTCCAAGAGGCTGCTGCGTTACAAGTGAGTATGGTCCAGTAGAACGAGCATGAAGTTTATCGTCAACCATGTGCGCAAGTTTGATCATATACATGACACCAACAGATACGCGGTTATCGAATGGTTCACCAGTACGTCCGTCATACAGGATTGTTTTCGCGTCATTTGCCATACCAGCTTCTTCAATCGTGCCCCAAACATCTTCCTCACGAGCACCATCGAATACTGGTGTTGCAATGTGAATACCAAGGTATCTTGCTGCCATACCAAGATGAAGCTCTAATACCTGACCGATATTCATACGAGATGGTACCCCTAATGGGTTTAACATGATATCGATTGGCGTACCGTCTGGTAAGTAAGGCATATCTTCTTCTGGTAAAATACGAGAGATAACACCTTTGTTACCGTGACGTCCGGCCATCTTGTCACCTTCAGAGATTTTACGTTTTTGAACGATATATGCACGTACAAGTTGATTCACGCCTGGTGGCAATTCATCGCCATCTTCACGGTTGAATACTTTTACGTCTAAGATAATACCGCCACCACCGTGTGGTACACGTAGTGATGTATCACGTACTTCACGTGCTTTTTCTCCAAAGATAGCATGTAATAGACGTTCTTCAGCTGTTAATTCTGTTACACCTTTAGGTGTTACTTTACCAACAAGTAAATCTCCATCTTTTACTTCCGCACCAACGCGAATGATACCGCGCTCGTCAAGGTTGCGTAATGCATCTTCCCCAACGTTTGGAATGTCACGTGTAATTTCTTCTGGTCCAAGCTTCGTATCACGAGCTTCTGACTCATATTCTTCAATATGAATAGAAGTGTACACATCGTCTTTTACAAGGCGCTCACTCATAATGATCGCATCCTCGTAGTTATAACCGTCCCAAGTCATGAAGCCAACAAGCACGTTACGTCCAAGTGCTAGTTCACCTAATTCCATAGAAGGACCATCCGCAAGAATCTCACCTTTTACAACTTCATTTCCAACACTTACGATTGGACGTTGGTTGTAGCAAGTTCCTTGGTTAGAACGAATGAATTTTTGCATTTTGTAGCGATCTAAGTCGCCTTTTACTGTTTGACCGTCAACTTCTACATAGCGACGTACCCAAACTTCACGTGCTTCTACGCGTTCAACAACACCAGGATGTTTACAGATTACTGCAGCACCTGAGTCTTTTGCTGATACGTACTCCATACCTGTACCTACAATCGGAGATTCCGGATTCATTAACGGAACCGCCTGACGTTGCATGTTCGCTCCCATAAGTGCGCGGTTAGAGTCATCGTTTTCTAAGAACGGAATACAAGCTGTCGCTGCCGACACTACTTGTTTTGGAGATACATCCATGTAGTCGATGCGTTCTTTATTTGTGACAATGTTTTCACCACGGAAACGAGCTACGATATCTTCGCTAAGGAATTCTCCTTCTTCAGATAATTTCATATTCGCTTGGGCTACAACATAATTATCTTCTTCATCTGCTGTTAAGTAATCAACCTGCCCTGTTACAAGACCAGATTCTGGATCAACACGACGGTATGGTGTTTCAATGAAACCAAACTCATTTACTTTCGCGAACGATGATAATGAGTTAATCAAACCGATGTTTGGTCCCTCTGGTGTTTCAATCGGACACATACGACCATAGTGAGAGTAGTGAACGTCACGTACTTCAAAGCCTGCGCGCTCACGCGTTAAACCACCGGGTCCTAATGCAGATAGTCTTCGTTTGTGAGTTAACTCTGCTAATGGGTTTGTTTGATCCATGAACTGAGATAACTGAGAACTTCCGAAGAACTCTTTAATAGATGCAATAACCGGGCGAATGTTAATTAACGCTTGTGGTGTAATTGCATTTGTATCTTGAATCGACATTCTCTCACGAACAACACGTTCCATACGAGAAAGACCGATACGGAATTGATTTTGTAATAGTTCTCCAACAGAACGCAGACGACGGTTTCCTAAATGGTCGATATCATCTGTATCCCCCACTTTGTATAGTAGGTTGAAGAAGTAACTGATAGAAGCAAGGATATCACCTGGTGTGATGTGTTTTACATCACGAGTAATATTTGCATTACCAATTACATTAATTACGCGTTCGCCTTCTGACTCAGGAGCATAAATCTTAATAGATTGCAGCTCAACATCGCCTTCTACCACTCCACCCATTGGTTTCGCTGTTTTGAATCCAATGTTTTTCTCTAAGTAAGGTAAAATGCGATCAAGTGTACGACGATCTAAGATTGTTCCTTCCGCCGCTAAAATTTCACCAGTTTCTGGATCCACTAATGTTTCAGCTAAACGTTGATTAAACAATCTGTTTTTAATGTGTAACTTCTTGTTGATCTTATAGCGACCTACATTTGCTAAATCGTAGCGCTTTGGATCGAAGAAACGAGACACAAGTAAGCTCTTAGCATTTTCTACTGTTGGTGGTTCACCAGGACGTAGACGCTCATAAATTTCAAGCAATGCTTTCTCTGTGCTATCTGTGTTGTCTTTTTCTAATGTGTTGCTTAAGTATTCGTTATCACCTAAAAGCTCGGTGATTTCTTGATCAGAGCCAAACCCTAATGCGCGTAACAAAACAGTTACAGGAAGTTTACGCGTACGGTCAATACGCACATATACAACATCCTTAGCATCTGTTTCATACTCTAACCAAGCTCCGCGGTTTGGAATTACAGTAGCAGTAAAACCACGTTTTCCGTTTTTATCCACTTTGCCACTATAGTATACGCTTGGAGAGCGAACTAACTGGGAAACGATAACACGTTCTGCACCGTTAATTACGAATGTTCCAGTCTCTGTCATGAGTGGGAAATCTCCCATGAACACATCTTGTTCTTTTACTTCACCAGTTTCCTTGTTGATTAGACGCACTTTTACACGAAGTGGTGCTGCATACGTCACATCACGCTCTTTGCATTCGTCTACAGAGTATTTAGGTTCACCTAAGCTGTAGTCGATAAATTCAAGCGATAGATTTCCCGTAAAGTCTTCGATCGGAGAAATGTCCTGGAACATTTCTCGCAAACCCTCATCAAGAAACCACTGATAAGAAGAGGTTTGAATTTCGATAAGATTTGGTAACTCTAATACTTCACTAATACGGGCATAACTTCTTCGTTGGCGGTGGCGTCCGTATTGAACTAGTTGACCTGTCAACTGCTTCACCCCTCAAATCATGAGTATTATAAATGCACAAAAAAATTTGTGCAAAATCACAAATAAATACAACTACTGCTATTAGCGTAGTTTTTTTCTCTTAAAGATAAATACGTTGAGTCTTTCTACCTGCTCAAAAAAGAAAAATGGCTTCTATAAGAAAACCATCATTCTGTTTCATAATCTGCTGATTTTACTATCTTTTCCAAGAGAAACAAAAATATACATCTTTCTCAACGCAGAAAATCATATATTGGCATTGTATAATGTTAACATAGCCAAAAATAACCGTCAACGTTTTTTTGATTTTATGATATAATATCCTTTTTTCTTTTCTACAACTTCGACTTCAGAAAATACTTCTTCTAGTTTCTTCAGTGCAGATGGTGCACCTTGCTTCTTTTGAATAACAATCCACAACTCTCCACCTGGAACTAAATAATCTACAGCCTTTTCTAAAATCTCATGCACGATATCTTTACCTGCACGAATTGGAGGATTAGATAGAATAGCAGCATACATACCATCTACATTTTCATAGACGCTACTTTGAAAAATGTGTACATTTCCAACTCTATTATTAGCGGCATTTTCTTTCGCAAGCTCAAGCGCCCTTTCATTCACATCCACCATGTGAACTTTACGGTCTTGAAACTCTTTCGCCAACGATAAACCAATTGGTCCATATCCACAACCTACGTCTAATATATCACCTTTAATATCTGGCACTTGAAACGCTTCAATTAAAAGACGAGAACCAAAGTCCACTTCGTTTTTCGAGAACACCCCACGGTCAGATAAGAAAGTAAACTGAGATCCACGAAGTGTAAATTCCCATCGCTTTCGATCACTTTTACTAGAAGGGTCGTTAGAAAAATAATGGTCTGCCATATGGCCACCTCTTTTCTTTACAGTTAAAAAAAAAGCTCGCATGAGAGCGAGCTTTTTTAAAGCATCAAAAGTTAATTACTTAACTTCTACAGCAGCGCCAACTTCTTCAAGTTTAGCTTTCATTTCTTCAGCTTCCTCTTTAGAAACGCCTTCTTTGATTGCTTTTGGAGTGTTGTCAACTAATTCTTTAGCTTCTTTTAAGCCAAGACCAGTGATTTCACGTACAGCTTTGATAACTTTGATTTTTTGAGCGCCAGCACTTGCAAGTACTACGTCAAATTCAGTTTTCTCAGCAGCAGCTTCACCAGCGCCACCAGCTACAGCTACAGGAGCAGCAGCAGTTACGCCGAATTCTTCCTCGATAGCTTTTACTAAGTCGTTAAGTTCTAATACAGTCATAGATTTAACTGCTTCAATGATTTGTTCTTTAGTCATTGTAAATATCCTCCCTTAAATAGGTTTGTATTGTTTTATAGATAACAAGTAATTATCTTTTAAAAAATTAAGCGCCTTGCTCTTCCTTTTGTTCTGCAACTGCTTTAGTAGCAAGTGCAAGGTTACGGATTGGAGCTTGAAGAACGCTAAGAAGCATAGAAAGTAAGCCTTCACGTGATGGAAGAGTAGCGATAGCTTTAACCTCATCAAGTGTTACAAGTTTACCTTCGATTACACCAGCTTTAATTTCTAAAGCTTCATGTTTTGTAGCGAAGTCGTTTAATACTTTCGCAGGAGCAACTACATCCTCGTTACTGAACGCGATTGCGTTTGGTCCTGTTAAGAATTCGTTTAACTCAGCCATTTCAGCAGACTCTGCAGCACGACGAGTTAAAGAGTTTTTGTAAACCTTGAACTCAACGCCAGCTTCACGTAAGTTTTTACGTAATTCTGTTACTTCAGAAACTGTTAAACCACGGTAGTCAACAACGATTGTAGATTTACTTTCGCGAAGTTTGTCCGCGATTTCAGTTACAACTTGTTGTTTAGTTTCGATTACTTTGCTCATGTTATTACACCTCCTGTAGATTATATAGAAGATGTACCGAAAGTGCACTAAAAACCTCCATGCCCAACTTGTAGACATGGAGGCATATAGTCACAGAAAAAAATTCCGTTTCGTATATTAACACCTAGGTAGGAAATTAAGTCTATTGACACCTACTGTCTACGGTACACTAATTAAATTCACAACATAAATGATTATATAAAAACTTCTTTATGAAGTCAACTTCCAAATTTTACGCTAATGTAGAAACGTCTACACGCACGCCAGGTCCCATTGTAGAAGCAACTGTTACGTTCTTCATGTAAGTACCTTTTGCAGCAGCTGGCTTAACTTTTTGTAAAGTGTCAGCAATTGTTCCGAAGTTTTCTACTAATTTAGCATCTTCGAAAGATACTTTACCGATTGGAACGTGGATGTTACCAGCTTTATCAACGCGGTATTCAACTTTACCAGCTTTGATTTCGTTAACAGCTTTAGTTACATCGAAAGTAACTGTTCCAGTTTTAGGGTTTGGCATTAAACCTTTAGGTCCTAATACGCGACCAAGTTTACCAACTTCACCCATCATGTCAGGAGTTGCTACTACTACATCGAAATCGAACCAACCTTGTTGGATTTTACCGATGTAATCAGCATCGCCTACGAAGTCAGCTCCAGCAGCTTCAGCTTCTTTAGCCTTTTCACCTTTAGCGAATACTAATACACGTTGTACTTTACCAGTACCGTGTGGAAGAACAACTGCACCACGGATTTGTTGGTCAGCTTTCTTAGGGTCAACACCTAAACGGAATGCAACTTCTACAGTCGCATCAAATTTAGCTGTGTTTGTTTTCTTTACTAATTCTACTGCTTCTGTTGCAGAGTAAGCAGTTGCACGATCAACAAGCTTTGCAGCTTCTACGTACTTTTTACCTCTTTTAGCCATTTTTATTTCCTCCTCGAATGTGGTTTTAGCGGAATAACCTCCCACGTTTACGCTTATTTTCAGGTATAACCTGAGGATGCGCGCCATCCATTTATTTAAAAACGATAATCATTTACGATAATAAAGGTTGCGAATTGGAATTCCAGACCCGCAACCTTTTTAAAAAAACAAATCGAATTAGTCTTCGATAACGATGCCCATACTGCGTGCAGTACCTTCAACCATACGCATTGCAGCTTCTACACTAGCAGCGTTTAGGTCAGGCATTTTAGTTTCAGCGATTTCGCGTACTTTATCACGCTTAACAGTTGCCACTTTATTACGGTTTGGTTCACCAGAACCAGACTCAATACCAGCTACTTTCTTAAGAAGAACAGCAGCAGGAGGAGTTTTAGTAATGAAAGTGAATGAACGGTCCTCAAATACCGTAATTTCAACAGGGATGATAAGACCAGCTTGATCAGCTGTACGAGCGTTAAACTCTTTACAGAAGCCCATGATGTTAACACCTGCTTGTCCTAATGCTGGACCAACTGGTGGAGCTGGGTTAGCTTTACCTGCAGGAATTTGAAGCTTTACCATTTTAATTACCTTTTTAGCCACGAGACACACCTCCTTAAGTCCGTGATGTGGTCAATTGGACAGTGATTTGCCCTCCCACGTCATATTTTATCTGTAAGGATAAAATCTTTCAAAAAACGTCTCCGATAACGAAGACGTACTGACTTAAAAGATATTATCACTTTTTACAATTCATTTCAAGTTTCATTTTATAATTTTTCAATTTGATGGAAGTCAAGCTCAACTGGAGTCTCGCGACCAAACATGTCCACAAGCACGCTAACCTTTTTCTTCTCCACATCAATTTCTTCAATAGCGCCTGTATAATCTGCGAATGGCCCCTCATTTACACGCACTGTCTCATGAAGTTCAAAGTCGAAATCAACCACTTCGTTGTCCATTCCCATATGCTTCATAATGGTAACCACTTCCTCTTCTAATAGAGGTGACGGTTTAGATCCAGAACCAGAAGAACCAACGAACCCAGTTACACCTGGCGTGTTACGTACAACATACCAAGAGTCATCAGTCATGATTAATTCTACTAATACATAACCTGGGAACACTTTTCTTTTCATTAATTTTTCTTTACCGTTTTTCATTTCTACTTCTACTTCTTCCGGGACAACAACACGGAAAATTTTATCTTGCATACCCATTGATTCTACACGTTTCTCTAGGTTTGCTTTTACTTTATTTTCATATCCAGAATAAGTATGGACAACATACCAACTTTTTTCCATTCATTTAGGACGAGCGTCCTTCCCTCCCTGACGTACATTTTTTTGCGCAAATGAAAAAACCCGTTCACCGGGCTTTTACACAGTTCTTATAAATAACATTATATCATGGATAAGTGCTTCTTATTCAAGAATTAACCAAGAATTAACCGAATTAAAGAAGAAATGCCCATATCAACCACTGCGAAGAAAATCGCAAAGAAGACAACTGTAGCGATAACAGTCGCTGTTGAACGGAGTAATTCATCTTTTTTAGGCCAACTTACTTTTTTCATTTCGCGACCTACATCGCCGAAAAAGTTCGTTAAACGCATCTACGGGACCTCCAGTGTATTATTTCAATTATTTATTTTGTTTCCTTGTGAACTGTATGCTGATTGCATGTTTTACAAAACTTCTTTATTTCAAGTCGCTCTACTGAGCTCGTATCTTTCATCGTAGAGTAGTTTCGATTTTTACACTCTTCACATGAGAGTACAACTTTTTTCCTCATTAGTTACACCAACCTTGTAACATTATGTCCCTAAAAATGTATCATACAACAAAAGACAATGTCAATGTCATGCCTTTTGCACCCTTTACAAAAAGAAAACAGGTGATTTTTTACACCTGTAGCATTTGTTATGAATTTAAAGTGGTACTCTCTCTCATTTCCATATATCGTTCCAATTTCCGCTTCACCCTCTGTAAAGCGTTATCAATAGATTTCACATGTCTATTTAACTGTTCCGAAATCTCTTGATAAGAACGACCATCTAGATATAAAGAAAGCACTTTTCTTTCTAAATCGCTTAATAATTCAGATATTTTAGATTCTATGTCTGTATATTCTTCCTGACTTATAATCATTTCTTCAGGATCCGTTACCTTCGCTTCCGAAATAACATCTAATAATGTCCGATCAGATTCCTCATCATAAATCGGCTTATCTAAAGACACATATGAATTTAACGGAATATGTTTTTGCCTTGTTGCTGTTTTAATAGCGGTAATAATTTGCCGAGTGATACACAGTTCAGCAAATGCTTTGAATGAAGACAGCTTGTCCTCTTTATAATCACGAATCGCTTTAAACAATCCAATCATACCTTCTTGAACAATATCTTCTCGATCGGCACCCACTAAGAAATAAGATCTTGATTTCGCGCGAACAAAGTTCTTATATTTGTGAATCAAATATTCTAGAGCGTCAGTATTACCTTTTCGAACTAACTCAACGATTGCCTCATCCTCTAAATCACGAAATGTAACGTCGCCTACACTTACGAAGCCTGCTTCCACCTTGATCCCTCCGACCGCTATTTATTTAGCAATATTATACAGTAAAAAGATAAAGAGCGTCAATGCTTCAACGCTCTCCTCTTCTTAATTTTTCTAATTTTTCTGTAATATCTTTACTAAATATCTTTCGCATGGCGGGTTGCTTTTCTTTTGTGTCTTGTGTACGCCTTCTTACTTGTTGCTCCATCGCTTGTACTTCCAACTCTAATTCACGTGCAGATTTCCGAAGAGCACCTTGCGCAAATATAACCCATTGTTCCGTATAATCAGAAGTCGCAACATATATTTGCGTATTTATATTTCTAAGCTCAATCGCAAGCTGCTCTATCTTTTCATCTGCAGTTTGATTCTTCCTCGTGAATATGACTTCCACGCGCGATTGTTTCATCTTTTTTTCAATACCTTGGACTGTATAAGCATCAAAGACTATCATTACCTTTGTACCTGTGTATCCTTGGTAATCCGCCATCTTATCGATCAGTGCATCTCTTGATGATTGCAAATCTACATCCCGTAGTTTCTTCAAGTCTCCCCAAGCTCCGATAATGTTGTAACCGTCAACGATTAAAATATCGTTCATTTTTTATTTACCAATTTCGTGACGCTTACGATATACCTCATACATTAACAAACTTGCGGCTACTGAAGCATTTAAGGATGTAACTTTACCGACCATCGGTAAAGTAATTAAGAAATCACATTTTTCACCAATAATACGACTCATACCTTTTCCTTCACTTCCAATTACTAATCCAATTGGCATTTTACCATCTAAATTACGGTAATCCGTTTTCCCTTTTGCATCTGTACCAGCAATCCAAAGTCCACGTTCTTTTAATTCATCGATTGTACGAGATAAATTCGTTACACGTGCAACAGGAATATATTCAATCGCTCCAGTCGATGCTTTCGCAACTGATGCAGTAAGTCCCACAGCTCTTCTTTTCGGAATGATAATTCCATGAGCTCCCGTTGCATCCGCAGTACGCATAATAGAACCTAGATTATGCGGGTCTTCAATTTCATCTAAAATTAAGAAGAACGGATCTTCGTTACGCTTCTCTGCTACTTTAAATAGATCTTCTAGCTCAGCGTATTGATATGCAGCCACTTGAGCAATTACACCTTGATGGTTCCCCTCAACTAATTGATCTAACTTCTTCTTTGGTGCATGTTGTAAAATAATCTTATTTTCTTTCGCTAGTGCTAGTACAATTTGTATTTGTCCTTTGGCAGCACCTTCCGCGATCAAAATTTTATTAATATCTCTTCCTGAGCGTAACGCTTCAATTACAGGGTTACGTCCGATAATATATTCACTACTCATGATGATGTGCCCCCTTCCTTTTCTTCTAAAACAGAAATTGCCTTATATACAATTTCGTCTAATCTTTCACGATTATTTAATAAGTGATGATAGCCAATTAGCGCTTCAAAGGCTGTACTATATCGATATGTTTGTACATCAGTATTCTTCGGGACAGTACCTGAATTTGCATTACGCCCTCTTCTTAGTACCGCCTCTTCTTCCTCTGTTAAAAATGCCGTCTCTAATAAATGATAAACAACTTTCGCCTGTGCTTTTGCCGAAACAAAGCTTGTCCCTAATCGATGTAATTGATTAGGACGAACTTTCCCTTTTTGAAGTAGGTGATAGCGGATATATTGTTCATATACCGCATCACCCATATATGCTAACGCTAAGCTGTTTAATTGCTTTGCATCAATCATTCTTATCCTCTTTTCCATCTTGTACCTTGAGCGGTATCTTCTAAAATAATATTACGGTCTTTTAAATCATCGCGAATTTGATCTGATAATGCAAAATCACGATTTTTACGAGCTTCAATGCGCTTTTGAATAAGTACCTCAATTTCTTCATCAAGCAACTCTTCTTGCGCTAATTCTAACCCTAAAATATCAAATAATGTTTCAAGTTGTTTTACGTATGCTTCAATTACAACTGTAGACGTATGTTCTTCCAGTAAATATTGATTTGCATGATTTGCTACATTATATAACTCAGTGATTGCATTAGCAGTGTTGAAGTCATCATTCATTGCTTCTTCAAATGCAGTCTGGAATTTTTCCAGTTCTGCTAACCATTTCTCATTATGATCTGTTAAATCAGTACTACTTTCCATACGGTGTTTTAAATTACCGTAAGCCGTTTTAATTCTTTCCAGTCCGTTATTTGTACTTTGTAGTAAATCCTCACTGAAATTAATTGGGTGACGGTAATGTACCGATAGCATAAAGAATCTAATTAGCTGTGGATCATATTGCTTAATGATATCGTGAACTAAAATGAAGTTCCCCAGTGACTTAGACATCTTCTCATTATTAATATTAATATATCCATTGTGCATCCAATAACGTGCAAATGTTTTTCCTGTTAACGCCTCAGACTGCGCAATTTCATTCTCATGATGAGGAAATGCCAAGTCTTGACCACCAGCATGAATATCGATTGTATCTCCTAAGTATTTACGCGCCATTGCCGAGCATTCAATATGCCAGCCTGGACGACCTTTCCCCCAAGGGCTTTCCCAGAAGATTTCTCCTTCTTTCGCAGCTTTCCATAAAGCAAAATCAAGAGGGTCTTGTTTCTTTTCTCCTACTTCAATGCGTGCACCGTGACGTAAGTCGGCGATCGGTTGATGCGATAATTTACCGTATCCTTCAAATTCCTTCGTTCTAAAGTACACATCACCTTCTGATTCATATGCATATCCTTTATTCACAAGTTCTTGAATAAATTCAATAATGATATCCATATTTTCCGTTACACGCGGATGAACTGTTGCATGTTTGCAACCTAGTGCCGTTACATCTTCAAAATACGCTTCAACGAAACGGTCAGCAATTGTCGGCACATCTTCACCTAATTCATTTGCTGCTTTAATTAATTTATCATCTACGTCAGTAAAGTTAGATACATACTGCACATCATACCCTTTATATTCTAAATAACGGCGTACCGTATCAAATACCATAGGTGGTCTTGCATTCCCAATGTGAATATAGTTATAAACTGTAGGTCCACACACATACATCTTTACCTTATTTTCTTCTAATGGAGTAAACTCTTCCTTTTGACGCGTTAACGTATTATAAATGTGAATAGTCATTTTTATCCTTCCTTTCTACCTTTACTTCAAGTTGTTTTTTCAATTTATCAAGTTCTACTTCCATGACCTTTAACTTATCAAAAATTGGGTCTGGAAGGTCAGAGTGATTTAATTCTTGACCGATCTTTACTCCATTTTGAATAACGACTCGGCCAGGTATACCTACAACTGTAGAATGTGCAGGCACTTCTTTTAATACGACAGACCCTGCTCCAATTTTAGAATTCTCTCCAACTGTAATAGAACCTAGTACTTTAGCACCTGTTGCAATTAATACATTATCCTGAATTGTAGGATGCCTCTTCCCCTTTTCTTTACCCGTACCACCTAATGTAACACCTTGATAGATCGTTACATTATCACCAATTTCGCACGTTTCTCCAATTACAACCCCCATTCCATGGTCTATGAAAAAACGATGACCAATTGTTGCTCCTGGATGAATCTCAATACCAGTAAAGAAACGACTAACTTGCGAGATCCAACGTGCAATAAAGAAGAAATTCTTTTTATAAAAAGCATGTGCAATTCGATGGGCCCAAACTGCATGTAATCCAGAGTAAGTCAAAATGACTTCGAAATAACTTCTTGCCGCTGGATCCTGTTCAAAAACGACTTCAATATCTTCCCGAAGCCTCTTAAACATCGATGTTCCCTCCCCTTTATGGGCTGCTTTTTCGAGTGAACTAACTCCCTTTACTCCCTACTTATCCCCCTAAATCTTTATACACAGGGATAAAACTTATACTCATATCCACTTTTACGGTATAAAAAAAGACGCCTCTGTCATATTGACAGAGACGCCTTATAAGCGCGGTTCCACTCTGTTTAGGCTAAAAAAAGCCTCAAACTCATCTCTGATAACGGTGTACACCGCTTCTGCTTACTTTACGCCCTAAGACGTTTCATAAAACAATTCGCTGTTCAGCAGAAGACTCGAAGGGGCATTTCAAAAATCCGCTTATAAACCACTTCCAGCCTAAAGGTGGTTCTCTCTGTAAAAAGCCTGATTTTCTACTTCTCCTTCTCGTCGCTTTTCCTTATTAGGTTTTAAGTATACTTATTATATTTCTAAATCTAGAAAATGTTAACCAATTACTTTTTGAAGACGATTTAAAACTTTTTCTTTTCCAAGAAGTGCAATAGCATTAGGAAGCTCTGGGCCATGTGTTTGACCAGTAGTTGCAACACGGATTGGCATAAATAAGTTTTTACCTTTATGACCTGTTTCCTTTTGCACTGCTTTAATAGCCGCCTTAATTGCTGCTGGTTCCATCGCTTCTAGTGCTTCTACTTGACCCGCAAATGCACGAAGTACTTCTGGTACTTGTTCACCTTTTAATACTTCTTGTCCTTCTTCTTCATAATCAACATGATCTTTGAAGAACATTTCAGAAAGCTCTACAATTTCAGCTCCAAAACTCATTTGTTCATGATATAACGCAATTACATCACGAATCCAAGCTTGTTCTTGTTCACTTAAAGTTTCACCTATACGTCCAGCTTTCACTAGATGCGGTAAACTTAACTCTACCACCATATCTAAGTCTTGCTTTTTCATATATTGGTTGTTCATCCATTTTAGTTTTTGAGAATCAAATAATGCAGGCGATTTTGATAAACGAGCTGCATCGAACATTTTGATAAACTCATCTTGAGAGAAGATTTCCTCTTCTCCTACTGGCGACCAACCTAATAGTGCAATAAAGTTAAAGATTGCTTCTGGAAGATATCCAAGCTCTTTATATTGCTCAATAAATTGAATAATAGATTCATCACGCTTACTTAACTTTTTACGGCTTTCGTTTACAATTAAAGTCATATGACCAAATTGCGGAATATCCCAACCGAAAGCTTCGTAAATCATCATTTGTTTTGGCGTATTTGAAATATGATCATCACCACGAAGTACATGTGTAATCTCCATTAAGTGATCATCTACTGCTACCGCAAAGTTATAAGTTGGAATTCCATCTTTTTTCACGATAACGAAATCACCGAAATCATTTGAATGGAATGCAACTTCATCTTTTACGATATCTTTAAACGTGTAGTCGCGATCAACCGGTACACGGAAACGAATACTCGGAATGCGGCCTTCAGCCTCAAATCCCTTCATTTGCTCCTCAGTTAAATCACGGTGGTTTCCAGCATAACGCGGTGTTTCACCACGAGAGATTTGACCTTCACGCTCTGCTTCTAGCTCTTCTTCTGTCATATAACATTTGTAAGCTAAACCGCGCTCTAATAAATCTTCATATAATTTTTTATAAATATCTAAACGCTCTGTTTGACGATATGGTCCAAATTCACCACCAACATCAACACCTTCATCCCAGTCCATACCGAGCCATTTCAAGTATTTTAATTGACTTTCTTCTCCACCAGAAACATTACGTTTCACATCAGTATCTTCAATACGAATAATAAACTTACCATCTTGATGACGAGCAAATAAATAATTAAATAATGCCGTACGCGCATTTCCGATATGTAAGTGTCCTGTTGGACTTGGCGCATAGCGCACTCTCACTTGCTTTTCCATAATTGGTACACCTTCCATTCTTAATGTCAACACATTCTATAATTGTACACCAAAAAAATGTGATTATCCATCTTACGAATTAAAAACCATTATTTTTTCTGTAATAAAACAACTGCTTGAGAAGCAATTCCTTCTTCTCTACCTGTAAATCCTAATTTTTCTGTTGTTGTTGCTTTTACATTGATATTGTCAATAGACGTTTCTAATAGTTCACTAATACGTTTACGCATACTTTCAATATGTGGTGCCATCTTTGGCTTTTGAGCAATAATTGTACAATCTAGATTCCCTAACTCGTAACCTTGTTCACGTACAAATTCCCAAACCTTTTGCAGCAATACAGCTGAATCAGCATCTTTAAAAGCAGGATCTGTATCAGGGAAGTGCTTTCCAATATCCCCAGCTGCAATTGCACCTAAACATGCATCCGCAATCGTATGTAACAATACGTCTGCATCTGAATGACCAATTAATCCTTTCTCATGAGGAATTGTAATTCCACCAATAATTAACGGTCTACCTTCCGCAAACTCATGCACATCAAAACCTTGTCCAATTCGAAACATTTTTTACATCCTCCTCAAGCTAAACTACAGAGCTTTATGATTCTATATTATATCGCTATCCTTATAAAGAAAAGCCCGGCTGTTGCCGAGCTTTTTTTCGCTATAATCATCACTGTCATTTCTTTTGAACATGAAGGAAACTTTCAGCAATTAATAAATCCTCTGGAGTCGTCACTTTAATATTATAGTAACTCCCCTCTACTACACCTACTTGCTTCCCGATACGTTCTACGAGACTTGCATCATCTGTACCAAGGAAACAACCCTGTTTTGCACTTCTATGAGCTTCTAACAAAAGAGAAACAGCGAACCCTTGTGGTGTTTGTACAGCTTTAAGCTGAGATCTTTCTACCGTTTCGACAACGATACCCTGCTCTACTTTCTTAACTGTATCTTTCACTGGTACCGCACAAATGGACGCTCCATATTTTTCCGCTGCAGTTAATACATCTTGAATCACTTTATTCGTTACAAATGGACGCGCGCCGTCATGTACAAGAACATACTCAACATCACTAGTATACTGAATGGCGTTATATACACTATCTTGTCTTTCGGCTCCGCCCTGAATAAATTGTACTGGCTTTTCAATTGGATACTTCTGCATTAATTCTTCAAAATACGGACGTTCTTCTTCGTTAATTGCCATAATAATACTTTTGCATGCTTTATCTTTTTCAAAAGCACGTAACGTATGCACAATAATCGGTACTTCATTAATAAGTAAGAACAACTTGTTTTTACCAGCACCCATCCGCTTACCTTGACCAGCTGCTGGAATAATTAATGTATACATATTAATAATCCTCTACTTATAATGCTTTTTCTAATAATTTACGTTTGGCGAAAATCATACGCCCAGCCGATGTTTGTAACACACTAGTAACGAGCACATTGAGTTGTGAACCTACATATTCTCTACCATCTTCTACTACAATCATCGTGCCATCATCTAAATATGCAACACCTTGATTTTGTTCTTTTCCATCTTTGACAACATAAACACTCAGTTCTTCACCTGGGAGTACAACAGGTTTAATTGCATTAGCTAAATCGTTAATATTTAACACCGTTACCCCTTGTAATTCAGAAACTTTGTTTAAGTTGAAATCATTCGTTACTACCGTTCCACCAGTGATTTTCGCCAACTTTACAAGTTTGCTATCCACTTCTTGAATATCATCGAAATCGCCTTCATAAATTTCTACCGGAATCGGCATCTCTTTTTGAATACGATTTAAAATATCTAATCCTCTGCGACCACGATTACGCTTTAAAGCATCAGAAGAATCGGCAATGTGCTGAAGTTCTTCTAACACGAATTGTGGAATCACAATTGTTCCTTCTAAAAACTTTGTTTGGCAAATATCAGCAATACGTCCATCGATAATTACACTCGTATCGAGAATTTTCCAATGAGTTGTAGATTCTTCTATCTCAGTTTCTTCATTTTCACTATTATTATTTTTCTTCTTCCCACGTTGTGGTAATGTAAATAATCCTAGCAATTCATTCCTCTTTTTAAACCCTACTTGGAATCCTAAATATCCAAGCAAAAGAGTAAAGAACACTTGCAATACTGTACTAATAACTGGAATTGTAAATTCACGAATTGGTATTAAAATTAAATATGCAACAATAAGACCCGAGATTAACCCTAATGTACCAAATAAAACATCCGCTACAGGCGCCTTTACAAGAGCCTCTTCAATATGCTTAATAAGTTGAACAATATAATCTACAAGCCAAAATGTTGTTAAAAATAAAATAATTGCACCAATAATTGCACGAACATACGATCCTTCCAATAAAGGAACAGCACCCATGTCTAATACATTAATAACTTTTGGGATTAAGTAAATCCCTAACGCTCCGCCAATTACTAGAAAAAAGAGCTGTACAATTCGTTTTAACATCCAACCACCTCCTACTCATTATTAACCATTGTTTCGCTAATCAAAACGCCGAATGCAAAAGCGGACGTGTTTTTTTATAAATAGTTTTATTTACCAATATACCATATCATATACCAAAAATGTTCTAGTGTCGTTATATTATAGAATCAATGTAATATTCTTAATTGTGTCTACTCATATAGAGATGCTCTTGGATTCTTTTTAGGCCTTCTCGTATTTTCTTCGCCCTGACTTCTCCAATTCCTTCCACATCATCCAATTCATTAATAGTTGCTCGACAAACACCTTGCAAAGTCTTAAATCGATTAATTAAATTTTCAATGATAAGTGGCGGAACGCGCGAAATTTTGCTTGTGATTCGGTATCCTCTCGGCGTCACACTTTCTTCTAAACTCATTTGTCCTGGGTAGCCAAGCAATTTAACTAAATCGCTATCCTCTAGAAGTTGTGTATTCGCAAGATCTTGTAACTTTTTCAAAATTTGATGATGGTCTTGTGTTTTTTCTTGATAATAATCTTTAATTAATAACGCTGCCTCTGCCTCTAAATCAGCTAGTAGTTCTGTAAGTTGTAAACGAATTAACCTACCTTCTGTTCCTAGCTCATGAATATAGCTCAATATTTCATTTTTAATACGCAGTACCATTTCAACACTATGTAACACATGAACCACCTCGGACATTGTAACGACTTCTTCAAATTCTAGAATGCCCAAATTTGTAATACCATCATTCCATACAGCCTTATATTTTTCTAACGTTTGAATAGCTTGGTTTGCCTTCGTTAAAATAACACCTATATCCTTTAGTGTATAACGTAAATTCCCTTGATATAGTGTAATTACGTTACGTCTTTGTGAAATAGCCACAACGAGACTACCTGTCTGCTTTGCTACACGCTCTGCTGTCCGGTGGCGCATACCTGTTTCAATAGAATCAATAGATGCCTCTGGAACTAACTGTGCATTTGCAATTAAAATTTTACTTCCAGTTTCATTTAAAATAAGTGCCCCATCCATTTTTGCTAATTCGTATAAACTAGCAGGAGAGAATGCACAATTAATGTGAAATCCCCCATCAACAATACTTTTAATTTGTTCATTATATCCAAGAACAATTAGTCCCCCTGTTTGTGCGCGAAGCACATTATCTATCCCTTCGCGCAGTGGTGTTCCTGGGGCCACGAGCTGTAAAATATTAATCATACTTTTGACACGTTGCTTGTTTTCTTCCATAGCCTAGCCTCCTAATGTCAAACGAAGCGCTTCCCCTAAATTAGATACACCTACTACCTCAATCCCATCCGGAATTGTCCATCCCCCCAAATTTTTTCTAGGAATAATAGCACGTTGAAATCCTAATTTAGCTGCTTCTTGTACACGTTGTTCAATTCTTGATACCCTTCTTATTTCTCCAGTTAATCCTACTTCTCCTATTACTGCATCAGTTGGTGTCGTAGATTTATCTCTAAAACTTGAAGCAATACTTAAAGCCACAGCTAAATCAATTGCTGGTTCATCTAATTTCAAACCACCTGCTACTTTTAAATATGCGTCTTGGTTTTGCAATAATAAACCTGTTCTTTTTTCTAGCACTGCCATAATAAGCGATACACGGTTATGATCAATTCCCGTCGCCATTCTTCGAGGGTTTCCAAAACTAGTAGGGGAGATTAATGCTTGTATTTCTACTAAAACCGGTCTTGTTCCTTCCATTGAGGCAACTACTGTTGATCCTGCGACTCCAACGGGTCTTTCCTCAAGAAAAATTTCAGAAGGGTTTAAGACTTCCGCAAGACCAAGCTCTTTCATTTCAAAAATACCCATTTCATTCGTGGAACCAAAACGATTCTTCACAGCTCGCAAAATACGATATGTATGATGACGATCTCCTTCAAAGTAAAGAACTGCATCGACCATATGTTCTAACATACGAGGTCCTGCAATTGCCCCCTCTTTTGTTACATGTCCGACGATAAAAATAGGAATCCCTTTCGTTTTTGCAAGTTTCATTAGTTCCGCTGTACATTCACGTACTTGCGCTACACTTCCTGGGGCTGACGTCACTTCAGGTAAATGTATCGTTTGAATAGAGTCAATAACAACAAAAGCCGGATTCATCTCTTCAATGTGCGCTGCAATTCGCTGTAGATCAGTTTCTGCTACAACAAATAGATTACTACCCTTTACATGCAAACGATCTGCACGAAGTTTAATCTGCTTTGCTGACTCCTCACCTGATATGTATAGTACATCATATGAAGAATCTGCTAATTGCGATGAAATTTGTAATAACAATGTTGATTTCCCAATCCCAGGGTCTCCACCAATAAGCACTAAGGATCCATCTACAATCCCACCACCAAGTACACGATTAAACTCTTGGAATTTCGTTTCAATACGTGCCTCAGATTTTGTTTCTACTTCTGTTAGGCGTCTTGGTTTTGTTACTTCCGATTGAATTGCATTGGCATAATTAAGGCGTCTTGATGATACAACCGGTTCCATCTCTTCAACAAGCGTATTCCATTGACCACAACCAGGGCATTTCCCCATATATTTTGGTGACTGATAACCACACTCTTGACATGTGAATTTTGTTTTCTTTTTAGCCATATCGTTTTATATTTCACTTCACTTTCATCTATAAACAGTTTATCCTTCTCGTACAAGAAAGAGGGCTATCTCGTAGCCCTCTTAGTTTGTCTATACTTATTTTACCTTTTCAGCACTATGAATGACAAATGATTCCCCTTCAACATCAAAGATAACTTTTTGTCCTTTCTCAATAGCACCTTTTAAAAGTTCTTCCGATAGTCTATCTTCTACATGTTTCTGAATTGCTCTACGAAGCGGACGAGCACCGTATTCTCGGTCAAATCCTTTATCAGCAATGGCTGAAATCGCTCCTTCTGTTAAATGCAATTCAATCTCTTGCTCTTTTAAGCGCTTCACTAACTGATTCACCATAAGTGTTACAATCTCTTGAATATGTTTTTTCTCAAGCATATGGAACACGATAATTTCATCAATACGGTTTAAGAATTCTGGACGAAATGCCTTTTTCAGTTCATCCATTACTTTACCTTTCATATCTGAATAATCGCGGCTCTCATCTTGTACGTTAAATCCAAGATGTTTATTACGTTTTAACGCATCTGCACCAACGTTAGATGTCATAATAACAATTGTATTACGGAAATCAACTGTACGCCCTTTAGAATCCGTTAAGCGACCATCTTCTAATACTTGTAGTAAAATGTTAAACACATCAGGATGAGCTTTCTCTACTTCATCTAATAGGACAACTGAATATGGCTTACGGCGAACCTTTTCTGTTAATTGTCCACCTTCTTCATATCCAACATATCCTGGAGGAGATCCAACTAAACGAGAAGTCGAATGCTTCTCCATGTACTCAGACATATCGATGCGAATCATTGCATCCTCATCACCGAACATAGATTCTGCTAATGCTCTTGCTAGTTCTGTTTTACCTACACCTGTTGGTCCTAAGAAAATAAATGAACCAATCGGACGTTTCGGATCTTTCAATCCTGCTCTAGCACGACGAACAGCTTTCGCTACAGCTACTACCGCTTCATCTTGACCAATAACACGGTTGTGAAGAATGGATTCTAAGTTTAATAATTTATCAGTCTCTGTTTGTGCAAGTTTAGAAACCGGTATACGAGTCCACGTAGAAACGACATTTGCAATATCTTCTACTGTCACTTCTGAGTTTTCTTTTCCTTGTTGCTCTTTCCATTGACGCTTCGTATCTTCTAACTTTTCACGTAAGCGTTGTTCCATATCACGTAAGGAAGCAGCTTTTTCAAATTCTTGACTTTGCACAGCTGCATCTTTTTCTTTTCTAATTTCCTCAAGCTTTACTTCAAGCTCTTTTAGATTTGGTGGTGTTGTATAAGAGCGTAAGCGAACCTTTGAAGCAGCTTCATCAATTAAATCAATTGCTTTATCTGGTAAGAAACGATCTGTAATATAGCGGTCTGAAAGCTTTACAGCTGCATCAATTGCATCATCTGTAATAGATACACGGTGATGTGCTTCGTAACGATCACGTAAACCTTTCAAGATTTGAGTTGATTCGTCTAAACTTGGCTCATCAACGTGAATTGGTTGGAAACGTCTTTCTAAAGCCGCGTCTTTTTCAATATATTTACGATATTCATCTAAGGTTGTCGCCCCGATACATTGTAACTCTCCGCGTGCTAAAGATGGTTTTAAAATGTTCGATGCATCAATTGCACCTTCTGCTCCACCTGCACCAATTAATGTATGAAGTTCATCAATAAATAGAATAATATTTCCAGCTTGACGGATCTCATCCATAACTTTCTTTAAACGATCTTCAAATTCACCACGATATTTCGTTCCAGCTACAACTGTACCCATATCTAGTGTCATAACACGCTTATCTCTTAATGTTTCAGGAACTTCATTATTTACAATTTGTTGTGCTAATCCTTCTGCAATTGCCGTTTTACCTACACCAGGTTCTCCAATTAATACAGGATTGTTTTTTGTTCTACGGCTTAAAACTTCAATTACACGTTGAATTTCTTTACCACGACCGATAACAGGATCTAGACGATTTTCACGTGCAACAACTGTTAAATCACGTGCTAAGCTATCCAGTGTCGGTGTATTTGCATTCGTTGAAGAACCACCTTGGTGACCTGAACTTGCTTCATTACTTCCGAGAAGTTGCAATACTTGTTGTCTTGCCTTATTTAGGCTAACACCTAAGTTATTTAAAACACGTGCTGCTACACCTTCACCTTCACGGATTAAACCAAGTAAGATATGCTCTGTTCCAACGTAAGAATGACCTAATTTACGAGCTTCATCCATAGACAACTCAATAACCTTTTTAGCACGCGGTGTATAATGTACAGTTTGAGAAGCTTCTGTTCCGCGTCCAATCAACGCTTCTACCTCTTTTTGAACCTTCTCTGGACTTAATCCAAGAGCAATTAACGCTTTTGCTGCAATTCCTTCACCTTCGCGTACAAGCCCAAGTAAAATGTGTTCTGTTCCAATATTATTATGCCCAATACGAATTGCTTCCTCTTGAGATAAAGCTAATACTTTCTGTGCTCTTTCTGTAAATCTTCCAAACATCATAGAAATCGCCTCCTACTTGCGCTTAGTTTTTTTCAATACGTAATCGCTCACGGATTAAGGTTGCTCTTCGATAATCTCTTTCTTCTGGTCCTAAAGGTCCGCCTGCATATTGTTGTAAAATGCCTGGTTGTGTAAGAACCATTAGCTCAGTCAAAATATTTCTCGATACACCTTTTATATATCCTAAATCAATACCAAGTCGTACATCTGATAAGCAAGTGGCCGCTTCTGCAGATTGAATTAAACGACTGTTTGCTAGTATGCCATAAGAGCGATAAACTTTATCTTCAAGCTCAATACTTGAATTTTGTACAATTAATTCTCTAGCCATTTTTTCTTGCTGTATGATTTGTTGAATGACACTCTTTAAATCTGCAATAATATCTTCTTCAGATTTTCCTAGCGTCATTTGATTTGACACTTGAAATATATTACCTAACGCTTCGCTACCTTCACCGTATATTCCTCTTACTACTAACCCTAATTTTTGAATTACTTGTATAATGCGGCTAATTCTTTTCGTTAAAACGAGTCCCGGTAAGTGAATCATTACGGAAGCCCTCAATCCTGTACCAACGTTAGTAGGGCAGCTCGTTATATATCCAAGTGATTCATCAAAAGCATATTCAACCTCTTCCTCTATCCAATTATCTATTTGATTGGCACTTTGAAGGGCCTCTGATAACTGTAATCCTGAAAATAAGCACTGTATCCTAATGTGGTCTTCTTCATTAAGCATAACACTAATATGTTCACTTTCTGATAATAGACATGCTCCATATTCTGTTCCTGCAAGGTTAGGACTAATTAAATGCTTTTCAACTAATACTCTCCTTTGAAGAGGCGTTAATTCATTCATTTTTAATAGTTCAAACTCTCCAAAAGGTTCTACCGTTTTATTTATAAATTCCTTTTTAAATAATTCATGAATCTGTCTAGCTTCTTCTTCGTTTTGCATAGTAGAGAATTGATATTTTTTAAAATTACGAGCCAAACGAATTCGACTACTTAAAACAATATCAGAATCAGGGCCATCCCCCTTCATCCATGGACTAATCGCTTCATTCATAATTTTGTCCAGTGACATAGAACTATTCCCCCTCTCTATGCTCACTAAGCTGATTTTCAAGACCTCGAATGTTATCCCTTACTTCAGCAGCTTTCTCAAACTCCTCTTTCTGTACGTATTGTTTCAGAATGAGTTTTAGTTCATCTAATTCTTTCTTTAAGTGAAGATTTCCTTCTATACGTTCCGGAATTTTTCCACAATGATCTGTATGTCCGCCGTGCAGACGTTTTAATAATGGCTTTAAATGTTCCTTAAATGTATCGTAACAAGAAGCACATCCAAACCGTCCCACCTTTGTAAATTGCTCATATGTCATCTTACAATCTGGACACCTTAATATACTTGTATTCGAAAGCCCGTTTTGTCCTTCTTCAAACATTGTTGATTCATCGTGTAATAACCCAGCAAATAAATCATGGAATGAAAAGTTAGACTGCGGTGATTGAAAGAAAGACGTATAGCCACTTTGTTCTGCACATTGCTCACAAAGATGAACTTCCGTCTTCTTTTCGTTGATTACTTTTGTATAATGTAAAGTTGCTGGTCTTATATTACAGTTTTGACAAGTCATCACTATCCCCACCTTTACAATAGGAACGATCTATCTGATAGTACTTTTCATACATTACTAGATTGTTCACTTTCCTTTACTTGTTTAAATAAAAGTGCGTGTTCTTTTTTCAAAACCTCTACAATATTTAACTGCCTTATCTCTTAGTTATTATTCTTTTACAAAAGCTATATTTATTTATATTTCAGTGTTCTTAACATTGCGCATAATATTCGAGCCCTAAGTTCATCTCGAGAAGGAACATCCATTGATAATACAGAACGATCTAGTACACTTAACATAAGTTTAGCTTCACGATTTGTTATGATTCCCTCTTCTATTAAACGTATAATCATACTCTCTGCATTCCCTTGCGCAACGCTATGATCAATCATATGAAGCATTTGATCGATCATGTCTATATCGTCATGCAGTTTGACTTTTATAATGCGAATGTAACCTCCTCCACCACGTTTACTTTCTACGACAAATCCTCTTTCTAACGTAAAACGGGTATTGATTACATAATTGATTTGAGATGGTACGCACTCGAATCGATCCGCAATCTCATTTCTTTTGATTTCAATCACATTATTATTACTTAAGTCAATAACTTGCTTTAGATATTGCTCAATGATATTAGATATATTTCTCATTTATCCGCCACCTTTATTGACTTTGACTATCTTTGACTTTAATTATATACGTATTAATAAAATTTGCAACTCTTTTGCTTATTCACTATCCTAGCCACATTCCCCTGTATTTAATCAAAATAATAATTATTTAAACACATTTTTTAATTACTACGGATTATAAAAGAAAACACGAAAAAACACGAGTCATTTGACTCGTGTTTAGTTGCTTGGCGACGTCCTACTCTCACAGGGACAAGGTCCCAACTACCATCGGCGCTAGAGAGCTTAACTTCCGTGTTC
>NZ_VEJP01000012.1:0-94381 GCF_007680225.1 Bacillus sp. DE0042 | reverse complement strand
AAAGTTAGTTTGTCTAGCATCTAAAAATAAAAATTGACGTTTCACGTTGTTTGTTTCGTTCAGTTTTCAAAGAACTAAAAGCGGGTGAAGAGAATCGAACTCTCGACCAGAGCTTGGAAGGCTCTTGTTTTACCACTAAACTACACCCGCGTGGTCGGGAAGACAGGATTTGAACCTGCGACCCCCTGGTCCCAAACCAGGTGCTCTACCAAGCTGAGCCACTTCCCGTTATGGCGCGCCCGAGAGGAGTCGAACCCCTAACCTCTTGATCCGTAGTCAAACGCTCTATCCAATTGAGCTACGGGCGCTTATTCATGATGTTTTTTCGTCGTTGTATTTTGGCGACTCAATTATCTTATCATACTACATTTTCAAATGCAAGTACTTTTTTGAAAGATTTTTTGATGCGGCCGAGAGGACTTGAACCTCCACGGGGTTTCCCCCACTAGGCCCTCAACCTAGCGCGTCTGCCGTTCCGCCACGACCGCGCGGAAAAAACAAAAGTGAGCCATGAAGGATTCGAACCTTCGACCCTCTGATTAAAAGTCAGATGCTCTACCAACTGAGCTAATGGCTCGTAAATGGCTGGGCTAGCTGGATTCGAACCAGCGCATGACGGAGTCAAAGTCCGTTGCCTTACCGCTTGGCTATAGCCCATCGAAATATTTATCTTCTTTTCAAAGACAAATGTTATTGTAACATAATGCCCAATAAAAAACAACTGCCAAATAGCAGAAGTTAAAATGGCGGTCCCGACCGGGGTCGAACCGGCGATCTCCTGCGTGACAGGCAGGCATGTTAACCACTACACCACGGGACCATTTGGTTGCGGGGACAGGATTTGAACCTGCGACCTTCGGGTTATGAGCCCGACGAGCTACCGTGCTGCTCCACCCCGCGATGATACTATTTATATAATTTATATGGTGGAGGATGACGGGATCGAACCGCCGACCCCCTGCTTGTAAGGCAGGTGCTCTCCCAGCTGAGCTAATCCTCCGAAGTGGTGACCCGTACGGGATTCGAACCCGTGTTACCGCCGTGAAAGGGCGGTGTCTTAACCACTTGACCAACGGGCCAGTATGTATGGCAGAGAAGAAGGGATTCGAACCCTCGCACCGCGTTAGCGATCTACTCCCTTAGCAGGGGAGCCCCTTGAGCCACTTGGGTACTTCTCTGTATGGCTCCGCAGGTAGGACTCGAACCTACGACCGATCGGTTAACAGCCGATAGCTCTACCACTGAGCTACTGCGGAATAATAAAGACAATTTGTATCTTATAAAATTTCTTATCGTAAGTCAAGATGTTTTTTCACAACATCTTGTACAAACGTGACATGTTTATAATATACTGGATTGCGCTTTCACTGTCAAGATGTTTTCTTTATCAGGTTCAGTTTCCCTTTACACTTTCCGCAGACATATCTTTTTGTATTTATTTGACGTCTTCTTACATATTGAAGCAAACAGCCCATACATTCATACGTATAAACCTTTTTTTCCTTCTCTTCATTAATTATTCGTTTACAAAAGCGTGGCGCATCAACTTCTTTTAACAATTCACGAAAATCTCTATCCCGGTGCTTATAGCCCCTTCCTGTAATATGTAAGTGATAATGACAAAGCTCATGTTTAATGATTCCGACTAATTCTTCTTTCCCATACATTTCGTAATATCGATAATTCAGTTCAATATTGTGTGTATTCAATAGATAACGTCCACCAGTTGTACGCAACCTACTATTGAACATAGCTCTATGTAAAAATGGCATTCCGAAGTATTGTAGTGATACTTCTTCCACCAGACGCTGTATTTCTTGCTCATCCACTCTCATTCCTCCTAAACTAAAAAATATTTTTACACTTTTCTCCTCCCTTATACATATATTAAATAGTACATATACCCATCCTCATTCAAGAAGCGTGGTTTCTAAAAATATAGCATGAATAGAAATCCACTCACCAACCTCTCATCAATAGTACCTTAGATTTTTGAGAGTAGGATTAAACAAGGAGGGATTCCTATGCCTACGTGGCTAAAAAAACAAATGCAACGCGCATATTTTGAAAAAAACCGGTATCAAATTAAATTACTAAATGAATGCTGGTTTTATTATAGCAAAATACATCAAAGCTCATAATCCATTACACGTTTTATCCCATAAAAAAAGAGAGCAGTTTCATCTGCTCTCTTCTCTTACTATTCTATCGGCAACATGGATAGTGCAACGCGACCTTTTTTCGTATCAATATCATCTACCCATACCTTTACGATTTGTCCGACAGATACAATATCTAACGGATGCTTCACATACTGTTTGCTTAGTTTAGAAATATGTACTAAACCATCTTGTTTTACACCTACATCAACAAAAGCACCAAAATCAACAACGTTACGGACTGTTCCTTCCAGTTCCATACCACGTTTTAAATCTTCTAATTTCAAAATCCCTTTTTTCAGAAGCGGTTTAGGCAACTCATCCCTCATGTCTCGCTCTGGACTAATGAGCGCATCTATAATATCAACTAACGTTGGCTCCCCAACTCCCGTTTCTTGCGATAACTTAGAAATCTCCACTTCTTCTAAGCTCTTTTGTAATTGCAATTGCCCTACGTCATCTTTTGATAACCCTAGACTCTTCAATAACAATTCAACATTTTTATATTGTTCTGGATGAATACCCGTTCGATCTAACGGATTTGCCCCTTCTAATATACGTAAGAAACCTATGCATTGTTCATATGTCTTCGCACCTAGACGCGGTATTTTCTTTAAGTCTGTTCGTTTTGTAAATTTCCCTTCTTCTTCACGCTTTGCCACAATATTTTTCGCAACAGTTTTCGATAAACCCGAAACATATTGCAATAACGCAACTGAAGCTGTATTTACATTCACACCGACTTGGTTAACTGCCGTCTCTACTACAAATGTTAATGATTCATTCAACCTCTTTTGAGATACATCATGTTGGTATTGTCCAACCCCAACTGATTTAGGATCAATCTTCACAAGTTCAGCAAGTGGATCTTGCAGACGTCTCCCAATAGAAACAGCACTTCTTTCTTCAACCTGTAAATTCGGAAATTCCTCACGAGCTAAATCAGAGGCCGAATACACACTCGCACCAGCTTCGTTCACAATAATATAGAAGACTTCTTGTTTCACATTTTGTAATACATCAACTATAAATTCTTCCGATTCTCTAGAAGCTGTACCATTCCCAATCGCAATCATTTCAACTTGATATTTATCTATAATAGAAAGAACTTTCGTTTTTGCATCTTCATATTTACGAACAGGTGGATGCGGATAAATAACATCAATATATAGAACCTTCCCCGTATCATCTACAACAGCTAATTTACAACCCGTTCTATATGCAGGATCTACAGCTAACACAACCTTTCCTTTCATTGGAGGTTGTAATAACAAATTACGTAAGTTCTCAGAGAAAATATGTATCGCTTGTTCCTCAGCTGTTTCTGTTAATTCTTTTCGAATCTCTCTTTCAATGGAGGATTGAATTAATCGTTTATAACCATCCTCAATTGCTAACTTTACATAATGTGCACTTTTAGAATCGTTATCACGAATTACTCTCTTATATAAGAAAGTTACTATCTCATCTACTGGTGGAACAACAGAAACTCTCAATATATCTTCTTTCTCACCGCGATTCATCGCTAATACACGATGCGGCACTACTTTCTGCAACGGTTCTTCATAACTGTAATACATTTCATATATATTCTTTTCATCTTTCTCTTCATCTTTTACGGACGAAGACATAACACCTTTTCTAAAAGTAACATTCCGAATCCAACTACGATAAGCTGCTTCATCTGAAACGATTTCTGCAATAATGTCTTGGGCACCTTGTAATGCTTCTTCTGCAGATTGCACTTCTTTCTCTGCATTAATAAACTCCACTGCCTTCTGATTTGGATCTTCTTTCTTATATAACAATAACCATTCAGCTAACGGCTCTAGTCCTTTTTCTTTTGCAATCGTTGCTTTCGTTCTTCTTTTCTCTTTATATGGACGATATAAATCTTCTACTTCTTGCAACTTTACAGCTTTAACAATTTGCTGACGTAACTCTCCTGTCAGTTTCCCCTTCTCATCAATAAGACGAAGAACCTCTTCTTTCCTATCTTCAAGCTGCATCATATATTGCCATCTCTCTAAAATTGTACGAATTTGCACCTCATCTAAAGAGCCTGTCCATTCTTTTCGGTAACGAGCAATAAATGGAACTGTGTTACCTTCTTCTGTTAATTGAATAACATGACGAACTTGCTTTTCGGTAAAGCCTAATTCCTTCACTAACATTTTCATTAACGCTTGTCGATTATCTACCATTTCCATATACAACCGTAACCTCCTCTATAATAAAAAAAAGTTGCCCTGTAAAGAGAGCAACTTAAACTGCCGATTTAAAAATCTATTAGTCCTAAACTAATTTGTAGCGCTTCATCTACACGAATCATCATCACTTCATCTAAGTGAGTGATTTTGTCCGTTAAGCGCTGCTTATCGATTGTTCGAATCTGCTCAAGTAAAATAACAGAATCTCTCTCAAAACCGTACTTTTTCGCATCAATTTCCACATGAGTGGGTAATTTAGCTTTTTGAATCTGTGCAGTAATAGCCGCTACAATCACCGTTGGACTAAAACGATTTCCGATGTCATTTTGAATGACAAGAACCGGACGAACGCCTCCTTGCTCAGAACCAACAACTGGGGAAAGGTCTGCAAAATACACGTCGCCGCGTTTTACAATCAAAATATTACCCCCCGCTAACTAAGCGTTCTACTGTATGAGCTGCTTCATACTCTGCTAAGAAAGCTTCCGATGCAATACCAAGATTAATTTTTCCCATTTCAATGTACCCACGTCGCATTGATTCATGTTGGTAGCGTTTCTTCGTCTTATGTTGACGCAATAACAGTTGTGTTGCCTGGCAAATTAGTTCATGGCGATTCTTATTCTCTTGTTTTCCAATTCCGTCCAATTCCGTTACCATTTGCTTTGGCAACCGAACCACGATTTCAGTAGTTACACTTGATTCGGACACAAAAATACACCTCCACCGTCAACTACACACCCAAATATATATATGACACCTATTGTAATAATACCATTGTATGGAGCCTGTTGCAAAGACTTCCTTATTCCTTGCTTATGTTTTCCAATTCACAAACAAAACATTCATATTCTTTTATTTTTATCTTATTACAAACAAGAAACGCAAGAGTTTCCCAGCAAAATTCACATTAAATTATGTTAAAAGTAATGATAAGTAAAAAGCTTCTCATCAAAAATGAGCTTATTCTTAACCAATGAACAGTCCTCTCAAATGACAAGAAGCAAATCATACTACCTTCTATATATTATTCAAATAATTGATTACTTCTACAACCTTGCCGTGCCGTATGAATATTCTCGGCACACGGAAGCTTATCGTTGCAATAATTTCATAATTAATAGTCCCAGAATATTCAGCAACCTCAGTAGCACTAATATACTCATCACCTTGTTTTCCAATGAGTGTAACTTTCGTACCAAGCGGCACTTCACAAGGAAGGTGTATCATGAATTGATCCATTGTTACTCGACCTACAATCGGTACCCTTTTACCATTTATAAGCACTTCGAACCCTTGTAATCTTCTAAGCCAGCCATCTGCATATCCAATCGCAACAGTTGCAATCCATTCTTCCGTTTTCGTTCGGTAAGTGACGTTATAACTAATCCCATCCCCTTTAATCACCTGTTTAATATGAGCAACTTTCGTATGCAATGATAGCGCTGGTTCTAATTTAAACGGTAAAAAAGGGCGTATTTCTACAGACGGGGATAATCCATACATCGCAATGCCAATTCGTACTGCATTAAATGTAATCCCTTGAAAACGTAGCGTTGCAGCACTATTAGCTGTATGGACAAACTTAGGATCCACTCCGAACTCTTTCAACCAACTTAACTGCTGCAAAAATGTGTTATATTGCTTATCAAAGTAAGAAGTCTCCACCTCATCCGCTGTTGCAAAATGTGTATAAACTCCTTCTAATTCTAAAAATGGTGCACCTTCTAAACTCTTTAAAAATCCTTTTAATTCTTTTCGTTCGCGTATTCCAATTCTCCCCATACCACTATCGAAATTAATATGGTATTTCATTGTAGATGAACCATCCCAAAGTTTGATCGCTTCATCCACCCATTCTTTTTGAAAAACAGTTAACGCTACATCATTTTCAGCAGCTACATTGACATCACGAGGCGGGGAAGGACCTAACACTAAAATCGGCACAGTAATACCAGCCCTTCGAAGCACTAGAGCTTCATCTAAAAAGGCAACCGCTAACCTTGTCGCCCCTGCTTCTAATGCCGTTTTAGCTACCGGTACATAATCATGTCCATATGCATTTGCTTTGACTACAGCAAAAATCTCTACATCACTTGGAATGAAATCTTTAATGTGTGTAATATTGTTATAGATCGCATCTAAATCCACTTCCACCCAAGTGTCACGATAAAATGGTGCTCCTTCCATAAATACACTTCCTTATACACGATATGCGACGCTTATTCTTTTATATGCTTCTTTTATGAAATCCACCCTTCAAACTAAGAAAAGACGTGGTGCACATATATCACCACGTCTAAGAAGTTTACTTCACTTGCTTCTCTGTAACTGAACGAGCAACCATTAATAGCTCCTTCGGCTCTAAACCTTTAGACACGAGCATATATTCTACTCCGTTATGCGACCACGTTAAAGAATCTTTCGTCAATGCCCCAATTGTAAAGCCAAGATCAACCAATTCTCCGCTCACACTTATCGCTGACGAAGCCTCTGCAACTTTTGCCTTTTCTTGTATCAAAGTAAAGGATTTCTTACTTCCAGTGTATGTGAGTATCGCACGCTTGCCACTGTCTGTCTTCAACTCTTTTTCATCTTTCAAAACCATACCTTGCGGCGTATCACGCGGATACAAAATAGCAAATGGTTTGTCTTCTTTCGCTGTTGTTTGAACATCTACTCGCGCTCTAGACATATTTTGTTTCGTATCAAATGCACCTTTATCAAATTTCGCATCAAATTTCACTTTTGAGAAATCTACTTTCACAAGAACATTTTGATCATTATCCATTAACTTCACCGAAACTGGTGTTAAATCACTTTTCTTCAATGTAATCTCTTGTTTCGGCAACATGTTTTGATGTTGATAGTTTGTTTTTGTTTTAAAAATATAATACTTATCTGTTTTTTCAAAAGTAAGGTTTTTCTTATCCTGCAAAATATCTCTCACAAGGGATTCATATAAATAAGCCTGGCTACTATTTTGCGGCCAATCACTTTGGAAACGGAAACTCTTATTAAGTGCTGGCGTTAATACAAATACCCCTTCTTCATTTCTTAAAATAATTTGGCTTTGATCTTTTTTCGCATTCTGCAAATTCACACGATAAAAAGAAGGTTCCTTATGCCATATTTCTACCTTGTACTCCTGAGGCTCATTCCCTGTTTTAATAGATAATTTTGCTTCAGCTTGATAACTTTTCATCCCTTTTACTTTCGCCTCTAAATCTCTCACAACATCATCTTGTTTCTTTTCCATACAACCCGCCAACACAAAAACGGTTAATAAACCGACAAGAACTAAAAACAGACGCCTTTTCATCACTTCAGCCCCTTTGCCCCTATAAATGAATGGAAGATGTACCTTCCTTATCGCTACATCAAATATATGAGACAAAGATATAAAATATGCAGACTAGCGTGACGAGCTTTCTAAAACAACTTGAGCAACAGCAAATTCCTTACTATGACTAATTGATAAATGAACAATATGCTCTGTACTTGTAACGAGAATCGGCTTACCTCTATCATCATTCCTTACTTCAATATCTAAAAAACTTACTTCTTTTCCAATACCAGTTCCTACCGCTTTTGAATACGCCTCTTTCGCTGCAAATCTTCCAGCTACAAACTCTGTAAGGCGACTTCCCTTCAGCTCCTTAGCAACATTACGTTCACTTTCAGTTAAAATACGCTCCATAAATTTAAGTTTTCCATCTAGCATTTTTTCAATTCGATTCAATTCAATAATATCGATTCCAATCCCTACAATCATTTCAAAATCCCCTTCTTCTATTTAGCTTTCTTTTTTCATATTGTAAGAATAACAGAGAATCTTTCTGATGCAAAAGGAGTGATACTCACAACATGCTAATACCTTCTGCCCGCATTTCCTTACAACCAATCGTCATCGCTTTACTTCTCATACAATTAGTCATGATTATGTTAGGCGACTTTCTTCTCTTTCCCATGGCATCCTACAATGAATATATCGCTAAAGGAGAATGGTGGCGTCTCATAACTTCCTTACTTGTACATGTAGACTTACAACATTTCCTTTCTAATAGTATTTGTTTATTTGTGCTTGGCTCTTCTATTGAAAAACAACTAGGGCACTTTTCTTTCATCATTATTTTTTTCCTTTCTGGCATTCTTGGAAATATTTCTTCTTATCTCATTATGCCTCTTGAATATATTCATGCCGGGGCATCTGGTGGTATTTTCGGATTGCTAGGTGCACAATTATTTCTATTGTATAGTCGATATCGTTCTTCCAATCCAAGAGACATTGCCATTTTTTCAATCATGATATGTATATTACTACTATTCACTTTCTTCAATCCCTCCGCTAACCCTATAAGCCATTTAACAGGATTGATTATTGGCGGTATTTGCACTCCTTTATTAACAAAAAAATTCGATGGTGCAGAGCTTATTTAATATAAAAGCTCGCACCATCGACAATTTCTACATCTGTTTGTTTACTTAAATCTCTC
Source organism: Bacillus sp. DE0042 (assembly GCF_007680225.1). Lineage (NCBI taxonomy): Bacteria > Bacillati > Bacillota > Bacilli > Caryophanales > Bacillaceae > Bacillus > Bacillus sp. DE0042. The sequence continues at coordinate 85,516 of NZ_VEJP01000012.1, read as the reverse complement.
ATTAGTTGAAATAAAGACTCATCCTTCTTCTTCGCCTCAATCATACAATCAATTTGCGAAACACTTCCCTTTATCTTTTTTAAAAAAGATAAAAAAGTATCTACATCAATAAAGTCCGCATGCGCTCTCGGGTCTTTTCCCTCTCTAGGACTAGAAATGTGCATTTTCACTGGTAACAAAGACGATTCCCACGTATGTACAACACGCGCCCAATCTTCATGCCAATCTTCTCGATCATTATTCATCATATGGTGATGCAAATCAAACACGACTGGAATATCTAATTTTTCACCTAAATACAATGTTTCTTCTAAAGAAAAGGTCGTATCATCATTTTCTAATATGACCATCTCTTGGATACTTCTTGGAACATTTGACCAATTTTCTACAAAGCGTTCTAATGCGAGTTCCTTATCTTTATAACCTCCACCCACATGTAATACGCATCGTTGCTTATGTTCAATCCCCATACCTTTTAATAATTTTTTATGCATCTGCAATGTCTTTACAGATTGTTTAAAAATATTCTCTTCAGGTGAATTCAGCACAACGAAATGATCTGGATGAAAATCAATACGCATATTCATTCGAATAGCGTAATCACCTAGTACTTTTAAATTTTCTTTTAAGGGGCGAATATAGTTCCACTCTAACAACTCCCCATGATTCGCTAAAGGAACAAGCTTGGAACTAAGCCGAAAGAAAGATATATCATGCCCTTTATTATGCTTTAATAACCGTAAACAATTTTCTAAATTCGAATTAGCAATTCTTTCGAGTTTACGAATTGCAGCCTCCCTATCATCAATTCGTTGAAACTGCGCATATGTCATCGTTTGAGATGGAGATGCATTCTTTAAATGTACACTCATCGCAACATACCCAAGTCTTACAAGCATGTAGCACCTCTTTTCTACACAAGTTATTATGTAGTATGTACAATTACAGAAATAAAAAAAGAGAATGCCGGCAAAGGGCATTCTCTTTTTTTATTAAGCTTGTGGACGGCTATGATGTTTTCTTTCGCCACGTCCATTTGAAGATCCAGGGCGACCTTGACCTTCACCTTTACGACCACGGCTACCACCATCACGATTACGATCACGGTTACGGCCATCGCCACCACCGCGTCCGTCACGATTGCGATCACGGTTACGACCATCGCCACCGCCGCGTCCGTCACGACTACGATTACGGTTACCATCACGGTATCCGCCTCCGTTACCGCCGCGTTTTTTAGAACCGCCACCTCTTGAAACAACTGGTGGTTCTGATGTTAAAGCGATTGGAGTTGTATCTGGCTCTTTTGTCATCATTTTTAAAGCAGCAGCTACTACTGTTACAGAATCATTCTCTTCTAACATTTCTTCTGCAATACGCTTGTAGTATGATAAATTATCATTTTCAATTGTGCTTTGAAGTTTTTCAGCGATTAAACGTTGTTGACCTTCTAATGCCTCGTCAAGTGTCGGTGCTTCCATACGATCAACTTTACGTTTTGTAGTGCGCTCGATATTTTTTAATTGTCCTGATTCACGTGGTGTTACAAATAACATTGCAATACCTTTTTTACCTGCACGGCCAGTACGACCGATACGGTGAACGTATGATTCTGGATCTTGTGGGATATCGAAGTTGTATACATGTGTTACGCCTGAAATATCAAGACCACGTGCAGCAACGTCTGTTGCAACAAGAACTTCAATAGCACCTTCTTTAAATTTACGTAATACAGACATACGCTTCGCTTGTGTTAAGTCACCGTGAATACCTTCTGCTGCATAACCACGTAAGTTTAATGCTTCTGATAATTCATCAACACGACGCTTTGTACGACCGAATACGATTGCAAGCTCTGGAGATTGAATATCTAATAAGCGTGTTAACACGTCAAACTTTTTCTTTTCTTGCACTTCTAAATAGAACTGCTGAATGTTTGGCATTGTTACTTCTTTTGCTTTTACTTTAATGTGTTGAGGCTCAGTCATGAAACGCTCAGCAATACGACGGATTGGATCTGGCATTGTCGCTGAGAATAATAATGTTTGATGTGTATCTGGCACATCTGTTAAAATCGCTTCAATATCTTCAATGAAGCCCATGTTTAACATTTCATCCGCTTCGTCAAGAACAACTGTCTCTACGTTTTGTAAGCGAAGTGTTTTACGGTTAATATGATCTAAAATACGACCCGGCGTACCAACAATAATGTGTGGGTGTTTTTTTAGAGCACGAATTTGGCGGTTAATATCTTGACCACCATAGATTGGTAAAATACGAACGCGTTTATGTTTACCAATTTTGTACAGCTCTTCTCCAACTTGAATTGCTAATTCACGCGTTGGCGCGATAACAATACCTTGAACTGCTTCTTTATTTGTATCCACTTTATCTAATAGTGGTAATCCGAATGCTGCTGTTTTCCCTGTACCTGTTTGCGCTTGCCCAATAATATCCTTACCTTGCAATGCATGTGGAATTGTTTCAGCTTGAATCGGCGTAGCCTCTTCAAAGCCCATACTTTCAACAGATTGTAGTAAAGACTCACTTAATCCTAATTCTCGAAATGTTGTCAATGTTACTTCTCCTTTTCTATCCTATACTTATCATTTAAAAAAAGGCGTTTTCCGAATTTGCGGAAAAGCCCTTTTCCTGAATGCTCACGTATATAAACGGGCGTATATTCTTCGCGAAAATACTTCTAAACGTTATTACACTTTATCAATTATAAGTTTTGTATGTGCAAAAAGCAAACCCAACTGTTACCTTATTTTCATATTCAGAGTTTTTTTCTTCACTTTTATTTTTTTATATTTACTGTAAGCGCTTATTATAAGTTTCTTCTATTTTCGCATCTATCATCCCTATTTATATACACCAATTATTTCAACATCGTAATTACTTCTTCCAATTTCATGCCACGAGATGCTTTTATTAATACAACATCTTTCACATCAACTACTGCTTGTAACTCTTTTACTAGCTCTTCTTTATTATCATACGCTTTTACACGCTCAATAGGGAAATTAATTTTCGCTCCTTCAGCAATTTGAGCCCCTAATTTACCATATGTGAACACATATGCAATTTTTGCTGGATCGATTAATTTACCGACTTCATAATGAAACTGTACTTCTTGATTTCCAAGCTCTAACATATCACCGAGTACAACGATCTTCTTAGCAAATCCATCTAAACCGTTCATTAAGTCGAATGCTGCTTCCATAGCTGTCGGACTTGCATTATAAGCATCATTGATAATTGTTAATCCACTATCCGTTTTTACAATTTCCATACGCATGCCCGTCATTTGAAGTGTTACTAAACCTTGTTTCATTTCTTCCCATGTTACACCAAAATGTTTCGCAATTGCCATTGAAGCAAGCGTATTATACACATTATGTTTCCCCAATACTGGTAAGTAGAATGAAATATTTTCATCTCTATTCATTTTAAAATGTGTCCCAGTCGCCTGTAATGCTACAGTCGTTGGATAATAATCATTTGCTCTAGCATCACCAAACGTAACTGTTTCAGCTATTAAATTCATTTCAGGAACACGATTTGTTAATAATGGCTCATCTCCGTTATATACGAATACTCCACCTTCTTGTAATCCTGTCACAATTTCTAATTTCGCTTCAGCAATTGCTTCACGAGAGCCTAAATCCATTAAATGCGCCTCACCGATGTTCGTAATGATAGCTGCATTTGGACGTGCTAACTTAGATAAGAATTCAATTTCCCCTCGGCTCGACATACCCATCTCTAATACAGCTACTTCTGTATTTTCTTCTAAGTTTAAAATAGTAAGAGGTAACCCAATATGGTTATTGAAGTTTCCTTCTGTTTTTTGAACTTTGAATTTAGTCGCAAGAAGACTTGTTACAATATCTTTTGTAGATGTTTTACCATTACTCCCTGTCACACCAATAACTTTCACATCCAATTGATCGCGATAGTTTTTCGCTAACATTTGTAATGCCGATAGCGTGTCTTCTACAAAAATAACGGGAAGATTCTCAGGTGGATTTGCTACATCTTTCATCCATAATGTCGCCACAGCTCCATTTTCAACGGCTTTATCTACAAAAGCATGTCCATCGAAACGTTCACCTTGAATCGGAACATATAGGTTGCCTTTTTCGACTTTTCTCGTATCAATAGACACTCCTTGTATAGTAATTCCCTCATATTGCTCTGCTAATCCCGTACCATTTACCATCTGTTCTACTTGTTTTAACGTTCGATTTATCATGAGAACACTCCTTACATAGAGGAAGCACTATTCCTGCGAATAGTGCTTCCTCCTTTTTTGTTAGATTGTATATTTAATTTTTTGTTTTTCTTCGTGACGCTCAATCGCTAAACGAATTAGCTCTTCAATTAATTCCGGATACGGTAATCCAGTATGTTGCCATAGTAGAGGGAACATACTAAACGGCGTAAACCCTGGCATCGTATTCACTTCGTTAATATATACTTCTCCATCTTTCGTTAAGAAGAAATCAGCTCTTGTTAAGCCAGCACTATCTAACGATTGGAATGCAATAATTGCATCTCGCTTAATGACATTAGACTCTTCTTCTGTCATTTCAGCCGGAATAATTAATGCTGTATCGCCATCGATATATTTCGACTTATAATCATAGAAGTCCTTTTTCGGTACGATTTCACCTACAACTGAACATTTCGGTTCATCATTACCTAATACACCAACTTCTACTTCACGTCCAACGATATTTTCTTCTACAATAATTTTGCGGTCAAATTGGAATGCCTCTTCAAATGCATTCTCAAGCTCTTCACGATTTTTACACTTATTAATACCAACACTTGAACCAAGGTTTGCTGGTTTTACGAAGCAAGGATATCCTAAAACTTCTTCTACTTTTTCATATGCTGTTTCACAATCTTTTTCCCACGCACTACGAATAAACGATGCATACTTCGCTTGTTTCAATCCAGCTTCTGCGAAGATGTTTTTCATAACAACTTTATCCATACCAGCAGCAGATGCTAGAACACCATTTCCTACATAAGGAATGTTCATTAATTCTAATAATCCTTGAACCGTTCCATCTTCACCATTTGGTCCATGTAATAATGGGAAAATAACGTCGATAGCATTTTCCTCAGAAGCTGCAGATGGAATGATTTCTGTGCTTAATGATAACGGAGAAATCGCATTTTCTGCGCCGCTCATTTTTAGAACTTCAACATCTGTTACTTCACCTTCAATACGCCCACCGCGAACCCATTGACCTTGTTCTGTAATATAAATTGGATGAATCTCGAATTTATCTTGATTTAATGCTTTAATAGCAGCAAGAGCCGTTTGTAGCGAAACTTGATGCTCAGCTGATTTTCCACCATATAATAAACCTAATTTAATTTTTGTCACTGAAATCACCCTAACCAATTGTTTTCATTTTTCTATTTTAGCACTTTTTATAAAAATAGGTAGTTCCTATTTGAAATAAAATGTAACTTCCACAAATAATTAAATGACACCACTTATTGGTTTTCTATACTTTTTCTACTTAACTTTCTTCATAAATATACAAAATTAAATTCTAAAATACAGTGAAACTTTAATTAACGAGGGGCCATCCCCACTAATTATCAGCCCGCACCAATCGGGCAGTTATCTCCCGCCGAATTTTGAGGTGGAATTCTTACTGCCCACAAATAGCGGGATAAAATTGTAATCCAATCTAGTTATGTACCTAAAATATGTAGAAATCCCCTTTTTGTGTATGTCATCTACTCATTAAGAAGATTGTTTGGTCAGTGTGCCTTTTTGCCTTTGCTCAACGAGACGATCTAAAGAAACATATACAATACCTGCAACTACACATCCTACAGCTAAAATTGTAAATAGAAAGTGGCCAAGTAATCGATCCAATAAAAAACCGCCAAGAAGTGGACCGAATGCGCCTCCTGTAATCCACTGCAAACTGGCAGCTCCCATATAAGTCCCTCTCAAGTGCTCAGGGGCCAAATTCGCTACAAACGTCATCTGTACAGGCGACATAATCATCTCACCTAACGTATATATGGCATAAACGAACAGCAACGTTATTAAAATAATCGTAGCATTTGCATCAAATTCTCCAAACCACTTCGGTAACCATCCTATAAAGAACAAACCAACTCCGAACAAACATGCACCATATAACATCGTCTTTCCGACAGGTTTATCTGTGGCCCATTTTGAAATTTGAAATTGGAACAACACAACTAATAGTCCATTTAAAGCCATTAAATATGGATATGGATTGTTAGTTCCAAAAATGCCTTTCATTTCATTATCAAAGTGCAGCGGCAACATGCCTTCTGTTTGAGAAAATCCCATCGAAATAATGATACCTGCTAACAAATAAATCATTAGTGCCTTATCTCTCATTACAATTTTCCAAACCACCCCTGATTCCTTTTCTTTATTCTCTTCTTTATTCGCACTCTTTGGCATTGTCTCTTGAATAAGAATGAATACAAGTAATGCATAAAATAACATCGTAGACGAGGCAATAATAAACACAAGGTTCTTCGACAACATAACTACTGAAGCACCCATTATCGGGCCAATTGCAGCACCTATATTGTGCCCCATTCGTAATAAACCATATGCTTCTGTTCTTTTTTCAGGTGCTGTTACATCCGCAACCATTGCTGATGCAGCGGGATGGAATAATGAATTACTGAGCCCTAAAAAAATAGATAAAATAGCATAAGGAATAAATCCTTCTATAAATAAAAAACCTAGCATGAACAAAGCATTACTCACCATTGAAAAAATCATTATTGGCTTTCTTCCATATATATCAGCAATCCTCCCACCAAGAAGAGAACCGAAACTTGCGGCAATCGGAGAAAGTGCCATAATAACCCCTACTTCCAATAACGAATCCACCTTATCTTTTAAATATAGTGCAAAAAAAGGCATCAACATCATCATTGCAATTCCATTTAACGTTTCGCCAATAAACCGAATCCATATGTTTCGGTCCATCTCCCTTAACTCACGCCACGTATTTTTCATACATTCCCCCCTCAGTTCCCCAACAATTATATTATATACACAATCAGAAAAATGTAAATTTTCAGAACAAAAAATCCATCCTAACAGAATTAGAATGGATTTTTCAACTTATAAATTTGCTGCATCTTCTTCGTCTTTACTATTATTTAAAGCACTATGTTTTCGGCTATATAAGAAGTAAACCGCAATACCGATAACCATCCATACCCCAAAACTAATCCAAGCAGTTCCGGATAACTGAAGCATTAAATATAAACAAAAAATCACCGTTAATGCTGGTAAAAATGGTACAAGCGGTGCCTTAAATGCTCTTGGTAAATCCGGATGAGTTCTTCTCATTACAATAACAGCAACAGCTACAAGTGCAAAGGCTGATAAAGTCCCCATATTTACAAGATGCGCTAACACATTTAAATCTATTAATCCTGAAATAAGTGCTGCAATAATTCCTGTTGTCCATGTATTTAAAAATGGTGTTTTAAATTTTGGATGGACTTTAGCAAGGCGCTTCGGCAATAATCCATCTCTACTCATTGCATACGAAACACGTACTTGCCCATACATCATAACTAACATTACTGTTGTGATTCCTGTAATTGCTCCTACTGAAATTACTCCCGCTAAACTATCTTGTCCAATAAATTGAAGTGCAAAAGCAACTGGATCTGATATATTTAACTGTCCGTATGGAACAATTCCTGTCAAAATAAGTGAAACAACAATATAAAGAACCGTACAAATTAATAAAGATGCAATAATGCCAATTGGTAAATCACGTTGTGGACGTTTCACTTCTTCTGCTGCCGTTGAAACTGCATCAAACCCTATGAATGCAAAAAACACTGTAGCAGCTCCAGCCATTACACCATCTAAGCCAAACGGCATAAAAGGTGTCCAATTTTCAGGTTTTACATAATTAAAACCAGCAAAGATAAATATGAGAACAACCGCTAATTTAATAAACACCATAATGTTATTTATTCGTGCACTTTCACGAACACCTCTAGATAAAAGAACTGTCATCACTAAAATAATTAGAACCGCAGGCAAATCAATTATTCCACCCTTTCCTGTACCAGGGGCCGAGGAGAGAATGGTAGGAATATGGATCCCAAATCCCTTTAATAAAGATTGAAAATAAGCGGACCAACCGTTTGCTACAGCAGATGTAGCGAGTAAATACTCAAGCATTAAGTCCCATCCAATTAAAAATGCGAATACCTCTCCCATCGTCGCATATGTGTACGTATACACACTGCCTGAGACAGGAACTGAAGAAGCGAATTCAGCATAACAAAATGCAGCAAAGGCACAGGCTAAAGCGGCTATCGCAAATGATAATATAATAGCTGGTCCAGAATGTTTTGCTGCTACCACGCCCGTTAGAACAAAAATACCTGTTCCAACAATTGCCCCGATTCCAAGCATAGTTAAATCCAATGCACCCAATGTTCTTGCTAACGTCTTTTGCTTACTCTCTTGCATTAGCTTTGCAATAGGCTTCTTTTGAAAAATTTGCTTCATAGCATGCTCCTCCAAGTTTTAAATTTTCTGAAAATTTTTAATTCGCTTTTTATTTTACTCATTGCACTTTCCCCAGTCAATACTTTTGTCGAAATAAGTAGAAATCTTTCGGAACATACAATATCCTTATCGTTGTTTCTATATATCTTTCCGTAATTTTTTTTGGTATTATTATACATGTCGATTCCACAAAAGAGGCATGCTCACTTATTGAGCATGCCTCTTTTTACCTATTTCACAGTATGTGAACCTTCTTCAATCCAGCTATACATATATTTTTCATCTTCTGTTTCATGTGCTTGCTTTACAATACGAAGCGGACGGAACGTGTCTATCATAACAGCTAGTTCAAGTGTTTCTTTCTTCCCTATACTTCCCTCTGTTTTTCCAGGATGCGGCCCATGAGGAATTCCGCTCGGATGAAGTGTAATAGAACCTTCTTCCACACCTTTCCGGCTCATAAAGTTTCCTTCTACATAGTACAGTACTTCATCACTATTCACGTTACTATGATAATATGGTGCCGGAATAGATTCTGGATGATAGTCGTATAAACGTGGTACGAAAGAACAAATAACGAAATTGTGACCTTCGAACGTTTGATGTACTGGAGGTGGCTGATGAATACGACCTGTGATTGGTTCAAAGTCCTCTACATTAAAGACCCACGGATATAAATAACCATCCCAACCAACAACATCTAACGGATGGTGCCCTAAAACATGTTTATGCATATACCCTCGCGACTTTGTCATTACGACAAACTCACCTTTTTCATCATACGTCTCTAATTTTTCAGGACCACGAATATCTCTCTCACAAAACGGACTATGCTCTAACAATTGTCCATATTCATTCCGATAGCGACGCGGCGTTGTGATTTGACTATTTGCCTCTACAACGAGAAACTTAGTCTCTCCTTCATCTGGAATAACACGATAAATCGTTCCAATTGGGATTGTTACATAATCACCTTTTCGATAGTGAATCGTTCCAAACATCGTTTCAATTTTCCCTGTTCCATAATGAACAAATAACATTTCATCACCATCACCATTACGGTAGAAATAGTCCATTTTTTCTGTTGGAGCCACTACTCCAATTAATAAATCCTCATTCCCAAGCATAAAATTCCTTCCGCTTACTGCATCGCCAGTTTTTTTATTTTCTTTTGTGCGAAAATGACGATGAGCAAGAGCTACATCTTCTTCATACTGCAACTGACAAGAATGAGATAATGCCGCATGACCTACTTCCGTTGGCATATAATGATGGTACAAAATAGATTGCGTACCAGAAAAACCTTTTGTTCCCATTACCTGTTCGCGATAAAGCGACCCATCTTTTTTACGGAATTGTACATGTCGTTTATGAGGTAGCTCCCCCATGTGACGATAAAACATGCCCATCACCTGCTTCCATTTCTTTTTTGACCGTATTACATAACGTACCTAAACCAGTAATCGTAAGTTCTACAACATCCCCATCTTGCAGCCACTCTTCCGTACCCAGTTCTAAAACACAACCTGTTCCTACTGTCCCAGAACCAATCACATCGCCTGGATATAACGTAACGTCTTCCGAAGCACGTTCAATCATTTCAGCAAATGTATAATAAATATCTTGGAAGTTCCCCTTTGATAATAGCTTTCCATTTACATGAGCAGTCATCTCTAACGCATAACGGTCACCGTTACGGTAAACATCCAATTCCTCTTTCGTAACAAGGTGCGCTCCTAATGAAGTTGCAAAATCTTTTCCTTTTGCTGGACCAAGTCCTACCTTCATTTCTGTTGCTTGTAAGTCCCTTGCACTCCAGTCGTTCATAATACAATAACCAAAAATGTATTCCTCTGCTTGCTCACGAGAAATATTTCTTCCTTCTTTCCCAATTACGCAAGCGATCTCTAACTCATAATCAAGCTTTTTAGATTTCTTCGGACCAATTACAAAATCATCCGGACCAATTACAGCACGATGGTTCGTAAAATAAAAAACCGGGATATCGTACCATTCAGGTACAACATCTAGCCCTCTCCGGCCGCGGGCCGTTTTTACATGCTGTTCAAACGCGTAAAAATCCCGAATACTACTCGGATTAGGAATTGCCGCCGCTAATTGCACTTCCTCTAAGGAATATATACCCTTTTCTGGATTCTCTATATTGCGCAATACTTCTACATACTCATCCGCTTTCTCTAAAAAGGCGAACATAGAAGAAGGTAATTTTCCATCACTAGCAAGATTCATATCAATTACTTTGTCACCTTCCAGCCATCCAGCTCGCATTTCTTTCGAAGGAAGACGAAATGTAACAAATTTCATCATGATTCCTCCCTATAAAAATGAAATTTCCACCAGCAAAGAGACTTTTGCTGGTGGATACAAATCTTATAAGTTTCCGCGACGTTCCTGTTCTCTTTCAATTGATTCAAATAATGCTTTAAAGTTCCCTTCTCCAAATCCGCGAGAACCTTTACGTTGAATAATTTCAATAAATAAAGTTGGACGATCTACAATTGGTTTCGTAAAGATTTGTAGTAAGTATCCTTCCTCATCGCGATCTACTAAAATCTTTAATTCTTTTAACCTATCAATTTCTTCATCAATTTTCCCAACTCGCGCACTTAACTCATCATAATAAGTATCAGGTGTATCTAAAAACTCCACGCCATTTTCACGAAGTGCTTCCACTGTTTTAACGATATCGCTTGTTAATAAAGCAAGATGTTGTACACCTGCTCCATTATAGAATTCTAGATATTCTTGAATTTGCGATTTTCTCTTGCCATCTGCTGGCTCGTTAATAGGGAACTTAATACGACTTCCATTTGTCATAACTTTCGACATTAATGCTGAATACTCTGTACTAATATCGTCATCATCAAAATGAATCATTTGTTTAAAGCCCATAACATTCTCATAATAGCTAACCCATTCTTCCATTTTCTCAACATTACCAACTACGTGGTCTACAGCAATTAAACCTGACTCTTCAAACGGAATATTAAACTCCACCTGTTGGAATCCTGGCATAAATGTTCCTTTATAATTTTTACGCTCTACAAGCGTGTGAATTGTATCACCATACGTACCAATAACTGCTTTTTTCAATGTACCGTTCTCGTCTGTTAATTCCACAGGTGGAGCAATCGCGACGGCACCACGTTTCACAGCTTCCGAGTATGCTTTGTCAACATCGTCAACAAGTAAAGCAACATCTTTTACACCATCACCATGTGTCTTTACAAATTCTGCGATACGATTATCGCTACTTAAAGCTCCAGACACAACAAAACGCATATTTTTTTGCACAAGAACATAAGATACCTTTTCACGGTTACCAGTTTCTAATCCAGAGTAAGCCACAATTTTGAAACCGAATGCTCTCGCAAGGTAATAACTTGATTGCTTTGCATTTCCTACGTAAAATTCCAAATGATCTACATCACGTACCGGAAAAAAGTCCTCCATTTGTGCAGCTAGCGTATCCATAGATTTTTGTTTCATAAAATCCTCATCCCCCTGTAAATAGATTAAATGGTCCATACTTAAAACCAACCGAAAACGCTTCCAACATCAATTAATAGAAATTAGTTAGCAAGCTAACAAATTCTGACCTTTAAAATTTTCTATCTTTTCTGTCAAATTCCTCTTTTTTTCTTACATATAAAATTCGACTTTTTTCTCTTTACATGACGGAGGGAATATTAATACTTGAAGATATATATGAGAGGAAAACAAAAAAGACCCCAACATATTAACTACTTACTAATATGCTAGAGTCTTTATTTTTTTTGAATGATTGTATTTATATGTCTCATACTAATACATTTGCAAGGAATAAAATAAATGATGTTAATACTACCGCTCCACCTAATGATCCTAATAAATCTGTTTTTGTTACTTGTAACACTTGTTCACTGTTCATATTCCTCATTCTCCTTTCATTTTGTATGATTTAAAACTTCTATTATACTAATACACTTGATAGAAATACGATTAATGCCGTTAAGACTACTGCTCCACTTGCTGATCCTACGAAGTCACCTTTTGTTACTTGTAATACTTGCTCTTTCATATCTTTCATTCTCCTCTCTTTTTTCTTTTGTTACAAAACTTCTATTATACTAATACGCTTGATAGAAATACGATTAATGCCGTTAATACTACTGCTCCACTTGCCGATCCTACGAAGTCACCTTTTGTTACTTGTAATACTTGCTCTTTCATATCTTTCATTCTCCTCTCTTTTTTCTTTTGTTACAAAACTTCTATTATACTAATACGCTTGATAGAAATACGATTAATGCTGTTAATACTACTGCTCCACTTGCTGATCCTACGAAGTCACCTTTTGTTACTTGTAATACTTGCTCTTTCATTCTGCATTCTCCTCTCTTTTTCTTTTATTACAAAACTTCTATTATACTAATACGCTTGATAGAAATACGATTAATGCTGTTAATACTACTGCTCCACTTGCTGATCCTACGAAGTCACCTTTTGTTACTTGTAATACTTGCTCTTTCATTTTATGTATCCTCCTTTTTAATAAGTTATCTATATGTAATTTCTAAGAAATGTTTATTTCATAGTTTTTATGTTAGCGTTACATTAAAGTTATTAACGTAACGTTTGTAACATTAATGTAACATAACTATTGTTACGTTGCAATATAATTACGTAAATTTTATTACACTTTTTTTACGTTTTTTTATAAACACCCTTAAAAACCTTGTTTTAATGCACTTTCTACTAAGTTGGAGTTTGTAATGTTATTGTAATATTACAGTCATATAACGAAACACCCTCATACCTACCTCTATTTTTATTACAAATTAAAGTGCATATTCAAAGTAATAAGATGGCGCCTATCAAATTTTTACTGACGGTTCACGCAAGATAAAATACGATCTTTCCAAGATAAGTTTATATGTTTCCTCTATATAACTATGTATAATAAAAGCAAAGAGGTGGTCATTTTGAAATTAATCGCATTAGATATGGATGGTACGCTACTATCATCTAATCTTGAAATCTCCAAAGAGAACTTACAAGCTATCCAAACTGCAAAAGAGGCTGGTCATATAGTCATGATTTGTTCTGGTCGTGCAAAAGAGGATGCTTTAAAATTATTGGAAGAATATAAACTATCTCTTCCAGTTGGAGCGAGCAATGGGGCAATTGTTTATGTGGATGGAAAAGTAATTAACTCGCGTTGTTTACAAAACGATAAAGTATACAAGCTTGCAAAATTACTAGAATCTGAAGGTTTTCCTTATAAGCTATATACGAATAAAGGAGTTTATTCTCCATATACATGGCAAGATCAAGTCATGCAAGCGTTCAAAGAAAACAAGCATGCACTAGATGTTACACTTGAAGAACTTGAAAGAATTACAGAAAAACAAAAGAAATCAAACTTAATTACTGATTTCCAAAAAATCGAAGATGTTGTAAATAATCCAGAATTAGAAATATCTAAATTCTTCATTTTGACATTTAATGCAGCGCATCGTGCACAGCTATTAAGCATGTTACAAGAAGACACTGATATTTCAGTTACGGCATCAGCTCCTACTAATGTAGAAATTATGGATAAGCATGGTCATAAAGGGAACGGTCTACAAGAAATGGCTGCTTATTTCAATATACCAATTGAAGATACTATTGCGATCGGAGACAACTTTAATGATGTGCCAATGTTACAAGTAGCTGGCTTATCAGTTGCAATGGGAAATGCTGAAGAAGATGTAAAAAAACTATGTGATGTCGTAACATTAACAAATAATGAGCATGGTGTTGCTCACGCAATCGAGAAATTTGTATTGAAACAAACTTCATCTAGTAAATAAAAAAAGGACTCTTTCAATTTGAAAGGGCCCTTTTCTTTTATACATGATGACAAGCAACAAAATGCTCTTCACCAACATTACGGAATTCTGGTACCGTTTGTTTACAAATATCTGTTGCAAACGGGCAACGTGTATGAAAGCGACAACCCGAAGGTGGATTTGCTGGACTTGGAATATCACCCTCTAGTATAATCCGCTCTCGCTTCACTGTTGGATCTGGTATTGGCACAGCTGATAACAATGCTTTTGTATACGGATGCAGTGGGTTCGTAAATAACTCATCACGCGGCGCTGTTTCCACAATCGTTCCTAAATACATAATTCCAATTTTCGTACATAAGTGCTCTACTACGCTTAAATCATGTGAAATGAACAAATAAGATAGTCCCTTTTTCTCCTGTAACTCACTAAATAAATTAATGATCTGTGCTTGAATAGATACATCTAGTGCTGCCACAGGTTCGTCAGCTACTATAAATTCCGGATTTAATACCATAGCTCTTGCGATAACGATACGCTGACGTTGTCCACCAGAAAACTCATGAGGATACCGGTCAATATGATATGGGGCTAAGCCACATAACTCTAATACTTCTGTCACTTTTTCACGAACATTTTCTTTCGTCGCTAGTCCGTGAGCCAACATCGGCTCGCCAAGTGCTTCTCCAATTCTCATTCTCGGATTTAATGAGCTAAATGGATCTTGAAACACAAGCTGCATATTAGGACGATGTTTTCTCAATTCCTCTTTTGATAGAGAATGAACATCGTGTCCTTTAAACTTCACTTCTCCCTCCGTTTTTTGAACGAGACGTAAAATTGTTTTTCCTATCGTCGTTTTTCCGCTTCCTGATTCACCAACGAGACCGAACACTTCGCCTTTATTAATAGTAAAACTTACTCCATCAACTGCTTTCACATGTCCAATCGTTCTACTAAATATGCCGCCTTTAATTGGGAAATATGTTTTTAAGTTTTTTACTTCTAATAATGGTTCACTCATTGTCCCGCACGCTCCTCATATAACCAGCAAGCTACTTTATGATTCTCATCATGTACATTCAGATTTGGCGCTTCTTCTTTACATATTTCCATACAATGCTCACAACGACCGCTGAAGTAGCAGAATTCATCCAAACCAACTAAATTAGGAACTTGCCCTGGAATAGAATATAATTTATCTATTCGTTTTCCCATCACCGGTTTTGATTTCAACAACCCTTTCGTATACGGGTGTTTCGGATTTTGGAATATTTCTAGTACTGGTGCCTCTTCAATAACTTTCCCGCCATACATAACGACAACGTAATCAGCCATCTCAGCTACAACACCTAAATCATGTGTAATTAATAAAATGGATGTTTTAAATTCTTCTTTTACTTGTCTTAATAAGTCTAATATTTGGGCTTGAATCGTAACATCAAGAGCCGTTGTCGGTTCATCCGCAATTAATAACTTCGGATTACAACTAAGTGCAACAGCAATCATAATACGTTGTAACATGCCACCACTCAGTTCGTGCGGATAAGAATGGACGATTTCATCCGCACGAGCTATACCAACTTTACGAATTAACTCAATCGCCTTCTTATACGCTTCATTTTTGCTAAGTAATTCATGCTCTCTTAACGTCTCTACAATTTGTTCACCTACAGTGAAGACAGGATTTAGCGATGTCATCGGTTCTTGGAAAATCATCGCAATATCATTTCCTCGTAAACTACGAAGCTCTTTCTCTTTCATTCCTAAAAGACTTTTTCCTTCATATAAGATATCTCCACCTACTACACTGCCTGATTCAGCAATAAGTCCCATAATAGATAAAGCTGTTACACTTTTCCCGCAACCCGATTCGCCTACAACACAAACCGTTTCACCTTCTCGAACTGTAAAACTAACATGATTCACAGCCTTTACTGTTCCTTCTTCTGTCTGAAAGTGTGTTTGTAAGTCTTTCAGCTCCACTACCGCTTTACTCATACCTTCTCACCTACCGTCTCATCTTTGGATCTAACGCATCACGAAGTGCATCACCAAGTAAATTAATGGATACAACTGTTATAAAAATTGCAAAACCAGGCGGAATCCATAACCAAGGACGCTTTTGGAAATCAATTAACGAGTTAGCTGCACTAATCATATTCCCCCATGATGGTGTAGGTGGAACGACGCCGAGACCTAAGTAACTTAGTGCGGATTCCCCTAAAATAGAACCTGCAACGCCTAATGTGGATACAACAATTAATATCGGTAAAACATTAGGAATTAAGTGATAGATAATTTTCCGGTAATCTTTTATTCCTAGCACATCAGCAGCTTGCATAAACGCTTGCTCTCTAAGCGATAAAATTTGACCTCTTACAAGACGTGCAAGCCCCGGCCAACCTACTAAACTTAAAATAATCATAATGACATACAGACGATAATCAGACGGTACTTTCCACTCTGATAAAATCGCCCCCATTATAATAAGTAACGGTAATCCTGGCATCGACATTAAAATATCTGCAAGACGCATAATAATATTATCAACGATGCCACGATAAAATCCTGCAATAGCCCCTAATACAGCTCCTAGTATTACTGATAAAACCATTGAAGCTAGGCCAATTGTTAATGAAATTCGTCCCGCTTGCATAAGTCTCGTTAAAATATCTCTTCCTAATTGATCTGTACCGAGCCAATGAGAAAAACTAGGTGGTTTGTTAATTAACGCAACTTGTATTTTCCCTGATGCATATGGCGAAAAGAATGGACCGATAAAACAAAATAAAAACATAAAAATTAATGCATACAATCCTACGAGTGCCATCTTATTTCTCTTTATCCGTTTAATAGCTTGTCGCCATGGTGATGATTCATTTTTTCTTCTCTTTTTTTCTTTCTTCTCTGTAATCGCTGTAACAGTTTCCATCTCGTTCCCCCCTTACTTCAACCGAATTCGTGGATCAACAACTGCATATACGATATCTGCGAAAAAATTTGAAACGATTGTTAAACAAGAAAGAAACATCGTAAATGCCATCAATACTGTATAATCACGGAAATTTAGTGCTTCTAATTGAATACCACCAATCCCTGGCCAGTTAAAAATTTGTTCAATAATAATTGCCCCAGAAAACAATCCAGGTAACTCAAACGCAAGCAATGTAATAGCCGGTAAAATGGCATTTTTTAATGCATGCTTATAAATAACAGTCTTCTCTTTTAACCCTTTTGCTCGTGCTGTTCGTATGTAATCTTGTCTTACAACCTCTAACATACTCGTTCTAAAATAACGAGTTAATGAGCCCACACCAAGAAGAGTCAAAATAAATACCGGTAAAACCATATGCTTTGCAACTTCTATCACATAAGCGAATCCGGTTGAATTACTACCAACATCAATCATTCCACCTATTGGCAATAACTTAAGATCAACTGCGAACACCTTAATTAGAAACAGACCTATAAAAAATGAAGGAAATGACATTGCTGCAAAGATACCAATTGTTACAAGCTTATCGAATAAAGAATGTTGTTTTGTCGCTGAAAATACACCGATAATAAGTGCAATTAACCAAATAAAAAACAATGCAATAATTGCTACACTAAAAGAGTTCCAAATAAATTTATTTAATAATGATGTTACAGGTTCTTGATATTGAAGCGAAAAACCAAAGTCTCCTTGTAACGCATTACCTAACCAATGAAAATAGCGCTCAACAATTGGCTTATTTAATCCATACAATTCCCGAAGCTCTGCCGCCCTTTGCGGTGTAATCTTAGGATTCGAATCAATATAATCCCCTGGAAGAAGTGCAAACAGGAAAAAAATAACAACTGACGTTCCCAAAAGTGTAGGAATCATTTGTAACAACCTACGAATGATATACGTTTTCACCCTTTTTCTCTCCAATCTTATGCTTAAAATAGAAGAACATTTTTTCGAATCAGCATATTACTAGCCGAATGAAAAAATGTCTTCTACTTATACATTCTTCTCGTTATTTTTCAATAGATAATACTGGCGAGTTCGAACTAATACTGTCATACTTCTCAGGATCAATTCCTTTAATGTTTCCATTGTAAGCTGTGATGATTCTACGATAATTTAATAAAATTACTGGCGGATCCTCACTTAGTTCTTTGTACAGTTCTTTGTAAATCGGTTTACGTTTCTCAATATCTACAGTTTCAATTCCTTTTTTAATTAATGCATCTACTTTTTCGTTTTTATAACCTAGGGTATTATCATCACCTTCCGAGGAGTAACCACTTACAGTTTCACTTGGATCTGTTGTAATTGGTGTTGCAACAGAAGCTAAATCATAATCGCCTTTTTTCACTTTTGATAGCATCGTATTAAAATCCATAAATTCAGGATTGAACTCAACACCTAATTCTTTATAGTTCTCTTTTGCTATCGGAATAAATAAATCACCTTCTTTTGCTGAGCTTGCACCATAATACGTTAATTTAAGTTTTTGACCATCTTTTTCACGAATTCCGTCTGAACCAGCTTTCCATCCAGCTTCATCTAATAATTTCTTCGCCTTATCTAAGTTATATTCGTACTTATTAATGCCCTCTTCTGTATAAGCCCAAGATGTTGGATGAATTGGAACATTTGCTACCGTACCGTATCCTTTCAAAGCTGTATCTACATATTTTTTACGATCCAATCCATAAATAAGAGCTTGACGAACTTTCTTATCTTTTAAATACGGTTTTTTACTATTCATTCTTATATAACTAAATGAAGCAGCTGTCTCTATTTCAACATTTGCAAACTGCAAACTCTTCACTTGTTCTAAAATTTCATCCCCGTAGCCTACTCCTGTATAATCTATCTCACCTGTTTGGAATAATTGGAATTTTGTATCCGGTGAAGTAATCTTATAAATAAAGTTTTGGATTTTTGGTTTACCTGCATAATAATTTTCATTTGCTATAAAACGAACTTCCTGTCCTGGGATATACTTTTCAAACTTATATGGCCCCGCAGCTATCGGTTTTCCATATAACTCTTTTAAATAATCTAAACTAGTATTTTGTTTATACTCTTTTCCATAATAAGCTTTCGATAATACTGGACCACCTAAAGCAATTAGCGCTTGTGAGTTAACTTTTTCGGTCGTAATTTTAATTGTTTGTGGATCCACAACTTGAATTCCTTCAATAGACGTTGCTTTTCCTTCTTTATATTCCTTTCCACCTTTAATTGCATATTGTGAAATATCATCTCCGCCTTCATACGCTTTATCATGTAGAAGTGATAATGTAAATGCTACATCGTCAGCGGTTAATGGCGATCCATCACTAAATTTCAAGTCTTTGCGTAAATGAAATGTATATGTTAATTGGTCTGAAGAAACATCCCACTTCTCAGCAAGATCTGGTATAGGTTTTCCTTGTTTATCTGTTGTAACAAGGGAAGCAAAAATAACCGATGTCACATTGCCATCCCAACCGTTCTCTTGAAAGTAAGGTAAGAAAACTCCCCCAGGCTTTGAGATACCAGAAATAAACGTATCTTTTCTATTTTTTGCCTTATCAGGTACTTTCGTCTTATCTGTAGCCGCCATTTTTTCAACTTTTATATTTTTTAAATCTTGCTGTTTAACCGGTTCTGTAGAAGCCGTATCTTCCTGTCCCCCACAAGCAGATAACACAAGCGAACTACTCAGTAATACTGAAAATACACCAGCCCATTTTTTTGTCTTTTTCTTCATTGTCCCCACCCTAACTTTTTTTAATAATTAAACCTTATGAACTGCTTGCCTTATGTATGCCTCCCACAGCAACATTTTATAGCCAATCGGAAAAGTCGGTTTTAATCGTAAAAAAATAGATGTTTTTGAGGGGTAACAATCCTATTCCGACCTTTCCGGTAGACTTTATGGTTATTAGCTTATATCGTCCGTTATATTTTGTCAATTCTTTCTAAAAAAATATTTCGAAAATTTTTATTCTATCTTTAATTTAGGTAAACTTAATAAAATACCGTTATAGTTATCTTCTTGTAATCCTTGAATTCGTGCATTATGTGCAGACACCTCTTTGCTATTAAACATATCAATCGTTCTCTTTTATTTCGTATTAAAAAATTAAAAATTCACTTCTATTCGTTCAGTATGAAACATAGAATACTAATAACCAATTACCAAAAAGGGGGCGAAAACATGGACAACCTATTCCAATACGTCCTGCACTACGTATTATTAACAATTATGATAGTCGGGGCTCTATTACTATTCCCATTCTTCCCAAAGTTCGTCCTCTTTTTAGCTTTTTTTATTATGCTCGGGATCGCTATTATCATTTCAACAAGGGAAGATACCACACAAAAAGAAAACAGAGTTCAGCGTGTAAAGCTGTAACTCTGTTTTTTTCAGTCGTAACGTATTCTTGTTAAACTAATTATGAAAAAGACCCCTGCAAATAAAATGAGTATACCAATATATCCTCCTATATCTGCCAATGTACCTCCCCTTACAATTAACTCCGTAAAGCCACGCATCGCCCAAGTTTGTGGAACAAAGTTTGCTACCGTTTGCATCCATGCTGGTTCAATTTCAATCGGCCAATAAAGACCACCAATCATGCATGTTGAAATCACAACGATATTTCCTAACGCTGACTGTTGTTCTGTTGTTTTTACGATGCTTGCTAATAATAAGGCTATACCAATGACAGCTAATAATAATACGGAAACGAGTATAATAACCCCTAATAAATTTCCCCACTGCACATCAAATAAGGAGTGCGTTAATATCATTAAAACACCGAATTGAATCCAACCTATTAAAAAGAACGATAGGATATACCCTGCTAATATTTGAACTTTTGAAACCGGCGTTCCTAATAAACGAGACCAAACACCAAGTTGTCTAGCTTTCAAAATAGTCCCCGTCGCACTTAACATAACAATCATAACGAATAGAATTGAAAAGCCTGCCGCTCGTCCTGTAACGTCATTTAACTTTTGATCATCATGTGAAATTGACTCTTTTTGAATCGAAACAGGTTCTACTTTTGTATAAATTTCTTTATACATTGTTTCCCACGAAGTGTTACTTTTCTTCTCAAAATCTCTCGCTGCGCTAACTTCTATCTCCATTTTTTTTAACGTACTTGCCAATACTTGCTCTACAGAAGTTCCACCAGTAAAATCAGCACTGGCTTGAAACTGAATACTTTCTATCCTTCCATCTAGCATACTCTTTTGAAAGTCTTTCGGAATAATAACTATGCCGGATGATTTTTTGTTTTCAATCTTCTGTTTTCCTTCCTTATACGTTACCTTCTCTATAGAAATTAAGTCACTTTTCTTTATGTCCTCGTAATACTTGCTAGATAATACAGAACCATCTTCATCTACTAAGCTAACATTTACTTTCGTATTCCCACTTCCACCTAAAAGGCCGCCGAAAATGAGTGTAAAAATAATAGGCATTCCAAACATGAGTATATAACTTTGTGGTTTTATTAAAATTTGTTTTAACTCTAGCCAACAAAGTGCCCAAACCTTCTTCATCATTTCCCCCTCCTATCTCGTACGTAAACGTAATGTTCCTATCATAACGGAGACAATTCCCGCACTACATAAACTAAAAATAACAGGGAGTAGCACATCCCAAGGTGTTCCCGACATAATATTTAAGAAACTTGTAAGTGCCCATTTATTCGGAGCAACATTCGCAATGGTTTGAAGTGTATCAGGGAATACATAAATCGGTAACATCGATCCCCCTAATATAGCGAGTATTTGAATACCGATTCCTCCCATTACATCTGCCGTTTTTTCCTCACGAATAAAAGCTGCAATTAACATAGATAAACCAGAAACACAAATTGCATAAGAAATTCCCACCGCTACTATTTGGGACAAGTCTCCGCCCCATTCCACTTGAAACATAAAGTGTGTAGCAACTATAAACATTCCTAATTGTATACAAGCAAATAATAATGTACCTAAAAACTTCCCGAATAAAATTGAAAATGAGCTCGTCGGTGTACTGAACAAACGCGCCAATGTTTCAGTTCGTTGCTCTGTTACAACTGACTTTGCACCTACTGTTATGTTATATAGTAAAAACATGACTAACATCGCTGCTGCATAATATTGCATCGCTGCAACTGTTTTTTTACCTATCGTTCCTTTTTCAATGTTATTTGCACCCGAAGTTGCTACTGTTTGTAAATCTCCACTCACTTCTTTTGCAACTTGTTCCACATTACTATGCTGAGACTTTGCTAATTCCGTCACAACACTTTTAGTAGATACCGCAACTGTTTGAACACGCTCTGAAAAAGAACGGATCATTGATTCAGCGATTTTTGCTTGTATATCTTTTGATGGGTCTATAAAAACCTTTGGTTCTTTTAATTTTCCATCTTGTACTTGTTCGCTCCATTTATTTGGGATGACAATTCCCACATCGATTTTCTTTTCCTTTAACATACCTTCAAGCTCTTCCTGAGAATTAACTATCTTTACTTTCACATCATCTTTTAATTCTTTAGATTGCAATACGTCTTTTTGAAAGACATCTGCGAACTCATCAGTTCCTACTTGATAATAGCCAATCACCGTTTTTGGTAGTCCACCATTATCAAATATATTACTTAACGCTGAACCTAAAATCGCTGTTAATAAAAGCGGCATAATTAACATCATAATAAATCCACGCCGATCAATTAAACGTATTTTTAAATCTTTCCATGCAATAATAAAACTTTTCATCCCGCACTAACCTCCTTAATCACGAAGTGAACGTCCTGTTAATTGTAAAAAGAGTGCCTCTAAATTCGGTTCTTGCACTTCAAGCTTTAAAATCTGAGCGTTGTTCTCCACAACTACTGACACAACTGTACCAATGGAGTCGCCACCATTTAGTCCAATATCAATCGTACTATTATCTTCATCAAAAATAATTCGTTCAACAACAGATAGTGCTTTCAACTTTTGTAGCAATTCCGTACTATAACGATTTAATTGCAATCTCACTATAAATCCATCTGCCAGGCGATTACATAGCTCCCTTTTCGTTCCTAATGCAATTAACTTTCCATGATCAACAATTGCAATTCTTTCACATAAATACTCTACTTCTTCCATGTAATGACTCGTATAAATGACCGTCATACCTTTTTCATTTAACTTTTTAACAGTCTCTAAAATATGATTTCTCGATTGCGGATCAATCCCAACTGTCGGTTCATCCATAATTAACAACTCTGGCTCATGCATAAGTGCTGCACCAATATTAATACGCCTTTTCATTCCACCTGAAAATATTTCAATTTTATCTTTTCCACGGTCCTGTAAACCGACGTAAGCTAATACTTCCTCCGCTCGCTCTTTTGCAACTTTTCCATTTAAACCGTACATCTTTCCCCAAAAAACCAAATTTTCCTTCGCTGAAAGTGTCGGATACAACGCAATATCTTGCGGAACAATACCAATTTTCTTTTTCGCCTCTAATGGATATTCTTTTACAGATTTCCCACCAACCTTGATATCACCACTATCGTATGGAATTAACCCGCAAATCATTGATATCGTCGTTGATTTTCCCGCTCCATTTGGACCAAGCAATCCAAATGTTTCACCTTTTTTCACTTCAAAAGAAACATTCTTTATGATTTCCTTCTTACCAAATGATTTCGTAATATGATCTATGACTAACATACTGATTCAGCCCCTTTGCATTCATTTACAATTTCATTGTAGAAAAATCCCTTCTCTTCTCCATCACCCTTGAGATAGAAATACAAAATAAAAAAGCAGCAAATTTTGCTGCTTTTTCACAATTATATATGCCAAAAGTCATGTGTACATCGTGATGCCATACCTTACTGCGTATATGGCTGCTTGCGTTCGATCTCTCAGTTCTAACTTACTAATTAAATTAGAAACATGATTCTTAACAGTTCCTTCTGTAATAAATAGCTTTTCCGCAATCTCTTTATTATTTAAACCAAGTCCAATTTCTCTTAAAACATCTACTTCCCGCTCAGTTAATTGCGCTAATTGTTCTGGTATGGTGCACTCTACTGCTACTTTTGTCTTTTTTAATTCTTTTATGATTTGCGCTGTTATATCCTGAGGAAGCACAGCCCCTCCACTATGCACCGTTAAAATTGCTTGAGCGATTGCATCTGTCTCCATGTCCTTCAATAAATAACCACTTGCTCCTTGCTCCAATGCTTCAAAAATAAGCTCACTATCACTAAAAGTCGTCAACATAAGAACCTTTATATGAGGGAACTGTTCTCTAACTAAACGTGTTCCTTCAACACCATTCATACGAGGCATCCGAATATCCATCAAAATAATTTCAGGATGTAGCTCTTTCACTTTTTGTATCACTTCGTCTCCATCCGTAGCCGTTCCCACTACTTCAAGTTCTGGACGTAAATTTAACAACATCGCTAAACCATCACGAATGAGTGATTGATCATCAACAATCATAATACGAATCATACCGCTCCCCCTATTATCCACTTTTTCTCCTGAAGTGGAAATTCAATCTGTAACTGAAAGCCTTTTTCTATCTCACTTTCAAATTGAATAGCTCCCCCATGTTCCTCTACACGTTCTTTCATATTAAGTAAACCAAAACCTGGGCTTACCTCGTTAACTCCCACGCCATTATCCAAAATGCATAGTTTAACTTGTCTCGTCGAACAAGTTAAACTCACTTCACATAAACTCGCTTTCCCATGCCGCTTTGCATTCGTTAAAGACTCTTGCATAACCCGGAGCAGTGTGGGTTGTAGTGACAACGGAATCAAAACCGGATCCCCTTGTAATTGAAAAGATACTTGTACTTTCGTCGCTTTAGAATATCCATGTAACATTTCACGCATATTCTCTATTATGTTCCCTAGTTTACCTTCTTCTTTTAAGGCATGTACAGAAGCTCTCACCTCTTGAAGTGATTTTCTAGCTAGCCCATGACATGTATGTAAAACCTCTTCCGTAGTGTCCGATTTTTGTTTCCACAAAGCCTCTGCCAGTTGTAATTGAACAAGTAAGGCAGTCATATTATGACCAACTGTATCATGAATTTCTCGGGCAATATCATTCCGCTCCCGAACAGCAGTCAATTCTTCCACCTCTTTAGCATATAACCGTAATTGTTCATGCGCTTCTTTTAGAGCTGTATGAGATAATGCTAATTCCTCATATTGCTCATCTACCATTTTCCGAGCAGCTGTAAGTTTTTTTATTAAACTTCCAGCTAAAGCACTAAAAACGATGAACATGAAATTAATGGAATTACTCTCCAATTCTAAACTACCTGTATGTTGATACGCATGTAATATATTTATAAGCCAACAAAGAAAGAAAAAAGTAATAAAAAAGTACTTCATGCTTCTACGAAATTCATGAATAAATAGCCCTACTGCATCAATTCCAAATATAATTAAATATAAACACGTCTCGGGAAATAAAAAACCCAATAACGCTGTGACAATTCCATTCGCTAATAGTGTATAAAAAACAAGTTTTTTATTCCCACTTACTTTTACAAGCAAAATATGATTCACAATATAAATCAAAAGTGCAGCGCCGACAAAAAATTGTAAATGTGCTGTTTCACGTGAAACATGGTTTGCATAAACGAAACAAATCATGACGATTGTAGCAATCCGCGCATATCCTAACATAAAATTCTCCTCACGTTTTAATAACCTAAAGTTCGTCTCTTTATAATAATAACAAGAAAATTATACCATTTCTTCTCTTTCCTTATACAAAAAAGAGCAAGCCCTCCCTCAAAATATGAGAAAACAACTTGCCCTTTCATTCTATTTTCTTTACTCCACAATATTCTCTAACTCATTATATAACTCCGCTCGTAACAACTCTTTCTTCGTTTTTTCTTCATACAATTGTTCAAGCATTTCAACATCAACTACATGTTCCATCTTACACTCAAGCATATATATATCCTCTTCTACATGCATTAACTCCGTTTCAATATCCTCAACATTCCTAACTTCTTTCTTTTTTACAGGAGCTGTTTCCATACTTTTTCTTCCTTGGCGTTGCTGCTTTATTACTTGTTTCTCGAGCTTTTCTTCCCACTTTTGACGAGCCCATGCGTAGTTCCCTGCAAACTCAAATAATTTATGCTCATCAATCCAATACGTCTTTTCAAATAACTTATTTAAAAAATAACGATCATGTGAAACAGCTAAAATCGTTCCATTATATTGCTCAAGAGCTTCCTCTAAAACTTCCCTTGATTCAATGTCGAGATGGTTTGTCGGCTCATCTAAAATTAAAAAATTGATATCTTGATACATAAGTTGCGCAAGTCTTAACCTCATTTTTTCTCCACCGCTCAGTTGCGTTACTTTCTTAAACACCGCTGGACCATAAAATAAAAACTTAGCTAATATATGTCTCGCTTCTCCCTCTGTTACAGCTACATATTCCCTGAAAGCCTCTAATACATTACTCTTCATATTTCCGTACGCATGTTGTGATAAATAACCGATTTTCACACTACTACCAATCCGAATTTCTCCAACGTCTGGCTCTATTTCTTCTAATAATAACTTTAGTAGCGTTGTCTTTCCTGTACCATTACGACCAACGATCGCCGCACGCTCTTGAAAACGAACATGTAAATTCGCTTCGTTAAATAAAGGGTGGTCAGCAAACCCTTTACTCACTTCTTTCATTACAACAACATCTTTCCCACTTCTCTCTTGCCCTTCAAACTGAAGTCCCATTTGTTTTCGTTCTAAAATAGGTTTCTTTAGTTTCTCTATACGTTCCAGTGCACGTTCCATACTTCTCGCTCTCTTATGCAATCCTTCATTCGGAGGATTCGCCTGATTTGCCCATTCACGTAGTCGCTTAATTGCTTCTTTCATTTTCTTTATTTTCTTTTGCTGTTCTTGATAAGCCTGAAACTCCTGAAGCAACCGTTCTTCCTTTTCCTCAACAAACTGAGAATAGTTCGTATGATACACGTGAATCTCTCCATCTTCTAAATCAAAAATCTTCGTTACAACTTCATCAAGAAAATAGCGATCATGTGAAATGACCATAACCGTTCCATTGTATTCTTTTAAAAATTGCTCTAGCCATTCTACTGCGAATAAATCTAAATGATTGGTTGGTTCATCTAATAGAAGTAAATCTGGTTTCTGCAATAACATGTATGCAAGACTTACCTTTGTTTGTTCCCCACCACTTAACTCCAAAAATGATCGTGGAAATAGTTCTGTCACCTGTAGACCATTTGCTACCTTCATCAAGTTCGCTTCTATTTCATAACCACCAAGAAACGCAAACTTTTCTTGGATTACTCCGTATCTCTCCATTAATTTTTGTAAAGCAGATGGTTCCCGTTCTTCCGCCATATTTTTTTCTAAAGCACGCATTTCTCTTTCTAATTCCTTTTCTGTTTTAAAAGCGGAACTCAATACATCATATACAGTCATACCCTCATCAAATTTCGGAATTTGTGCCACATGACCAATACGTGTACCTTTCTTCATATGAATGGCTCCTGCATCCAAACTTTCCATTCCAGTTAGAAGCTGAAAGATTGTTGTCTTCCCACTACCGTTACGACCAACTAATCCAACACGTTCACCATTCTTTATTTCAAGCGATATATTTTCAAATATGATGTTTCCACCAAAAGATTTCGTTACATTATTCACACTACAAATTGTCATTTTCCGTACTCCTTTCAATATAAAAAACCATGGGAAAGAAACATTCCCCATGGTTTTCGACATAGAAAAAGGAAGCCAAATAGCTCCCTTTTCACACGTTTATTAAAAATGGGTGAAGAGATATCTATCGTTCAATAGCTACTATGCAATTGTTAAAAAAGGACAGACGTACCCCGTTAACAACTACATCATGAAAAATCGCACGACAAAAATAGATATAATCTAAAAATTTGGCACGTGCAGCTAAAGAACGTTTCATCTCATTCACCTCTTTCGTACGGAATTTAATACTTACTTCTTTATTATACTTTCCCATTTCATGTTTGAATAGTCATTTTTCTGAAAATAATGAAGATAGACTAAACATTTCAATAAGTGACATCAAATCTTACAAAACTGTTATGTTCACGTAATGGAAAGCGATAGTACGAAAAGATGCCTCCCTATACAATAAAGATGTAAACAAGAGAGCCAAACAAAAGGAGGAAACGATCATGATGAAAGAAATCGTAAAAGCAATCTTTGAGGTATTAGTGAACGGACAAGCAGTTGTAAAAGAACTAAATGAACTATAAAAAGGAGTGAAGGAATATGATGAACATGGTAAAAATGATTTTACATGCTCTAGTTGATGCAAAAGCAGTTAGCCAAGAATTAAACCAACAATAAAAAAGGGGTAAATGAATATGAAGAAAGCCATTATTGTAATCGCAAGTACAGCAATTGCCTTATACACAATAAAAAATAGAAAAAAGAAACATAATAAAAATGCTTTATATTATCCATACACATTATTAAAGAAAAAATAAAAGACAAGGTACCCTGTTGTAATGAGGATATCTTGTCTTTTATTTTTCCTATTCCTTTTAAAGGATTTCCTTCTCCTTTTCCCGAATGTATTAAGCGGGATTTTTACACATATTTTAAAGGGGCATATATACAAATGGATACACAACAACTATACTTTTTAAACGATATTGGCAAACAAAAACCAGAAAGCATTCGGAATAGAAGCGCTGCATGTCCTTTTTGTGACAGAGAAAACTTAACGGATATTTTAGCAACTGAGGGCTCAATTATTTGGTTAAAAAACAAATTTCCTACATTAAAAGATACATTTCAAACGGTGCTAATCGAAACAGATAATTGTGAAGACCATATTGCGACATATACAGAAGAACATATGAGATCGCTAATTCGTTTCTCCATTCAACATTGGTTAAACTTACAGAAGAATGAAGAATTCACATCTGTGATTTTATACAAAAATCACGGTCCATTCTCAGGCGGGAGTTTGCATCATGCACACATGCAGATTATCGGAATGAAATATGTAGACTATCTCGGTAACGTAGAACCGGACAACTTCCGAGGAGTCATTGTACAAAAAAACGAACGCATTGAACTCAATATTTCAGATCGTCCTATTATCGGTTTTACTGAATTTAATATCATTATTGCAGATATTGGATACATAGATGAACTGGCAAATTATATTCAGCAAACTGTACGTTACATACTGAAAGATTTCCATAAAGGATGTAGTAGTTATAACTTATTCTTCTATTACTTAAACGGAAAAATCATTTGTAAAGTTGTTCCTAGGTTCGTCGTTTCACCGTTATATGTAGGATATAAAATACCGCAAGTTTCTACAAAACTAGAAGAGGTAAAAATACAACTAGCGGCGTACTTCACGAGCGAAAAAGATGCAATTATTCATAAAAAAACAGAGTAGGTATAGAAAACCTACTCTTTGATTACACCTTTATTTCGATAGTACACATCTTCTAATCCGATGTTATACTTCATGTTATTATCCGTCCACTCTGGACCCAGATTACCTGGCCATCCAGATGTATTTGCTACATATTTTAGTAATGCAAAATCCGTCAAACCTTTTTGCACCCCGCGCTTATATCCTTTCATTAAATGCGGCATTGCAATTTGCGCATTTGCGCGCGGATCTTTCAACTCTTCATCAGTTAAATGATCTGGTGCAAGCCCACCGCCACGGTGCAATTGAAACAATCCGAATGAAGTTCCGTTATCTCCAACACTTCTTGGATTTAACCGACTTTCATGTTCGGCAATTGTAAGAGGTATCCATTCTGGAAGATTGACTTTCTTTGCTTCCTCTATAATAATTTGTTTCACCTGTTTTGCTTCTTCTGAGTCAACATAGCTTGTCTCATTCACTAACTTGCCCATTCCTTCAGACTTTCCTTGGAAATATAAGTACACCCCAAGAACAACTAAAAATCCTACAAAGAATTTCTTCACTACCACTACCTCTTTCTCCGCTGAAATTTGTCCCCTTTCAGCCTTCTTCCCTTTACAATTACCCACATTCTATCATTCTCTTACCCTTTTATCATAGCAAATAACTATATATATTATCATCATGCTTTAGACCGATTTTGTGAAAAAACAGCTGGTAAATACGTGCAAAAATGTAACTTTCATAGACTACAACGTATTTCTTGTATATAATTGTAAACTGAACTCTACATATAGAATAGGAGCAGACCAAATGAAAAAGTGCATAATACTCTTGTTCAGCATTTTACTACTTATCCCTATCCACACCTCTGCACAAACATCATCAAAACCAAAAGTACTTGTTTTATACAGTACAAAAGACGATAAAATTACAAATAACATTCAAATCCTTAATACTCAATTAGGACATTTTACAAACGATATAACTACGAAAAGTTTAAAAAAGGCTAATGAAATTACTAATTCATCTTCTTATACACATATTGTTTATATCGGTGAACAAAAAGAAGAGTTTCCTATTGAAACAAAGCAACTTCTAGAAAATTTCTCAGGCCCAGTATTAGTTTTAGGACAAAATGTTGAACAATTATCTAATCGCTTTTCTTTCATTACCCTAAAGGCTGATGATATACGAGTTAATAAAATCGAATATCCAAGCCATAAGCTTAAAAACACTTTAGAAGAGGAACGATTGATTCAATCTTTTGATACAAATGGAACTGTTCTTGCTAACGCTGTAAGTTCAAATAGCAAGAACCCACTAATCGTTCAGCATGAAACATCTTATTACGTGGCAACGCCACACCTCTTTGACTGGATGTCTCATTACGTTGGTGAAATGTTATTTTCTTACTTTGGACAAAAGCCAACGACAAATAAAGTAGAGGCTTATTTGCGTCTTGAGGACGTTCATCCGGCCGCAGATATAAATCAATTAAAAGAAATTGCTGAATTACTAAAAGAGAAAAAGATTCCTTACATGATCACTGTTATTCCTGTATATACAGATCCCGAGACAGGTAAAACACTGCATTTAAAAGATAAACCCGAACTAGTCGATCTTTTACGCTCTATGCAAGATGATGGTGCAGCAATTATTATGCATGGTTATACGCATCAATTTTATGATAGTGAAACTGGGGAAGGTTTTGAATTTTGGGACGTAAAAACAGATCAACCAATTCGTCAACCGAAGCATGAAAAACCAAAAACAAAAGATGACTTCCCTAATGTCGAAGCATATAATGCATATGTAAAAAAAGGGGAAGAGTTTGAAGAAAAGTATACGACTGATCATATTGAAAAAGGTATTCAAGAACTTGTAGATGCCAAACTATATCCTGTCGCATTTGAAGCACCTCATTACACGATGTCTCAAAAAGGATATGAAATATTATCAAGGTACTTTTCAACTTATGTAGGACAACTACAGTTAAGTGATACAACTTGGAAATCCATGCACTCACCATTCTATACAAGTACCCCATCATTTTTACACGGGATGAAATTAATGCCTGAAACAGTTGGCTTTATTGAAGAAGATAAGCCACAAGCTATTGCAAAGATGAAAGAACGTACTGTATCTGTTGCTAAATTATCCGATGGAGTTATTGGTGCATTCTATCATCCTTACTTAGGTGTGAAACCATTAAAAGAAGTATTAAAGGATCTAGAAAGCATTCCAAATATAGAATGGATTGATTTACAAAAAGAAACAAATGAAGTAAAAATGCAAGATATTCATATTACTACTAATAAAGACGGCATTCACGTTGAAAAACCAACAAGTGCAAGCGACGTAATGGACTATGTAAAACAATATGGATTCTTCCTTATACTTGGTTTCTTCATCATTGTCTTTCTATTGTTATTAAGACGTGCGAAAAAATTAGAATCCTAAAATAAAACCACCAAGCATCTTGCTTGGTGGTTTTTTTAACTTAAACCAAAACGCGGCATATTATTAATAACCCATTGATTATTTTCATAAATAAATTCAACTTCTACTTTTTCTGTTACATTATCATAGTCATTATACGTTTCTACCTGCGCTTTTATTTTTCCAACCTTTAGCTCGGCAGAAATAATTTTTGTGAATTTAGTTGCTGCTTTTGATCCTGGATCTCCAATAACATAGTGCATTTTCCCATTTAATTCTTTAAGGTACTTACTCTTCATATACTCTGCTATAAATGGTTTTGAGAAGTACGTAGATAGCGTGGCCTCTAAAGTGTCCTTCGTATTATAAGCAGGATTCACTAATTCCCCGTACGAAAAATCCCCTACTCGTTTTGGGTTTCCTGTTAGTGCAGCCATTTGAATATTAGTAAGTTCCTTCTGTGCATTCCATACTTTCTGTAACATAACCTCATCTACTAGCTTCTTATCTTTTACTTCATTTGATTTCTTTGTATCTAGATTTAAAATAGTTCCATTATCCGTATAAAGATACATATCTCCTGCTACAAAATATAAATAGGATTTAGTTGGTTCAACCGCTTTATTATAAATTACTTTTTCATTTCCGCCATTCATTTTCTTCTTATATACTCCATCCTTTTTTAAATAATAAAAGGTATCCCCTTTCACATTCATCTGCAAGGCATCCTTTACTAATAGCTTTTCATTATTTTGTTGAATGTCTATTTCATATATGCCATGCTCAGCTTCATTTGTTTCAAAAGGTAACGAAAAGTCGACAACAGCATATAATTTTTCATTATTATAAGTAGCACTAGATATTGTTGCATAATTTTCTTTTGACCAAGTTTTATTATCTTTTGTCACTTGTGTTCCACGATTTTTATTCCAATGTAAAATACTATCGTCTATCGTTTGAGACCAACCTGAGTTTTTAAATGCCGCTTCTTCTTCCTGCCCCGTTTTCAAATCCATTTTTACTATCCCTACAATATCAAAACCACCATGCTCAGAATATTTTTTCGGATAAAATAAAGTTTGGTCTTTTATATAAACATAATTTGTATCCGCTTTTAAAGTGTCTAGCTTTTTGTTAGCTATATCATACTTCATTAAAGAAGATAATCCCGCATTCTTATCTTCATCCGTATGAATAAAATATAAAGCTTTGTTTTTTATATTTATGTAAGAAGCATTTACACCTTCCACTACACGTTCCGAAGTCTGAAATTGATCTTTCGTACGATAAATGCCTCCTGTATTTTTATTACCATTTACTGCATAGTAAACCCATCCATCACTCTCTGCCATCTTCCCTTTATTAGAACTGTTTCCAACCGTATTCCCATTTTCCTCATTTTCTTTCATCTGTTTTTCAACTACTGGATCAATTTGTTCTTCCTTCTTTTCCTGTGTTGTGTTTGGGTTTATAACCTTTTTTTCTGCCTCACACCCAAACACTACAAGTGAAAGTGCACCGACCATCATTGTAATAGCCATTTTTTTATACGCTCTCCCCATTTTCTTCCCCTACTTTCTTCATCAAATTAAACACATCATAAATTATAGAAAATATTAGAAAAAATATCCATAATAAAAAGGATAAGAGTAACTCTCCTATCCTTTCAAATAAAATGAAACTTTAATCAGCGGGGGTTTTGTCCATCCCCCACTGATTATCAGCCCTCACCAATCGGGTTTTTACGGGCAGTTGATTTCCCACCTAACTCCTCCGCATTAGTCGAATTTTGAGGTGGGAGTCTTACTGCTCGTTAATGCGGGGTAAAATTGAATCGTATTTTCATATATCGTTTTCGCAACCTTATCAACAGATATATTTTTTATAACACTAATTTCCTTTAATACCTCTCGAATCATTCTCGGATGCATCATAACGTCCTCGTGAAATTCCCACGGCCCATCTGTTTCTACCATCATATATTCAAGTGGATAATACGAAACAACTTTTCTAATCTTCTCCTTATATAAAACATCTGGTGTGATAGAAATATAATAACCGTTCCTCATCATCCGTTTCATTGTTGTTTCACTTCCTTTAAACCAATGAAAGTGTACACGTGAAACTTTATATTTCTCCAGTAAATCACATACAATATCAGCATCTTCATACACTGCATGCAATATAATTGGTAAATCATATTTACTAGCTAGTTCAACAAACCGTTGCAACACTGATATATATGAATTGACAGTAATGCGCTCATCTTCTTTTCTTAAATAATACGGTAAGCCTACTTCACCAATCGCAACTATGTCTTCTACATGCTCTTCAATTAATTTATAAATTTGCTCACATTCTTCTTTATGAATCGGTTGCTCCGGATGAAAACCTATTGCTGGATGTACAAAAGGATATCGCTTTGCTAAAGATAAAGTTTCTTTACATGATTGATAATTCATAGATACCGCGATAAGCCCCTGTATCTCTTTACTATGTTCCACATCTTTAAGTAATCTACTTTTTTCTTCATCCTTATATTGGTCAACATGTATATGACTATCAATCCATTTCATCTTTATTCCCCCATAAAAAAAACAAGAAAGGATCTCCCTTCTTGTTTTATCATCTATATTATTTAACAATTAAGTTTGTTATGATATCAAATAATCCAATACATACTACGGCAACAGTAAAGTAGCTACAGAAATCTTTAATTGGAAACTTCACTACTTCTTCTTTACGCATCCCAGTTTTCTCCCTTCTTACTACATCCCTAATTATTTTATCTATTTGTATCTATTATGCAAAAAATATGACAAATTTACTATCGAATTAACTTACGTAAACCTTACAATGTTGTAAGGTTTATAAAAAGAGCCTCATCTAAATACAGATGAGGGCTATTAAAAAGTAGTTGGTTTTTCATTCTTCATTAATATTACAAACAGAAAGTAATACAGTGAGACTTTCTAATTACACTATATGAAATTCACTATCTTTTAACCATCGAATTACATTACAGAAGACTTACATGTTTGTAAGCTATGTGTAATGTAATTCGATAGTTTCTCTTACCTACATCTCGTACAATAAAGTTAGAAAGCAAGCCAAATAAGAAGAACACTCACATAACCAAATTATATTGCTAGTAGCTACTCTTCTTATACCTTTCACTCATGCTACTACAATGTACCCCCTTCCCCTTTATATAATAAAGAAAGCCTTAGTCCATATGGACTAAGGCTTTCTTACACATTTCAAAATACCCCTACCTAGTATTTTTATTTTCGACAAAAAATAGGTGGGGGTATAATTCGCTATCTCATCGCTAAAAGTTTACTCTTCGCATTAATAGGAATATTTACAGCTTCAATTTCTTCAATTGCCTCGCCATAGCGTCCTTTTGCATACACCTTTAACGCTTCATCTCTCTTTAACATATGCTTAACAGTCTTCTTTATTTTTTGTTCTCTTCCACGTTCGTCAAACGCAATAAATTCATATTCATACCACTCATCACCAATATGCTGACCAATTGTATTCACGACCGTATAGTATTCTTTCGTCTTATAAAGTGGATTATATTTATCGATAACTGGTCCAAGTTTCGTAGGCAGTAACATTACTACTATCACTATCATCGCTATTATAGTAGTGATCATTTTTTTCTTCATAATCAATCTTCCTCCTCTGCAGGATATATATACATCCATTTTAAAAAGAAGGAATAAAATCTACTATTGAATCTCATTACATTACACTTACATTTTTGTAAGAATTAAAAAAAGGTGAACGAATTTACTCGTTCACCTTTTAGCTCGCTTTAAAGCCACCGCCAAGTACATCACGTACATCATGAATAACAACGAAAGCATCTTCATCTACTCGACTAATAACCTGCTTTAACTTAACAAGCTCTTGTTTATTTATAACAACATATAACACTTCTTTATTTTTACCAGTATATCCGCCGCGTCCTTCTAATACAGTGACACCGCGTGTCATGTTTTTCGTAATAGTTTCACGTATTAAATCTGGTTGATTTGAGATGATTGTAACAGCTGTTTTTGTATCCATTCCTTCTACAATGAAATCAATCACTTTCGCTCCGATAAATACTGCAACAAGTGTGTACATTGCTTTTTCTTGTCCTATGATAAATACTGAACCTGCAATTACAACAATATCAATAATAAGTACGCCTTTACCAACGCTCCACCCTAAATATTGATTTGCTAACTGAGCTAAAATTGCCGATCCTCCTGATGTACCTCCAGCTTTGAACATACAGCCTAATCCGACACCGACAAATAAGCCAGCGAATAGAGCCGCTAATAACGTATCACTATTTACATGATACTCAATATGTTCCGTAACATATAAAAACAAGGATGTTTCTACAATCCCTAAAATTGTATAAACCATCGTTTTTTTATCAAAAAATTTATAACCAATAGCTAGTAAGATTGCATTTATAGCAAAGTTCACAATTCCCGGCGACCAATCAAATAAATAGTACGTAACAACCGTTACACCAATAATTCCACCCTCTGATAAACGGTTTGGAATTGCAAAGTAATTAATACCAATTGCGAATAATAATGAACCAATTGTAATTAGTGTTATTTCCTTTATACGTTGATTAACCATAGTTCATACCTCCCCCCATTTGACATTGTATCACTATCTCCTAGAGGTTTAGAAGTTGTTTTTATTGCGCATTTTTACTCTTAAAGATCGGGATATTATGTTTAAACAAAGGGGTGATTAATTATTCATATTCGCTCTAACTGTACGGACAAATCGCTCCACATTCCCCTTCTGAATATACTTAGCTCGAATGGTTTCATGATTACAAGTACATTCGAACTGCGGACGAAAATCTATGCTATCTATATGCAAATATGAATAATCTTTAAATGTTGCAGGATAGTATGGAAACTTTCCATAAAAGAGAAGACGTCTAGTAGTAGCAGCAAAAATCCCATGTTGATACGATAGCGTAAAATTATCCTTCTCAAATATCCCTACAACAAAAGCCAAAATCTTTTCATCATCTTCTATATACTTTTTCATACTCAATAAAAGTTCATTCATGCATATCCCTCCAAATACTATTCTTGAAAAGAATCCATGGATTATTACAGACCGGTGTAACTCCTTTATAAAGTATGAAACGCGTTTCCTGTCAAAGATATTTCAAAAAAACAATCCGTTATGTGATTTACACATAACGGATTGAAGCTAAACGGTAGAGCGTTCCACAAGTTCATATGGAATTTCCACCTTTTCTTGTTTAGAACTTTCATCACGTATTTGCCTGTAAAACATTTCAAAGGCCTTTTTACCTATTTCCTTTAAATTTTGATCAATGGTTGTAAGTTGTAACACTTGCGAAATAGGTTGATTATCAAAGCCAATAATCGCTAAATCCTCAGGAACTTGAATACCTAATTTTTCAGCTTC
Organism: Bacillus sp. DE0042; assembly: GCF_007680225.1. Taxonomy (NCBI): domain Bacteria; kingdom Bacillati; phylum Bacillota; class Bacilli; order Caryophanales; family Bacillaceae; genus Bacillus; species Bacillus sp. DE0042. The sequence continues at coordinate 47,766 of NZ_VEJP01000012.1, read as the reverse complement.
TGTCATAACCCCAATCGCAACTTCATCTCCTGCTACTATTAATGCTTCAGGAAGATGCTGCATCCCCTTTAATTTATGAGCCACTTTCACACCATCTTCTAATGTAAAACATTCTGTGAAAATCCATTCTTCATTCAATTCTTCATCTATAGATTGCAATTGCTGTTTATAAACATCAAAACGTTTTTGACTACTCGGACCTAATTTCCTTCCCGTACAATAACCAATTTTTTTATAACTTTTCTTAATCAAATAATCCATTCCTAATTGAAAAGCTGCCGAATGATTCGTATATACACTTGAGATATTTGAAATATCATTATCTTCACAAGCAACGATCGTCCCATAGGAAGCATACGGCTCTATCGTTTCCCAATCATTCGCACGAGAACAAATAATAAGGCCATCCAATTGTTTTGTTTTTAACATATGTAAACTTTTCATTTCTTCTTTTTTATTATAATTCGTTTGGCAAAGTAGCACTCTGTAATTATGAGCTAACGCCACCTCCATCATCCCGCCCACCATCGCATCAAAACATGGATGATTAATATACGGTAAAATTACACCAACAATATTCGTTTTCCCTTTTGATAAATGAACAGCATTTGCGTTTTGTGAGTAATTCAACTTCTCAACTATCTCCATAACCGCTTTCCTTTTTTCTTCACTTACATATGGGTGATCATTCAACACTCTCGAAACAGTTGTAACTGAAACTCCCGCCATCTTTGCAATATCTTTAATATTGGCCATACACTCACCTCTACTTTTAACTTAATGAATTCCACGAACATATGTCAAACTTTCTCATCATTACACCTTTATTCGTTTTTCTTACAAAAGTGTAATTTTCCTGTAAGCTAATTCGATAGTTACTCTCCTCAATATTTCATACAATTAAGTCAGAAACAGGACAACAACTATTCGAAAAGGAGCGGATTCATATGATGAACAAAATAAAATCAAACAATTTTTTAAATACAATGGGCATGGTATTTTCTGCTCTAATCGATGCTAAAGCTGTTGCTTCCACATTAAACAAGTAAGGAGAATTCATTATGAACAATATCACTTTTAACAAATTAGATTTTTTAGGACTAGCTAGCGGCTCTCTTCTTCTTACTGCTTTTATTTACGCCGCTACGCTTGTATAACTTTTGTGTCCCCTTTCCCCTTTATTATAAATAGTAATAAAAAAGACGACCGTCTATGCCCGGTCGTCTTTTCTTACTTTTGATTTGATTGCAAAGTTTCCTTTAGCTCATCAAACTTTTCATTTAATTGATCTGTCATCATTTTCATAGCTGTCTTTCGATCTATTTGTTCTTCAGCATCAATTTGAATTGGGTCTCCAAAAATCAATTGCGCCTTTTTCCCTTTTATTAATTCTTTTATACTTGATGGACCAACATAAGCTGCCGGTACTAACGGAACGTTAGAACGCAGAGCAATCGTAACAGCCCCAGCTTTTAATGAAACGTCTTCTGTTGATCGTGTTCCACTTGGGAAAATCCCTACTACTTTCCCTTCTTTTAATAGGCGTGATGGAATTTTAAGTGTACTCGGTCCTGGATTCGCACGATCTACAGGGAATGCATTCACATTTTTAAAGAACCAATTTTTGAACTTCCCTTCAAATAACTCTTTTTTTGCCATGTAATGAATTTGGGTCGGGTACATCCCTGTAGCTAACATTAATACATCCATAAAACTTGTATGTGTACATGCAACAACATATGGGCCACCTTCTGGTAACTTTTCTCTTCCTTGCACTTCTACTTTCCCAGCTGTTTTAAATATATATTTCAACAAAAATGTAATTGGTTTATACATTTGTTTCGTTCCTTTCTGAATATCCGAATTATAATCATTCTCTTACAACGATTATAACACTAAGTTTTAGGAGTTGGTAATAATTTTAAGTATTAATTGTTACATTTCAATTCTTACAAAAGTGTAATTTTCTTGTAAGCTAATTCGATAGTTACTTCCCCAAATATTTCATACAATTAAGTCAGAAAGAAACAACAACTATTCGAAAAGGAGCGGATTCATATGATGAACACGATGAAAACGAACAATTTTTTAAATACAATGGGCATGGTATTTTCCGCTCTAATCGATGCAAAATCTGTTGCTTCCACATTAAACAAGTAAGGAGAATTCATCATGAATAACATCACTTTTAACAAATTAGATTTTTTAGGATTAGCTAGCGGCTCTCTTCTTCTTACTGCTTTTATTTACGCTGCTACGCTTGTATAACTTTGTGTCCCCTTTCCCCTTTATATAGAAAAAGACGACCGTCTATGCCCGGTCGTCTTTTTACATTTTTCTTTCTTTCAATTCTTTTAAAAGCTGTATCAGCTCAGCTTGTTGTTTTATCTTTTTACGACCATTTCGGTTAATTGCTGCAAGCTCGCAGGCAACTCCGACGGCGAAGAAAAACAATAAACTTTCTAACATGTGAAATCCTCCAATTGCTTATTAAACAGCTTGACGTAATTGCTCTTCTTGTAAACTTCGCTTGTTTATATTTTCTTCTTTTCTCTGACAAACGTTATTGCGAATAAGTGCTGCAATAACAAGTAAAGTCCCTATAATATCAAACATTGTTATTCGATATCCTTGCATCATCATAATAACTAAAGTCGTGATTGGTACAAAATTAATAAATAAAATCCCATTAATGGACGATAAAATTTTCACACCATAGTTCCAAGCAAGTAACGCTACGATACCTGGTAATGTCATCATAAACAATAAATCATATTTCACGATAGAAATCGTTCCCATACTCGGAACCGATACGTATCCAAACGATGTAATGATTACAGTTATAATCCCTGTGACAGTCGTACCAAATACACACGTCAACGTAGAATAACGTAATGTTGACCAATCGCTACACGTTTGACCACCCATCGTATAAATAACCCAACCTACAACACCAACAAATATAAAGGCCAGTGAAAACATGTTATCTTTCAATGTTAAAAAGAAACTCATATCACCTTTCGTAATAACGAATACAGCTCCTACAAAGGCGATAATCATGCTCGTTATCATATACTTTTTCGGTTTTACATGCTTATATCCCCATAGAATACAAATAGAAATCATCGGCATCAGTGCTTCCATAATAGAAGCAACCATCACGCCTGATTTCCCCATTAACATTTGACCTAAAAATATAAGTACATTATATACAGTAAACGCCATCGTTCCGAAAAAGACGAGTAACTTTCCTCTTCCCTCTAAACGAAATGCCTGTTTTCCTTCTTTCATTAACAACAATACAATAAGTACGATCGCCACCGCTCCATAGCGAATGAGCGAAAAATAAAATGGATCTATGTATTCTAGCGCATGATCAGCAACCGGAAACATTGCCCCCCATGACATACTTGCAATTAAACATGCTAAAGCCCCTATTATCATTTGACCTTTTCTCAACACAATTCCCCCGCTTCTTTCTATTTGCACAAAGAGAATTGTAAAAGAAAAAATATATCACGTAAAATGATTCAAAATGATGTTAACTATCACTTATAATGATAGTTAACATCAAGGAGGATCATACTATGGAATTAAGAGACTTACAAATCTTCCAAAGCGTTGCCGACCGCGGTAGTGTAAGCGGTGCAGCAAAGGAATTAAACTACGTACAATCAAATGTAACTGCACGTATTAAACAACTGGAAAACGAGCTAAAAACACCGCTCTTTTATCGTCATAAACGAGGCATGACTCTCACAGCTGAAGGAAGAAAAATGCTCGTTTATGTTAATAAAATTTTGCAAGATGTTGACGAGCTAAAACAAGTATTTTTAGATAGTGAAACTCCCTCTGGCATATTAAAAATCGGTACAGTCGAAACAGTAAGTACATTACCTACCATTTTATCTTCTTACTATAAACGCTATCCGAATGTCGATTTATCATTACAAGCGGGTCTAACAGAAGCATTGATTAGAGAAGTACTTGATCATCAATTAGATGGCGCCTTTATATCAGGGCCTATTAAACATCCACTAATTGAACAATACGATGTTAGTACAGAAAAATTAATGCTTGTAACACAAAATAAAGCTTTTCATATAGAAGAATTTACAACAACGCCCCTACTCGTTTTTAACCAAGGATGTGGATACCGTTCCAAACTAGAACGATGGCTTAAAGATGAAGGTTTGCTCCCAAAAAGAATTATGGAATTTAATATATTAGAGACAATATTAAACAGTGTTGCACTCGGCCTTGGAATTACACTCGTACCACAGTCTGCTGTCCATCATCTTTCTAAAGCAGGTAAAGTACATTGTCATGCAATTCCTGAAAAATACGGTAGTATTTCAACAGTTTTCATACGCCGTAAAGATAGCTACATGACGAATTCAATGCGCAGCTTCTTAAAAACAATTGAAGAGCATCATCATATCAATATGCTTTAACGGACATTCTTACATGAATGTCTTTTTTTCTTACACAAATGTAAGTCTCCCGTAAGCTAATTCGATAGTTGCGGGCCATCATATTTCCTATAATTAAGACATAAAGCAGGGCAACAACAATTCGAAAAGGAGCGGATACGCATGATGAGCAAAATGAAATCAAACAAATTTTTAAATACAATGGGCATGGTGCTATCCGCACTTGTCGATGCAAAAGCCGTCGCAACTACATTAAACAAATAAGGAAAGATTATAATGAACAACATTACTTTCAACAAATCAGACTTTTCCCCGCATTAACGGGCAGTACGACTCCCACTTCAAAATTCAACGAAATCAAAGAAGTTAGGTTTGGGATCAACTGCCCGTAAAAGCCCGATTGGTGAAGGCTAATAATCAGCGAGGGATACCCCGCCCTCACTGATTAAAGTTTCACTTTATCGGACTTGCAAGTGGAGCTACTCTTCTTACGGCCTTCATTTATACACTTGCTCAAGGTCTTGTTTAATACTTTGTTTCCCCAAACCCCTTTATATATAAAAAAAGCTGCTCGTCTTATAGACAAGCAGCTTTTTAGTTTGTTTCATATATAATTTGGCCTGTTTTCGTCATATCGTATCCGCCAATCGCTTTTAATTCATTATGAAATTCTTCCGATTGCAGAATATCTTTCACGACTTCGATCAGCTCTTCATTTTCTTTATTCTTCAAAATCACTAAATCATACTGTTCTTTCATGATTGGAATAAAGTCTACATTTACAATCTGTGAAAACTTTTCTGAACCTACTCCTACGTCAGCTTTTCCATTTGCGACTTGCGTGGCAACACCAAGATGATTCGACTCTTCCCATTCATATCCACTAATACGCTCTTTATTTAATTTTTGAATGCGCAATTGTTCATCCACTAACACCCTAATGCCAGAACCTTTTTCTCGATTTACAAATCGTATAGATGATTGAGATAAATCAGCCCATGTTTTTATATTTTTTGGATTTCCCTTTTGCACATAAAACCCAACGTTTCTTGCTAATAAATTAATCATCGTACATGGTTGTCCAACTAAAATACGTTTTACATACGGAACATTATATGTACCTGTTTCTCCATCAAACAAATGCAGACTAACGATACTTCCTTCTCCTTGATACATTTTTACTAAACTCGTTAAACTACCTTGATATGCCCTTAATATATTTGAACTTGGCAAGCGATTTTCTATACGTTTTGCCAACATATCTAACGTTAGTTCTTGTCCGCTAATAATACATGTATTCAAGCCTCTACTATCTTCGCTCTTTACAGGAGTACCTTGTATTTTCCCTGTTTTCATTTGCTTTATATATTGTTCTAAATCCGTTGCATCAATGCGCATCTGTCTACCAATTCTATAAGAAGGCAGTTCTCCTTTTTTAATTAAATCGTATACAGTTAATTTTGATACTTTTAATCGCTTCGCTACTTCTTCCGTTGTGTAGGAATGATGATCCATAGACGATTCCTCACTTTCTTCCTTCATTGTAACAAAGAAAAGAATATTTCTCCTATATTAAAAACAACTACATCGTTCAAATTATATTCAATTATAACTAGTTATATCTAGTTATAATTAGTTATAATTAATTATGTCAAAACGAAAGGGGATTTTTTTATGAACAAGTTTACATTACGATCCATCGGGGCACTTATACTTTCTTTTCTTCTTATATTTAGTGCTGCATGTACAAGCGGAGATAAGAAAGAGAAATCAACTGCTAAAGAAGGAAAAGCAGTAGAACTTACTATATCAGCTGCTGCAAGCTTACAAGATGCACTAAAAGAAATTGAAACAAAATATAAAGAAAAAGAACCTAATATTAAACTTTCTTTTAACTTCGGTGCTTCTGGTGCACTTCAACAACAAATTGAACAAGGCGCGCCTGCTGATTTATTCTTCTCAGCAGCCGAAGATAAATTCCAAACCCTTGTTAAAAAAGGATTTATTAATGAAAAAGAAGGGAAAAATCTTCTTGGAAATGAACTCGTTCTAGTTGTCCCAAAAGATAGTTCTCTTACAAAAATTCAAGATTTAAAAGATGAAAAAATTAAGAAAATCGCACTTGGTACACCTGAATCAGTACCTGCGGGAAAATACGCAAAGGCTTCTCTCACACATGAAAATCTATGGAATGACATTCAAAATAAAATCGTATTTACAAAAGATGTTCGCCAAGTGTTAACATATGTAGAAACAGGTAATGTCGATGCTGGTATTGTATACAAAACCGATGCTCTTATTTCAAACAAAGTAAAGATTGGCGAGACAGCAGCAGCTACTTCGCATGAGCCAATCCACTATCCTTTAGGTGTTATAAAGGAATCTAAGCATAAGAAAGAGGCGACTTCATTTTATGAGTATTTGCAGTCAAAAGATGCACAATCTATCTTTAAGAAATATGGATTTACAGTCCTGTCATAATTGCCATGAGCTTTGATGCCATTTTGTCACCAATCTTTCTATCTTTACGAGTAGCTGCATGCGCCACCATTATCGTTACAATTTTAGGGACGATTATCGGGCGAGCGCTAGCACGCTCCTCATGGAGATATAAAATAATATTAGAAACTATTTTCTTATTACCAATGGTACTTCCACCAACTGTAATCGGCTTTTTTCTCATTATCATTTTTGGAAATAATAGTCCCATTGGAACATGGATAGAATCAATATTTCAGCAGTCCATGATGTTCACATCTACTGCTGCAATCATCGCTTCTACAGTTGTTGCATTTCCGCTCATGTACCAATCAGCAAAAACAGGGTTTTCTATTGCGAATGTACAAATTGAGGAAAGTGCTCGTGACCTTGGTGCGAGTGAATATCAAGTTTTTCTACACGTCACACTTCCGCTTGCATTTCCTGCATTACTAAGTGGAATGATTTTGAGCTTTGTTCGTGCACTAGGGGAATTTGGTGCTACACTCATGTTTGCTGGGAACATTCCTGGTAAAACACAGACAATCCCAACTGCAATTTATATGGCGATTGATGCAAGTAATATGCAGCTCGCCTGGACACTTGTAGTTATCACTATTAGTATGTCACTCCTATTTCTGCTATGTATTCAGCTTATTAATAAAAGAATTACTAACCCTTAAAGCAGCTTTTTTCGAAGCTGCTTCTTTATTTCTCAGGAAATAAAATATACCGTCGAGAAATAACTGAATTTTACCTTTTATTAAAATATACATTTTATTTGAATTCACTTTCTAAAATAGGCAATTTCCTGTTATTATATGGAGGTGTTTCAAAAAATGAAGAAATGAAAACGCATTTATATCGTGAATTCTTCATCCTGTTTTAGCGATCGGTAATCTTCTACTCTATTAGTGGGGCATTACCGATCGTTAGAACGATATGTAATTATATTGGTATAGAAAACCGAAGGGAGTCTTGTAATGGACATTTTATTAGCGCTTCTTCCTGCAATTGCATGGGGAAACATCTTATTAGTAAGCGTAAAAATGGGCGGTGGTGCATATAGCCAAACGGTAGGTATGACAATCGGCGCTCTATTCTTCGCAACAATTATGTATGTATTTACTCAACCAGCTTTAACAATGACAGTCTTGATTGTTGGTTTTATTTCAGGTTTATTCTGGGCTTTAGGACAAGTAAACCAATTAAAAACAGTTGAAAAACTAGGTGTTTCAACTACTGTAACGATTTCTACTGGTATGCAACTTGTTGCAACTTCTATCTTTGGGGTTATCGCTTTCCGTGAGTGGACTACTACAACAACGATTGTTCTGGGAACGATTGCAATCCTATTAATCGTAGTTGGTGTTGTATTCACATCACTAGATGACAAAGAAAATGCACAGCCACCAGGACAATTGAAAAAAGGACTTCTTACTTTAATTGTTTCTACTTTCGGTTACCTTGTATATGTAATTATTATTCGTTGGTATAATATCGATGGTTGGTCTGCTATTTTACCACAAGCAGTTGGTATGTTTGTTGGTGCGGTTGTATTGACATCTAAACATAAACCATTTAACAAATATGCAATCCGTAATGCTTTATCTGGTTTACTATGGGGAACTGGAAACTTATTCTTACTTCTTTCATTACCACGTGTCGGAGTAGCAACAAGCTTCCCATTATCTCAAACTGGAATCGTTATCTCAACATTCGGTGCGATTGTCTTCTTAGGTGAAAAGAAAACAAAACGTCAATTGATCTTTATTGCACTAGGTAGTGTTTTAATTATCGGCGGCGCTGTATTGTTAGGTATGACAAAAGCATAAACTTATAATCTATCAATCCCTGAAGCTTAGCTGCTTCAGGGATTTTTTATTACAACTATTTTTTAAATATAATAATCTTTATAGCCTTATTTGTATCACCTCTCCTCCCTCACATTTCATTCTTTTCACTACAAGTCTTTTCTTTTTACAAAATTCTCTTAAAGATGGTATCGTTTTTTATAACATATCTTCACTAGAAAGGAATAAAGGATATGCTAACTAAACATCGAATTCTATTTATTGGTGCTGGTCGTATGGCAGAAGCTATATTTTCCGGATTACTTAAAACAAGCAAAGAATACATCGAAGAAATTATCGTTTCTAACCGCAGCAACGTAGAAAAGCTAGAACAATTACGAGCGCGATATAATGTGTCTACTGCAACAGATTGGAAGCAGCATGTTACATCTGTTGATACGATTGTTTTAGCAATGCCACCTTCTGCACATGAAGAATTATTAGCAGAATTATCTCCGTTACTATCGAATCAACTTGTCGTAACGGTAGCCGCCGGCATTGGCCCATCTTATTTAGAAGAAAGACTTCCAGAGGGAACACCTGTTGCTTGGATTATGCCAAATACAGCTGCCGAAATTGGAAAGTCTATCTCTTTATATACAATGGGACAATCAGTAAACGAGATGCATCAAGAAACCCTGCAACTACTTTTAAGAGGCATTGGCACTTCGCAACTTTGTACTGAAGAAGAAGTTCATCAGCTTACCGCAGTTACTGGAAGTGCACCTGCTTTCCTTTATTACTTTGCTGAAAGCTTGATTGAAGCAACAAAAAGTTATGGCGTCGATGAAGCAACTGCAAAACACCTTGTCATTCAAATGATTTCTGGCTCTGCTTCTATGCTTGAACAAACGCAAGATCCGGCTAACCTCCGCGAACAAGTAACAACGCCAGGTGGTTCCACAGCTGAAGGTCTCAAAGCTTTATATGAATATAATTTTTCAGAGGCAATTCAAAAAGCAGTAGAAGCAACAAACAAAAAAGCTAGGGGGAAATAATATGAGTTTAACAAGTTTAAAAGACTATACAACATTACATAACGGTGTGAAAATGCCTTGGTTCGGTTTAGGTGTTTTTAAAGTAGAAGATGGTTCAGAAGTAATTGATTCTGTAAAATCAGCAATTAAAAATGGCTACCGCAGCATCGATACTGCAGCAATCTATCAAAACGAAGAAGGCGTTGGACAAGCGATTCGTGAATCAGGTGTTTCACGTGAAGAATTATTTGTTACATCAAAAGTATGGAATAGCGATCAAGGATATGAAACGACACTTCAAGCATTTGAAACTACATTAGAGAAATTAGGTCTAGAATATTTAGATTTATATTTAGTACATTGGCCTGTAAAAGAGAAATATACTGAATCATGGAAAGCGTTAGAAAAACTTTATAAAGATGGCCGTGTTCGTGCTATCGGTGTGAGTAATTTCCACATTCACCACTTACAAGACGTATTTGAAATCGCTGAAATTAAGCCAATGGTCAACCAAGTGGAATACCACCCACGTTTAGCACAAGAAGAATTACACGCTTTCTGTAAAGAACATAACATCCAGCTTGAAGCTTGGTCACCATTAATGCAGGGACAACTACTTGATAACTCAACATTACAAGACATTGCGACAAAATATAATAAATCAACTGCACAAATTATTTTACGCTGGGATTTACAAAATGAAGTTGTAACAATCCCTAAATCTATTAAAGAACATCGCATTATTGAAAATGCAAATATCTTTGATTTTGAATTAAGTGCTGATGACATGAAAGCAATTCAAGCTCTAAATGAAGATCGTCGCGTTGGTCCAGATCCAGATAACTTTAACTTCTAGTAGAAAAACCACTGCCATATGCAGTGGTTTTTCCTGTTAAAGAAAACTGAAAATTTAAACTATATCCCAATTGGTTGACACTTCATTATCCAAGGTGTAAGATTTTGAATTATCAAAGAAACACAAAAATTAATAAAATTTATTCGTTTACTCATTGTATCAAGAGAGGTGGAGGGACTGGCCCTTTGAAACCTCGGCAACAGGTTCATTTTGAATACTGTGCCACTTCCTGCAAGCTTTGTGCTTGAAAGATAGAATGAGGGACTTCGTTTATATACGGGTGCATAACTTGTACGTAAAAATCCCTCTTTCTCAATATGAAAAGAGGGATTTTTTATTTTTCATTTCCCTCATCATCATCCAAACTTAATTATTTAGGAGGAAAATCAAATGAAAAAGAAGTTTGTACCCGGTATTGCATCAGTTGTAGGAGTAAGTATTTTATTAACTGGTTGCGGTAGTTATAAAAATGAAGCAAGCGGAGCAAATGCAAAAGACGAGGCGCCTAGTAAACAGGTTTTGAACTTATCTTCACCTACTGAAATACGAACAATGGATACAGCTCGTGCTACAGATACTGATTCTGGTCAAGTAATGAGAAACGTATTTGAAGGTTTGTATAATCTTAGTGAAGGTAACAAACCTGTCCCTGGTGTTGCAAAATCTCATGAAGTAAGTGGTGATAAAACGAAATACACATTCCATTTACGAGATTCAAAATGGTCAAACGGCACTCCTGTCACAGCGAAAGATTTTGTCTTCGCTTGGCAAAGAGCTGTTGATCCAGCAACAGCCTCTGAATATGCATTTCTATTCTTTGATATTAAAAATGCAACAAAAATTAACAACAAAGAACTTCCAGCCGATCAACTTGGTGTAAAAGCAATTGATGACCATACGTTTGAGGTAGAATTAGAACGTCCTGTTCCGTACTTTATTAGCTTAACAGCGTTCCCAACATTTCTACCAATTAACGAGGAATTCTTTAAATCACAAGGTGATAAGTACGCTTTAGAAGACAATACAATCTTGTACAACGGAGCTTTTACACTAAGCGATTGGAAGCACGAACAAAGCTTTAAATTCAAGAAAAACCCTACCTATTGGGATAAAGATACTGTCAAACTGGAAGAAATCAATTTTAACGTCGTAAAAGAAAAATCTACAGAAGTAAATTTATTCGAGTCAAAACAATTAGATCGTATCAAACTAACATCTGACTTCGTTGATAAATATAAAAAGGATGCTAACTTTAAAGAACGGCCAAACGTAGGGGTACAGTTTCTACGTATGAATCAACAAAACAAAGTACTTCAAAACGTTTCTGCACGCCAAGCAATCGATCAAACAATTGATCGAAAATCCTTTGTAAATACGTTATTAAATGACGGCTCTACACCAACCTCTAGTCTCGTGCCGAAAAACTTTGCAAAAGGACCTGACGGAACAGATTTCCGTGCTGCAAACGGCGATTTAACAAAGGTTGATACAAAATCTGCTCAAGAATTATGGAAAAAGGCAAAACAAGAACTTGGGTCTGAAAAAATAACGTTAGAACTATTAACAAGTGACGGTGACCTTGAAAAGAAAACTGGTGAATTCTTAAAAGGACAACTAGAAAAGAATTTAGATGGCTTAACGGTAAATATAAAGCCGCAACCACGTAAACAACAAGTTTCACTTTTATTAAAAGGTGACTACGAAATTGGAATTGACGGCTGGAGCCCTGACTTTGCGGATCCAATTACATTCCTTGAGCTATTTACAACGAATAACCCTTACAACTTAGATCATTACTCTAATAAGGAGTTTGATGAAACAATAGCAAAAGTAAAAACAACTTTAGCTGGTGATGAAAAAGCTCGCTGGGAAGCATTACTAGCATCCGAGAAAATATTATTTAAAGACTCTGTTATCGCTCCTCTTTACCAAAAAGGCGAATCTTATTTAGAGCGTCCTTATGTGAAAGGAATTGTGCAAGTAGACTTTGCAGGTCAATTAAACTTCAAATGGGCAAAAATTGAAAAATAAAGCGAAACTTTAATCAGTGGGTTTTTCTTCATCCCCACTGATTATTAGCCCACACCAATTGTTTTTTTAGCAAAACATATGAAAAGCAGATTCCCTAATACGAGGAAATCTGCTTTTTTAATATATTATTCTAAGAAATTAACAATCTATTTTTATTATTGACATATAGTTATTTCCAGTGTTAATATTCTAAATAATCAAAGAAACGAAATATTTCACCATCAAAATATAACGTCTACTACGTTGAAACATATAACGATAGATTATAGTTCAACATGTATATACATATAGAACACCTGATTACCTACATACACATATCTATAATAGGTTTTCTCTTCTTCTATAGCTACACTTCAAAACGTGGACATTACGACGTTACGAACAACACATTTAGGGAGGAACGAACAATGAAGAAAAAAGTTGTACCTGTTGTTGCATCTGTTTTAGGGGCAAGTCTATTACTAACTGCTTGCGGGGGAAATAAAGATCATGCAAGCGGAGCGAAAGCAAATGATAAAGCACCTGATAAGCAGGCAATTAACTTATCATTCGCTTCAGAAATTCCAACAATGGATGTTGCAAAAGCAACGGATGGGGAATCCATGAGCGTAATGCGAAATGTTTTTGAAGGTTTATATGCAATGGGAGAAGATAACAAACCAATTCCTGGTGTTGCTGAGTCGGTTGACCTTAGTCCCGATAAAACAAAATATACATTCCACCTGCGTGATTCAAAATGGTCAAACGGTACTCCAGTTACAGCAAAGGACTTTGTCTTCGCTTGGCAACGTGCCGTAAATCCTGATACAGCAGCTGAATATGCATTCTTATTCTTCGATATACAGAATGCGAAACAAATAAGCCAGAAACAATTACCAATTGATCAACTAGGGGTCAAAGCTCTTGATGATAAAACGTTAGAAGTACAACTAGACCGTCCTGTTCCCTACTTCTTAAGCTTAACGACATTCTCAACATTCTTACCAATTAATGAAGATTACTTAAAATCTCAGGGCGATAAATATGGTTTAGAAACAAATCATTTAATTTACAACGGTGCTTTCACATTAGATAACTGGAAACACGAGCAAAGCTTCCAATTGAAGAAGAACCCTAACTATTGGGATGCTAAAACTGTAAAATTAGAAGAAATCAACTTCAATGTCGTTAAAGATAAGTCTACAGAAGTTAACTTATACGATTCAGGACAAATTGATCGTGTTGCTTTGACTGCGGAGTTTGTTGATAAATATAAGGGTGATCCAAATTTCAAAGACCGCGCTGAAGTTGGCATTCAATTTTTACGACTCAATCAAAAAAATGAAACATTAAAAAATCAACATGCACGCCTTGCTATTAACGGAGCAATGAATAAAAAAGCATACGTAGAAACAATTTTAAATAACGGCGCTGTTCCAGCTGAAGGAATGGTTCCTGCAAAATTTGCAAAAAGTCCAGAAGGCAACGACTTCCGTAAAGAAAATGGAAACCTAGTCAAAGATGATGTGAAAACAGCGAAAGAAAACTGGAAAAAAGCGAAACAAGAACTTGGTACTGACAAAGTAACAATCGAACTATTAACAAGCGATAATGCTTTAGCTAAAAAGACTGGTGAATATTTAAAAGGTGAACTAGAAAAGAATCTAGATGGATTAACAGTGAATTTAAAACCACAACCACGTAAACAACAGTTGAAACTACTATTAAGTGGTGATTATGAAATTGGAATTGATGGCTGGGGCCCTGACTTCGCTGATCCAATTACATTCTTAGATTTATTTACAACAGAAAGTGCTTATAACTTCGATAAATACTCTAACAAAGAGTATGATGAGCTCATTCATAAAGTGAAAACAGATTTAGCTGGTGATGAAAAGGCTCGCTTTGAAGCAATGAAGCAAGCTGAAAAAATCCTATTACAAGACGGTGCTGTCGCTCCTTTATACCAACAAGGTCGTTCTTACTTACAACGCTCTTTCATTAAAGGACTTGTAACAACTGACTTCGGCGGTGAATTTAACTACAAGTGGACAGAAGTTGCAAAATAATAAAATAAAAACGGTATCCTTCGGCGGATACCGTTTTTATTTTATACTTCTTTAACTACATGACTTCTTCTCTTTACTATTTCTTTTATAGATACAGTAATTACTGCTACCAATTGTGTAACTAATATAATGACTAATAACGAAATAATATTTTCTCCTAAACTAACTCCCCCAAATATTATTGTATAATAGCCATTCGCTGCATATGTTGCGGGAAATAATTCGCCGATTGTTTGATATGTTTTAGAAAGCATCTCATGTGGTACAATTACACCCGAACTTACAAGTTGTAGCGATAGTGAAATTATATTAAAGATCATACCTGCATTTCCGAAAACAGTTATGAACATTTGTGTTAATGAAAGAAAGGCGAAGAAGACTATTGTCAATAATCCTCTCCCCCTTCTTTTTGCATTGAACTAAAACTCATCATAAATATAACGATAAATATCAAATATGTTCTCCACGTCAAAGAAGGTATATGCCCTGACCAAAGATAGCTAATTAAATAGTTAATTCCCATAATACAAGACGATACTACTAAACTAATACTTATTAGTTTTACATATTTGAGCATATCTTTTCTCCTTACTTTTCTATCTCTTCAAATTGCAGATTTACCGGCTCTTCTAGTAGTGTTTCATAAAAGTTTTCAGCCAAATCTGTTGAAGAAATTTTTTCATCCACTTCATCAAATCGAATACTATCTAGCCACACACAACCTTCTCCTGATAATAAGACACCAAATGCAATACCAAGCGCTCCTTCTTTTATATCTAATACAACCGAATACGATTGCCAGTTATTCGTATTTTTAATTGGGCGATTTTGCATGTTATCCATAGCGAGTGGTTCTGTATCTTTTCCGTCTACTCGCATCCACAATCCTGCCCAATCTCTTACGTTCTCACTCTTAATAAATGCTGTTAAACGTAATCTTTTACCTATATATTTATCCGCTCGAAACATTTGCATTAATGTTGAAAATCCTCCATGTGTAACATTCTCTTTTGCCTTTATGTATGCAGATACTTTTCCTTGATGGGCAACTTCATAGTCTAAACCCATCTCATATTCAGCAGGATGACTTCCACTTAAGATCCATCCTTTCGGTATACCTTTTTGCATTGAAACACCCTCTCTTTCTATATAAAATGACTGGAAGTACTTTCGATATTTCTTCGGTGGCAATTGAAACATTCTTTTAAAAGCTCTCGTAAATGCCTCTTGTGAGGAAAAGCCGTATTGTACTGCAATATCAATAACAGCCCTCTCCGTTGACACTAAGACTTGCGCAGCATGAGTTAACCTTCTCTTTCGAATATAATCCGTTACACTCATCCCAATATACCTTTGAAAAATACGATGAAAATGGTACATCGATACCGCACTGTGAGAGGCCACTCTTTCTGTTGTAAGCTCCTCATGTAAATGCTCCTCTATATATTCAATTGCTTCCTTTATCATCTCTTTATATTCTTCATGCATTTTAGCACCTCCTCACAACCTTAATTTACCATATACATACAAATCATTTTTGATTTAAATTGCGGATTAAACTTTGTGGATACAAGTTAATAATTTATTTTCAACACATACATAATTACATGATTTTGGGAAAAACTTGTATAGAACGAATTTACATAAGGAGGAAATTATAATGAGAATTTTACTATCAGTTTTATTAGCGCTTATGCTAGTACCTGTATTAACAGGATGTAAAGCTCCTGCAAAAGAAGATACAACTTCTAATAAGAAAACTACTGAAGAAGCAAAAAATGAAGCTCCTGCTGATTTAAAACTTAACTTCAATGAATTTAGTTTAGATGCAGACTATCAAGATACGAAGAAAGACTACGAGGCTGATTATAAGAATGTAGCAGCTGATAAGAAAATGGAAGCAAAACTTGAAGACCACAAATCAAATGCAAAGTTTACAGGTGACGAGGCTATTACAAAATTAAGCCCACTTCTACAAGAATTAAAATTTGATAAAGATACTCCTGACCAAGAAGTAATCGATCAAGTAGTAAATGTGTTCAAACTTGATAAAGACTACCAAAAGTTTGATTTAGAAGTTGTCTTCTCTGATGGAACGAAAAAAGAATATAAAAGAGAAATAAAATAAAGAAGTAGGCGGTTGCCTACTTCTTTATTTTTGCATATCTTAAATCTGGTTTAGATCCAACATAATATTGAAGTCCAGATACTGATCCTTTTTGTAAGTAAGAATCAGAAGGGAATATAATTGGAATTAACGGTGAATCTGTAAACATAATATCTTCTGCTTTATGCAATAAATCAAAACGCTTATCTTCATTTTGTTCAACTTCTGCTTCTTTGATTAAAGCGTCAAATTCTTTATTATGCCATTTTGCATAGTTGTTTGGACCATCACCTGCATATAAATCTAGTTTAGTAATTGGGTCTAATAAAGAACCGCCCCATCCCATATAAGCTAATTGGAAATCACTTTGCTTATATGTATCGATGTAACTCTTCCACTCTTTATTTTCTAATTTAATATCTACACCAAGATTTTTCTTAAACATTTCCTGCATTGCTTCTGCTACTTTTTTATGCTGTGTATCCGTTGTGAATTTTAATGTTACTTCAGGTAATGTAGACCAACCTTGTTCTTTCATACCCTCTTCTAATAATTTTTTCGCTTCTGTTGTATCAAATTTTACGTAATCACCTTTTTCTTTACGGAAATCACGACCACTTTGTGTTTTTGCTCCTTCTGGAACGAATGCATATGCTTCTTGCGCATTATTCTTATACAGTTTTTCAACGATAAACTTACGATCAACTGCTAATGAAAATGCTTTACGTACTTTCGCATTTGTAAATGGCTCTTTTTCTACGTTAAACGAGTAAATATAAGATGAGAATCCTGCAACACGTTTATATTCCTTATTCCCTTTTTCTTTCTCAATCATCTCTTGTGGTAAGCCACTTAATAAATCTAATTCTTTTGATTTGTACAATTGATACGCCGTTTTAGAGTCTGGAATAATACGAAACTCAATTTCTTTTAATGTTACCTTTTTATCATAGTATTCTTTATTTTTTTGTACTGTAATTGCTTGGTTATGCTTCCATTCTTTTAACGTGAATGGTCCATTTGTAATTAACTCTTTTGGATCTGTTTTTAATTTATTGTTATCATCAATTGATTTTTTAGATAATGGAATAAATAATGAACTCGCTAATTTTTGTTTAATAGAAGCAACTGGGTGCTCAAGTGTTACCTTTAATGTTTGAGGATCAACAACTTGAATACCAACTTGGCTTTCTTCACCTTTTCCAGTATTATACGCCTCTGCACCTTTAATAAAGTACATTTCTGTCCCATTCATAGAACCCGTTTTCGGATTTAATAATCGCTTCCATGCAAATTCAAAATCATTTGCTGTAATAGGAGAACCATCTGACCATTTAATATCTTTCTTTAAATGGATTGTATATTCAGTTCCATCTGCATTTACTTCTTCTTTCTCTGCTAATTCATTTTGATATTTCCCATCACTATCTTGCGTATATAAGCTTGAGAATAAATGTCCAATTACATAACCTGATGTGCTATCTGTTGCAATTGCGGAATCGAGTGTATATGGATCGCTACCAATATTCGTTACTAATCGATCTCCTTCCCCCTTACCAGCACTCGCCTTTTGCGCCTCTTTTTTACCGCAAGCGACAGAAGTAATTGCTAATACGGTCATAATGACAAATAATAAAAATTTCTTCATCCTACATTCTCCTTTAACCCGAAATTTTTGGTGTTGATGCTAATAATGTTTTTGTATAAGAATGTTGAGGATTACGGAATACTTCATCCGTATTTCCAAATTCAACAAGTTCTCCTTTATATAAGACAGCTACCTTTTCACATAAATAGTGAACCATCGGCAAATCATGCGCGATAAATAAATATGTATAACCTTGTTCCTTTTGAATCTTTTGCAACAAGTGCACAATTTGGATTTGAAGTGAAACATCTAACGCTGAAATTGGTTCATCCAGAATTAATACTTCTGGCTCACATAATAACGCCCTTGCAATAGCGATCCGTTGACGTTGTCCTCCGCTAAATTCGTGTGGGTATCGATCAATATATCGTCTATCTAATCCAACACGTTCTAGCGCATCACCTGCTACCTCATCTTTCAATCCTTTATCACCTAAACCGAATGAAATATATCCTTCTGTTACGCTATCGCGTACTTTCCAGCGCGGATTTAATGCAGCTGTTGAATCTTGAAAAATGAATTGTACTTTCTGCAAGAAATCTCGCTTCTGAGCTGATTTCAACTTGTGAACAACTTGACCGTTATAATCAATTTGACCAGACGTTAGGCTCTCGATCCCAGCTATGAGCTTACCAAGTGTTGTCTTTCCTGAACCACTTTCTCCAATAATGCCAAGCGTTGTTCCTTTCGGGATAGAAAGTGATATATCTTTTAGCGCTATGATTTCTTTCTTTTTACTTCCATACGTTTTCGTTACTTGCTTTACAGTAATTAAATCTGTCGTCATGAGGCATTCACCTTCTCTTTTGATTTCGCTTGGTCATGCTCTAGAACATGTTGCCAACAATGTGAACTGTGTTCCCCAGAATATGCTGTTCTATCAGGGAAACGATGAACACATTCTTGTATTGCTACTGGGCATCTATTTACAAATGGGCACCCAAAGCTATTTAACGTTTCAATTGATGGTGTTGTTCCCTCAATGGCCCTAAGTACCTTTTCAGAATCATCCATATTCGGAATAGCTTGCAATAAACTTATCGTATATGGGTGCTTAGGTGAACCTATCACTTCTTGTATCGTCCCTTTTTCAACAACACGTCCCCCGTACATCACAACTACTCGATCTGCTACTTCACGTACAAGTGCCAAATCGTGGGTAATTAATAAAATACTCGTATTTTGTTTTTCTTTTCGCTCTTTTAATAACCCCATAATTTGCTTTTGAATCGTTACATCTAATGCAGTTGTAGGCTCATCTGCAATAACGAGCTTTGGGTGACACGCAAACGCAATTGCTAAACAAATACGTTGCCTCATACCTCCGCTTAATTGATGTGGGTACTGTTCAAAACGTTTCTCTGCTTCATGTATCCCTAAATCATTTAATAAGTTAATCGCAATTTCTTTTGCTTCTCTTTTCGATTTTTTCTCATGTTGCAAAATCACTTCTGTAATTTGCCTTCCTACTTTCATCGTCGGATTTAAAGAGGACAGAGGGTCTTGAAATATAAACGAAATATCTTCCCCTCGAATTTGATTCCATTCTGATTCTTGTAAATTCGTCAATCCTTGAGATTGGAAAGAGATGCTTCCGTCATCAATGTGAATAGATTCTTGATTTAATCCGACAATAGATTGTGCTGTAACACTTTTTCCTGAACCACTTTCTCCTACAAGTGCAACGATTTCACCTTCATTAATAGAAAAGGAAACATGCTTCACAATTGCTTGCTTACTATTCTCTTTTTCAACGGCCAATGTTACGTTTTCTAAAGATAAGAGCTGTCCCATGTTTTTTCTCCTTTCGATTCCGTTTTACAATCTTCGGATCAATTGCATCTTGCAAACCATCACCAATTGCATTAAATGCAAACATAATGAGTGCAATCATGATTGCTGGGAAGAATAATTGCCACCATTCTCCGCTTAGTAGTGTCCCGAGTGCATCGTTCGTCATCGTTCCCCAGCTCGCTGCTGGTGATTGTACTCCGAGTCCGATAAAGCTTAAAAATGATTCTGAGAAAATAGCTGCTGGAATTGTAAATGATAAATTTACGATAATAATGCCTGTTAAATTCGGAATGATATGTCCGTATATAATCTTCATATGCGATGTACCTAATCGCTCTGCTGCAATAACAAATTCTCTTTGTTTTAAAGACAAGACTTGCGCTCTAACGAGACGTGCCATGCCAATCCATCCTGTTAACGCAAGAGCAATTATAATTGTAAAAAGTCCTGGTTTCATCACGATCAATAGTAAAATAACAATTAATAAATATGGGATACCATATAACACTTCAATCCCTCGTATAATCCATTCATCTATTAACGTTCCAAGACGATTACGCCCTCTTACATATCCGCTAAAACCTCCGATCAGTACACCAAGACCTATGTCTAGCGCTGCTGCTACTAATCCAACTGTTAGTGAAATTTTTCCACCAGCCCAAGTACGCGCCCATATGTCTCTTCCTAAATCATCAGTTCCGAACCAATGCTCGCTACTAGGAGGTAAATTAGTTGCTTCTTTCACTTGTTCACTCGCAGTAAATGACGTTAAACTTTCGCCAACCAGTGAGAAAATAATAATTAGTAATAACGTCACTGCCCCTAAAACTGCTATAGGGTTTGATATAAACTTGCGAAACACTTCCTTCTTTCGACTAATCGTTTGCTGATCTTTATTTATCGTTAATTCTTTTTTCTCCTCATTCGTTAATAACTGTTTATTGATTTCATAAGCTCCCATTTAAATGTCCCCCCTCCTTACGTAATAGAACGAATACGCGGATCAACAATACGGTGAATAATATCTGTAATGAAAATACAAGAAATTAATAATGCACTATAGAAAATCGTTGTTCCCATAATGACCGGATAATCCCGGTTAAAAATACTATCTACAAAATATTTTCCTAGACCAGGAATGGAAAATATTTTTTCAATAACGAAAGTCCCTGTTAAAAGTCCAGCCATTAACGGTCCAACAAATGTAAGTACTGGAACAATCGCATTTCGAAGAGCATGTCTTATAATGATTTTCTTAATTGGTATGCCTTTCGCTCTCGCTAGCTTAATATAATCACTCTGCAAAACTTCAATCATATTAGAGCGAACAAATCTTGTAATAACCGCGATTGGTCCTAACGCTAATGCAAAGGATGGCAATACCGTATGTTCGAATGTGCCCCAAGACGCTACTGGTAAAAGTTCAAATTGAATAGCAAATACTTGTATAAATAGTGGTGCTAAAATAAAACTTGGAATAGAAATACCGAGAATCGCGAGTAAGCTCACACTATAATCAATTACTTTCCCATGATATAGAGCTGCAAATGTACCTGCTGCAATTCCGACTAATAATGAAATAACAAGTGCTTGTAAACCAATAATCGCTGATGGACCAAATCCTGTCGTTATAATTTCTGATACACCTTGACCTGTGGATTGAACAGATTCACCAAAATCAAAATGAACTACGCCATCTAAATAAGCAACATATTGATTCCATAACGGTTCATCAAGGTGATACTTCGCTCTCATGTTTTGTATCACTTCTTCAGGAAAGATTTTCGCATCTGATGAAAATGGATCCCCTGGAATGATATGCATAATCAAAAATGTTACTGTTGTAATGACCCATAGCGTGAACACCATAACCGATAGTTTTTTAATAACATACACTTCAATAACCCCCTAAACAAATGTATTTACTTTGTTTTATTGACATATTTGTTCCTATTACTTTTCCGCTTCTTAAAACACAAAAAGCCTTGATCTTAAAAAATAAGATCAAGGCTGAATAAACGAAGGCCCATCACTTATCTTTCAAGACTTGCTTGCTGGAATTAGCACGGTGTTCCTGTTACAGAACCCGCTGCTGAGGTGTCATAGGGCCAGTCCCTCTACCTCTCTGGATAAGTAAATTGCTATATTATTATTTGGTTCAAATTGTATATTTTGAATTATAATTCTGAAAAAATGAAAAGTCAATTAAATTGGATATATTTAGAAAAATCAGTTTTTATTTCTTACTACTATAGAGTTACCCTTAACAATCCGTTATACTTGTCATCATCGGCTTCTATAAAGTGAAACTTTAATCAGTGGGGGTTTTACGGGATAAACTCTTTATTAAAAAGAAACGTATCATTTCTTTTTATACTCCATTCGATAATATTACCGGACAAATAACCTCTGCATTTCACGAAGAACAGAATGTATTAGTATCCGAGAATGAAGACGGAGATGGTAAGAAGAAAAAATAACCTTGCGCGTGCGCAAGGTTATTTTTTCGTTTCTGCTTGAAAACGTTTATAGTATGTTGATGCTGTTGCAAAGTTAATTTCTATATCACGAATCAATGATGAGTCTTCTTCTTTAGCTAACTTCTGTAATTTTTTCATTGCTTGTTCCGATTCATTCAAGAAACCAGCGTATACCTCATGTTCTTGCTCTTTCGACTTTGGAACACGAATTTCTTTACGTATATTATCAATATCTTCTAGCATGCTAGTCGTTACTTTTTGCACATCTTCTTTATAGTTAGCATTCGTTATTTCCTTACCGCCCTTTTCTTTTGCCACTTCAAATAACTGTAGTGCTTTATTAATTTCTTTATTCATTTTCATATCGTATTTTTCATGTACTGCACGGTATTCTTTCATCTCTTCTGTTTGCTCAGTAGATTGCTCTACCTTTTCTTTCGGTTCTTTCGTATCTTTATTTCCATTACATCCTGCTAGAAGGATCATACTTCCCATTACAGCAATACCCAAAACCTTCTTCATCTCTTCTTCTCCTTTTATCTACAGCTACTACTCATTATAGTTTCTTTTATCTCCACTTGTTATTATACCGAGAACATCCTACTTTTTACACTTAAGACGCTACCTTAATATACACACCAACATTTTTGTCACAGTATCGTCACTTTATGCAAATAACTTTTGCATCACCTTACAACACTGTATAAGTTATTTCAAAGAAATGAAAAAAGAGCTGATTCAACACATGTTTGAATCAGCTCTTTTTTTATTAAGCCTCTAAATTTTGTCTTTGTTGCAGTTCAAACTGCTTCTCACTTCTTCTGGCCATAAATAGATAACATAACACAGCACCAATTTCACAAAGAGCTATCACAACCCCCATCGGTAATGCGGTGTTGCTTCCACCAATACCTACTAACGGTGCAACAAGTGCTCCTGAAATGAACTGTAATAAACCTAATAAAGCCGATGCCGTTCCTGCAGCTTGTTTCTGGTTTCTCATCGCTAATGAGAAACCAGTTGTTGATACAACCCCGACACTTGATACAACAAGGAATAACGAACATAAAACACCAATTAAACCTATTCCTAGTACAATTGTCAGTAGTAAAGATAAACCACCAACAGCTGCAATAATAATACCGGAAACGAATAAAGTTTTCTCATTCACTTTCCCCGCTAAACGACCCGTAACCTGACTAGCAATAATAATACCGATACCATTAATCGCAAAGAATAAACTAAATTGCTGTGGTGATGCTCCGTATATGTTCTGCAACACAAATGGTGAGCCCGAAATGTATGCAAACATTGCCGCCGTTACTAGCCCTTGTGACAATGCATATCCCATAAACAGACGATCCTTTAACAGTTTTCCGTACGTCGCCAACGTCCCTGACAATCCACCTGTTTCTCTTTCTTCAGGAGGTAATGTTTCACGTAATACGAAAGTAGCTGATATTAACATAAATACACTAATTGCCCCAAGAACGATGAAGACACCGCGCCATGTTGTGAACTGTAGTAATTGTCCCCCAATAATCGGTGCTAAAATAGGCGCTGCTCCGTTTACTAACATGAGCAACGAGAAAAACTTTGTCATTTCAGAACCTGAATACATGTCACGTACCATTGCACGTGATATAACAATCCCAGCCGATCCTGAAGCTCCTTGTAAGAAGCGTAATAACACTAAACTCCAAATAGATGGTGCAATAGCACAAAGTAAAGAAGAAGCAACATAAATAATAAGAGCGATAATAAGAGGTTTGCGCCTTCCGTAAATGTCACTAATTGAACCAACAAATAATTGTCCTACTGAAAGCCCAAGCAAACAAGCTGTCAATGTAAGCTGTGCAAGAGATGCGCCTGTTTGTAAATCATCCGTTAATTTTGGTAAAGAAGGCAAATACATATCAATAGATAATGGCCCAATCGCCGTAAGTGTCCCTAATACAAGAATCATCCATAACCTATTTGTCTTTACAGGTTTATATATTTCGTGATTAACTCCATTCACTTTTTCCGTTCACCCTTTCCGATAAATACTAAATCGTAACAATTATAGTTACAACATAAACATACGTCAAGTATAGTGCATTTTCCTGTTTCATACAGTAAAAAAAGCGATAGAATTTCTATCGCTTTACTTTTTCAAATTGCTATTTGTAAATTTAGATACGGAAGACATCGCCTCTCCTGTATCTAAATATGTGATTTGAATTGGATCTCCCACTTCTGTAAACATAGCATATGGGAATTTCTTCACCGGTATCATAAATACTTTTTGTTCATTCTCTAACAGTACATACACAATTGTATTTTCACCTGATTTTTCTTTATATACACGTTGTACAACGCCTTCTTTTTGTGCTTCTTTACCATTTGAAGTCGGTCTAAATGAATCTCCACTTCCACTCAGCGCATTTTTATAATTCTCAAGCGCTTCTTTTTGCGTCGAACCTGTTGCAAATATTTTCGCATTAGAAGCATAGATAACTGTATGAGCACGTACTAATCCCCCGTCATCAATAACAGGTACAATCCAAGAAGGTTTACCATACACGTTATAAATAACCGGCATCGTTCCATGCCATTTCTCTCTCTTAAAGGAATTATCCACTACTTCCGAAGCAGCTGAACCATCCATAATTCCCTTCACTTCTTTTCCGTTATAGTAATACAACTTACCTGTACGCGCATCGATAAGCGAGTAACCTAACGCAGAATCTACTCCCTCTTTCGGGGAGGTGAAATCAGTAAAGTAATATAACGTTCCATCCTTACCGAATATTGGTGTAACTCCTTCTTTCGTTCCCCACTCAGTCGGAATCTTCATATCCGTTTGCGAGAATTTCGTATTCCAAAATCCGTGAATATATTTACCGAAGTACGTATTTAATGTAGATGCGGTCTCGTGATTTAATACACCATCAACAAATTTAGGCGCTTTTCCTTTATCATATCTTTTCACTTCACCTGTTTGTGCATCTACTACTACAACGCCCTCTACCTCAAATCCAGATCTTCCTGAAATAAATTCACCATACGTCATTGTATAATACGGTTTCCCTTTATCATCCACTTCAAATTTAGGTTTCCCTTTAAAGATTAGATTTGGTTCGGCTTGCCTTACAACACGCTCTAAATTATTCCCGAAGAACATGCTTGGCACATATTTCATTTTATAACCAAGGTGCAGTTTCGCTTCCGCATCAGGATTCGTACCTGACATCGTTACGTACCCTGGAATTGTTTCAGCTTTACGTGCTTTAAAAAAGCCTGAAACTTCAATCGGTGCTACATATAAAGCCTCACCATTTACCATTTGTGGCGTTAATTCCCCTAGCTCAAAATAAGCTACTTTCGGAATATCCCCAAATACTTTTTTCATTTTATTCTCCGCTGTCTTTGGCGGCACTGTAAACGGTTGATCATTTTCAGTAAACGGCTCTGAAATATCTTTCTCGATCTTCACAACAGAATCATATTTTTTTTGCGTGATTACTATATCATGTAAATAACCAAAATAGCCGTAACTTGCGAGTAAAACAAACATTAGAAGTCCTTTTAACGTACCTTCTAATTTCCCTATTTGATTTTGTGAAAATAAAACAAGCCCAATTAAAACTGCTACTGCAACGGCATAATGAGTAAGAATCGAATCTGCTCGATCATCGATTAGCCAAAGATATTCATAGATTGCAATACCTATCCAAAATAATACAGGAATAACTAAAATGGATGATTTCTTACCCTTTACAACCTTCTCATCCCCTTTCTTATCCACTGCTCGAAGTTTACTACCGCTTCTTGTCCATGGAATCAAAAACAAAGTGAGAATAGCTAAAATTAAAAATTTCATCAAAGGCAATGTCCCCTTTTCTTTTATTTTCCCTTTTAGTATAACAAATAAAGGGTATTCAGGTAAAAATGGGGATGATTATATTTTTTTACTACTTAATACAATCCCACTCACTACATATAAGATAGATGCAATATAAAAAATGGTGCCAATCGTAAAGAAATCTACTAAATATCCCGTTGCAATAATTGCTACCGCTCCTCCAATCGATGTCCACACATGATATTTCCCAATCTCATAACCAGCATTTTCTTGCACAACCTTTCGTGCTAACGACGTCTTCTCGGTATTACGCTGCACAGCACCTAAAACTCCCATTACAATTTGAAGAATATAAACATGCCATACTTCCGTGGCAATCGGGAAACAAAGCATTAATATTGCCATGGACCAAGCATATATAATTAATAATTTTTGATCGCCTACTCGATCAGACATCTTTCCTACTAATGGATATACAAGTGCTGAAGTTAAAGCAAATAAGCCATACGCCCAGCCAAACTGCGAGAAGCTATTCCCAACATTCCGAAGCAATAGAATGTAAAAAGGAAATACCATACTTCCCGCCATCATAATTATGCTTTGTGACGCTACAAATCTTCTATATGTCATTTCGTATACTCCCTATAAAATAAATTCACAAATCTCTCTTTTGGATCCGCTTCTTTTTTCTTCTGAAGAAATTCTTCTATACGAGGATATGCCCTCTTTAACTGCTCCTTCGTTGGATACGAATAGTACGGTAAATAATAACTACCATTATGTTTTAAAGTAACATCAATCATTTTCTGAATGACATCTTCTGTTTTCTTTATTTCACCCTCTGAGCGTCCTTGATTAATTAAAAGAACTAGCGCAAACATATCATCTTTCGCATAGGATAAAACTGCATTTTCATTCTTTTCCACATAACGAATCGTAATATTGAGCAAATTAAACTCTTCTTCATTTAATACTTTACGTAAATCATCTATGTATTCCGTGAAGAAATCTACAGGCACAAAGTATTCTTGTAACACTTCTGTTCTATTCGGATTTTCATATTCCATAAAGGCACTATCTGACCTCATAACATTATTTCGTGTCTCATACGTTCCATCTGTACGTTCAAAATAATTTCTTTGTATATCCCAAAATGTATTCTTTCCCCAATCGCTATAACGGGATAATCCGAGTAAAAATTTCGGTGCAGCTATAATATTTTCTTCTTTTAATTCACTGTACTCTTCCCTCATATTTTGATTTTTCGCCAATGTATAATCTGTCACATACATCTCTTTTAAAAATGAATTGGGGGCAACAGAAATACGGGCTAAGTGCATACGAACATTTTCATCTCTTTTCACTTTATCTTTGAAATAAGATGTGTATTCTTTATAATCTATCATTCTCGTATGCATTTCATATAATTCATCATCAGTTAACTTTAATGTCACATCTAAAATGACACCAAATAACCCGTAACCACCTATGACATATGGAAATAGCTCTGCATTTTCTTCTCTACTTACATTACGTACCGTACCATCTGCCATTAACAATCTGAATGACTCTACTGTATCAATCAATGCTTCATGACGAATATCACGCCCATGTACATTTACACTTAATGAACCACCAACAGTAAAAATATTTTGAGATTGCATCACTTGAACCGCAAGACCATATGGATTGATTTTTTTTTGAATGTCATTCCATGTGACACCGCTTTGCACCCTAATCCTCTTCTTCTCCATATCGAATTCTAATATTTTATTATATCCTTTCATATCAAGCATCGTGCCGTTTGGATAATACGTCTGTCCTCCTTGGCTATGTTGCATACCTGCAATGGAAATTTTCTCTCCAGAAGTATTTGCATCTTTCACTACCTGTTTTAATGAATGTTCATCCTCAGCATTTTCAACACGTTTAATTTTCGTTGGAAGCAACTTTCCTACATCGCTCATAATAGGATGATCTAGTTGCTCTTTATATGTATTTATAGATGTCGCAAGCAACACTGTATAAGCTACAATGACCGCCGCTATCTTTCTTTTTTTCAAATGACACTCTCCTCTTCTACAGTTTTCCCTCTTCATATTGTACCTATTTTCCTATAAAGAAAGTATACAAAAAAGAGGGCACCTTATTTTAGGTCCCCCCTCATCAAAACTGTTACTTTGCTGCCGGCAATTGTATTGGATCAAACTTTTCGTACGACGTATATTTTGCGTTCGTAATAATGTGTGCTTTATCCTTGCCGTTACTACTCATAATCATGTCTATCTTTGCTGATTCATATTTAAAATCTTTTGTAATAATATATTCTGCATCCACTTCTTCTATCTTCGCATTTTGTGCTTGTAACATTTTCTTCTGTGTTTCATCCATGCTAGTTAACATACTTTCTGTTTCTTGCCCTTTTAATGTAAATTTCAGTTTATATTTATCTCCGCTTTTCTCCATCTTCATTTTATCTAAAACTACTTCCGGTACTTCTAACTTATCTATAATATCTTGAGTCGCTTTCATTCCACCAGCGTTTAATTGCTCCTCTGGTACAGTTATAACTTCTCCTGTATTAGGGTTTTTCACCTCACCAGCAACTTTACCATCCACAGTATACACTACAACATCTGTACCGGAAATATTCATTTCAGAACGAGAATTCTTTGTCTTTGGCTCTAATTGCATCTTAGCCTTTAATATATCCATCTCTGTTCCCTCAGCTTTTACCCCTACACCATATGTCATCGTTACATGCTCTTCATTTTTAAAAGCTTCGTTCGTTTTCTTGAAAACATCCTTCGCGGCTAATTCCTTTTCTTTTTGAACTGATTCTTTTTTCGGCTCATCCGTCTTTGCTGTTTTTTCATTACTACACCCTACCCCTAGACTGATTGCAAGCACTAAACTTGAAATAAAAATAGTTTTTTTCATAATGTCGCCCCCTTTCCCAAAATAATATCACCTCTTTTCCTACGAAATCTATATAATTTTTAATCTTTATTCGCTATATAGCGACATGTTTGATGAAGGTTTTAAATATGATGTAAATAACAACAACTCATTTCAGGAGGTCATTATGAAGGCGATCATTTGCACACAGTATGGACCACCTAACGTTCTTCAACTTCAAAATATAGAGAAACCTACACCTAAAAAGAACGAAGTATTAATTAAAATTCATGCAACAAGTGTAACGACTGGAGATTGTAGAATACGCGGCTTTAATAGCCCCCTCTTATTTTGGATTCCTATGCGGATCATATTAGGTTTCAGAAAACCGAGAAAACCTGTACTCGGCGTAGAGTTATCCGGTGAAATCGAAGAAGTAGGAACAGATGTAACTCAATTTAAAAAAGGTGATCCAATTTTTGCATTAACAGAACTAAACCTCGGTGGTTACGCCGAGTACACATGCGTACATGAAAGTGGATTAATAACATTAAAACCTACCAATGTGACGTATGAAGAAGCGGCCATTATTCCTTTTGGTGGAACTTCAGCATTGCATTTCCTGAGAAAGGGCCGTATAAAAAAAGGGCAACAAGTGCTCATATATGGTGCCTCCGGATCAGTAGGAACAGCTGCTGTACAACTTGCTAAATATTTCGGTACGACCGTTACGGCTGTTTGTAGTAATTCAAATTTTGAACTCGTCCAATCTTTAGGAGCTGATAAAGTAATTGATTATACGAAAGAAGATTTTACTAAGCGGCGCGAGCGCTACGATATTATATTTGATGCAGTTGGGAAGTATAAAAAATCCCTTTGTACAAATACATTAACATCCAATGGAAAATATGTATCTGTCAATGGAATGATGGCAAAGGTAAGTAAAGAGGATATGATTCTACTAAAAGAACTAACTGAAACAGAACATTTAAAACCTGTTATTGATAGAACCTACCGATTAGAAGAAATTGCTGAAGCTCATATATATGTGGAAAAGGGACATAAGAAAGGGAATGTTTCTATTACCTTAAAATAAAATATATTCAGAAAATAACATTGACAATTCTTTTTGTAAGATTTACTATTAGTACCATATTAAAAAAACTACATACACATACTCTTATCAAGAGTGGCGGAGGGACTGGCCCGATGATGCCCGGCAACCGAGCTTATGATGTATAAGCTAAGGTGCTAATTCCTGCAAAACGAGTTTTCGTTTTGGAAGATAAGAGAGGAACCTATTTTGTCTATTCGGCACCTCTCTTATTTTTGAGAGGTGCTTTTTATTTTGGAACATATATGGAGGGGGAACTATAGATGAAAAAAGTATTATTGAGCATTGTAAGTGGAGCAGTATTATTATTAGGCGCATGTAGCGGGGGTTCAGATAAAGAAATAAAAGCGTTAGATGAGAAAAAGATTACTGTCGGTGTAACCGGCGGGCCGCATGAACAAATTTTTGAAAAGGTAAAAGAAGTTGCCGCAAAAGACGGTCTCGAAATTGATGTAAAAGTATTTAATGATTATGTAGCACCAAACGTATCCCTAGATGAAAAAAGCCTCGATGTAAATAGCTATCAAACGA
This sequence comes from Bacillus sp. DE0042, assembly GCF_007680225.1. NCBI lineage: Bacteria > Bacillati > Bacillota > Bacilli > Caryophanales > Bacillaceae > Bacillus > Bacillus sp. DE0042. The sequence continues at coordinate 16,671 of NZ_VEJP01000012.1, read as the reverse complement.
AATCATATTTAGACGTATTTAAAGCTGAACGTAATATGAAATTAACTGAAGTATTTTCAACAGTAACATTCCCTATGGGTGTATATTCGAAAAGCTTAAAAGATGTAAAGGGTTTAAAAGAGGGCGACGCAATTGCTGTACCAAATGATCCAACGAATGAACTTCGAGCTTTAAAACTATTTGAAAAAGCCGGTGTTTTAAAAGTGGATCCAAAGGCTACAGAAAAAGCGACTGCGAAAGATGTAATTGAAAATCCAAAAAACTTAAAGATTGTTGAATTAGAGGCATCTCAATTACCGACACAACTAAGTGAAGTAAAAGCAGCTGCGATTAATACAAACTTTGCATTAGGTGCAAAATTAAGCCCTGCGAAAGATTCTATCTTCCGTGAAGGAAAAGATTCACCATATATGAACTGGGTCGTTGTTCGTACTGAAAATAAAGATGATGCTGTTGTAAATAAATTAAAGAAAGCTTATCAATCTAAAGAAGTGAAAGAATTTATCGAGAAAAAATTTGATGGTTCTGTTTTACCGTCTTGGTAGGAGCTGACGATAATGATTGAATTAAAAAATGTATCCAAAGTATTCACAACAAAAAAAGGGAATGTGGAAGCTCTTAAACCTACCTCCCTTCAAGTAAAAAAGGGCGAAGTATTTGGAATCATTGGATATAGTGGCGCTGGTAAAAGTACATTAATTCGATGTGTAAATTTATTAGAAAAGCCAACGACAGGAAATATTATTGTAAACAACCAAGATTTAACAACTTTATCAGCAAAAAAACTCGCAAAAGCGCGACAAAAAATCGGAATGATCTTTCAAGGATTCAATTTACTTAAAACCGTGACAGTTTATGAAAATATCGCATTACCTTTACGCCTCGCTGGCATTCCAAAAGTGGAAATTGAAAAAAGGGTAGAAAAATACTTACGTATTGTCGATCTTTTCAATCGAAAAGATGCCTATCCGAGTGAACTTTCTGGTGGCCAAAAGCAGCGTGTTGCCATTGCACGCGCACTATCACATGAACCTGAAGTGTTATTAAGCGACGAAGCAACAAGCGCTTTAGATCCGGAAACAACCGATTCTATCCTTGACTTATTATTAAAAATCAATGAAGAAATCGGGATCACAATTTTATTAATTACACATGAAATGAATGTCATCCAGCGTATATGTGACCGAGTTGCTGTTATGGAACATGGAGCAGTAATCGAAAGTGGGACTGTGAAAGATATTTTCACCAACCCACAACATATAACAACGAAGAAATTCGTAAATAGTGCATTTGCAGCTAGAATTCCAGAAGAGGTACAAAAAGAACTACAAAGAACCGGAGAAATCGTAACACTTTCATTTATAGGAACTTCTTCTGGCGAACCAGCGTTAGCTATTGCTACAAAACGTTTTCAAGTGTATCCAAATATTTTATCCGGTAATATTACACAGCTAAAACATGAAGCATATGGGAAACTGGTCATTCATATGCAGGGTGAGAAAAATGAAGTAAACCGTGCTTTATCATTTTTACAAGAACAAGGGATCATCGTAGAAGGAGGTAGAACAGATTATGGGAAACAAGTCCTTTTTGGATGAATGGGGTAAAGTCATATGGGAAGCAACCATTCAAACATTTCAAATGACATCTATTTCACTATTCATCTCTATCCTTATTGCATTACCACTTGGCGTCACACTTGTTTTAACGAGACCTGGTGGGCAGCACGAAAATAAAATCATTTATCCGATTCTTAATACAATTATTAATATCATTCGCTCTCTTCCATTTATCATTCTATTATTCTTCATTTTACCTTTTACAAAGTTTCTAATGGGAACATCCATTGGCGTGCAAGGGGTTATCGTACCACTTGTCGTATTCACAGCTCCTTATATTGCACGATTAATGGAGACAGCATTATTAGAAGTGGATCGTGGTGTTATTGAAGCTTACCAAGCGATGGGCATTTCTACTATAAAAATCATCTGGCACGTTATGGTGAAAGAAGCTCGTCCCTCCCTTGTACTCGGCTTGACAATTGCAACAATTGGCTTAATCGGTGCAACAGCAATGGCTGGACTTGTAGGTGCTGGCGGTCTTGGTGATTTAGCATATCGATTCGGACATTTACGCTACGAACCTGAAATAATGTATGCAACAGTCTTTATTTTAATTATCCTCGTTCAAGGGCTACAGTCTTTAGGAAATGGTGTTGCAAGAAGATTGAAGAAAGATTAAAAAAGAAGGTATCTCACCGAAATGAGATACCTTCTTTTTTATCTTTTAAATCCACCTTCAAAATGAATAACTTGTCCAGTAATCCATTCTGCTTCTTAACGACTTAATTTTTATCCTTCTTATATACCATGTAACTAGGTTCATTATAAACCCACTCACCTGTACCAATTCTTAACCAGCCACTCTTCTCTTCATATACTGTAGCTTTTTCACCTTTGCTGGCTTTTCTAACAACAGAGTAGCTAGCACCCGCTCCGCTACGAACATTTACCCCAATTCCATTAATTTCAACTGTACCAATTCCTTTTTGAACACTACCAGTTTCAATTACTTGAAGCATGTTTAAAATGAATGCTGCTGTTTCACCACGAGTCGTCGTTCCTTTAGGCACATACAGATTATCTCCCATACCTTTTACAATACCCAAACCGTATAATCTTTGTACTGCTTCTTTATAGATAATTTGATCTTTATCTGCAAATGGTAAGTTTGCCAATGGTCCATTTATTTTTTTATACTGTAAAGCTTTATTTACAATAACTGCAGCTTCTTCTCTTGTAATAGGTGTGTTAGGGTCAAAATTACCGTCTCCTCTACCAGAAATGATGCCTGCACTTGCAGTACGTTTAATACCATCTCGTAAAGTTGGATTTACATCATTTAAATCTTTAAACGTTGCATCTCCAGCTGGAAGACTTAGAGAATTAGAGATTAATTGAGCAAACTCAGCTCTTGTTACAGATCTATTAGGCGCAAAAATACCGTTTCCTTCTCCGACCATAATACCTCTTCTATTCAAATCACGAATAGCTGGCTCATACCAACCTCCTGTTATATCGTCTGTTGGTTGATAAAATTTATTATAATACCCTTCAACACCATTTACGAATGGAACCCATTGTCCACTGTTAATCATAATAGCAGGGCAGATTTTACCACTCCATTTTTGATGTTTTACAATATTATTTAATGGTACACCTGTTTCTTTCATTAAATAAGCTGCAAGTTTCTTAGCGTTATCTACTGCCTTATTATAGTCACCATCACTGTTAACTGCAATTTCAATTGCAATAGATTCTCTATTACCTGGTCCATCACCGTCTCCTGCGTGCCATCCGTTTTCGTTTAATGGTAAGTGTTGATAAATCTCTTTATCATCTACTGTAAAGTGCCATGATGCAGCTCGATCTGTTTGTCCTACTGCTTGGTTATATAAGTATTGAGCGTGGTTTTTAGCTCCTGCTCCTACACTTTTATTGTCAGTCTCGTGAATTGTAATATACTTTGGAACCATATGGTTTTGAGGACGAATATTCTCGTTACCAGTTGGGACAATCCATTCAGTGAATGGGACGCCATTTATAGTACTAGAAACTTTAGGAGCTGAAAAAGAAAGACTACGTTTTGTTCTATTTGAATTGTTAGGAACCGTTAATGTACCTGTTTCTTCATACATACCTTCTGAACCTTGAAGACTGTCCACTTTCTTATTATCGACAGTACCTCCACCACGTCCGTCTACTCCTTCAAAACTCTCTTCAATACTTTTTAAAGCCTGTTCATCTGATACCTGAAGTTGATCTGTTCCACCTTGTTCCAGAGCACTTATAGATTGATAGTTATTTACTGATTGTTGTTCCTCTGCGAACGATACCATAGATGAAGATAATACCGTTAGTCCTGCTGTTAATGCTACTACCTTTTTATGAAATGTAATACTCATGTTTAATTTGATATATCTTGCTATTTTAGATATATCTTCCTCCTTTAATAGACTTATAAAAATTCGCGAAAAGAACCTCCAAAATACCCTTTTGAATGTTGAAAACAATACTTAACATTTTACTCGATATCCCGTTTGTTTTCTATGAAATCTCTAAATTCTTTAAAAATCCTGACAACAAATAAAAAAGAACTCCTATTTTTAGAAATCCTTTTTTTCTACACCTCTGGGTATAAGTTTACTAATATGCTAGATATTAATTAATTTTACATAGTATTATAGTTCTTACATAGGTTAAACAAATATGAATAACTCTAAGTAACAATTATAGAAAAGAGCATGTTTTAAAAAGATTAATTAAAACATACTCTTACTTTTTTCAAATTTAGACCTTTAGCGAACCACGAAATCCTCTAGCAGCATAATAGGAATCTGCTCCATTGTGGTACACGAAAACGTGTCCGAAGCGATAATCGCAAAATAGAGCACCGCCAAGTTCTCGAATGTCTGAAGGTGTTTGTACCCAGCTTGATGATTTCATGTCAAAATCCCCAAACTGTTGCAACTCTCGATATTGTTCTTCCGTTAATAATTCAATGCCCATAGCAGTTGCCACATCAATAACGTTATTTTCTGGTTTATGTTTTTTTCTTGCCTCTAACGCTTCAAGATCATAACAAAGACTTCTGCGGCCTTTAGGACTCTCCTTTGAACAATCATAGAAAGTATACTCGTCCTTCTCTTCATCATAACCAACAACATCCGGCTCACCGCCAGTTACTTCCATTTCATGAATTGACCACAACTTTTCAGTATTAGTAGCCAGTTTTGCTTCAATCTTAGCCCATTCAAGACCTTCATGGCGGTTCACGTTTTTCTCAAAACGAGCTTGTAATACTTTTAATAGTTCTTCACGTTTTTCTACAGATAACTCATTTTTATTCTCTGTCATATTAGTCCTCCGAATTACGTTTCCTTATAATCATTTAAATCTTTTCAATAATAGTTTGCATACAGTTTACAACAAATTATATAATTTGTTGTATCTCTTTTTCAACAATCTAATCCGATTGCACAACGAAAAATCCCTGTGTGGATATCCATTATATAGTACGAAAATCTTTCATACTTTCACCAAGAATATAGTGTGAAAACCACATCAAATTCTGTTTCATAATAGCTACATTCATTCCTGGCTGATTAGGACTATATGCCATTCCTTTAAGTATAATTAACTCTGTATCGACTTCCATGTCTCTTAACCCTTCATATAGCTCATATGCATTTGTAGTTGGAATTCTTACATCCTTTTCCCCATGTTGAATTAAGGTAGGCGTACAGGCTGATTTAATATATGTCATTGGTGAAGTTTTCTTATATATCTCTGGATCATTCCATGGAGCATCTCCTAAATACATCCTAATAAAGTAAGGGATATCTGTATTTACATAATGGGTACTCCAGTTTGTAATTCCACCTCCAACTGAAATAGCTTTAAATCTACTACTAAATGTAGAACAGAAAGCTGATATATATCCTCCGTTACTCCATCCCATAACTCCTACTCTATCTTTATCTACAATCCCTTTTTCAACTAGTTCATCCACTCCAGATATAATATCATCATAATCAGCAATTCCTTGTTTTCTATAGTTTGCTTTTAAAAATTCATTACCATAACCAGAACTTCCTCTATAGTTTGGCTCTAAAACGATAAAGCCTTTTTCGATAAACTGTTCAATCGGATATTTTTCATTAAAACAGTCTGAAAATATCGGAAAGGATGCCCAAGATGGACCACCATGGATTACTACTAATAAAGGATATTTTTTATTTACGTCAAACTCTACTGGGGTTGATAAAACACCTTCTATTTCAAGACCATCACTACTTTTCCATGAGATGATTTCTCTGTTACTTTTAAGCCTTCCTTCGAAAAAGCTATTTTCATTCGTTACTTTTTTATCATCCAAATAGATTTCAAAGGTTTCATTTGTTATAGTTATAGCCTTAGTATATGTTATATGATTGCCATCCCTTGTTATAGAGGCATCCATTATAAACCCATCTACTGTTTCGCTTAACATTTCCACAGTGCCATCCTCACATAACAAGCCAATACGGTAATTCGTTTTATCCTGCCATCTAATTAAAATTCCTTTAGCTGTCCACTGTAATGGCATAACCGTACTATCAAAATTTGTTAAAGGTTGAATTACCTCTCTAGTATTCATATCATATATCTCTAATGTATTATCTTGTATATGATTTCTATAGTAATCCTTCTCTCTTATGCTTGCTGAGTAACATATTTTATCGCCCTCAGGAGAAAAGCAGACGCTCGCTCCTAACAACTTATCTATATTCATCTTTTGTAGTTCCCCAGCTTCAACATCTAATATGTATAGATCACCATTCATATAATCGTTTAAACTTGGTGTAGCCATACATACAACCTTTTTCCTATCATTTGAAATATCAAAGTTATGTATATAAAAATCCTTACCGTCCGTTAGTTGATAAACACCGCTAACCTTCCGTTCCTGTTTATCGTTTTGTTTCACTTTTTCTATTTCAATGTAGTATAAACAATTATTCTGATGTTCCTTACCTACATGATGGAAATCTCCATATCGTTCCTTACGTTTCTTTATCTCCTCACATTCTTTTGACTGTGCAATATAATAAAAACCTTTACCAGTAGGCTCCCATTTGAATGTATTAACTCCTTCCTTCTCATCCGTAATTTGAACCTCACTACAACCGTCTATTAACTTAACAAAGATCTGATTTTTATTAGCTCCGTCACCGCCTGGACTAAGGTATGCAATGCTCTTAGAATCTGGAGACCATACTGGATGTGTACTATCTATATCCCCATCTGTTAGTGGGTAACTCTGCCCTTTATCTTTCTCATATATCCATACATGATTTCTATACGTATTGTCTTCCCAGTTAGCTGTCTTCTTTACAAATGCTACGTTTTTTCCATCATCACTTATATTTGCACTTGATACGGCCGGTAATGAAATAATCTCTTCTATACTTAAATATGTTTTTGCTTTCACTTTCATATAATAAGCCCCCTTGTAATGTCCATGAATCTATCGTCTCTTCTCTTCATAATAAAGAAAATTGTTCACTGATACTTAAAATAGTAACGGAAAATTCAGATAAATAAAAGTGGTTCTATTCCAAATCCGATAAAGTAAAATTTTAATTAGTAGGATTCTATCCACTTAGCAATTTTAGATGTTCTTTTTCGGCACAAAAATACCCCTTTAGATAACATATCTAAAGGGGTACAAATTCGTAAATTTATTTCAAATCCACACTATATTTATTAACCTACCAATCTCCTACTCAACAGTAACAGACTTAGCTAAGTTACGTGGCTTATCAACGTCACATTCGCGGTGAAGTGCCGCGTAGTATGAGATAAGTTGGAATGGAATAACTGCTACTAGCGGTGCTAGTGCTTCGTGTACAGCTGGTAATACGAAGCTGTCACCTTCCATTTCTAAGCCTTTCATTGAGATGATACATGGGTTAGCTCCGCGTGCTACTACTTCTTTCACGTTACCACGAATTCCAAGGTTTACGTGCTCTTGTGTAGCAAGTGCGATAACTGGTGTACCATTTTCGATTAAGGCGATTGTACCGTGTTTTAATTCTCCTCCAGCAAATCCTTCTGCTTGGATGTAAGAGATTTCTTTTAGCTTTAACGCACCTTCTAATCCTACGTAGAAGTCTACGCTACGTCCGATGAAGAAACAGTTACGAGTTGTTGCTAAAAATTGTTTTGCTAATGCGTCCATTTCTTCTTTTTGATCACAAAGTTCTACCATTGCATTTGCTACAATTCCTAATTCGTGTGTTAAATCGAAATCAAGAACTTCGCCTTTTGCTTTAGCAATGTCCGCAGCTAAAATTGAAAGTACTGCAAGTTGTGCTGTGTAAGCTTTCGTTGATGCAACTGCGATTTCTGGTCCCGCGTATAACGGAAGTGTGTAATCAGCTTCACGAGAAAGCGTAGAACCAGGTACGTTTGTAATCGTTAATGCTTTATGACCCATTTCATTTGTTTGCACAAGTACTGCACGGCTATCAGCTGTTTCACCACTTTGTGAAATGTAAATGAAGAATGGTCTTTCTGTTAATAATGGCATGTTATAAGAGAATTCACTTGCTACATGCACTTCAACTGGCATTTTTGCAAACTTCTCGATAAATTGTTTTCCAACAAGACCTGCATGATAACTTGTTCCACATGCAATGATGTAAATACGATCGCTATCTAAAATCGCATTGCGGATGTCTGCATTCAGTTCAATCTCGCCATTTTCATCTTGATACTTTTGAATTATATTACGGATTACAAGTGGTTGCTCATCGATTTCTTTAAGCATGAAATGAGGGTATGTTCCTTTTTCAATATCACTTGCGTCTAATTCCGCTGTAAACGGTGCACGTTCAATCGTTTCACCTTGTAAGTTTTTAATTGTAATACTTTCTTTCGTTACGATTACAATTTCTTTATCCATTAACTCAATAAATTGATCTGTAACTTGTAACATCGCCATAGCGTCGCTCGCCACAACATTAAAGTTGTCACCAACACCTACTAATAGCGGGCTTTTGTTTTTAGCAACATAAATCATGTTTGGATTTTCAGCATCAAGTAATCCGATCGCATAAGAGCCATGTAAAAGAGATAGCGTATTACGGAACGCTTCTTCTACACTTAATCCTGTGCTCACTTGTTGTTCCATAAGCTGTACGATAATCTCTGTATCCGTTTCACTTACGAACGTTACATCTTGTAAATATTCTTTTTTCACTAATTCATAGTTTTCAATTACACCGTTATGAACTAGTGTAAAGCGTTTTGATGTACTTTGATGCGGATGCGCGTTTACTTTGCTTGGAACACCATGTGTAGCCCAGCGTGTGTGACCGATTCCCACGCTTGCTGCTACGTTCTCATCTACGATTTCGCGAAGTTTTGCAATACGACCTTTTTCTTTGTATACAACAACACCGTTCTCTGCTTGTACTGCAATACCTGCTGAATCATATCCACGATATTCTAGCTTTTCTAAACCTTTTAATAAAATTTCCTTTGCATCTTGCTCTCCAATAAATCCTACGATTCCACACATGTTTAGTCGCCGTTACAAATGCTTACATTGCTCTGCGAACATGTAACGACATAGTCCGATACCATTTTTATTTATACTAAAAAACGGATTACATATTGCTAGCCCTGTAAGCTTGTAACGGCTTTCACCTTCCTCTCGATTGGGTTTAAGTCCGTATATACTTATACAGCTAGTTTGTATCCGTTCCTTTTCTCTCATCACACTTTCACCTTTGTCCACTAAGTCACCTTAATGATTTAAGTAAAAGCTTGCGGTTGTGATGAACAACCGAGAGTCATCCGCCGAAATCTCGATAAACTCCACCTCGTCAACTACACTACTTGTAGTTCTGGCGCTTCTATAATTTACAATATTTCCTTTGAGAAAAAGAACAAGACCATCTTATAACAAACATAGATAAACCGTCAATGAAATTTTTTTCATCGTCTATAAAACATATGAAAAAGGAGCACTTCTTGTGCTCCCTTTTCATATGTTTATTGAATTATTCAGCGCCAACTTCAGCTTTCACAACTTCTACAATACGATGTACATATGCGTCACAAACTTCTTGTGTTGGTGCTTCTGCCATTACACGAATAAGTGGCTCTGTTCCAGATGGACGAACAAGAATGCGGCCATCACCGTTCATTTCTTCCTCTACAACACGAATAATATCTTTAATTTTTTCATTTTCTAATGCTAGTTTTTTATCTGTTACACGAACGTTTACTAGTAATTGTGGGAATTTTGTCATCTCACCTGCAAGCTCAGATAATGGTTTTTTCGTCATTTTCATGATGTTCACCAATTGAAGTGCACTTAACATTCCATCACCAGTTGTAATGTAATCAAGTAAGATAATATGACCCGATTGTTCTCCACCTAAGTTGTAACCACCACGCTTCATCTCTTCCATTACGTAACGGTCACCAACTGCTGTTTTATCACTTGTGATATTGTTAGCTTCAAGTGCTTTGTAGAAACCTAAGTTACTCATAACAGTTGAAACGACTGTATTATGCTTTAATTGACCAGTTTCTTTCATGTACTTCGCACAAATAAACATAATTTGATCGCCATCAACGATGTTTCCTTTTTCATCTACAGCGATTAAACGGTCACCATCACCATCAAAGGCAAGACCAATATCAGCGCCTTTATCTTTTACTAATTTAGCTAATACTTCTGGATGCGTAGAACCTACTCCATCGTTAATGTTCATGCCGTTTGGTGAAGTTCCCATTGTTGAAATATCAGCCTCTAAATCCGCAAATAAGTATGGAGCTAAAGAAGACGTAGCACCATGCGCACAATCTAAAGCGATATGTAAACCAGAGAAATCTTCCTCTACAGTTTGTTTAATATATTGTAAATATTTTTGTCCGCCTTCAAAATAATCACTCACTTGTCCAAGGTTCGTACCTGTTGGACGTGGTAACTCATCAACATCTTTGTCTAATAAAGCTTCGATTTCTGCTTCTTGCTCATCTGTTAATTTAAAACCGTCTGAACCGAAGAACTTGATTCCGTTATCCTGTACTGGATTATGAGATGCAGAAATCATAACACCTGCTTGTGCATCTAACGCTTTTGTTAAATAAGCAACACCTGGTGTAGAAATAACACCAAGGCGCATTACTTCTGCTCCAGTTGATAATAGACCTGCTACTAAAGCTCCTTCTAACATATGTCCTGATATACGTGTATCACGGCCGATAATTACTTTTGGACGATCTGTATCTTTTGTTAATACATAACCACCAAAACGTCCAATTTTGAACGCTAATTCAGGTGTTAACTCCTGGTTCGCAACCCCACGTACTCCATCTGTACCAAAATATTTACCCATTATGATTCGCTCCTTTTTCTGGCTCTTTTTGATTATCTACTGTTGGCTCTTGACTAGTTTCTTGTTCTTTATTTTGTTCCTGTTCCTTTTCCGGGTCAGGGTCAGGCTTAGGCTTATGTTCAGGTTCAGGATTTTTTGGTTTTTCAGTTTGATTATCTTGGTTATTATTTGAATCTGGTTTTTCACCGTTACCCTGTACTTCTTTATCTGGATTTTCTTTCTTCACAATTGTGACTTTGGCACTTTTTTGCTTTGGCTCTATTGAAATATTACCAGGACCGCTCACTTGAATAGAAACATCCTTCGTCCCCGGAGATACATTTTGCAGATTAATGGCTGCTGTTATTTGAGCAGCTGTTATTTTATCTACTATACTTGTTTCTCCTGAAATATCAACGCTTATCTTCCCATCTTGCGGCGAAAGTAGCTGGGCCGTAACATCTTTAGAAAGTCCATTTTTTTGAATTGATATACCATCAATCGTTCTTGTTTTCGTTTGTTTTGTTTTTTGCACTCCTACCGAAACCTTCACTTGATTCGGTTTTGCACTTGTTACACCCTTTGGCAATAAAACAGAGGTATCGAATGTTGTAGACTCTGTCAATTGACTAAGATCTACTTCGACCCCCTCTATCGATTGTATATTATCCAATATATCTTTTGGACCTGCTATCGTTACTTCTCTCGGCTCAATGCTAATATTTGTAACGGCCAATCCTTCTGGTAAACTCCCCTTTTTCGTATACGTTACAGGAACAGTTTTTTCAGTATTATTGGCCGTAGCTTGCGTCGCCACATTCAATGTTACACTAATTTTAGATGGACTCGTTCTTACATTTAAACGTTTTCCTTCTCTATTGTATAATGTAACTTCGGCTGTTTTTGTAACAGTTTTATTAACACCTTTTAAATCAATATACGCCTTAGCAGATGAAATACTTTCAATTTCTTCTTTCGTCCCAACTACCTCAACAGTATCAGGTTTAATGTTTGATTTTTCAAGAGTTGAACCCGCTGGCATTTGATCCTCATTTGATAATTTTAAGTCTACATGAACGTATTTTCTCGCTTTTTCATGTAGAGTAATTTTAATTGTTGATGGCTGAACTGTTCCTTTCACATCATCTGGAAGCCCGTTCGTTTTCAAAGAAACTTCATAAGTTCCTTTTTCGCTATCTCTCAAATCAACTGGTATATCAAATTGTTTTTTTGCTTTTGCTGTAGCAACTGCTGCTTTTGGGCCCTCTAACTTCACCTTAACGCCCTCTGACGGAATACCACTTACAATATATTTCTCTTCATCATACTTAAGGTTAATGGCATAATTAGTTAAGGTTTCTTTCGCATCATTTGCGAAAGGTATTATCCCCGATGTCGTATTTTTTTCAGTTAAAGTCGCTGACATAAAAAGCATACACGCCAATAGTAATGAGATCCCTTTTAAAAACCAATGATTCTCCATTAACTTATCCATGACGCTTTCTCCTCCAATTCCATAAAGACGAAGAAGTCGTTTTTTCGCTCGCACTAAATTCAGCTAACAACATATCTTTCAATTGTTCTGTCTTCAAATCACGATGCAACTTACCATTTTTCGTTAAAGAAATTTGACCTGTTTCTTCCGACACAACTACTGTGATACTATCAGTAACTTCACTAACTCCCATTGCAGCGCGATGCCTAGTTCCTAACTCCTTAGAAATAAACGGACTTTCCGATAACGGAAGATAACACGCTGCTGCTTTAATGGTACTTCCTTGCATAATAACCGCTCCATCGTGAAGAGGTGTATTAGGAATGAAAATATTAATAAGTAATTCCGATGATACGTGTGCATTTAGCGGAATACCCGTTTCCACATAATCACCCATACCGGTCTCTTTTGACAAAGTAATTAATGCACCAATTCTACGTTTCCCCATATATTCCGTTGCTTTCGCTATCGCTGTTGCAACGATTTCAGGTTCATCATCCTCATGAGTTCCAACACGCGAAAATAAACTCCCGCGTCCTAGCTGCTCAAGTGCTCTTCGCAATTCTGGCTGGAAAATAATAATAACGGCTAAAAATCCCCACGTTAATACTTGCTCAGTTAGCCAATAAAGCGTATGCAATTCAAGGAAAATACTGATCATCCGAACGACAATAATAACTGTAATCCCTTTTAAAAGTTGAACAGCTTTCGTCCCTCGGATTATGAGAATTAGCTTATATATAATAAACCATACAACGGCAATATCTAATACCGTACTAAGATATTTCAAAATGGTCGTATCTTCAAAAGGCATGCTAACCCTTCCTCCTACTTACGAGCAATTCTATCCATATATTGAAATATTGTTTTATGCTCTATCTGTATGTATTTCCAACAACTAGTTAATTATACCATACATGAAACAAACGACAATTACAAACAACCCTCCTTTAGTCTAAATTGGTAAGATGTCAAACATTATTATCGTACAGTATAATATAAATCATTATTATACGCTTATTTTCAAATAAAAAAAGCAACTTCTCAGTTGCTTTTCTTACATTTATTTTAGTTTTTCACCGAATAAAGAACCCATTAAAGCAACTGCTGTTGTTGCCGTTCTGTTTCGCTCATCTAAAATCGTATTTACTTCAACAAACTCAGCAGATGTAACAATATCAGCTTCCGCTAACATTTCCATTGCTAAATGGCTTTCACGATAAGATAGGCCACCAATTACAGGCGTGCCAACTCCTGGTGCATCATGAGGATCAAGACCATCTAAATCTAATGATAAATGTACACCATCAGTATGAGATAAATAAGCGATTGTTTCTTCCATAACAGCCGTCATACCCATACGATCAATCTCGTGCATCGAGAATACTTTAATACCTTCATTGCGAATAAAGTCTTTTTCTCCTTCATCTAATGCACGTGCACCGATAATTACAACATTCTCTTTTTTCACCTTTGGATATGCCCCGTATAAATCTACAAGCGTTTGATGTCCATACCCTAGACTTGCTGCAAGTGACATGCCATGAATATTTCCAGATGGTGAAGTTTCTTCTGTATTTAAGTCACCATGTGCATCGTACCAAATAACACCTAAATTTTTATAATGTTTCGCAACACCAGCTAATGTACCAATTGCGATACTATGGTCACCACCTAATACAAGTGGAAAACGTCCCTCTTCTATAATATGATCCACCTTACTTGCTAATTCGTTACATACAGTTGCAACTTGTGTAAGGTTTCTTAAGTTTGTATTTACATCTACTTCTTTTTCTCTCTCTATACGTATATCTCCTATATCTTTAACGTCATATCCAATTTCTTCAATTCTTTCAATTACGCCTGCATAACGGATTGCACTCGGCCCCATATCTACCCCGCGACGCATCTGTCCTAAATCCATTGGAACTCCAATAACTGAGATTTCTTTTTTCATAGATAGTATCCCCCTTTTATGCCTTCACTAAATATTTTAAATCTTTTATATAGTCTGACTCAACTCAACATTTTTCTGTATGGATATACAAATTATTCACTTGTATTCGCCTTAAAAACCCAATTTCAAGACTATTCTATGTATAAAGTTAACTTAATGAAACAACTACCATCATTATTATTAAATAATAATAAAAAACACTCCTACATTTAGAAGTGTTTTTCTGATGCTATTTTCCATACTGCGGCAATATTCTTTGCTGTCATTTCGATATTCTCTTCCGCTACTTTATATGCCTCTTCTAATGTCATAGGACTCACTGTAATACTAAATACTGCATCGATTCCTTTTTCATGAACAGCTGGATAATTCGGAGATACAGATCCTCCAATAGCAATGACAGGAATACGAAAATGCTTTGCACGCTCCGCAACACCTACAGGGGCCTTTCCATATGCTGTTTGTTCATCTATTCTCCCTTCGCCAGTTATAATTAAATCTGCACCTTCTATATGCTTATCAAAATTTGTATAGTCTAATACAATTTCAATTCCTCTCCGCAAGTTTCCCTTTAACACTGCAATAACAGCTGCTCCCATTCCTCCTGCGGCTCCTGCGCCAGGTATTTTAGATACGTCGCAAGATAAGTATTGTTTAAGGATATTCGCATAATGCTTTAAATTCTCATCCAACTCTTTCACCATCTCTGCATTCGCACCCTTTTGCCTCCCAAATACGAAAGATGCTCCCCTTATTCCAACTAACGGATTATCTACATCACATGCTGCTTCTATCTTTATATGCAGTAAGCGTGAATCCATGCATGAAAAATCAATAGCGACAATCGAATGTAATGTTCCTCCAGATGGCTCTATTACTTCCCCTTTTCCATTTATAAACCTGACCCCTAAAGCTGACAGCATACCTGCTCCACCATCATTTGTAGCACTTCCGCCAAGTCCTAAAATAATGTGCTCAGCTCCTTCGTCTAGCGCATGTAGTATAAGCTCTCCGGTTCCTTTAGTCGTTGTAATAAGTGGGTTTCGCTTTTTAACCGGAACGTGTTGTAATCCTGATGCTGCTGCCATTTCAATAAACGCTGTCTTTTTATCTTTAGACATACCGTAAAAGGCTTGTATACGTTCTCTAAGCGGCCCTGTCACATGAAGAGGTATCATTCTTCCATCAGTAGCATCCACAAGTGAATCAACCGTTCCTTCACCTCCATCTCCAATTGGTATTTTTACGTACTCTGCTTTAGGAAAAATTGCTCCAAATCCTCTTTCAATAGCTTCACATACTTTTATAGCTTTTAAGCTTTCTTTATATGAATCAGATGCAATAACAACTTTCACAATTATCCCCATCCTTTATTTTCGCGTTTTCTCCATTTTAAATGACAAATATGAAAGTTGTCTTTTTAAATACAAAAAAAGCTTACATCATATGATATAAGCTTTTTTATTTAGATGGAGCCTAGCGGGATCGAACCGCTGACCTCCTGCGTGCAAGGCAGGCGCTCTCCCAGCTGAGCTAAGGCCCCTTAGTAATAAAGCGGAAGACGGGATTCGAACCCGCGACCCCAACCTTGGCAAGGTTGTATTCTACCACTGAACTACTTCCGCGAAAATGGTGAGCCATGAAGGATTCGAACCTTCGACCCTCTGATTAAAAGTCAGATGCTCTACCAACTGAGCTAATGGCTCGTAAATGGCTGGGCTAGCTGGATTCGAACCAGCGCATGACGGAGTCAAAGTCCGTTGCCTTACCGCTTGGCTATAGCCCATTAATATTTACTAGTATGGTTATCTTTTCAAAAAAATAAACCCTCTCAGGTTATTTTAAAGAAAATGGTGGAGGGGGGCAGATTCGAACTGCCGAACCCGAAGGAGCGGATTTACAGTCCGCCGCGTTTAGCCACTTCGCTACCCCTCCGACATTTAAAATATATATGGTGGAGGATGACGGGATCGAACCGCCGACCCCCTGCTTGTAAGGCAGGTGCTCTCCCAGCTGAGCTAATCCTCCAAAAGTGGTGACCCGTACGGGATTCGAACCCGTGTTACCGCCGTGAAAGGGCGGTGTCTTAACCACTTGACCAACGGGCCAAAAATTTCAAAACTCTTCCCAAGCTTCCAACCGGGCTTGAACCGGTGACCTCTTCCTTACCATGGAAGTGCTCTACCAGCTGAGCTATGGAAGCATAATGGCTCCGCAGGTAGGACTCGAACCTACGACCGATCGGTTAACAGCCGATAGCTCTACCACTGAGCTACTGCGGAA
>NZ_VEJP01000011.1:0-140809 GCF_007680225.1 Bacillus sp. DE0042 | reverse complement strand
TATGCTACTCCGTTTGCATCGTATGCTGCTAAATCTTTGAATTCGTATTTCCAGTCTGTTGCTTTGCTTACTTCTTGTGTCGCAATCACTGTACCATTTTGTAAAAGGTCTACTTTAATCATTTCTGGACGATCTGTTGCGTTATCGTCTTTCCATGTTTTCGTTCCTTCTACTTTTGTTTCACCTACTTTTGTATTTGTGATATCAGTACCACTTACTTTGGATTCATATCCTGGTACTGGCTGTTCTTTCACTGTATACTCGTAAGCCTTTCCTTCCGCATCATATGCTGCTAAATCTGCGAATATATATTTCCAACCCATTACTGCTAGTACGTCGTGTGTTTGAATCACATTCCCGTTTTGTAGTAAGTCTACTTTGATCATTGTCGGACGGTCTGTTGCATTTCCGTCGTTCCATGTCTTCGTTCCTTCTACTTTTGTTTTGCCTACTTTTGTATTTGTGATATCAGTACCACTTACTTTGGATTCATATCCTGGTACTGCTTGTTCTTTCACTTCATACTTGTACGCTGCTCCGTTTGCATCGTATGCCTGAAGTTTTTCAAATGTGTACTTCCATTCTGTTGCCGCTGTTACTTCTTTTGTATCTACTACTTTACCGTTTTGTAAAAGATCTACTTTGATCATTTCCGGACGATCTTTCGCGTTATCGTCTTTCCATGTTTTCGTTCCTTCTACTTTTGTTTCGCCTACTTTTGTATTTGTGATATCAGTACCATTTACTTTGGATTCATATCCTGGTACTGCTTGTTCTTTCACTTCATACTTGTACGCTACTCCGTTTGCATCGTATGCTTGGAGTTTTTCAAACGTATACTTCCAATTTGTTACCGCTGTTACTTCCTTTGTATCTACTACTTTACCGTTTTGTAAAAGATCTACTTTGATCATTTCCGGACGATCTTTCGCGTTATCGTCTTTCCATGTTTTCGTTCCTTCTACTTTTGTTTCACCTACTTTTGTATTCGTGATGTCATAACCATTGACTTTGGATTCGTATCCATCTACCGGTTGTTCCTTCACTTCATACTTGTATGCTACTCCGTTTGCATCGTATGCTTGGAGTTTTTCAAACGTATACTTCCAATTTGTTGCCGCTGTTACTTCCTTTGTATCTACTACTTTACCGTTTTGTAAAAGATCTACTTTGATCATTTCCGGACGATCTTTCGCGTTATCGTCTTTCCATGTTTTCGTTCCTTCTACTTTTGTTTCGCCTACTTTTGTATTTGTGATATCAGTACCATTTACTTTGGATTCATATCCTGGTACTGCTTGTTCTTTCACTTCATACTTGTACGCTACTCCGTTTGCATCGTATGCTTGGAGTTTTTCAAACGTATACTTCCAATTTGTTGCCGCTGTTACTTCCTTTGTATCTACTACTTTACCGTTTTGTAAAAGATCTACTTTGATCATTTCCGGACGATCTTTCGCGTTATCGTCTTTCCATGTTTTCGTTCCTTCTACTTTTGTTTCGCCTACTTTTGTATTCGTGATGTCATAACCATTGACTTTGGATTCGTATCCATCTACCGGTTGTTCCTTCACTTCATACTTGTATGCTTTTCCATTTGCATCGAACGCTACTAAATCTTTAAATTCATACTTCCAACCTGTTTCTTTGCTTACTTCTTGTGTCGCAATCACTGTACCGTTTTGTAGTAAGTCTACTTTGATGGCTTTATGCTCTTCCTCTGTGCCACCTTTCCACGTCTTCGTTCCTGCAACTGATGTCTTGCCTACTTTTGTATTCGTGATGTCATAACCATTAACTTTGGATTCGTATCCGTCTACTGCTTGTTCTTTCACTTCATACTTATATGCTTTTCCGTCTGCATCGTTTATCGCCAAATCTTTAAATTCATATTTCCAGCCTGTTGCTTCGCTTACTTCTTGCGTCGCAATCACTGTACCGCTTTGTAGTAAGTCTACTTTAATCATCGTTGGACGACCTTCCGCATTTCCGTCCTTCCATGTTTTCGTTCCTTCTACTTTGGTTGTTTGTACCACTTTTGTATTTGTAATATCATAACCGTTTACTTCTGTTGTGTATCCATCTATCGGTTGTTCTTTTACTTCATACTTGTACGCTACTCCATTTGCATCATACGCTGCTAGGTTGTCAAATTTGTATTTCCAACCATCTGCCGCTGTTACTTCTTTCGTGTCTACTACTTTCTCATTTTTTAGTAATTCTACTTTGATTGAACTTGGACGATCTT
The DNA here is from genome assembly GCF_007680225.1 of Bacillus sp. DE0042. Lineage (NCBI taxonomy): Bacteria > Bacillati > Bacillota > Bacilli > Caryophanales > Bacillaceae > Bacillus > Bacillus sp. DE0042. The sequence goes on along the minus strand of NZ_VEJP01000011.1, from coordinate 138,561 downwards.
TCTCGTTATCGCCTTTCCACGTCTTCGTCCCTGCAATAGATGTAGTTTTCACCTTATTCGGAATTGACAACTTAACTCCATTTACAGCATCTAATTTAACTTCAAAAATTACTTTTGCTTGAGGATCGAAATCAACATAGTCTGGAGCTGAAACTTCTTTCACATAATATTTACCTGGTTGTAAATTAGGGATTTCAATTATCCCTTTTTCATCTGTTTTATATACATCTCCAACTTGTTCATCAGACTCTTTATACAACTTAAACGAAACATTTGGGATTACTTTTTCTTCATCCCCTTCAATATGCTTCACAATTTTTAGTGTTCCTTTTGGAGTCACGTTACCTTCAGCACCACCACCAGCTGTCATATTTTCGACTGGATGAGTACCCGATTCAGTAACTGGTTCCTTGTTTAGAACTTGGTAATCAATCGTATAATCATTCTTAAAAAACTCTTGCTTCTTCCCAGCTTCCGTTATAGTAGATGTATAACCAATCGAAAAGGAGGCAAGACGCGCTTTATTCTTATTAAGCACAACTTTAAATGATTTGTCTCCATTAAAGGTAATCGTTCCGTAACCTTGCTTTTCAAGCTCTTGTAGCGTTAAAGATCGACGACCTATATAATCATCTACAATTATATAGAAACTATCCTTATTAAGTGTTTGACCTTCCTGTAAATTATCAGTCACAACAATATCACGACTTAACTCTTCTTTAGCCAAGTTTATATTCAAGAACCAACGTACTTCATCGCTCTTACCTGAGTTCATATCACCAGTTTTATAAAAAAATGGTGGTTTTCCAGGATCTGTACCCCCACCACCGCTTGGGCCGGTAATTGTTACAGATTGCTTATCTACATTTGTACCGAAATTGGTTTCAATCTCTTTCTTTTCATCCGTTCCTACATTAGCAGCTTCCACAAAAAAGTTTAAATACCCTTTAATATTTTGATGTGTACTCACTTTATCATTAAATGTACATACCACAGTACCTGCAGTGACTTTACAAGTACCATAATCATCTAATAGAAACTCTGTATTTAATCCTTTTAATTCTGGAGGCAGTGTTAATGTTAGTGTGTCTCCAGGCTTCAGCTTAAGGCTATCTTTTTCACTGAAGTTTATAGTTACTTTAGTCCGTTGTCCGATAGAAAGATCTGTTTTATCAATCTTAAAACTATCCACAAGTCCTAATGTGTTTAATTCTTGTGCGTTTGCTACTATAGGTAAAAGACTCTGACCTATAGTAAACATGAAAATCATTATAATCGAAAAAATTGAAGTTATCCTTTTTAAATACATGCTTTCTGTTATCCTCCCTATAAAATGTTGCTAGATTCTAGAACAAATATACTATGACAAAGATTCCACTATATCAATGCCATTAAGCCACTCTACTAAAATGTGTTTGATAGCTATTATCATCACCAACGCAAACGCTTGCTCTATAAATGCAAAAATTTCATTGCCGACAAATATGGAAGAGCTATTTCACAGTAAATATGCATTTGGTCAACTTCCTTACTTATCCTCCTAAAGAATAACAAGAAGTACAATCTATAATCTAATTTAGCATATCCGCCGAAGAAGGTTACGACTGTGAAACATGCTAGGATTCTCGTATTCTAAAAGATGTCATTGAAGGTGCGTTTTCTGTCATTATGAGTTGAGGTGAAATTGGTCATATGTTAAAACGTTTTGTGTTTAGTTACACAACCAACCTACACACCGAAACAAGTAGAACAAGAAGCATTATATAATTAAAAACGCTCTGGATGAAGTATTGGTTGCCTATGCAAGATGAAAGTCATATTCTCCAAATTTGAATACAGTGGAACGAATTTGGGGGTAACTAAAAAAGGGTATGATTGTCAACTGATTTCATATAAATCGTATAGAAATACGAAATTCAGCCTTTTCATTTTTGGAGTATATAAATGAGTGTCGAGAAAAAACACTTTGCCTAATGGGTTCCATGGCTATGTCGAAGAATTAAAATGAGCTTATATGTGATGATAATATCAAAACCGAGAGATTTATATCCTTTCATTATTTTTTATCAAATCATGAAAACTTTAATTGTACTATATGTACTATTTTAAACATACCACCCCTAGTTTCTTGACTAAGTTGGAAGTTTTCAAGGTTGATTACTAATTGTTTAGATACTTGGTTAGATGCATTGTTATTTTAGTATTTGGCATAGCTGTAACAATATCTTTCACAATAATCACACCATTTCCTAGTAACATTCCACCAACTAATAATACATATATGGATTTTTGATAATCTTACCCCCAACGGTCTATTATTCTAGAATCGTTCCTAAAAATCAATAGTTAATTGGTATTTTTCTATTTTCACTTCATCACTATCACATATATTTAGATTAGAAAATTGGGCACAGAAAAAGAGATAGCTTTGCCATCTCTTTTTCTGTTTCAACTTCCCCTTATCAAGCCATACCGCTTTTCGTTGGTCTTCTTTCTTTGACATCTAATCAGTCTATACATTGAATAGATGTTTTTATGTCAACTCGTATATCACTTCTAAACAAAAAATAAGCGTCTTTTCTTTTTTCTATTACATTTTTTCTGGTGCAGATACTCCTACGATTGCTAATGCGTTTTGAAGTGTAGTGCGCACTGCTTTCATTAACTCATAGCGAGCTTTACTTAATTCTAAGTTGTCTTGGTTTAATACTTTTTCTGCGTTATAGAAGCTGTGTAATGCTGCTGCTAATTCAAATGCATAGCTTGTAATGCGGTGTGGCAGACGTTTTTGCGCTGCATCCGCAACTACAGCTGGGAATTCACCAAGTTTTTTCAGTAACTCTACTTCTTTCTCAGAAGTAACAAGTTTGTAGTTCACGTCTCCGCCTGTAGCTAATCCTAACTCTTCACCTTGACGAAGGATACTGCATACGCGAGCATGAGCATACTGTGCATAGTATACTGGGTTTTCATTAGATTTTGATACAGCTAAGTCCATATCGAAGTCTAAATGAGAATCACCGCTACGCATTGCGAAGAAGTAACGCATTGCGTCCACGCCTACTTCTTCCATAAGCTCACGAAGTGTAACTGCTTTACCTGTACGCTTACTCATCTTCATTTTTTCACCATTTTGGTACAGTTGTACCATTTGGATGATTTCTACTTCAAGTGTTTCTTTATCGTAACCAAGTGCTTGAATAGCAGCTTTCATACGAGGAATGTAACCGTGGTGGTCAGCACCCCAAATGTTGATTAACTTATCGAAACCACGCTCTAATTTATCACGGTGGTAAGCGATATCTGGCGTTAAGTATGTGTAAGAACCGTCGTTTTTAATTAATACACGGTTTTTGTCGTCACCGTAAGTCATAGAACGGAACCAAGTTGCACCGCCTTCTTCAAAGATCTCGTCACGCTCTTTTAATACTGCAAGTGCAGCATCGATTTTTCCGTTTTTGTATAATGATGTTTCTGAGAACCATACATCGAATTTAACACGGAAGCTTTCTAAGTCTTTTTGAAGTTTTGCTAACTCATATTTTAAACCGTATGAACGATAGAACTCATAGCTTTCTTCTGCATCAGCTTTTGCATAACGATCACCAAATTCTTCAGCTAAAAGCTTACCGATTCCAATGATGTCCGCACCATGGTATCCGTCTTCTGGCATTTCTTTCTCTAGGCCTAAAGCTTGCATGTAACGAGCTTCAACAGAAAGAGCTAAGTTATGAATTTGGTTACCAGCGTCATTAATGTAGTACTCACGAGATACATCGTATCCTGCTTTTGCTAATACGTTACATAAAGTGTCACCCACTGCCGCACCACGTGCATGTCCTAAGTGAAGGTCACCTGTTGGGTTCGCAGATACGAACTCAATTTGTACTTTTTCACCTTTACCAGTATTCGTTTCACCGTAAGCTTCGCCAGCGTTAACGATTGTTGGGATTAAGTCTGTTAAGTAGCTATTATCCATGTAGAAGTTAATGAAACCAGGACCTGCGATTTCAATTTTTTCAATAGAAGCTTTTGCTTTATCGAAGTTTGCAACTAATTCTTCTGCAATCATACGAGGTGCTTTTTTCGCAACGCGTGCAAGTTGCATTGCCATATTTGTAGAGAAGTCACCATTTGTTTTATCTTTTGGAGATTCTAATACAACGTTTGGAATCTGTTCTTCTGTCGCTAATTCTGCCTTTAATACAGCAGCTTGAATTTCTTCTTTAATTAATCCTTTTACTTGTTCTAAAGAATTCATTATTTTGCCTCCTTCAAATTAAGTGTAATTGTATATCTGCCGGCTTCTTGTTCACTTAGAAGCAATGCGTACGTTAAGAAGAGTTGTCCTTTTTTCTTTTCATCCGACCATTTAAAAAGAACGTTATCAGTTTTCGTTTGCAATGCAAACGTACCAAGTTCACTCGTATACGTACCAGTTGTCCATTCACCTTTCACATGCGTTTGACGCATTGAAACAGCACCTGAACGCATAATGAGAACTTGTTCACCTTGAATTTTAATAATTGTTTTCACTTCGCCCTGTTCGTTCGGCTCTTGGAATGTTACATATGTACCTTGACCTTTTACATAGTATTGACCGTTTGCTTCAAAAGCAACGGTTTCCTTCCTCGCCCCTTCACGGATTTCTGTTACGAAATGAACGTGTACCGGCAAGCCTGCAAGTTGTTTCTCCACGTCTTGCACACCTTTCAAATGTTATAGATATTAAATACTACTTATAATAAATCACTTTTCCTATCATATCAAAAAAAACCTCTGTCTGTCTGCTGAAAAATCAGGAAAACTCTATTTCAAAAAATAATTCACTTCCACTTTATTTCATATGATAAAATGTTTTTTAAATCTAAATATTCTTTCATTTAAAGAGGTGAGTTATGTGCTACCAACAAAATTGAAAAAAGGTGATGAAATTAGAGTTATTTCACCCTCTTGTAGTTTAAGTATTGTCTCAAATACGAACCAAGAGCTTGCAATAAAAAGATTAACCGACATGGGCTTTCAAGTTACATTCTCAACATATGCTGATGAGATAGATCGATTTGCTTCCTCTTCTATTTCTTCACGTGTTCAAGATCTTCATGATGCATTTAGAGACCCTAATGTAAAAGCCGTTTTGACGACACTTGGCGGATACAACTCTAATGGTTTATTGAAACATCTCGATTATGATTTAATTCGAGAAAACCCGAAGTTTTTCTGTGGCTATTCTGATATTACCGCTTTAAATAATGCAATTTACACAAAAACAGGACTTGTTACATATTCAGGCCCCCATTTTTCTTCATTTGGAATGGAGAAAGGTCTCGAATATACGACTGATTATTTTTTAAAATGCTTAACTTATAATGAACCTATTGAAGTCCTGCCATCTGAAACATGGAGCGATGATTCTTGGTACATCGATCAAGAAAATCGAGAATTTATTAAAAATGAAGGTTATGTTTCGATTCATGAAGGCGAAGCAACTGGAGAGATTATCGGTGGTAGTATGAGCACATTGAATTTACTACAGGGTACACCATATATGCCAAACTTACAGGATAAAATATTATTTCTTGAGGAGGATAGTTTAACTGGAAAAGCTACCCTTAACACTTTTGATCGTTATTTACATTCTCTTATGCAGCAACCTAACTTTGAACATATAAAAGGCATCGTCATAGGAAAGATGCAAAAAGGTGCACAATGTACGATAGAAGACATTCAAGAAATGATCGCTTCAAAACCTGAACTTGCACATACCCCTATCATTGCAAACGCAAGTTTCGGGCATACAACCCCGATTTTCACTTTCCCAATTGGTGGACGTGCAAAAATCATTTCTAACAAAGAAAAGACATCAATCACCATTTTAACGCACCATAAAAGGAGCGAATGAGTCGCTCCTTTTATGGTTTTTCTATTTTTTCTAACGCTTTTTGCGGAATTGATTCTTTTGAGATTTCAGCCCATCCTTTTCCTTGCATACCTTTTGCATAAATTTTTATAAATGCTCCCGTATGCAATTCACGGTTCATCATTCTTTTCACAACTTGTAACTTTCCGTCTTCTGTATACCCTTTAAATGTATACAAGTATTCACCGTCTTTTTTCTCACCTTTATCTATCACCGCATAATAATCTTGTATTTCTTTATTTGAAAAGAAGTTGTCTACAAAAGCATGTACACCTTCTGTTTTTGTGTTCAAATAGTACGCTGTTCCACCTAGAATGATGGCGAATACAACTAAAACTTTAATTACCAATTTCATACATGCGCCTCCTGTTTGCACTTCTTTCTCACTAATCTTATGTCTATACCTGTATTATACGGAAAAAGGCATACTATACTCTATTGAAAAGTCTTACACTTTCCTTACATTATTGTAAGGGTTTTTCAACTTATAGCAATTTCCCAATAAAAATTTTTTCCGTTTCATGAACTTTTATATTATTATTGAATGATACAAATTTTTATTACAAAAATCAAAGGAGACAGTTTTCAAATGGCTATCTTGCAAGGTTTAGCACTATTACTTGTTGTACTTTGTCTATTTACACTTTTTAGTTACCGTGCTCCTTACGGAATGAAAGCAATGGGTGCTTTAGCTAATGCAGCAATCGCAAGTTTTCTTATTGAAGCATTTCACCGTTATATCGGTGGAGAAATGTTTCATAATGACTTTTTACAATCAGTAGGAGAAGCTTCTGGTAGTATGAGCGGTGTCGCAGCGGCAATTTTAGTCGCACTAGCAATCGGTGTTTCACCCGTATATGCTGTTTTAATCGGTATCGCTACTAGTGGATTCGGTATTTTACCAGGATTTTTCGCTGGATACGTTTGTGCTTTCGTCGTGAAATTTCTCGAAAAGAAATTACCGGCTGGTGTAGAATTTTTAGCAATTTTATTTATTGCTGCACCAATCTCGCGCGGCATGGCCATGCTTATGGATCCGCTCGTGAACGCAACACTCGGTAAAATCGGTTCTATGATTTCAGTTGCAACTACAGAAAGTCCTATCATTATGGGTATTATGCTTGGTGGATTAATAACAGTTATTTCTACCTCTCCATTAAGTTCTATGGCACTAACTGCAATGCTTGGATTAACAGGTTTACCAATGGCAATTGGTAGTCTTGCCGTAGCAGCCTCAGCCCCGATGAACTTTATTTTCTTTAAGCGACTAAAAATTTGCTCAAAGAAAGACACAATCGCTGTAGCAATCGAGCCTTTAACACAAGCCGATGTTGTTTCAGCAAATCCAATTCCAATTTATGCGACAAACTTCGTTGGCGGTGCGCTTGCTGGTATTATTACATCTCTGTTCCAGCTCGTTAATAATGCGCCAGGAACAGCATCACCAATCCCAGGACTTCTTGTCTTATTCGGATTTAATGACGTTGTAAAAGTAACAATTGCTGCTGTACTATGCGGAATCGTTACCACGATTGTTGGATACATCGGATCAATCGTGTTCCGTAAATATCCAATTCGTTCTGCTGATGAAATTCGCGGCATTACTTCGGAAGAAAAGGTTGCATAAGAAAAAGAGCTATTCTCATCGTTTGATGAATAGCTCTTTTTGATGTTGCGTGACAGTAAATAAAATTATATTAGCGATTTTTTAAATATATCAACTTACCGACACATAACAACAAAATAAGAGCCTCCTATATGAATAAGGGGCTCTTATTTTGTCTAGCTGCATCGGCTGAATAATCGGTGGCTCCGCTTCTTCCTTCGAGGTAAAAAGCACCTTTTGCAGGAAAGAACCTTAGTCACCGGGTCTAAACAGTCGGCTTCACTTTTATTTCACCCAACCGAGCAGCATTTCCCGCACGAATTTGCTTGCTGCGACTGGTGTTTGATCACTATGGTCGTAGACAGGAGCTACTTCTACTAAGTCTGCTCCAACTACATTTATATTTGAATTTGCAATTGCCACGATGGAATCTAATAATTCTTTAGATGTGATACCTCCAGCTTCTAACGTTCCTGTTCCTGGAGCGTGAGCTGGGTCTAATACGTCAATGTCGATTGTGACATAAACTGGGCGTCCTGCAAGTTTCGGTAATACTTCTTTTAACGGTTCTAATACGTCAAATTTATATAAGTTCATACCTACTTCTTTTGCCCATTCGAATTCTTCCTTCATTCCAGAACGAATACCGAAAGAATATACGTTTTCCGGACCAATTAAATCGCACACTTTACGAATAGGTGTAGAGTGGGATAAAGGCTCCCCTTCATACGATTCACGTAAATCAGTATGGGCATCCATATGGATGATTGCTAAATCCGGATATTTTTTTGCCATTGCCTTAAAAATTGGCCAAGACACTAAGTGCTCACCGCCGAGACCTAGTGGAAACTTATCGGCATCTAAAAGTTTTGATACATACTCTTCAATCATGTCTATGCTACGCTGTGGATTTCCAAATGGTAATGGAATATCACCCGCATCAAAATATTTTACCTCTTCTAGTTCACGATCTAAATATGGGCTATATTCTTCAAGACCGATTGATACTTCACGAATACGTGCAGGGCCAAAACGAGAACCTGGACGGTAGCTTACTGTCCAATCCATTGGCATCCCGTAAATAACTGCCTCTGACTCTTCAAAACTTGGATGACTTTTAATAAATACTTTACCTGAATAAGCTTCATCAAAACGCATACTCTTTTCCTCCTTATGTGGAACTTAAGGTATCCCAACCTTTCATTATTTCTCAAATTTGGAGCCTATAACTCCTCTTTCTCGATTTACCGGTGTCTTCTTTTTTAACAATAAGAAGACGATTTTCATTACAGGAGTGTAAGTAGCTAGCATGTTCAAGTCTTCTGGACAAACACCTTAAATGAGTTACCTACACTTTATTTGTTCAAACTCGATTTCTTACTTAATTAAATCGCCAACAAATTTCGGTAATGCGAATGCTGCATTGTGTAATTCTTTTGTGTAGTATTTCGTTTCAATTTCGTGGAAACGCTCTTCACTCACTTCTAATGGATCATGTTTTTTAGATCCAATTGTGAACGTCCAAAGACCACTTGGGTAAGTTGGAATGTTCGCTGTGTATAAACGAGTAATTGGGAAGATCTCTTTTACGTCTTTAAACACAGTTGTAATTAGTTCTGGTGTGAACCAAGGGTTGTCCGTTTGTGCAACGAAAATACCGTCTTCTTTTAACGCTTTAGAGATTCCAGCGTAGAAGCCTTTTGTAAATAGGTTTACTGCTGGTCCTACTGGCTCAGTAGAATCTACCATAATTACGTCATATTCATTTTCGCTTTCTGCGATGTGTAGGAAACCGTCTCCTACTTTTACTTCTACGCGCTCATTATCTAGTGCGCCTGCAATTGATGGTAAGTATTGTTTAGAGTACTCAATTACTTTTCCATCGATTTCAACAAGAGTTGCTTTCTTTACGCTTGGGTGTTTTAATACTTCACGAATAACACCGCCATCGCCACCACCTACAACTAATACGTTTTCAGGGTTTGGATGTGTAAATAAAGGTACGTGCGCTACCATTTCATGATAAACGAACTCATCTTTTTCTGTTGTCATAACCATGCCATCTAAAATAAGCATGTTTCCGAACTCTTCCGTTTCAACCATATCAAGTTTTTGGAATTCTGTTTGCTCCGTATGTAATGTGCGGTTAATACGCGCCGTAATCCCAAAATGTTTTGTTTGTTTTTCAGTGAACCATAGTTCCATCGTACAATCACGCCTTTCAATGCAAATTTATAATAGGGACATCATTAATGTCCCCTAACAAAAATAAAACAAAACATCCAAAAAGTATAGTTAAAAGTACAAAAATACCGAAAATATATTTTAGTCAGAGGGTTCTAACATATGTACGAAAAGGGATTCCCCTGTAACAGGAAAGAAAACCCTTTCTTAAGAAAGGGCCTTTCTCTCTACTTCTACCGGTTTTCGAACCGGAATTAAAATCATTACACAACCGACTAACACAACAATCCCACCGACTAAAAATGGACTTTGCGGTGAAACAGTGTGACCGATGATTCCTGATAAGATTGGGGCAATTGCGCCACCCAACCAACGAACGAAGTTATAAACACCTGATGTAACAGATCTTTCATAAGGTGAAATATCCATTACATAACTTGTAAATAATGCATTATTTAATCCAGATGCTAATCCCGATAGAACAATTAATACGATTTGTAACCACATAACTTTCACGAAGAATAGTGCGATTAAGAAAAGCGCAAATACGAGTAAACTACCTTTCAACAATGCTTTCGGCTCATATTTCCCTTCTAGCTTATGGGCCAAAATTGCAGAACCGTAAGCTAACGCTAATCCCCATCCGCAAAATACAAACCCTAATTGAATAGCAGATAAATGCATAATAAGTGGTGAATATGCTAACACAACGAAAAATCCGTAGTAGTATAACATTCCTGAAATCGCACCTTGCATAAACGGTTTATATTTCACCAGGTTAAGTAATTCCCCTACGCCTGCCGCCTTACGTTTCACTTTTCGCTCCGGTTCTTTTACAAAAAAGAAAACTAAAATAAATGCTAAGAAAATTAAAATACTCGTCGCAAAAAATGGGTAACGCCAAGAATGTCCACCTAATATCCCGCCTAATAACGGTCCGCCTGCCATCCCTAAACCGATAGCTGCTTCATATAGTCCTACTGCTTCATGAACTTCTTTACTCAATGCAATCAATAATGTCATCGCCGTTGCGAAGAACATCGCATTTCCTAATCCCCATCCAGCGCGGAAAAGAGATAATTGGGCAATCGTTTGCGATATACCGCATATAAACGCAAATACAGTCACGATCGCAAGGCCGATCGTCATCATTCTTTTATCACCAAATCTTGATGCGAATATTCCAGCTGGTAACATCATAATTGCCATCGTTAAAATATATGCTGTAAATAACATCTCTACTTGCCAGTGCGATGCACCAATTTGCTCAGCAATGCTTGGTAAGATTGGGTCGACTACCCCTATACCCGAAAAGGCAAGGAAGGTAGCAACCACTGTAATCAATCTCCCTAATTTTTGTTTGCTCTCCATTTTGATCATTCTCCTTTTGTACTCTCCAAAAATGTCACTGCACGATGTAGGCTATCTTCGAGTTCCGCCTTTACACGCTGCATTTGCTCCATTTTCTCGTCTAGCGTTTGCACTTGTTTTTCAAGCATCTCTTTAATTTCTTGAATCACTTCGCGGTCACGAGGATTCTCACTATTTCTTCTTTGCTCCATTCTTTCTTTTAACGATAAAAAATGTTGCATTTCTTGAAGCGTAATCCCTAATACTTCTTTCGCTTCTACAATCCTTTTAATTCTGCCGATGTCCTCGTCCGTATACAGGCGAATGTTCCCCTCACTACGTTCAGGGGGATGAATTAAACCAATTTCCTCATAATAACGAAGTGTACGTTTTGTTAAACCAACTTGCTTTGTGACTTCATCAATTTTATACATGTTTATTCCTCCCTTCACTCGATTATTACATTTTACGTTAACGTTAACTTTTGTGCAACTGTTAGACTTTTGTAAATGTTTCTCCCATTCAATTGTATTTTTCCAAAAGCAGTTTCATAATAAAGGAAAAGAAACGATAAGGAGATTTCCGTATGAATAAACCACTTATTTTCGCCCACCGCGGGGTAAAAGGGACACATCCTGAAAATACGATGATCGCTTTCCAAGAAGCAGAACGTATTGGTGCCCATGGCATTGAGCTTGATGTCCACCTATCAAAAGATGGTGAACTTGTCGTGATTCACGATGAAACAGTAGATCGCACAACAAATGGCATAGGTCTTGTTTCTGAAAAAACGGTAGCGGAATTACAAACTTTAGATGCTGGTAGCCATAAAGACCCTTCTTTCCATGAAGCAAAAATCCCAACGTTACGTGAAGTATTCATTTGGTTATCTACGACAAATTTACAGCTCAATATTGAGTTAAAAACAGATGTTATCCACTATCCAACTATTGAAGAAAAAGCTGTTGCTCTCGTTCGTGAATATCATCTATCTAATCAAATTGTATTCTCATCATTTAACCACGACTCTGTTTCATTACTAGCAGAAATAGCTCCTGAAATCCCAAGAGCAATTTTATATGATACACCACTTGCTGATCCTATCGCTGAAGCAAAAAATAGAGAAGCAACTGGTTTACACCCAAACTTTCAATTATTAACAAAAGAATTTGTCCTATTTGCACAAAATCAAGGGTACGTTTTCCGCCCTTATACAATTAACGAATACAAAGATTTACAAACTATGATTGACTACGGCGTGGATGTCATTATTACCGATTGGCCAGCACGTGCCTTTGAGCTCCTTTCTTAATTGAAGGAGCTTTTTGTTTTCGAAATTTCATTGTTTAAAATAACCGAAAACCCTCAATACTAATACAATAATGTTTGTATTAGTATTGAGGGGCTGAAAAAGATGGATCAAACTATGAATCCGAAACTTAAAAAATATAAACGTCTTTTCTTCACCGTAATGTTTTCTTCTGTTCTTTTTTTCGTTTTTTCCTTTTTTGTTATTATTATAGTTGCAAAAATTATGGGACCTCCTCCTGTTGCTGTCCCACAAACAAGTGTCTTTTACGCTAATGATGACACTGTTATCGGACAAAGTAATGAAATGCAAAAACGTTACAATGTATCTCTCAATGAAATTTCTCCTTATGTAAAAGAGGCGACACTGTCTATCGAAGATCAACGATTTTACAAACATCATGGCTTTGATATGAAACGTATTGCTGGTGCTATTGTTGCCGATTTAAAAGCGATGGCAAAGGTCCAAGGTGCTAGTACGATTACACAACAGTATGCTCGTAACCTATACTTAGATCATGATAAAACGTGGAAACGTAAACTATTAGAAGCGATGTACACAATCCGCCTTGAAGTGAACTATAATAAAAATCATATTTTACAAGGATATTTAAATACAATTTATTACGGGCATGGTGCTTATGGAATCGAAGCTGCGTCTCGTCTATATTTCGATAAAACAGCAAAAGAATTAACATTAGCGGAAGCTAGTATGCTCGCAGGTATTCCGAAAGGACCTAGTGTCTACTCTCCCTTTTTAAAAGAGGATCGCGCTAAGGGACGACAATCTCTCATATTAGATGAAATGGTAGAACAAGGTTATATTACGAAGAAACAAGCAACATCAGCGAAGAAAGAGCCATTAACCTTTGCCTCATTAGATACGAAAAAAGTGGCAGAGGTCGCGCCTTATTTCCAAAATGCCGTACAAGCTTCTCTTCTTCGTGATATCGGATTAGATGAACAAGCCTTACAAAAAGGTGGTTTGCGTATTTATACAACGCTAGACCCTAAATTACAATCGGTCGCAGAGCAAGCTGTAAAAGATCACATACCTGACACAACAAACATACAAACAGCGCTCGTCTCTATGAATCCAAAAACAGGTGAAGTAGCTACCCTTGTTGGTGGAACTGATTATAATACAAGTCAATTCAACAGGGCTACGCAAGCAGCTCGCCAGCCTGGATCTACGTTTAAGCCATTCCTGTATTACGCGGCATTAGAACGAGGATTCACCCCTGCTACGCGCTTAAAAAGCGAATACACTGTGTTCACTTTAGGTGACGGTGTTTCAAAGTATAAACCGAAAAACTATAAAGACTATTATGCAGACGATTTTGTAACGATGGCGCAAGCTCTTGCGGTCTCTGATAACGTATATGCCGTGAAGACCAATTTATTTTTAGGCGCAGACATTCTTACAAAAACAGCGAAGCAATTCGGTATTACTACCGCATTAAAAGATGTTCCGTCTCTCGCTCTCGGGACATCTCCTGTAAAACCAATTGAAATGGTTAACGCTTATAGCATGTTCGCAAACGGCGGAAAAGAAGTAAAACCGATATTTATTCGCCGCATTATGGACCAGGAAGGAAACATGCTATACGATGCTCATTTGGAGAGTAAACAAGTTCTCGATAAAAGCAAAGCGTTTGTAATGGAAGAAATGATGACAGGTATGTTTAATAAAAACCTAAGTAGTTATGCCGCTGTAACCGGCCAATCAATGTTATCAAAGCTATCAAGAACATATGCTGGAAAGTCTGGTTCTACAGAAACAGATAGTTGGATGATAGGGTTTACCCCGCAACTTGTAACTGGTGTGTGGGTTGGATACGATCAACCTAAATCGATTTCAAACGTAGCAGAACAAGGATATGCGAAAAAAATATGGACCGATACGATGGAAAAAGGCTTAGATGGACAACCTCAAAAAGAGTTTAAACAACCAAGTGACGTCGTTGCAGTCGATATTAACCCTGAAAACGGAAAAATCGCTACAAAAAATTGTCCCATTTCAGTTAAAATGTATTTCGCAAAAGGTACAGAACCAACTGAATATTGTATGGATCATGTCGATGACAAAGAGGAATTTGAAAAGACAACTGAAGAAAAGAAGAAAACAAGTTGGTGGAAAAAATATCTTCCTTGGTAAAAAAAATAGCTGACGGGCATCCGTCAGCTATTTTTTATTCACTTAATAATGCACGGCGCAATTCTTCACTAGATTCGTTCCAAATCGCTTCATTATGTTCTTTCAAGAATGTACCAAGTACTTTTTTAGATGCTTCATCCATATGGTCAACCATAATGTAACGCTTCATTGATTTATCCATTTTGTTTACGTGCTCTGGAAGTGATTTATATCCGCGGCGAATTTCACGGTCAACTGTCATTTCACAAGCTGTTACACCTGCATAATAAGCACCTGTCGCCGTTCTTTCAATCGTTACCCACACAAGCCAAAATGGTTTTCCGTTTGGAACTTCATCTTTATTTGTTAAAAACTTAATACCTTTTTCGACTGTACTACGTGCATGCATTGCACCGATATCAACAAATGCTGTTTTCTCTAGTACATCGACAAATACAGGTGAAATGTTTTCTAGACTTAATGCTCCAACACCAAAACCACCATGTCCATCTGTTGAATCATTTTTCACGATATTAAAACCGATTTTTTTCTTTTTCTCTGTCATATGTAAACTCCTCCTCACTTAATGATTATAAAAGGCCAAAAATAGGCGCAATGATACTGTCTAAAAATACAAATACATATGGAATGACAACATTAAAAATAGGTTGAATTGTATAATTGCTAAGCGGTGTAATAACAAGAATTAATAACGCTATTGCTCCATACTTTTCATACTGTGTCATTTTCGCACGAATATTTGTTGGTGCTAGATCTTCCACAACTCGATACCCATCAAGTGGCGGAATTGGCAATAAGTTAAATACAAGTAATACGATATTAAGCATAATAAAAATTCGGAAGAATTGAGCCAATGTATCCGCTACTGCAAATGGAATTGAGTCTAATACACCAAATGTTAATAGGCTATACCAAATAATTAAACCAATTGCACTTAAAATTAAGTTACTAATTGGGCCTGCAATTGAAACTAATATACCTGCAAGACGCGGCCTTTTAAAGTTATATGGGTTAACAGGAACAGGTCTTGCCCAACCAAAACCAAGAATTAATACAGCGATCATCCCAATAGGATCTAAGTGCGCCATCGGTGATAATGTTAAACGGCCTTGCTTCTTTGCTGTATCGTCTCCAAATTTATATGCAACATATGCATGCGCAAATTCATGCACTGATAACGCAATAATAATGGCCATTGCTACCAACGGAATTTGTTGCAATGGGTATCTAAATAACTGATCCATGATTCATCTCCTCTTCAATCTGTCAAAAAAGAAAATATTTGTTTTTTCGATTGTTCTTCACCATAATCCGCTATAATAAGAGTGTAACTTACATAAAAGGAGCGATTATATATGCCATACGTAACAGTGAAAATGCTAGAAGGACGCACAGAGGAACAAAAGAAAGCTCTTGCTGAGAAAGTAACAGCAGCAGTAAGCGAAACAACTGGTGCTCCTGAAGAAAACATCGTTGTTTTCATCGAAGAAATGTCTAAAAACCATTATGCAGTTGGCGGAAAACGCTTAAGCGACAAATAATTTCAAGTTCTTTCATAAGAAGCAGCTCTTAGCTGCTTCTTATTTTTTTCCTTCTAGTAATTCGATGATTCTCTCTTTATATTTTCCTTTTCTTCCATCTTCATAGATTAAATCATGCGGATAGAATAGTTTTTGATCCCTTCTCTTCTTACCAGTAATTGCCTCAACAATATCCGATTCACGCGAAAGCTCTCTAAGCTCTCCATTTGGCATAAGAAGTAAGATTGGCAGACGTTCTTCTTCTTCACCAGCACGGTAAAAGTCATACGGTAAGTCTGATGTTGAATCAACTACTAAATAGTATTCTGGATCAAGTCCAATCTTTTTAAATAAGCTACTTAATTCCATCCAATTATCTAAACCGTGCTTATCTGTAAACTCTACATATTTAAATAGGTTTCGATTCATAAAACGACGGCATAAATCACTTAAAATTGGATCTTCTTCGTCTTGCCATACTTGGAAGTAATAATACATAACGTTCTCGTCTAACTTTAAATAATCCTCTACTGTTACTTCTTCTTCAAATAAAGAATAGAAATGAACCGGATGATTTTTAAATGTATAATACTTCTCATGCAATGATTTTGCACGGTGTAAAATCTTCGTTAAAATAACTTCGGCACTGCGCGTTACCGGATGGAAATATACTTGCCAATACATTTGATAACGACTCATAATATAATGCTCAACAGCATGCATACCACTATTTTTAATGACTACTTGATTTCCATATGGACGCATGACACGTAGTATACGTTCCATATCAAAGTTTCCATACTTTACGCCAGTGAAATACGCATCTCTTAATAAATAGTCCATACGATCTGCATCAATTTGACTAGAAATCATGCTAATCGCTAATTTATTAGTAGATGTTTTCGCGATTACATCGGCTACCTTTTGCGGAAAGTCTTTATCCACACGACTTAATATGCGATTAATTTCCGTATCTCCAACGATAATCTTTTGCGTAAATTTCTCATGATCTAATGAAAATACTTTTTCAAACGAGTGAGAAAATGGGCCGTGACCGACATCATGAAGTAATGACGCACATAAACATAACAATCTATCTTCAGCATTCCAGTTCGGTCTGCCATCAAACACATCATCAATCATACGACGAATAATTTCATATACACCTAACGAATGAGTAAAGCGACTATGCTCTGCACCGTGAAATGTAAAAAATGTCGTTCCAAGCTGCTTAATACGGCGCAAGCGTTGAAATTCTTTCGTTCCGATTAAATCCCAAATAACACGATCGCGTACGTGCACATATTTATGTACCGGGTCTTTAAACACTTTTGTTTCGCTGAGTTTGTCGTTTAAATATACCACCTTCCGACATCCCCCTTTCTTTACTGCATTCTTACTATATATTATAAACGAAATAGGAAACAGAAAGAAATGAAAGACTATATTAATTGCCCTTATATAAAGAAAAAATCACTTTTACCGAAGTAAAAGTGATTTTTTCTTTATACATTATTTCCCTAAAACGAATTCAGCAACTTCATCTAAGATCATTTCTTTACCTAGAGGGAAGTAACCTTTGTTTACGTCTTCGTTTTTAATTGTAAATACGTGGTTGTTTTTAACAGCGTTCATGTTTTTCCAAATTGATTCTTCTTGGAATTCTTTTAGACGTTGAGAACCGTCACCAGTTGTAAATACGAATAAGTAATCCGGGTTGTAATCGATTAAAGCTTCTTTTTGTACTTGTACTAGTGGTTTATCCGTTGGTGTACCTTTAACTGCTGGTAATTTTAAATCATTAAAGATTACGCTACCGTAACCGTAGTCACCGTATACGCGGAAAGCATTTGGATATGCAGCCATTTTCATAAATTTAGCATCGCCAGTTTTCGCAACGATTTTATCATGTAATTTGCTTGCTTTTTCATCATACTGTTTGAACCATTCTTTTGTTTCTTTCTCTTTACCGAAGATTTGACCTACTTCTTCGAATTTTGGACGCCATTGATCTAATGGAGTTTTTAACATAACTGTTGGTGCAATTTTAGATAATTGATCATAAATCTTTTCTTGACGATTGTTTACAAGAATTAAGTCTGGTTTTGCAGCAGCTACTGCTTCGATGTTAATTTTATCGCCCCAAGCAGAACCAACCGGTTTTACGTCTTTTAATTTCTTTTCAATATGTGTATCAATTTTTTCTTGAGATGTATTAGCAGTAATAATTGGTTTCATACCAAAAATTAATAATTCTTCTGTTGAACCACTAAGGTCAGCAATTTTCTTTGGATTTGCAGGGATTTTAATTTCCCCTTTTGCGTGTTGTACAGTGCGCTCTTCAGTCTTCGCATCCTTCGCATCTGCTTTCTTCTCTTCTTCTTTGTTAGAACAAGCTGCAAATAGTACAGAAGTTACGACTAGTACCATTGCTAATAGTGCCATTTTAAAATTCTTCATGTTCCCACTCCTTCTAGCTGTATTTCTCTTATAAGTTACAATGAACTATAAGAAACGAGGATAACAATCAATCAATATATATTTATTAATTGTTGTTAATAACCCATTCTAACGGGCGTTCAACTTCCCATTCATATATAAGAAGCTCAACGTCCATTAGAAGTCCCCCCTCTCTAGAGGGGGTTCTATTTATGCTTTTTTACGTAATTGATTATTAATCATCATTAGATCGTATGTTAAACAAATCGGTTTACAGTTTACTGGACATGGAACAATTTGAGCTTCAATCTCAAATACGTTACGAAGTGTTTCACTTGTCATCACTTCATCCGGCGTTCCTTGCTTCATTAACTTACCTGCTTTTAATGCAATCATATGATCAGAGAAACGAGAAGCATGATTTAAGTCATGGATAACCATAACAATCGTTCTACCTTCTTCTTCATTTAACTTTTTCAATAAGTTTAATACTTCTAATTGATGCGCCATATCTAAGTACGTTGTCGGTTCATCTAATACGAGTAATTCTGTTCCTTGTGCAAGGGCCATCGCAATCCATACACGTTGACGTTGGCCGCCTGATAACGCTTCTGCTGAGCGATTTGCGAATTCTGTCATTCCCGTCACTTCAAGTGCCCAATGAATGTAGCGATAATCCTCTTCTTTCAACGTTCCAAATCCTTTTTGATGAGGAAAGCGTCCATATGAAACGAGTTCAAACACAGTAAGGCCAGTTGGCACTTCTGCAGTCTGTGGTAAAATCGCCATTTTCTTTGCGATTTCTTTCGTTGGCTGTTTCTCAATTGCTTTTCCGTCAAGATAAACAGTACCTTTTTTCGCCTTCAAAATACGAGAAGCCGTTTTTAATAATGTGGACTTCCCACAACCATTTGGTCCAATAATTGTTGTAATTTTCCCTTCCGGAATTTCAACTGTTAATCCATCAATAATTAACCCTTCATTATATCCAACAGATACCGCATCAACTGCTAAAGTTGCCATACAAAAAGCCTCCCTTTATTTTGTCCTCATAAGTAAGTATATGAAATATGGTGCACCAATTACAGAAATAACAAGACCGACCGGTATTTCTGAAGTTGTTAACACACTTCTTGAAATTACATCTGCGAATAAAAGTAAAAACGTCCCTATTAGTGCAGCAGTAGGCAGCATAATTTGATGTTTACCACCAACAAGGCGCCTCGCTAAATGCGGAGCCATTAAACCGATAAAACCAATTCCTCCGGCAACAGCGACAGATGCACCAGCTAAACACACTGCAATAAATAATAATTTACGTCTTTCTTTTTCTACATTTAAACCAAGACCAACAGCTGTCGAGTCGCCTAGGTTCATTACATTTAATATGTGCGCCTTACTAATAGCAAGTGGCAAGAAAATAACCATCCATGGAAGTACACTTAGCACGAACTTCCAATCTGTGCCCCACAGACTTCCTGCTAACCAAATCGTAGCAAAACGGAAATCGTTAGATGTCATCTTCATAGAAAAAATTAAACTAACAGCACCAAACCCGGCTGCAACAGCGATACCAACTAGTATTAATCTCGTTGATGAAACGCCGTCTTTCCATGCTAGTAAATAAATAATAACCGCCGCTAATATTGCACCAACTAACGCGAAGAATGGAAGGATAAATACAGATAAAAATGTACCAGTCCCAACTTTTCCGAAGAAAAAGTAGACGAATATAACAACTGTTAATCCCGCTCCAGCGTTAATACCGATAATACCTGGATCAGCAAGTGGATTTCGTGATAATCCTTGCAAAATCGCACCTGACATCGCTAAAGCAGATCCGACTAATATAGCAATAACCATACGCGGCATACGGAATTCAAATAAAATAACAGACTGATCTTCAGCCCCAAGTCCAACCAATGACTTTAATACGTCCATTGGCGGTATTTTAAATGTCCCTGTATTTAAACTTACTAAAAATACAGTAATGATTAATCCTACTAAGATTGTTAAAACAGAAACGTTCTTTTTTGTTAAGACACTTGTCCTCACATTTTCCCTCTCCCTTCGTTACGTGCTAAGTAGAGGAAGAATGGAACCCCAATTAGCGCTGTAATTGCTCCAATTGGCGTTTCAAACGGCGGATTAATAACGCGAGATAACATATCTGCACATTCAATTAACAGCCCACCTAAGACCGCAGAACATGGAATAACCCATCTATAGTCTGAGCCTACGAGGAAACGAGTCATATGCGGGATTACAAGACCAACAAATCCAACCGATCCTGCCATAGAAACCGCAGAACCTGTTAACACGAGAACAAGTACTGTTCCGATAAATTTAATTAATGTCGTATTTTGACCAAGTCCAATCGCAATTTCTTCACCGAAGCTTAAAATTGTAATATACCTCGACATCATAATTGCAATAAAGAGACAAACAAGGCCAATCGGTACTAACATATTAATACTTTCCCATTTCACTCCCGCAACTCCGCCTGCATTCCACATACTCACCTCTTGGGCAAGGTTGAAATATAGCGCAATTCCAGATGAAATGGCCCCTAATAAAGCACTAATTGCTGCACCCGCTAAAGCTAACTTAACAGGCGTTAATCCACCTGGTGAAGAAGACCCAATTCCATATACAATGCTCGCTCCAAACGCAGCCCCAATAAAAGATGCGATAACGAACATTAAATAAGGTGAATTAGGGAAGAATGCATACATAATTGCAATTCCAAATACAGCTCCATCTGTAATTCCCATTAACGATGGTGAAGCAAGTGGATTTCGCGTCATACCTTGCATAATTGCCCCTGATACTGCTAAAAAGGCACCTGCAACTACGCCCCCTATTGCTCTAGGCATACGAAGTTCTTGAATTACGTTATGATGCGTAATAGAACCGTCAAACTGAAACACAGCTTGCCATACAGTCTTTAAGCTAATATCTGCAGCACCAAACGAAATAGAAACTGCCATGCTTAAAGCTAGCAAAACTGTACCTACTACTAAAATAATAGAAGCAACGAGCGGTCTGCTCTTAATCTCTTTAACATTCACATCTTGCTGTTCTATACTCCTTGCGCTCGCTTCCATCCCTCAACCATCCTAACCAACAACATATATTTAATAAAATGAAATTTATTCTCAAATAGTAATAAAAAAATTAGGTGAATTGACCTTTCCCTGATAATGATTCTCAGAATCAGATACTTTCTATTCTACCTACCGCTTCAAAAGACTGTCAACCATTATTTTGAAATACAAATTCATATAGATCGAAATTTTAATAAACAGGTAATATCCATCTTTCATCGCATATTACTCTCTATCAATTGTACTTTCTCAGAATAAATCATTCTTCTTATGGGCATAAAAAAAGAAGAGTAATCTGTTCACTCTTCTTTTTCTTACTTATTTAACTTTGCTTCAATTTTTACAATTAATTCATCTTCTGTTGGAGCCGCAACTGGACGATTATTTACAAATGCGAATGATTTTTTACGCCCAGGGCCACAGTAAGACTGACATGCAACTTCAATCGTTGCACATGAATCTACTTTTTTTAACTTCGGAATCAACGTTTTAACGTTCGTTGCCTGACAATCATCACACACACGAAATTCGTTTCCCATTATATAACACTTCCTCTATTTTAAACTTTTCTCAAGTACATTTAAAAATAAACACTAAATGGTATTTTACCGCTCTTTGAAGCTCGTTGCAAGTTTCCTTGCGACGCTCTTTCTTCATATAATGCTACATATTTATATGCTCTCCTACAGAAGCTCTCATCATTCATAGCAAAATTTTCGCCTTTCATCAAAATCTACCATATTTTTAAAAGCTTTGTATAAAAGCTCATTTTTTTGCCCATTATAAAAATAGGAAGTTCATAAAAAGAAAGGGAGTTGAATCTATGAAAGTAAGACAAGATGCTTGGACAGATGAGGACGATTTATTGCTTGCTGAAACTGTACTTCGTCACGTTCGAGAAGGAAGTACTCAATTAAATGCATTTGAAGAAGTAGGAGATCAATTAAATCGTACATCGGCTGCCTGTGGTTTCCGTTGGAATGCTGTTGTTCGCTATAGCTACGAGCAAGCTCTTCAACTAGCAAAAAAACATCGTAAAGATAAAATGCGCGCCGCAAGCGGTGAACAAGCGAAGAAACGTTTACTTTATACACCACCAGCTTCAGACTCGATAACTGATTATGAAGAATTCGTACAAGAGGAAGCAATTGTACAATATAAAGAAGCTATTCCATATCAAGAATCTACTGTTCCTGCTGCAAAAGGCTCTATGACCATGCAAGATGTTATTTATTTTTTACAAACAGTCGGATCTTCAAATATAAAAGTGACAGCTCTTGAAAACGAGAATACGAGATTGAAACAAGAAATTAAAGCACAAATCCTTCGGAATGAAGAACTAGAAAGGAAACTAGAAAAATTAGAAAAACAATCTCATACTGTACAAGAAGATTACGAAACACTTATGAACATTATGAATCGAGCTCGTAAGTTGGCAGTCATGGATGACGAAGAACGTTCTCAAACATCTTTCCGAATGGATCGAAACGGTAATTTAGAAAAAATTGCAGAATAAAAGGGATGCATTGCATGCATCCCTTTTATTATTTTACCTCTAAACTTTCCCTTTATATATGAGAAAACCCGTTTCTACATTTTTTGCTATAATAGAGATTGTCATTTTAAAGATAAGGGGTTAGTTATATGAGCAATTCCCGTTCCATTTTATCTCAGCCAGAGTGGCGTATTGTAGATCAGTCTAGTTTGGGACCAACATTCCATGCATTGCAATCATTCGCAATGGATGACTCACTGTGCACAAGCATTGGAAATGGTCAATCAGCTGCAACAATGCGTTCTTGGGTTCATCACAATACAATTGTTCTTGGCATTCAAGATTCACGCCTACCACATTTGGAAGAAGGTATTTCCTTTTTAAAAGAAAACAACTTCAATGTTATCGTTCGTAATTCCGGTGGACTTGCAGTCGTACTTGATGAAGGTGTTTTAAACGTATCACTTTTATTCCAAGAGACAGAAAAAGGTATCGATATTGATCTTGGATACGATACAATGTGGCATTTAATTAAGGAAATGTTAAACGATTACGATGTTACAATCGAGGCAAAAGAAATTGTTGGTTCTTACTGTCCTGGTAGCTATGACTTAAGTATTCGCAATCAAAAATTTGCTGGCATTTCACAGCGCCGTATTCGCGGTGGTGTCGCTGTCCAAATTTATCTCTGCGCTACAGGAAGTGGCTCTGAGCGTGCCGCACTCGTTCGTGATTTCTACAACCTAGCCATTCAAGGAGAAGAAACACGCTTTACGTATCCTGAAATTGTACCAAGTACGATGGCTTCACTTTCAGAATTACTTGGCGAAACCATTACAGTACAAGATTTAATGATGCGCCTTTTAAAAACACTGCAGCAATTCGCTCCAAAGTTAACACCATCTCAATTAACAATAGATGAAATACCTTTATATGAGACGAATTTACAACGTATTATTGATCGTAACAATAAAGCACTTGGCTTAGAAAAATAAAGACCGTCGCTATAATAGCGATGGTCTTTATTTCGATTCATTATAAAATTAAAGTGCTTGAGCTGCTGTAATTAAAGCTAACTTGTACACTTCTTCTTCGTTACATCCGCGAGATAGGTCATTTACAGGCATATTTAAACCTTGTAAGATTGGTCCTACTGCTTCGAAGTTACCTAAACGTTGAGCGATTTTGTAGCCAATATTACCAGCTTCTAAGCTTGGGAATACGAATACGTTAGCATCACCTTTGATTGTAGAACCTGGAGCTTTTTTCTCAGCTACAGATGGTACGAATGCAGCATCGAATTGGAATTCTCCATCTAAAGTTAATTCCGGAGCCATTTCTTTTGCAATACGAGTTGCTTCTACAACTTTTTCTGTTTCTGGAGATTTCGCAGAACCTTTTGTAGAGAAGCTTAACATAGCAACGCGTGGATCAATACCGAATAGTTCAGCAGTTTTCGCACTCTCGATACCAATTTCAGCTAAATCTTGGCTGTTTGGTGCAATGTTAATTGCGCAATCAGCGAATACATATTTCTCTTCTTCACGTACCATGATGAATACGCCAGAAGTTTTTGTAACGCCTGGTTTTGTTTTAATGATTTGAAGTGCTGGACGAACTGTATCAGCTGTAGAGTGAGCCGCACCACTTACTAAACCGTGTGCTTTGCCCATGTATACAAGCATTGTACCGAAGTAGTTTTCGTCTTTAAGGATTTTGCGAGCATCTTCTTCAGTTGCTTTACCTTTACGGCGTTCAACGAAAGATGCTACCATTGCATCCATTTCTTCGTATGTAGCTGGGTCATAAATATCAACGCCTGCTAATGTTAAATTCATGCTAGCAGCTTTTGCGCTAATTTCTTCTTTATTACCAACTAAAATTGGTTGTACTAACTCTTCTTTTGCTAAACGCTCTGCAGCGCCTAAAATTCTTTCATCAGTTCCTTCAGGAAGTACGATAGAAATGCCTTTTCCTTGAACTTTTTCTTTTACTGTTGTAAATAAGTTGCTCACGAATAAACCCTCCTACATATGTTAAAAAACTCTATCTTTAAGAATACTGCTTTTCCTCTATATTTTAAACTTATAGCTCCCAAAAAATAGATAAAATGAAAATGATTATATTTTCATAAAATTCAGCCTAGAAATAAATCCCCTTTAAGCCTTATCTTCTCCTATTTTTAAGTAAATTTAAATGTGACAATTTTATGCGCTAAAGCTTTATATAGATGATTTTAAAACTATATATGCTATAGTTAACGTGTAAAACTATCATTAACTGAGGTGAATAGAATGAGTGAAGCAACAACAACGTTAGATGGCTGGTATTGTTTACATGATTTACGTTCTATTGATTGGGCTGCATGGAAAACATTATCTAGCGACGAACGCGGACAAGCTGTGTCTGAATTTTTAAATGTCGTTGAAAAATGGAATGAAGTAGCTACTGCGAAAAAAGGTAGTCATGCAATGTATACAGTTGTTGGCCAAAAAGCTGATATTATGCTTATGATTTTACGTCCAACAATGGAAGAGTTGAATGAAATTGAGACAGAATTGAATAAAACAACATTAGCTGAATATATGGTTCCTGCATACTCTTACGTATCTGTTGTTGAACTAAGCAACTACCTTCCAGCTGATGAAGATCCATATCAAAACCCACAAATCTTAGCTCGCTTATATCCAGAACTACCAAAAGCAAATCACATTTGCTTCTACCCAATGGACAAGCGTCGCCAAGGTGATGACAACTGGTACATGCTTCCTATGGAAGAACGCAAAAAAATGATGTACAGTCATAGTAAAATCGGTCGCCAGTACGCAGGTAAAGTACGCCAAGTTATTTCAGGATCAGTTGGATTCGACGATTTTGAGTGGGGCGTAACATTATTCGCTGACGATGTTCTTCAATTTAAAAAACTTATATATGAAATGCGCTTCGATGAAGTAAGTGCTCGTTATGGTGAATTCGGAACATTTTTCGTTGGAAACATTTTACCAGACGAAAAGGTAGAGAAATTTTTACACATATAAAGTGAAACTTTAATGAGTGGGGGTTTTGTTCATCCCCCACTCATTATCATCCCTCACCAATCGGGCTTTTACGAGCAGTTGATCGCCCACCTAACTTCTTTGCTGTCGCTTAATTTTGAGGTGGGGATCTTACTGCCCGGCAAATAGCGGGGCAAATCATGAAAAAGGAACGAAATTCGTTCCTTTTTTTATTACCCTCTATATTTCTCTTCAAAAAACTTCTTTTCTCCGCAAATTTGAACAAAAATCGAAAAATCCCTTTCAAATTCCTTACAAAATTGTAACCTTTCTATATCCAAATTTATGCTAAAATGGTACGAGCTACATGCTAATAACGATGCGAAGGTGATAATCTATATGAAGAAAATCTTGTCTATTTTACTAGCGCTTTTATTGTCAATTTCTTCCTTAGTAGTAACAACATCCCATGCGGAAGAAAAAATACACATTGAGGCAGCTGCTGCACTTCTATTTGATGCAGATACAGGAAAAATACTGCATGAACAAAATCCAGATGAATTGCTAGCTATTGCTAGTATGTCAAAACTAATTGTTGTTTATGCCGTATTAGAAGCAATTAAAGAAGGAAAAATCACTTGGGATACAAAGGTAAACATTTCTGATTATGCTTATGAAGTTTCACGTAATAATGAATTCTCTAACGTTCCGTTTGAAAAGGGACGTCAATATACTGTAAGAGAATTATATCATTCTATCGTTATCTTCTCTGCAAACGGATCTAGTATTGCCTTAGCAGAACTTCTTGCAGGAAGTGAGAAAAACTTCTTAAACCTTGCGAATGAACATGCAAAAAAACTAGGGTTAAAGAAATATAAATTTGTAAACGCTACTGGGTTAAATAACGCTGACTTAAAGGGAAAACACCCTGAGGGAACGGATCCGAATGGAGAAAATTCCATGTCAGCTCGCGATATGGGTATGCTTTCAAAAGCAATAATTACAAAGTATCCAGAAATGCTAGAGGATACAAAACAAAGATTTAGAAACTTCCCAGATAATCATCCGAAACCAATTCGTATGGAAAACTGGAACTGGATGTTACCAGGTGCCGCTTTTTCTTATGAAGGAACAGATGGTTTAAAAACTGGTAGTTCTGATACTGCTGGATACGGATTCACTATTACAGCAAAACGTGGTGACTTACGCCTCATTTCAGTAATTATTAAAACAAAATCAATGGACGAGCGTTTCACTGAATCTCGTGAATTAATCGAATACGGATTTAATAACTTTGAGAAACAAAAATTAAAAGTAGATAAAAACAATACAATCCCTGTATTAAAAGGGAAAGAAGATCAAGTGACTGTTACACCGGAAAAAGAAATAACAGTAATTGCGAAAAAAGGTAGCAAAGATCCTTATAAAATTGGGACTGAAGTAGATAAATCCCTTGCTGAAGATGGACATTTAGTCGCTCCTGTTAAAAAGGATGCAAAGGTAGGTTCCATCGTTCTAGAACCAACTGATAAATACGAATTTTTAGATGGAAATAAAAACATGAAAGTTACTGCAAAAACGACAGAAGAAGTTGAAAAGGCAAATTGGTTCGTATTAACAATGCGCTCTATTGGAGATTTCTTCTCAAACTTATGGTCTAAAGTATTTTAATGATGGAAAGCTAGCTCACGCTAGCTTTTTTTATTTCCCTCTCTCCATGTAAAACTTCGTTTGGTTGTCATATCTGAGTCCTTTTTCTCATACGTATGAACTAGTAATCGTTACACACTTCATCTAGAAATAAACCTCTTTCCACAAGGTATTCCAAAAAGAGAGGTGACACATAATGGGTGTTATTGCTTATAACGAAGAAGATGTAAAGTTATTAGCTAGACTGATGCGTGCTGAAGCCGAAGGAGAAGGACAACAAGGAATGTTAATGGTCGGAAACGTAGGAGTAAATCGTGTCCGCGGAAATTGTTTAGATTTTAAAAAAATACGTAATTTACGTCAAATGGTTTATCAAAATCCTGGCGGTTTTGAGGCAACGCAAAAAGGGTATTTTTATCAGCGTGCAAGAGAACAAGATATCGCATTAGCAAGGCGAACGATTCAAGGACAACGTTTTTGGCCCGCCAACTTTTCCTTATGGTTTTTTAGACCGGAAGGCCCTTGTCCGCCAACTTGGTATAATCAACAAAACTCTGGTCGCTTCAAAAAGCACTGCTTCTTCCAGCCATCTGGCGAGGATTGTCCTGGCGTATATTAAGGATTGATAATGAGGAGGGATTTTTGAATGGCACAGCAACAAAACCCGTATTACGGAACAGGTTTCTATCAACCATCTGGAACTTATGTACAACCGCAACAAATGACCCCACAGCAACAGCAACAGCAACAGCAACAACAGCAAGCAATGCAACAACAAGCTGCGCAAGCTCAATATGCCGTTTCTCAAGGCATGTTACCATTAGAACAGTCGTACATTGAAAATATTCTTCGCTTGAACAAAGGCAAGCAAGCCACCGTTGTAATGACTTATGAGCGTGGTAGTTCGCTCGGTACACAATCTTATACAGGTATTATTGAGGCAGCTGGTCGTGATCATATCGTAATTAGTGAGCCCCAATCAGGGAAACGTTATTTACTATTAATGATTTACTTAGATTATGTAGAATTCCCAGAAGAAATTACTTATTTACCTAGTCAACAAGCAACTTATGCTCCAAGACCATAAAAAAAAGCTGGCGTATGCCAGCTTTTGTTTTTTATAATCCTTTTACAACTGCAGTTCCGACTAAGATCCATGCCACGATAAACGCTACACCACCAAGAGGTGTAATTGGGCCAAAGAACTTAATACCTGTCGTACTTAATGCATACAAACTACCTGAAAACATAATAATCCCAGCTACCATAAGCCAGCCAGCATTAGTTAAAAGTGATGATTGAATTTTATCCATTAATAAAGCAACTACGAATAGTCCACCTGCATGAAACATTTGATATGTAACACCTGTTTTCCAAACTTCTAACATTTTTGCAGAAACTTTATTTTCTAAACCGTGTGCTCCAAAAGCCCCTAACGCAACAGATAGCCCTGCCGCAATACAACCTAGTAAAAAGAAAATTTTCATCTTAATTCCCCTTTTTTTACCTTTATCATAAGCAATTTTTTCATATAAGCCAAACGATTTATCTTCTAAAAATCAAATAAAGAATTACCGTTTGCGCCTTCTTCTTTTATATAAACAGGTTCTCCAGAAACCGGCATAACTGGTTGAACTGTCGTCATAGGCTGAGAGCCAATTACTTGTGATGGAATCTCAGGTTCTCTATACATAGAAGGCTCAGCTTGTTCATCTAATAATAAATCACATAACGCTCGCACAACTAATAAATGCGCTTTTGATTGTTGCCCTTCACTGCTTTTTGCCTTTGCAATTTCATTCGCCATTTTATTTAAAATCTTATCGCTCGATATTTGCATTCCTTGTCACCTCTTACTTTGTAGTTCTTTCTCAAATTGTCCTAGCTTCTCTACTGAACCAAACACTATTATCATATCATGTTCTTGTAGTTTTTCCTGCCCCGTTGGATTATGTATAACATTCCCATTTCTCAAAATCGCTAAAATTGTTACATCAAATTGATTTCTCACATCACTCTCTAGTAACGATTTACTAGCTAAAATAGAACCCTTGCCGACTGCAATTTCTTCAATTACAAATGACTGATCCACGCCATATAGTACTGTATCAATATAATGAACTGTTAGCGGATTCGCAATACCTTTTGCAATATGAATTCCTGCCATGCTAGATGGATTAATCACCTTATTTGCCCCAGCCCGCTTTAGCTTATCTTCAGTTTCTGGTTTTTCTGCTCTTGCCACAATTTTAATTGCATCGTTTAATCCTCTTGCCGTTAATGTAATAAATACATTTTCAGCATCATTTGCTACGATAGCAACTAAACCAGCTGCCTTTGAAATTCCAGCATGATGTAACACTTGGTCTTCCGTTGCATCTCCGTGTACATACAAAAGTTTTTCCTTCTCTAATATGCTTTCATCTTTATCCACAACGACAAATGGAATGTTCTTTTCTTGCAATTCATGTACAACTTGAAGCCCCACTCTACCACAACCACATACGATAATATGATTTTGTAACTGCGCTATTTGTTTATCCATCTTCTTCCTCCGAACTGCATGAAATAAATTCCCTTCAATAATCATAGCTGCCACTACACCAATTGCATATGTAACAATACCGACTCCAACCGGTATGATAAGAAGCGCAAAAACTTTTCCTGCCTGTGTTACAGGAACGGCATCTCCGTACCCAACAGTTAATACAGTAATCATCGTCATCCAAAATGCTTGAAACAAACTAATCTCTTCAATCGTCATAAATCCTAACGTTCCTAGAATTACAACAAAGGTCATACATATAACTGCTATCCATAATTGCTTACGTGCATTCATATCGTGTTTCAACTCTTTTCTCTATCTACAATCTTTGCCAGTAGAAATGAAATACATATATACTAGATACGGAATCTATGAAAGAGGTTGATATAATGAAAACATTTCTTTCCGCCTTACAATGGGCGCTATTTATTTTAGCTGGGAGCCTTATTGTACCAATTAGCGTCGCAACTAATTATGGTCTCGATGGCGCTGAAGCTATTGCATTCGTACAAAGAACATTATTTGTTCTTGGCTTTGCCGGCCTACTGCAAGCTGTATTTGGACATAAACTGCCTATTCAAGAAGGTCCTGCAGGCCTTTGGTGGGGCATTTTCTCCCTTTATGCAAGTTTAGGTGTCGTATTATTTGGATCCAGCAATGAAACGCTTAAAGTCCTTCAGTACGCATTCCTATTAAGTGGTATCATTTGTATTATTCTTAGTGTTTTTGGACTCATCGATAAACTAGTTCGCTATTTTACACCGACAGTCATTGGAACATATTTATTTCTTCTTGTCGCGCAACTTAGCGGTTCCTTCTTAAAAGGAATGTTTGGCCTTGATGGAAGACATACAGAAGTACAAGCTGACGTATTTATTCTTTCACTCATTGTTATTTTACTATCCTTTTTCATCATGAAGCTACCTATTATCGGACAATATTCTGTTCTTTTCAGTATCGTCTGCGGCTGGATATTATTCGCATGCTTCGGATTATCTAATCCAGTAACACCTGTGACAGATATAATCCGTTTTCCGTCTCTATTTGTTTTCGGAATGCCTCGTGTTGAATGGAATATGGCAATTACAGTCGTTTTCGTTACACTATTACTTCTAACAAATATGTTAGCAAGTATTCGCGTTGTGCAAAGGATTGTCTCTAAGTATGAAAAGAATGCAGCACCAGATCGTTTCAAACAAGCCGGCATTATAACAGGCATAAATCAATTGCTAGGAGGCCTTTTTTCAGCTATTGGACCTGTAGCGATTTCCGGATCAGCAGGCTTTATTGCAACGACTAATATTTATAAACGACTCCCCTTTATGTTAGGGTCAAGCTTTATTATTTTCGTTAGTATATTCCCAAAGATTACTTCATTCTTTGCGGCGATACCTGTCGCAGTCGGATATGCTGCCATTTATCCTGTATTTGCAAGCATGATTGGTCTTGCCTTTCGCGAATACGAAACAGTACAAGATAAAGAACGGTTATTTAAAGTAGCAGGTCTTTCAATCTTTACAGGAGTCGGAGTTATGTTTGTTCCAGCAGGAGCATTTTCTACACTCCCACCATTTCTAGCATCATTTTTAAGTAACGGTCTTGTTCTTGGATCTGTAATGGCAATTTTGCTCGAAATACTATTTTCTCGTTCTACAGAAAAACAACCATCGTAAATTGGAAAACTTCCATTATTGCACTCTATCTTTAGAGTTGTTACGATAATGATAAAGTGAAACTTTAATCAATGAGAGCCATTCATCTTTACTAATGATTAGCTCTCACCGATCGGGCATTATCAGTATAAATTATCATGGGCAACATGCTCGTGGTAATTTATACTAAAAATACAGAACTTCTCCTAGCTTCACATAAAGAAGTTCGATGTCTTACTATATATTCCCCAATATTTTCATAAAACTTTATTTCTATTTCAACAAAGAGAGGAATTTTCAATATGACTTATAAAATGATTGTTTTAGATTTAGATGATACTTTATTACGTGACGACCATACTATTTCACCGCGTACGAAAGAAGCTTTAATGACTGCACAAGAGCAAGGTGTAAAAGTTGTACTTGCTTCTGGACGTCCAACTTTCGGTATGCGCAATGTAGCGAAAGAACTCCTTTTAGAAGAATATGGAAGTTTTATTTTATCTTTTAATGGCGCAAAAATTATTAACTGTAAAACAAACGAAGAAATCTTTAGTAGTACTCTATCTCCTGAAATCGTTCACAACCTATTTGAAATTAGTAAAACTGAGGGTGTATGGATTCATACTTATATTGGCGATGATATCGTAACAGAAGAGAATAATCCTTATACTGAAATTGAAGGCGATATTACTGGTATGCCAATTGTTGTAGTAGATGACTTTAAAACTGCTGTTAAAGAGCCTGTAGTAAAAGTATTAATGAATAAAGAAGCTGAACGACTTGTTGTAGTAGAAAAGAAACTACAAAAACAACTAGAAGGCCAATTAAGTGTTATGCGTTCTAAACCATTCTTCTTAGAATTTACTGAAGCCGGTGTTACAAAAGGAACAAGCTTAAACCAACTGATTCAAAAACTTGGCATTAAGCGTGAAGAAGTTATCGCAATGGGCGATAGCTATAATGACCAAGCGATGATTGAATTTGCTGGTCTTGGTGTTGCAATGGGCAATGCACCAGATGATATTAAAGAAATTGCAAACTACGTAACAGATACAAATATGAACGATGGCGTTGCAAAAGTTGTAGAGAAGTTCGTACTAAAAATAGAAGCACTTGTTTAATATTTTCACTCATAAAACCTATTTGAAGTCAAACACTTCAAATAGGTTTTTATTTAAATTCTCATGCTTTTGTGACTATATTTTGAACTTTGCACTATTCTCGTAGTGTAAACTTTCTTTTTGTATATAATGGAACAAAATAGACTATTTTATTTTGAAAAAGAATACAAATTTACTATATACAAGCATACATTAAAGGAGGCTACTTCATGTTATCTACACCAATCGGACGATTAAGAGCAATTGGACTTGTTGAGGGGATTTCTTTCCTACTACTATTATTTGTAGCAATGCCATTAAAATATTTTGCAGGATTTGCTACAGCCGTTAAAATTACAGGCATGGCTCATGGTGTTTTATTTATTCTATTCATCTTTGCGGTAATTCAAGTAACAATCGTACACCGCAAATCAATTTTATGGGCACTTGGAGCATTCGTTTCATCAATTATCCCATTCGGTACGTTTGTACTAGATGCAAAATTAAAGAACGAACAACAATAATAACAAAAAGGTAGTTAACGACTGTTAACTACCTTTTCTATTTATAGATTTGGAATTTCCCAATCAATTTCTCTCTCGCCCATATTAGCTAAAATCGTATTTACTTTAGAATATGGTTTACTACCAAAGAAACCACGTCTTGCTGATAGTGGGCTTGGATGTACAGATTCGATAATCTGGTGCTTCGTATTCGTAATTAACTTTTTCTTCGCCTGTGCATGGCGTCCCCACAATATGAAAATAACCGGCTTTTCACGTTCATTTAATAGCTCAATTACGCGATCTGTGAAATGCTCCCATCCTTTCCCTTTATGAGAATTTGCTTCACCTTGTCGAACTGTTAGTACAGTATTTAATAATAAAACTCCTTGCTCTGCCCACTTTACTAAATAACCGTTATTCGGGATTTCATAACCATATTCATCTCGAAGTTCTTTATACATATTTAGCAATGATGGCGGCGTTTTAATACCAGGTTTTACCGAAAAGCTTAAACCATGCGCTTGATCCGGTCCGTGATATGGGTCTTGTCCTAAAATAACGACCTTTGCATTTTCATAACTTGTATATTCTAGAGCACTAAAAATATCTTCTACTTTCGGATAAACAACATGTGTGCTGTACTCTTCTTTCAAAAAACCAGCTAGTGTGCGATAGTATTCTTTCTCAAATTCCAGTGCCAATAATGGCCCCCAATCATTTTTTAAAACATTTTTCATGCTTTCACTTCCCGTCCAATTAATTCACCATATCCTGCTTTGTAAATACTACAAACGAAATAATAAGGGACACAACGGCCCATACAGTTAAATTCATTAAAGAAAACCCCATCGATAACCCTTGTAATGCAGGTAATTTTCCTGATAGATAATCTGTTAATGATAAATTCACACTAAAAATATATTTCGCACCTTCCCAAGATGTTGCGAATGAGCTTAAAATACCACCTGCAATTAGTGCGGCTAACATAACGCCCATACCAGCTGGTGTATTTCGAATTAAAACGGAAACCATAAATGAAATAGTTCCGACAACGATAGCAACAAACCAAGCTAATCCATACGCCATCAAAATATATTGCCACTGCGGAATAAGATGTACAAAATTCGTATTTAACGTTTCCTTATCAATAACAAACCCAGTTAAAACGGGTAAATTCCATCCTGAGTATCCAAATACAAGCCCTGATAATACGTAAGCAAACAAACCGACAAGGAGCAGTATGAGTGAAATGAAAAATAACATCGTCACGTACTTACTAAGGAGTATTTTCCAGCGCCGAATCGGCCGCGTAAGTAACATCTTCATCGTTCCATCACTTCGTTCTCCTGAAACAATATCAATAGCTACAATCATTACAAGAAGCGGAATAAACAATGTAATTCCTTGCTCAATAAACGCCCTTACAAAAGTGGGTGCGCCCGGTGCCATCGGGTTAATATCATGATCTAAATAATATTGTTGCTGCTCCACTCTTACCTTTAGCCAATCACGCCATTCTTCTGGTAGTCTAGAATTGTTCAAGCGGTTTTGAGAATCAACAATTTGTTGTTGCAGCGAAACTTTCCAATCCGTTGTACCTAGCCTTTTTTGTGTCGTTTCTACTTCACGATACTGCGCATACACAAAAAGTGGGATCAAGATTGCTAAAATAAGCATGACAACAAAAATACGTTTCTTACGATAAATTTTCTCCGATTCATTTAAAACTAGATTCGCAAATTCACGCATGCTGCTCACCCCTTGTGAGTTCAATAAATAAATCTTCTAGCGTAAATACAAGCTCCTTAACGCTATGCACATCTATCCCATTTTCTACAAAATGTTTATTCCAACTACTTATAGATGCGATATCCATGCGGCATAGTAATCGATTATCTTCTATACTCACTTCTCTTACTTCCTTAGCATC
This sequence comes from Bacillus sp. DE0042, assembly GCF_007680225.1. NCBI lineage: Bacteria > Bacillati > Bacillota > Bacilli > Caryophanales > Bacillaceae > Bacillus > Bacillus sp. DE0042. The sequence goes on along the minus strand of NZ_VEJP01000011.1, from coordinate 103,092 downwards.
TTCTAGCATATCTTTCGCTTTAGAAATCGGTGTAACAATCCATTCTACACGATCACTTGCTGTTTTAATTAACTCCTCAATCTTGGCAACTGTTATCATTTTTCCTTTATGAATAATCGCAACCCGATCGCATATCATTTGTACTTCACTTAGCAAGTGACTTGAAATAAACACACTCATATTTTCTTCTTCCACAAGCTTATGTATAAATTCCCTAAGTTCTCTAATTCCAGCTGGGTCTAAACCATTTGTTGGCTCATCTAATATGAGCAATTTTGGATTTCCAAGAAGCGCTTGCGCAATGCCAAGGCGCTGTTTCATACCAAGTGAGTACGTTTTTACCTTATCGTGAATTCTTTCATCTAAATGAACCATTTGAGCAATTTCAATAATACGTTCATCTGATATACCACCTAGCATACGGGCAAATTGCTTTAAATTTTCCCATCCCGTTAAATATGTATACAGTTCTGGGTTTTCAACGATACTCCCTATTTGACGCATCGCTTCTCTGAAATTTTCCTTAATAGAATAACCACCGATAGAAATCGTACCTTCTGTTTCTTTAATCAATCCAACTAACATTCGAATTGTAGTTGTTTTTCCGGCACCATTCGGCCCTAGGAAGCCAAACACTTCCCCTTGTTTTACATCGAAGGAAATATTCTCTACAATTGTCTTCTTTCCAATTACCTTCTTCACGTCTCGTACGGAAAGTATCGTCGTCATTTTACCCCTCCTTGTTCTAGTTTTAATTTACTCACAACATTTTGAACTAATCGGTCTGCCATATATGTATACCCTACTTCATTCGGATGGAAATGATCGGAGTATAATAAATCTTTCCCGCGGTTTTGGAATAAATCAAATGTCGGTGTAATATATACATTTTTATCATTTAGCGCTAATTTTTCTAAAGATGCATTCCAGTCTACAACAATGTTTGAAGACCCTTCTAAATCTTCTACATCTTCAAAAGGATTATATAAACCTAGCCAAAAAATAGGACTATCTGTATTTAACTTACGAATTTCGTCTATAATTTTCTTTGCTTCATTCTGGAATGTTTCTGTATCAGGACGGTATGTTTCTAAATCTACCTTTCCAAGCGATTCCCAACCTGGAAATAAATCATTCCCTCCAATCGTTAAAACGATTACATCTGCTTGCTTAATTGAATATTGAGCGCCACTACTCTCCATTTGTTTTAATAAGTCAGGCATTTTCGCACCACTAACAGCTAAGTTCGTTAAAGCAACCTTTTGCTTATAATCTTTTTGTAAATCTTCTTTCACCCTTCCAATATAGCCAATTCCTTCTTTATCACCAACACCACGTGTTAATGAATCACCTAAACTAACGATTTGTAACGTTCCCGTTTTCTTTTTCTCTTTTGCCACTACATCGGTCTTTTTAATTAAATTTGAAGCTTTCGGATTTAACACATCATTTACACCTGAAACAAAGCCATATGCAAATAAACAGAAAGATGCAATTGTAACGAGTAGAATTACTTTTACTACTTTTGATCTCATATCAAAACCCCTTTTAGCCCTCATAGATTGTCCATAATTATACCAAACGCAATTTTGAAAAGCGATTTTCACACCTTATCTATTATGTTGTTTCCCTATGTACTAGTTCTGGCAATAACTCTACGTGCTTTACATCTATTTTCTCATCATTAATCTTTTCATATAATAATTCAAATGCCTTCACGCCAACATTTTTACTACAATACGAAATCGTCGTAATGCCTAAAATATCTGCGACATCTTGATCATCACAACCGATAATCGTAATATCTTCTGGAATACGAATTCCTTGTTTTTTTGCTTCCGTTACCATTCCCGCTGCAATATGGTTGCAAGATACAAGAAACGCAGTTGGTTTCACTGACATACAGACCCATTCCCTGATTACATTACGTCCATCTTCCACTGTAAAACAGCCCTTAAACTTCCAGGCCTCTATCGGTGTTACAGCAATCTGTTGAAGCGAATCCTCATACGCTTGTTTTCTTCTCTGACTATTAATGCTATTACTTCTTCCAATGCAATACCCAATACTTGTATGGCCGGCATCTATTAAGCTCTTCATGCCGCGCGAAAAGACTTTATAGTAATCAATATGCACACTCGAAATGAAATTCGAGTCTATTTCTTCACACATAACAATTGGACCAAATTTCGTATATTCTTCAAGCTTTTCCTTACTATTTGCTCGGGAACATATAATAACCCCATCAAGCTTTTTCATTTTTAACATATTCAAAATTTCTAATTCTCTTTCCTCACTATAATTCGTCTGACAAAGCATCATATTATAGTTATTCTTTGCTGTTTCCTTTGATATTCCCTCGATAATAGCGCTATAATATTGATCATTTACGTGCGGTAATAAAACACCAATGACATTCGTTTTTCCTTTCACTAAATGAATTGCATTCACATTTTGCGTATAATTTAATTCTTCTATAATTGTTAAAATTTCTTTTCGTTTCTGTTCATTCACATATGGATGATTATTCAATACACGTGAAACAGTTGAAACAGATACTCCAGCAAGTTCAGCAATCTTCCTTATATTCGTCATCTCATTTTCCCCTTCTCGCAAAAATTCTCCCTTGACCTGGTAAGCTTTCCACAATATATCCTTTCCTAGCAAATACATTTTGAAAGGATATACAACTATGCTTCGATTCAAATTAGAATATATATTTTTCATTGGCGGTCTACTCACTCTCGCCATCGGTATTAATATGATGACGACAATTACTTCCTTTGGACTTAGCCCTTATGATTCCTTCTTTATTGCACTATATCAAAATTTCGGGATAAGTATCGGTTTTTGGATTTTCATGATTAACTTTGCTTTTACCCTTATCGTACTCTTTTGGAATAAAAAACAAATTACGATCGGTACAATTGTAACGATGGTTCTTATTTCTCTTTTTGTTGATTGGATTGGTTCCATTCCAACTATTATGGACGCTATCCGTTCTCTTCCAAAATATATAACACTTATTTGCGGAAATCTATTCGTTGGAGCTGGGATTGGTCTTTACGTCTCTACAAACCTTTGCGCAGCACCTCAAGAAGCTTTCGTTTTAACCGTTGCTGAGAAAAAGAAATGGACATTTAGAAGAACAGAAATTTCGTTAGCGTTTTTATTTTTAACATTAAGCTTCCTATTAGATGGACCTATCTATTTTGGAACAATAATCTTATCCTTTACAACAGGCTGGATTATCCAAGCATTTATTCAAATTGGTACGAAGATTTTAAATAGAAAAGAGCCTATTAAGCAAGCTGCTTAACAGGCTCTTTCTGTTTTATGATAAGAGATACTACTTAGCATCTCCTTCAATTCGATAGTTTGCTTTCAAACAATCTATTTCTTCATACCCTTGCAACGTATGTAGAATATAATCATAATCAGCGAGAGACGCACGATGCGTCACAATTACAATTTCAGCCTTCCCTTTCTCTTCAAGCGGCATTTGAATAATCTTTTCAAAGCTAACGCCACGCTCAGAGAACAATGAAGTAATTTTTGCAAATACACCAATTTCATCTTTTACATGAAGTCTTAAAAATTTCTTCACAACAATTTCGTCTGGCTCTTTTAATACTTTTTTATACTGCGGGGATACCGCACTATTTCCGTTTACACCTAATCGAATATTTTGCATTACAGCTACTAAATCTGAAACAACAGCTGTTGCTGTCGGTAAACTTCCTGCACCTGGCCCATAAAACATCGTTTCTCCGACCGCTTCACCATACACATATACAGCGTTATATTCGTTTTGCACGGCCGCAAGAGGATGTGTATTTGGAAGGAGTGTCGGTTCAACTGTCACCTCTAATTTTTCACCATCTCGCTTCGCAAGACCGATTAATTTAATCGTGTATCCTAAACTCTTACTGTATTCAATATCTTCTTCTGTAATAGAAGTAATCCCTTTTACCTTCACATCTCCAAGCTCTACATTTGTAGAAAAACCAAGGGTAGCCAAAATCGTCATTTTTCTCGCTGCATCTAAACCTTCCACATCTGATGTTGGATCTGCTTCTGCAAATCCAAGTTGTTGGGCTTCTTTTAACACGTCGTTATATGCTCTCCCTTCATCTGACATTTTCGTCAAAATAAAATTTGTCGTTCCATTTACAATTCCCATTACTTTCGTAATAAGATCTGAAGAAAGTCCTTCTACGATACTTCGTAAAATCGGAATCCCTCCAGCTACACTTGCTTCATAAAATAAATCTGCTTTATTATCTTTTGCTACCGCTAACAGTTCCGCCCCGTGTAACGCCATTAAATCTTTATTGGCAGTCACAACATGCTTCCCACTTTGTAAGGTTTGCAAAATATATGCTTTTGCATCATCAATGCCACCCATCACTTCGATGATAACGTCAATATTTGGATTATCTAAAATTTCATTTGCATCTTGTGTTAATAGAGTAGAAGGTACCTCTACTTCTCTCTCTTTTTCAATATTTTGTACTAATACTTTCGTTACTTTTACAGGACAACCTACTTGGTGGATAAGTCGCTCTTGATGATCTGTAATGATACGAACTACACCGCTACCAACTGTCCCAAGACCTAATAAACCAATTTGAATTTCTTTCATAATCCTGTCCACCCCTCAAAAATTGTGTTTAGATGAAATTATATGAGTAAAAAATCTGAAAAACAATGTTTTTTTGAACATTCAGAAAAATATAAGTTAATCTTTACAAAGAAAACGTTGCCACGTGTTACACAATCTTTTTTTATAATACATAAGGGGTTTCTTGATACACGTAATAATTCAGCCAATTAGAGAATAATAGATTCCCATGGCTTCTCCACCTTACAAGTGGTTTCTCATTTGGATTATTATGCTTAAAATAATTTTTCGGTACATCAATATTTAACCCTTTTTGGCGGTCCCGTTCGTATTCTTGCTTTAACGTATCACAACTATATTCACTATGCCCGAGCGCAAACACTTGCCTTCCTTCTTGCCCAATGACAAGGTGAACACCCGCTTCCTCAGAATTTGCTAATAATGTTAAGTCTGTCACCTCTCTAATATCACTCTCTCGTACTTCTGTATGACGAGAATGCGGAGCAAAAAACAATTCATCAAACCCTTGTAACAATTTCACATGTTGCTCACGGACTTCATGTTCAAATACACCGAACATTTTTTCCTTAAGAGGATACTTTGGAACACCATAATGATGATACAAGCCAGCCTGTGCCCCCCAGCAAATATGAAGCGTAGATGTTACATTCTTTTTTGAATACTCCATAATACGTTTAAGCTCTTCCCAATAATCTACCTCTTCAAAAGAAAGAGTTTCAACTGGTGCTCCTGTAATAATAAGTCCATCAAATTTCTCATTCTCAATATCACGAAATGTTTTATAGAAACTCGTTAAATGGTCCTGCGCTACATTGCGAGACAAATGTGATTCCATATGAAGTAAGTGAACATCTAATTGCAACGGTGTGTTGCCAATTAAACGAAGTAATTGCGCTTCTGTTTCTTGCTTTGTAGGCATTAAATTTAAGATAGCAATTTTCAATGCCCGGATATCTTGTGTTTCTGCTCGCTCCTTCGTCATTACAAAAATATTTTCCTTCTGCAACACTTTGCGAGCTGGTAAATCTTTATCAATTATGATCGGCATGTTCTTTGCCTCCGACTAGCGCTGCTTCTAAATCTGCAATAATATCAGAAACATCTTCTATACCAACCGATAAACGAATTAAATCTGATGTAACGCCAGCTAAACGCTGATCTTCAGCACTTAATTGTCTATGCGTTGTGCTAGCAGGATGTATAACGCAAGTTCGTGCATCCGCTACATGCGTTACGAGAGTTGCTAGTTTTACATTTGCGATAAATTCTTTCGCTGCTTCTAATCCGCCCTTAATGCCGAATGTTAAAACACCACTAGCACCTTTTTTCAAATACGTTTGTGCTAACGAGTAATTTTCATTGCTATCTAATCCAGGATAATTCACCCATTCAATACGTTCATGGTTAGCAAGCCACTTAGCAACTGCGAGAGCATTTTCACTATGACGCTCCATTCTTAAATGCAGCGTTTCTAAGCCGATATTGCTAATATACGCATTGAATGGGCTCATACAGTTTCCGTAGTCTCTTAATAATTGAACACGCGCCTTCACAATATAAGCTGCTGCACCAAAATTTTGAACGTAACTTACGCCGTGATAACTTGGATCCGGTTCAACAAGTTCAGGATATTTCCCATTTGTCCAATCGAAGTTCCCTCCGTCAATGACAATGCCGCCTAAAGAGCTTGCATGACCATCAATATATTTCGTCGTAGAATGAACGATAATATTTGCTCCGTGCTCAAATGCTTGGCATAAATAAGGAGTTGCTAATGTATTATCCACAATAAAAGGTACTTCCAACTCTTTCGCTGCATCTGAAAATTCTTTGAAATTTAAAACGTTCATCGCTGGATTTCCTAACGATTCTGCATAAACAAGTTTCGTCTTATCATTAGCAAGGGCCACAATTTCATCAGCACTTAAATTCGGATTAAAGAACGTAACGTCAATACCAAGCTTACGCAAACTCACTCCAAATAAATTAAACGTTCCGCCATAAACTGTGGAAGAACAAAGCAAGTGGTCTCCGCTACTACAAATATTTAAAACAGCAAGCATAATAGCAGCCTGCCCAGAAGCCGTTGCAACAGCTCCTACACCACCCTCTAAATCCGCTAACTTTTGCTCAAATGCAGCTAAAGTAGGATTTCCAATACGCGTATATATATATCCTTCTGCCTCTAAATTAAATAGCGCTGCTAAATCATCTGAAGTATCGTATTTATACGTTGTACTTTGATAAAGTGGTAAAACACGCGGTTCACCATTCTTTGGTGTATAGCCACCTTGCACACAAATTGTTCCTTTTCCCCATGATTCTCCCATCTCTCATTCTCCTTTCTTTTATACAAAATAAAAAAACTGCTCCTTTCCTGAAAACAAGAAAGGAGCAGTTTGAAAACACGCTCTAAAGGCTCTTTCTTATCTTTCAGGATTATTACCTGCAGGATTTGGCACAATTCCGTTATACGGCTGTTGCCAAGGTTTCATCGGGCCTGTCCCTCCACCTTTTCTTGATAAGACTATGCAATTACCGTTGATTTTATAGCAATAATTTCCTAATGTCAATCAGTTTTTCTGAATGTTCTAAATTAAATACAAAGAATTTGACATGCATAACAAAAGAAATATATTCCATATTCATTCGAAAAAGACCTTTTAAAACCCACGATTACTATATAAAATTAAGTAAGTAGTTTAACTGTATACATTTCAAATTCTCACGAGACCTCAATATATTGAATAAGCCAACCTCTCAAAAAGATACTATACATATTCCTTTCCTTTCACAGTAGCATATTTAATCCTTTCGACATTAAAACTTACATAACGGAGGTATCACATGACAAACACAAAGGACATGCACTATATAATCGTCCTATACGGCATTCTTTTGGGCTCTATAGTAGGAGCTACAGTCTGGCTATTTTTAGTTACAATAAATATCGGCATTCACTTTATTTGGGGGTACTTACCTACTATTTTCTCTTCTCCCCCGTATTACACTATTTGTGTAACAACTATCGGTGGTATTCTCGTTGGTTTAACCCAAAAATACTTCGGCACATATCCACGTCTTATGCCGGAAGTGATGGGTGAATATAAAAAAACAGGTAGAATTGAATACCGTTTTGTACATAAAGCTACTTTAACTGCGATTATCGTTTTAATATTTGGAGCTAGCTTAGGTCCCGAAGCAGCACTTGTTGGAATTATCGGTGGACTTTGTACATGGGTAGGGGATCGCTTTACATTTGCCTTAAAAGGAATGAATGAACTAACAGAGGTTGGAATTGGCGCTACTTTAAGTGTAATTTTTAACGCGCCATTATTCGGTTATTTAGCTCCAAATGAAAATGAGGGTGAGCAAATTAACGAATTTTCTAAAGGAAAAAAAGCAATTGTATATTTAGCTACCACTTTCGCTGGCTTTTCCGTTTATTTATTACTTAGTAAATTTGATAATCGCGGATCCTTTATCGTTAATTTTGGGGAAGGTTCCCTTTCTCTTAATGAATGGATTGCCTTTCTACCACTTGCTAGTATTGGTGCTATAGTTGGTTTCTTTTATTTCAAATTTGAATTCACATTAGAGAAATTAATCCATCCCTTCAGGGAATACAAACTATCACTTGGAATTATCGGTGGTATTTTATTAGGAATTACAGGAACCTTTCTCCCGTACACGTTATTCTCAGGAGAACACCAATTAAAAGATTTAGTCGTTGAATGGAGTCACTTACCCTTCTGGGTACTACTTCTTTCAGGTGTTTTAAAATTATGTATTACTGCCGTTTGTTTAAATACAGGTTGGCGCGGTGGACATATTTTCCCAATTATATTTGCTGGATCTAGTATCGGATATGCTATAGCTTCCATTATCCCGATAGATCCAATCGCTTCGGTAGCCATCGTCACGACAGCAATTTCAAGCTATGCATTAAGAAAACCAATTGCTATAACATTACTATTACTCATGTTTTTCCCGCTCAATTTACTATTACCAATGCTTGGAGCGGCAGCGATTGGTAATGCATTTCCACCTCCTAAAAACAACGAAGTTACAAACGAATAAAAATAGGCAGTAGGGACAAAAGTTCCACTGCCTATTTTTATTACACACGTTGCTTCAATAACGCGTATAACTCTTCAAAATTTTGTACTTCATATGTTGGCACAATCTCGCTATTATTTGATTTCTTTTCTGGATTAAACCAACAAGTATCAATTCCCGCTACATATCCACCTTTCATATCAGCACTTAACGAATCCCCAATAATGAGCCCTTCTCTAGGAGAAAAATTAGGAATTCGTTCAAACACATAATCAAAATACTCTTTCATCGGCTTTTGGAATCCTGTATCTTCAGAAACGAAAATATCTTTAAACAAGGCATGTAATCCTGCATTACGTAAACGTTTATCTTGCGTCTTAGAAACACCGTTTGTCACTATATATAAATTGTACTCACTTTGAATTTGATTTATAAATTCAAACGCACCTTGCATAAGTTGGTCTCCTTCTTCTAAGTAGCTACGATAATTATTTTCGAATACTATCCCATCTACCTCTTCCCCGTATTCTTTAAACAAAATCGAAAACCGTGTATTTACGACTTCATCACGGTTGATTTCACCTTCTTCAAAAGCATCCCAAAGACTTTTATTAATTTTTTTATACTGCACTTCAACCTCACTAGTTAGAGGAATCCCTTTCTCTTCAAAAAGCATACGTAACGCCACTTTCTCCGCCTTTTGAAAATCTAACAATGTATCATCTACATCAAATAGCAATGTTTTATATTTTTTCATAAGCCCTTCACACACTCTTTTCTACAAAAATAAATTTACGTAAATCGTATCATTCCTTCTTGTAAAAATAATAGGAGATATCTCATACTAAACATGAGGTGAAAATATGAAAGTCAGCAAAAATAGCAACGAAATCTCTCATTACATGCAAACTTACAACTTCCATACTCTTTTTTCTTTTGATGTCTTACCTTACGCTGAACTACATTCCTTTCAAAAGAAAGAAAGGTTATGTAATGAAGGCGTTGATGTTCCTTATCTTTATTACTTAATTTCCGGGAAAGCGAAAATATATATGAGTCACAAAAACGGGAAGGTCTCCTTAATTAACTTTATTCAAGCACCTTCGTTCATTGGAGAATTAGGATTAATTGGCGTAGAATCCGTTACGAAAACAGTGGAAGTGATTGAAGATTGTATGTGCTTAGCGCTTCCTCTTAAAGATTGTCAGCATCTTTTATTGCAAGATGCTATACTTCTACAGAAACTATGCAAATTTATCGGCGAAAAAACAATTAGCCGAACAGAAAGTTACGCCAAAAACAATAGCTATCCGTTCGAAAATCGATTAGCGGCGTTTATTCTATTAACAGAACAAAATAACAGTTATACAGAAAAACATACCGAGGTTTCAGAATACTTAAATGTCAGCTACCGCCATCTTTTATACGTATTAAACCAGTTTTTCCAGCAAAATTACTTAACAAAAGACGGAAGAACCTATTACATACAAGATCGAATCCAATTAGAAAAACTGGCTGAGGAACTTAAAATATAAAAAAGTAGCATTAACGTTTATCTGTTAATGCTACTTTTTTTGAGTGACGATTCTATTTTTAATTAAAATTTGCTTGCTACTTTAGCTGCTTCTTCAAGACCAGCTGTAATGATCTCTTCTGCTTTATCTGGGAATTGGTTATGTCCTTCAATAACTACTGTTTCCATGTTTGTTGCACCGAAGAAGCCCATCATGCTTGCTACATATTTAACAGCCATTTCTACTTCAGCTGCTGGACCTTCAGAATATACTCCGCCGCGCGCGTTTAATAATGCAATCTTCTTATCTCCAATTAGACCAACTGGACCTTCTGGCGTATATTTAAACGTTTTGCCAGCTCGGTTTAAATAATCAATATATGTGTGTAGCACTGCTGGAATCGTTAAGTTCCATAATGGGAAACCGAAAACGACTTTATCAGCTTCTAAAAATTGATTTAAATACTTATCAGCAACTGCTACTGCTTTTGCTTCCTCTTCAGTTAAATCAAATCCTTTACCTGCTTTGAATGTACCATTAATCATATCTACGCCTACATATGGCAATTCTTCTTTATATAAATCAAGTTCTACTACTGTATCATTTGGATGTGCTTCTTTATAGTTTGCTAAAAATGCCTCGTATAATTTCACACTAACTGCTTGTTCCGCTGGGCGGTTGTTTGCTTTTACAAATAAAACTGTTGCCATTGTTTTTCCTCCTAGTACTCACTCTTCTGTTGTTATATGCTTTCAAAAAAGGTATCCCTTGTAATTGTTGTTTTGTTGCTTACAAACATATTTTATCTTTATATCAAGACAATTTCGTCCTCACATAGACGTATTTTTCCATAAAAAAAGTCCACCTTCTAAAGGCGAACTAGGTCTTACGACTTTTGTCTTATACAATTCCATTTTTCACTGCATATAATGCTGCTTGCGTGCGATCAGATAAATTCAACTTACTCAAAATACTACTTACATGAGCTTTTACCGTTTTTTCTGTAATAACTAAAACAGAAGCGATCTCTTTATTACTCATCCCTTTCGCTAATAGCTGCAGCACTTCATTTTCTCTCGCCGTTAGCACATCCACTTGAATAGAAGGTTCTTCTTCCTTTTCTTCCACAGGTAGTGTTTGAGAGAGAAGAGTATTTGCTATATCCGGATGTAATTGAATATTACCTTTATATGCGCTTCGAATAGCTTCAACAAGCTGATCCGGTTCTACATCTTTTAAAATATACCCACTTGCCCCCGCCCTTAACGCTGGTAAAACATGCGCCTGATCAGAGAAGCTAGTTAATACAATTACTTTCACATTTGGATATTCTTTTTTGATGCACGCCGTCGCCTCGACACCATCCATTTCGGGCATATATAAATCCATTAATACAACATCAGGATTCGTCTCCCCTACTTTCACTAACGCTTCTTTCCCATTATTTGCTTCTCCAACTAACGCTAAATCTTCCTGTGTACTTAAGAAAAATGCTAATCCTTTTAAAACGACTGTATGATCATCAACTAACAATACTTTTATTTTCACAAACTTCCCTCATTTTCACATCATAATGGTACGTTTACTTTTACACTTGTTCTTTTCTTATCACTTACAATTTTAATTGTTCCACCGACTAATTCTACTCTTTCTCGCATCGTAGTCATACCGAGTGATTTCTTCTCTTTTACATCCTTTTCTACAAAGCCGTTTCCTTGATCGACTATTTCTAATGATACATTCTTCTCCGTCACTTTGAAATAAATCGCCGCTTCCCTGACATTCGCATGTTTACTTACGTTATTTAAAGCTTCTTGTCCAATTCGCCATAGCGCTTCCTCTACTACGCGCGGCAAATCACGAACACCTGTAACTTGTTCCCGAATTTTCAATCCCAAACTTTCACCATATTGTTTTAAAGCTGGTAATAGTCCTTTCTCTAATCCCGCTGGACGTAGTTGCCAAATTAACGTCCTCATTTCTTTTAAAGCACCTTGCGATAACTCACGTATCTCATGCAAAGACTGATCTACCTTTTCGTTTTTCCCCTTTAAGACGGCTTCGGCACCTTTCGTCATAAAAGTTAATGAAAACAACTTTTGTGAAACAGAATCATGCAAATCTCTAGCTAAACGATTACGTTCTTCCATTCGTACAAGTTCTCGGCGTTTTTCATTTAACCTTAAGTTCTCTATCATTAACGATATATGATTGGCTAACGCCTGCACTACATCTATCGTATTTATATCAAATTCTCCATTATTCGAACTTACACTTAGTACGCCAAATATATGATCTTGAATATGTATGGGAATGGCAATAACTGCACGATTAGGATGTACGATATTCCCAACCTGACTCTTTAACAAAACAGGCTCTTCTTTTTTCAGAGCTTCCTGTGCCGCTGACTTCAAATCCTCTTGTAGCTCATCTATCTTATATGAGGCCCTTACAGCAAGTTCATTTTCTTCTCTAATAAAGAATACAACTTGCTCCCATAAAAATAACTTCCCTATTTGCTTTACAATCTCCTCAGGCAATGCATTAAATTTATGAATCGTCCTTAAAGCTTGAATAAAGCGGTCTAACTTTACATAATAATGAGCCCTTCTCTTTTCATTTTCATACAATTTTGTACGTTTTAATGCTGTTCCAATTTGAAAAGCAACTGATTGTAATAGCACTAACTCTTCTTCAGAAAAATGCGTTTTACCTGGACTAGCCACATTTAATACGCCAAACTCATCTCCCCCCGCTTTTAGCGGCACTGTCGCATGATGCACAATCCCTTCTGTATCTCCCCAGTTATATTCAATCGCATTATTAATTCTCTTACATTCAATAATATTAACGGCTTTCTCTAGTTTCCCTTCCACAAATCGGTGTAAACACCAACAATTCCCCTCACACATCGGTCGTTTATTTTCAAATCTTAATCCCTCTGGTAATTGATAATCAATTAATTTTGTATATCTACCATTTTCATCCGCCAGAAATATCCATCCTGTCGTTAAACCTGTTACATTCAACAGTTTTTCCAACACAGCTTGCAGCACATGATATGTATCATTTGAGGTGTTCAACGTCTCTGCAATCTCTTTTAATATAACTAATTCATTTGTACGATTCTCTTGAAACATAATTCGTCTCCTACATACAAGATTTTAAATCGCCCCTAAAGTAAATCATCTACTTTTCACTTTGTACTTATTCGTAACATTGATATAATGGTGAAAACATAGTTTTCATTATATCACTTGAGGGGGATTTCATAATGACATTAAATAAAGCACTTACTATTGCTGGTTCTGACACAAGTGGCGGTGCTGGTATACAAGCAGATTTAAAAACATTCCAAGAACTTGGTGTATACGGAATGACATCTCTTACGACAATCGTAACGATGGATCCACATAACGGTTGGGCACATAACGTATTCCCAATCCCAGCTTCTACATTAAAACCACAATTAGAAACGACAATTGACGGTGTTGGAGTAGATGCTTTAAAAACAGGTATGCTTGGATCAGTAGAAATTATTGAAATGGTTGCTGAAACAATCGAAAAACATAATTTCAAAAATGTAGTAGTTGACCCTGTTATGGTATGTAAAGGTGCTGATGAAGCATTACATCCTGAAACGAACGACTGCTTACGTGACGTTCTTGTTCCAAAAGCATTAGTTGTAACACCAAACTTATTTGAAGCTTACCAATTAAGTGGCGTAAAGATTAATTCTCTTGAAGACATGAAAGAAGCAGCAAAAAAAATCCACGCTTTAGGTGCGAAATACGTCCTAATTAAAGGCGGTAGCAAGCTTGGTACGGAAACTGCAATCGACGTCCTATATGATGGAAAAACATTCGATCTTCTAGAATCAGAAAAAATTGATACGACAAATACACACGGCGCAGGTTGCACATATTCTGCTGCAATTACAGCAGAACTTGCAAAAGGAAAAACTGTGAAAGAAGCAGTAAAAACTGCTAAAGAATTTATCACAGCTGCTATCCGTTATTCATTCAAGATCAACGAATACGTAGGCCCAACACATCACGGTGCATATCGTAAATTCGTTACATCAAAAGAACTTGTCTAATATATAAATGAAAACACCCACAGAGTTTATATATTACCTCTCTATGGGTGTTTTTTATAAGCTCTTCTGGTCATCTTATCTTTAAGATGCAGAACTAACCTGATTTCTACCATTTCTTTTGGAGTAATATAATGCATCATCAGCAGCTTGAATAAATCGCTCTGGTGATTCTTCATACACTGAAATTCCTACTGAAACTGTAATTTTTATTTTTGTTCCATTTAGCAATTGAAATGAATGGTTTTCAACAGCCGTGCGAACTTGTTCCCCCATACGCATTCCATAAGCTAATCCTTTCTGCGGTATCAAAAGCGCGAACTCTTCCCCACCCTTTCGAAAAGCCAAATCTGGAAACGTTGAAACTTCTCGTAAAATATGCCCCATTTGTTTTAATACTTCATCTCCCGCAGGATGCCCATACGTATCATTTACACACTTAAAATGATCAATATCTATAAGTAGTAAACAAAGTGAATCATTTTTCATGCGCTTATTACCAATATGACGATTCATCTCTAAATCAAACTGTCTTACGTTTCCTAAACCTGTCAATGCGTCTACCGTTGCGTATTGCTTCATCGTTTGGAATAACTCATTGGATTGTAAAACGTAATTTGCACTTATGAATGTTATGTAGCCTGTAATAATACTAGAAATTAAATATAATCCTACTATGTTAATATCTTTAATTAACCATATATATAGTGAGGGGATTAGAATAGATAAAATATATGTATGTAACCATGCCCACTTTTCTCCTAGAGAAAGATTTAGACGCGAAATAAAGATACTACCTACTCCTATCGCAATAATTGTATAAAAAGCTACTTGAGAAGCTAATGAATAATCCATAAATAATAACCTAGTTACTAAAATCATACTAACAGCTATAGTACTCGCTATCGGGCCTCCAATTATAACAGCTAAAATAACAGCTAAGTAGCGCAAATCCAATAGGATGGTACCAACATGAACACCGAAATACATTAGTAATATACCTAATATTCCAGTAAGAATACCTACTACACATTTCTGCCAAAAAGAGAACCCTTCTTTTAACGGCCTCTCTCTTAAAAGCTGACCTCCAACAAAAATAAAGGAAAGAATAATGGTTGTGTTTACAAATAAGTCCCTTAACATAAAATAATCTCCCAACTTTTCTATCTATCCCTTTCCTTATTTTATTGTATACGAGATACCTATAATTCCCAAAGCTTTTTATTTATTTTTTGCTGTTCCACGTGAAACAGCAAAAAATAAAAAAGGACGAAAAGTCGCCCTTTTTATTAACAACACCGTGATATCTTTCCACCCTTTGCATTAAACCTAGCTTCTTGCGCTTCTGCAAAAAATTGTTTTTGACATACAACCTCTTCTTCTGGATGATGCTTTTTCATATGCTCTACATATGTTTCATAACTTGGTACCCCAACCAGTAAACTAATAAAGTGTTTTCTTTGTCCCCATACTTTCCGTAGTCGTTTAAGCATAATAGTTCCTCGACTCACTTTCATCTCTAGAAATATATGGCGCCTCTTTTAGCAGCATCGGCCTATTTCTTAATACTTGAATCCAAATTCGAATTGCAGAAATTAATACAGCGATTACAACTATCATAAAAATCCCGCAAAGCGCTGCATCAATATAATCATTGAAAATAATTTGTTTCATTTGAGCGACATTTTTAGCTGGTGCTAACACTTTTCCCTCATCTAATGCTCCCTGAAACACCTTTGCATGAGATAGAAATCCTATTTTAGGGTTTTCATGAAATAGCTTTTGATAACCCGCCGTCATCGTTACAATAAGCAATCCAACAGTTGGAATAAGTGTCACCCAAACATATGCCTTTTTCCCCATTTTGAACAAAATTGTCGTTCCAAGTAATAATGCAATACCTGCTAACATTTGATTTGCAATACCGAAAAGTGGCCATAATGTATTAATTCCACCAAGCGGATCAACTACCCCTTGGTATAAGAAATAACCCCATCCTAATACGCATAACGTTGTAGCTATTACATTCGCTAATGTAGAATCCGTTTTCCCAAATGGCTTATATACATGTCCTAAAATATCTTGAATCATAAATCGGCCTACACGCGTTCCAGCATCAATTGTTGTTAAAATGAATAGAGCTTCAAAGAGGATTGCAAAATGATACCAAAAGGCCATCATGGCTGTTCCACCTATTACTTGTGAGAAAATATACGCCATACCTATTGCTAACGTTGGTGCACCACCTGTGCGTGATAAAATCGTTTGCTCTCCAACGTTTACAGCGAGATCTTTTAGTTCATTTGGTGTAATAGCAAATCCCCATGAGGAAATAACTTGAGCTGCCTGCGAGACATCCGTACCGATAAGCGCTGCGGGACTATTAATCGCAAAATAAGTCCCTGGTGTTAATACACAAGCTGCAATCATCGCCATCGCGGCTACAAATGATTCCATTAACATTGCCCCATAACCGATTGGCTGTGCGTGTCCCTCTTGTTCAATCATCTTTGGTGTCGTACCTGATGAAACGAGAGCATGGAATCCAGACACCGCACCACAAGCAATTGTAATAAATAAGAATGGAAATAAGTTTCCAGAGAAAACAGGACCTGTTCCATCGATAAATTTCGAAACTGCTGGCATTTGTAAATCTGGTGCTACAATTAAAATACCGATTGCTAATCCAACAATTGTTCCGACTTTTAAAAATGTGCTTAAATAATCACGTGGTGCTAAAAGCATCCAAACTGGTAAGGCCGATGCGATAAATCCATATACAATAAGCATAATAGCAATCGTTTCACCGCTAAACGTGAACATGCTTGCAAGCGTTGGATGCTCTGCTACATACTGTCCTCCAATAAGAGACAGTATAAGTAGAATAATTCCGATTGCTGACCCTTCACCAACCCGGCCAGGCCTAATGTAGCGCATGTACACTCCCATTAAAATAGCAATAGGAATCGTTGCTGCTATTGTAAACATTCCCCAAGGACTTCCGACAAGCGCCTTTACTACCACTAATGCTAATACCGCTAATAAAATAATCATAATGCCTAAAATGCCTATCATTGCAATAAGCCCTGTAACAGGACCGATCTCATCTTTAATCATTTCTCCTAAAGATTTACCATTCCGTCTCATCGAAGCAAATAAAATTACAAAATCTTGTACAGCTCCAGCGACAACTACCCCAACAATAATCCATATTGTCCCTGGTAAATATCCCATTTGCGCTGCCAAAATCGGTCCTACTAAAGGGCCTGCCCCAGCAATTGCTGCAAAATGGTGCCCAAATAATACCCACTTATTTGTCGGAACATAATCTTTTCCATCGTTTAATGTATGGGCTGGCGTTTGCCGATTATTATCTAAACCAAATACCTTTCTCGCTATAAATCTACTATAAAAGCGGTAAGCAACTGCATACACACATACCGCAGCTACTAAGAGCCACACGGCATTAATAGTTTCACCTTGTGATAAAGCTATTACACCAAAAGCACCTGCGCCTACTGCTGCAATAACTCCCCATAGTAAAATCGACTTCAATGTTTTCACATACAATCCCCCCAATACTATTGCTTAGTGGGATTGTACTAAATTTTCTGAATATTTAATTTGAATCCTCCTTATCATGAAGGATTTTTAGTTTATCATGTTAAAAAATTCGCATTACCTACTATAATTCAATCTTATTTCGAAGTCGTTTCACATAATTACGACTAACTGGAATCGGTTGCTCATCATATTTATCTAAATACAGATTATATGTGCCATTATAATAAGGTTTTAGTTCTTGTACATATGACATATTAATTAAATAACTTTTATGCACACGTAAAAAATCATATACATTTAGCTTATTTTCCAGCTCCTGAAGTGTATATGTTGAAATATAATGATTATTTGTTGTATAAATTGAAACCGTTTTGTTTTCCTTATTTTTGCTTACATATACAATATCTTCAGGGAAAATATATCGAATTCCCTCTTGACCTTCTATCGGTAGCTTCCGCAAATAACTCTTTGCTTTCTCGCCTTGCTCTTTACACATTCTATATAAAAGGAATTGCAAATCTTCCTCACGAAATGGGCGTAGTAAATAATAGAATGCTTGAAAACGAAATGCCATAATCGACTCTTCTATATCTTCACCCATAAAAATCAATTTCGTATAACAATTTACTTCCCGTAATAAACTCGCATATTCAAAACCAGTTCCATCTAATAATTTTGAATTCAAGAAAACAAAATCTGGTGTATGTTTTTTCATGATAAATAATGATTCTGTTCCCGTATTCGCTTCAAAAAATTCTACATTCCTTATATTTTCAGTAAATTTTTCAGCTAAACTTCTTCGCTCTTCTGCTTCTTCCATGATCAGTAAAATTTTCATTTCTTCAACCACCTAATTCGTTTGTCCATATGTCTTGTTGTATACATTCGCTTTTATAAGAAACATTCCCTTTTTCTTACTATACCATTATTTATCTAAAAAAACAGAAAAAAGGAAACCACAACGGTTCCCCCTGACCTTTTATTCCATTATTTGTAGGAAGTAACACTCACTGAATGCGAAGAAATGAGTGTTACTTCCCCAAAAACACAATTGGTGCTGGCTAATAATCAGTGGGGGATAAATCCCTCGCCAATTAAAGTTTCACCTTATACTAATTCTCGTTGCTTCGTTTCTTGCCCAAGTACAATTACAGCAACTACGCCAATTAAAATTGATCCACAGAAAATCGTAAATATTAGTGATAGTGAAGCCTGTGAAGCAACTAAATATCCTACTAATAGCGGCCCCAGAATACCACCAATACGACCGAATGCTGCTGCCATCCCTGCACCTGTACCACGAATAACCGTTGGATACTGTTCCGGTGTATAAGCGTATAATGCACCCCAAGCACCTAAATTAAAGAAGGATAGTAACATGCCTGCCACGATTAATACGGTTAATGACTCCGCCACTCCAAACAAGTAAGCACTACATGCTGTACCGATTAAATACGTAACTAAAACGAACTTACGACCAAGTCGTTCAATAAACCAAGCAGCCGTGAAATATCCTGGCAATTGAGCTAACGTCATAATAAGTACGTACTGGAAACTTTTTATTAAACTAAATCCTTTTAATACCATTACACTAGGTAACCAAAGGAACATCCCATAGTAAGAAAAGACAACAGAAAACCATAGAATCCATAACATAATTGTTGCCTTACGATATTCACCAGACCAAACCAACTTTACATTTTCGATAACAGATGGTCTTTTTTCAGCCTTTTGAAATCTTGGGGAATCCGGTAAATTCCATCTTAAATATAAAGCATATAGCGCCGGAACCGCACTCAATACCATTGCAACTTCCCAACCATATTTCGGAATAACAAAATACGAGATAAGAGCTGCAATTAGCCATCCACCTGCCCAAAAGCTTTCTAATAGGACAACTATTTTGCCACGTTCATGTGCTTCAACACTCTCTGATACTAATGTAGAAGCAACTGGAAGCTCTCCGCCAAGCCCCATACCAATTAAAAATCGTAACACAAGGAACATCGCAAGTGTCGTCGTTAAAGCAGTTAAACCACTACCGATAGAAAATAGTAATAATGTAATAATAAAGACTGATTTCCGCCCTATTTTATCTGATAGTATTCCAAAAACGAGCGCTCCGACTGCCATACCAATTGAATTAATGCTGCCTATCCAGCCCATTTCTTGCGTACTTAATCCCCAATCTTTTTGCAATGCTACCATTACAAATGAAAGCATTCCAACATCCATTGCATCAAATAACCATCCAAGCCCTGCTATACCAAGTAGCTTTCGCTTCGAAATTTCCTTCACCTTGCCCACAAGAAGTCCTCCTTACACAGCTGTCTTTACACATAATTTTACATGTGTGAATTGCATAAGTAAAATACTTTCGTGTAAAAAATTCTCCTTCATCATTCCCAAAAAGTAAAATACTTATCCCACTATTTGAGGGCAGTAAGACTCCCACCTCCAAATTTAGCTGAAGCAAAGAGGTTAGATGGAAAATCAACTGCTGTTAAACGTCCGATTGGTGAGGGTTAACCATCAGTGGTGGATGAGCAAAGCCTCACTTTATTAAAAATGAACAAATAAAAAAGTAGCGATATTTCGCTACTTTTTCGAACGCATGACTTCTTTTAAAAATTCCGCTAATACTAACTGACGACGCCAGCGCGTTGGATTACTACACAATCTATAAAACCACTCTAAGTTAATCGCTTGAATCCATTTTGGTGCACGTTTTACCTCTCCAGCCCATACATCTAAACTTCCGCCCACTCCAACAGCCATCTTCGTTTCTAAACGATGCTTATTAGTTTGGATAAAGTTCTCTTGTCTTGGGAACCCAAGCGCGACAAGTAATAAATCTGGTTTTGCTTCCTGAATACGAGAAACGATACTCTCTTCTTCTTCTTGTTTAAAGTACCCATCTTGTGTACCCACAATAGATACAGCTGAATATGTCTTCGTTAAATGATTTGCTGCAGCTTGTACAACATGCGGTTTTGCACCAAGTAAGAAAACAGATACCGGTTTATTCTCCTCTGATAGCTTTGCAAATAGATTACACATTAAATCAAAACCTGCTACACGTTCCTTTACAGGTGTACCTAACATACCACTTGCTTTTACAACTCCAATACCATCAGGTGTAATTAAATCTGTATTTAATAATGTTTTATGGAATGCTTCATCCTTTTTTGCACACATAACAATTTCAGGATTTGCTGTTACTACCTGAAAAGTATGAGTTCGCTCCAATTCTAGTTGTCCCTTCAAATATTGGATTGTTTCATCCATTGTCATTGTAGAAAAAGGAACACCTAGAATATCAACCGTTTTTACTTCCATGATTAACTATCCTCTCTATTTCAGTAAAAGTTTTTTATATGCATTATAAGTATCTTCATACAAATTTTTTAGCGAGAAATGAGTAGATGCATGATTATATAAACGATTTCCCATCGCTTCTAATTCACCATTCAACCATTTTTCATAAGCATTTTCTAACGCGTTTGCTAATGAGTCTGCATCACCAATTGGTACAACCCATCCATACGTATCATCAACTATTAACTTTCTCATATCACCTACATTTGTTGCAATAGATGTTAAGCGCTGATTAGCCGCTTCTAATAAAACAAGAGGAAAGCTTTCGCTATAAGAGGTTAACAAATTAATGTGTGCAGATGCATATAATTCTTTGGAATCTGTACGAAAACCTAGAAACATCACCTTATCCTCTAAGCCCTTTTGTTTCACCATCTCTTTTAATTCTGCTTCTATAGGTCCATCACCAAGCAAGAGCACCTTTATATTTTGAATTTGAATTTTTTGTAACGCTTCAAATAAAATATCATGACCTTTAACAGGATGAAGACGTGCTACTTGAACGGCTGTAAATACTCCTTCATCGATGCCAAATTCACTCTTATCATAAGGTTTTGCTAGAGTCTTATCATACTCAATTCCATTATAAACCGTACAAATCTTCTCTTCTGGTACACCTAGTTTTATTATGTTTCTCTTAAAGTTTTCCGTAATTGCAAAGAATAAATCTACCTTCCTGAAAGAACGTAAATTTAACTTCGTAAATACCCATCCTTTTAATCCCCTCTTCATAAAATCCAAAGTTGGATCACTGTGGACAGTCATTATCCATTTCGCTTTTATACCTTTTTTCAAGAGGGAGAGATAGAAATTTGCTCGTGCGCCATGTGTATGCACAATGTCAAATTGATTTTCATTAATAAATGCTTTTATTTTTGAAAGAATTGATAGGTCGTACCGAGATGATTGGGTAAAAACATGCACTTGAATACCAAGGTTTCTCGCCTCTCTAGCAATCGCACCTTCTTCAAATACCATTAATTCCACTTCTTCCTTTGAAAATTGAGATAAAAGTGAAATAATATGTGTTTTCCCCCCACCTTCTTCTGCACCAGCATTCATATGCAACACTTTCATTTCTTACATCCCCCATTTTTTCTTTTTATTTACTATAGAAAAATAAAAGCTAACATATGCTAGCTTTTATTTTTCTATCATTCAATTTCCAAGTCAACTATTAAATATGCCATGATTAATACTAAGTAGAAACTCACTCCAGGTGCAATTAAAATATGACCAGCCATGAATGAGATACCTAATCCGAGAAGTATTGCTGCAATCATCATTGCATATTTCACTGTGAATATTTGTTTAAATTTAGTAAATATACATGCAATAAATTTAATACCAAAGTATAAGAATGGAATTACAAGTAAAATAAACCCTATGATTCCGAAAGAATAGAACCAATCGTGGAAGTCACGTTCAATTAATTTCGGCTGTTCTTTATAGTTACCAGCATAACCCATTCCTAATAATTTTTGAGACATTGGGGCTTCATTATAGAAATCTTTATACATCTGTTCAAATAATTGACGCCCACTAAAAATAAGAGCTTGCGTTTCTTCTTTCTTCTCCGCTACTTTTTCTTTTGCTTTTTCTTTCTCTTTTTCTTGCTCTGTCACAGGAGGTTTGTGCTCTTTAGCTTCCTCCTTCTTTTTCTCTTCCTTTTTCACACTCTGTTCTTGTTCAATTAATTGGAAATGGAATCCCATATTTTTCATAAACGGTGAAAAAGGTGTATATGCCAATATGCCTACAAATACAGTTATTGCAAGAAAACCATTCAATAAATAGGCATGTTTCTTTCCATCTTTACGCTGTGTAAATGCTTGAATAAAGCACATAACAACTGCGATAGCCATTGATCCAAAGATTGCTCCTACGCCAACCTTTGTCCCAATTGCAAATAGTGAATAAACAACTAAAATTGAAGGAATCCAATAGTACGCTTTACCTATACTTTTTGTTTTTTCGATTGAATACAAAATAACAATTGGACACATGATGGCTAAAATAGATCCTAGCTCGTTACCTGCATAAAACCAACCGCGTGATCCTAACTTTACCCATTCATAACTATTATAGTCTGTTCCAGTAGTAATCGAAGCTACCATGACTACTCCTATAATTAGCGACGCATACGTAATATAGTCACGCATTTTTGAATTTGAACGGCTTTTCTCTTTTAAAGACTTAAATACAAACACATAACAAGTAAGCATAACAAACGGATATAATGCTTTTGCTATAAACTTAATTTCCTCTGAAAGTACCATAGGATCTTTTGTAAGCTTGTTATTTACCAATCCGATGGTGAAGACTATTCCTACTAAAATTATATACAATATATATTTTATATTTCCTTGTTTCTTCGTTTGAATTAAAATATATATCCCGCTTAGGAACATAACGAATAAGCGTGTAATAACTCCAATGGTCGTATCAATTTTTAAAACCATTATACAGAATGCTGTGAGCAAATCTAAAATTGGTTGCAACAAAATAAAGATTAATAGGAAATTTTCAAATTTATTACTTTTACTATTTTCGCTTAACATCTAGAACCTCCATAACTATTACCTAATTTCAATCTATACTGTTAATATTTTTTTCTTATCTCAAATATTTATTATAACATATATTTTTTAATTAAACGTCTCACATTTCTCCCCCATCTTACCTTATAGAAAAAAAGCATATTTGCATTTTCAAGCGCTTTCTTTCCTCATTTTTTCTTTTTTTCTACATGTAAAGAAAATGCATTGTTATTTACATAACTTTAGTGTATATTTTTTCTCTGGAACATCTTTAGGAGGAAGGGATTACAGCAATGTTATTAATCGACATATTTACGTTTCTTGGCATTATCGCCGCTGCTATTTCCGGTACATTAGTTGGTTTAAAAAAAGATTTAGATTTATTCGGTGTCCTTTGTTTAGCTGTAGCCACTGCGCTCGGCGGCGGTATTATTCGTGATATTATGATCGGTAACCTGCCTCCTGTCGCATTTGTTAAACCCATTTACTTTTTTGTAAGTGTATTATCAGCATTATTTACTTGTATGTTTTTTGAGCGTATCAATAAACTGCAAGTCGTTATTATGCTTTCTGATGCTGTTGGCTTAGGTGTTTTTACAGCTATTGGTGCAAATGCGGCAATGTCACATCATGTTGACGCCTCATTTTTAGTTGTTTCAATGGGAGTCATTACAGGTATTGGAGGCGGTATTTTGCGTGACATTTGCGCTCAAGATATCCCCTACGTATTCCGAAAAGAGATTTACGCAATCGCTTCTATCTTAGGAGCAATTAGTTTCCTAATCACATATGCAATGGGGGCACACGTACTAGCTTTCTATGTTTGTTTATTAGTAACATTCATTATTCGTGTTGTCACTGTAATATATAATGTACATTTCCCAGTTTTCTTTAAAACACATGCTAAAATTAATAAAGGCCATTAAGAGAATTCTACATAGAATTCTCTTAATTTATATACTATTCTACACACTAATATAGAGTAATTGCATATAAAAATATATAATTATATTAGAACTAAAAATGAAAACGCTTTATACACAGGGGGAAGAACGATGCTTGGGGTTTTTAAAAAACATACAAATAAAACAAACGCCAGTATACTTGAATTAAGTAAGGATCAAAAAATCACTTTTAACGTGCCTACTAATTCTGAACTGAAAATTCAAATGGATATGCTACATATTTCAAAAGAAGATTTACAAATCGTAAAGGTACTACAACCCTTTATTTATGAAAAAATTGATTGGATTACGGAAAAATTCTATGCCAATATTACAAAGCAGCCTAATTTAACTACTATTATTGAACGTTATAGCTCTATTCCAAAACTAAAGCAAACTTTAAAAACACATATAAAAGAATTATTCAGCGGAGATATGCACGAAGATTTTATTGAACAACGTGTTAGAATTGCCAAAAGACATGTACAAATTGGTTTACATAGAAAGTGGTATACAGCTGCTTATCAAGAATTATTCCGCTCTATCATGAAGATTTTGCAAACAAAAATTACAACAATTGACGATTTTTCTTATTCTATAAACGTAATAAACAAATTATTCACCCTTGAACAAGAGCTCGTTATTGCGGCCTATGAATATGAATATGAAAGAATGCAAAAAGAACATGAAAAAGAAAAAGAAATAACAGCTATGACCATTACGCATATTGCAACAGAACTAGCATCTGTATCTGAAAAAACGAGTGCTTCTATTCAACAGTTAACCGCTAAATCTGAAACTATTGTAGAAATTGCCAAAACAGGTACATCATTAGCTACAACATCAGAAGAAAAAGCGAATAAAGGGAAAGAACAATTAAATCAACAGAATAAACGAATGGAATACATTCAAACAAACATGGAAACGATTATTACAGATACTCATGAACTTCTCGATATTTCTAACAAAATTAACGAGATTATAGACATTGTAAAATCAATTGCAGAGCAAACAAATTTGCTCGCACTAAATGCTGCTATTGAATCTGCACGTGCTGGGGAATTTGGCAAAGGCTTTTCTGTTGTAGCTGGAGAAATTCGCAAGTTATCAGAGCAAACGAAAGAATCTATATTCAACGTTACAAAGCTCGTTGAAAAAACAAATGAACAAATTGTTCGTGTCTCTTCTTCAGTGAAACAAATTAGCTCCCTCGTATCTGAAGGAACGGATAGTATGTCTGCAACAGATCAATACTTCCAAGAAATTGTAAAAGACATGTCTAACTCGAAAGAACAGAATAAAAAAATTGAAAATGAGTTAGAAACCATTTCACAAGTAATGAAAGGAATTCAAGACGATTCCTCAAAAATGGCTCTAACAGCTGATAGTTTACAACTAGAACTGAATAGATAGGGTGAAGCTTATGTCAGTAGAGATTCTTCATCTCTGCTGACTCTGAGTCCTCATCTTCCATCCATAAAAAAAGAATCCAAACTGGATTCTTTTTATTTTCTGAAGAATATTTTTTGACAATAAACGTAACTCATATAAACACCAAAGCTTTGCAAAATAAACAAGGCTGGTACAATAAGATTGTAATATGCCATATCTACTTGGAAGAGCCTTAACAATACGTATCCGCCAATTAACAAAACGAACAACATATATCCTTCGCTTTGTTGTTTCTTAATAAGAAAGTGTAATAAAGCTATCGACATAAATAATGTTACCGCTATATATATAAGTTTTTCACATTTAAATAGAATAGAATGTATTCCCTCACCTGAGAATTGATTAATTACTGGCTTTAAAAGTTTAAATCTTTCTTCTTCAATCTCTTTTAGCTTTTGATCAATATGCTCTGTTACGTTTTGATTCTTTGTTATTTTTTCCTCATTTTTACTTTTTCCAATTAAAACAGATTGAACATACGTCTCATTTGAAATTGTATATTGTGACATTCCCATTGTCTGAATTCCATAACTCACACCAAAATGAGCACTATAAAACAGAATAAGTATCCCTATCATCTTTAATAGTACTTTTTGCTTCATTGCTGATTGAAAGAGTTCAATTAACAACACATATACAGCAATAAAAATGGGAAGAAATAATCCTATTGGGAAAATCATATTACTGCATGCAAATAAAATTGCTGAAAGTACCCACATATAAGGATGATCTAAACCTTTATATAAAAGTATGTAGCAAGCCAAATAAAATAAAAATATTGCGAGCGATTCTGATGTTAATAAGGAACTCATAAATATATTCGGAATATATAAAGCGTAAAATACAGACGCAATACGGCCGCATTCTTCTCCGAAAACCATTGCTGCAATACGATAAATGAAAAATGCAGTCCCTGTGCAAAATAAAATATTGAATAACTGCAATGCAAATACTGTATCACCAAATACACGAATAATAATTGATTCATAAATAATAAAAGGTAACTGCGCTACGTTCTCTATGTTATTACCAATTGCAATCTGCTTTGCAGACTCAAACATAGCTTTCATATCACCAATTATCGGAACGTCTACAAATAGAACCATACTAAGTCTCACAATTATAGATGTACTCATAAGGAAAACAAGAAATTGTTTATCTGTAAAACGATACTGTAAAATTGATGCCACTAACAGCATGAGAATAACAAAAATAACCAATACAATTGTTACACTTGTTGTACTGTCGCCAAAAAATTGTTTACTTGTTTCAAACGCTGACCAACAACTATAAACAAAAAATGCGAGCATCGCACCAATCATTATTTTACTGAAAAAAGACGAAAAATTTGTTTGTATATGATTCATATGTCCATTGCACCTCTATTTCCATTCATAACAAAACGATTCTATCATGAATAGGTACACAGCTGATAGGGAATTTCTATGACAAATACAGGGTCCTAATTTTTTCACTTGCAATGTAAGCGAATCCTCTTTTACACTACACTTTATATAGTAATAAATTTTCTTTCAGTTACATGAATACAAATACAGAAGTTTTACTAACCCTCTTCTGGAATTCTTTACTTCATTAAATATCTATCGATTTTTATTTGTACTCCACTTACAATACATGTCATTCTGATTGAAAACAGAAAATAGGGGCTGACCATATGGAAAAGAAATTCATGCGAGAATCCAAAGCAATTAAAACAACACGTGTTTTTCCGAATGATTTAAATAATCATCAAACACTTTTCGGAGGAAAATTATTAGCAGAAATTGATAGTATCGCTTCAATTGCAGCTGCAAGACATAGCCGTAAACATTGCGTAACAGCATCTATCGATTCGGTTGATTTTTTAACTCCCATTCACCAAGCAGATTCTGTTTGTTACGAAGCATTCGTATGTTATACAGGAAAATCTTCAATGGAAGTGTTCGTAAAAGTAATTGCAGAGAATTTATTAGCAGGCGAACGTAGAATAGCTGCAACATGTTTCATTACATTCGTTGCATTAAAAGATGGAAAACCTTCTTCTGTTCCACAAGTGCTACCTGAAACGGAAGAAGAACATTGGCTACACACAACTGGTTCTGAACGTGCTGAAAGTAGAAAAAAAGGACGTGTAAAAAGCAAGGAAATGGCTGAAGTTCTAACTTTAAGTAAACCTTGGAGTATATAGGCCTTCACCATTAAAATATCTTCTGAGCGAATACTATCATGTATTCGCTCATTTTTATAAGAAATTCCACACCTTCATACAACCATTACCCCTTTTCACACATATTATGTAATATTTTTATACATACCTGCTCAGCCTTAGCTTTTTTTAATGAATAAAAACCCATTTATAATAGGGTTCTATGCCATCAACAGTTGATTTACAAAGTTTATGTAGGGTACACTTATACGGGTGGTCAACAAAACAATTTAAGGATTTGTAAACAGTGTAGAAAACACCTTACACTTCATTATATTGAGAGAATTAACTCTAGTGAAAAAAACCTTACTATGACATAGCAAGTATTTTAATGAAACTGGATTATTTTAATGGAAAGGTGAAATTATGCAGAAATCAATTGCTTCAAATATTTTTTATAAAATACTGCTCAACACGTTTAATATTATACTTCCAATTTTAGTTGGTCCTTACGCATATCGAACGTTAGGAGCAAGTTCAATTGGAACCGTTAACCTTGCTGAAACTTTTTTC
This sequence comes from Bacillus sp. DE0042, assembly GCF_007680225.1. Taxonomy (NCBI): domain Bacteria; kingdom Bacillati; phylum Bacillota; class Bacilli; order Caryophanales; family Bacillaceae; genus Bacillus; species Bacillus sp. DE0042. The sequence continues at coordinate 74,181 of NZ_VEJP01000011.1, read as the reverse complement.
AATTACTTCTTCGTGTTCGCCGTATTTGGTGTATATCAATATGGTTTACGTGAAATTAGCTTAATTAAAAACGATAAAAAGAAAGTTTCTAAGTTATTTACAAGTCTCTATGTAATTAACTTCACAACTAGTATTTTGGCTTTATCAGGCTTTGTGCTCTTTAGTTATATTGGATACGGACATGAAAGTCTATTTCCTGTTCTTCTTATTTTCGGTTTTAACTTTATATCTAATATGTTTTATGTGGAATGGTTCAATGAAGCATATGAAAATTATGACTTCATCACTAAAAAAACAGTTATCGTTCGATTAATCTATGTTGTACTTCTTTTCTCTTTCATTCATGGGGTCGACGATTACAAAACATATGCTGGTTTATTAGTATTATCGACATTTTTAAACCACTCTATTAGCTTTATATATGTGAAACGCCAAGTAAAATTTGATTTTTCCGACTTAACGATTATTCCTCATTTAAAACCGTTACTATTAGTCTTGATTTTTTCAAATGCTAATATTTTATATACTCAATTAGATCGTCTTGTTTTAGGGGTATATGTTGGAAAAGAAGAAGTTGCATATTACGTAATGGCTTTTCAAATTATGATGATTATTAATACACTTATGTTAAGTGTTGTACAAGTAACCGTTCCAAGACTGTCTTACTTATCAGGGAACGCATCTGAAATGGAATACGAATCATTATTAAACAAAATTTCAAAAGTATATTTCATTACCCTATTCCCCGCCTCAATTGGTTTAATGCTCATTGCTCATGGAGCTGTTGTTATTTACGGTGGACAACAATTTGCTGAGGCTGGTAATACATTAATTGTTTTCGCCTTCTATATGATTACAGTCGGTATTGAGTCCATTTTATCGAATCAAATTATTTATGTAAAAAAGAAAGAAAGCATTTTAGTGCGATTTTTATTCATTTGTGGATTTATCAACTTAGCATCCAATATTGCACTAATATATTTCCATGTACTTACACCAACAACCGCAATTTTCACAACAACAATTGCGAATTGTTTCTTAATCACATTTGAATATATTTATGTGAAAAAGAAATTAAAAGTGAATTATACGTTATTCGATATACAAAAACTTAAATATCTATTTTATTCACTAACATTTGTCCCGATAGCATTCGTTATTGATATGCTCGTATCTGGGCAAATACTACAAGTTATCCTAGTAATAATAACGTGTGGATTAACATATGCCCTTATCCTCTTTATAACAAAGGATGAAATTCTATTTTCACTACTTGAAAAGATACTGGCACGATTCAAAAAAGCTTAAACGCAATCTCTAAAAGGAGCTGTTAAACTTGAAATTTTCTTTAATCATGGCTACTTGTGGCAGACGTGATGATATTCTTGACTTACTAAAATCACTTGAACAACAAACTTACAAAAACTTCGAACTTATCGTAGTAGATCAAAATGATACACCAATCTCTGATTTATTTGATGAATATAAAGAAAAATTTTCTATTCATTACATTTATACACCCATTAAAGGACTATCGAGAGCGCGAAATGCAGGATTAAAAGTAGCGGATGGCGATGTCATCGCTTTTCCAGATGATGATTGTATTTATGAAACAAATGTTTTAGAGAGTATATTAGAAACTTTCAACTCTAATAAAGATGTTCATTTCATCTCAACAAACACTACAAATGTTGAAGGAACAGGTTCTTTAATACACGCACCGAATACAGACATTATTTTAAATAATAAGTATGGATTCATGGGACCTTCTTTCACACTATTCTTCACAAAGCAATTTGTACAAGATGTAGGTACATTTGATGAAGATTTAGGTGTTGGTTCTGGCACGATTTATGGAGCTGGTGAAGAAACTGACTTTGTACTACGTGGTATGAAACAAAATTATACTGGTTTATTTAGAAAAGATCTGTTCGTATACCATCCTGTAAAAGAGGAAATTATTAATGAACAATCATTAAAACGTGCCATTTCTTATGCTGGTGGTTTTGGTAGGGTTATTCGCCTACACTATGGATTCCCTTATTTCTTACGTGCTGTCGCTGCGGCAACATTCCGTATGACACAAAATATTTCTAATGATAAGCGCAAATTCCACGCAAATCGCTTACGCGGAATTGTTCGTGGATATTTAAAATAAAAAACAAGGTGTAACCACTTTTATTAAATGGTTACACCTTGTTTTTTTATTTCTCTTGCATCTCTTATTTCTTGCAAAGTAACCCATCATTCTTTTATAATCGCATCCCTTACTGGTCAATTATATTATATATTTTTGAAATGATAGCATTATATCCAAGAATTTAGTATCATGATTCAAGACACTATTTAGAAATGAACGGAGGACATTATGAGCTTATTAACTGTTGAAAAATTAGGCCATACATTTGGTGATCGTACATTATTTAGAGATGTATCCATGCGCTTACTCGCAGGAGAACATGTTGGATTAGTTGGAGCAAACGGTGTTGGTAAATCAACATTTATGAATATAATTACTGGTCAGCTTATCCATGACGAAGGTCGTGTAGAATGGACACCTGGTACAAATTATGGTTACTTAGACCAACATACCATTTTAACACCTGGTCGCACGATCCGTGACGTATTAGCAGATGCATTTTTACCTTTATTTGAAAAAGAAAAAGCTTTAAATGAAGTTGCAGAAAAAATGGGAACTGCTACACCGGAAGAATTAGAGGAACTTCTTGAACAAATGGCAGAAATTCAAGATGCCCTTGAAGCAGGTGGCTTCTATTTATTAGATATTAAAATTGAAGAAGCAGCACGTGGCCTTGGAATTGACGCAATTGGTCTAGATCGTGATGTTGCGGCATTAAGTGGTGGACAACGTACGAAAGTATTACTTGCAAAATTACTACTTGAGCAACCAGAAGTACTACTATTAGATGAGCCTACCAACTATTTAGACGTTGAACATATTCATTGGTTAACAAATTATTTAAAAGAATATCCACATGCGTTCCTATTAATTTCCCATGATACGGAATTTATGAACAAATGTGTCGATGTTATTTTCCATCTAGAATTCACAAAAATGACGCGTTATACAGCGACATATGAAAAATTCCTAGAACTAGCGGAAATTAATAAAAATCAACATATTAATGCTTACGAAAAACAAAAAGAGTTTATTAAAAAACAAGAAGATTTTATTGCAAAAAATAAAGCCCGTTACTCAACAACAGGCCGTGCGAAGAGCCGTCAAAAACAACTTGATCGCATGGAGCGTATCGATCGTCCTGAAACAGCGATTAAGCCTGAGTTCTCCTTTAAAGAAAGTCGTGCAAGTAGTCGATTTGTCTTCGAAGGGGAAAATGTAGAGATTGGATATACACATCCGTTATTACCAAAATTAACAATGACAATCGAACGTGGTGAAAAAATTGCAATTGTTGGATGTAATGGTGTTGGTAAGTCAACACTGTTAAAAACGATTTTAGGTAAGATTAAACCATTAAGCGGAAAAACAAGTCTTGGTGACTTCTTAAACCCATCATACTTCGAGCAAGAAGTAAAAGCTGATAATATAACACCGATTGATGATGTTTGGAATACATTCCCTAGCTTAGACCAGCATCAAGTACGTGCAATGTTAGCGAAATGCGGTTTAAAAAACGAACACATCTCTCGTCCACTGAATCAATTAAGCGGTGGCGAACAAGCAAAAGTTCGTTTATGTAAACTAATGGGTGAAGAAAGTAACTGGCTACTCTTTGATGAGCCAACAAACCACCTTGATGTTACAGCAAAAGAAGAGTTGAAAAAAGCGATGAAAGCATACAAAGGAACAATTCTTCTTGTATGCCACGAACCAGACTTTTATGAAGAGTGGATAACAAAAACTTGGGATGTAGAGAAATGGGCCCAAGAAAATTCTTAATCCCCTAAAAAAAATCCCTTTACACTACTATTTAGCGTGTAAAGGGATTTCGATTTAAAATAACCATACAGTTTGATAAGGAGTTTTTAGTAATGCAACGTACATTCCCCCTAAAGCTTAATATATTTTTTGTAAAGTGCTTATTAGTACTATGTCTAATTATTTCTGCTGCTATAACGTGGCAATCAATAGTCGTAATTCAAGAAAAAACTGACACACATTCCTTTATTATCATCCCGATTATTATTCTAATAGGCCTTCTATTTTTGCTTATTGGCTATATTTCTAATAAGTATATGTCTACATTTACATTTACCGTTTCACTTATTGTTTTAGCTTTTTCTGTTCGATTAATTTGGGTTCTCTACGTTCCAACTCCTATCGAATCAGATTTTTCAGTGATGTACAATAGTGCTATTCAAGCTACTAAAGGCGATTTTAGTTTTGCACAAGATGACTATTATACTTCATGGGTTTATCAACTTGGATTTACAATGTACCAAGCCCTCATTATTAATTTATTCGGTGAAGGGCCTTTCCTTCTAAAACTTTTAAATATAATGTATTGCACAGGAACAACCTTGCTAATTTACAAAATAACTTCATATGTTTTTAATGAATGGTCTGGAAGAATGGCTGGATTACTATATGCATTATATATTCCAAGCATTGTAATGAGCTCATTACTAACGAATCAACATATTGCCACATTCCTATTTTATCTTGGGTTTTATTTATTAATTACAAAAGGCCTAACCCATAAATATATGTGGATTTTTATAGGGATCTCCCTAGCTTTAGGAGATATTATGCGTCCACTTGGCGCTTTAGTTTTGATTGCAGTAGCTCTTTATGTCTTTTTACAAGGTATATTAGGAAAATCAAAACAGGATATTTTAACTTCTATAAAAAAATTATCTGGGATTTTCATCATTTTTTACCTTGTTCATTACATTATAAGTTCTTCATTTATATCTGCCGGAATTACCCAATATCCGCTATCTAACAGGGATCCTCTCTGGAAATTCACCGTAGGACTTAATCACGAAACAAGAGGTGGATATTCTTCAGCAGATGTAGAATATGTTATGTCCTTTGAGCTTGGAAAAGAACGGGAAGCCGTTGAGAAGAAATTGATTCAAGAGCGACTAGCTGATCCACAAAAGGTTTTATCTTTATTTAGTGATAAATTCACGATTATGTGGGCAGATTATGATTCCGCCCCAGTATGGAGTCTGGCAACACTAAGTAACACAGAGAATGATATGGTTACCTTACAAGACGACCTTAAGACATACGATAAATATATATATATTACAACTATGTTATTTGGTACGTTAGCAACTTTTTATCTCATACTAACCAAGCAAAACAACACACATTACACACTATTTTTATTATTAATAATTGGATATATAACGATTCACTTCTTAATCGAATATCAAACAAGATACCGATACTTTATCATCCCTAGCTTTACAATCATTCAAAGTTCTGGACTATATGTAGTTTATCGTCTCATGTCTAAAAGAAAGACTACAAAAATATAAGATAAGGCCAAATAAAAAAGGCATGAGCTCGATGCAATACCGAGCTCATGCCTTTTTATTTATATTCTTTTTTATTGTAAATATGATTAATGCCAAAAGCAGCTAAAAAGATCATAGGTATTGTAGCCGAATAATGATATCTCGGTGCTACTTCTACTATCATTTGTGCCATTGTTAGCCCAATCGTGTATAAACAAATAATGAGAAGTGAAGATTTATTTTTATTTTTTATAGCTACTAACGCCCCGAACAGTGAAGTAGCTAGTAAAAAGTAATAGAAAACATTAGAAATTATAGTATATCGTACTTTATGATCCATAATTGGATCTGCATATTTAACAGCTTGATCATCGTTCCCTAAAAAGATAATAAATTTATCATACATTAGTTTCCCGAAATCTATATCATCGTTTTTTATTCTCTTTTTCGCTTCTTCAAGCATTTGCTTTTGAACGTCCTGAGCACTCCATCCTGGTTGACCACTATAATGATATAGTAATGCTGAATCCCCTGGATTCCATGTTCCTGAAGCTCCCTTATTAAATCCTACATGAATATTGTATCCCGGCACTGTTGCTATCTCTTCACCTAAACGTAATGTTACATAATGATTTACCGCCGAAGACATCATTAAGTATCCAATAATGATAACCCCTACATATGCCACCTTGTTAATAAGTAGCTTTTTATTCCCAATATGCTTTGTATCTATAATAAACATCCATATTGCTAGGGCTATAATTGGCACTGCTGCAATTGGCCTTGCCATATTTATTAATACAAGTAATGCAGCTACTAGAATTGAATACATAAGAACCTTTGCAATCGTTATATTTGCAATTTTATCATAAACAATTATCATAATTGCCCAGGCTAATAACAGTATTGTACAATACAACGGTTCTGAAAGTGCAAACATGTTATACATCGTTTGTGATGGCAAGAGAATCCATAAAACACTTGCTGTTATCGCTGTTCTCACTCCACCAATTCTTCTAGCTATAAAATATATTAATCCCATCGATATTGTAGTTAAAACAACATTAATAATTGGTGGAATCATAAAGTTTGCCCCAAATATTTTTAGGAAGATACTTAAGAATGAAGCATACCCAAAAATATGTGGAAATAATGCAACATATCTATCATGAATAACAAAGTTGTCACCTAATGCTTTTGCCGTATTAAAAAACGCTTCATAATCACCAATCGGATCAATCTTATATGTAAGAATCCACGCTGTTTTCACTGCTACACAAATAATTAGCAGTACAAAAAAACATATTTTTTCATTTACTCTTTCAAGGTATAGCGATCCACTGCTAAGTATAAAGTTTCCAATTGTACATAATAATAAAACTCCAACTAATATCATTACATAATTATATTTTTGAGTATCTGAAAAATAATCAAAAATTAATATTGCAACGAAAAAACTATAAATGCCGTATATGGCACGTGTAGAAAAGGTTGAAAACAATCCAGAAAAACGTTCCAAAAAAACTCACTCCTTAACATATTTATATGGGAAAACATTATATTTCCTAAAAAAATCACACTACCAGCTACTATACATTAATATTATCATGATTTCCATGTTTGCTTTTATGTTTGCTTTTATATTTCCTAGTATACCAATTTAAAATAATCATTTTATTATGAACAGATTTATTTTATATCCTAAAATGATATCTACCCAAAACATATAACATCTTAGCATAAACTATGATATAATTGATAGTTGTTATGTACGAATAACCTTTTTACATTCCTGTTTTATTTATACATTTTATAAAGTTGAGGATACTATTATGGAGAAACTCTTAAAGTTTGGTTTAGTAGGGATCTTTAATACACTCATTACAATTATTAGCTTTTGGATATTATTAAAATTCGGGATGAACTACCTGATTGCGAATACCATTGCCTATTTAATTGGTGTTGCCAATAGCTACTATTGGAATAAAAATTGGGTGTTTAAACCTAATAATAAAAGCACGTCAATGTTCTTTAAATTTCTAACTGTAAATTTAATTGTATTGGCTTTTAATACATTATGTTTATTTATATTAGTAGATAAACTTACTTTTAATGCATTAATTGCACAGATCTTCGCAATTGGTGTCGGAATGGTTATAAACTTTGTCCTTAATAAAATTTGGACATTCAACCAAACTGAAAAGGCTACTAATTAAACTTGAACAACTTATTAAAAATACGGAGGATACAACATGCAAAAATTAATTTCGGTTGTAGTTCCTATGTACTTCGAGGAAGAAGTAGCACAGGAATGTTATAACCGTTTAAAGTCCGTTATGCTTCAAAATGATATTAATTACGAGTTTGTCTTTGTAAACGACGGTAGCACAGACCGTACAATGGAAATCTTATCTGAGATTGCAGCAAATGATTACCGTACAAAAATCGTTAATTTCGCACGTAACTTTGGACACCAAATAGCTGTTACAGCTGGTATTGCTGCTGCAAAAGGTGACGCTATTGTAATTATCGATGCAGACTTACAAGATCCACCTGAAGTTATTCCTGAACTTATTGCAAAATGGGAAGAAGGATATGAAGTTGTTTATGCTAAACGTAAACAACGTAAAGGTGAGACTTGGTTTAAACTTTTAACAGCTAAATATTTCTATAAATTCTTAAACTACATGTCTGATATCGATATCCCAAAAGATACTGGTGATTTCCGAATCATCGATCGCAAAGTAGCTGATGTTTTCAATCAAATGACTGAACGAAATCGCTTCATCCGCGGTATGATGTCTTGGGTTGGCTTCCGTCAAACGTATGTTGAATATGAACGCGATGAGCGCTTTGCTGGTGAAACAAAATATCCATTAAAGAAAATGATTAAATTTGCATCAGATGGCATTATTGCATTTTCAACAAAACCATTACGTATCGTTATGACTTTAGGTTTATTATCAGTTCTTATTTCAATAATCGTCTTACTATATACAATTACTGTAAAAATTATTGGTACTGGTACGCAAACAGGTTGGGCATCTATTATGGTTGCTATTACATTCTTTAGCGGTATTCAGTTACTTGGTCTTGGAATCGTTGGCCAATATATTGCTCGTATTTATGACGAGAGTAAAAACCGTCCGATTTATATCGTAAAAGAAACAATCAATATTGAGCAAGAAGAGACTACACAAACAAAAGAAAAAGTGAATGCATAATAAAAAAGGTAACAATGAAAACCATCATTGTTACCTTTTTATATTGTAATACCCCATAATCCTCAAACGAAATTCTTTTAAATTTGGATATATCTCTAAATTAGATAACATCCCTTGAATGACCGGGATCCTTGGATTTTGCAACCTCATTTCTGCCTGCAAAACATCTAATGTAACAAGCAATTCCTCATCTTCTAGTTGATCAGCTAATGTGCGTTTAAAAACAATAATTTCTTTTAAAAAGTGTTCCTTAACCTGCTCCTTAATAAGCTCTGATTTGCAAAGAAATTCTCCAAGCTTTTCTTCATGTAACACAGGTTCTTCCGAAGATTCTACCAATCCCTCTACTAAATCATCTACTCTTTTCAAAATAAAAGCAGAAACATAAGATAAGTCAATTTCCGGTGCTTGTAAAATGATTAGTTCTAAATATCCACGGCATATGCCTTCTACCATAATGACTAAATCTAATAAATAAGGCATAACCTTTTCACCATAAATAAACAACAAACTATTCCGATAAAATGCGTGAGACTCTAACTTCATTCTCATCATAAACTCTTCTACTTCTTTATTAAAAGGTATAGCATTTTCCCTCGCATGCATAATAATAAATTCTTTATGCTTTTGTATATCGTTAAACTGGCAATGCAATTGTTTTGCAAATTTTTCACGCGGTAATAATGATTCTTTCTCAATATCCATCATTTTATTTTGAATCTTGTCATAGTAATATCGAAGTGTTGCTAATAAAAGCTCCTCTTTCGATTTAAAGTATAAATAGAAAGCTCCCTTAGATATGCCACAAGCTGTAACAATTTCCTGTACTGATGTCGCATTTACACCCTTAGTCGCAAATAACTTCATAGCCATCTCTATAATTAAACGCTCTTTTTCTTTCATATCATGTCTCTCCTAAATTTAATCTCGCATCTTATTATGAATTTATTATACCATCCCTTTTCATTGACGACTGACCAATCAGTCAGTTATATTATGTATTAGACTGACCAGTTGGTCAATACAATACAAAAGGGAGCGCAAACATGAACAAATTCATTAATTTCTCGTTAAAAAATAAGTTCGCAGTTTGGCTACTAACCATTATTGTTACCATTGCAGGTATTTATTCTGGGCTGAACATGAAGCTGGAAACAATTCCTGATATTACAACACCGATTGTAACGGTAACCACGGTTTATCCTGGTGCTACACCAGAAGAAGTAGCTGACAAAGTTTCAAAACCGATGGAAGAGCAACTGCAAAATTTAAGTGGTGTAAACGTTGTTAGTTCATCATCTTTTCAAAACGCATCTTCTATTCAGGTAGAATATGATTTTGATAAAAATATGGAAAAGGCTGAAACAGAAATTAAAGAAGCTCTCGCAAATGTGAAATTGCCAGAAGGTGTAAAAGACCCGAAAGTTTCACGTGTAAACTTCAATGCCTTTCCTGTTATTTCATTAAGCGTAGCAAGTAAAAATGAATCTTTAGCTACCTTAACTGAAAATGTAGAAAAAAATGTTGTGCCAGGATTAAAAGGACTTGATGGTGTTGCATCTGTTCAAATTTCAGGTCAACAAGTAGATGAAGTACAACTTGTCTTCAAGAAAGATAAGATGAAAGAATTAGGTTTAAGTGAAGATACTGTAAAAAATGTAATTAAAGGATCGGACGTATCTTTACCACTTGGCTTATATACATTTAAAGACACAGAAAAATCAGTTGTTGTAGATGGAAATATTACAACAATGAAAGCATTAAAAGAATTAAAAATCCCGGCTATACCTTCATCACCGAGCGGTCAAGGTAGTCAAAATGCTGGATCCGGTACACAAACACCGCAAATGAATCCAGCGGCTATGAACGGGATTCCAACAGTTACATTAGACGAAATTGCTGACATTAAAGAAGTCGGAAAAGCAGAATCTATTTCTCGAACAAATGGAAAAGAAGCAATTGGAATTCAAATTGTAAAAGCTGCTGACGCGAATACTGTTGATGTTGTAAATGCAGTGAAAGATAAAGTAAAAGACCTTGAGAAAAAATATAAAGACTTAGAGATTATTTCAACATTCGACCAAGGTGCACCAATTGAGAAATCAGTAGAAACAATGCTGAGCAAAGCCATTTTTGGCGCTATCTTTGCGATTGTTATTATTATGCTGTTCCTACGAAATATCCGAACAACATTAATCTCTGTCGTTTCCATACCACTTTCTTTATTAATTGCTGTATTAGTCATAAAGCAAATGGATATTACGCTTAACATTATGACACTTGGAGCAATGACAGTCGCTATTGGACGCGTTGTTGATGACTCCATTGTTGTTATTGAAAATATTTACCGACGAATGTCGTTATCAGAAGAGAAACTGCGCGGAAAAGATTTAATTCGTGAAGCTACGAAGGAAATGTTTATCCCAATTATGTCTTCTACCATTGTAACAATTGCTGTATTCTTACCGCTTGGACTAGTAAAAGGTATGATTGGTGAAATGTTCTTACCATTTGCCTTAACTATCGTCTTCGCTTTATTAGCATCGTTACTAGTAGCTGTTACAATCGTGCCGATGTTAGCTCACTCTTTATTTAAAAAAGAGAGCATGAGGGAAAAAGAAGTACATCATGAAGAAAAACCAAGTAAATTAGCAAACTGGTATAAACGCATACTTGCATGGGCTTTAAATCATAAAATCATTACATCAAGTATCGCTGTCCTTCTATTAGTTGGTAGTCTTGCACTTGTTCCAATTATCGGCGTAAGTTTCTTACCATCTGAAGAAGAAAAAATGATCATTACAACGTACAACCCTGAACCAGGTCAAACGTTAGAAGACGTTGAAAAAATTGCAACGAAAGCTGAGAAGCACTTCCAAGATAATAAAGACGTCAAAACAATTCAATTCTCATTAGGTGGCGAAAACCCAATGAGTCCTGGTCAATCAAATCAAGCAATGTTCTTCGTGCAATATGATAACGACACGAAAAACTTCGAAAAAGAAAAAGAGCAAGTCGTTAAAGATTTACAGAAGATGTCTGGAAAAGGCGAATGGAAAAACCAAGACTTCGGAGCGAGTGGCGGTAGTAATGAAATTAAACTATACGTTTACGGAGATAGCTCGGAAGACATTAAACCTATTGTAAAAGATATTCAAAATATCATGAAGAAAAATAAAGACTTAAAGGATATAGACTCTAGTATTGCAAAAACGTATGCAGAGTATACTTTAGTCGCAGATCAGGAAAAACTAAGTAAAATGGGTCTAACGGCTGCACAAATCGGAATGGGACTTTCTAATCAACATGATCGACCTGTTCTGACAACAATTAAAAAAGACGGTAAAGATATCAATGTATATGTCGAAGCTGAAAAACAAAATTATGAAACAATCGATGACTTAACAAATCGTAAAATTACAACGCCACTTGGTACTGAAGTGGCTGTGAAAGATGTTATGACTGTAAAAGAAGGGGAAACTTCGAATACAGTGAAACACCGCGATGGCCGTGTTTATGCGGAAGTAAGTGCAAAACTAACATCTGATGATGTTTCAAAAGCATCTGCCGCTGTTCAAAAAGAAGTAGATAAAATGGATCTTCCTTCTGGCGTAGATGTTTCTATGGGCGGCGTGACAAAAGATATTGAAGAATCATTCAAGCAACTTGGCTTAGCGATGTTAGCTGCAATTGCCATTGTATACTTCGTTCTTGTAGTTACATTTGGCGGTGCCCTTGCACCATTCGCAATTTTATTCTCGCTACCATTCACAATTATCGGAGCTCTTGTTGCCTTATTAATCTCTGGTGAAACGTTAAGTGTCTCTGCAATGATTGGTGCACTTATGTTAATCGGTATCGTTGTAACAAACGCTATCGTACTTATCGACCGCGTTATTCATAAGGAAAATGAAGGGCTATCAACACGTGAAGCCTTATTGGAAGCCGGTGCAACACGCCTTCGTCCTATTTTAATGACTGCAATTGCAACAATCGGGGCTCTTATCCCGCTTGCATTAGGATTTGAAGGTAGCGGCTTAATTTCTAAAGGACTTGGTGTAACAGTAATTGGTGGATTAACAAGTTCAACGCTATTAACACTTCTTATTGTTCCAATCGTTTATGAAGTATTAAGCAAGTTCAAAAAGAAAAAAGTAAAATAAAAAAATAACCTCGCTAATTGCGAGGTTATTTTTTATTCCCAAATACGACTAAAAAATCACCATATCCTTCTTTCTCTAATTCCTCTTTTCGGATAAATCGAAGGGCTGCGGAATTAATACAGTAACGAAGACCATTTGGTCCTGGGCCATCCGGGAATACATGGCCTAGATGTGAATCTCCCTCTTTACTTCTCACTTCCGTACGCGTCATATTATGACTGACATCCATTTTTTCTTTCACACTTGCTGACATAACTGGCTTCGTAAAGCTAGGCCATCCACACCCGCTATCAAATTTATCTAAAGAAGTAAATAATGGTTCACCTGAGACGATATCTACATAAAGTCCTTCTTCTTTATGATTCCAATATTCATTTTGAAAGGGTGGCTCAGTTCCATTTTCCTGTGTTACATAAAACTGCATCTCATTGAGTTTTTCTTTTAAATGAGTATTATCTTTTTGCCAATGTTGTTTAATAAAAGCATCTCGTCCCGATCCTTTACGGTATAACTCATAGCGGAATGTATTTTTCTTATGATATCCTTGGTGATAGTCTTCAGCTGGATAAAACGTAGCTGCTGGTAATATTTTTGTCGCAATTGGTTTTGAAAAGCGTCCACTCTTTGCAAGCTCTTCTTTTGAAGCCTCTGCTTTTTTATGTTGTTCTTCATTGTGATAAAAAATTACTGTTTCGTAAGACTGTCCACGATCGTGAAATTGTCCTCCTATATCAGTCGGATCAATTTGTCTCCAATATATATTTAATAACTCTTCATACGGCATTTTATTTGCATCAAATGTAATTTGTACTGCTTCATAATGTCCCGTCGTTTCTGAACATACTTCTTTATATGTTGGACTCTCTTTATGACCACCTGTATAGCCAGAAACAACCTTTATAATTCCTTCCATCTCTTCAAATGGCGAAACCATACACCAGAAGCACCCTCCAGCAAATGTAGCTAACTCTACCTTTTCATTTACAGCCATTATTTCACCCCTATTTTATCTTCTGCTTACAGTATGGCATAAAAAACATCATGTTATAAAAGAAAAAGCATCGAACATCGATGCTTTTTCTTTACTTCACCTTATTTTTTCTGGCTTCATGCTCCATTTCATCACTTGTCACATCTAAGACATCTAATAAGAAAATGAAGATTGGAATACCGATAATTAATCCCCATACACCTAAGAAGTGTTCTGAGAAGATTAATACCATAAATGTATAGAAAATCGGTAAGTTTGTTTTTTGCGACATGAACTTCGGATTTAACACGTAACTTTCAAGCGCATGAATTACTGTTACGATAATTAAAATATAAACAACGTACATAATACCGCCAATATTGTAAGCAATCATACAAAGCGGGAATAACGAAATGATAACCCCAGCTACTGGAATTAAACCGAGTAAGAAGATCATTAACGCTAAACCTAATAATTGCGGGAATCCTAATATCCATAGTGCAATAACGGATAAAACACAGTTAACAACTGCAATTAAAAATTGTGCTTCGATTACTTTTCCAAATGAACGTGCAAATTTCTTACCGAAGTACTCAATTTCAGTATAGAAAATTGCAAGTCGGCTTTCTTTAAATTTTGCAGTAAAAGCAACGATCCGAGCTTTCTCCAATAAGAAAAATAAACTTAAAATTAAAGAAAGTAACACTTGAAGGCCAAATTTCCCAACATTCGTAATCGATTTATACAAAATGTCAACGCCTTGTCCTACATATTTCGAAAGTTCCATATGATTGACAGCATTAACTGCATACTTAATTAATTCACTATCCGGTGGGTTTCTTAAAAATACGTTAAATTGATAAATCAATTGTGAAATTTGTATCGTTAATACTGGTAAATATTTAAATAGCGTAATAGCAATTCCACCAATTAACATTACATATAGAAATGCTATAATAATTTTTCGGTTAATAGGCATGAAATGATCTAATTTGCGAGAAATAAACTTTTGGAATCGATCCATTAAATATGTGAGAATAAACGTAATTAAAATTAAATTCAACATACTTTGCAGCCCGTATAACACGAGAGCAAGTATTACTAATACGAGAAACCTCTGAAATCCTTTGCTTTGAAACAGGTTTTTTATTTGCATAATCGACGAGTACTCTCTCCTGTCCTATAAAGTAAAACGTTAATAAGTAGATTTTTTCTCTCTTCTCTACCTTTAATTATTCATTCATATAAAGATTTTTATAAGCTTATTATAGATCTCTCTTAGCAGATCCTATAGTAGCTTACTTCTTATTTTACAATACAATGACCTAATTCAAAACGTATTCTACACAGTATTAATGAAGATTTAAGGAAACTTACATTTTATTAGAATAGGTCTTACCACTACTGTAACATAAAAAGCAAGCTATCAGTAGAAATCTGTCCTACAAATAGCTTGCTTTTCTCATTTTTTAAGTAAGTTTTACTAGCCAATGAATGGCATAAACATTGGTATGACAACAACAGTTACAACCCCCACTACTGTTACAGCAATACTTGCCATAGCTGCCTCTACTTCACCCATTTCAATTCCTACTGCCACTCCTAATGCGTGACCTGCTGTTCCAAGTGCTAAACCTTTTGCAATTGGATGTTTTACTCTAAATGTTTTTAAGAATAATGCTCCTAATGCGTATACAATAACCGCGTTAAAAATAACTGCAAACGATGTAATTGCTGGTATACCACCAATACTTTCAGAGATCGGTAACGCGATTGCTGTTGTTGCTGCTTGTGGTAACATTGAATTCATTACCGCTGTATCTAGACCAATTGCTTTTGCAACAATGAACACGACAATTACTGAGCAAATAGATCCAACCACGATAGCCGATAAAATTTGCCACCAATATTTTTTTAACTTATCCACTTGTTTATATAATGGAATTGCAAACGCGATTGTTGCTGGTTCTAAGAAGAAGCTAATCATTTTTCCGCCAGTATTATATTCTTCAAAAGTAAAGTTACCTACTTTTAGAAAGACAATCCCTAATACCATCGCTACGAATAATGGTGTGAATAAGAAGAATCCTTTTGAATGCTTAAATAATAATGTTCCGATTCCGTATGCGATTAATGAAACGACGATTCCGAAATATGGAGTCATTGTGCTTGCCATGTTCATTCCCTCCTAACAATATATACTAAATTGGTTACGCAACTTTTCCGTGCTTGCGTCCTTTATTTACTACTTTCAATTCTTTCGTATCTTCTATTTCTTTATCGTCTTTTCCTAAAATAAATTGTGCAAATAATCCTGTTACAGCGAGTAAAATAATTGTTGCGACAACAATTACAGTTAAAATTTGTACAAAATATTGTCCCATTACGCCGAGAGAATTAATAACCGAAATACCTGATGGAACGAAAAGGAATCCGATAATACCTGTTAAAGCCGTTCCGAGCGATTCAACTTGTTCCAATTTAATAACTTTTAAACATAATAGGCTAAATAAAATAACTAATCCGATCACCGATGAAGGCATCGGAATTGGTAAATGTGTTGCAATAATATTAGAAACTAACATAATAGCTGAAAATATGAATGCTTGTGATAAGAAACTATATACTTTTTTCGTACTCATTTTGGCCACCTCTTTCGATTTGGTACCTTTATTGTATAAGATAAAAACAAAATTGTAAGCGTTTACACAACAAAACGTCAAATATACAAAATTAGTTACAAAAATAGGCAGACGAAATACAAAAAGCTACTTCTTAAATACGAAGTAGCTTTTTGAGTTCTTTTGCATATGTACGGCTAACAGGTACTTTTGATCCTTCTTTCATAATTAAATTATATGTAGAATTGAACCATGGTTGTATTTCTGTAATATGATTAATATTTGCAATAAAACTGCGATGGACACGCATAAAACTTGCTTGCGGCAACTTCTTTTCCAAAATTACAAGTGTATCGTGTGTTACATATGTTTCTCTCATCGTTTTTACTGTCACCTTTCCGTCCACAAGTCCTACATATATAATATCTTCAATATTCACGAGTACAATCGATTCTTCAATTGGTA
This sequence comes from Bacillus sp. DE0042, assembly GCF_007680225.1. Lineage (NCBI taxonomy): Bacteria > Bacillati > Bacillota > Bacilli > Caryophanales > Bacillaceae > Bacillus > Bacillus sp. DE0042. The sequence goes on along the minus strand of NZ_VEJP01000011.1, from coordinate 57,287 downwards.
ATGCTAATTTATGCATCTCGGTCGTTACGTCTACACTCTTTACTTCTTGTTTCGTTTCTAATTTTATTTGTTTTTGCTTTTTATATTTCTTTAATGTCTGTACGATACGTTCTTCATCAAATGGCTTTAAAATGTAGTCTAACGCATCTACTTCAAATGCTTGCAACGCATATTGATCATAGGCCGTAGCAAACACAATTGCAGGTGGATTTTTCATCTTCTTTAATATATTTGCGATTTCAAATCCGTTATCATCAGATAACTGAATATCCAGGAACACAATATCTGGTTTATTTTGCATTAGCTCTTCTAATGCATCCTCTACACAATCTGCCTCACCAATTATCTCTACTTCTTTCGTTTGCTCTAATAAATATTTCAATTCATCACGCGCTAACATTTCATCATCAACTACTAATACTTTTAACACTCCGTTTTTCCTCCCCTACTTTTTTCGGAATTACAAAGAGGAACTTTGTCCCTTGCTCTAATTCACTTTCAATTTGAAGCATTGTCTCTTTCCCAAATAACCCGATAAGTCGTTCATTAATATTATATAAAGCTGTTCCAGTCCCTTTCTTTGATGGAACTACCATTTTTCCTAATTGTCCTAGACGTTCACTCTCAATTCCTTGTCCATTATCTTGGACTTCAAAATGCACCATCCCCTCTTTTTCAAACACATGTACTTCAACTTCGCACACCGGCTGCTTTTTCGGAAAAGCATGGCGCAATGCATTTTCAACTAATAGCTGCAGTACAAATGGTGGAACTAAGGTCGTCTTTAACTCTTCCTCAATGTACATCTTCACTTCATACTTATTCGGAAACCTCGCTTGTTCTAACGATAAATATGCATGTACATGATTTAACTCTTGTTCTAATGGAATAAGCAATTGGCGTGCCCCTTGCAAATTACAACGAAAATACACGCTAAGCTGCAATAATAATTTTCTCGCTTTTTCTACATCTGTTCGGCATAAAGCCGATACAGTATTAATTGCATTAAATAAAAAATGCGGATTGATTTGTGCTTGTAACGCTTTTATTTCGGCATCTTGCAATAACTTACTTTGTAACTCTGCTTCACCTAACTCAAGTTGTGTAGAGAATATTTTTGCTAACCCTTCTGCTAATTCCTCTTCCACACGACTTAACTGGCTAGAATTTTTAAAATATAATTTTAATGTCCCAATTGTATTTCCATGTGAAGTTAGTGGAATAACGATTGCCGCCTGCAAAGGGCAGCCTTCATGTTGACAATTAATAACCTCACGCGATTTCGCTTTCATTATTTTTCCTGTGTTCAATACTTCTTTCGATAAACCAGTTATTAAACTATGTGAAGGAATATGGTGATCTGATGCTAATCCAACGTGAGCTAATATTTTCTCTGTATCTGTTAAGGATACCGCATCTGTTCCCGTAAAGCGGTGAATAATTTGTGCCACATGTTTACAAGAATCCTCTGTTAATCCGCGGCGAAAATATGGTAATGTTTTGTCAGCAATTCGTAATACTTTATGCGTTTGTAAAGCTTTCGCATTTTCTTCCTGGCGCAAAATAGCTTGTATCATAGAAAGTAAAATAAAACTCCCGAAACTATTTACAAGTATCATTGGTATCGCAATTGTTTTCACGATACTAGTTCCATCCTCTACGATTAATAGGATCATAATCATTTCTAAAGAAACGATAAACACACTTAAAACCGCTGAAAATTTAGGCGTAATTACACGATTATATTTTTTGAAAATGTATCCAATATACCCCGTTATAACACCTGCTAAAATTGATGAGATTGCACAACTGAGCGCTGTCGTCCCGCCAAGCATATAACGGTGAATACCCGCAATCGATCCCACTCCAATACCGACGATAGGACCACCAAGCAATCCACTAATTCCAACACCCATAATACGTGTATTCGCAATTGTACTAGATGACGAAACACCTTGTAGCCAATTTTCTTTCATAATTGTATTCCCGGCAATTTCAATTCCTGTGTAATTGCTGACAATTGTAAACACTGAAAAAATACAAATAAGCTTAAGCTTATCTACATACCCATCTTGTCTATGAAGAAGGCGCCTGAACGTTTTAATATGAGAAAGTAAAAATCCTAAAATAACAATAAGTCCGACACGTTCAATCATCATAAGTACTAAATTTAGCATCTGTGATTCATTCCTTTTTATATGAGTTAGTTTTATTATGGGAAAATAATGAAGTGGGCGTCAAGAAGAATACAATATCTTTTGAAATATTTTACACACAGCTATCCCCTCTTTATTTGACAATCTAACAGAAGAGTGCTAAAAATAAAGTAATATAATACAGTCCTTTAACCCAACCCCGTGAGGTTGAGAAGGAAGTCGGAATATACTATACGTATGGTCTTTTTTAGGGATACGTATGCTTTTTTGGCCTTCTCATCATATCAGGTGAGAAGGCCTTTTGTTATTCTTCCATAGCGACTGTAGAAGAAAATAAGGAGGAGTAATGATGAACGTCACTACCGATGTACAATCAACAACAGAGGAAACGAAGGAGAAAAGATATAAAACATTGTTTGGTTCTGCGCTAGGATATGCAGCAGAAGGTTTAGATATGTTGCTCTTATCTTTCGTACTCGTCTACATTTTAAAAGAATTTCATTTAAGCCCTGTTGAAGGTGGAAACTTAACATTAGCTACCACAATAGGAATGCTAATTGGGTCTTATTTATTTGGATTTATTGCTGATTTATTTGGGCGTATCCGTACGATGGCCTTCACAATCTTACTATTCTCACTAGCAACAGCACTTATTTATTTCGCAACAGATTATTGGCAATTATTAATTCTTCGCTTTTTAGTTGGAATGGGAGTTGGTGGTGAATTCGGGATTGGGATGGCCATCGTAACTGAAACATGGTCTAAAGAAATGCGCGCTAAGGCGACATCCGTTGTTGCACTTGGATGGCAATTTGGCGTACTAGTCGCTTCACTCCTTCCAGCATTTATCGTCCCGCATTTCGGATGGAGAGCTGTTTTCTTATTTGGGCTCATTCCCGCTCTACTAGCTGTCTATGTACGCAAAAGTTTAAGTGAACCGAAAATATGGGAACAAAAACAACGATACAAAAAAGAGTTGTTACAAAAAGAAGCTGAAGGTAATTTAACAACTACTGAGGCAGAACAACTAAAGCAAATGAAAAAGTTTCCACTTCGAAAGTTATTTGCCAATAAAAAAGTAACGATAACAACCATTGGTCTTATTATTATGTCATTTATCCAGAACTTCGGATATTATGGAATTTTCACATGGATGCCAACTATTTTAGCGAATAAATATAACTACACATTAGCAAAAGCGAGCGGTTGGATGTTCATCTCTACGATCGGCATGCTAATTGGAATTGCAACGTTTGGTATTCTAGCCGATAAAATTGGCCGCCGTAAAACTTTTACAATCTATTATGTCGGTGGTACTATATACTGTCTCATTTACTTCTTCTTATTCACAGACTCAACATTATTGTTATGGGGAAGTGCATTGCTGGGATTCTTTGCAAATGGCATGATGGGAGGATTCGGAGCAGTTTTAGCTGAAAACTATCCTGCTGAAGCTCGATCGACAGCAGAGAACTTTATTTTCGGTACAGGACGTGGGTTAGCTGGATTTGGACCTGTTATTATCGGATTACTTGCTACAGGTGGTAACTTAATGGGAGCACTATCTCTCATCTTCATTATCTATCCAATCGGTTTAGTTACAATGCTATTATGTGTCCCAGAGACGAAAGATAAAGTATTAGAATAGATTGAAACTGTACGAAATGTTTATCCAAATACTGTCCCCTAAGGAAAAGTATTTGGATAAATAGCAAAGAGGAAGCATCTCAAATGAAATGCTTCCTCTTCTTATATAAATACAATTATTTATTTTGATTTACTAGCTTTTTGGAACAAGAAGCTAGTTTTATCTTCTTCTTTTACAATACCTTGTTTTAACGCTAATTCCCCTGCGACTTTAGGCGCTAGCCATAGCATTGGGAATAACAGAATAGATACCGGAACAGCCGTCACTACAATGAAGGATTGTAAGGCGTTAATACTTCCCTCACCCATATATAAAAGAATCGCCGCAACTGCGCCCATAATAAGCGACCAAAAAACTCGCAAACTAATTCTAGGATCTCCATCTCCAGTCACTGCCATTGAAATCGAATAAGCCATTGAATCTCCTGTTGTCACTACAAATAAAATTGTTAATAAAAGAAATGCAGGTCCAATAATATTAGATAGTGGCAGTTGCTCTGTAATTGCAATCATAGCCGCTGGCATACCAGATTCACTTAATGCCACCGAGATAGAACCAGGATTCATTAACTCATAAAACACACCTGATCCCCCTAGTATAGTAAACCAAAACGTTGTAATAATAGGTGCAATAATTCCAATTGCAACGATGATTTCTCGGATTGTTCTTCCTCTTGAAATTCGGCTCACTAAAATTGCCATCATCGGTCCGTATCCAATAAACCATCCCCAGAAAAAGATTGTCCACGATCCTAACCAAGCCGTATCACCACGATATGTGCTCATTGGAATAAATTCATTTATATAAAATCCAAACGAAGAAACAAATGAATCAATAATAAATCCACCTGGTCCAAACAGTAATACGAATACCATTAATAAAACTGCTAACCTAACATTTAAATTACTTATAATTTGAATCCCTTTATCAATTCCTGTTACCGCAGATATAGTAGAAACAGCTACTACACAAACAATAATAGCTAATTGAGTAGTAAACACATCAGGAATGTTAAACAATGCTTGTAACCCATAACTTGCTTGTAGTCCTAAAAATCCAATTGGACCAATTGTCCCTGCAGCTACCGCAATAATGGCAAACACATCGATCATTGTTCCAAGCCAACTCTTTCGCAATTTCTCTCCAAAAATAGGATATAAAAGCGTTCGAGGTTTTAACGGCATACCTTTATGATAATGTCCGTACATCATAACTACCGCACTAATTGTTCCTAAAATCGTCCAAGCGAGGAAACCCCAGTGCATATAACTTTGTGCTAAAGCAGGCATTACTGCTTCTTTCGTTCCAGCAGTTATACCCTCATGTATTGGTGGCACCGTCATCAAATGGTACATCGGCTCTGCAGCTGCCCAAAAAACGCCACCTCCGGCAAGTAATGTAGACATAATAATAGCGAGCCATTTTGTCGTACTAATCTCAGGTTTTTCTAGCCCCCCAAGTTTAACTCTCCCATATTTTGAAAACGCCATACACATTGCCACAATAAATGTACCAATTAATAAAACCTGCCAAAAGGCACCAAAATATTTAATCGAAGCTGCAAAACTTCTATTAATGACTCCCTCTACGTAACTTTTATTTAAAATAACTGCAATTACAAATAATAAAAGTGAGCCACCACTAATAAGAAATACAGGCCAATCTGTTTTTCGACTCTTCATTCTCATTTACACTTCCTCCTTCCTCAGCAATCTAAAAAAACAACTTTATTATGTTTTATTGTTTACACCCAAAACATAATGATTATATAAGCATAATAATTCATCGATTTTCTACACACTTATGTTGTCCCTAAAAATATGCTAAATCCCTTATTTAAAAGAAAATTTCTATTCCTATTACATAAAAAAGCAAAACAAAAGACCTTATATTTCTATAAGGTCTTCGAAACAGAAATTTGATTATAACATAAGGAACTCCTTGGTTCAAAAAGCTCCTTCCAAAAATAACCGAGAGTAAAGGCTTCCATTTGCTACGTAACAGTAATTAAAAAAATTATAATTTGCACAAAAAAACTATACTAAATATTATTTATGAAAGAAATTTGGCTTCAAAATTTCATTCGGATACGGTTTATGATAAATATGAGTAGTAGCTGGAGATAACGGTGGAATGAGCCACACCCAATTGCCTGTTACAACCCGCCCACACGCTGCTTCTTGCTTCTCAAATTGTTGAAATTGTTGTGCAGCTGTATGGTGATCCACAATACTAACTCCTTGTTTTTTGAAGGAATGTAATACGGCAATATTCAACTCAATTAGTGCCTTGTCTTTCCACAACGTACCGTTTCTCGATGTATCAAGCTTCATCACCTCCGCAACAGCCGGAAGTAAATTATAGCGATCATGATCCGCTAAGTTACGAGCCCCAATCTCCGTTCCCATATACCATCCATTGAACGGGGCTGCCGTATAAGAAATACCGCCAATTTCTAAGCGCATATCTGAAATCATTGGAACCCCATACCATTTTGCTCCAAGTGACGAAATCTTGTATTCTGGGTGTTCAATTGGCACTTCTTTTACTTCTTCTCTTGGAATTTCTTTATATATAGGTGCCTTCCCGTTTATAGAAAAAACAAGTGGCAATACATCGAAATTCGTACCTTCTCCTTGCCAGCCAAGTTCCTGACAAAAATCCGTAAACGAAGTGGAATGAGAGTCACCAATCACTCCCATTTCTGTTTTATATCCTGCATACCGAATCAATTGGTGATTATAAATTCGTATATTATTTTCTTCACCTTGATATTGCTTAAAAATTGTAATTGTCGGTTTAACTTTCCCATCGTTCGTTGCATATTTAATATGATGAATTAATGCATTGTATACACCTTCCTCATCATTTACTTCACGTGCATCTAATATGTGCATCTTACTCCAAAATAGTCTTCCGATACATCGATTACTATTACGCCATGCCATTCTTGATCCATGAACAAGTTCTTCAAATGTATGCTCATACGTCCCCGTCTTCTCTATCTCAACTTGAATTTCTTTTATTCTCTCTTCTATGAATTGTTCTTTATTAAGCTCTTTATAGCAAACCGTAATAAAATGACTCGCTTCCTCTATTAATTGTTTCGTTTTACTCATAAACGATCTCCTTCTATTTCAACAAAACGTTACTACTTTACAGTATAAGCAAAAAGAATAAGAGTCACAAATGAAAGTCGAAGTGTTACTTTTATTGTAATATTTTTCAGAAAATTAAAGAGATTACTATTGACTTGTATAAAAAATAGGTGTATTTTTGACTCAGATAAATTATTTTTACCTAGACCAACTTTTTAATGAGAAAGGAGGGAATGTTATGTCTTCATTTCAATTGCCAAAGCTTTCATATGACTATGATGAACTAGAGCCATATATCGATAGCAACACGCTTTCTATTCATCATGGAAAGCACCATGCGACATACGTAAATAACTTGAATGCCGCTTTAGAAAACTATACGGAATTACATAATAAATCTTTAGAAGAGTCACTATGTAATTTAGAAACTTTACCAAAAGAAATTGTTACAGCTGTCAGAAATAACGGTAGTGGACATTATTGTCATAGTCTTTTTTGGGAATTAATGAGCCCGCGAGGTGGCGGTGAGCCTAATGGAGACGTTGCAAAAGTAATTGATTATTATTTCAATACCCTTGACAACTTAAAAGATCAACTTTCCAAAGCAGCTATTAGTCGTTTTGGAAGTGGCTATGGATGGCTTGTTCTGGACGGTGAGGAACTTTCCGTTATGAGTACACCCAATCAAGATACACCTTTGCAAAAAGGTAAAATTCCATTACTCGTCATCGATGTATGGGAACACGCCTATTATTTAAAGTATCAAAATCGGCGTCCAGAATTTGTTACCAATTGGTGGCATACGGTGAACTGGGACCAAGTAAATGAAAAGTATTTACAAGCAATTCAATCACAAAAACATTAGTCGTGCGTATAAGGTAAGTTTGGTAATGTAAAATTAGTATTGTCGAAATCCTCCAGAATCCCCCGGATTGCCACCGGGGGATTTATGATTATTCCATTGCATGTATGTAATAACGTAATACTTGCTCTATGTCTATTTTCACCTCTCGGAACGGGAATCCTAATTCACTAGCTTTTCCATTATGTAATGTGCAATTAATCACTTCATTATAAGGCGCTACATTATCTCCTACTTCTTGAACGAGTGCTTTTATTCCCGTACTTTCTTCTATGAAATGAATAACTTCGCTAGTAGAAACTACCCCGTTGCTACAAGCATTAATTGGCCCTTTTATGTCCTTCATTCCGCACCAAGCTAAAAATTCTCCTGCTTCTTTCTCATGTATAAATGACAACTCTCCATCTAAATGCTTCACCGCGACAGGCTCTTGCTTCACAATATGTTCAACGTAAAATTGTAACCTTTTCGTATAATCGTTTTCTCCAATAACAACTGGAAAACGTACTGCAACAACTGGAAATGTTGCGTGTTGAAATACAGCAGCTTCAGCTAATCGCTTGCCTTCACCATAATTAAAATCCTTCCTATCCCCATACGTAATAGCATACTCATACGGATTAAAGTTCTCTTCTAACAATCCTATCGCTGGCTCGTAAACAGCCATTGAAGATGTCATAACGTATTTCTTCGTTTTTCCTCGTAACACCACACATATTACCTTCGCTGCATTCGAGCTATAGCATAAATTATCGTATACGATATCATAACTTTTATCTTCTAGACGCTCTGCAAGTTGTTTTTCGTCTTCTCTATCGACAATCAGCCTTTTTACTGCACTTCCAAAAGGATCTTCTGTAATCCCTCTCGTCGCAATCGTTACATCGTGTCCATCTTGCAAAAGTGCTTCTACTAAATGTTTACCAAAAAATCTTGTTCCCCCTAGCACCAATACTTTTTTCAACTTCATCATCCCCATTTTGATAAAATGTAAAATAATACCTCTCTATTATAACTGCTCATATATAAAAAGCATGGAATTCGTTTAACGATTCCATGCTTTTCTGCAGAAAATATATTAACGTACTCGATATTTATAAATACAATAACAGAAGTATAAAATAGAAATTACGGATACATAAACCCATAGTTCATATACGAATCCCTCTCCCCATACTCCCATAAAATAAAAGAGTGAAGGCAACGTCAATGTTACCCATGATTGTACGAAGGCAATTCTTCCAAGATATTGATTGATATTCTTCTTTTGTGTATTTAATACAAAGAATAAATACCAAAGTAATGCCCACATAAACCACGTTAATGCATTAACAACATCGTGAAATTGAACAAATGAAACAACCATATAGAATAAAGCAATAATTGCTACCCACATACAAAACCAACCTAAACCGCTACTATCCATTCCTTTTATAAAGGTAACACCTACATATAAATAGGTTAATCCAAATAAGAAAGTAGCTGCATATGAATACACTGTCCAATTGCTTTGGTCAGAAATCATGATCAGATAGAACGGAATAATAATTTGTAGTGCACCTACAAATAAATTAAAAACACCCGCACTTTTCATCTCTGCTTTCCCTAATATAACAAGACTATTTAAAAATAAAGATGCACCCGAAAGTAATAATCCTACATACCCCATATATCCTCATGTGAAAACCTTACATTTTCACACTGTACCCTCCCCGTCTTGTAAAAATTATATTATTCCTTATTCTCCTTCTTACTTACAACTACATACAAAGTTTTTTCGAAAATAAGTCAGACTTCCTACCTTAAAAAACAATAGAAAAACCCTTTTTATACATGTCATACAGTAATGATTTCAATCAAAATATATCACGCAATAAAAACGCTTTCAATAATACGTAATTCAAGCAAAAAGCTAATAAGATTATTTGATTATAAACGCACTTTAACAAGGATACAAGTATTGGAATACTTTTCAATAGAACCGGTTGCTATTCAAATGCTATGGTCAGTAATATTTTATTACATTCTCTTTCCTAAATTAAACATATTACTGACCCAAAGCAACATAATAAAGAATACAATTTATTATATACATAACATATCCTACAAAATAATAAGAGAATGCTTTACTAACTACCTTAAATCATTTGATAGCCATTTTTATTATTTACCTGCCATCTCCAAGAATCTACACACATCTCTTCTAATCCATATTCTGCTTCCCATCCTAATTCTCGTTTCGCTTTAGATACATCAGCAAAACATACTGCTACATCACCAGGACGACGCCCTATCACTTTATAAGGTATTTTTCTACCTGAAACCTCCTCAAAAGCCTTTATCATCTCCAACACACTATACCCTTTACCTGTGCCAAGATTATATGCCTCTATTCCTTTCGTCTCAAGTACTTTCTCAAGTGCCTTTACATGTCCTTTTGCAAGGTCAACAACGTGAATATAATCACGGACACCTGTCCCATCTTTCGTTGGATAATCGTTTCCGAATATATTTAGCTCCTTTAACTTACCTACCGCCACCTGCGTTACATATGGCATTAAATTATTCGGAATCCCATTTGGATCTTCTCCAATACGGCCACTTTTATGTGCTCCGAAGGGATTGAAATAACGAAGTAACGCAATACTCCATTCATCATCAGCTTTTGCCACATCACGCATAATTTGCTCAATCATTAATTTTGTTTGCCCATATGGATTTGTCACACTTAGTGGAAATTCTTCTGTAATTGGTGACGTTTTTGGAATTCCATATACAGTTGCAGATGAACTAAAAATAAATTTTTTAACATTATGTTTCTGCATCACATCACATAGTATGATCGTACTTATTATATTATTATAATAATATGTAAGAGGAATTGTAGTTGATTCCCCCACCGCTTTAAATCCAGCAAAATGTATAACCGCTTCAATGTTATTTCTCAAAAAAATCTCATTCATTTTTTCACGATTTAAAACACTTTCTTTATAAAATTCGAATTGTTTTCCTGTTATCTCTTTTACTCGGTTTAAAGACTCGATTGAACTATTTGAAAGATTATCTACGACTATAATTTTATAATTATTATTTAATAATTCTATACACGTATGACTACCAATATATCCTGCTCCACCCGTTATAAGTATCGCCATATATATAGTCCCCCACTAATTATTAATTATAAAATTTTATAACCTCAATACATATCTATCCTACCATAAAAAGACTGATAATTTTAAAAATTTATTTTTAATTATTATTCATAAAAAAAGAGCCGCATAACCTTTACGTTATACAACTCTTTAACATACATATGTGTCTATATCTTTATTTATTAATCAAGAAAAATAAAAATCACTCGGAAATTTCATCTTGTTAAATTACGTAGCAATATACACTTAAAAAGTGGGCAAGGCTTCCCAATAACACGAACACGTGAAAAATTTCATGATGCCCCATATGTTTAAACTCTAACCATTTTGGCTTTGTTCCATAAATAAATCCACCGATTGTATACAGAATGCCTCCAAGCACTAGAAGCACGATACCTCCTGCACTTAAGTTAGCAGCTAACGGTGCAAAGAACAGAACAATTAACCAGCCCATTGTAATATAAATTGCTGTTGATAACCATCTCGGGCAACTAAACCAAAACATTTTAAAAACAATACCACAAATGGCAGTTGCATAAACTAAACAAAATAATAATAAACCGTTTGCGGAATGTAATGTAATTAAACAAAATGGTGCATATGTACCTGCAATCAATATAAAAATCATAGAGTGATCAAGCTTCCGAAAGAAATAAATAACACGTTCACTGGCTACAACACTATGATATACAGCTGATGCTGTATACAGAACCATCATTCCGATGCCAAACAAAATAACTGCTGTAATTGCCGCAAAAGATGGCATCTTAATAGAAACTTTTATAAGCATAGCTAATAATGCAATAAATGATAATACAGCTCCTCCCAAATGGGTAAAAGCATTAACCGGTTCTCTTACATAGGCATTCATATATACACCCCTCATATAATTACATGTAGTTTTAATAACTACATGTAATTATATACGCATTATTATTAGAGGTCAACATTTACAATTCATTTGTTTCGTAATACCATATTTAGAGATAAACTAAACATTATGCTCCACTAAGTTATAAAAGTGAGGGGTTCTACGTGGAAAATATAAATAAACTGCTTGAAACATTACATTTAGAAAAAAATATTACGCTTGAGGATATTCCAAATGTCGACTTGTATGTAGACCAGGTTGTCCAATTATTTGAAAATACTTATGCGGATACAACAAGAACCGATGATGAAAAAGTATTAACAAAAACAATGATTAACAATTACGCAAAAGGGAAACTGTTTATTCCAATCAAAAATAAAAAATACTCAAAAGAGCATATGATTTTAATCAGCTTAATTTATCAATTAAAAGGAGCCCTTTCCATTAATGACATAAAAAGCTCCTTAGAAAATATAAATGAATCCTTATTAAGTGATGATTCATTCGAATTAAATACACTATATAAAGATTATCTTTCTCTTACCGAAAACAACGTCGAAAGCTTTACACAAGACGTAAATAACCGTGTTTCAGAAGTAAGTGAAATTTCTTCCTTAGAAGATCCGAATCTAGAGAAATTTTTATTACTAACATCATTTGTGTCGATGAGTAATATGTATAGGCGCTTAGCTGAGAAGTTGATTGATGATTTAAAAGAATCTTAAACAAAAAAACTATCCACTATAACAGGTGGATAGTTTTTTTGTTTACTTAATTGCCTCATGAACTTTTAATTGTTTACCTTTTATCGTTGTATTTCTCATAACCTTTAAAACAAGTGGTCCTTTTCCGTTTAATATTTCAACATACGAAACATTATCTTGTATTGTAATAATACCTATATCATCAGCAGAAACACCTTGAATTTTAGCAATTGTACCAACGAAATCTACCGCCCTAATTTTCTTTTTCTTTCCGCCATTAAAGTACAATTTCATAATTCCTTTGTTTAGGTCTGCATTTTTATCTTTCTTTATAATTGGTTTAGCATATATCTTTTCTTCAAATGCTACTTTCCCTTTTATAACCTCTTCTTTTGAAGGTGCCAGTTCCTTTGGAATTTCAAATCCGATATATTCCTCAATCTCTTCTAAAAATCTATTTTCATAAGGCGTTATAAATGTAATAGCTTTTCCATTATTACCAGCTCGTCCCGTCCTTCCAGTACGGTGCACATAGCTTTCTTTTTCTAATGGAATATCGTAATTAATAACATGTGTAATATTATCAATATCAATTCCTCTCGCAGCTACATCAGTTGCTACTAAATAACGGAACTTTCCTTTTCTAAAATCATCCATAACTTCAAAACGATCTTCCTGTACCATACCACCGTGTATTTTGTCACAAGGATAATTAACTCGTTTTAGCTGTCTATATACATGGTCTACGTTTTCTTGTGTACGACAAAAAATAATGCAACTGTCGGGATTTTCAATCATAGTTACATCCTTAAGAAGTGAAAGCTTCTCTTCTTCCCTAACTTCAAAAAGGGTATGTTCAATTTTATCTGTTGTAATCCCAGCTGCTTTAATTTCAATATGAGTTGGTGCATTCATATATGTACGAGATAACTTTTCAACATCTTCCGGTAGGGTTGCTGAAAATAGCATTGTCATTCTTTTTGTAGGTAATTCATCAATAATTGCCTCTACTTGATCGATAAAGCCCATATTTAGCATTTCATCTGCTTCATCAATCACTAAATATTTCAATCGCTCTAAAGAAAGGGTCCCTTTTTCAATATGATCCAACACACGTCCTGGGGTCCCCACTACAATATGCGTCTTTTGCTTTAACTCTAATTTTTGACGTGCAAAAGGAGATTTACCATAAATTGCAGCAGCTTTAATTCTTTTGAATCGCCCTATATTCGTAATATCTTCTTTCACTTGAACAGCAAGTTCCCTCGTTGGTGTTAAAACTAATGCTTGTGGTTTATTCTCTTCCCACTCTACCATTTCACAAAGTGGTATACCGAACGAAGCCGTTTTCCCACTTCCCGTTTGCGACTTTACAACAAGATCCTTCTTTTGCAATGCAACTGGAATAACCTCTCCTTGCACTTCTGTCGGATGCTCATATCCTAAACCAGTAAGTGCTCGTCTTACTTCTTTACTTAATGCATAATTACTAAAGCTTTTTTTACTCATATATTAACCTCATTTAATTTTATATTTAACTTATTCTGTTCTTCATACCTCACTTTAGACTATAGTAAGATACTATATTAATCCACTGTTTTTAATTCGTTTAAACCTAAATTTATCTAAGTATAATTTTAAAATAGGAAAAGGCAGCCTTAATAATAAGTCTGCCCTATCTATACTGTATTCATTTTTTACGGAACTAATTTTTTCACAACTGGTATTCTTTGCAATACTAACGTAATTACCAGACTAAGAACAATTGTAATCGTTACATTAATAGGTATTGCCAATATTGCATGTACACGCTCATTTACCTTAGGGAAAACCATGTACAACAAGTTATTTAATAAGAAGAAGTGAAGAATATAGATTCCAAGACTTGCTTGATTTATAAAACGGAATAACAATGGTAATTCTCGTTCTGATTTTTGGAAAGCATATTTGAAAAATACAAATAATCCAATCGCCATCAGTACAACGCCTGGCGCAAAATATCCGTACCAAAACTGCTCTAACTGTCCATTTGCTTTTACTGTATAGTAATATGTAATAAAGAATGTACTAATAAATCCTACAAGTCCTCCAATGTAAGAAATATTTCTCCACTTTTTCGTAATATCGTAATTGGATAAGTAATAACCAAGTAAGAAATACCCTACATAATTTGTAACGTAAAATAATTCAATATTAAAGTTGATAGGATAATAATATTTAACTAAATTGACTACAACAGACGCATATAGCCATAAAATTAAAAAGTATTCTATCTCTCTTTTTTTAGCGTTCTTCACAAAGATTTTCAGTAAAGGTGTAATTAAATATATACCTACAATCATGTATAAGAACCATAAATGTCCCCCAATTGTATCCGTTAAAAAGTGCTTTATCCCTTGCTTTAAAGATGCCGGGAAATATCCTGCATATGCTCCATATGCATAAAATATAGCACTCCAAGCTACAAAAGGTATAATTACTTTACTTGCACGCTTCTGTAAAAATTCCCCAACTGAAATATCTTTCGTTCCTTTTAACAATAAAGCTCCACTAATCATTACAAAAATCGGCACACTCGCACGTGAAATCGATTCAAATAGATTACCAGCCATCCAGCGTGATACATTATTTGCATCTAACATAGAAGCATAACCAGCAGAAACATGAATTGTAACCACTGCGATTGTTGCTAATACACGCAACCAATCCATATATACTAAGCGCTTCATTAACAGCCCTCCTAAATTTACCTATTTAACTTTTCTTTTCCAAACATAATTTTACATCAAATAATGCTATGTTTAAACACATTTTAGTTATATGAACTTACAACATAGGCGGCTAAATTTTAATTTTAAAATATAAATATGAAAACCTTTGACTTATGAGTAAAAATAATGTAAATTATCTTTTGGACGAACATTTTTTGAAAAACTAAATAAAATATTCGTATTTTAGGGGTGTAAATGATGGAAAACGTATTCGACTATGAAGATATTCAATTAATTCCTGCAAAATGTATTGTGAACAGCCGCTCTGAATGTGATACAACTGTCACTTTAGGTAAACATAAATTCAAATTACCTGTCGTACCTGCAAATATGCAAACGATTATTGATGAAAGAATTGCAACTTATTTAGCTGAAAACAATTACTTCTATATCATGCATCGTTTCCAACCAGAGAAACGTATCTCATTCATTAGAGATATGCAATCACGTGGATTAATCGCTTCTATTAGCGTTGGTGTAAAAGAGGACGAGTATGAATTCGTACAACAATTAGCTGCAGAGCAACTTACACCTGAATACATCACGATTGATATTGCACACGGACACTCTAATGCTGTAATCAACATGATTCAACATATTAAAAAGCATTTACCAGAAAGCTTCGTTATCGCTGGAAACGTTGGAACTCCAGAAGCGGTAAGAGAATTAGAAAACGCTGGTGCTGACGCAACAAAAGTCGGTATTGGACCTGGTAAAGTTTGTATTACTAAAATTAAAACAGGCTTTGGAACTGGTGGTTGGCAACTAGCTGCACTTCGCTGGTGTGCAAAAGCTGCAAGTAAGCCAATTATCGCTGATGGTGGTATTCGTACGCACGGCGACGTAGCTAAATCTATTCGATTTGGGGCGACTATGGTTATGATCGGTTCTCTATTCGCTGGTCATGAAGAGTCTCCAGGGGAAACAATCGAAAAAGACGGCAAACTTTATAAAGAGTACTTCGGTTCAGCTTCTGAATTCCAAAAAGGTGAGAAGAAAAACGTTGAAGGTAAGAAAATGTTCGTTGAGCATAAAGGTTCTTTAGAAGATACTTTAATCGAAATGGAACAAGATCTTCAATCTTCTATCTCTTACGCTGGCGGAACAAAATTAGATTCAATTCGTACTGTAGATTATGTAGTCGTGAAAAACTCTATTTTCAACGGTGATAAAGTATATTAATTTTTAAATTTAACTCGAAGGACAAGCATTTTTATGTTTGTCCTTCTTTTTCATATATAGAAATGTAAAATATTTTCATTTTACCGAATTTTCTAGTATCATGTTTTTAGATACTTATAATAAGGGGGATATAACAAATGAAAAATGTAATTGAGAAACGCCATATTCGCGCAGAAGTCCCTACTGAACTAACATGGGACCTCTCTGATTTATTCGAATCTGATAAAGATTGGGAAACTGCATTACGTGTATTAACAGACGATTTAAAAAAACTTGATGCGTTTAAAGGAAAATTACATACTAGTCCCACTACCTTATTGCATTGCCTACTTTTAGAAGAAGAGCTTTTAATGAAGTTAACAAAACTATACTCCTATGCAAATTTAAAAGAATCAACTGATCGTACAAATCCAGTTATTCAAGCGAACTCTTCCAAAATTGCTGCTTTATGGACGAAAGTACATACTGCATTATCCTTTATCCATAATGAAATCCTCTCATTCGACGAAGGAACAATTGAAAAATATTTAGCTGAAGAAACAAAACTCGAACCTTTCCGTAAATCATTACTAGACATACTAAAAAAAAGGCCGCACACGCTCTCTCCTGAAACAGAAGAAGCTCTTGCTGCACTTGGCGAAGTACATAGTTCTCCATACAAAATTTACGGTATGACTAAATTAGCCGATATGGATTTTACCTCCATACAAGATGAACAAGGAAACGAACTCCCTGTATCATTTGCATTATTTGAAAGTAAATATGAGTTTTCTCCAAGCGTAGACATACGTAGAAAAGCATACTCTTCATTTGTTTCCACGTTGAAACGATATAAAAATACAGTGGCAACAACATATGCGACTGAAGTAAAAAAACAAGTGACACTTTCTCGCTTACGCAAATTTGAATCTGTTACTCATATGCTTCTAGAACCTCAAAAAGTTCCACTTGAAATGTATAACAATCAACTTGATATTATTTATAAAGAATTAGCGCCTCATATGCGCCGCTTTGCAGATTTAAAAAAGAAAGTATTAGGACTCGATCAAATGCTGTTCTGCGACTTACATGCACCTTTAGATCCCGAATTTAATCCAACCATCACATACAAGGAGGCTGGTAAATTAATTCAAGATTCTTTAAAGGTATTAGGCGATGAATATAGTTCCATTATCGAAAAAGGATTTAAAGAGAGATGGGTCGATCTTGCAGATAATGTAGGGAAATCAACAGGGGCATTTTGTTCAAGTCCATATGGTTCTCATCCATACATTTTAATTACATGGCAAAATACGATGCGTGGATGCTTCACATTAGCCCATGAATTTGGGCATGCTGGTCATTTTTATTTAGCAAATAAAAACCAGCGTATTATGAATGTACGTCCATCTATGTACTTTGTCGAAGCACCATCTACGATGAACGAATTACTATTAGCCCAGCATTTATTAGCGACGACTGACGATAAGAGAATGCGTAGATGGGTGATTCTGCAACTACTCGGCACATATTATCATAACTTTGTTACTCACTTACTTGAGGGAGAATATCAAAGAAGAGTATATACCCTAGCAGAAGAAGGAGAAGCACTTACAGCTACAACTTTAACTGAAATAAAAACAAATGTCCTTTCGACATTCTGGGGAAATTCTGTAGAAATTGACGAGGACGCTGGCTTAACTTGGATGCGTCAACCTCATTACTATATGGGCTTATATTCTTACACCTATTCCGCGGGCCTCACCGCATCTACTGCGGTAGCTCAAATGATTAAAGAGGAAAGGCAACCTGCCGTTGATCGCTGG
Source organism: Bacillus sp. DE0042 (assembly GCF_007680225.1). Lineage (NCBI taxonomy): Bacteria > Bacillati > Bacillota > Bacilli > Caryophanales > Bacillaceae > Bacillus > Bacillus sp. DE0042. The sequence goes on along the minus strand of NZ_VEJP01000011.1, from coordinate 39,035 downwards.
TTAGATGTACTTCGCGCTGGTGGTACGATGAAACCACTTGAATTAATGAAACATGCTGGAGTAGATATGTCAAAACCAGATGCAATCCGTAAAGCTGTTTCTTACGTCAGTTCCTTAATTGATGAATTAGAACGCTCTTATCAAGAATAAAAAATAAGCCCTCGCTTTATGAGGGCTTGTTTCATATTTATTTTCCAAATCTTTTACGGTATCCACATTTTCTGCATAGCTCTTCGACTGCAACTCTTTTCGAAAATCCATCGACAATGTTTGTTGCTCTTTCACCTTCTATAATGTTAGAAAATGAGTCATTATTAATATTCCCAAGGTTAATAATCCCCTCACCATCTAAACAACAAGGAATAACCGTTCCGTTCGCTAAAATACCAGCTTGATTTCGAAGACCATGACAGAATCCTTTTCCATCATCCTCTTCTTCATGTAATGCTGGCCACTGGAATTCATAGTCTTGATTAATGAAGACACGTTCCGCAATTTTTATACCTTTTCCTGGTGTAAGCTTCTCTTCGATTTGATAAGATAGACCAAACTCATTTTCAATGATGGATAATAAATCTCTATTTTTCTGGATTTCAGCATTTGTTTTATTATCCTGAGTTAAATTCCATAACCGTAGTGAAACAATTAAATCCGATTGACTTGTCGCCTCTCTAATGAAGGAAAGTATACTCCTTACATAACCTTCTTTATCTTGCGAACCTGGATGCCCATCAAAACTGTGCAGTGAAAAATTCATTTGTCTTAAAGCAGGCTTATTTAACAGTCTATGCCTTCTTTTATTAATTAACGTTCCGTTCGTTGTAATATTAACTTTAAACCCTTTTTCATGGCTTAAATCTAACAGTTGATCTATTTTCGGATGGAGCAATGGCTCACCCTTCACGTGCAAATAAATGTAGTCTGTGTGAGGTTTAATTTGGTCTAATCTTTTAGCAAAATCCTCCACAGAAATGAATTGCTTCTGCCTTTCCGTCGGCGGACAAAAGCTGCACGCAAGATTACATACACTCGTAATCTCCAAGTAAAACTTTTTAAACTTCTTCACCTTTAATTCCTCACTTCTATGACTACTTATACTTTTTCCTCTTCATATTACAACACACTTTTTTATAAATAGAAACATACTTATTTTAGAAAACCTTCGTACTACCTATTAATGTTTAAAAGACCATCGGTGGTTTTTTTCCAATGGTCTTTTTATATACAAAAAGTAATTTTATTTATGATACGGTTCCCCACGATTAATCCGAAATGCCCTATACACTTGCTCAAGCAATACTAATCGCATTAATTGGTGTGGTAATGTCATCTTTGAAAAAGAAAGAGATTCATTTGAACGCTTCATTACTTCTGAACTTAGTCCAAGTGATCCACCAATTACAAATGCAACTTTACTCTTTCCATATGTAGCAAGACGATCTAAGCTTACTGCAAATTCTTCTGATGATTTTTGCTTTCCTTCTATCGCTAACGCAATGACATGCGTATCGTCAGAAATTTTATCCAGTATACGTATACCTTCTTTTTCTTTTACAATTAACATTTCTGCTTCACTTAAATTTTCTGGCGCCTTTTCATCTGGTAATTCAATTACTTCTACTTTTGCGTATGCAGATAATCGTTTTAAGTATTCTGCTATACCTTGTTTTAAATATTTTTCTTTTAATTTACCAATTGAAATAATCGAGATATTCACACTCATTCCCCACCTTACAAACATGTTATCCACACAACTTATCCACATATCCACAATTGTTACCCACATATTGTGTGAGAATCTGTGTTCGATACAACATATGTCGCCTCATTTTGACAAAATTCACATGTTTTTTTCTCTTTTTCTGAGTTATCCACATTGTTAATAACTGGCGCAACTTCACACTCATCCACAATAATATCTAAAGCTAATTCAACATGTTCTAAACAACAAGGTAAATTCATATTCTTCACCTCACTTTTCTACAATAGAAAACAGGAGGTAGGCCCTCCTGTTTTTAATACTTTTGAATGCCTAGTTTAACCGTTGTTGTTGCTCGTTTTGTACCACGATAAAACGTAAGAGTCATTTTATCATTAATTTTTTTATCATATAAGGCCGTACGGAATCCGATAATATCGCGAACCGGTTTTCCATCTACTGCTACAATCACATCGTGTTCTCGTAAACCCGCATCTACACCTGGAGAAGGACTTTTCACATCTAAAATGCAAACTCCCTCTGTTACATTGCCTGGTAAATGCAATGTTTTTGACCAATGGTAATTTGGAATCTCATTTAACGATCTAAGTTCAATTCCAACATACGGTCTTCTTACTTTTCCATACTTCTCTAATTCATTCATAATTGGAACAGCTCTAGTAACAGGAATAGCTAGTCCAATTCCTTCTACTTCTTTTGCAGCAATTTTCATTGAGTTAATACCAATTAATTGACCTGCTGCGTTTACAAGCGCACCACCACTATTACCTGGATTAATTGCTGCGTCTGTTTGCAATACTTCTACTTGCCAATCATAATGTCCATCTTGATCTAAATCTACAGGGACAATACGCTCATTAGCCGAGATAATACCTTGTGTGACAGTTCCAGAAAATTGTAGCCCGAGCGGGTTTCCAATCGCAATGACTGGTTCTCCTCTACGAACAGTATTAGAATCGCCAATCTCAATTACTTTTTTCACATGCTTTGCATCTATCTCTAGTACAGCCAAATCTGTGACTACATCGGTTCCTAATACCTTTCCAGGAACCTTCTTACCGTCACTTAAACTTACTTCAATACGATTTGCTCCAGCAACAACATGATTATTCGTTACAATATAAGCTTGACCATCTGTCTTCTTATAAATTACACCTGATCCCGTACCTGCTTCTGAATCTGCCTCTGAAAAATTATCTCTTTGAATATTAATAACTCCAACAACAGCTTCAGACGCACGATCAACAGCATCCACAAAGCTAATCTGTTTAATGCCTTGAGCTTCCGCCATATTACTTCCACTTGCTTCAGCTTGCGGAAACGCGTCCGTATCATTTGAAAATAAAGGAGCTCCAAATGCAAATAACGAAGCTCCTACAATTGTTCCTGCTATGCTAGAAATAACAATACCTTTATGCTTCTTTTTTCTTGCACGTTTCATACGATAATTCTCTTCATCAATAAAGGACATATTTGTTCACCCATCTTCCTGAAAACAACTATATTCACCTTTATTGTTTACTAAAATGAAGAATTATACGTATTGAATTTTTGTAGGCATTTTCGGATCTGTATCATGAATTTCGAAGGCTTCTCCCACTCCAAATCCTTTTTCCTCTAATACTTGTGATACTGACATACGTGCTAGTTCTTTCATGTTATTATCTAAACTTAAATGGGCTAAATAAATATGTTTTGTCTCATCTGTAATTACATCCGCCATCGCTAATGCAGCGTCCTCATTACAAACGTGACCCACATCACTTAAAATACGTCGCTTAATACTCCATGGATAACGTCCCATACGAAGCATTTCCACGTCATGATTACTTTCAAACACGAAAGCATTAGCACCCTTAATAACACCTTTCATACGATCACTCACGTATCCCGTATCTGTAATAAGGGCTAACTTTCTATTATTGTTATGAAAAGCATAGAACATCGGCTCTGCCGCATCATGAGAAACCCCAAATGACTCGACCTCAATATCACCGAATGTTTTCACATCCCCAACTGAGAAAATAAACTTTTGCTCAGTTGGGATATTTCCTATTAAATGTTCCATTGCATTCCATGTTTTCTCATTTGCATAAACAGGTAAATCATATTTACGTGCCAATACACCTAACCCTTTAATATGGTCACTATGTTCATGTGTTACAAGAATACCTGATACATCATTTATATTTAGTTCTGCCTGTTTAAATAAAGCCTCTGTTGCTTTACCACTTAAACCTGCATCGACGAGCAATTTTTTTTCATCTGTTCCTACATATAGCATATTCCCTGTACTTCCACTTGCAAGTACGCTAAAATGCAACCCCATTCTTTCTCACTCCAGTATGTTCATCAACCACTTGATTTTCCCTTTCCCCTAATTCCATAACTTGTCCTTCAATTGCATTTACAAAGAAGTCCTGCTTCTGCTCCGTTTTTAAATTCCATGTTGGAGCGAGTACTTGGTTATTAGAAGTAGATGCGGTAAGGGTGGCATAACCAATTTGTGCTTCTTTTACATGTGTATTCCCATGAACTTTATTTTTTAAATACAGATTTTCTAAAGCTGTTTGAGCAGTAATAATTTCTTGCTGTTTCGTTTTTTCACTTTCGCCCATTTCTTTTAAATCAGTTAGCATCGTCTGCGTGTACGACACAAGTTCATTTTTTTCATTTAATTCCACAACAATCATTGCCTGATCGTTATAGAAAATAGGCTTATCTTTATATTTTTGGAAGAAGTAAATTTTAGAGTCTTTCATCGCCCCAAACTCATACTTTTGTCCATCCAATACATAGTTCTTCAAAAAATCACTATACTTATCTTTGGATAATGATTTTGTATTTAAAAAGGGCTCTTTTAGCTTACTTTCTATCTTGTACATATTTTGTATATGCGCCGTTTGACTCTTTAAGGACTGTACATCTTCTTCTTTAAATGCCTTGTTTTCCGCCCTAATAAATGACTCTTTTTTCGGTTCTTTAGGGAAATTACCCATAGTAATTTTGTTTGCTTTTAATTCTTGATCTATCTTTGTTTCTGCAATAAGCTCCAATTGATTACTATCTTGCTTTTGAATGAATTGAAAAATGAGAAAGAGGTCCAAAACAAAAAAGGTCACAATAAATATGGTTTTAATCCGATCCCAATCCATTTAGTCCTCCCTCACTCCACTCATATATTTTTTGTTTACCCGCTTCATCTTCAACAAACTTTACATACCAAATTGGCTGTAGTCGAGCTACTTGCCCATCTAGTGATAATTTGTATCCAATACCAATGTCTTTAATGAATCGTTTATCTACCGCGGCATTATTTTCTAAGGATGCTATTACAACGTGACCTGATGGCAGAGTAACCTTCTGTTCTATACCTTTCGTATTTAAAGACAACAACGGTCTTTCATATTCCATTACTTCTTCTGATCCCCATACTTGTCTCAATTCAGCTAATCCATCTGTATTGAATACGGAATATCCATCTTCATGTAAACGGAATACCGTCTGCCCTTTATTCATATAGTCCAAACGATATGAATCCAAACTCCCACTGTGACCATTTACAAAATCAAAGCTTTTTTGTAAAAGCACTAAATTATCTGTCGTTTTCTCACTTGAAACAGAAGAATTTTTATACTTTAGCATATGACGATCGTTTTCAATCTCCATGGACCTAATACCATCTGTAAATGTTTCTTTCGATTTCTCGGTAATAGGGCTTAAATAACGTGGGTCACTAAAAAGAGCATTCTTAAATGTGTCGACCGCTAAATTAGATGAAATATATGTTATATTACTTAATTCTGTCGTTCCATCTGGTAAAAATAGCTTTTTCATATCATTAATTTGATAGTCAAAATAAGGTTTTGCCGATACTATAAATTGATTTTGTGCATTTACAATATCTTTTAAATACACACCACTTAATTTTGCTTCATATATTCTAGAGTTATCGCCATCAGAAACAAAATTAATTTTAATTTCTTGCTCCCTACTTCTAGAAGGGTCAAGAATAATTCGATTAAAATGTTTAGGCTTATCTATACTTTTTTCTTTCATATTAAACATAGATTTAACTGCATCAAATGGGATGTTGGTAGGAAAAACAAGTTCCATTTTCCCTTCACCATGCACATAAGAAAGGAAATCAGCCTTAGCAATCGATATCTCTTTGAAATCATGTAATTCCCCTGCTTCCAAAGGTTTATAGATTGATTCTATATCGCCCTCTCTTTTGCTCCCGTAATGATTTTTATCTTTATGCACGATGATAGAAGTAGGACGGACAACATCAGCGATTTTAGTTTGAGTAGTTCCTTCATTCCCCTGCACAAATTTTGCGTTTTGCATAGACGTGGAATCTGGCACATACGTCCATAAGTTAAAAGTAAGAAATAGGCTAATTACAACTAAATTAATTAAAACTATCGTTTTAACATTTTCCATACTCATTCCCAATCGTCCTCTACATCCGCTGCCATTGGCAATGTGAAGTAAATAGTTGTCCCTTTTCCTTCCTCACTCTTCGCCCAAATCGAGCCACCATGCGCCTCAATCATTTCTTTCGCAATTGCTAATCCAAGTCCTGTACCACCCATTTGTCTTGAACGTGCTTTATCTACGCGATAAAAACGTTCAAAGATTTTATCGACGTTTTCTTTTGGAATACCCATTCCTTGGTCACTTACACTAATCTCTAATAATTCCCCCCGATCACGTAAGCGATATGTTACTGTTCCACCTTCTGGTGAATACTTTAATGCATTCGAAATAATGTTATACAAAACTTGCGTAATTTTATCCGTATCCATATCAATAAATCGGGATTTCTTAGAGAAAGATCGTTTGAAACTTACGTTTTGCTCTTTAGACATTTCAAAACGATCAATAATGTTATTAAAGAAGTCAGTAAAGTCGACCCATTCTTTCATTAAACGATGTTCTGTACTATCAAGTTTAGAAAGTTGCAATAACGCATTTACAAGTCTAATCATTCTTTCTGTTTCTTCTTGTGTAACTGTTAAAAATTGCGGTGCAATATTCGGATCTTGCCACGCGCCGTCCGTAAGTGCCTCTAAGTAACTACGCATCGTTGTTAATGGCGTTCTTAATTCATGGGAAACGTTTGCCACAAACTCGCGGCGTTCCCTTTCTATACGCTCCTGCTCAGTTACATCATATAATACGGCAATTAAACCATTTGCTTTCCCTGTCTCTTTTTGAATAACAGAGAAACTAGCACGTAAAATATATGGCTCATTTCTCGTACTAAAATCTAATAAAACGGAATCAGGCTCTTCGTATAAATGATCGAGCGTAAATTCTTCTTGTATCCCTAATACTTCTAAAACAGATTGATCGAGCGCCGTTTCACGCGAAACATTTAGCATCTTTTCCGCAGGATCATTTAATAAAATAATGTCTCCTTTTCGGTCAGTAGCAATTACTCCATCTGTCATATGTGATAAAACGGATGATAATTTACGTCTTTCACTTTCAGTTGAAGAACGAGCTTGTTGTAATTTTTTTGATAAATTATTGAAAGATAATGCTAATTGTCCAATTTCATCATGGCTATGCACTTTTACTTTTCTTGAATAGTTTCCTTTTGCCATTTCAATCGCTTGTCTTCGCATATCTGAGATTGGTCTCGTAATCGTTTGAGCTAACAAAATTCCCAGTACAGCTGTTACGAGTAATGCAATAACGGTTCCAGTCGCAAAAATTTGATTAATATCCTTCATCTGTTTATAAACATCTTCCATAGATGCAACAATGTAAATAACACCAAGTGCATCCTTGCCGTTATCATCTAGAATAGGAGTAAGCATAACTTGTACACGATGGCCTGTGCGACCATCCTTCTCAATTTTCACTTCTGGCTTTTTTTGTACCAATACCCGCTGAACAGCTATATCAGTTGATGTTCTATTTACCTTGTTTTGCTTTGACTCATCTGAAATAGCGAGTAACTTTCTATGCGAATCAAATACACTTACCTCTTGGATATCTTTCTTTCGATCAGAGGCAAATTTTCGAATTGAAGTTTTAATCGTTTCATCTGTTGATTCTGTTTCTGCTTTTGTATAACTTTTTTTAAACTCTTGTTTCAAGTTATATGCTAATAAGTTCGTTTGCTGCGTTAAAGAATCTCTAAAGCCTTGTACAAGACTCTTTTCTAACTCTCTTACAAAATATACCCCAATCACTTGCATAGCTATTAATATTAATAGCATATATATGAGTACAAATTTTAAATGAATAGATTGAAAAAAACCAACTTTCTTCATATACTATTCCTGCTCTGGGTCACGCAAGTAATACCCTACTCCACGTCTAGTTACAATTAAAGTAGGATGACTTGGATTATCTTCAATTTTTTCACGTAAACGACGCACTGTTACATCCACTGTACGTACATCTCCAAAATAGTCATAACCCCAAACTGTTTGCAATAAATGTTCACGAGTCATAACTTGTCCTAAATGTTTGGCTAAATAATGTAGTAGCTCAAATTCACGATGTGTAAGTTCAATATTTTCCTCACGTTTCGTTACACTATACGCATTTGAATTGATAACGATTGGTCCAATAACCATTTCCGTATTTTCTTCTTTTTCTGCAGCACCGCCTTGTTGATGGCGACGTAAATTCGCCTTCACACGAGCAAGTAATTCCCTCGTACTAAATGGCTTCGTTACATAATCATCTGCTCCAAGCTCAAGTCCTAATACTTTATCAATTTCAGAGTCCTTTGCTGTAAGCATAATAATCGGCATTTCTGAGCTTTTACGTATTTCACGGCAAACCTCTAAGCCATCCTTACCTGGTAGCATAATATCTAATAAAACCATATCTGGCTGCTCTTCATTCGCTTTTTCAATCGCTTCATCACCATCATGCGCCATTACAATTTCAAAACCTTCTTTTTCTAGGTTGAACTTCAAAATATCCGCAATCGGCTTTTCATCATCAACTACTAAAATTTTCTTTCCCATCATCGTCTATTTCCTCCTTATAAAGTGAAACTTTAATCGGTGTTGGTTTTCTTCATCCCACACCTAACTTCTTTACCTTCGCTGAATTTTTGGGTGGGGTCTTACTGCTCGGCAAATAGCGGGTAAAAATATGGTCAATATCCCTAAACACATTGATGTCTACATAGTATGTCCCTATATGACCGCATCTTTTGCTTAAGTACTTTCTCCTCTATTCTCACAGACTCATGTATGATCCACTTTTACACGGAATCCTATACGATCTATAGAAAAACCTCTAGCTTCAACTGCTAGAGGCTTCTCATTCTATTTTAAAATAACTACTCACTTTTGTAAAATTACACAAATAAAAAGGATATTAAGTGGGCCCACTTAATATCCTGAGAGTGGCTCGGGACGGAATCGAACCGCCGACACGAGGATTTTCAGTCCTCTGCTCTACCGACTGAGCTACCGAGCCAAAACTATATATAAAACCACTAATGGTGGTATAAACAAAAGTGGCGGTCCCGACCGGGGTCGAACCGGCGATCTCCTGCGTGACAGGCAGGCATGTTAACCACTACACCACGGGACCAAAAATGAACATAAAAAAAACATGACCCGTACGGGATTCGAACCCGTGTTACCGCCGTGAAAGGGCGGTGTCTTAACCACTTGACCAACGGGCCACGAAAAATAAAATGGTGAGCCATGAAGGATTCGAACCTTCGACCCTCTGATTAAAAGTCAGATGCTCTACCAACTGAGCTAATGGCTCATACTCACCAACGTCATATTTTCGTGACGACAAGATGTATCATAACATGTTTTCTTTGTTTTTTGCAATACCTTTTTTATTTTTTTATAAAAGATAAGAAAAAACTCATGCGGACATGAGTTTTTTCTCAAAAATATCAATTAAGCTTCGTATACGTTACGAACAATATTTGTTTGGTTACGATCTGGTCCAACTGAGAACATAGATAATTGAATTCCTGTTAACTCAGAAACACGTTCTACGTATTTTCGTGCATTTTCAGGAAGCTCGTCTAATGATTTTACACCAGTAATATCTTCTGTCCAACCTGGAAGCTCTTCGTATACAGGCTCACATTTCGCTAAAATGTTTAAGTTTGCTGGAACTTCATCGATAACTTCGCCATTGTATTTGTAAGCAACACAAATTTTAAGAGTCGGAATACCTGTTAGAACGTCGATAGAATTTAATGATAAATCTGTTAAACCACTAACACGACGTGCATGTCTTACAACAACGCTATCGAACCAACCAACGCGGCGTGGACGACCAGTTGTCGTTCCATACTCACGACCAACTTCACGAATTTGATGACCAATTTCATCATGAAGCTCAGTAGGGAAAGGACCATCACCTACGCGGCTTGTATATGCTTTACACACACCTACAACGCGAGTAACTTTCGCAGGACCAACTCCAGTTCCAACTGTTACACCACCAGCAATCGGGTTAGAAGATGTAACGAACGGGTACGTACCGTGGTCGATATCAAGCATAACACCTTGTGCACCTTCAAATAATACACGGTGATTGTTATCTAGTGCATCATTTAATACAACAGACGTATCACATACATATTGCGCGATTTGTTGTCCGTACTCGAAGTACTCTTCGAAGATTTCTTCTACACTGAAACCTTCTGTATCGTACATTTTTTCAAATAAACGATTTTTTTCTACTAAATTGCGCTCAAGCTTTTCTTTAAATGCTTCACGGTCTAAAAGATCAGCCATACGAATACCAATACGAGCAGCTTTATCCATATATGCAGGACCGATACCTTTTTTCGTTGTACCGATTTTATTATCACCTTTACTTGCTTCTTCTAATTCATCTTGTTTTAAGTGATAAGGTAAAATAACGTGTGCACGGTTACTTACACGTAAATTATCAGTACTTACACCACGATCGTGTAAGTATTTTAACTCTTCAAGTAATGCTTTCGGATCTACTACTAAGCCATTTCCGATTACACAAATTTTCTCTTTATAGAAAATACCAGATGGAATTAAGTGTAATTTATATTTAACTCCGCCGAAAACAATTGTATGTCCCGCGTTATTTCCACCTTGATATCTTGCAACTACTTCCGCATGCTCAGAAAGAAAATCAGTGATTTTACCTTTTCCTTCGTCGCCCCATTGTGTTCCTACAACTACTACTGAAGACATTATTAAAGCACCTCCGCGATTTTCAAACGATCTATTCAAACAATATAATTGTACCAAAACCGAAAAAGAAGTCAACCAAAAAGCGAACATTTTTTTATTAAAAAACATTTTCGTTCGTAAGAATTATATTTTCACATTATGAAAGCCTTATCTTTCCTATAAAAAAAAAGAAACACATCTTATTATAAGAAATGCGTTTCTTTTTTATACTATCTTTATGCAGGCGGCGCATGTCCATCCTCGAAGCGACGTTCTAAGTTAACGAACTTATTGAATTCTTTAACGAATGCGAGCTCTACTGAGCCTACAGGACCATTACGCTGCTTTGCAATAATAATTTCAATCGTATTTTTATTTTCCGTTTCTCGGTCATAGTAATCTTCACGATATAAGAAGGCTACAATATCAGCATCCTGCTCGATACTTCCCGATTCACGAATATCAGACATCATCGGACGTTTATCTTGACGAGATTCTACACCACGAGATAACTGTGACAAGGCAATAACAGGCACTTGCAATTCACGCGCAATCCCTTTTAATGTACGAGAAATCTCAGATACTTCCTGCTGACGGTTTTCTCCTGATTTCCCACTTCCTTGAATAAGCTGTAAATAGTCAATCAAAACCATCCCAAGGCCTTGTTCTTGCTTTAATCTACGACATTTCGCTCGAATCTCATTTACTTTAATCCCTGGTGTATCATCAATATAGATACCAGCATTAGAAAGGCTACCCATCGCCATTGTTAATTTCGCCCAATCATCAGAAGTTAATGAACCGGTACGAAGTCTTTGTGCATCAATATTTCCTTCTGCACAAAGCATACGCATAACAAGCTGATCAGAGCCCATCTCTAGACTAAAAATCGCTACATTTTCATCCGTTTTCGTCGCTACGTTTTGTGCGATATTTAATGAAAATGCGGTTTTCCCTACTGACGGACGTGCCGCTACGATGATTAAATCATTTCGCTGGAAACCTGCGGTCATCTTATCTAATTCTGTAAATCCAGTTGGTATCCCAGTAACTTCACCTTTTTGATTATGCAAAAGTTCAATTTTATCGTAAGCATCTACAAGAACATCTTTAATGTTTTGGAATGCTTTTGCATTTGTTTGGTGAGATACTTCTAATATTTTTTTCTCAGCCTCATTTAAAAGACCATCCACGTCATCTTCTCTCTCATACCCATCAGATACGATATGAGTCGCCGTTCGAATCAAACGACGTAACAGCGCCTTTTCAGCGATGATTCGTGCATAATATTCTACGTTAGCAGCAGTTGGAACAACTTCTGCTAATTCTGCTAAGTAAGAAACCCCACCAACTTCTTCTAATAATCCTTGATCAGCCATTGCTGATGTCATTATTACTAAGTCAATCGGTTCTCCTTTATCAGATAACCCAAGCATGACTTCAAAAATCTTTTGATGTTTCGTTCGATAAAATGAGTCAGGTACCAATAGTTCCGATGCTGACGTTAATGCATCTTGATCAATTAATATGGCCCCTAAAACCGCCTGCTCAGCCTCTATATTATGTGGAGGGGTACGATCAGCCATTACATCACTCATACGCAATCCCCCTTGCTTAACTTATTTTTATTGTTCACTAACATGAACTTTTACTGTTGCAGTTACTTGCGGATGCAACTTCACAGTAACGTTTGTATAGCCTAATGCACGAATCGCATCATCCATTTCAAATTTACGTTTATCAAGTTTAATTTTATGTGATTTTTGCATTGCATCTACGATTTGTTTACTTGTGATTGAACCGAATAGACGGCCACCTTCTCCAGATTTCGCCTTTACTTCTACAGTTAGTTTTTCTAACGTTTCTTTCAACTCTTTTGCATTTTCAACCTCTGCTGCTGCATCTTTTTCTTCTTTTCGCTTTTGAGCTTCTAAAGTTTTCATACTGCTATTTGTCGCTTCAGCAGCTAATCCTTGTTTTAGTAAGAAGTTATTTGCATAACCATCTGGTACGTTTTTTATTTCCCCTTTTTTCCCTTTACCTTTTACGTCTTTTAGAAAAATTACTTTCATGATTGTGTGCCTCCCTGTAAATAGTCATCAATAACAAATCGAAGCTTCTCCTCAGCTTCATCTACTGTAACATTTTTCATTTGTGTGGCTGCATTCGTTAAATGCCCGCCACCGCCTAAATTCTCCATAATTAGCTGCACGTTCACTTCACCTAAAGACCTGCCGCTAATTCCAATGAAATTCTCGCCACGTTTCGCAATAACAAATGACGCAATAATTCCTGTCATTGTTAATAATGTGTCCGCTGATTGCGCGATAAGCACTTGATCGTAGTAATCATCACTATCAACTTTTGCAATCGCAATTCCATTTGTATAAATGTACGCATTTTTAATAGCTTTTGCAACCCGTAAATACTGATCCATATCTTCTTTTAAAAGCTCTTGTACAAGTACAGTATCTGCACCATGTGAGCGTAAATAAGAAGCGGCATCAAACGTACGAGCACCCGTGCGGAATGTAAAGCTTTTCGTATCAACAATAATACCAGCTAACAATGCTGTTGCTTCTAACATTGTCATTTTTAAATTTTTCGGTTGGTATTCCAGTAATTCTGTAACAAGTTCTGCCGTGGAAGAAGCATATGGCTCCATGTAAACAAGCAATGGATCTTCAATAAAATCTTCTCCTCGGCGATGATGGTCAATAACAACTACGTTTTCAATTTTGTGTAACAGCTTTTCTTCCATCACCATTGAAGGTTTATGCGTATCAACAACAACAAGTAAAGAATCATCATTTGCAAATTCCATCGCTTGTCCTGGTGTAATAAAGTGCGACCATAACTCTTCGTTTTGTTTCACTTTATCCATCAAACGCTTAATTCCCTTATCAGAATCATTTTCATCTAACACAATATATCCTTTGCGCTCATTTAATTGTGCTACCTTTAAAATACCAATCGCAGCACCAATTGCGTCCATATCAGGAGCCCTATGCCCCATTATAATGACATTACTACTTTCTAACACTAAATCCTTTAATGCATGCGAAATAACTCTGGCACGTACACGAGTACGTTTTTCAACTGGATTTGTCTTACCACCATAAAACTTAACTTTACCTGTCGCTTGTTTAATAGCTACTTGATCTCCACCACGGCCAAGCGCAAGGTCTAAACCGGACTGAGCCATTGCCCCAAGCTCTGATAAAGGTAAATCACCTGATCCAACACCTACACTTAAGGTGAGTGGTATATTCCTTTTGGATGTTTCTTCACGCACCTGATCTAAAATGCTAAACTTCCCTTTCTCCATCTGTGCTAAAATACTCTCATTTAGTACAACGAAGAATCTTTCTGAAGATGCACGTTTTAAATATGCCCCATACTTAACGGCCCATTCATTTAGTCGTGATGTTACAAGACTTGTTATATTCGTACGTAATTGATCATCTAACCCTTGTGTAACCTCATCATAATTATCTAAATAAATAACAGCCAAAACAGTGCGTTGATCCTCGTACATCTTTTCAATCTCTGTTTGTTCCGTTACATCAAAGAAATAAATTAACTTTTCTTCTTTCCTTACAAAAACGCGAAACTTTCGGTTATTTAAAGAGACTATATCATCGGAAGTTTCTCCCTTAATAAAAAGAAGTAACGTTTCTGATACATCATAAAGATGCCATCCAGCTAATGCATGCTGTCCTAGACATGAAGATAAATAAGGATTCGCCCAATCAATCCCATAATCCTTATTGTATAACAAAATACCAATCGGCATTTGGTTAAACGCTTCATTACTCACTTTCTTTACTCTTGTAATCATATCTGTCGTATACTTTTCGAAATTCCTTTGAAAGGTCAGTTCAAAACGTATAACAACAAAAAGTACAATGCAAAAAATAAAAAAGGTGGATATCCCCATAATTAAATGAAAATAACAGAGGATCGCAATGAGCACAAGCACGAAAAATGCCAATACATAAACAGGATATAAAAACCACTGTTTCTTATAAAATTCAGGCATGTATACAACTCCTATAAAGTAAAACTAACTCTCCTTCCAGTTAGTTAAACAGATTAAAATAGTATAAGGAATATTACTTTATCCTCCTATTTTAGTACGCAATGAAATCCCTAAATCAATTATACCTAAGATTGTCACAAGAGGAAACAGCATCGGAATAAACATGCAGACAATAAAACTAATAATAGGAACTCCTTTCGTAAAACCTTTCCTATGCGCTATAAAAGCGATAAATGTCAGACCTTGTAGTACTAGTAGTAAAGCAAATATGACATATAGGTTAGAAAATACCATATGTAAATATGATGTCGGTTCTACTTTTATAAAAGTTGATAGCAAAATAAATATAACGTAATACCAAACAATACTCTTTGGTAATTGTATATCTTTAAATTTAGGCCAAGGTATAACGTCATGCTTTAGTTCTCTCAAAACACTACCTGATATCATAACTGTAATCCAAGAAAAACATACCGAGACCATTACAAGCAAACTTGGGAATAATGTTTGTAACACATCATTAAATTGTGCAAATAATTCTTTTTGCTCTTTACTAATAGGCATACCAGCAGTAGTGACTATTTTTTCACTTTGCGCCATACTTTCATTAAGCATATTTTGCATTTGCTTCATTAAATCTATGTTAAAAAACTTTATACTTGCAACATAAATGAGCATAATAGCAATTAAGTACGCAAGCGTCCCCGCCATCAAAATTTCTACCGGTTTTTTTTGTTTTTTATACATATATCCTAAAACGATACCTATCAATCCAAACATAGTTGTCTTTGCTAGGTTCATCGGTTGACTGACAATAACAGTAATAAAAAGCGCCGCTGTAAAAATTACAAAGGCATTAGATAATCTATATCTTATCGTTAGCAATATAAACGGCAATGGCAACGCAAACGTTACAACTGTACCTAAAATTGGAACATACATAGATATAAGCAATAACATTGCATATATCGCTAACAGTGCTGCACCCTCAGTAATAAATTTCGTATTTTTCATTATCTAACCTCTCTTTCAAAAAAGAAAAGCATAGCAAAATGCACAGTAGAGTCCGACTCTACTGTGCATTTCATACGCTATTATTCACCAACATATGGTAAAAGTGCCATTTGACGAGCACGTTTAATTGCAACTGTAAGTTTGCGTTGGTATTTTGCGCTTGTTCCTGTTACACGACGAGGTAAAATTTTACCACGCTCAGAAACGAAACGTTTTAATAAATCAACATCTTTATAGTCAATGCGAGTGATGCCGTTAGATGTGAAGAAACACACCTTACGACGTTTCGCACGTCCACCTTTGCGTCCTGCCATGTCTATTCCCTCCATTCTTTGTTAAAAATAGCCGATTTATACCATTAAAATGGTAAATCGTCGTCCGAAATGTCAATCGGTTGACCAACATTCGAAAATGGATCGTCATTCTTTGTAAATCCAGAGTTACCAGTGTTACCTGAGTTACCACCTGGATTACTAGACTGACCAAACGGGTTAGAGCTTTGGTTACCGAAACCAGCTCCTGATGGTTGCTGATTGAATGAACCACGTTGCTCCCCACCGCCATTACGCGGCTCTAAAAATTGTACGCTCTCCGCAAGAACTTCTGTTACATATACACGTTTACCATCTTGTCCATCGTAATTACGAGTTTGAAGACGTCCGTCTACGCCTGCTAAGCTACCTTTTTTCAAATAATTTGCCACGTTTTCTGCTTGTTTACGCCATATTACACAATTAATAAAGTCAGCTTCACGCTCACCTTGTTGATTCGCAAATGCGCGATTCACAGCTAACGTAAAAGTAGCTACTGCAACACCATTGGGCGTGTAACGTAAGTCAGGGTCCTTAGTTAAACGACCAACGAGGATAACACGATTCATCAATCGAACCACTCTCCCTTATATATCAATTATTTTTCTTCTTCTTTAACAACGATATGACGAAGGATATCTTCGTTGATCTTAGCTAAACGGTCGAATTCGTTAATCGCTTCTGCGTTAGAGTTCACGTTTAAGATCATGTAGAAACCTTCACGTAAGTCGTTGATTTCGTAAGCTAAACGACGCTTACCCCACTCTTTCGTGTTAATGATTTCTGCACCATTGTTTGTTAAAACACCTGCGAAACGTTCAACTAAAGCTTTTTGAGCTTCTTCTTCAACGCCAGGACGAATGATGTACATAATTTCGTACTTTCTCATTACACTTTCACCTCCTTTTGGTCTAAACGGCCCATAATGGGCAAGGAGCAATTAATTTATAGTAATTACTCACGAGTTTAGATTATATCATAGTAAGTTAGATGAATCAACTCACCCATACATAAAAAACTTGGCAAAAACATAATATATTTGCCAAGTTCATATCTTTATTTTTCCTAGGAAATATTAAATTAAACGTTGAAGCGGAAGTGCATAACGTCTCCGTCTTTTACGATATACTCTTTTCCTTCTAAACGAACTTTACCAGCTTCTTTTGCAGCTGTCATAGAACCGTTTGTCATTAAATCTTCGTAAGAAACTGTTTCTGCACGAATAAATCCACGCTCAAAGTCTGTATGAATTACGCCAGCACATTGTGGTGCTTTCATACCTTGTTTAAACGTCCATGCACGTACTTCTTGCACACCTGCTGTGAAGTAAGTAGCAAGTCCTAATAAATCATATGCAGCACGAATTAATTGATCTAAACCAGATTCTTCAATGCCTAGTTCTTCAAGGAATACTTTTTTCTCTTCCTCGTCTAGCTCAGCGATTTCTTCTTCGATTTTTGCACATACAACGATTACTTGAGAATTTTCATTTGCAGCAAATTCTTTTACCATTTGTACGTATTTGTTTTCAGAAGGATCGATAATATCGTCCTCACTTACGTTTGCTACATATAACATTTCTTTCGTTGTAAGTAAATGAAGACCTTTAACAATCTTCATTTGCTCTTCTGTAAATTCAACAGTACGAGCTGGTTTTCCCTCTTCAAAAGCCTCTTTTAAGCGAACTAAAATTTCATGCTCATATACCGCTTCTTTATCTTTTTGTCTTGCTAATTTCGCAACACGTTCGATACGTTTATCAACAGACTCTAAATCCGCTAAGATTAGCTCTAAGTTGATTGTTTCAATATCATCGATCGGATCTACTTTCCCTGAAACGTGTGTAATGTTTTCGTCTTCAAAACAACGAACAACTTGGCAAATTGCATCTACTTGGCGAATGTGAGATAAGAATTTATTTCCTAAACCTTCACCTTTACTAGCACCTTTTACGATACCTGCAATATCAGTAAACTCAAATACAGTCGGAACAGTTTTTTTCGGTTCTACTAATTCCGTTAATTTATTTAAACGCTCATCTGGTACTTCTACAATCCCTACGTTTGGATCAATTGTACAGAATGGATAGTTTGCAGATTCTGCTCCTGCTTGTGTAATTGCATTAAATAAAGTTGACTTCCCTACGTTAGGTAATCCAACAATCCCAGCCGTTAATCCCATATTTTTCACTCCTATGTCTCAATCTTTCATCATTATAGATAGTAACGAAAAAAATGACAAGTTTCCTCCAAACGAAAAAAGTAACAGCTACCCATTGCAACTGTTACTTTCTCTCTATTCTTCGTGCTTCACAAGTATTTTTTTCACCTTACGATCAAATTCTCTTCGAGGAATCATTACTGAATGGTCACATCCCTCGCACTTAATGCGGATATCCATTCCCATACGAATAATCTTCCAGCGATTCTCACCACATGGGTGGGCTTTCTTCATTTCCACAACATCGTACAAGTTATACTGCTTTTGCTCCATTCTCCAAACCCCTCTCCATACTAAATTGCTTTTCCACTCACCAATTCTTCACGATTATATAAAACCATACGTGGATATGGAATTTCAATTCCATGTAAATCTAGACGATTTTTAATTTCTTTACGAAGGGCTCTTGCAACAACCGCATGTTGCATCGGCTCTACTTCCGCAATAACACGTAATATAACTTCTGATGCAGCCAATGTTTGCACACCTAATAACTGAGGCTTTGTTACCATTTGCTCATACTGTGCAGGTAATTCTTCTAATAACTCTTCAATGACTTGCTCCGCTTTCGCTATGTCAGCCTCATACGAAATGGATACATCAACAAATGCTACACTATTACTAACTGAATAGTTTGTAACTTGAATGATACTTCCGTTTGGTAAAGTATGAATTTCGCCTGTCCAGCTCTTTACTTTTGTTGTACGAAGTCCAATTTCTAGAACGACACCTTCAAACTGACCAATTTTCACATAGTCACCTACTGAAAATTGATCTTCTAGCAAAATAAATAACCCCGTAATAACATCTTTCACTAAACTTTGAGCACCAAATCCGACTGCTAAACCAATTACCCCGGCACCCGCTAATAAACCAGATGCATTAATATTAAACACACCCAAAATCGCAATTAACATAATGAACATAACAACGTATGCCACAATATTTTCAAGTAACTTCGCTACTGTAACTGTACGACGTTCTGAAATTTGAATTGGCGAACGGCTTCCCATACGAAACGCATTTCGTACAATTGCACGCGCAACTCGCACAATAATTGCACCAAGTATTAAAATAACGACTATTTTTAGTGATTTCACACCTATATTCGTCCAATCAATGGACTCAAACCATTTCAACGCTAAATCCATATACCTCTACCTCTCCAGCTAAAATTCCTTTTTAATTATCCTTCTCATTGTATCAGAAGTCACCCTGATTTCCGCAAAAATTTTATGACTTTAATTGTATTTGTTAACTTCCGTGCAGGTATAAAATGGAACGAATATATATATACTAGTACTATTATTTCCGTTTTCACTCAAGTTTTACAGGAAATACGCACTTATAGTTTTCCATTTTACTCACCATATAACATATTTTGAAAATTTATTAAAAGGATGGATGCTTCATGAATATTGGAAGTTTTCGCTTACCCTTTTTCGAAAAAGAAACTCAAAATGTTATGCACCAAGACGTAGAAGCCTCCGAGACAATTAGTAACTTCTTACTTTCCCATATCCCTATTAAAATAAATATACCGATTATTCTCGTTTGTATCGGAACAGATCGTTCTACAGGCGATGCACTCGGCCCGTTAGTCGGTACGAAACTAGAACAAGTAGGAATTAAAAACTTCCAAGTGTTCGGCACACTAGATGAGCCAGTGCATGCGCTAAATTTAGAAGAAAGAATTCAAAATATACAGAAAGATAATCCTACTTCATTTATAATTGCGGTTGATGCCTGTTTAGGAAAGTCTCAAAGCATCGGTTCCATCACTACCGGAATGGGGCCTAGTAAACCTGGAGCTGCGATGAACAAAAAATTACCTGCAGTTGGTGATTTACATATTCATGGCATCGTAAATCTAAATGGTTTTATGGAGTTTTTCGTCCTGCAAAATACAAGATTAAGTTTAGTCATGAAAATGGCTGATGTAATTGCACAAAGTATAAAAGAAACAGACCAAAAATTATCTGTATTAAAAAAAGCAAACCATCTATAAATAATAAGATGGTTTGCTTTTTAGTTTTTCTGCGCTAATAATTCTAAAATACGATTTAAATCTTCTTTATTAAAAAATTCAATTTCGATTTTACCTTTTTCTTTTTTCGTTTCTTTAATTTTCACATCTGTGCCAAACTTTTCTCTTAAGAACGTTTCGCGTTCTACAAAAAATATGTTTCTCTCTTTTTTCACTTGTTTTGTTTCACGTGAAACGCGTTGATTAATCTCCTGAACAATTTTCTCTAATTGACGAACATTTAATCCTTCTTTTTCGATTCGTTTCAATAAAGATTTCAATTGTTCTTCATCTTTTATCGTAAGCAAAGTTCTCCCATGAGCCATTGAAAGTTGCCCATTTGCAATCATATCTTGCACAAATGGAGGGAGGCTTAATAAACGCGTATAATTTGCAATGTAAGGTCTGCTCTTACCAAGACGTTTTGCTAATTGTTCTTGCGTTACATTTAGCTCATTCATTAACATTTGATATGCCATTGCTTCTTCCATTGGGTTTAAATCTTCTCGTTGTAAGTTTTCAAGCAATGCAAATTCCATCATTTGCTGCTCATTTAATTGTCTTACAACGGCAGGTACCTTTTCGAGCCCCGCCTCTTTGGCAGCACGATATCTTCTTTCACCTGCAACAATTTCATATCCTTTAATACTCTTCCTAGCAATTAACGGTTGCAATATGCCGTGCTCTTTAATAGAGGCCGATAATTCTTGAATTGCCTCTTTATTAAAGTATTTACGTGGTTGATATGGATTCGGTCTTAATTCAGTTATCACGATCTCCTGAATTGCCTCTTCTTCTTTCACATCTAAATCAGGAAAAAACACATTAATTCCTCTTCCTAATCCTTTAGCCACCTGCAATCACTTCCTCTGCTAAATCTATATATACTTCTGCCCCTCTTGATTTAGCGTCATACTGCATAATTGGTTTCCCATGACTTGGTGCTTCACTTAAACGAACATTACGAGGAATAATCGAACGGTATACTTTATCCCTAAAGTATTTTTTCACTTCATCTATAACCTGAATCCCTAAATTCGTACGGGCATCCAACATCGTTAGCAATACACCTTGAATTGCTAGATTTTTATTTAAGTGCTTTTGCACAAGTCGAACTGTATTTAATAGCTGACTTAATCCTTCTAGTGCGTAATATTCGCATTGAACAGGAATAATAACAGAATCTGCTGCAGTTAATGCATTAATCGTTAATAACCCTAAGGACGGGGGACAGTCGATAATAATATAGTCATATTCATCACGAACTGGCTGTAATGCCCTTTGCAAACGTACTTCCCGGGAAATAGTCGGTACCAATTCAATTTCAGCACCTGCCAATTGAATTGTAGCGGGTAGAACATCTAAGTTTTCAGTTGCGGTTTTCCGTATAACCCCTTGAACATCTGCATCTTCCACAAGAACGTTGTAAATACATTGATCTAATTCGGATTTTTCAATTCCCACACCAGTCGTTGCATTTCCTTGAGCGTCAATATCTACAAGAAGGACTTTTTTACCTACTTGTGCCAATCCAGCCCCTAAATTAACAGATGTTGTTGTTTTTCCAACGCCACCTTTTTGATTGGCAATAGCAATGATTTTTCCCATGATGTCACCTACTTTCAACCTTTCTATCTTATTCTAGTAACAATTACGTTTATTGTAACATGAAATAAAAGTTTTTCTTTTACGTCCTTATTAAACTTCAAAATTTATTTCTAAACTCCTTCTTCATCTAACAAGAAAATATAGTAAAAGAGACCTATCCTATAGGATAAGGTCTCTAACACGCCATTATTATTTTTTCTTCGGAATTTTAATTGTAATTTGATAGTACTCATCAAATTCTGCTTCCTCAGAATTAACATTTAAACCACTGTCAGCAACCATTTGTAATGACTGCCTAATTGTATTCATGGCAATTCTCGTATCTCGACTTACTGCTTTTTGCTTTGCCTTACGCTTCGGTTTGGCTTCCTCTAGTAATTTCGCAATTCGTTCCTCTGTTTGCTTTACATTCAGTTGTTTCTCTACAATTTCCTGTAAAACCTTCAGTTGTAATTCCTCATTCTTTAAAGGAATGAGCGCGCGGGCATGACGTTCTGTAATGCTTTTTTCTAATAACGCACGTTTTATTTCTTCAGGCAACTTTAACAATCGCAACTTATTTGCGATTGTGGATTGTCCTTTTCCAAGTCGTTGTGCCAATGCTTCTTGTGTTAAATTATGTAACTCAATTAGCTTTTGATATGCCACAGCTTCCTCGATTGCTGTTAGTTCCTCACGTTGCAAGTTTTCAATTAAAGCTACAGAAGCTGTCTCTGTATCATTTAAGTTCTTTATAATTGCAGGAACCTTTTCCCACCCTAACTTTGTTGCCGCACGGAAACGCCTTTCTCCAGCGATAATCTCGTACTTGTCATCCTCATATTGCCTCACAACAATTGGCTGAATCAGTCCGTGTGTACGAATCGTTAGTGCTAGCTCTTCAATTCGCGCATCATCAAAAACTGTTCGTGGTTGATAACGGTTAGGGGTAATATTTACTATCGGAATTTCTTGTATTTCTTCATATACCTTTTTATCTATTTCTTCATGGCTTTCGTCTTGTAATTCGAATTCGCTCTCTTTATCTCCAAAGCCAAATAAACGAGAAAACGTATTTTTCATACATATTCCACCACCTTTTAGGCCTATTGACTATTCTCCATAAAATGTTTCCTATGAAACATTTACGTTTTCATTTATATAATTTAATCTTACGTCTAATAAGATTTATTTTTCAATAGGTAATTTATTGGGTGTTCCCGGTTTGCGTGGATATTTCTTTGGTGTCTTGCGCTTTTTCTCGATTAATAAAATATTACGTTCGCTTTCTTCAAACGGTAATTGGAACGTAGACATTTCTTTTAAATTCCCGCCTAGCACCTCTAAAGCATACTTGCCATTTTCAATTTCTTCGTTTGCTGCGGCACCTTTCATTGCAATGAACGTTCCCCCAACTTTTACAAGTGGTAAACATAGCTCACTCAATACCGAAAGACGCGCAACTGCACGTGCCATTACAATATCGTACGATTCACGTACACCTTCTTTTTTCCCAAATGTTTCAGCACGATCGTGACAAAACGCAACGTCACCTAATTCCAACTTTTGTGCTAAATGATTTAAGAAGTTAATACGTTTTTGCAATGAGTCTACAATTGTTACTTTTAAGTGCGGGAAACAGATTTTCAAAGGAATACTTGGGAATCCAGCTCCTGCGCCAACATCACAAATTGAGAATGGTTCTGAAAAATCATAATAAAAAGCAGCCGTAATGGAATCAAAAAAGTGTTTTAAATATACTTCCTCTTTCTCCGTAATAGCCGTTAAGTTCATTTTTTCATTCCACTCTACTAATGTTTCAAAGTAGATTTCGAACTGCTCTAACTGTTTAGAAGAGAGGGTGATACCCTTCTCTTCTAGCATAGATTGAAATTGTTCTATGTTCATCTAACAATATCTCCTTACTATTTATTGGTTCGATACTCGCGCAATTTTTCCTTGTTCAATATACACAAGTAAAATAGAAACATCCGCTGGATTCACGCCAGAAATACGTGAAGCCTGCCCCATTGAAAGTGGACGAACATCTTTCAATTTCTGTCTCGCTTCTGAGGCAAGGCTAGAAATCGCATCATAATCAATATCCACAGGGATTTTTTTGTTTTCCATTTTCTTCATACGCTCTACTTGCTGTAAAGATTTTTCGATATATCCTTCGTACTTAATCTGAATTTCAACTTGTTCTGTAATTTCATCACTTAATTCTACTTCACTTGGTACTAAAAGATGAATATGCTCATATGTCATCTCTGGACGACGTAATAAGTCACTTGCACGTATTCCATCTTTCAATTCACTTCCGCCAATACTACGAATTAATTCTTGAACTTCAGGACGTGGTTTAATAATAATGCTGCTTAAACGTTCCTTTTCCTGTTCAATTTTTAATTTTTTATTTGTAAATCGCTCATAGCGCTCTTCTTTAATTAATCCAATTTCACGACCAACTTCAGTTAAACGAAGATCAGCATTATCGTGGCGTAATAATAGGCGATATTCTGCACGAGACGTTAATAGGCGATATGGTTCATTTGTACCTTTCGTTACAAGATCATCAATTAAGACACCAATATAAGCATCCGCGCGACCTAAAATAACTTCTTTTTTACCTAAAGAACGACATGCTGCATTAATCCCAGCCATAAGCCCTTGTCCTGCCGCCTCTTCGTAACCAGAAGTTCCGTTAATTTGTCCTGCTGTATATAAATTTTTAATTTTTTTCGTTTCAAGTGTTGGCCATAGTTGTGTTGGCACAATTGCATCATATTCAATTGCATAACCTGTACGCATCATTTCAACGTTTTCTAGGCCAGGTATCGTTCTAAGCATATCACGTTGCACATCTTCTGGTAAGCTTGTGGATAAACCTTGTACATACACTTCTTGTGTATTACGTCCTTCTGGCTCTAAGAAAATTTGATGACGTGGTTTATCATTAAATCTTACTACTTTGTCTTCAATTGAAGGACAATATCTAGGTCCTGTTCCCTTAATCATACCAGAATACATAGCTGAGCGATGTAGGTTTTCATCTATTAAACGATGTGTTTCCGTACTTGTATACGTCAACCAACATGGAATTTGATCCATAATAAATTTTGTCGTTTCAAAAGAGAAAGCTCGTGGTTTATCATCACCTGGCTGAATTTCTGTTTTACTGTAATCAATCGTATTACTATTTACACGCGGAGGCGTACCTGTTTTAAATCTAACAAGATCAAATCCAAGCTCCTCTAAATGTTCGGATAAAGTAATAGATGGTTGTTGATTATTCGGACCGCTCGAATATTTTAAATCTCCCATAATAATCTCACCGCGTAAAAATGTTCCAGTCGTAATTACAACTGTTTTGGCTGTATATTCAGCACCAGCTTGCGTAACTACCCCTTTACATTCGCCATCTTCGACGATTAAACGCTCAACCATTCCTTGGAACAACGTTAAATTTGGTGTTTCTTCAATTGTTTTCTTTAATTCATGCTGGTAAGAGAACTTATCTGCTTGTGCGCGAAGCGCGCGTACAGCTGGCCCTTTACCTGTATTTAACATACGCATTTGAATATACGTTTTATCAATGTTGCGTCCCATTTCTCCGCCTAATGCATCAATTTCCCGAACAACAATCCCTTTTGCTGGTCCACCAACAGAAGGGTTACATGGCATAAACGCTACCATATCTAAATTAATTGTTAACATTAATGTTTTGGAGCCCATTCGTGCTGCCGCAAGACCAGCTTCACATCCTGCATGACCTGCACCGATTACTATGACATCGTATGAACCGGCATTGTATCCCATTGTTTATTCCTCCTAATAATCTCTATCCTTCTAAAACATCGCTATATTATTTTCCTAAACAAAATTGAGAGAACAACTGGTCAATTAGGCTTTCATGGACGGTATCACCAGTAATTTCACCAAGTATTTCCCACGTTCTTGTTAAATCAATTTGCACCATATCAATTGGAACACCATTTTCTATCGCCTCAATTGCATCTCCAATTGTTTTTCCTGCTTGTGTTAATAATCCAATATGTCTCGCGTTAGAAACATATGTCACATCTGCAGAATCAATTGTTCCTTCAAAGAATAAATCAGCTATTGCCTTTTCAAGCTCATCTATTCCTTGTTCTTCAATTAACGATGTTGTAATAATACGATTTCCCGCTGCCAATTCTGTAACACGTTCCATATCGATTACTTGCGATAAATCTGTCTTATTTACAATAACAATGAAATCTTTTCCTTGTACGGCACGGAATAGATCTTCATCCTCATGCGTTAAAGCCTCGCTATAATTAATGACAACTAACACTAAATCAGCTTGGCTCATCATTTCTTTTGAACGCTCTACACCAATTCGTTCAACAACATCTTCCGTTTCACGAATACCGGCTGTATCTATAAGTTTAAGTGGTACACCACGCACATTAACGTACTCTTCAATAACATCACGAGTTGTTCCTGCAATATCAGTTACAATTGCCTTTTTCTCCTGAACAAGACTATTTAATAGCGATGACTTCCCAACGTTAGGTCTACCGATGATTGCAGTAGCAATACCTTCACGTAAAATCTTTCCTTGCTTCGATGTTTCTAATATTTTTGCAATTTCCGTACGAACATGTGTAGCTTTCTCAATTAAAATATTATGTGTCATTTCTTCCACATCATCATATTCCGGGTAATCTATGTTTACCTCAACATGAGCCAACGTTTCTAATATGTCCTGACGCAGACGGCCGATTAATTTAGATAATCGTCCTTCCATTTGATTAATCGCTACGTTCATTGCACGATCTGTTTTTGCACGGATTAAGTCCATAACAGCTTCTGCTTGTGATAAATCAATACGGCCATTTAAAAAAGCACGTTTTGTAAATTCACCAGGCTCCGCTAATCGTACTCCTTGTGCTAAAATAAGCTGCAATACTTTATTTACCGAAACAAGTCCGCCGTGACAGTTAATTTCCACTATATTTTCACGTGTAAAAGTCCTTGGTGCACGCAGAATAGATACCATCACTTCTTCAATAACCTGATTTGTATCTAAATCGACAATATGACCATAATGAATTGTGTGAGAAGGAACCTCTGTTAAATCCTTCCCTTTAAAAATACGATTAACTTTTTCAACCGCATCATCTCCACTTACTCGAACAATGGCAATTGCACCCTCTCCAAGCGCTGTGGAAATCGCGGCAATTGTATCAAATTCCATGTCCTTTCACCTCACTTGCTTATTTATCTCTATTTCAACATGATTATTTTCTTCACTAAATTATTAGAATACCATAACGAACCTATCTACAAAAGAATAATAACTCATTTTATTATGTCCTCATGTAAAAAACACTAAACTTATTCACAGTGGATAAGTTTAGTGTTTTTTAGTTATCCACACCTATTTTCCACTCAAAAAAACCGGCACTCAATTGAGTAACCGGTCACTTGGAAGATATTACAACATGTCGATGTGGTTCTTTTCCTTCAGAAGTTGTAATGATATTTTGATGATTAGATAATGCTTGGTGGATAATCTTTCGTTCAAAAGATGGCATAGGCTCCAACACAACTCTTTTTTTCGTACTTACTACTTGTTTTGCTAATCGATAAGAAAGTGCTTCTAATGTACCTTTTCTTTTACTACGATAATTTTCAGCATCTAGTGTGATACCAATATACTGCTTCGTACTACGATTCGCCACAAGTTTTGTTAAATACTGTAAAGAATTCAAGGTGTTTCCTCTTTTCCCAATCAAAACACCTATATTTTCGCCAGAAATTGTAAATTCAACTTCGCGTCCTTTTACAATTTTACTAATCTCAGCTTCCACACCCATATCGTGAATAACATTTTTTAAATATTCTTCACATTCTTGAATTGGATCTTTCTTCAATACAACTTCTACTACTGCAGGTCGATTCCCAAATAAACCTAGGAATCCTCTTTTACCCTCATCAATAATATTTATATCTACTCGGTCTTTTGGAACATTTAGTTGTCTTAAAGCATCTTGTACTGCCAGCTCGACTGTTTGTCCTTTAGCAGTAACTACACTCACTTGCTTGATCCTCCTGCCTTACTAGCCTTAATTTCTGGCCCCTTGATCAAGTACATTTGAGCGATACCAAAGATATTACCAACAACCCAGTAAAGTGATAATGCAGCTGGGAAGTTAATTGCAAAGACTAAGATCATAATTGGCATAAGCCAAATCATCATTGCCATTTGCGGATTTTGACCAGCTGTTCCTGCCATTGCAAGCTTTTGCTGAATAAATGTCGTAATTGCCGCGACAATCGGTAAGATATAGTACGGATCTGCCTGCCCTAAATCGAACCATAAAAATGTATGCTTACTAATTTCAGCTGTTCTCATTATCGCATGGTAAAACGCGAATAAAATAGGCATCTGAACAAATATCGGTAAACATCCTGCTAATGGGTTTACACCATTTTTTTGATATAACTGCATCATTTCTTGTTGTAGTTTTTGTTGTGTTGCTTGATCTTTAGAACTATATTTCTCTTTTAACTTCACCATTTCTGGTTGTAACGCCTGCATTGCTTTCGTACTCTTCGTTTGTTTAATCATTAATGGTAATAATGCAAAACGAATGATAAGAGTTGTAACAACGATTGCTAAACCGTAATTACTACCAAATAAGTTGGCAAAATACGTAATTAACTGAGAAAGCGGATATACGAAATATTCATTCCAAATTCCAGTACTTTTCGGTGTAATCGGCTGATTCACTTCACTACAGCCAGTAGCAATTGCCATTAATGCAATAACCATGGCTAGTAAACCTATTTTCTTTTTCAAAGCCTGCTCCTCCTTGTTTCGGTATGTATATAGTGTAATTCATTTCCTTACGCTACTTTTTTATTCTTTTCATACCAGAGCGTTTAAAGACATGAATTAAGCTTTTCTTTAATTCTTCATATGTCATCTCTGCACAAGGCTTCCTTGCTATTATAACAAAATCTTTTCCAGAATCTATCTCATCTTTTAATTCTGTGATCGACTGGCGAATCATACGTTTAATTCGGTTACGCACTACTGCATTTCCTATTTTCTTGCTGACAGAAAGGCCAATACGAAAGTTTGGCTGCTCTCCCTTATCTAGTTGATAGACAACAAGCTGACGGTTAGCATTTGATTTTCCTTTTTGAAAAACCGTCTGGAATTCATCATTCTTTTTTATACGATATTTTTTCTTCATATCAATTGACACTCCTGTAGTTCATCAGTGGAAATTCACTATTATTAGAAAAAAAGACCACTGAACGATCAGTGGTCTACGCAGATAATACTTTTCTTCCTTTACGACGACGAGCTGCTAGCACTTTACGTCCGTTCGCTGTGCTCATACGGCTGCGGAAACCATGTACTTTGCTGCGCTTACGTTTATTTGGTTGGTAAGTTCTTTTCATTATATGACACCTCCCTGAGGAATATCTGTTAAAGACAGTCCTATAAATTATAGTTAATCAACTAGGAAAATGTCAATGGTTCTCGAAATTTTCATCAAATATTCATTTTGAACCTATTCACATACTTTTTCACAGACCCTATATTTCCTTGTGGATAAATGTTTTTTTCGGTTTTTTATATCCACAAACCCTTTTCGTACTTTTACACAGTATATCGTGTTGTGGACAAGTTTATTCCACAAGGTATTGATTTTGTGGATAACTTTCTTAAATTCATTGCTATAGCTACTTTTTTTTGATATTATAGTTGTGTTTTCACTTTGAATAAGTTTTCCACATCTTTATCTTATCCACAATTTGTGTATAACATGTGGACAGTTTTAATCACATGTGGGTAAATGATTATCCACATTTGCTTTTTTTGTCGAAAACCCTATCTCATATACAAACGACGTTTTTAGGTTTTAAAATACGTTTCGTATAAATATACATTTTATATTTATTTAGGTTGTACATTTGTTGCGCAACCTTATTCTTTTACCATCTTAGTAAAGGAGGGACACCTTTGGAAAACATCTCTGATTTATGGAACAGCGCCTTAAAAGAACTAGAAAAAAAGGTCAGTAAACCTAGTTATGAAACATGGTTAAAATCAACAACCGCACATAATTTAAAAAAAGACGTATTAACAATTACGGCTCCAAATGAATTCGCTCGTGATTGGTTAGAATCTCATTATTCAGAACTAATTTCGGAAACACTTTATGATTTAACGGGGGCAAAATTAGCTATTCGCTTTATTATTCCCCAAAGTCAAGCTGAAGAGGAGATTGATCTTCCTCCTTCTAAACCAAATTCAGCACAAGATGATTCTAATCATTTACCACAGAGTATGCTAAATCCAAAATATACGTTTGATACATTTGTTATTGGCTCTGGTAACCGTTTTGCTCACGCTGCTTCATTGGCCGTAGCCGAAGCGCCAGCTAAAGCATATAATCCTCTCTTTATTTACGGGGGAGTTGGACTCGGAAAGACCCATTTAATGCATGCAATTGGTCATTATGTAATTGAACATAACCCAAACGCGAAGGTTGTATATTTATCATCAGAAAAATTTACAAATGAATTCATTAATTCTATTCGTGATAATAAAGCGGTCGATTTTCGTAATAAATACCGTAATGTAGATGTTTTATTGATAGATGATATTCAATTTCTAGCAGGAAAAGAACAAACTCAAGAAGAGTTTTTCCATACATTCAATGCATTACACGAAGAAAGTAAACAAATTGTAATTTCAAGTGATCGGCCACCAAAAGAAATTCCAACTTTAGAAGATCGTCTTCGTTCTCGCTTTGAATGGGGACTCATTACGGATATTACGCCACCCGATTTAGAAACACGAATTGCAATTTTACGTAAAAAAGCAAAGGCTGAAGGACTCGATATACCAAATGAGGTTATGCTTTATATTGCAAATCAAATTGATTCAAACATTCGTGAACTAGAAGGTGCACTCATCCGAGTTGTAGCTTATTCATCTTTAATTAACAAAGATATTAATGCTGATTTAGCAGCTGAAGCACTTAAAAATATTATTCCAAATTCTAAACCAAAAATTATCTCTATTTATGATATTCAAAAGGCTGTCGGGGATGTTTATCAAATAAAACTGGAAGATTTCAAGGCGAAAAAGCGAACAAAATCAGTTGCCTTCCCTCGCCAAATTGCAATGTATTTATCGCGCGAACTTACAGATTACTCCTTACCTAAAATAGGTGAAGAATTTGGTGGACGTGATCATACAACAGTTATCCATGCTCACGAAAAAATTTCTAAGCTACTTAAAACGGATACGCAATTACAAAAGCAAGTTGAAGAAATTAAAGATATTTTAAAGTAGTAGCTGAATAGTGTGAATAACTTCCCTTATTTTATGCACAGTCTATCCACATGTAGATAGACTGTTTTTACATCCTTTAATGGGGTTATCCACATATCCACAGGACCTATTACTATTACTACTATTTTTTATCTTTATTAATTAAATAAAATATTATACTTACCGGAGGTTTTTCTTTATGCGTTTTACAATACAAAAAGACTATCTTGTAAGAAGTGTACAAGATGTAATGAAGGCTGTTTCTTCCCGTACAACAATTCCGATCCTTACAGGAATTAAAGTTGTCGCTACGGAAGAAGGAGTAACGTTAACAGGAAGCGATGCTGATATTTCTATTGAATCTTTTATCCCAGTTGAAGACGATGGAAAAGAAATCGTAGAAGTAGCACAATCAGGAAGTATTATTTTACAAGCAAAATATTTTAGTGAGATTGTAAAAAAATTACCTAAAGAGACTGTCGAAATTTCTGTGGAAAATCATTTTATGACAAAAATAATTTCTGGAAAATCAGAGTTTAATTTAAATGGCTTAGATTCTGCTGAATATCCATTGTTACCACAAATTGAAGAACATCATGTTTTTAAGATTCCAACAGATTTACTGAAACATATGATCAGACAAACTGTATTTGCAGTTTCCACTTCTGAAACAAGACCGATCTTGACAGGTGTAAACTGGAAAGTATATAACAGCGAATTAACTTGCATTGCTACAGATAGTCACAGGTTGGCTCTTCGAAAAGCAAAAATCGAAGGAATCGCAGATGAATTTCAAGCGAATGTTGTTATTCCAGGTAAAAGCTTAAATGAATTAAGCAAAATTCTAGATGAGTCTGAAGAAATGGTAGATATCGTTATTACGGAGTATCAAGTATTATTCCGTACAAAACATTTATTATTCTTCTCAAGATTGTTAGAAGGGAATTATCCTGATACAACTCGTTTAATTCCAGCTGAAAGTAAAACAGATATTTTTGTAAATACAAAAGAATTTTTACAAGCAATTGATCGTGCATCTCTATTAGCAAGAGATGGTCGTAATAATGTTGTGAAATTATCAACTTTAGAACAAGAAATGCTAGAAATTTCTTCGAATTCACCAGAAATTGGGAAAGTGGTAGAAGAAGTTCAATGTGAAAAAGTAGATGGGGAAGAGTTAAAAATATCTTTTAGTGCAAAATATATGATGGATGCACTAAAAGCTTTAGATAGTACTGAAATTAAAATTAGCTTTACTGGCGCAATGAGACCATTCTTAATTCGTACAGTAAATGATGAGTCCATTATTCAATTAATTTTACCGGTTCGTACTTACTAAGTAAGAAGTAAGGGTTGCTAGTTTTCAGATACTAGTAGCCCTTATTTGATTTTTGGGTATTACTTTCCTAATGTTAGTTTATTTAGTACAATGAAAGAATGAACACTTTCAGAAAGTGAGCGATTTTATGAAACGTATTAAAATTTCAACAGAGTATATTACACTAGGACAATTTTTAAAGTTAGCCGATGTAATTGATACAGGTGGCGCTGTAAAATGGTTTTTACAGGAATATGAAGTGTACGTGAATCAAGAACTTGAAAATAGAAGAGGTCGCAAATTATATGCGAACGATATTATTGAAATTCCAGGAAGCGGAAGTTTCCAAGTTCAGGCATAAAGGGGGAGCCCTTTGTTTATTTCAGAAATACAATTAAAAAACTATCGCAATTATGAAAAGTTAGAGCTTTCCTTTGAAGATAAAGTGAATGTGATTATCGGTGAAAACGCGCAAGGGAAAACGAATTTGATGGAAGCTATTTACGTTTTAGCGATGGCGAAATCTCATAGAACCTCTAATGATCGCGAGCTTATCCGTTGGGATGAAGATTTCGGTCAAATTAAAGGGAAATTACAAAAGAGAAATAGTTCTTTGTCTTTGGAATTAAATATTTCGAAAAAAGGTAAAAAGGCAAAATTAAATCAACTTGAACAACAAAAATTGAGTCAATATATTGGCATGATGAATGTTGTCATGTTTGCCCCAGAAGATTTAAATCTTGTAAAAGGAAGCCCTCAAGTAAGAAGACGCTTTTTAGATATGGAATTAGGTCAAATAGCTCCAGTCTATTTGTATGAATTGAGTCAATATCAAAAGGTGCTCACGCAACGAAATCACTTGCTAAAAAAGATGCAAGGGAATAGTAAGAATGAGGAAACGATGTTGGATGTATTTACACTTCAACTTATTGAGCATGGTGCAAAAATATTGCAAAAACGGTTTGAATTTTTGCATTTACTACAAGAATGGGCAGCTCCAATTCATCGCGGTATAAGCCGTGGATTAGAAGAATTAGAAATTGTCTATAAACCAAGTGTGGATGTATCAGAATCAATGGATTTGTCGAAAATAAAAGAAGTATACTATGAAAATTTTCAATCTGTGAAACAACGTGAGATTTTCCGTGGTACGACTTTAATTGGTCCTCATCGTGATGATTTACAATTCTTCGTTAATAGTAAAAATGTTCAAGTCTTTGGTTCGCAAGGACAACAACGAACGACCGCACTGTCCCTAAAATTAGCTGAAATTGAATTGATTTACTCAGAAGTTAAGGAATATCCGATTCTTTTATTGGATGATGTATTATCAGAATTAGATGATTATCGTCAATCGCATCTGTTAAATACAATTCAAGGAAAAGTGCAAACATTTGTGACAACGACGAGTGTCGACGGAATTGAACACGAAACATTAAAAGAAGCGAAAACAATTCATGTAACGAACGGCACGGTAGATTGTGAAATAGATAGGGCGTAATCCCTATTTAAATGGAAAAGTAGGTGATCTTTGTGTCAATGGAACAAAAGCAAATGGAAGAAAACTCATATGATGAAAGTCAGATACAGGTACTTGAAGGATTAGAAGCGGTTCGAAAACGCCCTGGGATGTATATTGGATCTACAAGTGGAAAAGGACTTCACCATCTTGTGTGGGAAATCGTCGATAATAGTATTGATGAAGCACTTGCAGGGTATTGTGATGAAATTAACGTTAGTATCGAAGAAGATAATAGTATTCTTGTAACGGATAATGGACGTGGTATTCCAGTTGGTATACAAGAAAAAATGGGACGTCCTGCTGTAGAAGTTATAATGACTGTTCTCCATGCTGGTGGTAAGTTTGGCGGTGGCGGTTATAAAGTTTCTGGTGGTTTGCATGGTGTTGGGGCATCTGTAGTAAATGCTCTATCAACAGAACTAGAGGTATTTGTACATCGTGAAGGCAAAATCCATTATCAAAAATACGAAAGAGGTATTCCGGTTGCGGATTTAAAAGTCATTGGTGACACAGATCAAACAGGAACGATAACTCGATTTAAACCAGATCCAGAAATTTTTCAGGAAACAATAGTATACGAATTTGATACGTTAGCAACTCGTATGCGCGAATTAGCATTTTTAAATCGTAATATTAAATTAACAATTGAAGATAAACGTGAACATAAACAGAAGAAAGAATTCCATTATGAAGGTGGAATTAAATCATATGTTGAACATTTAAATCGTTCAAAACAGCCAATTCATGAAGAACCTGTATATGTAGAAGGTTCAAAAGATGGTATTCAGGTTGAAGTTGCGCTTCAATATAACGAAGGATACACAAATCATATTTACTCATTTACAAATAATATTCATACGTATGAAGGTGGTACACATGAGGTAGGATTTAAAACAGCCTTAACTCGTGTGATCAACGATTATGGTCGTAAAAATAATATTTTAAAAGATGCGGATAGTAATTTAACTGGTGAAGATGTTCGTGAAGGTTTAACAGCGATTGTGTCAATTAAACATCCAAATCCACAATTCGAAGGACAAACGAAGACGAAACTTGGAAATAGTGAAGCAAGAACAATTACAGAGTCAGTATTCTCAGAGGCATTTGAAAAGTTCTTACTGGAAAATCCGAATGTCGCACGTAAAATTATAGATAAAGGGACGATGGCAGCGCGTGCGCGTGTAGCAGCTAAAAAGGCACGTGAGTTAACTCGCCGAAAGAGTGCTTTAGAAGTTTCAAGTTTACCAGGGAAATTGGCAGACTGTTCTTCTAAAGATCCAGCAATTAGTGAAATTTATATCGTAGAGGGTGACTCTGCGGGTGGGTCTGCAAAACAAGGGCGCGATCGTCATTTCCAAGCAATTTTACCGCTGAAGGGTAAAATTATTAATGTTGAAAAGGCACGCTTGGATAAAATTTTATCAAATGATGAAGTTCGTACAATTATTACGGCGATCGGCACAAATATCGGCGGAGACTTCGCTATTGAAAAAGCACGCTATCATAAAGTTATTATTATGACGGATGCTGATGTTGATGGTGCGCATATTCGTACCCTATTATTAACGTTCTTCTATCGCTATATGCGTCAAATAATTGAGTGCGGTTATATATATATCGCACAGCCACCTTTGTTTAAAGTACAACAAGGTAAGAAAATTCAATATGCTTACAACGATAAGGAACTTGAAAAAATCTTAGCAGAATTACCAGCCCAACCTAAGCCAGGAATTCAGCGTTATAAAGGTCTAGGGGAAATGAATCCAACTCAGTTATGGGAGACGACAATGGACCCAGAAGTACGTTCATTACTTCAAGTTTCACTTCAAGATGCAATTGAAGCGGATGAAACATTTGAAATTTTAATGGGAGATAAAGTAGAGCCACGTCGTAACTTTATCCAAGAAAATGCAAAATACGTGAAAAACCTTGATATTTAAATGGGTAATGACAGGAATCTAAGTATTCCTGTCTTCTACATATAAATCAATGTATGTGTAACGGAAATGTAAGAGGAGGTGCTCGTTGATGTCAGACAATCAACAACAAGCACGAATTCGAGAAATTAATATTAGTCATGAAATGCGTACCTCGTTTTTAGATTACGCAATGAGTGTTATCGTATCTCGTGCATTACCAGATGTTCGTGATGGATTAAAACCTGTGCATCGTAGGGTTCTATATGCGATGAATGATTTAGGAATTACAGCTGATAAAGCGTATAAAAAATCAGCGCGTATTGTCGGTGAAGTAATCGGTAAGTATCACCCTCACGGTGATTCAGCTGTTTACGAGACGATGGTACGTATGGCGCAAGATTTTAGTCAACGTTATATGCTTGTTGATGGACATGGTAACTTTGGTTCTGTTGATGGTGATTCAGCAGCAGCAATGCGTTATACAGAAGCAAGAATGTCTAAGATTTCTATGGAATTAATACGTGATATTTCAAAAAATACCATTGATTATCAAGATAACTATGATGGTTCTGAAAGAGAGCCAATTGTATTGCCAGCGCGTTTCCCTAATTTATTAGTGAATGGTACGACGGGTATTGCAGTTGGTATGGCAACAAACATTCCGCCGCATCAACTTGGTGAAGTAATTGATGGCGTATTGGCACTAAGCCATAATCCTGACATTACGATTGCGGAATTAATGGAGTTTATTCCAGGACCAGATTTTCCAACAGCAGGTTTAATTTTGGGACGAAGTGGGATTCGAAGAGCATATGAAACAGGTAGAGGCTCTATTATGCTTCGAGCTAAAGTTGAAATTGAAGAGAAGTCAAATGGTAAACAATCTATTCTCGTAACTGAACTACCTTATCAAGTTAATAAGGCGCGATTAATTGAAAAAATTGCAGAATTAGTTCGTGATAAGAAAATTGAAGGTATTACGGACTTACGTGATGAGTCAGATCGAAACGGTATGCGTATTGTTATGGAAGTACGTCGTGATGCCAATGCCAATGTACTATTAAATAATCTATATAAACATACAGCACTTCAAACAAGTTTCGGTATTAATATGTTGTCTCTTGTAAATGGAGAGCCACAAGTATTGAATTTAAAACAAAATTTATATCATTACTTGGAGCATCAGAAGGTAGTAATTCGTCGACGTACTGCTTATGAATTAGAAAAAGCAGAGGCACGTGCTCATATTTTAGAAGGATTACGAATTGCTCTAGATCATCTAGATGAAGTTATTACGTTAATTCGTAGTTCGAAAACAGCAGATATTGCAAAACAAGGCTTAATGGAACGTTTCGGTTTAAGTGAGAAACAAGCACAAGCCATTTTAGATATGCGTCTGCAACGTTTAACAGGATTAGAACGTGAAAAAATTGAGCAAGAATATCAAGACTTAATGAAGTTAATCGCTGAATTAAAAGCAATCTTAGCAGATGAAGAGAAAGTTCTTGAGATTATTCGTGAAGAATTAATGGAAGTAAAAGAACGTTTCAATGATAAGAGACGAACGGAAATCACAATTGGTGGCATGGAATTTATTGAAGATGAAGATTTGATTCCAGAGCAAAACATCGCTATTACGTTAACTCATAATGGTTATATTAAGAGGTTACCGGCTTCTACGTACAAAACACAGAACCGTGGTGGACGTGGTGTGCAAGGAATGGGAACAAATGATGATGATTTCGTAGAACATTTATTAACTACTTCTACGCATGATCACATTTTATTCTTTACTAATAAAGGGAAAGTATACCGTACGAAAGGATATGAAATCCCAGAGTATAGTCGTACAGCAAAAGGTATACCTATTATTAACTTATTAGGTGTAGATAAGGGTGAATGGATTAACGCCATTATTCCAATTCGTGAATTTGGTGATGATGAATTCTTATTCTTCACAACAAAACAAGGTATTTCTAAGAGAACGCCACTTTCATCATTTGCAAATATACGTACGAATGGTTTAATCGCTATCTCTCTTCGTGAAGAGGATGAAGTAATATCTGTACGTTTAACATCTGGTGATAAGGATATTATTGTAGGAACAAGCAATGGTATGTTAATTCGCTTTAACGAGCAAGATGTGCGCTCTATGGGACGTAATGCGGCTGGTGTAAAAGCAATTACGTTAGGTGATGAAGATCAAGTTGTAGGTATGGAAATTGTCGAAGAGGATGTAAATGTTCTAATCGTAACGAAAAATGGTTATGGAAAACGTACACCTATTGATGAATACCGTCTACAAAGCCGTGGTGGTAAAGGTCTGAAGACTTGTAATATTACAGATAAAAACGGTAAATTAGTAGCTGTTAAATCTGTAACAGGTGAAGAAGATATCATGTTAATTACGGCAGCAGGTGTTATTATTCGTATGCCAGTTGATCAAATCTCTCAAATGGGACGTAATACACAAGGTGTTCGTCTAATTCGATTAGAGGATGAGCAAGAGGTAGCGACGGTAGCGAAAGCACAGAAAGATGAAGAAGAGGAATCTAATGAAGAGGTTTCTTCTGAAGAATAAGAGGGGGGATTTTTCCTCCTCTTATTTTTTTATAATAATACTTGCATAGCAATAGAAAACTCTATATAATAGGCAGAGTCAGCAAATGAGAGATACAAATTATCTTAAAAAACTTGTTGACGAAAATAATATACTATGATATATTATGAAAGTCGCTGAAACGCGATGTTGAACTTTGAAAACTAAACGAAACAAACAACGTGAAACGTCAATTTTTATTTTTAGATGCTAGACAAACTAACTTTATTGGAGAGTTTGATCC
>NZ_VEJP01000010.1:209206-213532 GCF_007680225.1 Bacillus sp. DE0042 | reverse complement strand
TAAAGTTAGTTTGTCTAGCATCTAAAAATAAAAATTGACGTTTCACGTTGTTTGTTTCGTTCAGTTTTCAAAGAACTTGTTTGCCGCTCCAGAAGCGACTTCACCATATTAACATCTTCGTTTTTTGATGTCAACTAAGTTTTAAAATTTCTTTTTTGTCGTTTTCTGCGTTTCCGCATCAGCGACGTTTATTAATATACCATCATGATTTTTAAATAACAAGTGTTTTTTTAAAAAAACACAAAAAAATATCCATCCTACTTTCTTCTATATAGAGACGCCTCATCCCATCTACGGAAAACAGCTATTTAAATTGTATACCAATACACTCTAGTTAACCAAACTGTATTTCATAACCCCTTCCTAGATTTTCATTCTCTTCTATATTAACGCCTGATCATTCACTTCTCTATAGACTAACAATATAAAAAACAAATCAATCCAAACTAAAAAATAGATTCACCACTTCCTACATAAAGCAAACATGCCGATTTTTAGTTTTGTTCCTCCACACAAACTATTAATTGAACGAATCGGTTGTTTACAGACAGCTCGATTAGGTAATAGTCTTATCGCTCGGCGAATAGTGGCATAAATAACGAAATTCCAACAAAAACATTAACTTAAGATTATTGTTAGAATTTTTTTACATTTAATTAATGAAAAATATCCATTTTTTGTTATATAGTAAGAAAGGACGTACTCAACTATAAATAAACCAATGGAGGAATTACTTTATGGATAGGTTAACAAAGTTTTCATTAAAAAACCGCGCTGCTGTTATCATCATGGTTTTTCTCATTTCCGTACTTGGCGTTTATTCCGGATCTAAACTACCTATGGAATTTTTACCAAGCATCGATAATCCAGCAGTCACTGTCACAACCTTATCTCAAGGACTCGACGCTGAAGCGATGACGAAAGAAGTAACTGATCCCCTCGAAAAACAATTTCGCAATTTAGAACACATCGACAGCATCACCTCTTCTACGCACGAGGGATTATCACGTATCGATATCGCGTATACATCCAAAGCAAATATGAAAGACGCAGCACGCGAGGTTGAAAAGGCCATTAACACAATTAAATTACCTAAAGATGCAACGAAACCAATAGTTAGCCAATTAAATACTTCTATGATCCCACTCGCTCAAATTGCTATCCAGAAGCAAAACGGTTTTTCAAAAGCAGATGAAAAACAAATCGAAAAAGAAATCGTACCACAACTCGAAAGCATTGATGGTGTTGCCAACGTTATGTTTTTCGGAAAATCAACCTCTGAATTATCTATCACACTAGACCCAAACCAATTAAAAGATAAAAACGTAGCAACAGAACAAATATTAAAAGTTTTACAAGGAAAAGAAACTTCCACTCCAGCTGGAGCAATTACCGTTAATAAAGAAGAATATAATCTTCGTGTCATTGGGGATATAAAAAATGTAGATGATATTAAAAACATAACTGTTGCACCTCAAGTAAAATTGCAAGATGTTGCTCAAATTGAACTTAAACAACACTACGATACAATCTCACATATAAACGGAGAAGAAGGAACCGGATTAATCATCATGAAAGAGCCAAGCAAAA
Source organism: Bacillus sp. DE0042 (assembly GCF_007680225.1). Classification (NCBI taxonomy): domain Bacteria; kingdom Bacillati; phylum Bacillota; class Bacilli; order Caryophanales; family Bacillaceae; genus Bacillus; species Bacillus sp. DE0042. Next base: position 211,942 of record NZ_VEJP01000010.1, on the reverse strand, counting down.
ATACAGTTGCAATCGGAAAGGAAATCGATAAGAAAATCAAAGATATAAGTAAACAATATAAAGATCAGTTTTCTATTAAACTTTTAGCCTCAACTCATGAGCAAGTTGAAAATGCTGTTACTAGTATGGGCAAAGAAGTAATTCTTGGAGCAATTGCTGCAACTCTAATTATCTTAATCTTTTTGCGTAACTTCCGAACGACACTCATCGCCGTTGTCAGTATTCCATTATCTATTTTATTAACACTCTTTTTACTACACCAATCTAACATCACACTTAACACCTTAACGCTTGGTGGTTTAGCAGTTGCAGTTGGACGTCTCGTTGATGATAGTATCGTTGTCATCGAGAACATTTTCCGCCGTTTACAAAAAGAATCTTTCTCTAAAGATATTATTCTCGATGCAACGAAAGAGGTCGCCGTCGCAATTACTTCTTCTACTTTAACAACGGTCGCTGTTTTCTTACCTATCGGCCTCGTATCAGGAGTAATCGGAAAATTAATGTTACCTATGGTATTAGCAGTTGTATATTCTATACTATCATCCTTAATCGTTGCACTAACAGTTGTTCCACTTATGGCTTTTTTACTACTCAAAAAAACAAAGCACAAAAAGCCAAGTTCTTCACCACGATATGTCGCTACATTAAAGTGGGCTCTTTCGCATAAATTCATTATTCTACTTACTGCTTTATTATTATTCGCAGGATCAATTGCAGCCTATGTATTACTACCGAAAGCGAACATAAAATCTGAAGACGACACAATGTTATCTATTAATATGACTTTCCCAGCTGATTACGCTCCTGAAACGCAAAAACAAAAAGCCTTCGATTTCGAAAAGAAATTACTTTCTAATTCGGATGTAACGGATGTTATTTTACGAATGGGATCTAGCGCAGAAGATGCACAATGGGGGCAAACGACAAAAAATAATCTTGCCAGTATATTTGTAGTCTTCAAGAAAGGCTCTGATATTGATCAATATATTAAAGAGTTAAAGAAAGAACATAAAGCTTTTGAGCCTGCTGAACTAGATTATATAAAAACGAGTTATTCAAGCTCTGGTGGTGGCAACAATTTGCAATTCAACGTAACAGCTACTAACGAAACGAATTTAAAAGAGGCTGCTACTATCGTCGAAACAAAACTAAAAGATATGACTGCTCTCTCTAAAGTAAAAACAAATTTAGAAGACTCTAAGAAAGAATGGCAAATCCATGTTGATCAAACAAAGGCCGAACAACTAGGCTTAACACCAGAATTAGCAGCACAACAAGTAGCATTCCTTATGAAGAAATCACCTATTGGTGAAGTTTCAATTAATAATGAAAAAACAACTATTATAATAGAACATAAAAAAGAAAACATTACTAAACAAGAAGACATTTTAAACACAAACATACTATCACCTATCAATGGACCAATCCCTTTAAAAGACATTGCAACTATTTCAGAAAAGCAACTTCAAACAGAAGTCTTCCATAAAGACGGAAAAGAAACGATTCAAATTACTGCCGAGGCCTCAAATGAAGATTTAAGTAAAGTAAGTGCAGAAGTAAATGAAACGATAGCTAACTTAGATTTACCTAGCGGCGCAAAAGTAACTATTGCAGGTGCAACTGAATCTATGCAAGAGAACTTCACAGATTTATTCAAAATTATGGGGATTGCAATCGGGATTGTATATTTAATTATGGTTATCACCTTCGGACAGGCGCGCGCTCCTTTTGCAATTTTGTTCTCCTTGCCATTAGCTGCTGTTGGCGGTATTTTAGGGTTAATCATTTCAGGAACACCTGTTGATGTAAATTCCTTAATCGGCGCATTAATGTTAATCGGGATTGTCGTTACAAACGCTATTGTATTAATAGAAAGAGTGCAACAAAATCGGGAACACGGCATGGAAACAAGAGAAGCCTTACTAGAAGCGGGTTCTACTAGATTACGTCCAATTATTATGACAGCTATAACGACAATCGTCGCTATGCTTCCTCTCCTATTTGGTCAATCGCAAGCAGGAAGCATGGTATCAAAAAGTCTTGCCGTCGTTGTCATCGGTGGTTTAGCAGTCTCAACCGTTCTTACATTAGTAGTCGTTCCAGTTATGTATGAACTATTAGATAAAATCGGGAGGAAAAGACGCTCTCGTAGAAAAATAAGCACTTCTACAGAAACACCTGATATTTAAAGAAAAAGGCGTTATCTTCAAGAACGAAGATAACGCCTTTTCTCTACTTACTGATATAATCCATCATTTTTTGAGCATATCGCTCTAGAGGTTTACCAGAATCTACAATAAGACATTCACTATTTAAAGGTCTTTTACTACCATCTAACCACTTTTTAAAAGCTACTTCCGAATCGACTTTTCCAATCTGACTGACCATACGTTTACGTGTTTGTAACCTATTATTAATCTCCTCCATATCATTAAGATAGCATTCAATATATTTATATTTCACACCATGTTTATTAGACAGTTTCATTCCTTTTTCAACCATCCCTTCATATAAACATGGACTATCCAATATAACACTATGCCCTTGCTCTAAATAAGAATCAATCAATGCCCATTCAACATCGTATGATACTCCTCCAACAATTGTCGATTCAACCCCTTTCATTTCTAATGATTGTAACAATGCCGATTTCAAAACGTCATGATTTACAATTACAGCACCCGTTAACTTCGCTATATACTTAGAAACTGTCGATTTTCCCGATCCAGGAAA
>NZ_VEJP01000010.1:16410-209109 GCF_007680225.1 Bacillus sp. DE0042 | reverse complement strand
TCCTCTCACCTGTACCTATTCATCTATATAATCAATTACAAATTCAACAATCATTACATCCATTCCTTCTATATTAAACGTCATGATTTACAATTACAGCACCCGTTAACTTCGCTATATACTTAGAAACTGTCGATTTTCCCGATCCAGGAAAACCTGACATTTGCAGAAAAAACAAATTAACTTCTCCTCTCACCTGTACCTATTCATCTATATAATCAATTACAAATTCAACAATCATTACATCCATTCCTTCTATATTAAAATACAAAAAGAACTCTCTACTTATAAGTAGAGAGTTCCTCTTTATAATTTATGCCGCTTTTGCTTTCTTCGTCGTTTTACTTTTTCTTTTCGTTCCTGTAAAACGCTTGTGCAATATAGATGCTACCAAGCGTGAAATAACGTTGAATAGTAATACCATAATAATTAATACAGCTGCAGATTTTGTCGCAATCAACTTTGCATCCGGAATAACTCCTTCAGAATTTAACTTCCAAATGTGAACCGCTAACGTTTCAGCTGGTCTAAATGGATTTAAAGGATGCGCAGGACTTGAGAAGTCCGCTGCTGAATTTAAAATCGGGGATGTTAAACCCGCTGTGTAAATTAACGCTGCCGCTTCACCAAATATACGACCCGCCGCTAAAATAATACCTGTAATAATTTGCGGTAATGACGACGGAATAATGATACGAGCAATTGTTTGCCATTTCGTTGCACCTAATCCAAGACTTGCCTCTTTTACATTATGAGGCACTTCTGAAATCGCATTTTCACAAACACGTGTTAAACCTGGTAAGTTTAAAATAGTTAAAGCAAGAGCACCGCCCATTACTGTGTATCCCCAACCTGTCATGGTAACGAACACTAACAAACCGAATAAACCAACAACAATCGAAGGTAACGACGCCATTGTCTCAATACATAAGCGAACAAAATTTAAAAAGCGCCCTTGTTTTGCATACTCTGCTAAATATATTCCAGCCCCTAACCCAAGAGGAATAGATATAACAAGCGTTATAACAAGCATGTAGAAAGAATTGAATAACTGTGGACCAATCCCACCACCAGCTCTTGTATTACTTGGTTCTCCAAACAAAAAATCAGGATCCCAAAATCCCCATCCCTTTTGCAGAATTTCAAACACTAAGAATACTAGCAGAGCTACAACTAAAGCCGCAACTGCATAAAAGATACCTGTCCAAATTTTATTTACCGTTCTTGCATTCATTATTATCGCTCACCTCTTTGCCCAATCGCTCGAATTACTAAAATAAACAGGAATGAAATAACAAGTAAAATCATCGCTAAAGTCCATAGCGCATTATTCCAAGCAGTTCCGTTTAATGTATTTGTCATGTCCATTGTCAAAATACCAGTTAACGTCGCTGTCGGGCTATATATTCCTTCTGGTAATTTAATTGTGTTCCCGATTACCATTTGAACCGCTAATGCTTCACCAAAAGCACGCGCTAAACCTAAAACAACACCTGTTAAAATCCCTTTTTTCGCAGCAGGAACAATCACTCGACTAACCGCTTGCCATTTCGTTGATCCTAGACCATAAGAAGCTTCTAAATAATCAAATGGAACAGAGCGTATTGCATCAGAAGCGATACTAGCAATAGTAGGTAAAATCATAATACTTAATACAACAATACCCGCAATTAGACTAAATCCCACTCCCCCGAACGAATCACGTAATAGTGGCACTAAAATCGTAACCCCTAATAATCCGTATACAACCGAAGGAATACCAACTAATAATTCTAAAACGGGCTTCAATACTTTATTTCCAAACTTTGGCGAAATTAAATTCATGAATATAGCAAGAGCTATAGCAATTGGCGCACTAATAATAACCGCACCTAACGAAACCACCGTTGAACCTACAATAAAAATCAAAGCCCCGAAGGTTCCTTCGTCAGCATTTGGATTCCATTTTGTCGATGTTAACATCTCAGTAAATGAGATACCACTTTGTGTAAAAGATTGAATACCTTTACCGCAAATAAACGCAATAATAGCTAATGTAATTAAAACAATAAAAATACCACAAAACGTAACAAGCGATCTTCCTATATATTCACTTTTTACGTAATTAATTTGTTTTTTCCCCTTCATCACAGGTCAGACCCCACTTCATAGATTGAAATGAACAGGACTGGCCTTGCAGCCAGCCCCATAAAAATTTATTACTTATTTAATTTAGACATTGGGATGTAACCCATATCTTCTACTTGCTTTTCAAAGTCTTTTCCTTTTACATAATCAATGTAAGCTTTCGTTGCTTCTTTCGCTTCACCTTTTGTTACCATGTACTCGTAAGACCAGAATGGATATTTACCAGACGAAATGTTTTCAATTTTTGGTTCAGAACCATCAATTTTCACTGTTTGTAGCGCACCTTTTTTATCGCCAACCATGTAAGACATTGCTAAATAACTTACTGAACCTGGAGTAGAATTGATCGCTTGCTCTACTGCACCGTTAGAATCTTGTGTTGTACCAGTTCCATCATTAATTTTCGCTTCTTTCATAACTGTCTTTTCAAATGTAGCACGTGTACCAGATGAAGCTGGACGGTTAATTACGTTGATTTTTTCATCTTTCCCGCCTACCTCTTTCCAGTTTGTTACTTTCCCAGTGAAGATATCTTGTACTTGTTGCACTGTTAAGTTATCAACTTTTACATCTTTATTTACGACAAGCGCGAATGCAATACCCGCAACCTTGTTATCTACTAATTCTTTCGCTTTTTCAGCATCTTTTATTTTATCCCCTGATGGAACATCTGAATTACCAATTTGTACTGCACCCGATGCTACTTGGTTAATCCCAGTTCCACTACCGCCGCCTTGCACTTGAATAGAAACTTTTGAATTTTTCTCCATGAATTTCTTTCCAGCTTCCTCCGCAAGAGGTAGAAGAGCTGTAGAACCAGCTGCTGCAATCGTACCTGATAATTCTTGTTTTGTATTATCGCTTCCTTTAGCAGTTTCTTTACTAGCTGTATCATCTGCTTTCCCACATCCAACTAACGCCCCTGCTACCACTAAAGCTGCTAAAGAAAATTTAATACCTTTTTTCATAACCATGTCTTGTACCCCCATTTGGATTATCACTTTTCGAATTCATTTTCTTTCGAACACAAATTCATTGTAGGACAACAATATTATGTGAGTGTTAAGCAATTTTTAATTTTAAGTAAATGACGATAATAACCCTTAAAAGCTAGGAATCCCAACATTTATAGTTAAAGAACCCAACAAAATCCACACGAATTAAGCTGTAATGTAAATTTATTCTTAACAATGTAAATTCAATGTAAATGTTTTTCGCTCTTTTCCCCTTTTAATTAAAAATACATTTACAAATACATTGTATCTTTTAACTTTTACACTCTTACTTTATTTACATTCAACAGAATTTCAGTAATATTTTTTAGTACAACTAAATAAATTGGAACAATTCTAAAAATAAATGAATATTTTTAAAGTACCAATTGACAGCATCATCCAATGTAGTCTACTATATTATTAACAAAAAGTTTACCCAAGGAAACTTTTTAAACTTAAACAAACAATATAGAGATGAGGTAACTTTTATGGTATCGGCTAATACAAAACCACTTTCCGAGTTTAAGACAGGAGAGTTTGTACAAATTGAGAAGATACAATTAGAAGGAACTATGAAACGACGTTTATTAGACTTAGGATTTATCCCTGGGGCAACAATTAAAGTATTACAGCGCAGTCCGCTTGGAGATCCGGTCGCTTATCAAGTAAGCAATACAACTATCGCACTACGTAAGGAAGAAAGTTCCCTTATTTTCGGGGTATTAATAGGAGATGATTTCAGATGAGCAAACATCGTATTGCTTTAGCTGGCAACCCGAACACCGGGAAAAGTACATTATTTAATACTTTAACAGGCTTAAAACAACACACTGGAAACTGGACGGGAAAAACTGTTTTAAAAGCTGAAGGGGAATATGAACATAACGGAAGTAAATATACATTAATAGATTTACCCGGAACTTACTCACTATATTCAAATTCTGCGGATGAAGAAGTAGCAAGAGATTATATTATATTTGAAAAACCAGAAGTAACTGTAGTTGTTATAGATGCAACTGCAATGGAAAGAAATTTAAATTTAGCTCTCCAAGTGATGGAAATGACAAGCAATGTAGTCATTTGTATTAATTTAATTGATGAAGCGGAGAAAAAAGGCATCGTTATTGATGAAAAGAAATTAGCAAAATCGCTCGGTGTACCTGTAGTTAAGATTTCTGCTCGTAACCGAGTAGGTATTGGGCATTTGCTAAGCGTTATCGCTAAAGTAGCAAATAAAAAATTAATTCCAACACCAATTAAAATTTCTTACAGTGAAAAAATCGAAAATATGATTCAGGAATTAGAACCACAAATTTATAAAGTGTTCGGTGATATGTATCCAGCACGTTGGATTGCGTTACGTATATTAGATGGAGATAAAAATTTCTTAACTACACTTCAAAAACACCATAATGAACCGCTTGTAAGGGAGGTCGTAATGAATGGAATCTCACTCAGCCAGTAAAGCTCTTCCATTAGACTATATTATTCAACATGCACAAACACTCTCAAAAGAAGATATACGAGATGATATTGTCGGAGATATTTATCGAACATCTGCAAGCATATGTAAAGAGTCTGTTCAATATACAAATACTGATAAATTGTATCGTTCTGAAAAACTAGATAAAATTTTCACATCTCCAATCTGGGGATTTCCAATTATGCTCGGTATTTTATCTATTATTTTTTATCTTACAATTGCAGGTGCTAACGTACCATCTGATATGATTGCTGAGTTTTTCGGATGGGCCGAAGGATATTTAACATCTTGGTTCCAGGCAGCACATGCACCCGAATGGCTACATGGCATTTTAATACTTGGTTTATTCCGTGGTATCGGTGCTGTTATTAGCGTTATGTTACCACCTATGGCAATCTTTTTCCCTATGTTCGCACTATTAGAAAACTACGGATACTTACCACGTGTCGCTTTTAATATGGATCGCTTATTCAAACGCTCCGGTGCACATGGCAAACAATCTTTAACAATGGCAATGGGATTTGGTTGTAATGCAGCCGCTATTATGTCAACGCGTATTATTGAATCACCACGTGAACGTATGCTTGCAATCTTAACAAACAACTTCGTTCCTTGTAACGGTCGCTGGCCTATGTTAATTTTAATGGCTTCATTATTTATGGCCGCTGGTTATACAGGTAGTATGCAAACATTAGTTACTGCTGGCGTTGTAGTTGGAATGGTTGTAATTGGTGTTATTATGACATTAACTGTTTCTTGGGTACTATCAAAAACAGCTTTAAAAGGTGTGCCAACTCACTACACTCTTGAGTTACCACCGTACCGTAAACCAAAAGTTTGGAATACAATTGTACGTGCAACACTCGATAAATCAATTTATGTTTTAAAACGAGCTGTTGTTGTAGCTGCCCCTGCTGCTGCATTAACTTGGTTACTAGCTAATATTTTCATCGGTGACACAAGCTTACTTATGTATTTTGTAAACTTCCTAGATCCGTTCGCTAAAATGTTAGGACTTGATGGATTTATTTTAGCTGCATTCATTCTTGGACTACCAGCGAATGAAATTGTTATCCCTATTTTATTAATGTCTTATTTATCAACTGGAGCTTTAACTGAAATAGACGATTTTAATCAAATTAAAAATCTATTCTTAGAAAATGGTTGGACTTGGTTAACAGCGTTAAACACAATGTTGTTCTCACTTCTTCACTTCCCATGTGGAACAACACTGGTTAACATATATAAAGAAACAAAAAGTGCAAAATGGACATTCTTATCGTTTGCAATCCCTACCGTTATCGCCATTGTTGTGACATTCCTCTCTACACAGTTGGTACATTGGTTAGGGCTTGTATAAAAGCAAAGCATACATAGAAGGTATCCCCCTTCACATATGCTTTGTGCGAAAGAAACCTGAAATCATTCAGGTTTCTTTTTTTGTGCATCAGTATTCCAAGGCTGTGCTCCATACATTGTGAGTTTCTTATGAATAAAGTATATGGCCCCCGGAAGAATCGCCATTAATATTGTGCAACTAATTCCTAATCCAGTAAACACCTTCCATCACCTTACTTTACTCTTTTTGGTAAAGCTGAACCTGAATGCTCAATTGTCGGATGAACATGAACATTAATCTCAGCATTACTAAAGTAATTTTCACCTTGATCCCAATTCTTATCTATCTTCTTCCATTCTTTATAATTATGCCGCTTATATACGTCCCCTAACTCTAATACATCTACCTTATATTTTTTTTGAACAAGCTTAATCGATTTTTGAATGCGCTTCTCCATTTCCTCCGTGATGTTTTTCTTTAATCGCTTTTCGTTCATAATTTGTTTATGATCACTAAAATGCAACTCAGCCAATGTTCCTTCCAAAAACAAGTGAATATCGAACTTCGGTTTTGTAGCATTTTCTGTAGATACTTTAATCTTTCGACGCATTTTATGAATTTCATATGTAGTAAGCTGGTCTTTTTTACGAATGGTAAAGAATCCTCCAATTTTCTTACCTATTATATAATTCATTCCAAATGTTTCTTCTCCATTCAAACTACCTACACACTTATTATCCTTCCCGCGAAACAACGCTGCCCCGTTCATTTGTACCCCTTGCCTTGTTAATTCAAGAATAGGTAATACGAAGCTTCGGTTGGAAATCATCTTTTCCTGAACTTCACCAATTCTTGCAGCCTCAATCATTTGAGCATTTTTCGGAGGATGTTCAGCTAACATATCAATATACTGCGCCGGTAAATTTTCAGGCTTAGCGCTCTGCTTCAAAATAGCTTCTGCATTTTTCTTAGAAACGAACAAACGTATATTTCTTCTCATCTCATGATCACGAATATATACATCTAACGTATTTTGTAAAACATATGGATTCGATAATAAATCTTTAGAAAAAATTATCACTTGTATGTGCGGAAAGAATAGTGAGCGACTAATTTTTTTGGCAATAATTCGTATTTGCTCAAAGACACTATCTGCCTTCGCACTCACATTAATATAATTTTCGCTATCTCCACCACCTTGTCCACCTTGTTGCGACAATTTACTGGGGAGTACCATCTGATACGTCCCTTTCATAATTGGATTCGCTTTCTTTTTTTTCACAATATCATAGGCTGCACCTACTACAAATCCTCTTTCTTCTATTTCTTCTAACTCAGAGCATCCACCTATCGATCCCGCTAACACTAGAAGCATTATAATTTTAAGAAGGTGTTTCATTTCTACCATTCCTTCTTTTTATTTTATATACAATAAAAACTAACAAAGGTGCTAACACGACAAAGCCCATATCTATCCAAGCTAAATAAGTTCCGTAATTTGACAAGTCATTCAAACTACTAGGTATCATATTCAGCATAAAAATAATCGGGGCACTTACGAAAATAAAAATATGTTTCTTCACTTTCGGAAACATAGCACAAAACAATAAAGATGCGACGTCATAATACATTGCTGTAGTGTTATAAATAGTAATAATCCAAGTAGTAAAAAAAATCGCATCAAACCTTTCTAAAAACCCCCCACCAATTTCAATTTCTTTCCCTAGTTCAATTGTTGGATATGTCAATCCACGTGTTGTCATATATGTAAAAACACTAATACAAGTTACATAAATTAAAATGTATGACAACACGTTTACCATCACCGCTTTTGCAACTGCCATCGGTGCCTTTTTCACTGACTTATCGTTCAACATCACAGCATAAAACAGAGCTACCTCAAATCCGATAAATGTGAAAATAGAGTTTTTAACTCCTACAGCATATTGACTGACGTCCGTTTGAAAAGCTGGTAGTAAATTATTTATTTCCATTAAATTTATATTCAATAAAGAAAGCAGCACTATCGCAATTAAAACTATAGGTAAAAACAAAACGTTTAGCCTTAATAAAGCCGCTCTCGATCCTGCTATTCCATAAATAACAACTAATAGGAAAAAGAAAGACAATAGTTGCACTGGTGTATCACTAAATAAATACGTTTGTGAAATAATTGCAATCATTCGCGATTCATATGCTGTCAAAGCAGCAAACGTTAATACTAAAATGCTACTAATTGTGTATGCAACAGGCTTCGTCAAATGTGCACTCGTATATTGAACAAAGTTTTGTTTTGGGAATAAAATAGCTACCCTCGTTACAAACCACCCTAAAACCGCACAGACTAATCCACCCAAAAGCAAAATAATCCAACCGTCCGAAAATAAGGTTTGCGTAGCAATATCTCGCGGCATAGATAATGCACCTATACCGATAATTGTTGACGATACCGCAAAACCAATTTCCCGAGATCCAATCTCTTCATCCCCATATTCAAATGGCTTCAATTACTCTCGCTCCTTTGGACGTATTGTAGAATCTTTCGTTTGTAAGTACTCTGGTCTTTCTTTCAACATTGATTTTGGCAAGCGAATCATTTCTTCTTCCCAATCTTTATAAAATGCAGGAGCAATAGGCGTTGTATATGGCACCCCAACACTCTTTAAATTCGTAATATGAATCGCAAGTGCAATAAGAGCTAAAATAATTCCATATAGTCCAAAAGCAGTCGCCGCTAAAACAAAGACAAAAAGTAAAATCCGAAACGTAATCGTAATGCTATATACAGGCAGTGAAAATGTAGCAATTGCAGTAACTGCAATAATAATTACTAAAAACGGATTTACAATCCCTGCGTTCACCGCAGCTTCTCCAATTACAAGACCACCTACAATCCCAATTGTTTGCCCCATCGGTTTTGGCAACCTAATTCCCGCTTCTCGTATTAACTCCATCGTTAATGCCATCATTAACGTTTCTATATATGCCGGAAATGGTACCCCTTCTCTCGCTCCCGCAATAGAATAAGCTAATTTAGAGGGAATAAGCCCTTGATGATACGAAACAAGCGCTACGTACGTGGCAGGTAGTAAAACAGCAGCAATACCTGATCCCATACGTAAAATTCTTAATAACGTACCAATTACCCAGCGCTCATAATGATCTTCTACAGATTGAAAAATATCAACAAACACTAGTGGAGCGATAAGAGCAAATGGTGATCCGTCCACTAAAATGGCCGCTTTTCCTTTCGCTAGCGCAGCCACTATATTATCAGGTCTTTCTGTATTCAAAAATTGCGGGAATGGTGATAAATTATTGTCTTGAATTAATTGCTCAATCGTTCCTGTCTCAAGAATAACGTCTGCCACTATTGATTGAAGCCGTCGATCTAATTCGTCTACAATATAAGGGTTAATAATATCCTCTATATAGACTAAAGTTACTTCTTTTTGCGATCGCTTCCCCATAATATAGGATCGAAACCGTAACTTCGGATCACGTAAGCTGCGGCGAATTAACATCTTATTTACGTTAATATCTTCATTCAATCCAATTCTTGGTCCACGTATTAAATCTTCTGTTACTGGAGATTCTAGACTTCTTTTTTCCCATGCTCGGCTATTAATGACAATAGCGGTTTGAATATTATCAATTAATATAACTGTGTCTCCTGCTAAAATCGCATTTATAATGTCTGGAAACGTTGTCTTCATACCGACTTCTGCAATAGAAATAAAACGATCCAATAATGTTTGAACAACAGCTTCTTCTTTTTGTACTTCTTCATATTGAAGTGTACGAACTACATATTTATAAACATTATCCTTATCTGTTAACCCACATAAAAAAATAACCGCACAGCGTGTAAAACTACCCGCAAGGGCAACTTCCCTAATTGTTAAATCATTAGGCGAACCTAATTCATCCCTAATTTCTTTCATAACTTCAAATAAGTTACCTTTTAACTCTAACAATTCCCCCACCTAACTTCCTTTTCAACAAGTTTTTAGTTAGATTCCGCTAATAGAAGAAAATATATACAAAAAAGAGCTATCTCTTTTCAAAGATAGCTCTAGCACACGGATTACTTTTCTACTATTATACTGTCTGTCTTTATAGACACATTTCTCGTGAACCCGCTAACGATAAACATCACAATCATATTCATTAACAATGCGACTATACCTACATTTAAATCTTTTATATATTGAGGGAAACCTGGAAACATTGTAGCTATAGTTGAACCAGATAAAGTAATATATGCGACCACTAACAATCCAATCCCCATTCCTGCAATTGCCCCTTGCTTCGTAATAACTTGACGTGGAAACAAACTACATACAAGCGCAGGGAAAAGTTGTGTCACTATACTGTATCCCATTAAAAGAAGTGCTCCTATTGTTTCTCCACCTTTAAAAGTGAACAAAACAGCTACAAGCGTTACTACAGGAACAAATAATTTTGCCGCTTTAGCAACTTGTCTATCTGAAGCAGATGGGACCATTGTTCGGTAAATATTTTTTGCTAATAAAGTAGATGCCGCCATAACAAGCATGGAACCCGGAACTAATGCTGTTAATACTCCTGCACTACCAATAATACCAATAAACCATGGATCAAATGTTTGAAGAGCGAGACGGAATAACGAAAGGTCTACATCCCCTCCCTTTAACCCTGGAACTTGCAGTATAGCTGCAAACCCTGCAAAGAACACGAAAAGTAAAACTAAAGAATACAATGGCATAATTGCCGCATTTTTACGAAATACTTTTTCATTTTTTGCAGAGAAAGCAGAAGCGAATGTATGGGGCCACATATAGAAACCGAGAGCTGTTAATACAATGGTAGAAACAAACCAAGAAATGCTCATTCCTTCATCAGGTAAAGATAGAAATCCTGGTTTTGCTGCTTCTACAGCTTCAAACATCGGCTGAAAACCTCCGTAATAATGATATGGTAAATATATACCTAAAAACATAACGATAAACAGTATCATAATATCCTTCAAAGCGGCTGTCCAAGCAGAGCCGTGTATGCCTGAAACCATTACATATATCGTTATAACAATCGCACCAATCCACACTGCAATAACTGGTGATACCCTGCCGTAAGATGCTTCCGAAACGATAATACCTAATCCTTTTAACTGTAAAACAAGGTATGGGATAATTGAAATAACCCCAATGACAGAAACGATAATGCCAAGCGTCTGACTCTTATATTTCTTCACAAAAAAATCTGGCTGTGAAACAAGATTATGCTCTTTCGCATACTTCCAAACTGGCGGCAATAAAAAGTAAGATAAAATATAAGCTAGTGCACCATAACCTAAAATATAGAAAGTAGGTGCTCCTTTACTATACGCCCATCCACTTCCGCCTAAAAATGTGAACGTCGTATAAATTTCACCTGCCATAAGAAGAAAAACAAAAATAGTGCCAAAGCCTCTTCCTCCAACTGACCATTGCTCTAAATTCATATCTTTTCCATGTTGTGCCCGAATTCCTAAAAATAGTGCGAGAAACAAAAATAAAATAATGATAAGTAAGGCGATCATTTTACATCCCCCTTATTAGCAGGATCAAATACGTACACAAGCCCCATACAAAGAGACGTAATGAGCACCGATAATAATACCCAAAACAATAAAAATGGCATCCCTAATACGTAAGGAGTAACTGAATTAGCAAATACAGGTCCAACAACTAAACAAAAAACTGGAATAAGCGCTAATACGTGTATTTTCTTCATCTCATTCTCCTTTACTTATAAAATTCATAATAGATGATACAAAAACTTCCACTCCAATCGATAATGCATCTTCATCAATCGTAAAACGAGGATGATGGTGCGGATATATAATTCCCTTCTCTTTATTTCCCGCTCCGATAAAAAAGAATGTCCCTGGCGCCTTTTGTAAAAACGCTGAAAAATCTTCCCCAGCCATCGTCGGTTGTAAACGAGTAACTCGTTCCCTTCCATAAAGCTGTAATGCAGTTTGCTCAATAATCTCTGTAACTTCATAATTATTTACTACTGGTCGATATCCATATTCATAAGAAAATGTATATTTCGCTCCGTAAGATTCCGTCACATGCTTCACAATCCGTTCAATCCTTTTCTCTGTTTCTTCTCGCAACTCATGTCTTAAACTCCGCACTGTCCCTTCAATCTCCGCTTGTTCTGGAATCACATTATGGGTTGTCCCAGCATGAAATTGCGTAACAGATACTACAAGAGAATCTAACGGATTCGTGAGGCGAGATACAATGTGCTGAAGTTGCGAAACGACTTGTGTACCGATTGCAATACTATCAACCGTTTCATGAGGGATTCCAGCATGTCCACCTTTTCCTTCTATCGTAATTTTAAAAACATCTGGGGCAGCCATTGCAGGACCATAAATTACACCTATTTTACCAACCTCTAACGATGCCCAAAGGTGAGCACCAATAATATAATCCACACCTTCCATTACACCCGCTGCAACCATTTCCTCTGCACCGCCAGGAAAGTTTTCTTCTGCATGTTGGAAGAGAAAACGAATCTCTCCTTTAATCTTCTCTCTTTTTTCTACTAACTTATGTACGACCCCAAGTAATATCGCTATATGTCCATCATGGCCACATGCATGCATAACACCTGGATATGTAGAAATAAAATCAAACTCATTTTCTTCATGAATAGGAAGAGCGTCCATGTCAGCACGAACCGCGATGGTTTTACCAGGTTGCTTACCAATCAACCTTGCCATTACACTATATTTAGTAGGTCTTGACACTTCTAAACATGGGATTTTTCGAAGTATATCGAATACAAATTGCGATGTTTTTTCTTCTTGAAAAGATAACTCTGGATACTTATGAAAATGCCTTCTCCACTCAATCAATTGATTTTTCGATAAAACCAGTTCCTTTGCAACATCCATTTCTCTTCGCCCCTTCTTCACCAAGTTAAATGTTATTATAACGTGAATTGTTAACTTTTAAAAGAATCTTCTGAATTTTCCGTTATAATAACTTAAAAATAAAAAGCCATCAAAAAGATGACTTTTTCAGTATTATAAAATAGTAATCGCTTGTTTCCCCATTTGCTCCCAAGCTTTCTCAAACTCTGCTCGCGGAACAGCAAAACGCGGATTATTTTTAAGCGGATCATTTACATATACAAAGTTTTGATCATACCCAACTATTACTACACTATGTTCATAATATGTAATTTTCACTTCGCCAGAGCTTGTATTCCATGTTTCAAAACTACTCTCGGCTAGTGGCTTAAACGTTGTATTAATAATAACCCATACTGGCGAACCGGAACTAACTACTTTATACATATCTTGCACGTCTCTACCTGTTAAATTAACTACTTTTTCAGGAGCATATTTTTCTGCTAAATTAAAAATGGGTTGATTATATACACCATATCCTGGCTCTGCCTTCGTATAAATATTTCCAACAAACCCCT
The DNA here is from genome assembly GCF_007680225.1 of Bacillus sp. DE0042. Classification (NCBI taxonomy): domain Bacteria; kingdom Bacillati; phylum Bacillota; class Bacilli; order Caryophanales; family Bacillaceae; genus Bacillus; species Bacillus sp. DE0042. The sequence continues at coordinate 195,698 of NZ_VEJP01000010.1, read as the reverse complement.
CATAAGGATTTCCACGTAAACCATTTTGTTCAAATGGAACACGATGAATTTCGCTAGCAAGTTGCATCTTATCTACTTGTATACCTTTGTATTGTAGCAACATAGCCAAACTTGTAACTTCACATCCACGAGGTAATTCTGGTAACTGCTTTATAAACGGAACATTTTCAATCATAGTTGCTTCTTTCATTTCAGATAAAAACTCTAAACGGAACACTTGCGCCTTTTGTATAATTTTATCTTTCCCTATAAAAAACGCGGCAGCAAATATAATTCCAAAAACAAAAAGATATTTTAACTTTTTCATTTTAAACAAAACTCCATTAATTATTATTTTACAGACATACCTCTTATCATTGTACCTTTCTTCTTACTAGTTTGCTAGAAAGATTCTATGAATTATTGTTCACACTTTCATCGTTATAAAATTCTAATTATTTTTAATAAAAAGAAAAAACAATATACTTTTCTGAATATTTTTGCTAAAATCAAAATAATTAACATAGTGAAGATATCACCTTGTTAATAAAAACATTCTTAGAGTATTTAGTCATAGTTCGCATTTTTACATACTCCATTCATTTCATAATAAATAAGCCGAGTATGTGTCACATCCCCCACTAATGATTAAAAACTCGGAATGAAAATCAATTCATACAAGAAAATAACGGGGTGAGGGGCATATGAATCAACAAGTAGAACAAACAGATTTAAAACGAACAATGAAAAGTAGACACCTATTTATGATTGCACTTGGTGGGGTTATCGGAACTGGCCTATTTATGGGATCTGGTCAAATCGTCCATAACGCCGGTCCTGGTGGTGCTATTCTTGCATTTTTAGTCGGTGGATTTGTTATGTATTTAACGATGTTATGTCTTGGTGAATTATCAGTTGCTATGCCAGAAGCAGGTTCATTCCAAAGCTATGCAAGCAAATTTATTTCACCTGGTTTTGGATTTGTTGTCGGTTGGATGTATTGGTTAAATTGGGCTGTTACAGTTGGGGTAGAGTTAACAACTGTAAGTATTTTAATGAAACGTTGGTTTCCAGACGTTTCTTCGTGGATTTGGTGTGTTACATTTGCAGCAGCACTCTTTCTTGTAAACGCATTATCAGCAAAGGCATATGCAGAAGCAGAATTTTGGTTCGCAAGTGTAAAAGTCGCAACCATTGTTATTTTCATCGTACTCGGTGGTGCAGTTATGTTCGGTCTACTAGACTTTAATGGAAAACCAGCGCCAATGCTTCACAATTTCACTGAAAATGGCGGGTTATTTCCAAACGGTGCATTAGCTGTTCTTCTTACGATGATTACAGTAAATTACTCCTTCCAAGGAACAGAATTAATCGGAATTGCTTCAGGAGAAAGTGAAAACCCTGAGAAAACAATTCCAAAAGCGATTAAAAATACCATTTGGCGAACTCTCTTCTTCTTCGTCCTAGCAATATCAGTTGTTGTAGGTTTACTCCCATGGCAAGAGGCTAATCTAGTCGAAAGTCCATTTGTACTTGTATTTGATGTGGCTGGTGTTCCATATGCAGCTGACATTATGAACTTTGTTATTATTACAGCAGTATTATCCGTAGCCAACTCTGGTCTATACGCAAATTCTCGTATGCTTTGGGCGATGGCAAAACAAGGAATGGCAAGTCCAGCTTTTACGAAGTTAACTAAAAAAGGAGTGCCACTAAACGCATTAATTTTCAGTCTAATTTTTGCAAGTTTGTCTCTATTAACAAGTATATTTGCGGCAGATACTGTCTTTTTAGTTTTAACATCTATTGCAGCTATGGCCGCTGTCGTAGTTTGGATGTCAATCGCAGCTTCACAGTTTTTCTTCCGTAGAAATTTCTTAAAAAACGGCGGGGACATTAATGATTTAAAATATCGCACACCACTTTATCCAACCGTTCCAATCGTAGCATTCTCACTCAATTTCATTACATTTGTTAGTTTAGCTTTCATTCCAGATCAGAGAATTGCTCTTTATTGTGGTATTCCATTTATGATTTTTTGTTACATTTTATACCAATTAAAATATAAAAAAGTTGTCACATTTGAACAACAAATAAATCTAAAAAAAGAAGTAAACTAAATATACAAAATATTCAGCTATCTTTCTTATCATAAGATAGCTTTTTTCTATTTCTTGGATATCTTGGTATAACTTTATTTATCTTAAAATTTCCACAATCACGTTTTTCACTGGAAAATGGTTTACAATGTTATCAAGTTACAAATGATATTCACCTTAAAAAGTGTGCATTTGTGTCTATTTTTTAACAATATCACAAAAACTATTGCCATCTATAAATTAATAGGTTTATATTGTTTTATTGGCATAGTTTCAATCCAAGGAGAAAGGAGATTTTCAATCGTGCAACTAAAGAAAACGTTTTGGAAGCTGGCTTCGCTTCTTCCGTTATCATTACTTCTGTTCCTCGGCGGCTGTGATAAGAAACTCGCAGTATTAAATCCGCAAGGACCTGTTGCAAAAGCACAGTATGATTTAATTGTTTGGTCATTCTTGCTTATGTCATTAATTATCGCAATTGTATTCATCTTGTTTACAGTCATCTTGATTCGTTATCGTGAAAAACCAGAGAATATGGACTACGAGCCACCTGAACAACACGGTAACACATTATTAGAAATTATTTGGACGCTTGTTCCTGTTATTATCGTTATCGCATTATCGATTCCAACAGTAAAAGCAACGTATGCTTCGGAAGAGGTTCCGGAAGAGTCCAAACATATTAAACCAGTTGAGATTTATGTTACATCTGCAAACTGGAAATGGTTATTCAGTTACCCAGAGGAAAAAATTGAAACCGTTAACTATTTAAACATCCCAGCTGGTGTACCAATTCAATTCAAACTGACTTCTGTCGGTCCAATGAATGCTTTCTGGGTACCAGAACTTGGTGGTATGAAGTACACTATGGATGGCATGATTATGGATCTTTATTTACAAGCTGATAAGCCGGGTTCTTACCTAGGCCGTAGTGCGAACTTCTCTGGTGAAGGATTCACACATATGGAGTTCGAAGTTGAAGCAAAAACTAAAGAGAAATATGACAAGTGGGTTAAAGAAGTACAACAAACTGCTCCTAAACTAACAGAAGATAAGTACAACGAAATTGTTAAACCTGGTGTAGTTGGTCGTATGACATTCTCTAGTCACCACTTAAGTTATGTAGATCCAAAATCACTTGAATATTGTGATTACAACTACTACAAAAACAAAAAATAATAGCTATTATTCCAACAGATTGGAGTGAACACAGTGAAGCTTGATGAATTCTTTGTCACAGGTGACCCGATTATTTACGGTGCAGACGCTTCTATCGTTCTTGTGACATTAGCAATCATTTTCGTACTAACAAAGTATAAAAAATGGAAATGGCTTTGGGACGAATGGTTAACAACTGTTGACCATAAAAAGATTGGGGCCATGTATATTATTTCTGCGGTTATCATGTTATTCCGTGGTGGTATGGACGGTTTAATGATCCGTGCACAGTTAACATTCCCAGAAACAACTTATTTAAATGCTGAACACTATAACGGAATCTTCACAACACACGGTACAGTTATGATTCTTTTCATGGCGATGCCATTCGTTATGGGATTAATGAACCTTGTAGTACCATTACAAATTGGTGCTCGTGACGTTGCATATCCGTTCTTAAATGCTTTAAGTTTCTGGTTATTCTTTGTCGGAGCAATGTTATTCAACATCGCTTTCGTAATCGGTGGTTCTCCAGACGCTGGGTGGACTTCTTACTTCCCAATGGCAGGTACAGAGTTTACTTCTGGTGTAGGAAATAACTACTACGCAATTGCATTACAGATTTCAGGTCTCGGTACGCTAATGACCGGTATTAACTTCCTTGTTACTATCTTAAAAATGCGTACACCTGGTATGACTTTAATGAGAATGCCAATGTTTACTTGGTCAATCTTAATTACAACAGTTATCATTATTTTCGCTTTCCCAGTATTAACAGTTGCTCTTGCATTAATGACATTTGACCGTCTATTCGATGCTCACTTCTTTACGATGGCGAGCGGCGGTATGCCAATGTTATGGGCCAACCTATTCTGGGTATGGGGTCACCCTGAAGTATATATCGTTATTTTACCGGCATTCGGTATTTTCTCTGAAATCATTAGTACATTCTCACGTAAACGTCTATTCGGTTACAGTGCGATGGTATACTCAATGGTTGCAATTTCTTTACTAAGTTTCGTCGTATGGCTTCATCACTTCTTCACGATGGGTGCAGGTCCAGCGGTTAACTCATTCTTCTCGATTTCGACAATGGCGATTTCGATTCCAACCGGGGTTAAGATCTTTAACTGGTTGTTTACACTGTATAAAGGACGTATTCGTTTTACAGTTCCAATGCTTTGGTCATTGGCATTTATTCCAAACTTCGTAGTCGGTGGGGTTACAGGGGTTATGCTTGGTATGGCAGCAGCTGATTATCAGTACCATAACAGCTACTTCCTAATTGCTCACTTCCACTACGTATTAATCGCAGGTACAGTATTCGCTATGCTTGCTGGATTCACATTCTGGTATCCAAAAATGACTGGTCATATGTTAAACGAACGCCTAGGTAAATGGACATTCTGGATCTTTATGAGCGGATTCAATATCTGTTTCTTCCCAATGTACTTCTTAGGTTTAGACGGTATGACTCGTCGTATGTACACTTACTCTGAAAGTCTTGGATGGGGATGGCTAAACCAAATCGCATCTGTTGGTGCGGTAATGATGGGTATTGGTTTCCTAATTCTTTGTTACAACGTAATTTGGAGTGCTCGTCACGGTGAACGTGACACAACTGGAGATCCATGGGATGGCCGTACACTTGAATGGGCAACTCAATCTCCTGTACAACATTACAACTTCGCGAAACTTCCTGAAATCAAAGAAGCTGATGCTTTCTGGTACATGAAAAAACGCGGAGAAACAGTTACACCAGCAGCAGAAGATATCAAACCAATTCACATGCCAAGTAACTCTGGTGTGCCTATTATTGCGTCTTTATTCTTCGGTCTTGCAGGTTTCGCATTAGTATTTAGCTGGTTCTGGCTTGCAGCAATCGGCGGCGTTGGTATTTTAGCTTGCTTAATCTATCGTTCATTCGATTATGATGATGGCTACTACGTAAGTGTTGATGAAATTAAAGAAACAGAACATATAGCATGAGAGGTGAAATGATATGGCGGCTTTAGATAAAAGCTTACCTTTGGAATATCAATCCGAGCAAAGCAGATTGAATATCCTAGGATTCTGGATTTTTCTTGGGGCTGAAATTATGCTGTTCGCAACACTTTTCGCCTCTTATCTAGTACTTGCTGGTCGTACGGCAGATGGCCCAACCCCAGCGCAACTGTTTGAACTTAAAACGCTTTTAATTCAAACATTACTACTTTTAACAAGTAGTTTCACATGTGGTATCGTAATTCACGAAATGCGTAAGCACAACCAAAAAGCAATGCTTGGATGGTTCATCCTTACATTACTTTTAGGTGCAGGTTTCCTATTCTTTGAAATCGAAGAGTTCATTATGTACATCGGTGAAGGCGCAACAATTCAAACAAGTGCTTTCCTATCTGCATTCTTCGTTCTTCTTGGAACGCACGGAGCCCACGTAACAGGCGGTATCATTTGGGCAATTTGTGTTATTATCCAAATTTTAAAACGAGGTTTAACACCAGTTACAGCTCGTAAAGTATTTATTATCAGCTTATACTGGCATTTCCTTGATCTTGTTTGGGTCTTTATTTACACACTAGTTTACTTGAACGGGATGGTGGCGTAAATGGGTCAAAATAACAACCAGGCAAACGGGCATGCGCATAGCGGATTCCCTTGGTCACACGTTTTCGGATTTATTTTATCGCTTGCACTAACGTTTCTAGCGTTATACGTGGCACTTTATACAAACTTGCCACTTTCAACAATCTTAACAACTATTATCGTAATGGCTGTTGCGCAAGCGTTGTTACAATTAATTATGTTCATGCATTTAAAAGAAGGAGAAGGAAGAGTTCAAATTCTTACTATGATATACAGTTTCTTCGTTGCAACTGCAACAGTTGGTTTAACTGTATGGATCTTCTTCTCAATGTAATGTACATGAAAAAGACTGCTGAGATTCCTCAGCAGTCTTTTTTTATCCCTCATTAACGAGCAGTAAGACCCCAGGGGGATCAACTGCCCGTTAAAGCCTTCACTTTATCCCCTCTCCTATTACATCCACATTACGGAATTAAAAACAGAATCATGAAAAATATACTTATTATGACAAATCTTAAGAAAACTCTTTCTTTATGAAATCGAATCCATATGCGTTGCTTTTCTACCTATTATATGGCTAAATAAGTACTATATTTATTTGAAGGGAGAGAACGCAATGGAACATCATACTTCTGTTCTATCACTTATGGTTGTCGTTGCAATCGCGTTTTTCGTTCCCCTTTTGTTACAACGCTTTAAATTAAAAGCACTTCCTGTCGTTGTTGCAGAAATCATTGCAGGAATCTTTGTAGGTAAAAGTGGGTTTAATATTATTGAGCCAGATATGTGGCTTCAAGTCTTATCGACACTAGGATTTATCTTCTTAATGTTCTTAAGCGGTTTAGAAATTGATTTTTCTATCTTTAAACAAAAAGGGAAAAAGAATACGACAAACGAACCAAACACATTCCAAGCAGCAAGCATTATCTTCTTATTTATTTTCATCTTATCTTATGCCCTATCATTACTGTTCGTATGGCTAGGATTCGTGGATAATGCAATGTTTATGACTTTAATTATTTCAACTATTTCTTTAGGTGTTGTTGTACCAACATTAAAAGAGAATAACTTAGGAAAAACGGCAATCGGACAAATCATTTTATTAGTCGCTGTTATTGCAGATTTAGTTACAATGATTTTACTCGCTGTATTCGTCGGATTAAATTCCGAAAGCGGCCAAAGCATGTGGCTCCTTCTTCTTCTATTCGGCGCTGGTATTGTTATTTACTTCGTTGCAAAACGCTTTAAAAACATTCCATACTTAGATAGCTTAAAAGCTGGTAGTGTACAAATTGATACACGAGCTGTTTTTGCACTCATCTTAATATTAGTTGGGTTATCTGAATCTGTTGGAGCTGAAAATATTTTAGGTGCCTTCTTAGCAGGGGTACTCGTATCGTTATTATCACCAAATGAAGATATGGTTGAAAAACTGGATTCCATCGGCTACGGTTTCTTCATCCCTATTTTCTTCGTAATGGTTGGTGTGAATCTAGAAGTTTGGTCTATTTTTAAAGAACCTTCTAGCATGCTAATGATCCCAATTTTAATTGTAGGACTCTTTATCTCAAAACTGTTACCATCACTCGTCTTACGAAAATGGTATCCACGTAATATCGTACTAGGAAGTGCCATCTTATTAACATCGACACTTTCTTTAGTTATTGCAGCTGCACAAATTGGTGAAAAACTAGGAATCATCAGTCCAAGTTTATCTGCTTCCCTTATTTTAAGCGCAGTTATTACTTGTATTTTTGCACCTATATTATTTAAAAAAATGTTCCCAAAAGTAGAAACACCAAAACCAAAAGTTTCTATTATTGGCGCAAGCAGAATTACCCTTCCGTTATCACTTGATTTAAAACGAGAAGATTATGACGTAACACTATATATGATGCGTCAAAATAAAATAAATGATGAGGAAGCGAAATCACATGACTTCCCTATCGTAAAATTAGATGACATCACAATCGCTTCATTAACTGAACAAACAGCATTTCATGCAGACCGCGTTGTTGTTGCAACAAGCGATGATGAACAAAACTTATTATTAGCAGAACATGCAAAAGAGCTAGGGGTTGAACATGTTATTGCAAGTGTAGAAGATCCACTTCTACAAGAAAAAGCAACGCAAGAACATATCGCCGTATTCTCAACAATTAACTCTACACGTATTCTATTACGTGCACTAATTGATAAACCGAGTCTCGTTCGCTTAATTACAACAGCAAACGAAACAGTCCGTGAAGTGGAACTACGGAGTAATAAATATAACGGCGTTGCACTTCGTCGCCTTCCATTTTTAGGCGATGTACTCGTCATTCAAATTTATCGTGGAAATAAAGCATTAATCCCACATGGTGATACAAGCCTACAACACGGCGATACATTACTTGTAACTGGCTCAAAAGAACATATCGATACACTAAAAAGCATATTAGAATAGAAAAATGCCCCTCACATAATTGAGGGGCATTTTTTTCCATTTTATATGGTAAAATGTTACTATCACATATTATGAGGATGGATCACATTATGTCTATTGTAACTTTAGCTCTTTTATTATTGGCGGAAATACTCGTTGCCATTATTCTCATCGGTGTTAGCATTGAAATTTGTAGTTACGGATGGAAAAAATCGAATGGAATAAAATACTCTTGCCTCTTACTTTCACTCCTTCTCGGAACTGCTAGCATACTCGGACTTTTCGCCGCACCTGCCTATTTCTTTATACAACTAACAGAAAACGCCTTATAAGAAAGGATGTTAATATGATTACCGTGAAAAATATTGAGGGATCTGAAACTTACGTATTACGTCAAAAAATTTTACGCCCGAATCAAACATTAGCAGATTGTAAATACTCTTCCGACTATGAAACAGACACCTTTCACTTAGGCGCATTTATAAACGATGAACTAATTAGTATCGCTTCCTTCTCAAAAGAGATATACCCTGACTTACTAGCAGATGTTCATTATCGTCTACGAGGAATGGCCACATTACCTGAATTTCGAAACAAACGTGCTGGAAGCTCCTTAATTCAGAAGGCGGAACAAGTCTTGCAAGAACGCCAAGCAAACATATTATGGTGTAATGGACGAATTACTGTAGCTGACTATTACAAGCGCTTAGGCTTCCAGGAACATGGTGAAATCTTTGAAATTGAACCGATTGGCCTTCATAAAGTACTGTATAAAAGAATATAAGAAAAGCTTTCCGCAATATGGGAAAGCTTTTCTTATATTTCAATCTTCACTTTTTATTTTTCTCATATATATGTATATAAACAAACTAGGAACTAAAAAACAAGCAAACATAATAAGTCCTGTCATACTAATTTCCTTTATAGAAATATCTGGTGTTACAATGATACAAATAGCTAAAATTCCAATAACAATACCTACTGGAATAAATAATAATTTCATAAAATAGCTCCGTGATACTCCACCTGTATGCTCATATGCCTCTACAGAATGTTTTAAATTTAAGAAGTTAATGACTACGATCCCGCACATAAATACCATTAATAAATCTGAAACACTTTCATATCCTGCATCTTGCAAAACGTAGCGATAAAAAACAATACCTAGTATGACGATATTTTGTAAGATGAAAACGAGTCTAATATGTTTTAGCCCCTCAATCATTAAACGTTCATCTTTCACCATTCTCATCCCCTCACTCCTCTTCCTCCCAAAATAAATCATTCAATGTTTTGTCTACCGCATAACAAATTTTCAAACATAAATCTAAAGACGGGTTGTATTTCCCCTTCTCAATTAAACTAATCGTTTGCCTTGTAACGCCTACTTTTTCTGCTAATTGTTGCTGCGTTAAATCTAACTGAACACGCGCGACTTTTATTTTACTTACAGCCATTCATGTTCCTCCTCCACCTATATTGTAACATATATATTCCATTAAGTAATTTATATTTTACTCCATTAATTTGATTTTCACCTTATTATACACAAAAAAGGAGCCTCTCATAAGAAGCCCCTTTCCTATATCTATATTATAAGAATAAATGACATCCAAATAAAATTGTAAATAAGTATAGTAACGGATGTACTTCCATCGCTTTCCCTTTCACAATTTTTAAGACTGGATACACTAAAAATCCAATTGCAATTCCATTCGCAATGCTAGACGTTAACGGAATACCAACGAAAATTAAAAATGCTGGTAATGCATCTTCAAATTCACTCCAATTAATATCACGAAGACTTTGCGCCATTAAACTACCTACAATAATTAATGAAGGAGCTGTAATAGCGGCTACACTTGATAAAGAAGCAATCACAGGGCTGAAGAATGCCGTTATAATCGTTAGACCGACAACTACAATACCTGTTAATCCTGTTTTACCACCTGCAGCAATACCAGCTGATGATTCAATCGTCGCTGCTGTTGGGCTTGTTCCAAATATAGAGCCTGTAGTCCCGCCAATTGCATCTGCAATAAACGCTTTACCAAAACGTTTCTCTGTATTATCTGTAATTAAGCCTGCTTGTTTAATTAAACCGAGTAGTGCACCTGTTGTATCAAATAACAGTACAAGTAAAAATGAAAATACAACACCATATAATCCGTATTCAATTACATCTGAAAAGGCGTTGATTGGGTTTGAAACGATAATTCCCTCTGGTAAATGAGGCATCGCAACAATTTTATCCGTAAACTTCAGTTGCCCTGTAAAGAAGGCGATAACTCCTGTCACAATCATACTAATAAATAATGCACCACTCACACGTAATGCCATTAATACCGCCGCTAATATTAAACCAATTAAAGTTAAAATAACGGCTGGAGAATGAAAATCACCAATCGTAACTAAATTAGATGGATGATCAACGATAATTCCAGAAAGGCGTAATCCAATAAAAGCAATAAATAGTCCAATTCCACCTGCAATTGCATGTTTTAAACTATCAGGAATTGCGACAATTAGCTTTTGCCTAAATGAAGTGAAAGATAATAAAAGAAAAATGATACCTGTTACAAATACTGCTGAAAACGCAATGACATATGTAATCCCCTCTGCCTGTTGAACAACAGAATAAGCAAAATACGCATTCATTCCCATAGCTGGAGCAATAACAATTGGATAGTTAGCTAAAAACGCCATACATAGCGTCCCTATAACAGTCGCAATAATAGTTGCTGTAAAAGCTTGATCAAATGGTACACCTGCATCAGATAATATTTTCGGATTGATGACAAGAATATACGCAAATGTAAAAAAAGTTGTGATGCCAGCTAAAAGCTCTTGCTTCACAGAAGTGTTATATTTTTGTAATTGAAACATGGTTATGTACCCTTCCTACATCTGAATTATTATCACATATTCTTTTCTTACTAGTATGTGAGAAAATATAATACTTAATCTTAACAATCAATAAAAAGAAGAGTCAATATATTCACTAATAGTTCGAATTTTAAGTTTAAGTCTGACAAGTACAGATGTAGTACAGTTAATCATGTTTATTTTTGTAGCATAACAGATAGAAATGTTTTATAATTTGAAATAGTTAAATATTTAGTAAACGCATTCAAATATCGTTCACTCTACAAGGGGGATTCTTCTTATGCAGCACACAAACAAATCTGAAACTTTAAACCGTGGTTTAAAAGAACGACATATTACTTTAATGTCGCTCGGCTCCGCTATTGGCGTTGGACTATTTTTAGGATCCGCTTCTGCTATTAAGCTAGCTGGCCCTTCTATTCTACTAGGTTATATGATCGCCGGACTCGTTATTTTTTTCATTATGCGAGCACTCGGAGAAATGGCAATTGAACAACCTGTTGCCGGTTCTTTTAGTAAATATGCTTATGATTACCTTGGACCACTAGCTGGCTACATTACCGGTTGGAACTACTGGTTCTTATGGGTTGTTACTTGTATGGCTGAAATTACAGCGGCTGGCATTTACATGCAATACTGGTTCCCAGATATCCCGCGCTGGACTTGGGCTTTACTCGCTCTATTATTAATGAGTGCTTTCAACTTCTTATCCGTAAAAGTATTTGGAGAACTTGAATTTTGGTTTGCTCTCATCAAAATTGTCACAATTATCTGTATGATAATTATTGGAGCTGGTATTATTTTATTCGGATTCGGAAACGGTGGTATCGCTACTGGTATTTCAAACCTTTGGTCACATGGTGGCTGGTTCCCAAATGGTTTTTCTGGGTTACTACTCTCTTTACAAATGGTGTTATTCGCTTATTTAGGCGTTGAATTAATCGGTGTTACAGCGGGTGAAGCTCAAAATCCGAAAAAAACACTCGCAAAAGCAATCGATAACGTATTTTGGAGAATATTACTGTTCTACGTTGGGGCTCTATTCGTTATGATGGCAATTTATCCATGGAATGAACTTGGTGAAAAAGGAAGTCCATTCGTATTAACATTCCAGCAAATCGGTATCGCAAAAGCAGCAGGGATTATTAACTTTGTCGTATTAACAGCAGCTCTTTCTTCTTGTAATGGTGGTTTATTTAGTACAGGCCGTATGCTATTTACATTAGCTCAGCAAAAGAAAGCACCTGAAAGATTTGGTCGTTTAAATAAAAACGGTATTCCGAGTCAAGGAATTGTAGCAACAGCTATCGTTTTACTCGTTGGTGTTATATTAAACTATCTTGTGCCCGCAAAAGTGTTTACATGGCTGACTAGTATTTCAACTTTCGGGGCAATTTGGACTTGGGGCATCATTTTAATCGCTCAAATTAAATTCCGTAAAGGTTTGCAAACTGATAAAAAGGACAAGCTAACATATAAAATGCCTTTACATCCATTAAGTTCATATTTCTCACTCGCTTTCCTTGCACTAGTATTAGGTATAATGGCGTATTCAGAAGATACAAGAATTGCATTGATTGTTGGTCCTATTTGGCTTATTGGTTTAGCTATCGTGTATTACATGAAAGGGTTCCATAAAATTGATGAAACACCTAATTCAAAAATTAGTTAAACCCAAAATCTCTTCCTAATTCATTAGGAAGAGATTTTTCATTATTCACACAAATATTTCTCAATTAAATTAACGTTATCTTTACACTATTTAATATTTTCTATCTTTCTTTCCTGAAAAAAATAGATTACATTATTAAAGCAAATATTTTTATTAGGGGGATTCTTCTATGAAGAATAAAAAATGGATTACATTTTCTTTAGCAACAGCAATTACACTAAGTATAGGAGCTTCATTCCTTCCGTCTACTTATGCCGAAAGCTCAGTAGACCCAGCTCCTGAAATTGCTGCAAAAGTTGTAAATCAAAATAGCGGGAAGAAAGTATTATTCGATAATACACACGGTCAAACGGCCGGGACCGCTGACTGGGTTATTGATGGTGGCTTTTCTGATTTTGGAAACGGTATTGCCCAAAACGGATATCATGTAAAAGAACTTCGTAAATCAACACCGTTTACGTACGAAGATTTAAAAGACTACAATGTATTTATCGTTCCAGAAGCTAATATTCCTTACAAGAAATCTGAACAAGATGCAATGTTACAATATGTGAAAAATGGCGGAAGTATTTTCTTTATCGCTGACCATTATAATGCAGATCGTAATAAAAATCGCTGGGACTCTTCTGAAGTATTTAATGGATATAGACGCGGTGCATGGGATAATCCTGCAAAAGGAATGTCTAGCGAAGAAATAAATTCACAAGCTATGCAAGGAGTAGAAAGCTCTGATTGGCTATCTGACAACTTCGGTATTCGCTTCCGTTACAATGCAATCGGTGATGTTTCCGCTAAAAATATTGTGTCACCTGAACAATCATTCGGAATTACAAAAGGTGTTTCATCTGTAGCAATGCATGCTGGTTCTACTCTAGCTATTACAAATCCAAAACTAGCAAAGGGACTTGTTTATCTTCCAGAAAACCCATCAAAATGGAATAACGCTGTTGATAGCGGTGTTTATAACGGCGGTGGTGTTGCAGAGGGTCCTTATGCCGCTATCGCTAAAGTAGGACTTGGAAAAGCTGCTTTTATCGGTGACTCTTCTCCCGTTGAAGATGCATCGCCAAAATATGTTCGTGAAGATTCTGGCCAAACAAAGAAAACTTACGATGGATATAAAGAAGAAAACGATGCTATCTTACTAGAAAACATCGTAAATTGGCTATCGAATAAAGAAACATTTACAAGTTTAGATCAAGTAAATGGTTTACAACTTGATTTACCTACCACTTTACAAACATTTGAACAACCAAACTTATCAACTGAGCCACAACCTGAACCTTGGAGTGCGCCAAATGCAGGTTATCAATGGTTTAATACAAATACTTTTAAACCAGGTTCATACGGTTATAACGGTGCTGTAACAGCAAACGACTACGTAGTTACACACCCTAGCACTCTACCAAACAATGAAGTGTTCCAAATAAAAATCCAAGTAAATAACTTATTACCAAACACAACATACACTAATTACTCTTTAGGTATATTCACTACTGGCGGTACACAAGTAGCAAAAGTTCAAAATACAAATGGTTCTTGGCCATCTGCTTTTGGATATAGTAGTGCATTCTCTTTCACAACAAACAGCTTAGGTTCTGCTGAGAAGATTGTAAATGTACAAATCAATCCAAATACTGCTGGACAAGCAACTCTTCGTCTACGCCAAAATACGACAGCGAAATACAATGAAGCTGTAATAATTGATAAGAAATAATGAAAAAGGCAATCCGCATGCGGATTGCCTTCTTCTCACTTCTCTTCTTTCGAGAAAAACATTCTTGAAATAACGATACCTATACTTCCTACAATTAAGAATAACACAGCCCTGATCATCATCGATACTTCTGGTAAGTCCAGAAGGAATAGCTTCCCTATCGTTACGACTAACACGACTAAGCCGGCATACAATATTTCATTCATATTTTTATTCCGTCCAAGCCAAACGGCAAATAATGCATATACCATCCATAATAACGATACAGATACGCTTATTATACTTCCATCTGTAGACAGCACTTCACCGACTCTAGTAATTGCAATAAATACGATAACCATAAACCAATAGAGCGTTATAGAATAAACATATTTTCCAAAGCTCCTTAACACATCTTTCGCTTGTTTCATGCAGTAATAAAATGTACCTATTAAAATAATATGGGCAACAAACCCAGCTGAAATGAAATGATCAAACGGACTAAAAATAGTCTGTATCATTCCAATCGCGTAAATCGTCGCACTAACATACAATTTCATCTGTTGTTTTACTTTAATAGCAGTCACCATACCGAGGAAACCTTGTAATAATAATACAATCGCTGCATTCACTAAACTATACTCATATAAAATCGCTAAACTAAATGCACCCATTGCGAAACCAAATAAAAGATTTGTAAATTTAGAATGTCGATTCTTCCTATATTCAAACACGAACATAATAGCGTGCACGAGTGCACTAATCATTAATCCCCATGTTGTAAATTCAGGTATTTTTGAAATGGCTAATATAAAGAAAACTGCATTCGCACTAAATATCGCCAAACGTGGCTCTAATATAAAACTTCTCTCCGTAAACATATGCCAAAATAATAGTAAGTGAATCAAACCATAAACAACCGTTAACTGTATTTGCAAATCCTCTACTAACATTGACATAATAGCAAAGAAAACAAAAAGGACAATAGCAGCAACAGCATAAGAAATCATATATAAATACTGATAACGATTTTTCAAAGCATACCATAATAAGCTAAGTGTTAGTATTGTCTCATATCCAAAGAAAATATAAGGATTAGGAGTCGTACTATTTAATAAGAATGGCACGAAGAACGCTCCTACGGCTACGAATATAGTAAGATATTCCGATTGATACCTCTTCGCTACATAAATACCTAAAATGACCCATGCAATATTACATACAAACGCAACACTTGCTGGAATAAATCCATATAAATAATGCGCCGCAAATGTCGTTAAAACTATACCCGTAATACTTCCTCCTGCTAATACTAAACCCAACGCTTGCCGCTCTCGTTTAATTTGAATATCACCTATATAATAAAAACCGATTGATAGGACAATACCAAACACAATTCGTATTGCAGGTGTTAATAATCCAGCATCTACCCCTGCTTTAAATAACCAGATTACTCCAAGTAACATAATGCCAACAAATATGCGTGGTAACCAAGTTTGGCAAAACTTAATAATATTAAATGGTTCTGGTTTAAATGCAGATATATCTACTTGTTTTACCTCACGTTCTTGCACGGGCTCCTTTATTGTAACTACTTCTTCTTTTTGCTTTTCCTCCATTACCGTTTCAATATATTCTTTCTTTTCTTTACTAACATGTTGCTGAGCATTTTCTACTTCTATTTCTCTTTGTTTTGCTTTCAATTCAAAAAGCGCTTCTTGAATCGTTTCAATTGCCGTTTCTAGCGCTTCTATTTTCTTATTTAAATCCTCCTTCATACGCTCCCCCCTCATCATCTATTCAAAACCTATATATTACCAATTACCTTTATCATACTCTTAGTCTATTCATTTTCAATACTATTTTTCCAAAAAAGGTGTCTTCCGAAATAGGAAAACACCTTTTTACTCATTTATTCTTATTTAGAACAATACTAACTATAACGCCAATACAAACACCTATAATAGCTGGAACAATCCATCCAACACCTTCTGTATAAAACGGAATGTATTTCAATATTGATGTCCACTGATTCATCATTACATTTTTATTGAAAATATCGATTGCACTAAATACCGCTACAATCCCAACAGTTACTGCATATACGTATGCATACTTTCCAATATATTTATGGAATAACCCTAGAATAATAAGCGTTAATGCAACTGGATAAATAAACCCAAGAATCGGTACTGATACTTTTAAAATTTGTGTTAATCCTAAATTAGCTAAAATCATACTAACAAAACTTAATATAAATGCCCAAACTTTATACGCTACTTTCGGAAATGCACTTGCGAAAAATTGACTACAAGACGTAACAAGTCCGATTGACACACATAAACACGCGATCGTAAAAATAAGACCTAATAAAACGACTCCGCCTTGTCCAAATAATGTAGTCATAACTTGCGCTAACACGTTCGCCCCATTATCAAATGTACCTAACGAACCGCTAATTGAACCAACATATCCAAGTATGACATAAATAATAGATAATAATAGTCCTGCACCAATTCCAGCAATACTCATATATTTCGCTAAACCTTTATCATCTTCAACACCTTTTGCACGAAGAGCATTTGCAATAACAATCCCAAAAATTAAAGCGGCTAGCGCATCCATCGTTAAATATCCATCTAAAAAGCCTTGGAACATAGGAGCTTGTCCATAGTTTCCAGCAGCCTCTTTCACACTGCCAACTGATGTAAACATACTCTTTATAAAAATAAGGGCAATCATACCTAATAATAACGGTGTTAAAACTTTTCCGAACAACCCCATTAATTTAGACGGTGATAAACTTAACCAGTACACAATACTAAAGAAAATAACCGTGTAACATAATAAAACTACACTTCCCGATTCTGTGAAGAACTGACCTGGTCCCATTTCAAAAGCTAAACTTCCTGCACGTGGTATACCAAGACCTGGTCCAATAAATAAATACACGATACATGGGAAAATAATGGCGAATGAAGAATGAACCCTACCCGCTAACGTTTGAAAGCTTCCCGCTTTCGCAATAGCGATAACACCCAATATAGGAAGACCTGTTGCTGATATAATAAATCCTATTAATGAAATCCACACATGTTCTCCTGCTTCATACCCAAGGAAAGGTGGGAATATAAGATTCCCCGCTCCAAAGAACATCGAGAATAACATAAGGCTAATCAGTAAAATTTCTTTTTTCTGTAACAATTTCATTTGTTTCTCCTTCTTTAATTTCATCTTTTATGAAATCAATTTCACATATAAAAAAGTGCAATAATCCGCTTCCTAACAAAGAAAACATAGTCCATAGTCTAACATAAAAGAAACACCCATTCTATAGCTATCCCTCTTTTCCAATTTCTTCTGAAAAATCAACCTTTATTGACTTATAATAGTTAATAAGGTAAAATATTAAATGTACAAAATTATTAACTTTGTTTTTGTTTGTGTCAGGAGGAAAATAACATGGAATCAACGATACAACTAGAAAGAGAACAACAAAGAAAAAAGAAACATCCTCCAGGTTTATACTTACTCTTCTTTACAGAAATGTGGGAAAGATTTAGTTACTATGGATTACGAGGATTATTAACATTATATTTAACGACAGCTTTAGTAAGCGGTGGTCTTGGGTTTAGTCCCGCATGGGCACTCTCTATTTACGGATTTTATACTGGAGCTTGTTATTTCACACCATTGATTGGTGGATACTTAACAGACCGTTTTCTAGGTAGACGAAAAGCCATCACAATTGGTGGTATAACAATGGCACTCGGTAACCTTACACTATTTGCCTTGCAAAACCAATTAGGCCTATACCTCGGATTAGCGCTTATTATTATCGGTAATGGATTCTTTAAACCGAATATCTCTACACTTGTGGGAGAATTATACGAAGAGAATGATCCAAAACGTGATAGTGCATTTACCATTTTCTATATGGGTATTAACGTCGGATCATTTTTAGCTCCACTCGTTTGTGGATTTTTATCAGAAAATTTATTCAAAACAACAATTGATGGCGTTGTACATTATGGATTCCGTTACGGTTTCTTAGCAGCTTCAATCGGAATGATTATTGGACAAATTTTATTTACAACATTATCAAATCGCTACCTTGGTGATATCGGTAAAAAACCAACTCGCGATTTGCAAACAGCTGATGGACAACCAACAGTTGGAGATACACCGTTAACAAAAAAAGAAAAACAACGTACCGCAGTTATCGTCATTTTAACATGCTTTGTTGTCTTTTTCTGGGCTGGCTTTGAACAAGCTGGTAGTTCGTTAACATTATATACAAACAAATTTGTAGACCGCTCTGTGTTCGGATGGGAAGTTCCAACATCTTGGTTCCAATCGGTCAATCCATTATTTATTATTTTACTTGCTCCAGTCATTTCAGCATTATGGGCAAAACTTGCAACTCGCAAGCGCGGGGATTTAAAAATCCCAACAAAAATGGGACTTGGTATGATCTTGCTTGGTATCGGTTATATCATTCTCGTTATCGCTACATTAAAAACAGGTAGTGATGAACATAACATTACAGAAAAAGCAAACTTACTATTTATCGTCTTTACGTATCTTTTCCATACGTTAGGTGAGCTATTCTTATCACCTGTTGGACTATCAATGGTTAGTGCACTTGCCCCAGTAAAACTTGCTTCTTTATTAATGGGAGTATGGTTAGCAAGCTCAGGAATCGCCAACATTTTAGGTGGACAACTAGCAAGCTTCACAACTTCACTTGGGTATGCTGAAGTATTTACAGTAATCGGAGCTGCAGCAATTGTGTTAGGTTTTGTTTTATTATTAATTTCTAAGAGATTAGTGAAATGGATGGAATAAAAAAAGATGAGGGATTCCCCTCATCTTTTTTTATGCATTCTTACCTTTTTCTATCGCTTGTTCGTACAGCTCTTTATGTTCTTTATATTCACTTGGCACAAAATTCTTATAGAAGAATGCAAGCCAACTGTCTCCTTTTTTATATCCTTCTTCTCTAATTTCTGCTGCTTTTTTATTTGATTTAAATCCTTCAATAAACCATTTCTTTAACGATTCATTTTTTTCATACTTAGCAGGAATTTTCAAATCATAGTTTTCAAATGCATACTTATAGCCAGCCTTTTCTACTGCTTTTTTTGTAGACTTATAGCCCTTTTCATAAGCTGTTTCATACGCCTTCACATACACATCTTTCTCTCTATTTCCAGGTTTCTTTCCAGCTAGTTCCTTACCTGCCTTTTCCCCTAGTTCAGCTTGCTCTTTTTCAATTTTTTCTGTTCTTTCTTTATTCCCTACTTGGAAACCTTCTGCAAAGTTCGGTTTAAACTCCGGAGCAATTTGACTATCTTCCATCGTCTCTTGTGCTAAACCTTGCTCTTTTCCTTTTTCAAAATACGTTTTCTTCTGTTCTTCTAAAGACCAAGATGCAGCATATGCAGTTTTGAATGCTTCTTTATATGTATCTGATTTTCCAGCTAAATGTGATTCCGCATCATTTTTCCCTGCTTTAAAATCAGTCTCTCCACTTTTTTGTCCCTCAAGCTGCCCTTTTTCCATATCAGCTTGACGCTGTGCTTCCTCTCGCTTACGTGCCTCTTCTGCTTTTCTTTGTTCTTCAGCTACACGTTGTCTCTCTTCCTCTGCTTTTCTTTGTTCCTCCGCTACACGTTGTCTCTCTTCTTCAGCTTTACGCTGCGCCTCTGCGGCACGTTGTTTTTCAGCTTCAGTATTGCGCTGCGCTTCTACTTGTCTTTCAGCTTCTACAGCACCATTATTATTTGGGCTAGGAGCTGAACTCGTTGCACCACTACTAGAAGCTGGCTTATTGTGATAATGATATTCCCCGTACTGTAATCCCCATTTTTCACAATTTGTACGACACGTATGTCCCCCATTAGCATCTGTACGCCCTGGATGCGCATAGGCTGAAATTGGAGCTACCAATAACGCTACACTTGTTGTTAAAAGAAGTTTCTTCACCTGTTGTTTCACTCTTGTTCCTCCCAAAATCTTGAATTCTAACTTTATTATACATAAATAGAAAAATACTTAAATACCAACTAAAATATTCTATTATTTCTCAACATTAGTAAAAAAGAAGGTCAACTCTTTAAAGAGTTGACCTTCTTTTTTACTTCTTCGCCTTCGTTCCTACTAAATCACCAGCAACAACGTAACGCTTAGAATTATCTTTCACAGATACACATGTAATAAGCGTTATCTCATCTTTCCCATGATCCTCTACAACTTCCCACTTATCAGGAGTTACTTCAGATACACCAGTAACCGCATACTCATATTCGTTTTCATTATCATACAAATAAATTTTATCGCCTTTTTTCAAAGAAGCTATATCACTAAATAAAACACCTTTTTTAGACATATTATGTCCTGCTAATGCATAGTTCCCTTTTCCCATTACTTGATTTTCTTTTACTGTTGCTGCACCTGATAATAGGTTTTTCTCAGTAGAAGATTTTAAAACAGGAAGTTCTAATGAAACACTCGGGATCGAAATACGACCAATTACTTGTTTCTTATCTAATGATGCATTCGCTACTTCTGCTAAGTCTGGCTGATTAATTTTCGAAGCATCTACAAATTCCGTCTCATGTTTTTCATAATCCATCTTTTGAACAGCCTGTACATTTTCAGTCTGTTTCTTTTCAGCCTGATATCCATCATAAAATGGCTTTCCGATTAACACACCACCTACAACAAATAGAAGGATTGCTACTATACTATAAATTCTTTGCTTATTCATATACAATTCCTTTCCCTTACAAAATCTTACTCTATATAAAATGATAAGATAATATTGCTATATGTACAAGTGTAAGCTAGAAATAAACCTTCTCGCACGTGCAAGAAGGTTTATTTTTAAGCGATTTTATTTCGATATAAGGATACGTGAAAAATCGTCATTTGAATAAAGAAAATACTAAATGCAATATATATTGGATATGCAGGAACATATAGATTAGCAATTGGAGAAAGAGTTAAAAAACCAACCGCACAAGGTAACACGTACCATAGTGACATAAATGTAGTACGACAAGCCTTTTCTGTAATTGCCTTTTCTCGCTCATCCTCTTGAGGAAATAATAGTGGAAACATCCAATACGAGAGCTCTTTATATTTTTTCTTTTGAATTTTATAAAGAACAGTCGATACAATACCAAATATTAAAAGTAATCCTAGCGGCATTAAACTCAGTGAAATTTCAGATGGTACTCTCTCCGTTTGAATAAAATTAGCGACTTCAATAGTAAAATAATACAACTCAATAAACGCCCAACCTGCTAATACCATTAAAAGTACATTTAGCATATAAGAAAATACGAGTCTATTCATCCTCTTTCCCCTCCTTATTTAAAACAAACACATCTTCCATCTTTAACTGGAATACATCGCAAATCGTCAACGCTAATAACAAAGAAGGAACATAATCACCTTTTTCAATTGCAGCGATTGTTTGTCTCGTCACTCCAACCTTTTCTGCTAATACACTTTGGGAAAAATTAAAGCGAGCTCTTAACTCCTTCACTCTATTTAAAATGGTCAATTTTACCACCTCTCAATTTCATTGTATGCTTTCCTTAACAAAATGTAAACTTAAC
Source organism: Bacillus sp. DE0042 (assembly GCF_007680225.1). NCBI lineage: Bacteria > Bacillati > Bacillota > Bacilli > Caryophanales > Bacillaceae > Bacillus > Bacillus sp. DE0042. The sequence continues at coordinate 173,572 of NZ_VEJP01000010.1, read as the reverse complement.
TTAACATTATTTTTATAAAAAAATCCAACTTTACGTATTGTAAAGTTGGATTACATATTAATTTAAAATTTTAACTTTAACTGTTCTTCTACCCCACTCATTAGCTTGAGCTGAGTTTGGCATTAATAGATCAATGATATGCCCTTTTATTGCACTACCAGTATCTCCAGCAATTGCTGTTCCATATCCTTCTACATATACAGTAGAACCTAGTGGGATAACAGATGGATCTACAGCAATTAATTTCATGTTTGGATTTGCAGTTAAATTATGTCCTAACCTAGATTTTACAGTTTCACCCGGTTTATAGCCGTTTTCAGATGGATCAGCTGTATAAGCAGTTGCTGTTACGTAAAATTCTTTTCCACCTTGAGCTGGTTTCGTATCAGGTTTAGACTCTGTTACTGTATTTTTCGCTACAGGTTCAGCTGGTTTACTAGCTTTTTCTTGCTTTTGTTTTTCAGCAATTGCAGCCTGTGCCTTAGCTAAAGCTTCTTGCTCAGCCTTTGCAGCTGCTTCTGCTTTTGCACGCTCTTCTGCAGCAATTCTTGCTGCTTCTTGCTCACGAGCAATTGTTTCTTGAACTGCTTTCATATTTGATTCGATTTTAGCTTTTTCGTCTGCTGCTAAATTAAGTTGGCTTGCAACCGCATTATATTTAGCTTGAACTGTTTGTAAGTTATCTTGACGCTTTTTCAAGTTATCTTGCAACTCAGCTTGTGCTTTTGCTAATTTTTGTTTGTCTACTACTAAAGATGCTTCTTTTTCATCAATTGTTTTCTTATCTTCTTCAATTTGACGAAGATCTTGTTCTTGTAGACGTAAAATTTCTTTATCTGCTTCTAGAATAGTAGAAACTGCGTTCATACGTTGTAAGAAATCTGCAAAGTTTTTTGACTCTACTACAACTTCTACTACTAAACTTGTATTTGAACTGTTTTGAACAGAAACCATACGTTTTCTCATAATATCCTTACGAGCAAGGACTTTATCCTCTAAAACGACAATTTCATTCTTTTTTTGCTCAATCTGCTTATGTGTTTCATCGATTTTACGTTGAATAGCAGCTTGATCCTCTTTATTTTTTGCAATTGTATTATTTAAATTATGTAGTTCGTTTTCGATACCTTGAATTTCTTTACTAACAGCTTGCTTCTCTTGCTCTTTCTTTTGCATATCTGCATCGTTTTGCTGCAATTGCTGTTGCATGTTGTTAAGTTTCTCGTCGTTTGACTCTGCTTTTACAGCGACTGTACTAGAAAGACCGATAATGCCTGCTAATACTAGACTACTGATTCGCTTAAAATAGTTCATAATCCGACTCCCTTCTTATACAGTTATACATGATTTATTTTACAGTTTGTTTACAATACCATTAAATACAGTTTATTTTTCATGACGAAAAAAAGGGAATTATGCATAAAATGTAATAGATTCTTAAATATTTAACAATTCCTATATTTAAAAATTATAAAAGATGCTAAAATCCAAATATAGAGAAAATATAACTTCTAAAGGCGGTTGAAATAAATATATGTTTACTCAAAAGAAATCACTCCAACATAAAATTGATCAATTAGAAAATCGTATACAGGAATTAGAAGCAGAATTAAAACAAAAAGATATTGAAAAACAAGAAATCATTTCTTCTATTCACGACCGTGTGCAAAACGTCGTTCAAGAGCATCAACTTGTAAATAATCAACACCATACACTTCAAAATTTAGTTCAACAATTAAACTCATGTTTCGAAAATGTTTCAACGCGTACTACACATTCCAATGAATTGAATAACGAAATGTTACAAAAAGAACAAAGCTTAATTCAATCTATTGAAGAAATTATTGACTGTTCTAATGAAGGAAAAGAATCTGTTCACCGTTTACTTATTGTAATTAACAAATTAGGTGAACAATCTCAGCGTACGTCTAACAGTATGAATCATTTAAGTGAACGTTCAAAAGAAATCGAGCAAATTGTAGAAGTCATTCAAAACATTGCAGCACAAACGAATTTACTTGCTTTAAATGCGAGCATTGAAGCTGCGCGCGCTGGAGAGCACGGTAAAGGATTCGCTGTCGTTGCTAATGAAGTAAGAAAGCTAGCGGAAAGTACAGCGGAAAGTACAAAAAACATCGGCAACTTAACGAAAAAAATTCAAGAAGAAATTGAAAAAGCATACGATAACACAAAAGATAATTTACATTTAGTCGATGAAGGTGTAGAAATGAGTGCCGATACAAACGCTAGAATTGAAAATATTTTAATTATGATTCAAACGTTACAAAATGGTGCTACAAATGTTATTAAAGCTATCGAAAACCAAAAATCTTGTAATGATGATATATTACGAGAATTCGCTAATACACAACAAATGTTCCAAAAATTAAATACTACTATTATGAACCACATTCATGATGCCGAAAAAGTCGATGTTCAATTGACTAAAGGTCTTCAAGAAACAGCGGCTTCTCATTAATAATAAAAACCCCTTATAGCGCGCTATAAGGGGTTTTTATTATATTTCGAATATTTATTCCTTCTCAATATTCATCCGTATCTTTGTTATAATGAACAAGTTGTTTCTTTCGACTAATAAACAAGGAGGTTTTTATGGAACAATTTCATTACATTTTAAAATATTTAATTCTTGGTCTGTTCCAAGGACTAACAGAACCAATTCCGATTTCTTCAAGCGGTCACCTCGTTTTAGCACAGCATTTGCTAGGACTAAAAATAGAAGGGTTTAGCTTCGAACTACTTGTTAATTCAGCTTCATTATTAGCTGTATTACTTATTTATAGAAATGATTTAATTCGTCTAACGAAGAATGGTCTATCTTATATATTCACAAGAGCAGAAGACGCAAAATCAGATTTCTTCTTTATTATTTATCTTGTTATTGCGACCATTCCAGCAGGTGTTATTGGTGTTTTATTTAAAGATTACATCGATCAGTACTTAAAAGGTGTGAAGATGGTTGGGATTTCCCTCCTTATTACTGCTGTCGGCCTTTGGATTATTAGAAACTTGCGTGGGCGTAAAAATGATGGCGACCTTTCTATGAAAGATGCAATCATCGTCGGATTAGCACAAGCTTGCGCACTAATTCCTGGAATAAGCCGATCAGGTGCAACAATCGTCGCAGCGATGTTACTTGGTATGAAGCAAGAAACAGCTCTTCGTTTCTCATTCTTACTATATATCCCTGTTAGCTTAGGTGGTTTATTACTAAGTATTACAGACATTGCAAAAGATCCAAATCTAGACACATTATTCGTACCATATGTCGTTGCATTTATCGCAACATTTATCATGACGTATATTTCTTTAAAATGGTTTATGAACATTATGGCAAAAGGAAATTTAAAATATTTCTCTTTCTATTGCATTATCGTAGGTGTACTTACTCTTATTTTCTTATAAAGTTCAACTTACAAATCGAAAAACGAGTCATTCTATTAAACTAGGATGACTCGCTTTTTTATATCTTTATAATGATAAAACCCCTCTTACCTTTCTGTACAGTAAGAGGGGGCCCCCTTTTATGCGTATACTTTCTTTTCTTGACAATACAAACGAATAACATGTTTATTTTGTTGAAATACATCATGCGTTAGGCGGATAATAATAAAATTTCGTTTTGTTTGATCATCATGAACAAAAATCTGTTCTCCCTCCTGAAAACGCCATGCACTTTCAAAAGTTGTAATATGATCCCCACTTACAGAAAAAAGCTCATATCGCATATCTTGTACCCTCTCTCAACTTATAATAATCAAAATATCCTTATATTAAATTCATCATAACTTAATCCCGTTTAAATTTGAAATTTTTTCTATTTCGAAATATTTTAATTTTGTTTTTAGGCTCTTTTAACGTTATAATGATAAACGAATTTTCAATGAAAGGAGCTTCATTTTGACTGCGTATTTATTTCCAGTAAAAACAGCATTTATTTTATTTCCTATTTTAGCAATGTTTCTCTTAATACCTTTTTTAATATTTAACTACCGAAAGTATGGTTATTTAAATAAATGGCGTTCATTTATTTTATACTCATTATTACTTTACTTATTAAATGCCTATTTTCTTGTGATTTTGCCGTTACCACAAACATATGATACTTGTAGCCTACAACCGGCTAATACGCAACATATGCAACTATCACCATTTTATTTCATACAAGAAATTAGTAATCATACCTCGGCAATTTTAACGAAACCAGCTACTTATTTCTACCTATTAAAAGAATCTGCGTTTTTACAAGTAGCATTTAACGTTCTATTAACCGTTCCATTTGGTATTTACTTACGTTATTATTTCCGACGTAGTTTCTTACAAACAATTTGTATTTCTTTTTGTCTTTCACTCTTTTTCGAGCTAACACAAGTGACTGGACTATACGGTATATATAATTGTGCCTACCGCTTATTTGATATAGACGATCTGTTTTTAAATACATTAGGCGGCGTAATTGGCTTTATCATTGCACCAATATTTACGTACTTCCTTCCGAAAGCAAACGAATTAGATAGTCATATTGATTTGGAAACAAAACCAGTCGGATTCGTTCGTCGTTTTATCGCGATGCAAATTGATTGGATTTTCTTATCTATCGTTGTACCTGTCATTAAAAACAAAGGAAATTCCTTCTTTGTTTCTAATATTCAATCTTACACGAACATATACGAACTCATTTTCATAACGTGTTCGATCTTTATTTACTTTATTATCATTCCATACTTTACGAATGGAAAGACAATTGGTAAAGCATTGCTTCGTATTTACGTGAAAGGGAAATCAGATCGTATTACGTTGAAGGAACTATTCATCCGTTACGGTATATTCTATTTCGTTTTAGGTGGAATCAATTATATTCTTTCTAGTAGCTCTATCTTAAATCTTAAAGAGCCTTTAGTATTAGTAGTTATATTATTATTCCAACTCGTAATTAACGGTCTATTTATTATTCATGTTTTATTACATGTATTTAGTCGTGATAAGTTACTATTTTACGAGCGAATTAGTCAAACAAGAAATGCAATCATACTAAAAAAAGCTGACAAGTAATACTTTGTCAGCTTTTTTTCATAATCGTAAATAATTTTTCTGTGTAAGGGTTTGAAAACATTTCTGCTTCATCTAATAACTTCCTCACCTTTAGAAACGAATGCAATTCTGGATATATATTTTGTAATTTTTCGTACGTTAACGTATGCATTTTTCCCCAATGCGGGCGTCCCTCATACTTTAGAAAAATTTTCTCCACCTCACCAAAATAAGCAGCATACTTCATACCTTTATACATATGAACAGCTATATACGCTGAATCTCTTCCATACGCTGGACTGAGCCATATGTCATCCCTTTTCACATAACGGCATTCAATTGGGAAGTGCACTTTATACTTTTTCTTTTCAATAAGGCTTGAAATTTCTTCTATAACGGTCCGCATATACTTTGAAGGAACGCTATACTCCATTTCATAAAATGGAACCGCACGCGATGTAGCAAACACTTCATAACTCGGGCCGATTATTTTTGTATTCGGTACAGCTTTAGCCGATAATCGACTTACTCCTTTACTTATAGAAGGAAACCATTTACATCCTTTAGATAACAAAGAAAACATCTTATTTTCAAGCAACTCTACCTTTAGTTTATGCCATTTCAAATCACTTTTTTTACCCGTTGTTTCGTTTGTAAATTTCACTTGCACTTCATCTGAATAAGGAAAAACGAAAAATTCAAAATGGCGATTCTTCTTATATTCTTCTAGCTTGTTCATTACAGTAGATAATGACTGTTTTTCACTTTTATAAACGAGTGAATAGGCTGGAATAACCTTCAATTTTATTTTTACAATGATACCTAACATTCCAAGCGACAACTGAAAGGCTCTCCAATATTCCACATTCTCAGTTTCCGAACAAACTATACTCTCACCTGTAGATAAAACTGCGGTAATCTCTATAACTTGTGTTGATAAACTTCCAAAGGCAATACCCGTTCCATGAGTCCCTGTACTAATCGCTCCTGCAATCGATTGCGAATCAATATCCCCTAAATTTTCTTGTGCATAACCTTTTTCTTCAAGTAACTTCCCCAAATCATGTAACTTTGTTCCTGCCCATACTTCGGCAACCATCTTCTCTGCATCAATATCCAAAATACCTTTCAATTCATCTAAAGAAACTAAAATTTCTTCCGTTTTCACAAGAGGTGTAAACGAGTGTCCTGATCCGACAACACGAATTTTCTTCCCTTTTTTTCGAGCAAGCTCCACAACTTCTACTACATCTTGTATACTTTCTGGATACATCGTATAATGCGGTGTTCCTTCTACATTCCCTGTCCAATTTCTCCATTTTTGTCCCTTTATAGAAAGCATTGACCATCCCCCCGATATGTTGAATACTCCCCAACAATCTCTCCTTCTTTCACACGATATAAAAAAGGAAACCGCTCACTTAATTCTCCAGCTTTACTATGGCGAAGCAAGATAGAATCTCCTATCTCTACTTGTTCCTCGCCGTTATAAAAAATCGGTGTTTGTACCTCGCCAGCACCTTCTAAAGCTAACAATTTTGCACCATTTGGCCTCCAAACCTCAGGTTCTTTATCTTTCCCAATTGCGCCTGAGGCAATATATCCACCGCCTAGACAAGTGTAAATAAACGGGGCTGATTTCCGCACAACTGGTAAGGCAAATCCGACAGCTGGATGAAATTTGACCTCTTTATAATAATCAAACAGTTTCGGAGCGTAAAAAGCAGAACCTATTGTAATCTCTGAAACTGAATTATCTTGCTCAGTTGTTTTTATACTTCCTGTGCCTCCCCCATTTACAAACCTTAGTTCAATACCTAGATTTTGTATTTCTTTTACGATATGTCCTCTTCTTTCTTTAACTTCTAACACCGATTTCTTCTTCAAATACGAAATCACTTTACTTTTCACTCTTTGATTCGGTATGTGATCTCCTACCCCAGCAATTTGAGCTTCATATCCCATTACACCATCTAGTATTAAAAATGATGATTCTTTCACCCTTTTTACTATTTTCAAAGCACCTTGCACATCTTTTACCGGTGATCTGTTTACCCCAAAATGAAATTGAAAAAAACGACTACTCATATCAATATCCAAACAAACACGAAAACACCCTTTAGACTCCTCAGCAATTTTTTCTAGATAAACAATATGGTCTTCACAATCCACCATACAAGTTATAATGAGGCCTTGCTTTGTTAGCAAACTTATTTCGTGTAAAGCCCTTTTATCATAAGCAGGATATCCGAGCAATAAATCATTGAATCCTTGTTCAATTAAAAACAAAGCCTCTCTAGGTGAAAAACACATAATACCTTGAAATCGATCATTTGTAGCTAAAATCTTTTGCATAACTGGAACAGAACGTAACGATTTACTCGCTATACGAATCTTCTTATTCCCACTTAATTCTATAATCGATTGAATATTTCTATCTAAAGCCACTTCATCCAAAAACGCACACGGTAATGGAACCTCTTTAAAAATTCCTCGATCCACATTTTTCTCTCCTCTTCTCTATATGTCTTATACATATTGGAAAGAAAGTTTAAATTTCCTCTACAAAATAAAAAAGTTTCTTCCTATTTAAGAAGAAACTTTTTTAGGACTATTTCATAGAAATAGTTGCCTCTACTGGATAATGATCAGAATAATCATCATACGTATATTTTTTGAGCCATGATGTAACAGACCACTTTGGAGATTTCGGTTGTAATACTTTATTCTCTATAAATGATGGATTCGCATGATCTTTACTTGCAATAATATAATCTAAATGTTCAGCAGATGCATCTGGATAATTGTATTTCGCAATACTGTTTGTCGTCGCATCCCAAGTTGCTGTATGTCCTGTATAAGATGGAATAGAAGCGTGCAATGTTTTAAACATAGATGCGTACTCTGAGTCACTATTGTTCTCTGCATTTATTTTATTCACGTTCATATCACCACCAAATAGGACGTACTCGTCATTTGGTATATTCTTATTTTTTATAAAATCTTGAATTTCTTTTAGCTGGTTTGTACGTACAGATGCAGGTGAAGTTTTTCCGCACATACTATCTTCAGCCTGCAAATGCGTCCCAATTACATGAACGAAACGATCATTTTTCTTAATTTTCGTGTATACAAATCCTTTATTCGATAAATTATCTGGCCCGCATCCTTTTGCAAATACATATTGAATCTTTTCAACGATCGGCCATTTACTCACGATTGCAACGCCCCCATCTTCAGGAGTTGAAGATGAATAGCTACCTAACGTTTTATCCCATTCATTTCCGTTACTACGACCTAATACCGCTGTTTGATTTGGATATTCTTTCTTCAAATTCCCTAACAAACGATCTGATGCGCTATTATCAAACACTTCATTTAATATAACAACGTCTTGATTCTTTATATAATCTGCCGCCCCAATTAAATCAGCACGATCACTTTGTCCCCAGTTCGGATATAAATTTGTTGATAGCATATACACGTTATGCGTCATCACTTTCAAAGTATTATTTTGATTTGTAGATGTTTCTGCTTGAGCTGAAGATCCTCCGTATAAAACTCCTAAACCAATCCCAAAGCTAAGTACACCTTTTAGCAATTTTCCTTTCACGCTTCATACCTCCATGTATTAGTTATAAAAAGGCCAAATACTCTATTGTGAGATTTGACCTTTTTTTAATACTTAACGATCTCCGTACGTATCAAACCAAAGCTGAATGTATCCGGCAGTAACACGTTGTGCATCCATTAATCGCTTACCTGTCATTGGTGTAACTTCAGCGCGCCATTTATCTGCATATTCTTGTGATACAGCTGCTTTTACGAACCAATCTTTCGTATTATCATTTACAATGCCAGCGTAATCTTGTTTCGCTGCTACTGCCGCTCCGTGAATCCAATCTTCTGGATTTGTACCTTTCCAGTTCCAATATCCATTTCCATCCGTTACTTTATAATTATCTTTTATCGTATCTACAAAGTTTTCATATTTAGAATGGAATCCTTGTGGGTACGAAAGATTTGTAAAGTTTGCCGCATGCATCGGTTGGTTTACATCTCCTAAATAATGAAGAGATAGTCCTAAATAGAAGAATGCTTGTTTCATATCTTTATTTTTATATGATTCACCAGCTAATTTAAAATATTTAGCGCCAGTTTCTTTTGCCTGCTTTGCAAATGGAATATATGTTTTTCCATTGTCTGGATCATAGAAATGTGAAGCAAATGTGCTATTATCATAATAAGGATTTTCATAGTCAGCAGCATAAATACCATTTTCTAATTCCGTACGCCATTCATTTAATTGTGCAACTCGATCTTGTTTTACAAGTGTTGTATTGCGAGACATAATATCAATGGCACGGTTTACAATCCATAAATGAGAGTTTACGCCTTCTTTATGTTTATCTTCAGCAGACCAGCGATGAACTATTTTTATTTTACTTCCTCCATCGTTTTCATGAGCAAATGCAACACTTTGTAACGGCGCTACTAATGTAATAGCTGCTGCTAAAGCAAGTACTTTCTTTTTCATCTGAAATCCTCCATTTTATAATTGAATTATTGTAAACTTTTTGTTAGGATCCTATGATATCGTCCGGTTAACCTATGACTAGAATATCCCACCTTTCATGAAATTTCTATCAATAAATTAAAATATGTAAATGTTCATATCATTATAACTTTATACATAGTGAATATAATGAATGAATGCACTTATATTGTAATAAAGTATTGTTAATCTACTGCAAATGATTGTCTAAACTAATGTAAAAAAAGAGTAAAGCATCCACATGCTTTACTCTTTTTTTCTATTCGATAATATACTTGGCAGTTGTACATTAACTGCCAACTTATGAATAAATCCAAACACTAATCCAATCCCAATAAATATGTATAAGATTGTAAATATCTTTCCGAAATCAGTTTGCGGACTAAAATCCCCATCACCAACAGTCGTCAACGTGACCACACTAAAATATAAAGCGTCAAGAGGACGTAATCCTTCAACTGTACTATAAAAAATTGTACCAGATGTTAATGTTAAAAATGTTAATACGAATAATACTTGAAATTCTTTATCTTTCCACGCTCGTAAACAAGCTTTTAGCATCCGTTTCAATGTCAACATAAATGAAAGCATTAGACTACCCCTTCCAAACAAAATACCTGTAGTTAAAGGAAAGTCTATCACCTTTCTGTATAGAAAAAAAGTAGCCCTCTTCTATTTCTAGAAAAGGGCTACTTTTTACTATTCTCTATTATTTAGGTGAAACAAGAATTTTCACTTGTGTTTTATCTTTTACAAGTGCTTCAAATCCTTCTTCAACAACTTGATCTACTGTGATTTTTTTCGTAATTAATTTCTCTGCTTGAATTTGGCCAGAGCTAATTAATTTAATAACAGCTGGGAAAATATGACGGTATCCAAGAATACCGATAACTTCTTTTTCTTTTAGTACAAGGTTGTTTGGCGTAATTGTCGCATCTTTTTCCCACACACTAACAATTACAGTTTGTCCTTCAAAGCTTGTACTTTCAATCGCTTGACGAAGTACTACTTCGACACCTGTTACTTCAAAGCTCACATTTACACCTAAACCACTTGTTAAGTTACGAATTTCTGCTAGTACATCTTGAGTAGCTGGATTTAATACATAATCCGCACCTGCTAATTTTGCTAACTCTTGACGTTCTTTAGAAAGTTCTACTGCAATAACAGGAGTTGCTCCTGCTGCTTTAGCTGCTTGAATGACAAGAAGTCCAATTGGACCACAACCAAATACTGCTACAGCTTCCCCTTCTTTTAATTTACTTTGACGTACTGCATGAACTGCTACCGCCGCTGGTTCTACAAGTGCACCTTGTTCATACGTCATTTCATCAGGAATATGGTGGACCATATCTTCTGGTACTACTGTATATTCAGAGAAACCGCCGCCTTCTCCGCCAAGACCGTGGAAAACAAGTTGTTCACAAACATTGTAATGTCCATGTTTACAAGCTTCACATTTACCACAAGAATAAATTGGTTCTACAACGACGCGATCTCCCACTTTATGAGAAGTAACGCCTTCACCGATTTCAACTACCTCACCACTAAACTCATGACCTAAAATAACCGGTGCTTTTACGTGTGTTAATGGGTGCTCTTCTGTTGGAATAAAAATAGGTCCTGCTAAATATTCATGCAAGTCTGTTCCGCAGATACCACACCATTTCACTTTAATCTTAACTGCTCCTGGTCTTACAGTTGGTTCTGGTACTTCTTCTACTCGTACATCGCGTTGATTATGCCAAAGTAATGCTTTCATTTTATACATCCCTCTCTACGTATATACTTAACCTGGTGAAGTTTACCAATCTATTATAATACTTCTATCCATATATTTCAAAAAAACAATCTCATTTCCACTAAATTTTAACAAATAACGTTCAATATTTTGTCACTTTGTACTTTTTTCCACATCTGTTAATGCTAATTTCATTGCGGTTGAAATTAGCATTATGCCATAATAGCAGAGGAGAGGTGAATATCGCTTGAAATATTTTATTTACTTTATTGTTATCGTAGCGTTTCTAGATACATTTTCACAATTACCTATTATGAGTACGTTCGCTCAAAGTCTTGGAGGATCTCCTCTTATTATTGGGCTAGTTGTCGGTATGTACTCATTCGCTAATATGATCGGTAATATTATTGCTGGCGCTGCTGTCGATAAATTTGGTGCAAAAAAAATACTTTATATAAGCATGGGACTTACGAGTTTCATAGTCTTGTTATACACCGTTGTTCAAAGTGGTGAACAACTATTAGTTGTGCGCTTTATGCACGGCTTTAGTGACGGATTTTTAATTCCTGCTGCCTTTACGTTTTTATCAAAACAAACAAATTCAGCAAGACAAGGTAAGGCAATGGCTCTATCTGGTGCTGCTGTTGGAACAGCGGCAATTGTAGGACCGGCTTTCAGTGGAATTATGAAAGCAACTGCTGGTATAGAGTGGGTGTTCATCACCATTTCTATTTTAATGGTCCTTGGTACAATCGTATCTCTATTCTTCTTACCAAATAACGTATCAAGAAAAGATACCTCAAGAACACAAATGATGAACAAAGAAGATATGATTGAACTATTGAAATCAGAACCGTTATTGCAAGCATATATTGGTGCTTTCACACTAATGTTCTCACAAGGAATTGTCACTTATATGCTACCAGTGAAAGTTGAGGCATTAGCGCTTAAAGCATCTACAACAGGCATGATGTTAAGTATATTCGGAATTACCGCTATCCTCTTCTTCTTGCTACCAACAAACCGTATTTACGATCGATTTAATCGTTCAAAACTCATGCTAATTGGGATTGCAGTAATGGCATTCGCGTTATCTTTACTTGGATTATTCGCAACAAAAGGTATGCTCTTTATCGTTATGATGATTTATGGCATTGGATTCGCTATCCTTTTCCCATCGATAAATGCATTACTTGTTGAAAATACGACAGATGATAAGCGCGGAAAAGCATTCGGATTGTTTTATGCTTTCTTCTCATTAGGAGTTGTTGCTGGATCCTTTACAGTTGGTGCAATCGGGGCATCCCCTAGCATCAGCTTCGTTATCGGAACTGCATTCTTATTAACATTCGCTGGAATGATTTATGTAAGAAGCAAAATAAAAAGTAAAGCAAACAGCAAAGTAAAAAAGACAATGATGGGTTAATTCCATCATTGTCTCTTTTATTGCCGTATATATTACTTTTGTGTATAGCCAAGTAACAATGTAAATAAGTTAAACTGTAAAGGCAACACTACATTTCTTCTTTTACAAAAAAAGTGTATAAATACCAACGATACTTCGACAATTTCCTCGGAAATATTTCCTTTCCCCACATAATTTGATACACTACATATGAACAGACACTTGTATTACATAAGCTAAAATAATAACTTACTGTACAAATTGAAAAGCACACTCTTCATATGAAGAATGTGCTTTTATGTTATTAACGTTTAATCCAAACAGCGCCTGCCGATTTATCCTCTGCCTGTCCAACAACTTGGAATTTAAGTCCAAGGTTTGGAACTTTTCTTCCTGCATCTGCAATTTGTTTGTTACTATATACTTTTGAATCATCAAATGTTGTAACACCTTGTAATCCAGAATAGTTAAACTGTCCACGTGTTAATGAATTTGCACTCCATGCTGGTGTTTGATCAAATGAAAATGCAGCATCTGCAATTTGCATACCTGTATTACCGTAAGTTGGTCTTCCATTTAAATTCCCAACAAATGCCTCTGGATGCGAATCCACAACACCAAGGAATCCTTCACCTGGATGCACCCCAACCCAGTTATCTTTGAAGCTATCATCTGCATACCAAACGACAAGACCTGTATTATACACTGGACCTTTTCCTGCCTTTAATCCATTATCTGATCCCGCATAGTTTCTCCACTCTAAGTAGTAATAATGAGCTTTCTTTTCTGTACCATCAGAAACAACAAAACCATTTAAATTCATTTTAGCCTGTCCTTCTGTATCATCAGAAAATACAACTTGTCCATCAACAGTTACATTTACATTATCCATCGCGAAACCTTTATATGTTACAGCCGGATCTGTAATATAATCGAATTGCAGTCTCACTTTTTTCCCTTTAAATTGACTTAAATCATATGATTTATCCATCCATTTTCCATCTGTTGTATCTTTATCTTCTTGGACTACTTTTTCTCCAAGTCTATCAATTAACGTTTTCGTTCCATCTTCTGTTACTGCATGCACTTCGACAAAATCGCACTCTGCTTCTAACTCATAATTTGCTTTATAATCGAATTTTGCATTTGTTCCTTTTGTTAAATCAAAGAATGGTGTCTCTAGTGTTGTATGCATATCATCTCCTCTTGTACTATAATATGCATGCTTTCCAAACTCCGGTTTAATCGTTTCAACACTTTTACCTGGTAAGTTAACACGTACAACGCCTGGACGATTGGATTTCGTAACACTTTGATCAATATATGTAGGAACTCCTACTCCACGCTTAATTTTATCGTAATCTACTTCTAAAATTTTTGCCCAGTTGCCACCCATATTCTTTTGTAAGAAGTCTTTATTTTGTGGTGAGAAACTAGTTGGCTCTGTTCCTGCAATTTTCCCTGTCCAACTACCTCCACTCATTAATGACCACGCTTCGACCGGTGAACCAGTTCCAGTATATTTCGTGTCATATTCATCTGGTAAGCCAAGATCATGTCCAAATTCATGCGCAAATACACCTACTGCTCCATCTTCTGGTTCAATTGTATAATCATGCGCCGCTACTTTTCCACCAAAGTAATCTACCTTTGATTTTGTACCTTCAACCGCTACTGGATCTATTGCTAATTTTGAACGATGTGACCAAATTGCATCATCCCCTAATTTACCGCCACCAGCTTCTTGACCAACGCCAGCGTGGATTACCATTAAATGATCAATTACACCGTCAGGTTCATTTGGATTCCCATCACCATTTGTATCATATCTATCGAATTGGTCAAATTGAGATAAATCTAACCCTTTCTCAGCGGCTGCATGTAAAGCTTCTTTCACTAAATCACGTGCGCCTTTTGGTCCTTTATTATCGTGACCACTGCTACCATCAGCACCATAATCAGCCGCTTTTCCTGGAACAGTTAGCCACTCCGTTACATATCCATCTGTCGTATAACTTCCACCAGACTGCTCTTCATAATATTGTTTAAATGTTTTTACTTTCGAACCATCAAATAACGTGTATGGTTCATTACCAAATAACATTTTTTGATAATGCTCTCTACTAAAGTCTTTCGAATACATATACCCTGGCGTTTGATCAATATTATTATGTTTATAATCACTAAATTCAACGAGTAATACTAATACTTTATCATTTCGAACCGGTCCATTATATGGCGCTTGCTTTGCTTTAGACGTTGGGACTTGTCCATTCAATTGTTTTTTATTTGGTTCTGGTTTTTGCTCAGGACTCACATTTTTTTCAGGTTTCTTTACTTTCTCCTTTTCTTCCATTTTCTTTTCTTTTACTTTTTTCACATAATCAGATGCCTCTTTAGCAGTATCCGCTGGAAGAATTTCTTTATTTGCCTGATCGCCTTGTTTCTTTTCAATGTACTTTTCTACAGCCTTTTTCGTCTCTTCTTTAGAAGATGCTGGATTAATTGTTCCTCTTTCTTTCAACGCTTCCGCTAAACGATCTTCTTGAATTAAATTGTAATCAATTGGTGTTGTAGATACATTGTCTTTCTCTTTTGCTGGCGTTTCTGCGTATGCTAGCGGAGTACTCATTACAGATGTGCATCCGATAATTGCCGCAATTGCTAAAGATGATAACACTTTAAATGGCGCTTTTCTTCTCATTCTATTTCTCTCCTTTTATAAAACTTAAAATTCAGATAAATTAGTGCATTTAAATCGAAATCCCTACTTTCTGCCCTCCCTATATAAAAAGGCATAATTCTATAAACGTTAAGCTTTCTGTTATAGAATCATGCCCCTCCAGTTTTCTGGTCAGAACCTCTACCTTTTTATGTCGAAATATGAAAAATAAAAAGTGATTTGATATATATTAAATAGCTTATATAACAAATTTAAAAGACAATATGCAAAATTGCATGAAAATTCTTTTAACCAAAAAAGAACCCTAGTCAATTAAACTAGGATTCTCGATTTTCTATTATTTCTCTTGTGTTTTTTCCCAATCAGTTAAGAATTTCTCAATTCCTTGATCTGTTAATGGATGTTTCACTAGTGAAGCAATTACGTTTGCTGGGATTGTTGCAATATGTGAACCGTTTAATGCTGCATCTGTTACGTGAACACTGTGACGTACAGATGCTGCAATGATTTCTGTTTCAATGCCGTGAATTGCAAAGATTTCTGCGATTTGGCGGATTAGGTCCATACCGTTATGACCGATATCGTCTAAGCGACCTAAGAATGGTGAAACGTATGTTGCACCAGCACGAGCTGCAAGTAATGCTTGAACTGCTGAGAATACTAATGTAACATTTGTACGAATTCCTAAGTCAGAGAATGCTTTTACTGCTTTTAAACCTTCTGTTGTCATTGGAACTTTTACAACAACGTTTGGAGCAATTTTCGCTAATTCTTTTCCTTCTTCAATCATTTTATCAGCTTCTAAGCTAATTACTTCTGCGCTTACAGGTCCTTCTATAAAGCTGCAAATTTCACGAATACGCTCGTGGAAATCTACGCCTTCTTTTGCTACAAGTGATGGGTTTGTCGTTACTCCAGCTACTACGCCTAATGCATTTGCCTCTTTAATTTCATTAATGTTTGCTGTATCAATAAAGAATTTCATTTATTATTCTTCCTTCCTAATTTTCATTTTATATTTATTTATTTTTCTTAATAAGCTCTAATTCAATCGGAATAGATTTGTCCACTTTTTTACCTTGCGTGATCTCTTTTGCTGTTTGCATCGCCTTCTCTCCGATTAATTCCGGTTTTTGAGCAACTGTTGCAGCCATACGCCCATCTTTAACCGCTTTTACAGCATCTTCTGTTGCATCAAACCCAACAACGACTACATCCGTTTTTCCAGCAGACTTCAATGCTTCAAGTGCCCCTAATGCCATTTCGTCGTTATGCGCAAACACAGCTTTAATATCACCATTTGCTTGCAAAATGTTTTCCATAACAGATAATCCTTTAGCTCTATCAAAATCAGCCGCTTGTTTTGCAACTACTTTTAAAGACTTATCCGCTACGTTATGGAATCCTTTCCCACGCTCGCGAGCAGCAGAAGAGCCAGGGATTCCTTCTAATTCAGCAACGTTTGCTCCCCCGCCAACTAATTCACGAATGTAATCACTAGCCATTTGACCACCTTCAATATTATTAGAGGCAATGTGAGAAACAACTTTACCTGAATTTGCGACGCGGTCTACTGTAATAACAGGGACATTCGCTGCATTTGCCGCACTTACTGCTGAAGCAACAGCATCTGAATCGGTCGGATTAATAACAACTACATCGACACCTTTTTGAATTAAATCTTCAACATCGTTCGTTTGCTTTGCTGCATCATTTTGTGCATCAACAGCAATCAACTCGATGCCGCTATCTTTCGCTTTCTTTTCTGCACCCTTTTTCAAAGTTACAAAAAAAGGATTGTTTAAAGTTGAAACAGAGAATCCAACTTTAATAGTTTTATTTCGACCTTTATCGCTAGAATCCTTTGCCCATTCTGGTGGTTCCATTGAACAACCAGCAGTAATGACCATAATACATGCAACGAGTATAAGTAACCATTTCTTCATGAACTGTCCCTCCATTACGCTTCTTTTCGACGATCAATTAATACAGCTAGTAAGATTACAAGTCCTTTTACAACTTGTTGGAAGAAAGAAGATACACCTAATAAATTTAAACCGTTATTTAGTACACCGATAATTAGTACACCGATGAATGTACCAACAATCCATCCTCTTCCCCCAGAAAGACTTGTTCCACCTAATACAACTGCTGCAATTGCATCTAATTCGTAAGAAGTACCTGCAGTTGGCTGTGCAGAATCTAGTCGTGATGTTAAGACAATACCTGCAAGCGCTGCCAAAATTCCGGAAAGACCGTAAATCATTACTTTAATTCTCGTAACATTAATACCTGATAATGCTGCTGCTTCTTCATTTCCACCAATTGCAAATGTACGGCGACCAAATGTCGTTTTCTTCAAAATGAAGTACAGTACTGCGAAAGCGACCATCATTGTAACAGCTGGTACCGGAATACCGAGAAAATAACCGCGGCCAAACATTTGGAACATTAAATGATCACCAAGACCAGTGATCGGACGTCCGTCCATATAAACAAGCGTCAACCCGCGAAAAATAGTCATTGTTGCTAAAGTTGCAATAAATGGAGCTACTTTTCCCTTCGCTATGATGATACCGTTTACAATCCCCATTACAAGACCAGCTAATAATCCAACTGCCATCGCAAGGAACGGGTCCATGCCACTTGCCATCATTCCAGCAACAAGTGCACTTGATAATGCTAAAATAGAACCTACCGATAAGTCAATACCCCCTGTTAAAATTACAAAGGTCATTCCGAATGCAATAAGCGCATTAATCGATACTTGACGCAGTATATTAAATAGATTTGGAATCTCAATAAATGCTGGATTTAAAGCTGTAATTACGACGATAATTAATACTAAACCGATTAAAGAACCAAGTTGTTGTAATACATTCCCCTTCTTAGCCATCCTTACTCTCCCCCTGTAGCTAGTGCCATAATAGACTCTTGTGATGCCTCATCTTTCTCTAAAATGCCGCCGACTTTTCCTTCATGAATAACAAGAACGCGATCACTCATTCCTAAAACTTCTGGAAGCTCAGATGATACCATAATAACGGCATCTCCTTGCTCAGTAAGCTTATTCATAATAGAGTAAATTTCTTTTTTCGCTCCAACATCTACACCCCTTGTTGGCTCATCTAAAATGAGTAGCTGCGGGTGGATACCTAGCCATTTTGCAATAACAACCTTTTGCTGATTTCCACCAGAAAGAGATTTCACCGCTTGCTCTCCACTAGCTGCTTTCACATTAAGAAGTTTCATCATATCCGCTGTAAACTGTTGTTCTAGTTCGTTACTTAAGACACTTCCCTTTGAAAGACTTTCTAAATTCGGTAAAGCTAAATTTTCTCGAATTGAGAAATCTAAAACTAACCCTTCAGATTTTCTATCCTCTGTAATAAAAGCTATTCTTTGTCTAATCGCATCTATCGGACTATCAATCTTTACTTCTTGTCCATTTATAAAAATTTGGCCAGAATCTAAAGGTTCGTATCCAAATATCGCTTTCATAATATCTGTACGGCCAGCTCCCATCAAGCCAGCAACACCAAGGGTTTCACCTTTTCTCACTTGAAACGAAATATTTTCAAACTTCCCTTTTTTCGTTCCGTTACGCATCTCAAAAATGACATCGCCAATTTGACTATTTCGCTCTGGGTAACGTTCACCAATGCTGCGCCCCACCATCATACTCACTACTTCATCAAATGATGTTTCCGGAATAAGTCTCTTTCCTACGTATTCCCCATCACGTAAAATCGTAATGGCATCACATATTGAAAAAATTTCTTCCATTCGGTGTGAGATATAAACGAACGAAACGCCTTCTTTACGTAATTTATTAATGACAGTAAACAACGTTTCAATTTCACGATCTGTTAATGCAGCTGTAGGTTCATCCATAATAATAACACTCGCGTTTGTCATTAACGCTTTCGCAATTTCGATAATTTGCTGTTGTCCAACCGATAACTCTCCTGCCAACATAGCGCCTTTTACATGTAACCCTAACTCCGCTAGTTGCTGCTGCGCAATCGCGTTCATTTGACGCGTACGTAAAACACCTGTCTTCCCATACATTAACTCTTTACCGAGAAACATATTTTCAGCTACTGTTAAGTTCGATAATATGTTCAATTCTTGATGTATAAATGCAATACCATACTCTTCTGCTTCTTTCGCATTTTTAAAAGTTCGTTCTTGTCCATCAATCGTGACTGTTCCACCATCTTTTTTGTATACACCTGTTAAAATCTTCATGAGCGTTGATTTACCCGCTCCATTTTCCCCCATCAATGCATGGACTTCCCCTGTTTCAATCTTAAACTGTGCATTCTTCAAAACAGGATTGCCATTGAACGCCTTTGAAATATTTTTCATTTCAATACGCATTCCCATCACTTCCTTTTATTAAAAAATCACGCCTGCATGTAAAATTACATTGGCATAAGGAGTAGCCTCTCCTGTACGAATAATCGCCTTCGCTTTCTTCGTGTGCTCTTTAAATTGTTCATGCGATACATATTCAAACGCTGGCTCTATTAATTTCAGCTCGATCTCTTTATTTACTTCCGCATTATTGTTAATGACTTCTTCTGCTAACGTTACTTTTTCAATTGCCATATCATCGGCTACCACTTGCAATACGTCTAAAAATCTAGGTTTTCCAATCTCAACTGCTAAATCAATTCGTTTTACTCCGTCAGGAATTGGTAACCCGCAGTCTGCGATTACAATTGTATCTGTATGCCCAAGTGAAGCAAGGACTGATGCAATCTCACTGTTTAATACACCGTGCTTTTTCATCCGACAATCACCTGCACTTCACGTACTCTATCTCTCGTTGGCATACCGCCCTGTGCTCCAAGTTTCGTTACAGAAAGGCCACCAGCAATATTCGCAAAACGAATTGCTTTTTGAAGTGTTTCTCCTTCAGAAAGCGCAACTGCTAATGCACCATTGAATGTATCACCAGCTCCAGTCGTATCTACTACATCAACAGCGATGCTAGGAACATGCACAATCTCCGTACCATTATGGAAACGAACACCTTTAGAACCTTCTGTCATCAATAGTTTATTTGGATATTTAGCCAGTAAATCTTCAATTGCTGATGTGAAATCATCTAATACGATGCGGCACTCATGTTCATTTGGCGTAATATAAGTTGCCTTTTCTAAAATATCTTCTGATAACACTTGTGCTGGCGCTGGATTTAACATAACTGGAATATTATGCTCCTCACAAATAGCCAATACATATTTTACTGTTTCAAGTGGAATCTCTAGTTGAAGAACAACCATATCTGCTTTTATAAGAAGATCTTTTGAACGATCTACAACCGACTCATTTACAAGAGCATTCGCCCCTTGCACGACAACAATACTGTTATCCTCTTCTGCTAAAACGATATGAGCAATTCCTGTCGCTGTATCTGTAACCGGTACCACATAGTCGATAAAAACGCGTTCGTTCTCTAAATTGCTCCTAACTACAGTTCCATAATTATCGTTTCCTACCGCTCCAACCATCGCTACATTTGCGCCTAATCTAGCTGCAGCAACCGCTTGATTGGCTCCTTTCCCTCCCGGGATTGTATGAAATGCTTCACCAATTACTGTTTCTCCTGCTTTCGGACGTTTTTTTGAAACAGCCACTAAGTCCATTGAAATACTACCTACTACTGCAATATTTGGCATCTGTTTCATCTCCTTACTTCGTTGTATTTCGTTCTATAATTTCAATCGGTAAACGATAGTGTTTCTCTTCTAATACGTTTCCTTCCATCTGCTCTAACAACAGCTCTGTTGCAATTTTCCCCATTTCATAAATTGGCTGTGCAACAGTTGTAATAGATGGATACATCATTTCTGTTAAAGAAATTCCATCGAATCCGATAATTTGTAAATTATCCGGAATAGAAATCCCCTTTTGAAGTGCAGCCTTTACAATACCTATTGCAATTAAATCATTTCCAGCAACAATTCCATCAATATGTGGGTATTCTTCTAATAATTCCACCGCTACACGCTCACTATTAGCTGGATCAAATGTACTCTCTGCAATCATATAAGAAAGATTATTTTGCGTAATAACGTCTACAAAACCTTCAAAACGCTCATTAGCCGTGCTTACGTCACGCGGTCCGCGAATATGCGCAATATGTTTACAGCCTTTATCTATTAATAACTTTGTCGCAGCCTGACTCCCTGCATAGTTATCTGCATATACAGTAGGAATACGCTCATTAAACATACGGTCAATTGCAACAACTGGAACAGACAACTTCATGTAATTAACACTATTTTGTGGATTTGTTGCTACAATAAATCCATCCACATTATTTTGCCTAAGTACATCAATATATTGCTTTTCTTTCTCTAAACTCTCATCAGAGTTACAAAGGACA
Organism: Bacillus sp. DE0042; assembly: GCF_007680225.1. Taxonomy (NCBI): domain Bacteria; kingdom Bacillati; phylum Bacillota; class Bacilli; order Caryophanales; family Bacillaceae; genus Bacillus; species Bacillus sp. DE0042. The sequence continues at coordinate 151,736 of NZ_VEJP01000010.1, read as the reverse complement.
ACTGTGTATCCCTGCTTATGCGCTACATCTTCTACGGCACGTGCAACTTCTGGAAAGAATGGATTCACGATATTTGGAACAACTAAGCCAATTAAACGAGATTTTTTATTATACAGTGAACGCGCTACTGTACTAGGTTTATAATCTAGCATCTCAATTGCTCGCTCTACTTTCTTTAATGTATCTTCATGAACATATCCATTTTTATTTAACACTCTGGAAACGGTCGCAACAGATACTCCCGCTAATTTTGCAACGTCTTTAATCGTACTCATTCTCTTTCCTCTCCATTTCATGTAACCGTTTACAGAAAATAATATAACGTATTTCTAGAAATACGTCAATCATTTCTCACAAAAAAGCTTTTAAGGTTATACTCAAAAAAGCACCGCCATAAGGCGATGCTTTTTCATTACGAATATGATACAGTTTGTTCTTTTTCCTGTGCAGAAGGCTCTTCAGCGTCTTTTTTACGATCTGATAGTTTAATCTTCTGTAAGAAAATCGTAAAGATAGCACCCACTACAATGAATACTAATCCTGTTAGGAATACAGTATGAAGTGAGTCTACTAAGGAGTTTTTCAAAATTGGTACAATGCTGTTAGCGAATGCTTCTGGCATTTGTTTTAATGCTTCTGGACTAAATAGCATCGAATATAAACCTTGTGGGTCTGTATGAATCATATCTTTAAATTTCGTTACCATTTGTCCCGCTTCTTTCGGGAACGTATCTAATACAGGTACTAATTTATTTGTTAATGTTGTACCTGAAGTGTTATTCATGATTGACCCTAAAATTGTAATACCAAATGTTCCACCGATTTGACGGAAGAACTGACTTGATGATGTTACGACTCCAAGATCTTTTTTCGGGAAACTTTCTTGTAACGCTAATGTTAATGTCGGCATAACAAGACCCATTCCTAAACCGATAATACTCATATAAAAAGTAGCAGTAAGTTTAGTCGTGTGCATATCCATCGTTGTTAATAACCAGAAACCACCAGCCATAATAAGCATCCCTGTAATAATTTGTGGTTTCACACCAACTTTTAATACAAGTTGACCACCAATAATACTCATAACAATCATTGTAATCATCATCGGTGTCATGATTGTTCCTGATTCAGCAGCACTTACTCCTACAATTCCTTGCATGAAGAATGGTACGAACATAATCGCACCGAACATTCCGATACTCATAAAGAAACCAATCGCATTCAGTATTGTAAACGTGCGATTTTTAAAGAAATGCATCGGTAAAATTGGTTCTTCTGCTTTCGTTTCAACGATAACAAAGCTAACAATACCAATTAGAGCTAATGCAAATAAACAGATAATTTGCCAAGAACCCCATGCATAATCTTTTCCGCCAAACGTTAATGCAAGTAATAAACTTACAACACCGAGAATCATCGTAAAGATTCCAGCAATATCAATTTTGATCGGTCCTGTTTGTTTATGTGACTTTAATCCCATTGCAATAAAGATTGTTGCTAAAATACCAACTGGTAAGTTAATGTAGAATACCCATCTCCAGTTCACTGCGTCTACAATCCAGCCACCCACTTGTGGTCCAATTACAGAAGCAAGACCGTATAACGCACCAAAAATACCTTGCCATTTCGCACGTTCTTTTCCCGTAAACATATCTCCGATAATAATCATAGCCATTGGCATCATAATACCGCCACCAAGACCTTGAATACCACGGAAAATAATTAATTCCGTCATACCATTTGCCATACCACATAACGCCGAACCAACCATAAAGATAACTAGCCCTGTAATATATACGTTACGACGGCCAAGTAAATCCGCTAATTTACCTGCAATTGGTACAACTGTCGTTGATGTTAACATATAAGCTGTTGTTAACCATGTCATTAAGCTTAATCCGCCTAGTTCACCGACGATACGCGGCATTGCTGTACCAACAATGGTTCCATCTAATGCAGCAAATAGCATCGCGATTATTAAACCAATTAACAGCAACTTTCTATTTATGTTTTCTTGTTGCTCCATGTAATCTCCTCAATTCCTCTTAGTTATTCTCTTTTTTCTCTTGTGTCCCGCAAATAATTGTTTCTAACTTCTCAAAGAGGCGTAACAAATCTTCTCTTTCTTGTAATTCTAAATGTGAGAAATATTTTGCAATATGCTCATTACGAGCGGTCATTGCCTCTTCTACTCTAGCTTTCCCCTTTTTTGTTAACTCAATGATGACAACACGACGGTCATCTTTGTCGTGATAGCGTTCTACAAGCTCTTGGTCAATTAGGCGATCAATCATCACTGTAATTGCACTAGGCTTTACATACATCTTTTTTGCTAATTTTGTCGCTCTTGAAGCACCGTAATGATCTAAAATCTTTAAAATATAAAACTGCGGTGGTGTAAGTCCTGTTGCTTGCATTTGTTCTAATAACTCCGTCTGCATTTTCTTTCCAATCGAAAAGGCAAGAGCTTGAATTTTATCGATATGCGTCATATCATTTGGCATGTTATCCACCTCTTATTTAAGCAATAAAATATTTAATGTATTTAAATATTAATACCACGAACAAAATCCGTCAACACTTTTTATTTATAAAAACGTTTACATTTCTGTCACAAAGTTGTATAATTTTCGACGAAGTTAATATTGACAGTCACGGAGAATCGGAGTATACGGCTATGAATCATAAAAAAGGAAACTTTTTTATATTTCATGGCCTTTTTATATTCTCTCTGACTTACAACATTTCGAATTCATTAGGGGAGGATTTTCATTTTATGTTTTTCACACAATTATTTAAGCCTGCGCCCCACGCGGAACGCTTACCAGCTGATCGCGTTGATAGCGAATACCGTAAATTACGTTTACAAGTATTCTTAGGTATCTTCATCGGCTACGCAGGTTACTACTTTGTTCGAAAAAACTTTTCACTAGCGATGCCATACTTAATCGAACAAGGCTTTAGTAAAGGGGAACTTGGGGTTATCCTTTCAGCAGTTTCTATCGCTTACGGATTAAGTAAATTTCTTATGGGTATCGTATCCGACCGTTGTAATCCTCGCTATTTTTTAGCAGCTGGGCTATTTTTATCAGGTATCATTAATATTATTTTCGGCTCATTTTCTTTCATTACAACGAGCATTATACTTATGTTTGTCCTTCAGTTTTTAAATGGATGGGTACAAGGTATGGGCTGGCCTCCTTGTGGTCGTACGATGGTTCACTGGTTCTCTATTAGTGAACGTGGTACAAAAATGTCTATTTGGAACGTCGCTCATAATGTCGGTGGCGCACTTATGCCTTCTCTTGTAACATTAGGGTTATATTTCTTTGCAAATGACTGGCATAGTATTTTTTACTTCCCAGGTATTCTTTCAATTTTAGTTGGTATTTATGTATTAATTACGATGAGAGATACACCTCAATCTTGTGGATTACCTTCTATTGAAGAACATACTGGAGAATATCCAGCAGATGAAAAAGTAAAAGATCGAGAACGCGAACTTTCAGTAAAAGAAATTTTATTTACATACGTACTAAACAATAAATTTTTATGGTACATCGCTATTGCGAACGTTTTCGTTTATTTCGTACGTTACGGCGTTGTAGACTGGGCTCCTACTTATTTAGTAGAGGAAAAAAGTTTTACTCATAGTAGCTCTCGCACAGCTTATGCTCTATACGAATGGGCTGGTATTCCAGGTACACTTCTTTGCGGATGGATGAGTGATAAACTGTTTAAAGGGCGCCGCGCACCTGCTGGTATTTTATTTATGGTTGGTGTATTTATCGCCGTTCTTGTTTACTGGCTAAATCCTCCTGGTAATCCAATGATTGATAGTATCGCACTTGTCGCAATTGGATTTTTAATTTATGGACCTGTTATGTTAATCGGCCTACACGCACTAGACTTAGCACCAAAAAAAGCTGCTGGAACTGCAGCTGGTTTAACTGGGTTCTTCGGTTACCTAGGTGGAGCTACTTTTGCTAGCGCAGCTATGGGCTTTATCGTCGATGCATTCGGATGGGATGGCGGATTCATCTTATTACTTGTATCTTGTGTACTTGCAATGTTCTTCCTTGCTCTTACTTTAAAGACAGGATCTGCAAAACCAAAACAAGCTTAAGTACTAATATTATTCTTATCAAAAAAAGAGAGACTGTTCTTTCCAGAACACCTCTCTTTTTTCTACATATAATACTTTTTTCTTACAAAAGATTTATTTCCCTCTCACATATATGTTAGCGCTTCCAAAACACCTCAACTACTAATACAACTGCATTCAATTTTTGTATAAAAAGATTTTTGAATATTTTCTCAAATTATGCTTGTCAAACATTGTCATTTTATATTAAAATAACAACAACATACAAAATATTTAGTCTTTTCTGAAAAGATGGAGGGATAGCCATGAAGAATCCACTTCTTCGCATTGAAAACTTACAGACTTCCTTTCGCATACAAGATCACTATCATGCAGCAGTAGATGATGTTTCGTTAACTGTCCATGAAAATGAAATTGTCGCGATAGTTGGTGAATCAGGTTGCGGAAAAAGTGCACTTGCCCTTTCTATTATGCGATTGCATAATGAAGCAAATACAAAATTACAAGGGCAGCTTAACTATAGAGATAAGGATTTACTAACTATGTCAGCCGCAGAGATGAATAAAGTACGCGGATCAAACATCGGTATGATTTTCCAAGAACCTCTTACAGCACTCGATCCTCTCATGACAGTTGGAAAACAAATCGAAGAAAACTTAGACTACCACACAAGCCTTTCAAAAGTTGAAAAAAAAGAACGCACCTTAGAACTACTTCATCAAGTTGGTATTCCAAAACCAGAACTTACATATAAACAATACCCACACGAATTATCTGGCGGAATGAGACAAAGAATTGTTATCGCAATTGCAATTGCTTGTAACCCAGCACTCATTATTGCGGATGAGCCAACAACGGCTCTTGACGTAACCATCCAAGCACAAATTTTAGACTTACTAAAATCTATTCAAGAACAAACGAAAATGGGCATCATTTTAATTACTCATGATTTAAGTGTTGTCGCAGAAACAGCCGATCGTATCGTCGTTATGTACGCTGGACAAGTTGTAGAGACAGGAAAAGTTGAAGAGATTTTTAACAATCCTCTTCACCCATATACTCGTTCTCTATTAAACTCCATTCCATCTGCGTATGGTGAAAAAGAAAAATTGCATGTAATTCAAGGGGTGGTTCCTTCGTTAGCGAAGCTTCCTCGCACAGGTTGTCGCTTCCAAGCTCGAATTCCATGGATTAGACCTGATCAACACGAGGAAAATCCAATTTTACATGAAGTAAAACCAGACCATTGGGTACGTTGTACTTGCTACAAGCATTTCAACTTCCAAGATAAGAAAGGAGATGACGTAACTCATGGCACTGCTTAAAGTAGAAGATTTAAAAGTACATTTTCCAATTAAAGGTGGCTTCTTCGGCCGCACATTAGATTACGTGCGTGCTGTCGATGGTGTAAGTTTTGAATTACAACCGGGTGAAACATATGGGATCGTTGGTGAATCAGGAAGTGGCAAATCAACAACGGGTAAAGCAATTATGCATTTAACGAAAGCAACAGAGGGTAGCATTCATTTTAATAATAGAGATTTAACAAAATTAAGTCGCTCTGAGCTACGTGAACAACGAAAAGATATTCAAATGATTTTCCAAGATCCTTATTCATCATTAAATCCGAAGAAACGTGTTCTCGACATTATTGCTGAGCCTCTTCGAAATTTTGAGAAGCTCTCACCTGATGAAGAACGTAGAGCGGTTCAAGAATATCTTGATAAAGTTGGTCTAAATCCAGAGTCAATTTATAAATATCCACATGAATTTTCCGGCGGGCAAAGGCAGCGGATTGGTATTGCACGCGCTCTTACATTAAAACCTAAGCTTATTATTGCTGATGAGCCAGTATCTGCGCTTGATGTCTCTGTACAAGCACAAGTATTAAACTTCTTGCAAGATTTACAAGCTGAGCTCGGACTAACATACTTATTCATTAGTCATGATTTAGGTGTAATTCGTCATATGTGTGACCGTATCGGTGTTATGTATCGCGGACGCATCGTCGAAGAAGCAACTAGTGCAGAAATTTATAGTAATCCGCAACATATTTATACGAAGCGCCTAATATCAGCAATTCCTGATATTCGTCCTGAAAACAGAGAGAGACAGCGTAAGCTCCGTCAACAAGTAAGCTCTGAATACGAGAAATCATACGAAAATTATTTCAATGAAAACGGTCGTGCTTATGACTTAAAAGCAATCTCGCCAACGCACCGGGTGGCATTACCATAAGGGAGTGATAAAACATGTGGAAGTTTATATTACGGAGATTTTTAGTGATGATCCCGCAATTATTCGTGTTAAGTGTACTTGTCTTTCTACTAGCTAAGGCAATGCCAGGCGATGCCTTAACTGGCAAAGCAATGAATCCAAAAGCGGATCCAAAAGTGATTGAAGAACAACGTGAAAAGCTTGGATTAAATGACCCAGTTCCAACACAATATGTTCGCTGGATTAAAAATGCAGCCCAAGGTGACTTTGGTATTTCCTATGCACATAAAATGAAAGTAACCGATTTAATTGGAGAACGACTTGGAAATACAGTATCTTTAGCACTTGTCATTCTTATTCTTACTTATTTAATTGCCATACCACTGGGAGTTATAAGTGGGCGTTGGAATGATACATGGGCTGATCGACTCATTACCCTTTACAACTATCTAGGTTTTGCTACACCACTATTTATATTTGCACTAGTTATGCTCTTCCTATTCGGATTTAAGTTTGCAATATTCCCAACCGGCGGTAGCGTAGATCCTCAAGTTGCAACAGGTACATTTGCTTACTATTTAAGCAAATTGAATCACATGCTACTACCAGCTTTATCCGGGGCATTAATCGCAACAGTTGGTACTGTTCAATATTTACGAAGCGAAATTATTGATACGAAACATAAAGATTTTGTTCGTACAGTAAGAGCAAAAGGTGTTCCAGAATCAAAAATCTATTCTAGACATATTTTACGAAATTCATTCTTACCAATTGCAGCCTTCTTAGGCTATGAAATTACAGGATTAGTTGGCGGTGCCATCTTTTTAGAAAGTATTTTTAGCTATCCAGGAATTGGACAACTATTTATACAATCTATCTCTCAACGTGATTTTAGTGTAATAACTGCACTCGTTATGTTTACTGGATTTGCAACGTTACTTGGAACTCTCCTTTCAGATATTATTCTAAGCATCGTCGATCCACGTATTCGTATTGATTAAAGAAAGGAGATGACGTTATGTTAGCAAACCCTGAAAAACAAACTGAAGTTATTCATTACGAAAAAAGCCCTTCTGGTTTCTCTATTATGTGGCGAGAACTTCGTAAAGATAAATTAGCAATGTTTTCACTTATTTTCCTAGCAATCTTATTACTAGCAGTCTACGCAACATCTTTTATTATGAAACAAGAAGATATTGTACGAGTTGATTTATTCGCTATTTATGCTCCCCCCTCTGCTGAACATTGGTTAGGAACAGATTATGGAGGACGCGATATTTTCGGCCAACTTATTATTGGTACACGGAACTCTTTTACAATTGGATTAGCAATTACTATTCTTTCTTGTTTAATTGGTCTTTCAATTGGATTAATTGCCGGGTATTTTGGAGGAGCTATTGATAATATCATTATGCGCATTATCGACTTTGTTATGGTTTTACCATTTTTAATGCTTGTAATTGTATTTATTACACTTGTTCCTACATTCAATATTTTTACTTTCATTTTAATTATGAGCGTGTTCTTATGGACAGGAAAGGCCAGATTAATTCGCTCAAAAGTATTAACTGAAAAAGAACTAGATTATGTCTCTGCATCTAAAACTTTAGGAACACCAAACTGGAAAATCATTCTTTTCCAAGTACTACCTAACTTAAGTTCAATTATCATTGTTAGCGTTACATTAAATCTTGCTGGAAACATCGGTATTGAATCTGGTCTAACTTTCTTAGGATTTGGTCTACCAGAAAGTACACCAAGCCTTGGTACACTTGTTAGTTATGCTAGAAATCCAGATGTATTACAAGAAAAATGGTGGATTTGGTTACCCGCATCAGTCATGATTTTAACATTGATGCTGTGTATAAATTTTATTGGTCAAGCGCTACGCCGCTCGGCCGACGCAAGACAAAGAAAAGGATAAGGGGTGGAAGAAATGACAAATAAGCCAAAATTTTTCAAAGTATTAAGTACACTTGCCGTTTCAACATTACTACTTTCAGCATGTGGGGGCAGTGGTGGTAGTGAAAAAACGAGCAGCACAAAAAAAGTAGATACAAATAAATTTAGTGCATCTGTTAAAAATGATAAAAAGGAAATTAAAGATGGTTCATTAACATATGGTCTTGTTTCTAACACACCATTTGAAGGACTTTTGAACTTCGCTGTATATGAAGGAGATCCTGATAACCAAGTCATTACAATTTTCGATGAATCTTTATTATCAAATGACGAAAACTGGGAATACACGAATGATGGCGCTGCTACATATGAAATTTCTAAAGATAAAAAGACAATTACATTAAAAATCAAAGATAATGTAAAATGGCATGATGGAAACCCTGTTACCGCTGAGGATTTAGAATACTCTTATCTAGTAATTGGTAACAAACAATATGCTGGTTCTCGCTATGACACTCAAATGCAAATGATTGAAGGTATGGAAGATTACCATAATGGAAAAGCCGAAAAAATTTCGGGTATAAAGGTAACGGATCCAAAAACAATTTCGATTACATTTAAAGAACCGAATCCTTCAGTGAAAACTGGACTTTGGACATATCCTCTTCATAAGAAATACTTAGGAGATGTACCAATCGATAAATTAGCAGAATCTGATAAAATTCGTAAAAACCCAATTGGTTTCGGGCCTTTTAAAGTGAAGAAAATTACGCCAGGTGAAGCCGTTGAATTTGAACGTTTTGATGATTATTATGGCGGAAAACCAAAACTAAAAAGTATGGTTTTAAAAGTTGTTAACCCTTCCGTTGTTAACGCGTCCTTAAAAAATGGTGATATTGACATTGCTGAAGTAAGTGCGGATCAGTATCCAAATGTAAGTAAATTAAAAAATGCACAATTAGTCGGTAAAACTGATTTATACTATAGCTATATCGGTTTTAAATTAGGCCATATGGATAAAGAAAAAGAAGAAGTAGTGATGGATAAGGAGAAATTTAAAGATGTTCGTGTACGTCAAGCAATGGCGTATGCTATCGATCGAAAAGAAATTGGTGAAAAATTATATCACGGCCTACGTTATCCGGCTAACTCACCAATTCCACCATCTCTACCAAAATATCATAACAATAAAGCTGGTGCCTATGATAAAGATATAGAGAAAGCTAAAAAATTATTAGATGAAGCTGGCTATAAAGATACGAACGGAGATGGATTCCGTGAAGATCCGAATGGTAAAGAATTTAAAGCTAATTTCTTATCAATGAGTGGTAGCGATGTAAGTGAACCACTTGCAAAATTCTTTATTCAATCTTGGAAAGACATCGGCCTAAAAGTAGAGCTTCTTGATGGTCGCTTACATGAATTTAACTCATTCTACGATATGATTAAAAAAGATGATCCAAAAGTTGATCTTTTCGCGGCAGCTTGGGGAACTGGATCTGACCCAGATCCTTCTGGTATTTGGGCTAAAGATGCAGCGTTCAATTACCCACGTTGGGCTACTGACAAAAACACAGAATTATTAAAACAAGGTATTTCTCCAGAAGCTGCTGATGAAAAGTACCGTAAAGATGTCTACGATAAATGGCAAAAATTAGTTCATGACGAAGTACCATTAATTCCACTTCATTATAAATTTGACTTAAAAGGTGTAAATAATCGCGTAAAAGATTATAAATATACACCAGAAGATCAATACAAGTGGGGTAAAGTTAGCGTAACAAGCGATAAAGCAGAAACAGAGAAATAAGAAAATAGCTCCTAGCACTAAGATACATGCTAGGAGCTATTTTTTATTTATAATACTTCTCTTGCTATTAATAACAACCAATTCCTTCCCTACTCTAAAATTAAAAGATTTGATGAACCATCTTTATTAAAATAGCTAACGTAACAGATGCAGCAAATCCGCCTAAACAAATTAAGCTTACCCCTTGACTATATGATAAATTTTGCAATGATTTCATTACTTCCATCCTCCCTATCTCCCCTTTGATACTCTTATTTTACCAATGGGAAAAATTTCATAACATCGATTTTTCTGACAACAAACTTACAAATTTGTAAGTTAACATTTTCTAAAACTTATGTATCTAGTATGTCCATACCTTCCCCTTTTATACGCCAAAAAGGACCTTGAATTATATCAAAGTCCTGCTTACACTACAGAGTATATCACTCAATTTATTTAATAATCATCACTGGGCATTTCACTCGTTTTGCTATTTTATGACTTACACTACCAAGCACCATCTCTTGCAGTGTATTTAATCCTCTACTTCCAGCGATAACAAGATCTATGTCTCCTGTATTTACATATTGAACAATCGTATCTCCTGGATCGCCATGTAATATCGTAATTTTATAAGAAATGTTCTCTTTCTTTAATAAACCTTCAATCTCTTTTAATTTATCTTTTCGACTAGCCGATATTGTTTCTAGATCTGTTTGACCTTGTATAATATCTGATTTTGCCGTTCTATTATCTACTACGTACACAACTTCAACATTTGTTTCTTCGCTACATTTCGCAATATATGTTGCATGTTCCGCTGCTCGAAGTGCATGTTCAGAACCGTCACATGCTAATATAATTTGTTTGTACATATGCTGAATCCCCTTTTCGTTATCCTACCCGTATTATATAATAAAGCCCCCTAAAAAGGAGGCTTCTAACTAGCAATTCTTTTATTATAAGTAGCTAAATTTGAAATAATCTTCGAGCTTCGTTCATTTAATCCCGTTATACTTACTTTCACGCCACTTTGTTCATACTTCATGATAACTTTATCAATTGCAGCTACTGCTGAATCATCCCATATATGCGCATAAGTAAAGTTCAACTCAATTTCTTCTACATCTTCATTGAATGAAAAATTATTTATAAAGTCTGCTGTAGATGCAAAGAAAAGTTGACCATGAATTTCGTATATTTTCTTATTTTCAATATATAAATGTTTCACGTGAATCTTTGCCATATTGAATGCAAATAAAACCGCACTAATTACTGTTCCAATAATTACACCTAATGCTAAATTATGTGTAATTAAGACAATCACAACTGTTACGATCATAACAAACGCATTTCCTTTTGGTACTTTATGAATCGTTGTTACAGAGTTCCAATCAAATGTTCCGATTGAAACCATAATCATTACTGCAACTAAAGCTGCCATTGGAATATGAACGACATAGTCACCTAAAACAAATAGTAATACGATTAAAAATCCGCCCGCTACAAATGTGGATAAACGACCTCGTCCACCTGATTTAATATTAATAACAGATTGTCCAATCATTGCACACCCTGCCATTCCTCCGAAGAAACCAGCCACAATATTTGCAATACCTTGCCCACGTGCTTCTTTATGTTTATTACTTTCCGTATGCGTCATATCATCTAAAACTGAAGCTGTTAATAATGACTCTAGTAAACCGATAATTGCAAGCATAACTGCGTACGGTAAAATAATCCCTAACGTCTCAAGTGTAAAAGGTACGTCAGGAATGCTAAAGAACGGTAATTCTTTCGGCAAGCTTCCCATATCTCCTACTGTTTTTAACTGCAATCCGCTCATAAGTGCAATACTTGTCACAATAATAATAGAAATAAGTGTAGACGGTACAGCCGTCGTAATACGTGGAAATACATATATAATTACAAGTCCTAATGCGACAAGTGCATACATTTGCCAAGTTGCATGTTTAAAATGTGGTAATTGCGCTGTAAAAACTAAAATTCCAAGTGAATTTAAAAAACCACTCATAACAGATTTAGGTACAAACTTCATAAATGAGCTCAGTTTGAACACGCCAAAAATAATTTGGACAATACCGGTTAATATTGTTGTAGCAAATAAGTATTGCAAACCGTGATCTTTCACGAGCGTGACCATTAATAATGCCATTGCACCTGTTGCAGCTGAAATCATCCCAGTTCGTCCGCCAACAAATGAAATGGTAACTGCAATACAAAAGGCTGCGTATAACCCAACGGTCGGATCCACGCCTGCAATAACTGAGAAAGCAATCGCTTCAGGAATTAACGCTAAAGCAACAACAATTCCTGACAGCACATCCCCTTTCACATTGGAGAACCAGTCATTTTTTATCGTTTGAAACAAAATACCACTCCTCTACTCTTTTATCATTTGATTTTCTCCATAAGAAAACCTAGGCCGACTGCACGAAGGCTATTATATAACGAGTAGAGGATTTTGCGCTATGTAAAAGTTTCCTAAAAAAAGACGCTACCTTCATAGCGTCTTTTCTCATTTCATTAATGTCCACCGTGCCCTTGACCACTTTCCTGAACACTCTCTAACCTTTCATCCAGTATACCTTGTGTTTCAAATGAAATATCACTCGTACTTCCTAATAAGAAGCCGTGGTTATACGGTCCAAGTGTTGGGTCATCTTTAAACTTCGGCTGAATACTAGCAAGGAATTCATACACTGGCTGTGAAGCTTTCCCTTCTTCTAACAATACAACAGGTGCGTGTTTACCCATATGTGAAAATGGTGCCCCTGCAACTGCTAAGTCTGGTGTTTTGCTTGAAACAAATGATAAACCGTGACCTGGTTTTGTAAACCCCCATCCAAATTTCGTTTTTTCATCTTTAAACTTCGCAAATGCAACCGAATTTTCTGTTGGAGTCTCTCCACTAATACGCGTTACTTTTCCGTATTTACTTAACTCTTTTTCTACTGCTTTTGAAATGATTTTTTCTGGTCCTAATACATATATATTCGCTTTATCTTTTCTCATCTTTAATGCCTCTATCGTCGCTTCTGGCACTTTATCTTTTTCTGTATATAAAAGCGGTTCTGGCATATGAGAAATCCAATTTACAGCTGGTGTTGTATATAAACGCCCTTCTTCTTCAGACGAACCGATAATAACACTATTTGGATAGCTACCTGTTATATCGGCATATTCTTTATCCACATCTTTAGCAAATTTAGCTGGATCCGTTTCTTTTATTTGCTTTACTTTATATGCTTTTAATTGCTCAAGGATAGATGGACCTACATCCCCCATCAACATAATTTGTGTTCCATCTTTCGTTCCGAGCGGATTTAATCGTTTTATTTCTTTTAACGTCATTTCGGGTACCTTTTCTTTTTCTATAAATAAAATTGGCCCGTTATTCGGATGGTGAATAAGATCCGCGCTCGCAATACCTAATTGCCACTCGTTTACTGGCACTAAAATAACAGCGCCTGGCTGATTCTCTTTATGCGTTGCTGGCCATATCGTTTGCGAAGTTACTACTGCCATTTGCAGTGGATCGTTTGTGTTTAATCTCGTTACATTTTTTAAACTTGTCGTTAATAAATCATTCGATGCACCTTCGTTCATTTCTTTCGGCGCAGTTACCTCCTGATTCATTTTCATTTCCTTTTGCTCTGTTTTCTTCTCTTTTGTAGATTCATGATTTTTATGATCTGTGTTCGTCTGCCCACACGCCGCAAGACCAGCCGCCGCAATTATTGTTATCCCAAAGATTCGGGTCATCTTTTTCACTATACCGCCTCCGTATGAATCGTTTTCGAGCCAATATGATTACCTAAAATGAAATTTCAACTTTACAATAACAAGCAATTCTGAAGAAATTATGCAGATGCATGATAATCTGCACCATTTCTTCATGATTTTGACTTACAATTTAATTAATAACTATAAATGCGGAGGTACTCTATGGTCGATATACTACTCGTAGATGATGAGCCGAGAATGCTTGAATTATTAACGCTTTATCTTACTCCAATCGGATACAACTGCGTATGTGCAGTATCCGGGGAAGAAGCTATTTCACATATAGAAAATCGAAACTTCAAATTTGTTTTACTCGATATTATGATGCCAAAGATGGATGGGTGGGAAACGTGCAAAAGAATTCGATCCTTTAGTAACGTTCCCATCATTATGGTAACGGCTCGTGATCAAACGGTAGATGTCATCCAAGGGTTAAAACTTGGAGCGGATGATTATGTAACGAAACCTTTCCATGAAGAAGAGCTTTTCGCAAGAATTGAAGCTGTTTTAAGGCGAACGAATCAACACGCGCAAATCCAATATCACGGCATTTTATGGGATGAGGCAAAGCATTTCGTTTCTGTCTATAATGAAGAACTTCTTCTCACTCCAATCGAATTCTCTTTACTCGGATTATTTTTACGTCATGTGAACTACGTATTAAGCCGCGATCAGCTCATTGAACGAATTTGGGGATTAAATACAAATACAGAAGATAGAACAGTCGATTCACATATTCGTAATTTGCGTGATAAATTACGAAAAGTAAATTTCCCTATTGATCACCATTTAAAAACTGTTTACGGAGTCGGCTATCGATGGGTTGATACTGTAGATTAAGGAGCAAAACGATGAAGCGAATATCTATTCAACTCGGATTTTATTTTTTAATTGTTACACTTTTAATCGAAAGTGTTCTATTTGTCTTGCTTTATTATAGTCTTGTCAACAATAGAGTAAATGAAGAAATGACAGCTTTATTAAAGCGTGGAAATAGTCACCGAGATGTCCTTGAAAAGTATTTTGATAAGCAAACAATCTCCCATGTTGCCCTAATGGAATCTGAAGCCGAAACCACTGTCGTTATTACAAATGCAAATAAAGAAGTACTGGCTAAATCCAACAAAATAAATACTACGATAAAAAAGCATATCGAAAAAATGCAAACACGGACAGATCATGACGGAGCAATTATAGAAAATCATTGGAAAACATCTAATTATATATGTACAGTTAGCCCCATTATAGTGGCAGGCAAAACAGAAGGCTACGTATATATGTTTCTCGGAACAGAATCAATCGAGGAAATGGTTAACGGGCTAACAAGACAATTCATTATTGCCGGAGTCATTACGTTTCTATTAACAGCCATCACCATCTTTCTCTTATCACGGTTGTTAACAAAACCATTGTTACACATGAAACATGCCACTGAAAAAATGAGTAAAGGCGATTTGTCTGTTTCGTTAACAACTACTCGAAATGACGAAATTGGTGAACTAGCCTCATCTATTCAAACGCTTGCTAATGATTTACATTATATGAAAACAGAGCGAAGTGAATTTCTAGCAAGTGTTGCTCATGAATTACGAACACCGTTAACATACGTAAGAGGTTATGCTGACATTGCTTTAAAAGAAACCACATCTCCTGAGCAACGTTTGCGATATTTATCTATTATAAAAGATGAGTCTGATTATATTACGAACTTAGTTCAAGATTTATTTTCACTTGCACAAATGGAACAACATAACTTTTCTATTCAAGTAAAGGAAGTACATTTACACACCTTCCTTACTCGCATAGCCGAAAAAGTAAACGCCATGTATAAAGAAAGATACATTACAGTTTCTTTTTCTTGTCCTCCTACACTAGTAGTAAACTTAGATGAACAGCGATTTGAACAAGTTATAATAAACATTTTAAATAACGCTTATAGACATTCAAAAGAACATTCTCATATAAACATTTCTGTTACAGAAGAACATAAAAGTATCTCCATTACAATTGAAGATGAAGGCGAAGGTATTCCGCCTGAAGACCTTCCTCACATTTTCGACCGTTTTTATCGAGTTGATAAAGCAAGATCACGAGCTACAGGCGGAACAGGTTTAGGACTATCTATCGTGAAAGAAATTGTAGAACTACACGGCGGGAATATTACTGTAACGAGCGAAGTCAATCATGGGTCTTGCTTTATTATTTCATTGCCATCTATATAGAAATACAACTATCATCAATTAACAAGTTCAGTTTTGATTTACAAAATCACATCATAATTAGCATATGAAAACGCCCAGAGTTCAAAAACTCTAGGCGTCTTTTATTGTCTTATTGAACTAAATTCTCCTTTAGCTTAAATCAAATTAAAGACAAAACTTAAACAAATTTCTAAACCTCTTAATTTTATACAATTTATTCTAAAATAAACCTTTAATTCTACTTAAAGCAACACACTTTATAATTTTAATGGTTTATAAGCCAATGCTTTATCTATAATTTCTCTGGCGGTTAATTCGTCATCGCTCCAGAAAATATAATCACCTATTTTAGGGTCAATAACAGACGATTCAACCATGTCCAACCAAATTGCCTGTTCCCATTCTTCTCCTTCCGTATCCATAAGTTTTTGAACCAAGGTAACTAACTCCTCTTTATTTAACTCACCTAATTTTATATTTTTATGATTAATAGCTATTTTTACAATATATTCTGCACCGTAATCAGCAAAAAATAATTCTTTTGCATTTGGATAAGGAACACTATTTTCAAATACAATGAGTTTATGTTCAAAATCTTCCCCAAAATCTTGTAGCTCTTGAATTTCTAAAACTAATTTTAATAGTTTCTTTTCATCCAATTCTTCACTCCCTTTGTTCAAGACAACCACCTTAGTAATCTAAGTACATTTCTTTATACTTTCCATGTTCATTTCAACATAAAATTACAATTTTCCTTTTGAATTATCCAAATCAATATGTTATCCCTTATACTAATTGATATGTTAAGGACAGATAAACCTTACTATAACTAAAATCAGATGTAATTTGGTCCGTTCATTAGTATGCTATTTCTTTTCCTTATAATATAAATTTACAAATTGCCCAAAACGTTTCGTATTCGTTAGAGTTAAATTAATTTCTGGATTCTTGTCTTGAAATAACGGAACTCCAGAACCTAATATATGCGGTGTAATCGTAACGATATATTCATCAATTAGATTATTCTTAAAGAACTCTTTCAGTAAACTCCCTCCACCGACCATCCATATTTTAGATCCTTCTTGTGCTTTTAACCTTTTAGTAAACTCCGCTACATCTTCATTTATAAACTCAACGTTTCCGTCTGAGCCTTTTTCTGAACGAGAAAAAACATAACATGCTTTATCTAAGTAGGGGAATGTTTCTGTATGTTCTACTACATAATCGTACGTTCTTTTCCCCATAATTATTGTATCAATCGTTTCATACATTTCTGTATAACCGTTATCTCCCTCTCCTTCGGTTTCCATTAACCACTCTAAATCATCATTTTCTTTCGCAATATATCCATCCAAACTAGCGGCTATAAATAAAACAACTTCACGTGACATCTCTTTTCCTCCTTGCAACGTATATTTATAAAATGACCTTATACACACTATACTAACCTTAAAACATGACAATTCATGTCATGTTAAAAAAAGAAACGAGTGAGATAGTTGTCAAAAGCAAAACGTTTACTAGACATTCTTATATTCGCTTCTGCGAAAAGAACATTTACAGCTCAGGAAATAGCTGATGAATTTAATATTTCCGTTCGTACTGTCCATAGATACATTTTAGATTTAAGTGATATGGGATTACCCATTTACGCAGAACAAGGTCGTAACGGGGGCTATAAAGTATTAACGAATAAAGTCATTCCCCCTATTTTATTTACGGAAGAAGAAGCAGTATCCATCTTTTTTGCATTTCAATCTTTAAGCTACTACCAAGACTTGCCCTTCAACGCAGAAATCAATTCCGTTACACATAAACTGTATAGTTCTCTACAACATGATGCGAAAGCGAAAGTTGATAAAATACGTTCTTATATCACTTTTTGGAATCCGAAGAGAACAATTGAGACACCACTTTTAAACGAAGTGTTAACTGCGGCTATTGAAAATAAAAATTTACACTTTCAATACGAATCTAAATCGGGGATAAAAACAAAACACGTTCATCCTATCGGTGTATACGCTCATGATGGGCTATGGTACTTACCATCCTATGACTTCAGCAGAAAAAAAGTATTACTGTATCGCGTTGATCGTATTCTTTCTATATTATCAACAGAAGAAAATAAAAATACGTTCATGAATTTAGAAGAATGGTTCGACTCGAGCTCTAACGTAGTGCACATTCCTACCCAGTTACATGTTTTATTAACGACTGAAGGCGTACGCCAATGTAAAAGCGTTCCTTACCTTGAAGAATTCGTGGTAGTAAACGAAGACGGGACAGGATATATACATTCAACAATTGATAAAGGTGAAATCAATTTTATTACCCCTTTATTTTATAGACTTGGAAAAGATGCACGAGTTTTAGAGCCAAAAGAATTGATAGATAGTTTACGTATACGTGCGAAAGAAGTTTTACATATGTATGAAGACGAAAAAAGCTGCTAGATATAAGCAGCTTTTTGTGTATTTGTTCCTATTGTTTTGACTGTTGACGAATATCAATCCACCAACGATATGACGCATTCATATTTTCAGTACTTCCATTCCCTCTGTAATGGAAAGCATCCAGGAAGATTGAATCTAGTTTATCCTCATCTACAAAATAACCTAATTTAACTTTTACCGTTTTTCCTGGTCGGATACTGCCAATATTATAAAAGCTTTTCCCATCTCCGTGAGGCTCTAAATAATCAACTTCTCCCGTCATAATACGCGTTGCGTCCATTCCCTCTTCTTTCGCGTATTTCCATGCATTCCCTTCAAATTTAAGCTGCTTTATGGATGGATGCATATAGATTTCTTCTGTCGCCTGTTTACCTATATTTTTCACTGTTGTTGTCAGGTAGACAAATTTAACATTAACTAATTTTGAATCTACTAATGTATCAATTGAATCTTTACCATTCCCTAATTTATATACATCCCGTCTGTACGATAGCAATTTTCCCGTGTGATCTAAAGCCTTCTTCTTGCTTAATATCCCTAAGCCAAATTCATTAAAGTTCTCTTGTTTAAAATCTTTAATTGAATCAAAGACTTCAACTTTTTCTATCACATATTCAATTTGGCTGTTATCCATAGATATCGTTACTGGAACCTTTTGTCCTATGTGAAATAGTCGTTTACTATCTTTTTTCAAAGGAATCACCTTATTTTTTTTAGGTTCATCCGCTTCGCTAAAATACTTTTTATCATAATCTGTTATATGTGCTGCCTTTTCTTTTGACGTAGGCTCAAGTGAAATGTTCCCTAACACATCCATCATTTGTTCTTCATTTACATCTGATCCAATAAAACTTTCTAACATAATCCCTTCTTTCTCAAAAAAGAGAAAGACCTTCCTATCAAACATTACATTGTTGTTTCCAGTTTCTTTATGAACAATTACTGCTTTCTTGCCACTTATCTCTTTTTCTTCGTAGCTTTTTGAATATAAAGTTTGAAAGTCCGCATTTTCCCCTACTCTCCAAAGAGCAAATGAAAAGCCTCCATTTGCGTCGTTATCTTTAAATGAATATTTCATAGCAGAGTCATCAATTGCCTCCATATTTTCTGGTAATTTATCGATTTTCAATTTATACCACTTGTCAGCCTTTTTCGAGTCCTTATTTGTTACTGAAACATTTACTTCGTAATTTTGTTTTTGAACAATCATATTGTAGACTTTTACTGCACCAAAAACTGTTGTCGGCATACCAATCAATAAACAAGCAGCAGCGATTAACATACGATGTTTTTTACGCTTTTTCTGCGGTTGTCCATCTTTCAACTTCATTTCCTCCATAAACAATTTCTTTTTGCGCGTATATGTATGTGAAAATTCATGTTGTTCTTCGAGTTTATCAAAATCATCTAAAGCAATTTTTTCAGCAAGTTCATATATTTCTTTGGAGTTCTTTGAATTCGTCATGTTGTATACCTCCTATCATATTTTGGACTCGTTTTCGAGCGCGTTCAAACTGCTTGCGGGCATTAGCCTCGGTTATTCCCATAACACTTGAAATTTCTTGATACGTTAAGTTATAGAAGACTTTATACTTAAACACTTGTCTGTTAGATTCACTTAATTCTGTTAGCAATGTATCAATTTGAACCTCAGACATTTTACGTTTTTCCCACTCTTCAATATTTTCATCTACTGCTTCTATTGATTCTCTTTCATATTCTTCTAAAAATGTTTCATGTCGTTTATTTTTCCGGTAACTATCAATCGCCTTGTTTTTCGCGACCCTCAAAATGTAGCGTTTAAGCTCTTCAGTGCTCAAGCTATGGAGCTTTTCCAAGTTCTTATAAAGAGTAATAAACGTCTCTTGAACCGCATCTTCAGCCTGCTGAATATTATTTAAAATAGAATACGCTACATAATAAATTTTTTGTTCGTACAACTCATATAGCTCTTCCATCTTTTCATAATCGTTGTTTGTAACTTTCATATAATTCCTCCTCTCACTCTATATAACGAATGGGCGATATACTTTGTGACACTACAAAATTCCTTTATAGATAAAATTTAATAATAGAATAAATAAAAGCCCAATCTCTCTATTTTAACTGAGAAATTGGGCTTTTTAATATTAAAATTTTCCTGACTGTTCCCTTAAGAACACCCCTCTTACGCCTTTTCAGTAGGCGGTATTTGCTCTATCGCTTCTTGTAACAAATGCTTGGTCTCTTCCAAGTTATAATTCTTCTTTTCTCCTAATTGTACCGTATAAAACTCGGCAAACGAGCGCTCTTTATATCTCGGTACGACATGCATATGATAATGCGTTAACTCATTAAAGATTCCACCATTTTGACAAATTGTAACGCCATCTGGTTTATATAATAGCTTAATCGCTTTTGCAATAAGCTTAGAAGCATCCATAATGGATTTTGCTACAATATCATCTAATTCGTCCACTTCTACAACATGCTGCTTTGGCACAATTAAAAGTATGACCTGGATAAAAAGGTTCATGATCTAAAAAACATGTTACATAGTCATCTTCATATATTCTATATATAATTTCTTCTTCGTTGGCTAATTTACATCCTAAACATTCCATTACACTTTCTCCTCTCTCTAAAACATAAAAACGTGAGAGCCGTATTCTCACGTTTTTATGTTTCACTTTATTAGTTCAATTGTTTCCGTAATTTTTATACTATCTTTTACCGATTGAACAATCGTACAATTTTTCACCGCAAGTTGCAGCGCCTTGTCCAACTGCTCTTCTGTAATGTTTTGGGCTTTAATTTTATAGTGCAAATGAACACTTTCAACTGGTTTGGATAAAGCTTCACTTCTACCAATTTCAGTTTCAATTGTAAACGTATCGTATGTAATACGTTTCTTTTCTAAAATTGTTTGAAAGACAATTGCACTACATCCTGCGATAGAAGAAACGAGTAATTGTAACGGTGAATACCCATTTTCTTTTCCAATCGCTAATGGACCATACGATAAATCTGCCTCTATACCATCATACTTAATTTTTATTTTCATACTTCGCTTCCATCTCCACTTTCATCGGTTTCTTCCGTTTCTTACTCATATAATAATATATATAGCAGAAAATGATAAATGGAATACCACAGTATAACGCCATTCTTTGTTCTGGAATAAACGCTAAACTAATAACAACGATGCTATTTGTAATTAAAGCTAAAATAGGAACAATTGGATATAACGGTGTTCTATACTTTAAATCCTCTAACTTTCCTCCACCTTTTATATACTGACTTCTAAAGCGAAGTTGAGATAGAGCAATAATGATCCAACTCGAAACAGCGGATAAACCAGCTATAGATAATAAGTACATGTATACTGTATCTTCTGCAAGGAAGCTTGTGAATAAAGATAACCCTGCTACCGCAATTGTTACGACTAGCGCTGTAATTGGAATACCTCGTTTATTTACTTTCTTGAAAGATGTTGGTGCCATTCCTTCATTTGCAAGTGACCATAATATACGAGTTGCCGCATATAATCCTGAATTCGCTACAGATAGTAACGCTGTAATAATAACGAAGTTCATAATATCAGCTGCGTATGGAATACCGATTTTATCAAATACGACTACGAATGGACTTTCAATTACCCCTGCTTCTTTCCAAGAAATTAACCCTACTAAAATTGTCATTGTTAAAATGAAGAATAACATAATGCGCCATACTGTATTACGAATTGCACGTGGAATTGTTTTTTCTGGATTTTCACTTTCGCCCGCTGCAATCCCGATTAACTCTGTTCCTTGGAATGAGAAGTTAACCGTAATCATCGTAAGTAATACTGCAGCTAGTCCATTCGGGAATAATCCACCATCGCTTACAAAGTTAGAGAAAAGAGGTGCTGCTTCTTTTCCGTCATATGATATAAACCCTAATAATGCACCACCACCAAGAACAACAAACGCAAGAATTGTCACTACTTTAATACTAGAGAACCAAAATTCTAATTCAGCATAACTTTTCGCCGAAATTGCGTTTGAAGCATATAAAATAACGCCGAATACGAGACACCATACCCAAACATCAATATTCGGAAACCATCTTTTCATCATTAAACCGATTGACGTTAATTCTAGTCCTACTGTCACTGCCCAGCCAAGCCAATATAGCCAGCCAATCATAAAGCCCGTTCCTGGCCCAATAAACTTCGTCGCATACTTTTGGAAAGAACCTGAAACCGGCATCGCTACCGTTAACTCTCCGAGACAAAGCATTGTTAAATACATAATAAATCCGCCCACTAAATAGGAAAGGATGGCTCCCCCTGGTCCAGCCTGATTAATGGTGTAACCTGAACCTAAGAAAAAACCAGTCCCGATTACACCACCTAGTGCGATCATAAATAAATGCCTACTCTTCATCGTACGATGTAATTTCTCATTCGTTGGTTGCTGCATCTAAATCCTCCCCCTACCGATACCCCTATATCTTGTTAAAATTTTCTGATAATAAAAATATACACGAAAGCGATTACAATTTCTATATAAAATTAAAACTTTTCTGATAAAACAATATAAAAAAACGAATTATTTTGAGATTTAGATTCTAATTAGAGGAAAATAAGGAGAAACAAGGGAAAACCTTTACATATATTGTAAAGGTTAACGAAGTTCTAATCTTCTCGATAAAATTGATAAACTATAATTTACGATAAAGTACATACAAGCTACTACTATAAACGTTGGAATCATATAATTTACATTCTGCCCGCTAATAATTTGAGCATTATGCATAAGCTCTGGCAGTGATATACCAACTGCTAATGATGTATCTTTCAGCAATGAAATAAACTGACTGACAAGCGGCGGGACCATTCTTCTTAATGCTTGTGGTAAAATGATATGCCACAGTGCTTGAACATACGTTAATCCTGAAGATCTTGCGGCCTCAATCTGTCCTTTTTCAATCGATAATAGACCACTTCGAACAATTTCAGATATCATTGCTGCTTCAAATATTGTTAAAGCAACAATTACAGCTGTTATAATCTCTAATTTCAAGCCTACTTCTGGAAGCGCAAAATATGTGAAAAATATAATTAAAAGTAGTGGTAAGTTTCGAATCACTTCAACGATAATTCCTAATACTTGTGAGACGACAGGGATTTTCATGTAGCGCAATATCCCTATTATACTACCAATAATAAAGCTGAGTACAATTGCTACGAGCGCTACCTCTAACGTTATAAGTAATCCTTTTAATAAAAACAGAATATGATCTCCTGTAATTGCTCCCTTAAAATCCATTTACACCGCCTCCTTTGCTAAGCGTTTTTCTAAATAACGCACTAGCATACTGAGCGGAATTGTTAATATTAAATAAAATATCCCGACAAATATATAAACGTCGAACGTAACAAATGTCTTCGTTGAAATTAAATCTCCTTGATACATCAAATCGGTACCAGCGATAATTCCGAGTATGGAAGAGTTTTTTACTAAATTGAGAAATTGATTTCCTAGAGGAGGGATTACGATTTTCATCGCCTGGGGTAAAACAACATAATACATCCCCTGTACATACGTTAATCCTGAGGAACGCGCTGCTTCCATTTGACCTTTTGCAACTGATAAAATACCAGCGCGAATGACTTCCGCAATAAACGCTGCAGTATATACGGTAAGCGTAACTGTTCCTGCTACAAAACCATTTAAAGTAATTCCTATTACAGGTAAAGCGAAATAAAATATAAATGCAATTAATACGAGTGGAATATTTCTTACAAACTCTACAAAAGCCGTTCCCAACCAATTTAAAATACGAATAGGTGCAATGCGCATTACAGCCAAAATTACTCCCAAAATAAAGCTGCCTATTAACGCAATTACACTAGACATAACTGTATACTTAAAGCCCTCTAAATACATATCAATGTTATTCGTCAATATAGAAAAATCAGGCACATATTCTCCCCTCTTTCTTTACAAGAAGAGGATGAGCATCCCTCATCCTCTTACTATTTATCAATGAGAATAAAGCTCCATTAATGAAACTATCACTTTACTTCTCTTGTTTTTGCCCAATCCATTTCTCATACAATTTGTCGTACTCCCCGTTCGCCTTCATATCTTTTAGCAAGCTATTAATCTCTTTCGTTAAATCATCTGCACCTTTTTGCACTGCAATTCCGTACGGCTCATCCGTGAAAATTTTCCCTATAACTTCATAATTCGAATCTTGTTTTGCCATGCCGTAAAGAATTGCATTATCTGTCGTTAATACATCGCCTTTCCCTGCTTTTAACGCTGTAAATGCCTCACTGTAATTTTCAAATTCTAATACAGTCGATTCTGGTGATTTTTGACGAATATTATTTGTAGACGTTGAACCTTTTACCGCTAACACTTTCACACCCTTTTTCACATCATCAATACTTTTAATATCGCTTCCTTTTTTCACAAGTAACGATTGCCCTGCTTTAAAATATACATCTGAAAAATCTACTTCTTTTTTACGTTCTTCCGTAATTGTCATTGTCGCGATAATTGCATCAATATCACCATTTTTCAGTAGTGGAATACGCGTTTTAGACGTTACTTCTTTTAATTCTAATTTCTTTTCATCTCCAAAGATTTTTTTCGCAAGCGCCTTTGCGATATCAACATCAAACCCTTCTACCTGTCCTGTCGAAGGATTTTTCAAGCCAAATAAGTTCGTATCATTCTTCACCCCAACTACTAGTTTCCCGCGCTTTTTAATCTGCTCAACAGCCCCGCCTTGTTTCGTATTCGTTTCTTTCGTCTCATCTTTTTTACTTCCGCATCCAGCAACGACAAGTACGAATAAACATGAAAATACGATTAACGTAAACAACTTTTTCATTTTAAGCATAAAACTCCCCCTTTAATGATTTAACACTCTTCTTAAAAATAGACGAGCTCTTTCTTGTTCAGGACTTGCAAAAAATTGCGCCGGTGTTGTATCTTCAATAATTTGACCATCATCCATAAAAAAAATCCGATCTGCTACTTCTCGCGCGAATCCCATTTCATGCGTTACAACGACCATCGTCATCCCTTCTTTAGCTAGCGTCTTCATAACATCAAGTACTTCCCCGATCATCTCTGGATCAAGAGCAGACGTAGGCTCATCAAATAGCATAATTTCCGGCTGCATTGCGAGCCCCCTAGCAATTGCTACCCTTTGCTGTTGTCCTCCGGATAATTGATGGGGGTATACACTAGCCTTCTCCGGAATTCCTACTTTCTCTAAATAAAACATCGCTGTTTGCTCAGCTTCCTCTTTTGAAACTTTATTTACTTTAATCGGTGCTAGTGTAATATTTTGAAGAACCGTTTTATGTGGATATAAATAAAAATGTTGAAAGACCATTCCAATATTTCGGCGTAATTCATTCATATCTGTTTTTGCATTGTGTACTTCCGTATCTTGTACAATTAACGCTCCATCTGTAATTGTCTCTAACTGATTTATACACCGTAGCAACGTACTTTTTCCTGATCCGGACGGCCCAACAACTACTACCACTTCACCTTTTTTCACTTGTACATTAATATCTTTTAAAACTTGAAAGGTACCATAATATTTATTTACATTACGAAACTCTATCAACATACTCCCCCCTTCCCTTAACAAAGCATGTACATTCTTTTTATATTCAAAAATAGGCAAAAAAATAACTTCCAACCTCATTTTGTCCATAAAAAAAAGCAAAGGGATTTTCCTTTGCTTCTTCATTTCTATTCTATTAAGATACTTCTTCTTTCTTATCTTTTCCGTATTCATGCTCCCAGAAATCAGCATTTTTAATTCCTAATGGCCCTGGATCGAATACTGGATCTTTTCCTTCTTTTTTCTGCTTTTCATAATCCTTTAATGCAACTAATGCAGGTTTTTGTAATAATAAAATCGCAATGATATTTACCCATGCCATAATTCCTACACCGATGTCACCTAAAGCCCACGCCGTTGCTGCTGTTTTTATACAGCCGTAGAATACAGCTCCTAAAAATACAAACTTTAGTACCATAGACAGCCAAGGACGGTCTTTATCACGATTTAAGTACGCAATATTCGTTTCTGCAATGTAGTAATACGCCATAATTGTTGTAAATGCAAAGAATAGTAACGAGATTGCAACGAAACCGTTTCCAAATCCAGGGAAAACAGATTCTACCGCAGCTTGTGTATATCCCGGTCCTGGCTGAGCACCATTTAATTTATTTACGATAAAGTTTTTTCCGCTTGCATCAAATACGTTATACATGCCTGTAATAATCATCATAAATGCTGTTGCTGAACAAACAAATAATGTATCAATGTAAACGGAAAATGCTTGCACTAAACCTTGTTTAGCTGGATGTGATACTTCCGCAGCAGCTGCTGCATGTGGTCCAGTTCCTTGCCCTGCTTCATTGGAATAAATACCACGTTTTACTCCCCAAGAAATTGCTAAACCGATAATACCACCGAAAGCCGCCTCTAATGCAAAAGCACTTCTTATAATTAACATAAATGCTTCTGGCAACTTTTCAATATTCATAGCAACAATAACGCAAGCTACTAAAATATAACCAACTGCCATAAACGGTACGACAACTTGTGCCACGTTAACAATTCGCTTTACTCCACCGAAGATGATAAGAGCTAATACAACAACTAATACAGCCCCTGATACGGTAGTGTTAATTCCAAAAGCTGTTTCTAAACTTACAGCAATACTATTTGCTTGCACACCTGGTAGTAAAAGCCCCGTTGCAAGAATTGTCGCTGCAACGAATACTAATGCATACCATTTCACACCTAAACCTTTTTCAATGTAATAAGCAGGTCCACCACGAAACTGTCCTTGATGTTTCGTCTTATATATTTGTGCTAATGTAGATTCTACATAAGCTGATCCTGCCCCTAAAAAGGCCACTGCCCACATCCAAAATACAGCTCCTGGTCCACCAAATGCAACCGCTGTTGCTACCCCAGCTATATTCCCTGTCCCAACGCGCCCTGATAACGAAAGTGCTAACGCTTGGAATGAAGAAACACCAGCCTCTGATTTTTCACCTTGAAATGTCAGCTTAACCATTTCGCCTACGTGCCTTACTTGTAAAAACCTCGTTCGAATGGAAAAATATAAACCTACTCCTAAACATAAATAAACAAGTGCTGGACTCCAAACAATATTATTTAACCAATTCACGAAAGCTTCCAACATTCCCCCTCCTTCTTTATAAAGAATATTCAGAATATATATAAAATTATAAGTGTATACCTAATCTATAACAATATTATTTTAATAAAACAAACATATTTTTGTATAAAAAAACAAAGTATATATTTATTTTATATACTTTGTTTTGAACAAAATGTATTATATATTCACAATTGCTTCTTTGCTTATAATTCTTTCATATAATTCTTCCGATAATTTCCGGAAGTTATCTGGCATATCTTTCCCCTTAAACTTCTTTTGAAGTGTACCGTATAAACCAACATCACGTAGACGTAAAAACAACGGTAACGATTCATACCAACTATTCGCTAGTCTGTGCTCATACTCATAGCCTTTTCGTAACACTTGTAGCTGTTTACGAGCAAAGTCTGTCTTCTCTTCCGCTGTCCACGGTGTAAATAGAACAGAGTAATAGAGAACCATCGCTAAATCATGTATAAAGTAATTATAAGCCGCATCATCAAAATCAAAGATTGTTAGCTCTTTACCATCATAATGAAAATTACCGGGATGGATATCACCGTGCATAAGGCCGAACGTTTCTCTTTCAATTGGAAGAGCCTTTATTTCATCCATTAATACCGCTGCAATCTTTTTCACTTGATCATCTTCTAATTCATTAACAATCCCACTTTCGTCTTCTTCCCACGTATCACGATAATCTGTTTTAGGGTAGTTCATTGTTAAGCGGTGCAGTTGACCAATCGCTTTTCCCCATGCTTCAAAATAAGCATCTCCCCAATAAGGCGATTCTTTTCCTTTTACTTGTTCACCTTTTGCATATGTAAATAAAGATGCAAAAAAGAAAGTGCTATCTTCCGCTCCAATTTCTTCTACAAGATTTTGAGATTTTGAATAAAGAGGTCCTGCTACCTTTGCCCCATGCTCCGCAACATATCGTAAAAAATCTAGTTCAGCTTCAACTTCTTTTTTAGAACGATGAGAAGAGTGCGTTAAACGTAATACGTAATCTTCACCACTATCACCCTTTGCCTTAAAAATATAATTTTCAAAATCTCCAAGTGGCTTTTCTTCCACTGTTACATGAAATGCCTTTGCTGCTCTTGCTAAAACCTCTTTTGTAAAAACACGTTCTACAGCTATTTCCATATGTATCCCTCCTATATATCTTCTTAATTCGACATAAATGTGAGAAGTACTGCTATAAAATTGAATAATGCGTGGGCAATCATAGCTGATAAAATAGAATTTGTTTTCTCATATAACCACGCAAATACTACTCCACTAAAAAAATTCACTGGTAATGTGTTATATGTTGGAATATGAACAACGGTAAATATTATGGAACTTATAAGCACTCCGCCCCATATACCATATTTATCACGAAAAAACGTATAAAAAACCCCTCGATACAAAATCTCTTCATAGATTGGTGATATAACTGCTGCTCCAATTACCGCGATACAGAATGAATATATTGATTTATCATTTTGGACCGTTTCCGTTTTACTATTTTCAAAAGAAATACCCATTTTCTCCATTATCATTAATACAGCAATACTAACTACAATTAAGAAAATAACCGCTCCAAATGTCCATAAGAAATCTTTCCATGAAAGCTTCCAAATTCCAATATCTCTCCACGAGAGCTTATATCTTTTTATACAAAAAAGATAAACTACAGTAGTAAATATCACTGCCATTATAAATCCCATTAATACTCCAGCATATAATGAGTTCCCTATTATTTTTAAAGCATAGTCATAAAAAAGAGATTCAACAGTTACTGGAACAATAATAAATACAAACACAAATAAATATAAAATTTCTTTCCATCCCCACATACTTTTCAAAATTATATACACCATCCCTCTACTCCTTGTTTCCTTAAGTATAAAAGATGACGTAACGTAACTTTCAAGCTTATTTTTTTTCAAATAATCCAAGCATAATTTTCTCTCAAAACACAAAAAAGGTTGATTCACTAAATCAACCCTTACACTATTAAAAATTTTATTTCTCAATTCTTCATCAATTTATTCTTATATACAATTTTTATCTTTATCTCTCTTCACCTTTTGTCTGCATTGAATTGAAAGTCCAATTTAATTTTAATGAATCTCCTTGAAATACATTTTGCTCTTCATTGCTATCTACAAATGTGAACATTACATAGAAAGTATCATCATCACCAGGAGCAAGTCCATTTCCTTCTCGGTCTACAACACCTTTTTGTACAAGATCAGGAATACTTCCGTTTTGCGTAGCTACCTTTAATTCAGATAATGTAGTAGACCAAATTGGAACCTCATTTTTATCCAAATTCCATAAGAAATCGACACGGATATGATCACCAAAATCAGCACTTCCATTATCTCCTTTAGCATCGATTACACTATAATCTGTAAGAAGTTTCACGTCTCCTATCGCTAAAGTTCCTTTGTTAACTAATTGAAAACCGCGTTCCATTTCATCACCTGGTTTAATATTGTCGACATTAATAACAACTTCAGGATTAACACTCAAATCTAAAGTACCCGCTGCAAACGTGTTTTGTGATACTTCCTTATCACTAAAATACGCATATGTCCCCCCGCCAATTAAAGATAAACCAAGCCCTGCAGTTACAACACCCATACCAAGTTTTTTCTTAATACTCATTTCACAAGTCCCCCTATTTTTAAAGTTCAAACTCCAAACCTTATTTCCATCCCACAAACAATACTAATTAAACAAATAATATTCCCCATAACGAAACCTAACCAACGTTAAACTATTTACTTCATGTATACAAATAACTATCACTTTAAGAATAGCCGGTAATGTTACATCGAATCATTACCGGTCCATTGTTAGTAAATCCTATTTAATTCTATACTCATTGTTTTATCACTTAGTTTACTCTAGAATTGTGCCCACTTATTTTTTTGGCTCTAATCCAATGGAACGTAAGATTTTATCTAACGTCACTGGCCCTACATTTTCTTTCGGTTTCTGATTTTCTTTGGCATCTGGACCTTTTTTCAAGAAATTCTTCTCAATAAAACGAATATCTGTTTCATTTACAACACCATCTTGATTGACATCTCCATCTTTTACAGCCACTTTTCCTTTTTCATATGAAAGAGCTGCTATTCTAGCATCTTGAATATCTACCATTTTATCGCCGTTTACATCACCTGCAAGGCTGTCATCCATATCAGCTCTAAAGTTTTGTCCCACTAATTCTCCATCCTGCATTTTCCCTATTTTTGTAGTTAATTTACTATTTAAATGACCTGGCATTTCTACGAAAATATTATATTCTGTATCACTTACTGGAACACTATGAATTTCAAATTGCCCATTATCATCAACCGTTCCTGTATATTTCTTTCCATCCTTACCAACTGCATACACTTTTGCTCCTAGTTTTGTGTAGTCATTCTTACCTAAATACCCCTCTTCAGTTAAGAAAGCTTCTGGTCCAATATATCCTGTAACCATTGCATGTTTCGAAATAATAGAAAAGGATTTATCTTTAAACACAGGAATCTCAACGCCTTCTGATGCACCTGTTTTTGTATAAGAGAATTTATCTACTCCAAATGCTGTTAAATTATTAAAATACTCGTCACTCGTCATCTCAAATGTAACATCTACAAATGGTGCGTCTCCATCTAGACCTTTAAATTCTGTTCCTTCTAAAGATGCACCAACTTTCACCTTGTTTTCCCAGTTTCCTTCTTCATTTATCACTGGATCTTCTAATTTAATATTTAATCCATGTTGTTTTGCATATTCTGCAAGTGCTGGATTTGGTTTAACATCTACAAATTTAAACAACTGTTTACTATAAGGAATCTCAAATGTACCTGACATAAGTTGTTTCACATTATTAAGATTTAAAGTTAATGAAATTTTTTCTCCTAGTTTAACTTTATCCTTGTCATAGCTTGGGACAGCGTATTCCGTTCCCTCTTTAACAAAGACATAATCTTTAAATCCATTTGCCATATTTGATGCAGTTGCAAGATCATATCCAAATAACCTTAAATTAAGCGGTTCATTGATTTCCTCTGGAAGTAAACCAAATTTAAAATCACCATTGGCTTGAATTGTATTCAACCAACCTGACGGAAAAGCAGAGTTTTGGTAATATACAATTTCATTAGTTTTTTGGTCATACTGAAGGCCTTTTGCCTTTAATACATCTATCGTAGAATCATAAATGTTACCATGTACCCATAATGCACGCTGACCATCTTCTTCTTTGAACATAGATTCATTTACCTCATGAACGCCAGGTTTTACATCGGTAAATTTCATTTCAGGTTTGATATTATCAATAATTACGCTATCTCCTTTTGTATAAGGTTTCCCTTCTTTGTCATATCCAATGAAATCAAGTTGGTAATCTCCATCAGGCAACGTAACTCGCTTGTCTCCAATTGGATGATTTGGATCTCCTGTAAACGGGAATACATAGCCACCCATACCATCGAACATGATATATTCAATATTTGGTGTTAGACTGCTAGCATTAATTGTCCCCACAATTCCTAATGCCTTTCCTGTTTTTCGATCCTTCACCACTGCATCGATAGTTTCAAGTGGACTGTTCAATTTAAATGTCAGCGGTGAACTCGGCCTTTCCATAAATGGATGGAAGTTAGATGTATCTGTTGCCATTGCATCTCTCAGCAAATCTACAGATTCAATTCCTTTTTCTGTGAATTTAACTGCAAATGGCACTTGATATACTTCTTTTTCATTTTTTTTATTTGAAATATGAATATATCCCTCATATCTACCAAATTCAGCGTTTTCTGGAATGATAATTTCAGGGCTAATTTCCCCTGATGTACTAGGAGCTACTTTAATAGAATCTTGTACGTTCAGCTTCACACCATTCTTCGCTGCATCTTGCACACCTACACTTGTTGGTGAAAACTCTACTTCTAATTTAAACTCTTTCTCGTCTGTTTTATTGCTGTTCTTAATTAAGACTTTTCGACTATCTTTAATAGGTCCATTTCCCAATTGGTTTTTATACCCGAATGCAATAGACCCTGTTTTTTCTTCAATTTCTACTTCTTCATCATTTACAACGTTTGATGTTTTATCGATAACCTCGATAGCTGTATCTGCATGAACTGCACGATACGCATCAATTCGGCCTGATCCTACCTCAAATACAGAGCGTGCCTCTTTTAAGTCAACTGCAGTATTCATAAGCGCTTCTTTTACTTCAAACGGACTATAGTTTGGATGTTCTTGTAAAATGAGTGCCGCCACCCCCGCTGTATGAGGAGTTGCCATAGATGTACCTGACATACGTCCATACGCTACCGGATAATTTTCTCCATCCTTTGGATCATTAATATATTCAGGAACAGTTGAGAAAATAGAAACACCTGGCGCTACAATATCCGGCTTAATATCATCTGTTTTACTTGCAGGACCGCGAGAGCTGAAATCAGCTAAGTGATCTCCTTCTGTTTTTGTGTTACTCAGTTCTCCAAATGTTAAAGAGACATCTCCTTGGACAGCTTTTGCTTGCAATTTCTCACCATCTGCCTTTGTTAAGCGGAACGATGGAATAGATGAAGTACTTTCCCCAAGGTAACTTGTAATTTCACCATCTACATTGTTATATACAATTACCGCCTTTGCACCTGCTTCCTTAGCATTTTTAATTTTTTCATCGAATGTAATCTCACCGCGCTGGATGAGCGCTAACTTTCCTTGTACATCTTTCCCTTTAAAATCATCTATTTTCCCAAGACCTGTATATACAACAGATAATGATTGACCTTTCAAATCTTCAATCTTATCAGTAAAGCTTTTTCCAAGTAGCATCATTTTATCCACATGTAAATCAGCTGCATCGGCGGAAAATGTCGGGATAGTCATCGCAGCGTCACTTGCTCCTACTGTAATTGGAAGTGCTGCTGCACTAGGTGATCCAAGGGTGCCTTCTTCTGGACCACTATTACCTGCCGCTACTACTGTAACAACACCAGCTAACATCGCATTGTTTACTGCAATAGAAGTAGGATATAAAGGATCATTAATAGACGCACCTAATGATAAATTGATAACGTCCATATCGTCTTTCACTGCTTTATCAATCGCAGCAAGAATACCGCTTGTTTGTCCACTTCCATATGGACCTAATACACGATATGAATATAAATCTACATCCGGAGCGACTCCCGTAACTGCATAATCCACACTATTCTTTTTGTCTGCAGCAATTGTCCCAGCTACATGAGTACCGTGGGATGTATAGTATGCACTTCCATCATAAATTTCAGGATATCCTCCAGAATTTTGCCAATCCTTATACGTTGTCTCCATTGGATCAGCATCATTATTAACAAAATCCCATCCTTTTATTGAGTTCGGATCTATTTTGCTTGCATCTTCACCTTGCTTTGCACGATACCCTTTATAAGCATCTTTTAAATCAGGGTGGTTATAATCAATACCTGTGTCCAGTACACCTACCTTAATTCCTTTTCCTGTTATTTTTTCATCATGCAGCTTGTCCACACCAATTTGTGGTACACTATCTGCCATTTTGGGTTCGGCAGCCGTCTTAGCTGTTTCTTTCGGTAAATCAATTTTGACCTCACGATCTTCCCATACACGCTTAACAATACCAGTGCGAACTAAATCTTCGATCATATTCGCAGGTAACGACATTGCCACACCATTAAAAGCATTCTTATATTCTCTTGTTATTTTGGCAGTTTTAAAATCCGGCCCCTTATCTTTCTTTTTTTGAAGCTGTTCAAGCTCAGTTTTAAATCCTTTATGCGATGCTTCCACCTTTTGTTCTGCAGTTGAAAGAGCTATTTTTTTCCCTTTAGCTGCTTGTTTTAACATCTCGATTTTGCTAGGTGCTTGCTTAAATTCTACAATCACATTCACATTATCAGGACTTGCTGTATTAATGCCTGGTGAAATAACAAAACCAGTTTTTGTATCTAATGTTTTTAAAGCATTACGTTGTTCCTTTGTAAGTCCTTTCAATATAGAACTTGCATCATCAATTCCAGTTAAAGTAGATGTATTTACTTCTTCTGCCAATACGTTATATGGAATTCCTTGAGACATTAACATACCAACAGTTAGCGTTCCGATAAGTATTCTTCCGAATTTCCCCTTCTTCATAGCGCATCTCCTTATTATTAAAATTATTTTTTCTAAAATAAATCTTCTGAGCTCCTATGTAGCATTGGCAATTCTATCAACCTTGGATCTATTTAAAAGGATCAAAAATCTCCAACACTACTACCGCCATCCCCACACTTCTAATCTTCTTTCTATAAAAGCCCCCATAAATTGTTTCCAACTACAATGATTTACAACATGAATTATTAGTAGCTTTAAGAAATAATTCTATTTTTATTATTCCACATTCTAACTTTTCTGAAAATTAAACGAAAGGCGTATCTTTTTTCTAATGATTCTATGTCTACATAGTACAAAAGAACTATCTTGCTCTTTATTCTTTGTAATATAGAATAAAGAAACACGATAGTTCTTTTAAACATCTCTTATTTAATCCAACGGAACCAATTGATTTCGAACAGCATAAATCACCGCTTGCGACCGACTTTTCACATTTAGTTTTTTAAAAATTTTATTGATGTGAATTTTAACTGTTTTATCACTAATATACAGAGCTTCAGCAATTTCTTTATTACTAAGTCCTTTTACTAATTCAAAGAGAATTTCCTTTTCACGTTCCGTCAGTTCATTTTCATTTGATTCTACTTTCATTTTTTGCTGATGATATGTAATTAATTTTTTAGTCATACGCGGATGAATAACTGAATCGCCTCGATATAACATCCGAATTGCTGCTACTACCTGCTCCGATGATGAATCTTTCAATAAATACCCATCAGCACCAGCTTGGAGTGCATCCATTAAATACTCATCATGCTCATACATTGTAAACACAAGTACTCGGCAATTCGGATAATTTTTTTTCACCAACTCTGTAGCTTCAATACCATTTTTCCCAGGAAGATTAATATCCATCAAAATACAATCTGGTCTGCATTCTTCTACTTTTTCCAATACTCCGTCCCCAGAGCTAGCTTCTCCAACCACGTTCATATCAGATTCATCCTCTAGTATGCTCCGAATTGCGTCTCGTAAAAAAGCATGATCATCCACTACTAATATTTTAATCATTTTACGCACCCCTTGTTTGTGAATCTGGAATTAATAGTGTAATTTCTGTCCCTTTCCCTACAGAACTATCAATCTGTAAAGTAGCCCCTAATTGTTCAGCTTGTTCATTCATATGTAATATACCATAATGTGGCTCATTCTTCGTTTTAACCATAGACTCAAATAGTGAAAAACCAACCCCATTATCCTTAACCCTTAAAAGCACGTGCTCACTTTGATAGCTAAGTAAAACATCAGTCTTGTCTGCTTGTGCATGTTTTACAATGTTTTGCAAACTCTCTTGTAATGTATCAAAAATAGCTCTTTCTTTTGAAAAGCTAAGCGCACGTGCATGACCTCTTTCATGATATGTAATATCTAGTTCATATTCTTGTTTTAAAGACTTTATTTTACTTGCTATCGCCTGCTTTAGCCCTAATTGTTGTGTCGGATATGGTTTTAAAGCATAAATAGAATAGCGAACTTCTCCTAAGCTTCCTCTTAAATCTTTTATACTTTTCTCTACTATTTGTTGCATATCTATTGGTTTATCACGATATTTTTTCTGCGCGGATTCTAGTTGATATATCACCCCTGCCAATGTTTGCGCAATACCATCGTGAATTTCGCGTGCGATTCTATTTCTTTCTTCTAAAATCATTCTTTTTTCCTGTTCAGAAATCAATATCCTTGTTTTAACTACGTTAGCTAATTGATTAGAAAACGTAGCTAAAGACTGTACATCTTCCGGGAAAAAACCCGCAGTTCTACTTTTCCCTGCAACAAACATTCCGACTAGTTCATCATTTACAATAAGAGGAAAATATACAAGGGAGCGTATGACACTATCAAATATTTCATCTCCAGGAGCCGTACCAGTTTTCCAATCATTAAACACAAGATTTTTAGAGATTCCCTCAAACTTTTCGGAATGATCAGAAATATCAAAACGGACTTTCCCATCTTTTAATAGAAGATTCCAGTTTCCATCATCTTTTGTCCATATTCCATATGCTTGTATGCCAAAAAAACCTTTAAGTGCTTGTTTAATATGTTTCAGGTTCCCTCCGGTTAGTCCACGACTAATTTCTGTCGTAATAAGAAACAGCTCATATAATCGTTCCTTCTCCATCCTTATCCGTACAGAAAAAGAGCTAATAACTGAAATTGCTACAAGTGGAAAAAAGAAAAAAAGTACTGTAATCTCATTTACTTCCACACTATATGTACTAATTAATACATGCATCAAGGCCGCATAAGAGAAACCAAAAGTTTCGCAAAGGAATACCGTTACAGTTTTTTTATACCACTGATAGATTGAATATGGCTGTGGAAGGAGTATCATTAACAAATCGTAAAAGCGGTTGTTGAAAAAACAAAAAAACACGCAAAATAATAACAAAGATATTAAATTTTCATACAGAACTGACATATCTATATTGTTAATTAATAAGTGCATACATTTATTTGAAAACCATTCGGCCAAGATCAAGCTAAGCGCATGCTGAGTACTATTAAATAACATTCTTTGTATTGGTGAACGACGATGCAGGTGAATAATTAACGTTACGAGTACAATAGCAATAATAGTTATATGGATTCCAAACTGCCAACTCATAGCGTAAATTATGGGAAAGGTAAGCGAGCTCGTTCCTCTCCAAAATCGTACAGGAAAATACTCTGCAATCCCCATAAATATTAATAACAATATTAGTATTGTTGAATGAGAAGGGATTTTAATTTCAAGTAAAGATATAGTTATAGTAATCAAACCAAGAAAAGAAATAAAATAAAGATAAGAACTAGCAATCTTTTCTCTTATAAAAATAGAATTTACATCCTTCAAAACAACCCCTTCTTTCTTTATAAAACTTCATTTTCTCTATTATCCAATAAAAAACCGGCACTGGCAAAATGGAAGAACCTCCACTAGCCAATCACCGGCTGTGTACTGCACCTAAAAAGGCAAGACACAATACTATTATTATAAATCGCTTTTCTTAAATTTCCTATTCATCGAATGATGTAATTATATGTGCCGCTAGGTTTACCCTCCTATAGTACAAAAGATATATATTAATATCGCCAATCTAATATACGCTTCCTTCCCATTCTCCTAATTTTCATTTTCTTTAAGTATAGAAGATAAAAAACAGAATTTTCAATCTCCCCCCCGAATAATCCAAGCATAAATTTCTCACAAACAACAAAAATTAACTGAAGTGACTTTATTCTAAAAGAGGTGGACATTATGACAGAGCCTAAAGAACAACAAGAGAGTAAAAATCAAAAGCATATGTTTCCATCACTTCCGGAGAACATTAATTACATTGAAAACAAACTTTCCCATTCGGACGATATAAAAAAATTAGATATCCCTTTTCAAAATGGAAAAGGAACAATTATATATATCGAATCTTTAGCAGACCCAAATTTAATTCATCAATTAGCTCTTGAACCATTATTAACTCGATCGGATCTGTCTTTAGATAAAGCTTTTTCCACATTAAATATGAAAAAAGAAACAAATTTAAATTATGGTGTGCAGCTTTTATTACAAGGTAAATCTTTATATTTTCATGAACACGTCGACAGTTTTTGTATTTTCGAAACAGCTCTATCTTTAAAGAGAGATATAACAGAACCTGATAATGAAGGGATTGTCCGTGGACCGCATACTGGTTTAGTAGAAGATTTAGCAACCAATTTAGCTTCTATTCGTAAACTCATAAAAAGTCCACATGTCGTCGTTAAATATTTCACACTCGGTGAAGAAATGCATACGAAAGTGGCAATTGCTTATATGCAAAACATAGCTAATGACGATCTAGTTACAGAAGTAAAAAGAAGGTTAGAAACGATTAAGACAGATGCACTTATGCCTCCAGGATATATACAAGAATTTATAGAGGATACGTCTTTCTCACCCTTTCCGCAACAATTAAATACAGAGCGTCCAGATAGAGTCGCAGCAAATTTAATGGAAGGACGAGTTGCTATTTTATCTGATGGAGATCCAACTGCACTTATCGTTCCTGTTACGTTATTTGCTTTCTATCAATCACCAGATGATTATAATAACCGCTGGATTGTCGGTTCTTTCATCCGAATGATTCGCTTAGTCAGTTTCTTGATTGCCTTTCTCTTGCCCGCTATATATATCGCAACAGTTGCTTTTCATCCTGATGTGTTGCCGCTCGAACTTGTTTATACGATTAAAGCTTCATTAGAAAAAGTGCCACTTCCTCCTATTTTTGAAGCTCTCTTAATGGAATTAATCTTTGAATTATTACGGGAAGCTGGTATTCGCTTGCCAAGCCGAGTTGGACAAACAATCGGTATTGTAGGTGGTTTAGTAATTGGTGATGCAATTGTAAAAGCCGGTCTCGTTTCTTATACAATGATTATCGTTGTAGCTTTAACTGCAATCTCATCTTTTCTTGTTCCATCAAATGATATGAGTTCCGCAGTTCGGATTCTTCGTTTTCCGTTAATGCTCCTTGCTGCCATATTCGGCTATGTAGGAATATCATTCGGTCTTATTATAACTTTCGTTCATTTATGCCAGTTACATTCATTTCATACCCCATATCTTTCTCCTGTTGCTCCGATGCGGATAAAAGATATGAAAGACTCTTTTGTACGACTACCAATTTGGTCGTTTTGGGAACGACCACATGATTCAAAACCGAAAAAAATGCAACGACAACATGTAACGAGAGAGGATGAGAACGGTGACAAACACGCAAAGTAAAATTTCACTTGTTCAATTTACCTTTTTCGTTATTCAATGCCAAATCGGAGTTGGTATACTTTCTCTACCAAACCGTCTTCACCCAATAGCGAAAGGTGGCGGATGGATTTCTGCTCTCATCGCTGGTCTTGCAATTCAACTTATTATTTTACTTATGTGGCTTTTCTTAAAACGATTTCCTGATGCAGATATGTATGAAAGTGTTTGTATGCTATTTGGGAATAAGTTTGGAAAACTATTAGGTTTTGCTTATGTTTTTTATTTTACCCTTATCGGTATGACGGTTATGTTAAATGCTTGTAATGTCATTAAAGTTTGGATATTACAAGCAACTCCTTGGTATGCCACCCTCATGCTATTTACAATAGCTTGTTGTTACATAGCTTATAATACGTTCAAAGTCATCGTACGGTTTTACGTCATGGCTTCTATTCTCATTTTACCAATGGCTCTTTTAATTGCCCTAGGGCTTACACGAGCTGATTTTTCTTACATTTTTCCAATTACAGAAGCCGGATGGTGGAATATTATTCAAGCATCAAAAGAAACCATTACAGCTATGTATGGTTTTGAGATTATTCTTATCGCTTTCCCAAAAGTAAACGGGAGTTCTGTGGCAAAACTGAAAGCAATTTCTATCGCTAATGGATTTGTAACTCTTTTTTATACTTTTACTGTTTGGATTTGCTTTATCGTATTTAGTCCAAAACAAGTTGAACTTATTCCAGAGCCAGTTGCTTACTTATTGCGTTCTCTACATATTGGGATTATAGACCGAACCGATTTACTATTCATCCCAATATGGATGATAACTGTTGTAGCTTCTATTGCTAGTTATTACTGTGCTGCTTCTATAGGAATTGGACATATCTTCAATCTGGCTAATCATAAAAAGGCTGTTCCAATCGTTGGTATTATTGCTTTTAGTGTAGCCCTATTTATAGATACACCTGAAGAATTAAAAGTAATTGCAACTTTTACTGATAAGTTCACGTATATTTTCATAGTTGTCCTCCCTCTTTTATTTCTACTTTATTCAGTAATAAGGAATAAGAAAGGAGAACAGTATGTTCCAAAAAAGAGTTAAATTACTTTTTATATTATGTACTAGTGCATTCCTTTCTGGCTGTTGGGATCAAGAACCATTAAGAGAAGCGAGATTAGCTTATAGCATTGGATATGATATTACGGAAGAAAATAAACTTCAGCAAACGCTTGAACTCGTAAAAAGTTCAAGCGGAGAGCAATCTTCATTCGAGAATGAAATACATTCAGCAAACGGGCATAACATAAGGGATACAAGCGATGCCCTAAAAAAAAATGTGACTGGGAATATTCGCTATTTTAAATATGGTGTTCAATTACTAGGAACCAAAATTCTAAAAAAAGGTATACTCCCCTATTTAGATGTCAGCTTTCGGGACCCAACAAACCCAACTGCTTTAGTAAAACTTATTGCAGTAGATGGTGAAACATCCGAGATACTAGAAAAAAAGAAGGTAGGAAATTTACTAATTGGAGATTTTCTAAAGAAAAAAGTGAAAAGCTTAGAAGATATGAGTGTATTTCCAAAAGAAACTTTAGAAACAGCTGCTACAAAAATGTTAGATCCCGGTAAAGACTTTACCCTCCCTTCTATAAAAATAAAAGGAAAAGAAGTAATTACAAACGGGTTAGCTTTATTTAACAATGATAAATTAACTGGGCATTTACCTTTGAAACAATCTGTTTTATTCGTATTATTAACCGGAAAAATGGGAACAAGTGCCCGTATAACCCAAAAACTTACTAGCGATGAATCAGAGAAGACATCTGATTATTTAACAATGGAAGTTAGTAATCGAAAGTTAAAGCGAGACTTAAAAATAACAACAGATAGAAAAGGAAATGTATATGCTCACATTAAGCTTCAACTAAAAGTTATAGCCCTTGAGGCTCCAAGAGATAATATTTACAAAATGGAAGAAAGAAAAAAATTAAATGAAAAATTATCTAAACAACTTACAAAAGAAGCAAAACAAATAACGAACAGGTTACAAAAAGCAAATTGTGATGCTTTCGGTATCGGCAGACACCTTATCGCATATCACCCTGAGTTATGGAAGAAAAAAAATTGGAATAAAGATTATGCAAAAGTAAAATTCAAACCTGAAGTAGAAGTAAACATTTTGTATAGTGGTGTCTTAAAATAAAAGGTTGTATGCCACGCGGGCATACAACCTTTTTATTTCGTATATCGATATACAATTGATTCATATGGTCTTAAGTTAAGTTTTGTAATATCCTTGCTGGAATCTTTATAATTCGACAGTAGTACTTCTTGCTTCATTCCATCTAATTGAACATGAGCTGGTACAGAGTACGTTATTTCTTCTCCATAGAAGTTATTGATAACGAGTAATACCTCGTCATTTACAGTACGTGTATATGCCCAAACCTTAAGATGATTTTCATCTAAAATAGCATATTTCCCTTCTGTAATTACATCATACGTTTTTCTAAGTTCTATTAACTTTTTATAATGATAAAATACGGACTCTTTATCTTCTAATGCTTTTTCTACGTTTATTTCTGTAAAGTTTTCAGCCACTGAAATCCAAGGTGTACTTGTTGTAAAACCACTGTTCATCTCTTCATTCCACTGCATCGGAGTACGGGAATTATCACGAGATTTTTGTTTTAAAATCCTGATAATATCTTCTTTTGATAATCCTTCTTCCAGCTTTATATCATATATATTTAACGATTCCACATCGCGATATTGCTCGATGGACTCGAATTTAGGATTCGTCATACCGATTTCTTCGCCTTGATAAATGTAAGGTGTGCCCTGCAACATATGCATAGCTGTCGCTAGCATTTTCGCAGATTCATTTCGGTACTTTCTATCATCACCGAAGCGTGACACAATACGAGGTTGGTCATGATTACACCAGAACAACGCATTCCATCCTCCGCCCTTTTGCATTTCAATTTGCCAATTAGAAATAATCTCTTTTAATTTAATGAAATCAAAATTAGCTTGCGTCCACTTATCTCCATTCGGATAATCTACTTTTAAATGATGGAAACTAAACGTCATACTTAATTCATTACGCTCAGGGTTTGAATATTTGATACAATTATCAATTGTCGTAGATGACATTTCTCCAACTGTAATTACATCTTTCCCTTCAAAAACATTTCGGTTCATCTCTTGTAAATATTCATGAACGCGCGGGCCATCTGTATAATATTTACGGCCATCGCTTGTCGCCATACTTCCGTCATCATTTAAGAACTGCTGATCTTTTGAAATTAAATTAATAACATCTAATCGGAATCCAGTTACCCCTTTATCAAGCCAAAAACGCATCATATCATATACTTCTTCACGAAGTTTTTTATTTTCCCAATTTAAATCAGCTTGTGTCTCATCAAATAGATGTAAAAAATATTGCTCTGTCTTCTCATCATATTTCCAAGCAGACCCACCAAACTTAGATTGCCAATTATTTTTTTCATCACGCCAAATATAGTAATTACGATATGGACTATTTTTATCTTCCTTCGCTTCTTTAAACCACTTATGCTCCGTCGAACTATGATTTACAACGATATCAAGCATAATTTCAATATTACGTGCCTTTGCTTCTTCTAAAAGCTCTTCAAACTCTTCCATCGTTCCGTAAGATGGATCAATACTGTAGTAATCACTTACATCGTATCCATTATCATTTTGTGGTGATTGGTATATCGGTGTTAACCAAATATAATCTACTCCGAGTTCTTTTAAATAATCTAGTTTCTCTGTAACCCCTTTTATATCACCGGTTTCTTTATTGTAATAGCTATTAAAGCTCTTCGGATAAATTTGATAAACTACACTTTTATGCCAATCCTTCATGTTTAACTTCCTCCTACTTCTGTTTTACTCGTTTTGCAAATAACCATGTTAACGTAAATGGGATTACAACTGCGATAATCATTCCTACAATAAATATTGGAATCGATCTCGGAATGATAGAAATAAATGCTGGTAATCCACCAATTCCGATAGCAGGTGCTAATACACCATTTAACGTAATGAATATCGCTGCCACAGCCGATCCTATAATCGCTGCATAGAACGGGAATTTATTTCGTAAGTTTACACCAAACATAGCTGGCTCTGTAATACCGAAATATGCTGAAATTGCTGATGTCGATGCCATACTTTTATCATTTTGGTTTTTAGAAATCCAGAACATCGCAAGTGCTGCACTACCTTGCGCAATGTTAGAAAGAGCAATCATTGGCCAAATGAATGTACCACCGTGCTGTGCAATTAATTGTAAGTCAATTGCAATAAACATATGATGCATACCTGTAATTACGAGCGGTGCATATAATGTTCCAAACAATACCGCTCCAACTACTGGTACTGTTTCATATATACCTACTAATCCAACTGTTAATAAATCTCCAATATGACGTGTAACCGGACCAATAATCCCTAATGCTAACACACCTGTTACGACAATCGTTGTAATTGGTACAACTAATAATTGAATTGCATTTGGTACATGTTTCTTTAAGAAAATTTCCACTTTACTTAATACAAATGCTGCTACTAAAACCGGTAAGATTTGACCTTGATACCCTACCTTTTCAATTTGAAATAATCCTAAAATATCGAAGTACTCAATCTTTTGTCCATCTAAACCAGTCGCTGCTTTGCCATAATCC
Organism: Bacillus sp. DE0042; assembly: GCF_007680225.1. Classification (NCBI taxonomy): domain Bacteria; kingdom Bacillati; phylum Bacillota; class Bacilli; order Caryophanales; family Bacillaceae; genus Bacillus; species Bacillus sp. DE0042. The sequence continues at coordinate 107,427 of NZ_VEJP01000010.1, read as the reverse complement.
CACGCGTTTAATAAGGCTGGATGCACAAGCATTAATCCCATAACGATCCCTAATATCGGACTACCACCAAAACGCTTCGTCGCTGACCAACCGACAAGTGCTGGTAAGAATACGAATGCTGTATTCGCCATCATATTAATTAAATCCCAAAGCCCGCCTAAGTTTGGATACACATCTAATAAATTTTTACCTTCAAAAAATAAGTCCTTTGCCCCCAATAGATTATTAATCCCCATTAGTAAACCAGCTGTTACGATCGCTGGTAATATCGGCATAAATACATCTGAAAATACTTTTACAAACTTTTGAGCTGGATTTAACTTTTGGTTTCCAGAGTCTTTCACGTCAGCTACTGTCGCTTCCTTCATACCTGCAAGCGTTATCAATTCAGCGTATACACGATCTACGTCCCCTGGGCCAATTACAATTTGAAATATCCCAGCGTTATGAAACGCTCCTTTCACTAATGAAACAGACTGTAATTTATCATTATCTATTTTACTTTCATCTTTTAAAGCGATACGGAGCCTCGTTACACAGTGCGCAGCTTGTTCAATATTGTCTTTCCCACCAATATACTGCAACACTTCCTCTGCTGTTTTACGATAGTCTTTCCCCATATTCCCGTCCCTCTTTTCTTTATTTGATACCGTTTACAATTACATATTAACTCGTATATATAAGTTAGTCAACACTCGTATATATGAGTTTGTGATTTTTTTATAAAAAAAGAGATGAAACGTTATTTCGTTCCATCTCCTTATTTTCTCCGCGCCACATCCGAAAAATGAAAAATATCTAAGCGGTGGCGTGATTCTGTATATTCGAACTGACTTCCATCATAGAAATGCGTAAAGTTTTTCACAACAACAACATAGTCTGTTCCATTTAAATCTAAATACTTTCTATCGTCCTCTGTACATGGCTGCACTTCAATTACCCTTTGTGAGTAACTAATATGAAGCCCTAGTTCTTTCTCAATGTATTTATAAATGGACTCCGCTGCAATTTCACTCGTTAATCCAGGAATATATTCCGATACAAAATGATTGATATCCAAAATTACTTTTTCTCCATCAATATTTCGTACGCGCTTAATATGATCTATTTCTGTTTTCTCTTTCACATTTAATAGCTTTGCAACCTCTTTTGTCGCTTTTACTTTCTCTATTTCCACGACTTTTGTAATACAATGGCGTCCTAAACGTTCATTTTCTTCTTGGAAACTTACAATACCACCAAAGTTGAATTCAATGTTTTTTCGCTTTAAAACAAAAACACCTTTTCCATGTATTTTTTGAACATATCCACGCTCTTGCAATAAATCTACTGCTTTTCTGACTGTACCTCGACTTGCTTCATATTGCTTCATTAATTCTGTTTCTGATGGGATTTTGCACCCCTCTTTTAATTGTTTATTATCAATAGACTTACTGATTTCTGTATAAATTTGTTCATACTTACTCATCATCTACAATAGCCCCTTGTCACCTTCTAATTCTATATGTATTATACCATGCTACACTCTTCTGCCAATCTCTCACTTATTTTCCAGTATAGGAAAAATACAGGTAAATATTTAATCTCTAAAACGTATTTTTATAAAAATTTTTATATTTTTCTTTTCATTCAAAAAAACATGTAGTATACTAACTTCAAAATCAGAGGAGAAAGGGAGCAAAGAACTATGCTTACTTATACAACAATTGTAGTTACATTTGCACAAAAACATCATCATCATACGTAACCCTTGAAACCTAGCGGAAAAATTACGCGTAGGTACAAGGGTTATTCCCGTTGTACCTACGTTAGGCGAAGAGCCATGTAGGTATTTTTTATCTACATGGCTCTTTTTTTATTGCCAAAAAGCTAGTAAAAAATGATGTTTAAGTAAAACTTACTACAAAGGAGTTAACAAAAATGGAAACGAAAAAATGGGGATTATGGATTTTAACAGCTTTTGTGATCGGAAATATGGTTGGCGGTGGCGTATTTATGCTCCCAGCAAATTTAGCACATGTATCAGGTCCAATGGGTTCTACACTCGCATGGAGTATTACAGGCCTTGGCGTATTTATGATTGCACTCGTATTTGGAAATTTAGCAATTCGCAAGCCAGAATTAAAGGCTGGACCACAAAGTTACGCCCAAGCAATGTTCCCTTCAAAAAAAGCGGGTAAAGTTGCAGGATATAGTATGGCATGGGGATATTGGGCTGCGAACTGGGCTGCAACAGCATCTGTTATTATTTCCTTTGCTGGATATTTATCAACATTCTTTCCAGTGTTACAAAGTAAGCAAATTCTCTTTTCTACGAACGGATTTTCACTAGAACTCGGAAAAGGACTAACTTTCCTCGTATGTAGCCTTATGCTATGGGGAATTCAATATATTCTTTCTCAAAATATTGACCAGGCTGGGAATATGAATCTTCTTGCTACCATTGCAAAAATTATCGGATTTACAATGTTTATTGTAATCACATTATTCATTTTCAATGCCTCTAATTTCGGAGACGGTCAAACATTTATGAATGAAGCAGGACAATCAATTTCGTTAGGTGGACAAATCAATTCAGCTGCTATCGCAACACTTTGGGCATTTATCGGTATTGAATCTGCTGTAATGCTTTCTAACCGTGCAAAATCTCAGCGCGATGTAAAAAAAGCTACTATTTTCGGGTTGATTATCGCTCTTCTTATTTACATGTCAATTACTTTACTTACAATGGGAGCTCTTTCGCAAGATGCTTTAAAAGAGTCTCAAAAACCATTAGTAGACGCATTAAATTTAGCAATTGGCAATAAAGGTGCCTATATCATGGCTTTACTTGCACTTGTATCTTTATTTGGATCTACAGTTGGCTGGATCGTTGTTAGTTCAGAAGTACCTTACCAGGCAGCCAAGAATGGACTTTTCCCTAAGTTTTTCGCGAAAACAAATAAAAAAGGTAGTCCTTCAAAATCATTATTTATTACAAATGTGATGACGCAAATTTTCTTATTCTCAACGATTTCTGGCACTGTGTCAGAAGCCTATAATTTCGCTATCGTTGTAGCAACATTAGCTTATTTAATCCCATACCTTGTTTCCACGCTGTACCAATTCAAATTGGTTATTACAGGAGAAACGTATGATATAATGCCTGGCTCTCGAATAAAGGATGGAATCATTACTACACTAGCATTTGTCTACTCTATTTGGGTTATCAAAACAGGAACTGCTGATTTAAAAACGTTCTTCTTAGGAATCGGATTGTTTGTATTAGGTCTTATTCTTTATCCAGTATTAATGAAAGACTCGAAAAAAATGAATTAAAAAAAGAGAAGCTACTCGCTTCTCTTTTTTATTAAAAATCTGTAATTAACTTTTCTTTTAACTCTCCTACAGATAAAGGTGTCGCATAATAAAATCCTTGTACGTAATCACAGCCCATAGATTGTAATAAACTTTCTTGCTCTACTGTTTCTACCCCTTCAGCAACTACTGCTAAATTTAAGCTATGGGCAATTTCAATAACAGATTTTACAATCGTTCGCTCTGGCTGTGCGTGATCATAATGAAATTCACGAATAAAGTTACGATCAATTTTCACTATATCCAGTGGCAGTTGCTTTAAATAGTATAAGGAAGAATAACCCGTTCCAAAGTCATCTAAAGCAATTAAAATACCCATATTTCTTAATTCTTGTAATGTAGCAATAATATAATCAAAATGGCGAACAGCGATACTTTCCGTTACTTCCAAAATTAAACGATTCGGTGGAAAGCCAGTTCTCCTTAAAATGCTACGTACAGATAAAATAAAACGCTTTTGCATTAATTGTTGTATGGATAAATTAACAGATAACCTTAGTCCTTCTTCGTAATCTGGCAATGTTTTAAACAAGCGACATGACTTTTCTAATACCCAGTCTCCTAATTTTATAATAAGTCCAGATTCTTCAGCTACTGGAATAAATTCGCCTGGCGAAATAGGCCCTTCTTCTGTCGAACAACGTGCTAAAGCCTCAATACCGGTATATTTCTTCGTTTTCAAATCAATAATAGGCTGCAGTACCACATCTAATTCTTCATCACGGATTGCCTTTTGCAAAGCGAATTCAATTTTCATTCTACGATTTATTTTCGCACGTAACTCATCTGTAAAGAAACACGCGGCATTTCTGCCTTGTTCTTTCGCACTATACATGGCTAAATCCGAATTTTTCAATAGAGTTTCTACATCTTGTCCGTCTTGCGGATATGCGCACAGTCCTAGACTAGCTGAAATGTATACTTCATGACCTTCAAGTATAAATGGTGCCTGAAAACACGACAGCACAGATGTTGCTAACTGCCTCATTTCATCTTGTTTATGATTTTTTGTTAACAGCACAAATTCGTCGCCACCCAGCCTAGCCAGAACGTCTTTCTCTCCTAGCACATAATGCAACCGTGAAGCAACTTCGCTTAAAAGTAAATCCCCTATCATATGACCTAGCGTATCGTTTACTAATTTAAAACGATCCAAATCAAAGTAAATCATACCAAATTCTTTTTTTCCTGCAATCATCTCGTTTACAGTTGTTATTAGCTGCAATCGGTTCGGTAAACTCGTTAAAGCATCATGATACGCAAGCTCCCTATAACGACTTTCACTTAATCGCAACCTCTGTTCTGCTTCTTTCCTACTACTAATATCATTTCGGATCGCGATAAATTGATACGGCTCTCCTTTTTCATTTAAAAATGGAACAATTGTTGTTTTAACCCAATAATACGTCCCATCTTTTGCTTGATTTCGAATCTCACCTCTCCATACTTTTCCGTTCAAAATACGCTTCCATAGAATTTGAAAAAATGTTTTCGGGTGATATCCTGAATTTAAAATACGATGATCTTTCCCTATTAGCTCTTCTCGTGTATATTTGGAGATTTCACAAAACTTATCATTTACATATGTAATAAGACCATTTCGGTCTGTAATCGCAACAATTGAAGACTCATCTAATGCTAACTTTAAATCTCGCAATGAAGAGTCATATAATGCATGACCTCTTTGTTCTAGCATGCGCATCTCTCCTTGCTTCCTATCTGACTAAAACACAACTTGTTTCTCTTCATAGAAATAGAGATATTTCATTTCTTAATAATAGCTATTTGCATTCATCACATTTTGAAATATGCCGATTAAAATAACATAATATTATTTGTAATAAAAAGCAATATAATACCGTTTCAATTATAAATAGTAGTTTCTTATCGCTATAATTAGCTTACTTTATTATACATTATTCATTCTCTTACATTCCTTTATAGCTTGCTCTATACAACACCTATTCCCTATTAATCCCGCTCATATCTAACCTCTTTACTTTACTAGCGAAATAGAATTTCGAGCGTACTATACAACTATTCACGGATAATAATATAAAAGTTAAAATTAGTATATACGTTTTTGAATTACAATAATAAAATATTAACATATTTTCACCTTTATTTTGGAAATATTTTATAAATACTTTATTAAACTAAAAAAAGAGGAAAGCCTCTTTTTTAGTTTAATACGGATATGATATTTGCTGATACCCCGGATATGGAGTTGGATATGGTGCTGGGTATGGCGCTGGATAAGTTACTGGGTACGGTGCTGGATAGTAGCCTCCACTTGCTGCACCCGTTAATGCGCCAGCTGTAAGTCCACCTAACACGCCTCCAGCAAAACTTCCTGGGAAAAATCCACCGCCCCATGAGCCGCCACCCCAGCCCCATCCACCTCCATGATGATGGTGATGATCATGGTGATTGTGCCCTCCGTGGTGGTTATGTCCGCCATTATGATGGTGACCGCCATGATTATGACGATAATACAATCCGTTATTTTCTATATAATTCATGTTTCCCCTCTCCTTTTCCATTTTCTCATCTTAATAGGTATTGTATGAATAGTACGGACCTTGTTAGTAACCTATATAATAAGAAGAATCCGTATAATACGAATAACCATATCCTTGGCTTCATCATGCACCTGTTACCAATCCATGATATGGTTATCCCCGTTCCTATATAAAGGACAAATGTTTTGTCCCCCCTACACTGTTTATTAACCAGCAAATAGCAGGATAATAACGTAACAATATACTGTATGTAGGACAAATGCGGAAAGCATGGGGAAATGTCTATATTTTGTAAAAAAAATAAAACACTTTATAATAAGAATGTCGGATTATACCTTTTATATAAGAAGTCTATATTTAAGAAAGATTAGAGGAATTTTATAGAAATGAAGAAGCCTATCGTTCAATTACTATTAATATTTACAATTATATCTATCGTTCTTTTCCTATTAAATACATCGTTTATTTCTTTATATACATTTGTCGGTGCCCTATGGTCTATTACAATCGTAGGAATTTCATTCGTTATTTTCATCGAAAATAGATCTCCTCAAAGCACCTTAGCGTGGTTTTTAGTATTAGCACTTCTTCCTGTTGTAGGTGTGCTTTTATACTCTATTTTCGGTCGTAGCCGTTGGAGAAGGAAAAAACATCTCCATCGTTCAGAAGAACAAAGAAAATTATTCCGTGAAATATTAGAAGGAAGACGACTAGAATTATCACTCACAGTCCCCTTACATGAACGTTCTGTACATTTAACAGAGGTCGTACAAAAATTTGGAGGCGGTCCTGCCGCAGATAGAACGACGACAAAACTTTTAACAAATGGAGATCAAACATTCTCAGAAATTTTGCAAGCTATCGAGCAAGCAAAACATCACATACATATTCAATACTATATTTATAAATCTGATGAGATTGGTACGAAAGTTCGAGATGCGTTAATAAAAAAAGCAAAATCTGGTGTTATTGTACGCTTTCTTTATGATGGACTCGGAAGTAATACGTTAAGAAGACGCTTTTTAAAACCTATGAAAGAAGCTGGTATTGAAATTGTAGAATTTGACCCTATTTTTTCAGCTTGGTTACTTGAAACTGTCAATTATCGTAACCATCGAAAAATCGTTATTGTAGATGGAGAAATCGGTTTTACTGGTGGACTCAACGTCGGTGATGAATATCTTGGCCGTTCAAAAAAATTTCCCGTTTGGCGTGATAGTCATTTAAAAATAGAAGGAAAAGCGTTATATAAATTACAAGCAATTTTTCTAGAAGATTGGCTCTATGCCTCTAGTGGATTGAATACTTATTCTTGGGATCAATTTATGAATAGACAATACTTCCCAGGTAAAGAAATTTCAAGTGCAGAAGGTGCTGTGCAAATTGTAGCCAGCGGGCCTAGCTCAGATGATAAAAGCATTCGCAATACATTATTAGCTGTTATGGGATCTGCAAAAAAATCGATTTGGATCGCTACACCTTACTTTATTCCAGATCAAGAAACTTTAACATTATTACGTTTAAGTGCAATATCTGGCATAGATGTACGCATTTTATATCCTGGTAAAAGTGATAGTATTATTAGTGATCAAGCATCTCAGTCCTACTTCACTCCGCTTTTAAAAGCTGGTGCTTCCATTTATAGTTATAAAGATGGTTTTATGCATGCAAAAATTGTACTCGTTGATGATAAAATCGCGACAATTGGAACGGCAAATATGGACGTACGCAGCTTTGAATTAAATTATGAACTTATTAGCGTACTATATGAATCAGAAACCGTTCATGATATTAAACATGATTTTGAAGACGACTTTAAGCATTCCACTGAAATTAAATGGAACGCATTCCAAAAAAGAAGTATCAAAAAACGAATATTAGAGTCTTTCATGCGACTCATTTCTCCTTTACTGTAAGCAATCAATGTAATATTGATTGCTTTTTCTTTTCCATTTCCCCTCTCTCCTTTTCTTTGCATACCATATTAAAACAAGTTATCATAAGATGTATTACTTTATGAAAATAATGTTAGGTGGGAAATACATGTTAGAACAATTTCATATACATGCTGATTTAAAACAACAGCTCTCAACCATTCACGAAAAAAATAAACAAGAAGCTGGTGAAAATGCACATTTAATTGGAAAGAAAATATATAAAGCATCTGATAACAGCATTATTGAAGATGCTATTACAGCGCTTCTTCTTGGCAAAAACATTCTATTAAAAGGACCGACTGGTAGTGGTAAAACAGTACTGGCTGAAACTCTTTCTTCTTTATTCCAAAAACCAATGCATAGCATTAACTGTTCTGTTGACCTAGATGTAGAAGGTATTTTAGGATACAACACACTACAAACGAAAGATGGCGCATCTGAAGTTACATTCGTTAACGGCCCTCTTATGAAAGCAATGAAGAACGGTCATTTCCTATATATTGATGAAATCAATATGGCAAAACCTGAAACGTTACCACTTCTTCACGGTGCATTAGATTACCGTAAAATGATTACTAATCCATTTACACAAGAAGTTGTATATGGCGATGACGAGTATCGTGTAATTGCAGCAATTAATGAAGGTTACGTTGGAACAAGTGAACTAAACGAAGCATTAAAAAACCGTTTCGTTATTATTGAAGTTCCATACATTCAAGGTGACACATTAAAAGAACTATTACTATCTGAATCAAAATTAAATGATGTTGCAACAATTGAAAAGTTCGTTGCATTTGCAAGCGACCTTATGCCTTTAGCTCGTGATGGACGTGTAAGTGAAGAAGCAGCAAGTATTCGTGGCATTATCGACGCATGTGATTTAGGTGTATATATCCCTGTTATGCGTGCAATTGAACGTAGTATTATCGCAAAATTAAACGATGAAACAGAACAAATGACTGTCCGTGAATTAGCAGAAAGTTATTTCTTTGAGGGATAATTCATGAGACAAATTTTTAGTGACAAAAAAATTGATGCGTCGCTGTTTCTACAAATGGAAAACTTAATGTATGCTCTTTTAAAAGAAGACGATGCCTACCTTGAGTATGGCTATAAAGCATACTACGACGAAATTGAAAAAAAGGTTGTCATTAGTCACTTTTGGGATGATCGAAAAGAAGAGGATACAGTAATCGGATTAAAAAGCGAAGTGTTTTTAAAAGCACTTGGTAATAAACATTACTCGGACATGACTTTAATTCGTTCTTATGCGATTGAATTACAAGAATCACCCTTAAAAAAGTTTTTAACACAATTATTTGTTCTATTAGAAGATTTACGTGTTGAGGAAATCGTAAAAAACTTACGCCCTGGCACAAAGCATGTTTTTAAAAGAAGAAAAGAAATGTATCGCAATTACTTTGGTTCACAAAATGAAATCAATCGTGTTCGTAACTATCACGGTGATCGTCTATTTTGTCTCTGCTATCTTTCATTAACGAGCGATAAATATGAAATGTTTAATAATGAATATTTCGAGCAAATTGAAGCAATTTTGCATGAAACATTCCAAGCTCGTAATACAGAAGACATTATGTATATCGTTGAAAAAATTCGCTATCGCTTAGAGGAACTTCTTGAAAGTGATATGCTTAATAATTATTTCGGACATGCTCCGCTTTATTTATCTGTCATTGCAGACGAAAAGAACTGTCGCGTCGAAGATTTAGCAAATGATGATACGCAGCTCATAGATGACGATGAAAATAAAAACAAAATGGATGAAAGTTTCTCCACATGGCATCGTGAAAATAAAAATAACGAAAACGAGAACTTTTTACGCTTTGAATTAGAAAGCGGAACAAAAACAAACATGATGGGTGATACTGCTCGTGAATCAGAAGATGGCGACCAAGCACTTGGTTCTGTACAGGGTACTTCTCAAAAGAGTACACAATCCAACTTTGATGGCGCTGATACAGAAGAAGCAAGAGCTTCACACGCTTCTAGCCAAAACGAGGGTGCATACGGTAAGTATAACGTTGGTGCTTCTCATATATTTAAAGAAGCTCGCAAATCAAATTCTGATGAAAAAAAGGATTACCAAGCTATCAAATCAGTCGTTAATAAAGATGTAAAAGAATTAAAGAAAATTATCGAAAAAACGATTGAAAATAAAACGAATGCAAATAGTGATAAATATTACGGAAGACTTCGTAAGAAATTCCTTCGTATTTATACTGAAAAGCAGCCGCGTATGTTTTATAAAAAAGGACAAGAATCACAAGAACTTGACGTTGCATTCCAACTACTAGTGGACTGCTCTGGTTCTATGTATAACAAAATGGAAGAAACGAAAAAGAGTGTGGTCCTATTCCATGAAGCGTTGAAATCTTTAAAAATCCCGCACGCTATTAGCGGATTTTGGGAAGATGCTTCTAGTGCTAAGCCTGAAGATAAGCCGAACGTTATCCATGAAGTTGTAACGTATAAAAACTCAACGTTACCAAACGTCGGTCCAAAAATTATGCAGCTTCGCGAAGAAGAAGATAACCGTGACGGATATATTATTCGTATCGTTTCTGAAAAGCTTGCAAAAAGACCAGAAAAACATAAATTCTTACTTGTCTTTACAGACGGTGAGCCTTCTGCGCTAGACTATCAACAAGACGGTATTTTAGATACGCATGAAGCTGTCAAACTTGCTCGTAAAAGTGGTATGGAAGTAATCGGAATCTTCATCGAAGAAGGCGAAGCAAAAGAAGCAACTTATCAATTAATGAAGAACATTTACAATCATCACTTCTTAGTTGCAAATCACGCTGAAGATTTACGTCTGAAGATTAAACCACTATTGAAAAAGTTACTACTGAAGACGATTGAATAGAAAAACAGGAGCCTTGCGCTCCTGTTTTTTCTTTCAATCACTTTGTTTCTGGTTGAAACTTGTATGGAATAGCTACTTCTAATAATGCCTCGAATCCGCCATCGTAGAATGGGAATCGTTCATTTGCGATTGTTCGATCCACCCACTCTATTGCGGAAATTTCATCTTCATCTTCTGCAATAAGTTCACCTGTCACTACATTTGCTCGGAATGTAAAAAATAGCGCATGATTCCCTGATTCTTCAAAGAATTTTTCATTGATCGCAACAAGTCCACCTGCCACAGCAGTTAAACCTGTCTCTTCTTTTACTTCTCTTATTAGTGCTTCCTCTAATATTTCACCTTTTTCCACAGCCCCGCCTGGCAATGACCAAACATTTTGTTCTACATTATGTACCATTAATATTTTATCTGTTTCTTCATTATGTATTAGTGCATATACGACATCAACTCTTTGCATAAGACTTCTCTCCCTCGAAAATAAGGAAGAGCCAATTCCTAAGAATCAGCTCTTCCTATTAATTCATCACTAACTCAGCTGTGAGCTTTTTTTTTAACTTAGCCAACATGTCCGTTGTCATTTTGTCTAAATCGTATTCTGCTTTAAAGCCCCACTCTTTCATTGCTGCTGTTGCATCAATAGAGTTTGGCCAGCTATCAGCGATTGTTTGACGAGCAGGATCTACAGCGTAATCCATTGTAAACGTTGGGATGTGTTTACGAATGGATGCTGCGATTTGCTCTGGCTCAAAGCTCATCGCTGTAATATTAAATGCGTTTCTATGCACAAGTTTACTTGGATCAGCTTCCATTAATGAAATGATCGCTTGTAAAGCATCTGGCATGTACATCATATCCATGTATGTTCCTTCTGCAATGTATGAGGTGTATGTGCCTTTTTTAATCGCCTCATAATAAATTTCAACTGCATAGTCAGTTGTTCCGCCTCCTGGAGGAGCTACGTAAGAAATTAAACCTGGGAAACGTACACCGCGCGTATCAACGCCAAACTTTTGATGATAATAATCACATAGTAATTCTCCTGCTACTTTGTTTACCCCATACATCGTAGTAGGACGCTGAATTGTATCTTGTGGCGTATTATCTTTCGGCGTTGATGGACCGAATGCACCGATAGAACTTGGCGTGAAAAACTTACAGTTTAATTCACGAGCTGCTTCTAATGCATTTACAAGTCCGCCCATATTTAAATTCCAAGCAAATAACGGATTTTTTTCTGCTGTTGCTGAAAGTAAAGCTGCTAAATGAATAATTGTATCTACTTCATTACGCTTTGCAATATCATGTAGTTTTTGTCCATCTGTTACATCTAACGTTTCAAATGGACCAGACGTTACTACTTCACTATCTGTTTCACGAATATCTGTTGCAATAACATTTGATGCACCGTATACATCACGAAGTTTCATTACTAGTTCAGAACCAATTTGCCCTAAAGAACCGGTTACTAGAATTTTTTTCATTATCCCCACTCCTCATTTGCAAGCTATTCAAAAGATGTCGTTACTTAAATGATGCCCATTTCTTTCCCTACTTTTTCATACTTACGAATTGCTTCATCTAACATTTCCTTCGTATGAGCTGCTGTAGGCATATTACGAACGCGTCCTGTTCCTTTAGCTACAGTTGGGAACACGATAGATTTTGCATATACGCCTTCTTCATTTAGACGTTTACTAAATTCTTGTGTTAATACTTCGTCACCAATAATACAAGGTGTAATTGGCGTTTCACTTTCTCCGATGTTAAAGCCAAGTTCTTTTAACCCTTGTTTTAAATAGCGGCCATTTTCCCATAAACGATCATGTAACTCTGTGCTTTCCATTAAAATTTCAATTGATCGCATACATGCAGCTGCATCAGCTGGTGTTAATGCTGTAGAGAATAAGAATGGACGTGAACGAACTTTTAACCAGTCAATTAAGTTTTGTTTCCCTGCTACATATCCACCAATTACCCCAATTGCTTTTGATAATGTACCAATTTGGAAATCAACTTTATCAGATAGACCGAAGTGCTTTACAGTTCCTGCACCTTTTCCAAGTACACCTGAACCGTGTGCATCGTCTACATATGTCATTAAATCTAATTCTTCTGCAATCTCAACAATTTCTGGTAATTTTGCAACATCTCCATCCATTGAGAAGACACCATCTGTAATTACCATTAATTTATTGTAAAGACCTGATTCTTTCGCCGCGATTGCTTTTTGGCGTAAATCTTCCATATCAGAATGTTTATAAACAATAATTTTTGCTTTTGATAGACGACTACCATCAATAATAGAAGCATGGTTTAATTCGTCTGAAAGAATCGCATCATTTTTATCCATAACGGCTGAAATCGCTGCCATATTACAGTTAAATCCTGATTGATAAGCAATTGCTGCTTCTGTATGTTTAAACTTTGCAATTGTCTCTTCTAATTTAATATGCAAATCTAAAGTACCGTTAATTGTACGAACAGCTCCTGCTCCAACGCCGTACTTATGAATTGCACCAATTGCTGCTTCTTGCAAACGGCTATCTGTTGCTAATCCAAGATAGTTGTTTGAAGATAAGTTAATATATTCTTTTCCGCCAATTGTAATGATCGGTCCATTTGAACTCTCAAGCGGATCAATTACGTTATAAAGCCCCTTTGATTTTAAATCCTCTAAATTTTCTTCTAAAAATTTCGCAAGTGTTTTACTAGACATTGTGAAGCCTCCCATCGTTCATGTAAGCGGATTATTGTCTTAATAGTTCTAATAATCCCTCTACTAGCTTAACACGTTTTCAGAATTTATTATAGAAAAATAGTTTAAAGTAACCGCTTACAATTTTAGATTATATATGATTCATTACAAGAAATCTATCATTTACTTTTCATATTTGGTAGAATAAAAAAAATATTTAAGGGGGCTTCAATCATGGCATTTACTGAATCTGATGTATATAATCACGAAGCATTTTTTGAACAATATATGAAACGAAGATACCGAGAAAATAGCCCAAATGAGTCACTTGAAAAACCAGCCTTCTTTCAACTCATTGGTGATGTTAAAGGAAAGCAAATCCTCGATCTAGGCTGCGGTGATGCTAAATTCGGCGAGGAATTATTAGAAAAAGACTGCCACTCTTACACTGGCATTGAAGGCTCTGAGCTTATGTATGAAAAAGCTACAAAACAACTAGAAAATAAAAATGGCACCATCCATTTTTTAAACTTCAAAGACTACACATATCCTCCTTCTACTTTTGATTTAGTAACATCTAGACTCGCCTTACATTATATTGAACATCTTCATGTCATTTTTCAAAATGTATACCTAACTTTAAAAACAAATGGAACCTTTACCTTTAGCGTTCAACATCCTGTTATTACCTCTTCATTTGAAAGCTTGCAAACGAGCGGAAAAAGAACGAGCTGGCTCGTCGATGATTATTTTAAAATGGGAAAACGCGTTGAACCGTGGATTGATCAAGAAGTTATTAAATATCATCGTACAACGGAAGAATATTTTACATTATTACAACAAGCTGGATTTACAATTACAAACATAAAAGAAGCTACACCCAATCCAACCTATTTTCAGAGTGACGAAGAATATGAACGTCGGTTACGTATTCCCCTCTTCCTCTTATTTTCTTGCCGCAAATAAAAAAGACGATGAATCCTCATCGTCTTTTTTATTTAACTCATTACTTGGGCAACCTCTTTACGTACACGTCTTCCTTTTCCATGCGGGATGCAAAGTGGTGTCCCAAATAACGGATCCGTACTGATTTGACACTCCATTCGGAATACATCACGTACTAGCTTCTCATCTACTACTTCTTCCGGCTTACCTTGTGCATATATTTGTTTATCTTGAATGGCTACAATATTATCTGCATAACGGCATGCTAAATTTAAATCGTGTAATACCATAACAATTGTTCTTTGTTCTGTTTCATTTAATTCGAATAATAAATCTAGCACTTCAATTTGGTGAGTCATATCTAAATATGTAGTAGGCTCATCCAGTAAAATAATATCTGTATCTTGTGCAAGCGTCATTGCAATCCAAGCACGTTGTCGTTGTCCACCTGAAAGAGCATGCACATCACGCTCAGCAAATTCTGTCATACCTGTTGCTGCGAGTGCTTTTTGTACCATTTCCTCATCTTTTTCTGACCATTGCTTCAGCCACGTTTGATATGGATAACGCCCTTGCTTTACAAGTTGCAATACTGTAAGCCCTTCTGGCGCTTGCGGTCCTTGCGGTAAAATTGCCATTTGACGAGCGATTTGCTTCGTTTGCATACTTTGAATGGCTTGATTATCTAGCAAAATGTCACCAGTTGTTGGCTTTAATAATCTAGCTAGTGAACGTAATAAAGTTGATTTTCCACAACCGTTAGAACCGATAAATATTGTAATTTCGCCTTTTGGAATTTCTAAATTCAACTCATCAATAATAATTGCTTCACCATAAGACAGCGTCAAACGTTTCGTCTCCAATGCTTTTTGCATATTCATCTCCCTTTATGAATTCCGACTTTTATAAAGTAAATAAATAAAATAAGGTGCACCAATTGCTGATGTAAATACCCCTGCTGGAATTTCAAGTGGTGTGAAAACTGTACGCCCGATTAAATCTGCAGCAAGTACTAAAATTGCACCAACAATAGCCGCAACTGGGAGTAATGCACCGTATAAAGAACCAACTAGTCTTCGTGAAATATGAGGTGCCATTAAACCGACAAACCCAATTCCTCCGGCGAAGGCAACTGCGCCACCAATTAAAGCTGTACTCAGTAATAACATGAATACGCGTGACTTCGTTAAAGGAACACCAAGTCCTACCGCAATATCATCCCCTAGCTCTTGAGCATTTAAATGTCTAGCAGCTATAAATGATATTACCGTTAAAATGAGAACCCACGGCGCAAGCACCATAACGTTTTGCCATGAAGAACCGTAAACAGTACCTGTAATCCATACATTCGCTTGACTCGCTTGATAAATTGGCGCTAACAACATAAACAAAGTCGTTGCCGCTTTTGTTAATGCCCAAAAACCAACACCAATTAAAACAAGACTAATCGGTGATAATCCGTCATTTCTCCATGCAAATAAATATACAAAAAGCGCTACAATCGTTGCCCCAGCGAAGGCTGCTAACGGCATATAATGAATGCTTACGGTTAGCGCATTATTTTTATCACTAAATATAGCTAAAAATAATACAACTGCAACACTTGCACCACCTGTAATCCCAATGATATCAGGAGAAGCCAGTGGATTTCGAACGAGACCCTGTAAAATACATCCTGCTACTGCAAGTGCGATTCCTACAAGGATGGCAATTAAAATACGCGGCATACGAAACTTATTTACAACCATATTAGACATCGCATCGCCATTTCCAGTGATTGCTTGCCATACATCATAAGGAGCAATTTTCATGTCTCCCATACCTGCACTCGCAAAAAATAATCCTATTAAAACAACTAGTAAACTGAATAAGACGAGACAAGCTCGTTTATACATTAAAAACGAGAGCCCGACTTTTCCTATACGAAACGGAATATACTTCTTCATTTGCTAAGCCCTCTCTTACGTGCAATATAAATAAAGAATGGTGCCCCGATAAATGCTGTCATAACCCCTACCGGTACTTCTTGTGGCATAATGACATATCTTGCTGCTATATCAGCTAAGATTAATAGTATTGCACCTAACAACCCGCTATATGGTACTCTCCACCTGTGATCTACTCCAACAAGAAATCTGGCAAAATGCGGAGTAATAATACCAATAAATCCAATCGGACCAGCGACTGCAACTGAACCACCAGACAACAGGACAATAATAAGTAACACGAATGATTTCATTAAAATTGTTCGTTGTCCAAGCCCCTTCGCGACGTCTTCCCCCATCATCAATGTATTTACTTTCCCTGCCATCATAATAGATGCGATCCAGCCTATTAATAAATATGGGAATACAGATTGTAAAATTTCTAACTTTCTTCCTTGCACAGATCCGGCAAGCCAAAATAATACTTCTTCAAGCGCCTTTTCATTTAACACAAGTAATCCTTGTGTTAATGATGAAAATAACGCACTAATTGCGACCCCTGCTAATGTTAACTTAAGAGGCGTTGTCCCTTCTTTTCCTAAAGAACTAGAAGCGAATACAAGGATTGCAGCAACTGCTGCCCCTAAAAAGGCAATCCAAGTAAAAGCTGACAATGATGTAACAGAAAAAACCACAATTGCTACAACTATGAAAAACGCAGCGCCTGAATTTAATCCAATAAAATCTGGAGAAGCAAGTGGATTCTTCGTTAAAGTTTGCATAAGACAACCAGCAATGGCTAAACTAGCACCAACACTAGCTGCAATTAGTGCCCTTGGTAGACGCACATTTTGAATAATAATATGTTCATTGGAACCATTAAAATGGAAAAAAGCATCTAATGCTAATTTCCAACTCGTATTTGTATATCCGAAAATAATACTTCCCCAAATACAAATAATGACTGCAATGATTCCAACAAATAACCCAATCCATTTTGCTTGATTTGTTTTTAATAACATGCAGCGTTTCCCCTTCAATGTATAATGATACGTTGTAAGTGTATTTCAACTTAATTCTCATTGTCAACGATAATGAGAACTATTTTCATCGATATGTATTGACAATCAAAAGATAAAAGCTTAATATCATGCTTGCTATTGAAAAAACTTCTCAGTATGTAGGGGGTACATAATGAAATTCGTGCAAAAGAAATCGTTTACAGTATTTGTATTTTTACTAGCCTTTTCACTACTTTTAAGTGCTTGTGGAAAATCAAATACGAAAGAAGAATCAAAAGAAGATACGAAAAAAGAAATGATTACTGTGGAACATGCAATGGGTAAAACAGAAGTTCCCGCTAGTCCAAAACGTGTAGTTATTTTAACAAATGAAGGCACTGAAGCTTTACTCGAGTTAGGTGTAAAACCAGTTGGGGCTGTGAAATCTTGGACTGGTGATCCATGGTATCCACATATTAAAGATAAAATGAAAGATGTAAAGGTTGTTGGTGATGAAGGGCAAGTGAACGTGGAAACAATCGCTTCCTTAAAACCAGACTTAATTATCGGTAACAAAATGCGTCACGAAAAAGTGTACGAGCAACTAAAGGCAATTGCACCTACTGTGTTCTCTGAAACGCTACGTGGTGAATGGAAAGATAACTTCAAATTTTATGCAAAAGCATTAAATAAAGAAAAAGAAGGTCAAAAGGTTTTAGCTGATTACGATAAACGTATGAAAGATTTAAAAACTAAACTAGGCGATAAAGTAAATCAAGAAATCTCTATGGTTCGCTTTATGCCTGGTGATGTTCGTATTTATCACGGTGATACATTCTCTGGTGTTATTTTAAAAGAACTTGGATTTAAACGTCCTGGAGATCAAAATAAAGATGACTTTGCAGAGCGTAACGTATCTAAAGAACGTATTTCAGCAATGGACGGCGATGTATTATTCTACTTCACATTCGATAAAGGAAACGAGAAAAAAGGTTCTGAATTAGAAAAAGAATATATCAATGATCCTCTATTTAAAAATTTAAATGCAGTGAAAAACGGTAAAGCATACAAAGTTGACGACGTTATTTGGAATACAGCCGGTGGTGTAATGGCTGCTAACCTACTATTAGATGATATCGAAAAACGCTTTGTTAAATAATATTTCCCTAACCAGCTCCCTTCTATGGAGCTGGTTATTTTTTGATTCACTTAAATGTCACATTATTTCATTTTGTATTTTTATTCCCAATATGTTATATTATAAAAGTAAATAGAATATATTTTCTCTATATCAGAATAAATATTTTAATCTAAATTTTCTGATTAATCACTATTTTATTTTCTTTTAGAATTCAATTATTACATTTGAAAACGCTTATTATCTAGTTTTCAGGGAAAAATACAGTAACGGTTGAAGAAAAATAGATTTTTTTAGAAATTTTCTTTCTATTTCCATATAATTCTATTGACTTCTAAATATTTTGTGAATTAAAATAATTACATAAATATCCGTTATACAGGATTAGGGGGAAACAAACATGGATGCAGCTTTAAAATTAGACAAAGCTGGAGAGCAACAATCACCAAAAAAACATCCACCAGGATTATATTTGTTGTTCTTTACAGAGGCATGGGAAAGATTTAGTTATTACGGAATGCGTGGCTTATTAGTTCTTTATTTAACAACGAGCTTAGTAAGCGGCGGTTTAGGATTTGATAAAGCAGTTGCTGTACAAATATACGGTATTTTCACAATGTTAGTATACTTCACACCAATTATCGGTGGTTGGTTAACTGACCATTTCATTACGAAGCGACACGCCATTACTATTGGTGGTATCATCATGGCAATTGGTAACTTTGTACTATTTTCAATGAATACGAAAACTGGACTATTTTTAGGATTAGGATTATTAGTTATCGGTAACGGATTCTTCAAACCAAATATTTCGACTTTACTAGGTCAATTATATAGCGACAACGATTCTCGTCGTGATAGTGCTTTCACTATCTTCTACATGGGAATTAACTTAGGAGCTCTTATCGCTCCATTCATTTGCGGTTACTTCACAGATTACAAATATGGATTCTTAACAGCTTGTATCGGTATGATCATTGGACAGGTTGCTTTTAATTTCTTAGCACCTCGTTACTTAGGAACAATTGGTACAACTGTTGTAGGTAAAAAGTCTAAAGAAAAAACTGCAAAAGTAATTGAGAAAAAACCTTTAACATCACAAGAGAAAAAACGTACAGCTGCAATTTTAATTTTAACTTGTTTCGTTGTATTCTTCTGGGCAGGCTTTGAACAAGCTGGTAGTTCTTTAACACTTTACACAGATAAGTTCGTAGATCGTACAATTGGTGGATTTACAATTCCAACACCTTGGTTCCAATCTGTAAACCCACTATTCATTATCTTACTAGCATTACCTGTTTCAGCTTTATGGATTAAGCTTTCAAAAACAAAAAATGGTGATTTAAAAATCCCAACAAAAATGGCACTAGGTATGATTTTACTAGGTATTGGATACTTAGTTCTAACTTTAGCTGTTTTAAAAACTGGTAGTGATGAAGGTAACATTACAATGAAGGCAAACTTACTATTCATTGTATTCACTTACATGTTCCACACAATCGGTGAATTATTCTTATCACCAATCGGATTATCTATGGTTAGTGCAATCGCTCCTGTTAAATTAGCTTCTTTATTAATGGGTGTATGGTTAGCTGGTACTGGATGTGCAAACTTCTTAGCAGGACAATTAGCTGCTTTCACTCAATCTTTAGGATATTTAGAAGTATTCGCAAGCATCGGTGTTATCGTAATCGTACTAGGATTAGTACTTCTTATGTTCTCTAAGAAAATTGCACATATGATGGAATAATAAAAAAGACGCTTCTAAAATTAGAAGCGTCTTTTCTATTAATTCTCCTCTAAAGCCGTCACGTTCACGTGAACGCTTTCTCCAGGATTAGATACATCATACACTTGAGCAACTCCACTCTGCTCGTCACAGCTCTCAATCCATACTGGTACGCCCTCATATGTAACGTCAATTCTACTTGAAGAAGATAAGATTTGTTTCACACGTTTTACATCCATACTACTATTCCTCCTTTTCCTTACTACACTCCTTTCTATCTTTTCTTTTCCCTTTAGAATATATTCCATATAACAACATGTTAATTGATAGCCTTTTCTTCCTTACATGCTAACATTTACTCTCATATCACCTTTCTGACAAATAAAAAAAGACGTATATCCCACACGTCTTTTTCCATAATATTCAAATTTTAAGAAAATAATGTTTTTACAACTTCACTTACTTTATCATTATGAATTTGATAATACACTTCTAGCCCTCGTCTTTCAAAGCGCACTACTTTATTTTGTTTTAATTTCGTTAAATGTTGTGAAACCGTTGATTGTGGAATTTCTAATACTTCCTGTAATTGTGTTACGTTACAAGTTCCACGTTGCATTAGTTCCATTACTAGACGTAGACGCAACGGGTGCGCTAACGCTCTTAACATTTGTACATCTTCTTCTGAAATACGACATTCGAATTGATTTTGGCTCATAAAGTTCCCCTCATTTTCGTTTTTATTTTCTTTTTATTTATTTATATATCTGTTCTTATATTTCCTGTTACGACATAACTTTATCAACCTATAAAGCTGAAAATTTTTTCCACCTTTATCAGGAAAGAATTCAGGAAAAATTCCTTGCTGATTTTGAATATTATACTATATGATATAATGAAAAAGCAAAAGTAAGGGCTATGAATACTTTGCTTACAAACGTTGTTTTATCAGGCTTTTTGTTATATTTTCACCTCACTGCAACGTACAGTAATGATATTGTAAAATACCGTCTATAATTGATAACCTTTCGTAACGTATTTGGGTTATATTTAACCTCTTTGTTATGCTAAAAGGAATTTTCAGTAAAAAGAGATACTTTAACATTAAAAATTAACTTATTTCTTTTTAAATTCGTATTCAATAGCTTGAACTGTGATGAAATACTTCCTATTAAATGCATTTGCTTTCTCTACCTTACTAGATCAACTCGGGCGAGCATGTTACCACCTATCAAAGCTTAAGTATTCCAACACCCTATATACTTGATGTAAAGACGTCATCTAACATATAAGATTAATGATATACGAACAAATAAAACAATATAGAAATAACTTCAAAAAGCAAACTCAAATCTATTGGCGTTTGCTTTTTGTCTACTTTATGAACAAAGCATTTCTTTTAATACTATTATGGAATAATTATACTTTTTTACGTTGACAATAGTGTTGAAGGAGAATATACTAAGCATGTAAGTTGATTGTGAATTGTTTCACAAATAATGTGAATTTCTTCACATAAAATAGATAGGAGTTGTCATTATTATGAGTACTTGGACACAAATTTATGACCCATTAAACAATATTTGGTTATCTGCACTAATCGCAGCACTTCCAATTTTTTGCTTCATCATTTGTTTAATGGGACTGAAAATGAAAAGTTACATGGCTGGTCTTTACAGTGTGATTGTCGCTATTATTCTTGCTATATTCGTTTATAAAATGCCAGCAACTGTAGCTGTAGCATCTGCCGGATTCGGTGTTTTATCTGGATTTTATCCAATTTGTACTATCGTTATCGCAGCAATTTTCCTTTACAAATTAACTGTTAAAACAGAGCAATTCAACATTATTCGTGATAGTATTTCAAGCATTACAAATGATCAACGTTTACAAGTATTATTAATCGCTTATTCTTTCGGTGCTTTCTTAGAAGGCGCAGCTGGTCTAGGGGTTCCAGTTGCTATTACAGCTGCATTACTTGTAGGTATGGGCTTTAATCCATTAAAAGCAGCAGGTATTTGTTTAGTAGCTAACATCGCTGGTGGTGCTATGGGTGCTATGGGTATCCCAGTTACAGTACCAGCACAATTAACTGAGCTAGACGCATTAACTATCGGTCGTCAAACTGTTCTTATTTTACCATTCATTAGTATTGTTTTACCTTTCTTACTTGTTTCAATGGTTGATGGAATTAAAGGTATTAAAGAAACTTGGCAAGGTATTCTTGTAAGTGGTTTTTCTTTCGCTATTACTCAGTTCCTTGTGACTTACTTCTTAGGTGCAGAACTTACTAATATTTTCGCAGCCGTTGTAAGTATGGTTTCTCTAGCATTATTCTTACGTGTTTGGCAACCAAAATCTTCTTCTACAGAAGAAAAACAAGAAAAACAAGAATCTCATACATTCAATCAAATTTTATATGCTTGGTCTCCATTCGTATTCTTAACTGCATTCGTAACAATCTTTAATTTAAAACCAATTAAAGCTTTATTTGCTCCGGATGGCGCACTAGCAAACTTAGTATTTAACATTCAGTTCCCTGGTCTTCATAATGCTGTTATGAAAACTACACCAATTACAAAAGCTGATACACCTTTCGCAGCTGTTTTCAAGTTTGATGTATTCTCATCTACAACTACTGCAATCGTATTAGCAATTATTGTTTCACTTATCGTTTACCGCGTAAAAGGTAAAATGGTTAAAGAATTAATAGTAGAAACAATGAAAGAACTAAAAGCTCCAGTATATACAATCTGTAGCGTTATCGCTTTAGCTTACGTAGAGAACTACTCTGGTATGTCATCTACACTTGGACTGGCATTCTCTTCTACTGGTAATGCATTCCCAGTTCTTTCTCCAATCTTAGGATGGATTGGCGTATTCATTACAGGTTCAGTAGTATCAAGTGGTTCATTATTCGCACCGCTTCAAGCAGTAACTGCAGATCAATTAAATATCGTTCCTTCTACTCTTGTTGCATTAAACGTAGTAGGTGGTACAATGGCAAAAATGGTTTCACCACAATCTGTAGCCGTTGCTTGTGCAGCAGTTGGACTAGTTGGTAAAGAATCTGCCCTATTTAAAACAGCGATGAAATACAGTTTAATCTTCTTAGCTATCATTAGCTTACTTCAATTAAACGCTGTATTTAATATCTTTTAAAAAAAAAACACCGATCCAAATGGATCGGTGTTTTTTTCATATTACATCTTCTTATTCTTTAATAAAGAAGCACCAGCAATTTCAGGATGCGTCATTTCGAACGGATCTAGAATAATATCCAATTCTTTTTCTGTCAGTACACCATGTTCTAAACATAGCTCCCTAACAGATTTTCCTGTTTCAATTGCTTCACGTGCAATACGAGATGCTGCTTCATAACCAATATGAGGGTTAACTGCTGTAATAATTCCAACACTTTTCTCTACATATTGCTTCAGCAATTCTTCATTTGCTGTAATTCCTTTAATACAATATTCACGGAATACACGGAATCCGTTATTCATAATACTGATAGACTGAATTAAATTAAATACGAGTACAGGCTCCATTACGTTTAACTCTAATTGGCCTGCTTCTGATGCTAAGCAAATTGTATGATCATTACCAATTACTTGGAAAGCAACTTGATTAATTACTTCTGCCATAACAGGATTTACTTTACCTGGCATAATAGATGAACCTGGTTGACGAGCTGGTAATTGAATTTCTGCCAATCCAACACGTGGACCAGATGCCATAATACGAAGGTCATTCGCAATTTTAGACATATTCATCATACATACTTTTAATGCCGCAGATACTTCTGTGTATGCATCTGTGTTTTGCGTTGCATCAACTAAATGCTCTGCACCAACAAGTGGGAAGCCGCTAAATATTCGCAAGTGTTTAACCACTTGTTCAATGTACGTAGGGTTTGCATTTAATCCCGTACCAACAGCTGTCGCCCCCATGTTCACTTCATATAAATGTTGGCGAGACTGTTTAATTCTTTTTATATCACGCTCAAGCACTCGGCTATACGCTTCAAATTCTTGTCCAAGACGAATCGGAACAGCATCTTGTAAATGTGTACGCCCCATTTTAATGACGTGATCGAACTCTTTTGCTTTTTCACGGAAAGCAGCATGAAGTTCTTCCATTGTAATAAGAAGTTCTTCTAACATCATAAGAGCTGCAATATGAATTCCCGTTGGAAACGCATCATTCGTTGATTGAGCCATGTTCACATGCGTGTTTGGGCTAATTTTCACATACTCGCCTTTTTCATATCCCATACGTTCTAAAGCTCGATTAGCGATTACTTCATTTGTATTCATATTAATAGAAGTTCCAGCACCGCCTTGGATTGGGTCCACGATAAATTGATCATGGAATTTTCCATCAACAATTTCTTGCGCTGCTTCTGCAATTTCATATCCAATGTCTTTAGCTAAGTAACCAGTATCCATATTTGCAAGTGCCGCCGCTTTTTTCACAATTGCCATTGCCGTAATGAGTGACGGATGAATGCGATATCCTGTAATCGGGAAGTTTTCTACAGCACGTAATGTTTGTACCCCATAATAAGCTACACTCGGTACTTCCTTTTCACCTAAAAAATCTTTCTCTATACGTATATCCTTCGTTGCTATCATTTTCATCACCTATACTTTTCATTCTAAATCCTTATCTAAAAAATTCGCCTCTAAAAACACGAGTATCATTTAGAAGAATTTTTCAGTATCCACCTTCACTATATAGCACCTTTTTTGAAAGCGCAAACATTTATTTTTCTATATATATCTTTTATAAAAATTTATAGAAAATCATTCTTCTACCTTCTTTATTTCCACTCGTTTAATTTGATGCATATCCTTTTCAAGAACTTTAAAAGAAAAGCCGTGTTCTTCAATACTATCTCCTTCAGCAACGATTTGCTTTTGTACCATAATCCAGCCACCAATTGTATCTACATCATCAGCGATTAAGTGTATACCAAATAAATCATTTACTTCACTAATAAGCACTTTTCCCTCTACGATTTTACACCCTTCACTTATATGCTCTATAGGCGGGTGTTCATCTTCATCGTATTCATCTCGGATTTCTCCAACAATTTCTTCTAAAATATCTTCTAGTGTAACGATCCCCGCTGTACCACCATATTCATCATATAATACAGCTAATGGAATTCGTTTTCTTTGCATTTGTAATAGCAAATCATGAATAGGAATATTTTCTAACACTTCAATAACTGGTCTTGTATATGGCGTAATCGAGCACTCCTCGTCTCGATTACCATCCATATAACGAATAAATAAATCCTTTACATTAACCATCCCAATAATCTCATCTTTATCTTCACCAAATACGGGATATCTCGTGTACTTTTCTTGTGCGATTATTTTAATATGTGTTTCAAATGGTTCGTCCTCATATAAACCTACAACTTCCGTACGAGGTACCATAATTTCCTTTGCGACTCTATTATCGAATTCAAAAATATTATTTACATATTTAAATTCCCTTTGATTAATCTCTCCGCTCTCATAACTCTCGGATAAGATTAATCGTAATTCTTCCTCCGAATGAGCAACTTCATGTTCAGAAGCCGGATGTAATCCGAATAACCCTGTCACAAGCCTTGCAGAACCATTTAACGCCCAAATAAACGGATACATTACTCGGTAAAAGTAAATAATTGGCTTCGATAATAATAAGCTAACTTGCTCTGCCCTTTGTATAGCGAGCGTCTTCGGAGCAAGTTCACCAATGACAACATGTAAAAACGTGATAGCTGCAAAGGCAATAATAAATGAAACTGTACTTGCAATTGCAGGAGATAGGTGTAGTTTTAAAAACAACGGCTCGAGTATATGTTTTATAGTAGGCTCTCCTAACCACCCAAGCCCTAAAGCAGTAATTGTAATACCTAACTGACATGCTGATAAATACTCATCTAAATTCGAAGTTACTTTTTTAGCTGCCAATGCTCCTCGTCGTTTCTCACTAACGAGTTGATCAATACGACTGCTACGTACCTTAATAATTGCAAACTCAACAGCTACAAAAAATGCTGTTAACGCAATAAGGATGGCTACCATCAGTAATTTTAAAATATCCACATATGTCCTTTAGCTTTCTTAGCTAAAGTTACACCTCCTTTAAAAAAGAAGTTTCACTTTAGTTTCTTCATTTATTTGAAAGCAACCCTATATAAAATTCACCAATTTCAAGCCTCATACAACTCTAAAGGCAAGCCATCAGGATCTTGGAAAAAGACAAATTTTTTATCCGTAATTTCATCCATACGTATCGCTTCAGTCTCCACACCGCATTGTTTTAAATGGTTTACAGCTTCTTCTATATTTGTAACAGCAAATGCTAAATGTCTAAGTCCAGCTGCTTCTGGAAAACTTGGGCGCTCAGGTGGACTAGGAAATGAAAATAATTCAATTTGATACTCTTCCCCTACACATAAATCTAACTTATAAGAATCTCGTTCTTTTCTATATACTTCATTTATCGCTTTAAAACCTAATATCCGAGTATAAAAATCCTTTGACAGTTCATAATTCGAACAAATAATTGCAACGTGGTGCACTCTACATATATTCATGCTCTCTCTATTCCTTTCTTTACCAAAGATGCATATTCTCCCTTGAAATGAAAAACATATATAGCAGAATATCTCTTTTAGGGGGCTTACTATGAAATTTATTACTTTTTTCGTGGGACTTATCGTTGTTCTCTTCCTTGCTTATATTGCTAGCAACAATAAGAAACATATTAAATTTAAACCAATTTTCATCATGCTTATTATACAGTTGATTTTAACCTATTTATTATTAAATACAGAAATCGGCCTCATACTTATTCGGGTCATTTCCAGTCTGTTTACAAAGCTACTCGAGTATGCTGCTGATGGTATAAACTTTGTATTTGGCGGTCTTGCCAATAAAGGTGAAATGTCATTTTTCCTTACTGTATTATTACCAATTGTCTTCATTTCCGTCTTAATTGGTATACTACAACATTTCAAAATACTACCATTTTTTATTCATTGGATCGGTTACTTCCTTAGCAAAATAAATGGTCTTGGGAAATTAGAATCTTACAACGCTATCGCCTCTGCCATTGTCGGCCAATCAGAAGTTTTTATTACAGTTAAAAAGCAATTAGCTCAAATTCCAAAACACCGTCTTTATACACTTTGTGCTTCTGCCATGTCAACCGTATCTATGTCTATCGTAGGTGCCTATATGACAATGATCGAGCCTAAATATGTAGTAACCGCACTCGTTCTCAATTTATTTAGTGGTTTTATTATCGTACTCATCATCAATCCTTACGACGTTAAAGATGACGAAGATATTTTAGAAATTAAAGGCGAAAAGCAAAGCTTTTTTGAAATGCTTGGAGAATACATTCTAGATGGCTTTCGCGTAGCCATCGTTGTCGGCGCTATGCTCATCGGATTCGTCGCATTAATTAGCTGCATTAATGACCTATTCCTCATTATATTCGGCATTACTTTCCAGCAATTAATCGGCTACGTATTTGCGCCTGTTGCATTCCTTATCGGTGTACCAAGTTCTGAAATTGTCACAGCTGGTAGCATTATGGCAACAAAGCTTGTAACGAATGAATTTGTAGCAATGATGGACCTTAGTAAAATTTCTAATAGCCTTTCTCCCCGTACAGTGGGGATCATTTCTGTTTTTCTCGTTTCTTTTGCCAACTTTTCTTCTATCGGCATTATTTCAGGTGCAGTAAAAGGGTTAAACGAAGAACAAGGAAACGTCGTTGCCAGATTTGGCCTTAAATTACTATATGGAGCTACCCTCGTTAGCATTTTATCTGCAATTATCGTAAGCATTATGTTGTAATTAGGTAAAATTTTATCATTTTCTTATCCCTATCTTTTGTATACAATAACGAATAGATGTCTTATAAATAATCAAGACATCTATTTTTTATACATGTACAATCGCTTTTATTTAGCGTACAATATTTTTTATGTGTTTGAATGCGCTTCTAGATGTATACACTTTGATAGTTTTAAAGGAGAAAAATGATGAAATCCGATATGAACAAAGACACCCGAGCCAAAAAAGGACACTCAAAGAAAAAACGCCTACTCTGGTTCCTTCTTATTCCATTACTGATTATAGCACTTGGAGCAGGAGGTTACTCCTTCCATATATACAGTAAAGCAAAGTCTGTATTAAGTAATGCCTATTCTGAACTGGGCCGCGGGGATAAATCCAGCAAACGTGAAAAAGCTGTGAAACCTATGACTGACAACATTTCCGTACTTATTATGGGTGTTGATGAAAGTGATATTAGGGACAAGAGTTATGGAAAAGCAACTCGTACGGATGCGCTATTACTTGCAACAATTAATAAAAACGATAAATCTGTTAAACTTGTCAGTATTCCACGTGACTCACGTGTCTACATTAAATCACGTGATAAATACGATAAAATTACACATGCGCACGTATTCGGTGGTGTGGATAGCACAATTGATACAGTGGAGAAATTTTTAGATGTTCCAGTTGATTACTATGTAAAATTCAACTTTAAATCATTTATCAAAATTGTCGATTCTCTTGGTGGTATTACTGTCGATGTTCCGGTTGAGTTTACAGAACAAAATAGTAAAGACGAAGCAGATGCTATTCATCTGAAAAAAGGACGTCAACATTTAAATGGAGAAGAGGCATTAGCGCTAGCTAGAACTCGTCATATCGACAGTGATTATATGCGCGGTCAACGACAACAGCTTGTTTTAGAAGCTATTGCTGCAAAAGCACTTTCTCTTAATTCTATTAATAAAATCGGTGGCCTATTAGACGCCGTCGATAAAGACTTAAAAACAAATTTAACTTTTGATGATATGATGACAATTGCCAAAAATTCAATGGATTCCAATTTAAAAATGGACAAAATGCAAGTAGAAGGTACTGATAAATATATAGGTGGTATTTATTATTACGTTCCAAATGAAACAAGCGTCAATAATATTTCGACAACACTACAAGAACATCTCGGTGTTACGAATAAAAATGAACATAAAAAATTATAATAAAAAGGCTGCTAGATCTTTCTAGACAGCCTTTTTATTATAATTTTCAACATATTTCTCGTACATATTGTGACAAAAAGAGACAATTATTACAACAGTGTAACATTTTTTATAAAAACATTACACACATAGTGGAAATAATAGTATACTAGTACATACATAATGTTATTTTCATCATTTTTATACAAAAAATGTAATACATATATTTATACAAAAATTTCTGGGGGGAAATAAATGAAGCTAAGTAAAATACTGATCGGTTCTGCAATTACTGGAGGCATATTACTTTGTGTAGGCGGTGTTGGTGGATATCAATATGTATCCAAACTAAATAATCAATTAGATACTACTGCATTACCAAATACTACATTTGAAGGTATTTCTCTCGATGGAAAAAATAAAAAAGATATTCAAGCAATTATTAATCAAAAGGTAACTGAATTAGATCAAAAATCTCTTACCTACATATTCCAAAATGATAAACAAACTTACACATGGAAAGATTTAGGTATAAATTATAAAGAAAAAGATATTATCGACAAAATCTTTAAAGAACAAGAAGGAAACGCAATGAATCGTTACCAAATGCGGAAGCAGGCCGAAAACGGTGAATTAAAACGTGACTATAAATTAACAGCTCAATTAAATACAACTGCTTATGAAAGCTTTATGAAGGATAAATATAATGACACATTAAAAAATCCTGTTAATGCAGAATTAAGTGTTGAAGGCTCTACAGTAAATATTAGCCAAAGTCAAAATGGAGAAAAAATTGATAAAGGAAAATTAACTGATTTAACGCAGCAGGCCATTACTTCTGGCTCATCGGACGTTACATTACCAGTTACACTCTTAAAACCTGAGCGTTCTACAGAAGATATACAGAAAATGGGGATTAAAGAAGTAATTGCTGAATATTCAACTCCAATGGCTGGTCGGAATGGAAACCAGTCCTATAACGTAAATAAGTCAGCTAATACTTTAAGCGGAGTTATCGTCGCACCTGATGAAACGTTTAGTTTTAATGGCCGTGTCGGCGTAACAGATGCTGCCCATGGTTATAAATCCGCAGCAGTATTTTCACAAGGTAAAGTTATACAAAGTGCAGGCGGAGGCGTTTGCCAAGTTAGTAGCACTTTATATAGCGCAGCTTTAAGAGCAGATTTAGGAATTGTTTCTCGAAGCAATCATTCTATGCCCGTAAATTATTTACCACTTGGGCAAGATGCAGCAGTGGCAGATTATGGTCCGGATTTAAAATTTAAAAACAATACAGGCAATCATATTTATATTCAAGCATTTTCAAATGGCGGTAGTATTACTACTCGCATTTTTGGTACAAATACTGGTAAAGATGTTGAAGTTTCTTCTCAAGTAGTTAGTAGAACTGGTGATAAAATAACAGCGGTTACGTATAAAAAAGTAACACAAAACGGTGAAGTAGTATCAAATGGACAAATTTCAAAAAGCGTATATAAAAGTGCGCCAACACAATGAGACACCATCAAATTGGCAAACAAAAAAGGCGTGATCTATTCACGCCTTTTTCTTTTGCAATAATAGTAAAAAAGCTTCAAGATGGTCTTTCGTTTCTTCTAAAGACCACATGCGATTTCCTTGCTTCGCAGCTAATACGCACGCCTCTTCCCAAGCGTTTTTTTTCTTCATATATAATAATTCATCGCGTAATTTCAAAACAATTTCTTCATCTTCTTGCTCTATAAACTCTTCCATCACGCCTACTATTTCATCCTCATGGATACTTAACGTACAATACGATTTGAGAAAATATTGTAATGTCGTATACATATTTACTCCCCCTTCTTATTTATCAGATGGATAAGAAGTAATGATCTTATATCCTAAATCTCCTGACTTATCTCTCGCCAAAACAGTAACAGTTTTTACTAACTTGTCTTTTACATTCATATTTTTCTTTATTACCGTTTTTCCAACTGGGAATGAATGAGTTGTATTTAATACGAGACGAGCCTCTTTAGAATTTTTTAACCAATCTTGAATTTCCTTATCATGCTGCTTCAAACTATCTTTTACAGCTTTCGTCGCTGTTTCCTTATCATAGTATGTACTTGCCGCTGATACTTTATCTGTCTTCAAGCGATTCTTCAAATCCTCTTCTGATTTTCCTACATGTCTTTCAATCGTATGACCATTTTTAGGTGGCCCTTCCATTTCATCTAAAATATTATCACTAATTTTTTCTACTGATGTCGATTGATTCCCTGTTTGTTTCTCTGTTTTTTGTTCTTTTCCTGCACATCCACTTAAGATCAGCATTAATGCCAATAAACTACTCAAGAGAAGACTACTTATTCGTTTCATCATATCACCTCTTCCATGATTATTATCGTAACTTCACTAAAAGTCAATTTCACAACGAAAAAACATATACATTTTTAAAATTCCTCATCAATTTTGCCATATTACCACCCTAATTTCATCAAACTACTATTTTGGACCCTCTCCGAAATATACCCCTATATTTTTACGATTATTTCCCGACTTAAAACACCACTTAAAAAACCGAAAAAACACTGTAAATACAGGATTTGTTCGGTTTTTTTAAAACCAAAAAATATACCCCTAATTTTGTATACCCAATACCTATACAAGGTATACAAACGCTGTTTTATCAACAGTTTCCTACATTATGTAAATTTGCACTTGCCTACACAATGGAAATATGGTGTAATGCAAAAAAAAGATAAAGGATTTTAAACAATGGCTGAAACAATTCAAAACTTCTTAACAGACTATTATTCAATCGCAATTCCACTTAGTATCTTAATTAACATCATCATCAGTCTTTTAGGTTTTATCCCTAGTATTTTTTTGACCGCCATTAACATACAGCTCTTTGGTGTAACAAACGGGACCATTATTTCGATCGCAGGTGAGGCATTAGGGGCTATTATCTCGTTTTATATTTATCGTATAGGCCTTCAGAAATTCACTCACAACAAAGTAAATAAGTATCCAAAGGTAGAACGCCTACTTTATGTAGAAGGTAGAGAAGCCTTTCTACTCGTTCTATCGTTTCGATTCATACCTTTCATCCCATCAAGTATCGTTACTTTGTTTGCCGCTCTAGGAAGAATGTCATTACTCTCTTTCAGTATTGCCAGCACAATAGGTAAAATACCGGCTTTGTTAATCGAAGTATATTCTGCCTATCATGTCATGAATGGAACGAATGAAGCGAAGTGGATTATAACAATCGCGGGGGGTGTTGGATTGTTTTATTTGTGGAAAAAATGGAGAAAAAAATAAAGAAGGAGCAGAGGCTCCTTCTTTATTTTTGAAGTATTTTATTAATAATACTCTCTTAAACCCTTAGTTTACACCAACAGCACTAAATGATTGCTTCACTGCTGCTACTTCCGCAGAAGTCGCACCATATAAATCAGCTGCAGCTTGTACTGCACCAGCACGAGCTTGGCTAAATGTAGTAGATTGCGTGAAATATTGTGTGTTTGCACGGTAATAAATTGCACCTAACTTATCTTTACCAATACCAGTTACAGTTACACCAGAATGTGTACCGCCATTTGCTAATAAATAAGCTTGTTTGTTAATGATACCACTGTTCGTATGAACTCCACCGTTATCACTTGAACCAGTGTAACGCTTAGAATAATGGTCTGGGTCACCATATTTCGCCGGATCACTCATAGAACGAAGCGCATCTCCCGCTTTACCAGGCGTATAAATATCTTCACCAATCTCCCAATCTGGATTTCGGTTATCATAGAATTCTACTAAAGTACCAAAAATATCAGAAATTGCTTCATTTAGCGCTCCTGATTCATTTTGATAAATTAAATCAGAGCTGTTTTCCGTAACAGCATGCGTTAATTCGTGACCAATTACATCAATTCCACCAGATAATGAAGTAAATGTTACACCATCACCATCTCCGTATACCATTTGTGAGCCATTCCAGAATGCATTATTATAATTGCTTCCGTAATGAACTGTTGATTTTAACGGCGCTCCTGCATCATTAATAGAATTTCTATTAAATGTAGCTTTATAGTAATCATATGTTTTACCTGCATAGTAATGAGCATCTACTGCCGCTGCATCATACGCTGCATTGAAAACATTATCTGCATCTGCCCATAATGTTCCTGGTAATGTTGAACGATTTTTCGCATCATATGTGAAAATCGTTGCCCCGCGTGTATTATCCTGTAAGTAGTAAGATGATCCAGATAACGTTGTATTAAGCGATTTCGTATCTCCTAATACCCCTTTACCAGTTCCTACTTTATTTGTTCCTGTTACAGGCTTTACAACTGCTTTTGCATCTTGCTTAGGAGCCTCTTGTTTAACTGGTGACTTATCATCATTCGTCACATGATCGATTGTATTAAACTTATTTAATACTTTACCGCTGTCTGCTTCAATGAAATAGTAGTAGTTTCCTGGACTTGGATCTAAGAAGTTTAGATTTACAACGTATGCATATGTTGTTTCTTCACCATTTTGATATACATATAAGTCCGCTTTTGGTTCTACCTCATATTTCGGTGTTACACCTAAATCTTGCTGCGCGATTTCAATTGCTTTTGCGCCTTCAATCTTATTTTTATTTTTCAGCTTTTCCTTTTTGTCTAAATCAGGCGCAACTGTTCCAGACAATACTTTTAAAGAACCATCTTTACTTACGTGAGCTACTTGAGTAGATCCCCATACAGGTACTCCTTCGTATACTTGTTGCATACGTACTACTGTTGAATCAGTTACAGCATCTTTTTTCACTTGTTTTACTTTGAAAGAATCTTGCGCACTCTTTTCCCCTAACTTATAATCACCTTTTGCTGCGTTTAAGTAATCAAACACAACAGATTCCGCTTTCTTACCAGTCGCTCCAGTTAGATCACCAGAAATAAACTCCGGTGACTGTACTGTCTCATTGTACTTCTTCGTAGAGAGCACATTTTTAGAATCTGCAAACGCAGAGCCTGTCCCTCCAAACGTTGTAACTGCCATTCCTGTCGCTAACACTAACGCTAAACTTTTCTTTTTCATGAACCTTCCCCCTAATAAAAATTTTTTTTGAAAAAGAGTAGTTTTATCGTAGCACTATGTTTCCACTATTAATATACTAAAAATTCAAATAATTATTTTCTCAAGTTTTGTAGAATTTTGGGGAACAAATATTGAAAAACCCCTTTCCGATTGGAAAGGGGTTTTTATTACGATTCAATTGTTTCAACTATTTGTGTTCCTTGCGTTAAAACATCCGGTCTTGACGAATACTGTTCAATAAACTGCGTCAAAAATACAACTCCAACAACAAGTCCTAAAAACATCACTTTTTTCATATTATTTCTCCTCTCCTTTTTCCAATAGCGAAATAGTTTCTTTATAATAACGACTACTCTCTTCGAAATTACGGATCCCTTCGAAATAATTCGCAATTTCTAAATATACTTGCTTTAAATACACTAAATTACCTTCACTTTTAAAAAATGGTATAGCCTCTAATTCTAGAAATTTCTTATATTCATCCGATGTGCGGAAATATTTATATTGTAGAATAATTAGTAAATATAATACCCTTTTATACTTTTCGTGTCGCTGAGCAATAGAGATACCTTTTTCTATCCACTGGTTCGCTTCATCCATTTGTTTTAAATGAATACACTGTAATGCCGTATGATATAAAGTATCTAAGTAATTATCATCTTCATGTTGATGATATTGCAAACTTTTTAAATAAAATTCTTTAGCCTTTTCATATTGTTTTTGGTTACCATAGACCTCGGCAATATTACTTAAAGCGATACTCATAATTACCTCATTTTCAGAAAACGAACTCGCTTCACGTAAAATGCTATTGTACATATCCAAAGCCTCTTTGTACTGCCCTTGCCTTACAAAACAAATCGCTATAATAAATTGACAGTTTATCACATTACGGAATTTATATTCACTACGGAATCCCTCGATTGCAATGTTAGCGAAATGCATAGCTTTATAGGGATTTTCTAAGTGACTATATGCCAATGCTAAATTATAGTAAATACCATTCTCATGATAATTTAGCTCTTTCGCCATTTTTTCTGTTTCAATTAAACTCTCTAATCCTATCTTCCATTTGTTTTGTAAACAATTTAGTAATGAAACATTATATGTGAATAACATTTTTTGGAACTGAGATAATTTTTTATACCCTTTTTTTAATTTATTTAATCTTTCCACTCCGTTGCCAATATCACGCTTAATCATAAGATAACGTACATATAGTAGCTCATAATAATTCATAATTTCAAAATCCGTTACTTGCTCCATTTGTTCTTGTAAATCAACATATATTTGCTCAATTCGTTCTCTTTCTAAATGAACGATAGCTTTATGCCAATCCTCTAGCTTCCCCTTCACATCTTCTTCTACATCTCTCAAATCCGTCACGGCAATCTCTAACCTTGTGCAGAGCAATTGTAGAATTTCTTCTGATGCCTCGATCTTTCCATTTTCGATTTTACTTAAGTATGAGACAGAACAAATGCCCTGACATAATTCTTCTTGTGTCATTTTTTGCTGTAGCCGTTTATAAAAGACTTGTTTGCCTATTTTTTCTAATGTTTGTTGCATTGTCCTCCTCCATTCTCATTACCCCCATTACTCTAATAATACATAAAATCTTGAGAAATATAAATTGATAAATGTTAATTTTCTAAAAAATATGCATTATTTCATTTTTTTCCCTCTTGACTCCACTTTCATATCCATTCTTTGCTACGAGCGGTGAAAAATTGGTATACTATAACCAAATTATGGAGGTGTTTTCGCGATGACTTATTATAAAGACGATAGCTATGCCTTACATACAGATTTATATCAAATTAATATGGCTTATACATATTGGAAAGATGGTATTCATAATCGCCGCTCGGTGTTTGATTTATACTTTCGAAAACTTCCATTCGAGAACGGTTATGCTGTTTTTGCCGGCCTTGAAAAGATTGTAGAGTACATAGAAAACTTCAGCTTTACCGAAAGCGATATCGCTTATTTAGCAGAATTACAATTTGAAGAAGAATTCCTTCAGTATTTACAAAATATGAAATTCACTGGGACCGTTCGAAGTATGCAAGAAGGTGAGGTTGTTTTTAATAACGAGCCTTTATTACGTGTTGATGCACCGCTCGGTGAAGCACAAATTATTGAAACTGCCCTGTTAAACATTGTGAATTACCAAACATTAATTGCAACAAAAGCTGCTCGTATGAAGCATGCTGCAAATAATGATGATCTTTTAGAATTTGGTACAAGACGTGCCCACGAGTTTGATGCAGCTCTTTGGGGCACACGTGCTGCCTTTATTGGTGGGTTTTCGTCTACGAGTAACGTTCGTGCTGGAAAACGCTTCGGAATACCTGTAGCCGGCACACACGCTCACTCTTTCGTTCAAGCTTATCGTGATGAATATGTCGCGTTTAAGAAATACGCTGAAACTCATAAAAAATGTGTCTTTCTTGTTGATACATACGACACTTTAAAATCAGGTGTTCCAAATGCAATTCGCGTCGCGAAAGAGTTTGAAGATCGTATCGATTTTTACGGCATTCGCCTTGATAGTGGTGATATGGCTTATTTATCTAAAAAGGCAAGAAAACTACTAGATGAAGCTGGGTTTACACATACAAAAATTATTGCTTCTAGCGATTTAGATGAATACACAATTATGCATTTGAAATCTCAAGGCGCAAAAATTGATGTATGGGGCGTTGGAACAAAATTAATTACGTCCTTTGAACAACCAGCGTTAGGGGCCGTTTATAAACTAGTTGCGATTGAAGATACTGATGGAAAGTTAAATGATACAATTAAAATTTCATCTAACCCTGAAAAAATTACCACTCCAGGACTGAAACGAATTTATCGCATTATCAATCGAGTTAACGATCATGCAGAAGGCGATTATATTGCATTAGATTCTGAAGAACCAGGAAAAGAAGAACGTTTAAAAATGTTTCATCCTGTTCACACGTATATAAGTAAATTTGTAACAAACTTTGAAGCACGCGAACTGCATAAAGACATTTTCGTTAACGGCGAAAGAACATATGAACTACCAGGTATATTAGATATTCAAAAATATAACGAACAGAGTCTCGCACTATTTTGGGAAGAATATATGCGAACTTTAAATCCCGAAGAGTACCCTGTCGATTTAAGTCAAGAATGTTGGGATCATAAAATGAATTACATTCAAACTGTTCGAGAACAAGTTGAAAAAAATATACAAAAGTAAAACAGAGAAGCTTTTCCTTCTCTGTTTTTTCAATACGATATGTATCTTCGTGGAAAATATATTAAAATAGTACGACAAATATTTTTTATTTGTAAATTTTAATATTACGTTATTTATTAATAAAATAATATTTGTTATTATTTTATTGAGTCAATTTCAACAAAATAACCTAAAAAAGAGGACGCAGGTTGCGTCCTCTTTTTTATAAATCTTTCACTCGTAGTACACGCATTGCATTTAACACTGCAAGTAGTGTCACACCAACATCTGAGAAGACAGCTTCCCACATTGTTGCAATACCAAAAGCACCAAGTAATAAAACTAATC
Organism: Bacillus sp. DE0042; assembly: GCF_007680225.1. Lineage (NCBI taxonomy): Bacteria > Bacillati > Bacillota > Bacilli > Caryophanales > Bacillaceae > Bacillus > Bacillus sp. DE0042. The sequence goes on along the minus strand of NZ_VEJP01000010.1, from coordinate 69,601 downwards.
CTTTTACCCCTAATGCAAAGATGATATTCTGCCATACAATGCGTCGTGTGCGTTTTGCAATATTTAAGGCTGTTGCAATTTTTGAAGGCTCATCAGTCATAATAACAATGTCTGCCGCCTCAATCGCTGCATCTGATCCTAAACCACCCATCGCAATACCAACATCTGCTCTTGCTAATACCGGTGTGTCATTAATACCATCACCAACGAAAGCAACTTTTTCTTTTCCATTCTTCGCCGCATCAATTTTTTCAATCTCTTCGACTTTTTGTTGCGGTAATAGTTCTGCGTGAACTTCATCTAAACCTAATTCTTTACCAACAGCCTCACCAACTGATTTTGCATCACCCGTTAACATGACTGTCTTCTTAATACCTAGTTCTTTTAGTTTTTGAATTGCTTGTTTTGAATCTTCTTTTACCTCATCAGAGATAACGATATAACCTGCATATTCCCCATCTAAAGCAACGTGAACTAATGTACCTACCGTTTCTGGTTGCTTAAATGTAATTTTTTCTTTTCTCATTAATTTAGCATTACCTGCAAAAATTTCTTTTCCTTGTACTTTTACGACTGTACCATGACCAGAAATTTCGTTATACTCATCGATTATTTTTTCATCAATTGATTTTCCATATGCCTTTCGAATAGATTGTGCAATTGGATGATTAGAATACACTTCAGCAAATGCTGCATACTCTAATAATTCTTCATTTGTAATACCTTCGCTTGGTTCCATTTTTGTAACTTTGAAGACACCTTTTGTTAATGTTCCTGTTTTATCAAAAACAATATATTTCACATCATTTAAAGCTTCTAAATAGTTACTTCCTTTTATTAACACACCACTTTTAGATGCACCACCAATTCCTCCAAAGAATCCAAGAGGAATAGATACAACTAACGCACATGGACAAGAGATTACTAAGAACACTAAAGCTCTATAAATCCATTCTGAGAATGTAGCTCCTTCTAAAATAAGTGGTGGAATAAATGCCATGATCGCTGCTGTAATAACTACAACTGGAGTATAGTAACGCGCGAACTTCGTAATAAAGTTTTCTGTTGGCGCTTTTTTACTGCTTGCATTTTGAACTAAATCTAAAATTTTTGATACAGTTGATTCACCAAATTCTTTTGTCACTTCAATTGTTAATACACCATTTTGGTTCACAAAACCACTTAATACATCATTTCCAACTTCGACTTCACGTGGTACAGATTCACCAGTCAATGCTGAAGTATCTACCATTGATGTTCCTTCAACTACTTTTCCGTCTAATGGTACTTTCTCACCAGGCTTCACGATAATATAATCGCCGATTTGTACATCTTCTGGTGATACTTGTTTCGTTTCATTTCCAACCTTCACATTCGCATAATCAGGACGGATATCCATTAATGAAGTAATTGACTTTCGGGAGCGATTGACCGCAATACTTTGGAATAGTTCCCCTACTTGATAGAATAGCATTACCGCAACAGCTTCTGAATATTGTTGAATCGCAAAAGCTCCTAGTGTTGCAATTGCCATTAAGAAGTTCTCATCGAACACTTGGCCGCGAGTTATGTTTCTTACCGCTCTCCAAACGATATCTCCGCCTATTAATAAATACGCAAGGACGAATAACGGAATTGTTATCATTTGTGGTAAACCAGCTAATGCGGCAATTGCTGTCAAAATTCCGCCGACCACTAATCGTCCTACCATCTTTTTCACATTTGCTTCACCATGGTCGTGACTATGTCCGTGGTCATGACCACCTTTTTCTTCACGAACAACTTTCACATCTGGTTCTAACTTTTGTACGACATTTGTTATATTTGCTACAGTCGCTTCTAATTCTCTTTTATTCGCTACTTCAACTCTTAATTTCTTTGATACGAAATCAACAGTTGCTGCTGAAATAGCCGGCATTTCCTTCACTTTATTTTCAATCTTCATCGCACAGTTCGCGCAATCTAAACCTTCTAATATAAATACTTCTTTTGCAACTTTATTTTTTTGTTCTTCTTGTACTTTAATATGCGGTTCTAATTTTGTAACGAGTTGTTTTGCTTCTGTAACAACTTCGCTTTCTTTATTTTGTGCTGTTTCTAAAACCATTGTTTTGGTCGCAAAATTTACAGAGCAAGAATTTACTCCTTCTATATTTCCAACACCTTTTTCAATTTTCATTGCGCAGTTCGCACAATCTAAACCTTCTAACATCAGTTTCTTTTTCACTAATGCCTCAGCCATCGTTCTCCCTCCTCGCGTTCTTTTTTATTCTTCCTCGTTTACGTGTTCAAACGCTTGCTCGAAGATATGAATTACGTGCTGGTCAGCTAACGAATAATAAACGACCTTTCCTTCTTTACGATTCTTTACAAGTTTCGCTTGCTTTAACACACGAAGCTGATGTGAAATAGATGATTGTGTCATTCCTAATAAATACGCTAAATCACAAACACACATTTCAGCTTCAAATAATGCATGTAATATTCTCGTACGTGTACGATCGCCTAATACTTTAAATAATTCTGCTACTTTACTTAAACTTTCATCAGTTGGAATTGTTTGTTTTACTTGATCAACAACTTCTTCATGAATTATCGTTTGAGAACATGTCTCTTGTGGTGTTTCTACTTTATTTCCAGCCATTATAGCTCACCTCTTCATTTGAACATATGAACAATCATTCATATATCTTATACTCTTATTATATGAGCGTCTATTCATATGTGTCAATGAAATCTCATATATTTTTTCGAACATTTTGTTCACATTTTCATAAGACGTATACATATTTTCTGCATCCATTACATTCTCATACAAAAAAGGATGTACATTTTACACAAAAGAAAAAAGCCTTGCGCGTTCCCTAGACGCACAAGGCTTACTATACTTATATCCCTTTTAATTAGCTGTTAATTAGCTTGTTCTAAATTATCCTGCGAACTTCCATCGTCTTTTAAATGACTATGTTTTTTCGAATAAACAAAGTATACAACTACTCCGATTGCTAACCAAACACCGAAGTATATCCATGTTTTTAATGGTAGGTTTACCATTAAGAATAGACAACATGCAACTGAAATAATCGGCAAGATTGGTACAAGTGGTACCATAAATCCACGTTGTAATTTCGGATGCGTTTTACGAAGAATGATAACAGTTACACCAACCATGGCGAATGTTAATAACGCTCCAATATTCGCTAAATTTGACAATTCTTTTAAATCGATAAATCCAGCAATTAAAGCACTACCAATTCCTGTTAACCAAACTGAAAATGTTGGCGCTTCAGTCTTCTTGTTAATTTTCGCGAAAGATTTTGGTAATAAACCGTCACGACTCATAGCGAAGAATACGCGTGTCGTAGCATAGATGTACGCGAAAATTACAGCCATAATACCAATTACAGCTCCAATAGCAATTACACCAGCCACTTTATCTTGTCCTACAACTTCAAGTACATAAGCCATAGCTTCAGGTACATCTAATTCCTTGTAAGAAACCATACCTGTCATAACGAGACAAACTACAACATAAATGATTGTACAAATGACTAATGAAGCAATAATACCAATCGGTAGATCACGTTGCGGATTTTTCACTTCTTCAGCAGAAGTTGCTAATGCATCAAATCCTAAGAAAGCGAAGAATACTGCTGCTCCTCCGGCAAAGACTCCACTTAAGCCATACGGTGCAAATGGTATCCAGTTTTCTGGTTTCACGTAGAATACACCAACTGCAATGAATAAAACAACAATACCAATTTTAATTAATACCATTATGTTATTCACACGCTTACTTTCTTTCGTACCTCGTGATAACAACCAAGTTATTACTAACGTAACGATAACTGCTGGTAAGTTTACCATACCACCTTGCGCTGGAATCGTTAACAACGCTTTTGGAATTTCAAGTCCCAATCCACTCACTAAGTTATGGAAATAACCCGTCCATCCACCAGCTACTGCGGCAGTTGTTACAACATATACGGATAGTAATGTCCATCCCATTAAATGAGCTACAAACTCACCAATTGTTGCATATGAGTATGTGTACACACTACCTGAAACAGGAAGTGTAGAAGCGACCTCTGCGTAACATAATGCTGCAAATCCACAAACAATCGCTGCTATCATGAATGAAAAAATAACTGCTGGACCAGCATCTCTTGCTGCTACTAATCCTGTTAATACTAGAACTCCTGTACCGATTATCGCACCAATCCCTAGCATTGTTAGGTCGAATGCCCCTAGCGTTTTCGTTAAAGTTTTACTTTTACTTTCCCCTAACAATTGCGTAACGGATTTCTTTTTAAATAGGTTGGCCACGATGTATGCCCCCTTTTGCCAAGAAGAGCTAAGAGATCTTCACTCTTAGCTCTTATCATGTTGGTTTATATATTGTTCGATTTTGTTTTGTATAATGCTTCTATTAGCAAGATACTGTTTCTGCTTCTAATAATTCTTTAGCACCTTTGTACTCTACACCGTGAGCTTCTGCAACTGCTTCGAATGTTACATAGCCGTCTAATGTGTTAATACCTTTTAGTAATGCAGAGTTGCCTAGGCAAGCTTCTTTGTAGCCTTTGTTAGCAATTTGTACTGCATATGGTACTGTTACGTTTGTTAATGCAAGAGTTGATGTACGTGGAACCGCACCTGGCATGTTTGCAACTGCATAATGAACAACGCCGTGTTTTTCGTAAGTTGGGTTATCATGAGTTGTAATACGGTCAGTTGTTTCGAAAATACCACCTTGGTCAATCGCGATATCTACAACAACAGAACCTGGCTCCATTGATTGAATCATTTCTTCTGTTACAAGTTTTGGCGCTTTTGCACCTGGGATTAATACTGCACCGATTACAAGATCAGACTCTTTTACAGCTTCTGCAATATTGTAAGGATTAGACATTAAAGTTTTTACTTGGTTTCCGAAAATGTCATCTAATTGACGAAGACGTTCTGCACTTAAGTCGATGATTGTTACATCCGCACCTAGTCCAACTGCAATTTTAGCAGCATTTGTACCAGCTTGTCCACCACCGATGATTGTTACTTTACCACGTTTAACCCCTGGAACACCTGCAAGTAAGATACCTTTACCGCCTTTGTTTTTCTCAAGGAATTGTGCACCAATTTGTGCAGCCATACGACCAGCTACTTCACTCATAGGTGCAAGTAATGGTAGAGAACGGTTTTCTAATTGTACTGTTTCGTATGCAATCGCAACAACTTTCTTCTCAATTAACGCTTTTGTTAATTCTGGTTCTGGAGCTAAGTGTAAGTATGTGAATAAGATTAAACCTTCGCTGAAGTGTTTGTATTCGCTTTCAACTGGTTCCTTAACTTTCATAACCATTTCCATGTTCCAAGCTTCTTCAGCCGTATCAACAATTTTCGCTCCTGCTTCAACATACTGAGCATCTGTGAAACCAGATCCTAGACCTGCACCCTTTTGAATGAATACCTCGTGATTGTTACGAATTAAATGTACAACACCTGCTGGTGTCATTGCCACACGGTTTTCGTTGTTTTTAATTTCTGCTGGTACCCCAATACGCATAATGAAATGCCCCCTTATAATTAACAGAAAAAAGAAAGTCTTTTTTCTTTTTGTAATAATTAATAACTTATGTCCTTATTCTAGCATAACTTAAAAGTCATGAAAACGCTAACATATCATTTTTTAAAAGTTTATATATTTAGAATAGTGTAAATATATGTAACATTGATTCTATTAGCATCCTCGCTCCATTTCATTATCTATCACTCTATTTTTATTATACTCCCTAAAAATAAGCAGCATTCACTTATTATTCGACAATAATGTAACAATGTAAGAAACCCGAGTGATTCCGTATACATATACAGTTAATAATTTGTACAATACTTTAGGGATATATTCTTTTCATAAAAAAACAGCTGCAGGCATTTAGCCAGCAGCTGAATAACTTATAAATAACTTGGAAAATAAATCATCTGTTGTTTCACTAATTTTATCAAACAGATCACTTTCTTCCGCTTCTTGTTCTTTTAACATCTTAATTGTTTCACGTGCATCTTCAGGATAATCGGTAATGATACCATCTACGTTTAACTTATAATATCCCTTTAAACTTTCCATATCGTTTACCGTCCATACGTAAATTGGCTTATTTAACTTCCTTGCTTCTTTTACTAATTTCTTATTTAACATGTATTCTTCCGCTACATAAAAATCAGCTTTCACATTCTTTAAGTTGGCTCTACTTGCATACAGTATATATCCTACTTTTATATTTGGATTTGCACGTTTAAACTCTTTAATAAGCGGATAGTGTAGCGTTTGAATGACACATTGCTTCTCAAATTCATTATCTTTAATCGCTTTTAATACTTTGTTTACGAAATCTTTTTCGCCACCATGAAGCTTCACTTCAATATTAAGTTTAATTTTGTCCTTTGACAGCTTAATGATTTCATCCAGCGTACTTATTTGTCCTGACAATCCGTCTTGACTAAGAGTAAGCTGCCTTAACTCATCCATCGTTAAATCTGACACATGAACATTAGCATTAGCAAGACGTTTTAGCTTCAAATCATGTATAACTGCTAGTTCACCGTCTTTCGTTTGCAGTACATCAATTTCAGCGTAGTCTGCTTTCGCATCAATAGCCCCCTGCACAGCTTCTTTCGTATTCTCTACACCTTTTGAAATATAACCACGATGCGCCATAATAATTGGTTCTTTATATGTGTTTGTAATAAAGGTCACAATGAAAGCAACAACCATTCCCGCAGTAATAATTCCTACAATATATACGCCAATAAATTTCCAACGATGTTTTTGGAAGAAACATTTATCTGCTTTCGTTTTCGAATAATCTAATCCTTCTTCTAATAAAACATCTTCAACCGGAACCTTTTGTAAATATAATCGTGTTATTGCCATAATATAAAATGGCGTCACAATAAAACTAAATAAATACAATGTACTCGTTAAAAATACAGACATTGTTGATTCCGCTAATAATGCAAATGTTCCCTGTGGATTTGTAAATTCGTACATGCCCCATAGACACAATAAATACATTCCAAAAAATACACCGTACACAATCCCTATTGAAATAAAAAATCCTACTAAAAAGAATAGTACTTTTAAAAAACTTTCTTTTACTAACGTTGCACTTTTACGTGCTGCTGTGCGAAACGGCTTTTGCTCTAAAACAACAATAGGTAGAACAAAAATCCAGCGAAGGTTCAAATATGCAACTACAGCAAAAAATGTGTAATAACCAACCTGTCCCATCGTTGTCTTAAACAGTTCTCCTGTAATAAAGTTAGGAATTTGAATTTGCGGAATCAATGCCGTTTCATATCCAATATTTAAAAGGGGTAACAATACGACAGCATATAAAATAAATCCTGGTAAGCAATATGTGAACAGAGTAGGTAAATACGTTACAGTTTTATATAAAATCGGACGTAATTTCACCTTTTGTCTTTTATGAGCGAAGTACGAAATAATAATAAGTACCGCAAATTCCGTAAAGATAAGAAACAGTGCTAACAATGATAAAATTACGATTGCCCAAATGCCGTATGGTGTCTTTAAAAACGCTAATAATTCATCATTCGTCGCATTTGCATAACCACCAAAATACAATAACTTATTAAAAATAATCCCAAATAGCGGAACAAATACAATCGCTGCTAATAATTTATAAGCAAGTTGAAAGGTTAATACATTCCAAAAAGCAAATCTAACTGTTTGAAAGGAATGTCCCATTACCCCTGGTATAGATAGTCTTTTACGGTGTTGCATATATTCCTCCACATTCTAAAACGATATTTGAGATGGATTCCATATTTCCATTTCCAATCCATCTTTTTAATAATAATATATTCCGCTTAACATGAACACTCTTATACATACAATGAAAAAAGTGATGGCTACTTCCCATCACTTTTTCATTTACTCTATTTTTTCTCTAATCCTTGCCCAAATGCTTTCAAGAAGCTAAAACCGAATGTAATGGCTCTATTGATATCTGGATCTTTTAACACTTTAAAGAAATCCATCACTTTTGTTTTTTTCCCACTATTTAATTCATCTGTTGCAAATTGCAATCCAGTAACTAAACTCGATGTGATTTGCTTTGTTACTTCTGGGTCAACTGCGGATAGCGCTTCCCCCGCCCCCATCATATTGTTGAGTGCATTTTTAACGGATTCACGATTTAATTGCTCCACAGCGATTTTTGAAACATCTTCCTTCGCAGCAAGTAAACTAATCGCTGCATCTAATATACCAGCCTTCTGCAACTGTGCTAAAAGCTGCATCGTTTCTTCTACTGCTTCACGATTATTAGATAGCTCATTTAGAAGTTCATCTGCTACTTGCTGTTTCTGCTCTTCCTCTGTTACAACTTTCTTTTTTATTAACGTAATTTCTTTCGCCATTCTCTCCGCCCCCTAGTCCACAAGTGATACGTATTGTTTTCTTTGCCACTTTTGCTCGATTTCAACACCATTTTGCGGATTACGCTTTTTATCTCGCGGGTTTGAAGATGGTAACGGACGATTTCCTTTTTCACGTAACACACGCATTTTCACCATCGTTTGTTTATATGCTGGTGTACACGTATAAAGGTCTGTTGCCGTCCCAGTTAAAATATTGATTGCCTCTTCATTTACTGTTGCATGCATTGGTAAATATAGCTCTTTCCCCGTTACACGATCAGTAATAAGCGCTTGTACTTTAATTTTCCCAAATGGTGATGCTAATTCTACAAGACCACCATCTTTCACATTGCGCTCTATAGCGAGTTCAGGTGAAATTTCAACGAATACTTCAGATACTTTAGATAAAATACCAGCCGACTTATTCGTCATATTCCCTTCATGGAAATGTTCTAGCATACGACCATTATTTAAAAGTAAATCATACTCATCTGGCGCTACAACCGGTGGTACCCATTCATCTAATGATAAACGAGCAAGTTTATCTGGGAAGTTAAATCCGTCTACATATAATAGCGGTGTATCGCTACCATCATGACTACCCCAACATAAACTATTCCATCCTTCTAGACGGTCATACGTCGCTTGAGAGTATAACGGTGCAAGTGATGCGATTTCGTCCATAATTTCACTTGGACTTTCGTAATTCCAATCCCCGCCCAGTGCACGAGCAACTTTTTGCAAAATCCACCAGTCTGGTTTGGAATCACCAAGCGGTTTCAATACTTCATATAATCTTTGAATACGGCGCTCTGTATTCGTAAACGTTCCTTCTTTTTCTAAGCTTGGTGCTGCCGGTAAAATAACATCAGCAAAACGAGCTGTTTTTGATAAGAACATATCTTGAACAACGAGGAAGTCTAAATTTGATAGAATATGTTGCACATGGTTCGCATTTGAATCGACTAAAGCCATTTCTTCACCCATGACATACATACCGCGTAGTTTTCCTTCTTCCGCTGCAAGTAACATTGCAATATTATTTAATCCTGGTGCTTTCGGAATAGTTGTACCGTATGCTTTTTCAAATTTCGCACGAAGCGTATCATCTGATACTGCTTGATAACCAGGAAGCCAGTTTGGTAATGTTGCCATATCACAAGCACCTTGTACGTTATTATGTCCTCGTAATGGGTATGCACCTGCACCAGGACGACGATAGTTACCCGTAACAAGTAGTAAATTTGAAATTGCTGCTGATGTCGTACTTCCTCCTGTATTTTGCGTTACACCCATTCCCCAAAGTATACAAGTACCATCTGCTTCATATACCATACGGGCCATTTCTTTTAACTGAGCTTTAGAAATCCCCGTAATTTCTTCTGTATAATCGAGCGTATACTTTTCTAACATTTTGCTATATTCATCAAAGTTCTTCACATTTTCAGCTAAAAACTTTTTATCGTGCCAATCTTGATCAATAATATATTTCGTAATACCAGCAAGCCATACGTAATCCGTACCTTGGCGCGGATGAATAAATAAATCCGCACGCTCTGCCATTTCATGTTTACGAAGGTCTGCTACAATCAGTTTTTGCTCGTGTAATTTATGAGCACGTTTTACTCTCGTCGCAAGTACAGGATGTCCTTCTGTTGGATTCGCACCAACGATAATAACAAGGCCTGCTTCAGCTATATCTTTCACTGTTCCAGCATCCCCGCCCATACCGACAGTTTTAAATAAACCGTCTGTCGCTGGAGATTGACAATAACGAGAACAATTGTCCACATTATTCGTTCCATATATTTGTCGGGCTAGTTTTTGCATAAGGTAATTTTCTTCATTCGTTACTTTCGATGAAGAAATGAATCCAAACGCATCGCTGCCATATTGAGATTTAATATGCTGCATGTTAGAAGCAACAACTTCTAATGCTTCTTCCCATGAAGCTTCAACAAACATATCTCCTTGGCGAATTAATGGCTTCGTAATTCGATCTTCACTATTTACAAAGTCCCATCCAAATTTACCTTTTACACATGTGGAAATACCATTAACAGGTGCATCTGAAACAGGTTGTACTTTTAATATATGACGATCTTTTGTCCATACTTCAAAGGAACAACCGACACCACAAAATGTACAAACTGTTTTTGTTTTATTAACTTTCGTCTTACGCATCGCAGCCTCTACTTCTGAAACCGCTAAAATACTACTATATCCAGGCTCTACATCCTTTACAAAATCAATCATCGGATCTAACACATCTGGTTTTAATCCAGTCATGAACCCAGCTTCACCTAGCATTGTTTTTTCCATTAACGCATTACATGGACATACTGTTACACACTGCCCACAACTTACACAAGATGAGTCATTTATGCTTACACCATGATCCCATATAACACGTGGACGATCTAAGTTCCAGTCTATCGATATAGTTTCATTAACCTGTAAGTTTTGACATACTTCTACACACTGTCCACAAGCAATACATTGATTTGGATCATACCGATAAAACGGATGTGACATATCTACTTCACAAGCACTTACTTTCGGCTCATACGGATATTTCTGTTCTTCAATTCCCATCATATGTACCGTGTTATGAACTTTACAGTTACCATTATTGTTATCACAAACGGTACAATACAATAAATGATTCTCTAATATTCGATCCATTGCCTCAGTCTGTGCCTCTTTCGCACGCTGGGACTGTCTTTCGATATGCATACCGTTTTCTAATTTCGTTGAACAAGCACGTAATAACTTCCCATTTACTTCTACAATACACGTATCACAAGTTTGAATTGGATCTACTTCTGGTACATGACAAATTTGAGGATGTTCCAAATTACTCTCGTTAAATAATTGTAGTATCGTCTTTTCACCCGATGTGGAAAATTCTTTACCATCCACGGTTACACGGACTGTCTGTTCTGCCATAGTTTCCCCTCTCCTTACAACCAACTGTACAACACAATTATGAATCCGTTTTCAAAATCGCATTACTGTACATATTTTTGAAACGCTCTGCCCGAATACTTTTCTTATGAAGTCGATTCTAGATGTTATAAGGTATAACTACGAAAGCTTGAAAATATCACTATTCTACGGTTCTATTATATCGTACATATACAATAATAACCAAAATAATCTGTGATTTCCTTGCTAATAGGTGTTTTTATTTCCCCATTGTTTTATGATAAATATGGGAGAGAAATACATATAAAAGGGGAATTAAATATGGGGCCTACGCAAGAGACTTATACAATTGTACGCTATCAATCTGGTACATTTTCAAAACAACTGGATGAGATTGTTACAGAATCTCCTATTACTATTAAATTAAATGGTGAAGAATATGTAACAGTTGTATGCACACCAAATTATATTGAAGATATGGTAATTGGTTTTTTAATTTCTGAAGGAATTATTGCTTCCTATAAAGATGTTGAAGAGCTATGGGTGCAAAAAGATAACGGAATTGTCCATGTAACATCATCAAAAGTAAATCCACTCTATCAAACTTTATATAATAAACGATACATCACTTCTTGCTGCGGAAAAGGTAGACAAGGTTTTATTTTCGTTAACGATGCAGCAAAAGCAAAAGATTTACATGATATACATGTAAAAATTACTCCTGAAGAATGCTTTTACTTAATGAATACTTTACAACAATCTTCCACTACCTTTCGCCAAACCGGCGGGGTTCACAATACCGCGCTATGTGATCGAAACAATATCCTCCTATCAAGAATGGACATCGGAAGACATAATGCATTAGATAAAATATATGGCCATTGTTTGCGCAACGATATATCTGTTAAAGGAAAAATCATTGCATTTAGTGGGCGTATTTCATCCGAAATTTTACTCAAAGTTTCAAAAATCGGATGTGAAATGGTTCTATCTAAATCCGCTCCAACAAAATTAGCATTACAACTCGCTCATGATTTAGGCATTACAGTCGTAGGATTTATTAGAAATGAATCTTGCAATATTTACACACATCCACATCGAATTGATGGTTATCAATCGAATAACTAAAATAACTCCTCGGTTGAGGAGTTATTTTAGTTATAAAAATGTAATATATTAAAGGCTTGAATAGTTAATGAAGTTAATATATAATTTCATTACATATTAAAAACAAAACATTGTAGCATATATCTTTTCATTCTTTTACAAATTAAAAGAGACTGTTAACAAAACGCATACACAATCTTATTGAAGTAATGGATTTATTTGATTTGAAATCGACCAAGGAGGTTATAACTATGGAAATTCGCTTATTAACGACAGAGGACGCAGAAATATATTTAAAAGTTTGTATGGAAGGTTTAACGAAGAACCCGGAAGCTTTTAGCTCTTCTTATGAAGATGTTCTTAAACATGAGGATCCTGTAGCTGCTATGGCAAAACGATTAAGCAATCCGGATAAGTATACTCTAGGGGTCTTCAAAGATAACGATTTAATCGGCATTTCTACTTTAGAAACAAAGCCTTTCATTAAACAAGAACATAAAGCAAAAATCGGTTCCGTTTTTGTTTCCCCAAAAGCGCGTGGCCTTGGAGCAGGACGAGCTCTAATTAAAGCAATTATTGAAAATGCCGATAAACTACATGTAGAACAACTTATGCTCGATGTTGTAGTTGGTAACGATGCTGCAAAAAAATTATATGAATCATTAGGCTTCCAAACTTACGGCGTACAAGAGCGTTCATTAAAACATAACGGGCAATATTGGGACGAGGAACATATGGTTCTGTTCTTAAATGATTAATACTTCAATATAGTTTTTTAAAAGCATCTTCTTATTAAGGAAGGTGCTTTTTTCATTACAACAATGTAATCTTCATGTCACCTTTATCGATCGTACCAAACCTTTCCATTCATTATACTAAAAGTATAAAGTGACACTTTAATTAGTGAGGCACCAATCATGAAATGAACGTATAGCATTCAATTGATATATAAAGGAGAATGTGACATGAAACAAAACAAACGAGCTATGCTTTTAATATTTACTATAGCGATTGTAACTTCTGGGTTAGCGATTTTACCTTGGTTTATTATATAGAACTATTTCCCTAATAATGAAAAAAGCTTATTGCTTCTTAAGAAGCAATAAGCTTTTTTTATATTATAAAATCCCCAAAATTTTATTTACACAACTTATAATAATAACCATAGATACGGCAATGCACATGACAACCGTATTACGATCTTGCTTTTCTTTTTTTGAAATTTCTTCTTTTGGATTCATGTGTATGATCTCCTTTTAAAAAAAGTGTGAGATAGGAAATTTTTCTTATCCGATGCGAGGTGAATACGAAAACCCTCTCTATCTCACATACACAATAGAATGGAATTGTCATTTTATAAATAAAATGACATGACGTTATGTCGCAACATAGGGTATTTTGTGTCGCTACGTTTTCTATTATAAAAAATAGTTGTGCAAAACTAGTGCATTTTTTATGTCAATTACTCTGAGCGAAAAATAACTCTTCCACTCAATCACATAAAAAGAGTTTTTTATTATTTTCATGTAAACTATACAAGTAGAATGAACAGTTTGGGGTGCACAAGATAATGGTAAAAATTTTATTAGTAGACGATGAAGAACGCATGTTACGATTATTAGATCTTTTCTTAAGCCCTCGCGGCTATTTTTGTATGAAAGCTACCTCTGGCCTTGAAGCACTAAAGTTAATAGAACAAAAAGACTTCGATATTATTTTGTTAGATGTTATGATGCCAACTATGGATGGATGGGATACTTGTTATCAAATCCGTCAAATTTCCAACGTTCCAATCATTATGCTAACAGCTCGTAATCAAAATTATGATATGGTGAAAGGTCTTACTATGGGCGCGGATGACTATATTACAAAACCATTTGATGAGCATGTATTAGTTGCAAGAATCGAAGCTATATTACGCCGTACAAAGAAAGATGGCTTCGTTAGCTTCAATGGTATTGAGTGGGATAAAACGAAACATACTGTCACAGTATATGATGAAAAAATTTCACTAACTCCTATCGAATTTTCTTTACTTGGACTATTTTTACAAAATACAAACCGTGCTTATAGCCGAGATGATTTAATCGAAAAAATTTGGGGTTATGAAACAGACATTGAATATAGAACAATCGATTCACATATTCGCAATATCCGTGATAAATTACGCAAAAAAGGATTTCCAGTTGAAAATTACTTAGAAACTGTCTATAAAGTCGGATATAAATGGAAAAGTGAATAATTACTTCGGTCAGTGGACAATAGTATACCACTGACCCTTTATATGAAATAAGGTATGGTGAGAAAATGAGTAAACTTTCACTTAAAATTGGGACATACTTTTTAATATTAGCTTTATGTATTGAAACAATTGCTTTTGTATCTTTTTACAAAAGCATTTCAACAATGCGGATTGAGGAAGAAACACTTGCTCTTTTAGAAAAAGGTAATCGCTATAGTAAAAAAATTACAAGCCGCACAAAGCGGAATGCAATTGCTAAAGAAAAGCAACACCCCGAACGCGCTGAATACAATAAAAACCCTAACCGTCCTATGTATCCAGATTTCGATATCGCGGATGCAGCTGCACACTTAGTAGAATCAGAATTAATTGCTAACTCTGATATAGCTATCATACTAACAGACAATAATGGCAAAATTATTTCCACTTCAGAACCCGTAACAAAGGCAATGCAGAAGCAACTTACTTGTAAAACAGAACCTATTCCAAAAGGCGGATTGATCGTCGAAAAGAACTGGAAAAAATCAAAATTCATCACAACGGTAAGCCCACTTAACACAGCAGAGTTTCAAGGGAAGTTATATATGTTATTAAAAACATCTTTCTTAGAAAATATGTTACTTAAACTCATGAAACAATTTCTTATCATTGGTGTTTTGACAATTATTTTGACTACTATTTCTGTCTTTGTTTTTTCGCGTGTTATTACAGAACCACTTATAAAAATGAAGAGGGCGACAGAAAAAATGTCAAAATTAAATACGCCAATTCAATTAGGTATTAAACGGAATGATGAACTTGGAAGCTTAGCAAAAACGATTGAAGATTTATCCAGTGAACTGACTTATATGAAAAAAGAACGGAATGAATTTCTCGCTAGTGTTGCCCATGAACTATTAACTCCATTGACCTATATGAAAGGTTATGCGAAGGTAGCAAAGAGGGAGTCTTTAACGAAGGAAGAGCGTGAAGAATACTTACAGATCATTGAGGATGAAACTGATAGTGTAACCGATCTCGTCCAAGATTTATTTATGCTGGTGCAATTAGAACAACACCAGTTTGTTATAAAAAAACAAAAAGTGATTCTTCAACCATTTTTAGAACGAATGGTTGAAAAAACAAAAACAACATTAACAAATAAACAAATGCAACTCCATGTATATTGCAAAGATGATTTAGAAGTTTGCATAGACGAAAGACGTATGGAACAAGTTATGTTAAATTTATTACACAATGCTTATCAACATTCGCCAGAAAACACAACTATTACGATACGCGTGCTCACAGAAACAGATTCTTTTATAATAAGTGTAGCCGATGAAGGCGAAGGTATTCCTGAAGAAGATATCCCGCATATTTTTGATCGTTTTTATCGTGTTGATAAATCCAGAACGAGAGCTACTGGTGGAAAAGGCATCGGGCTAGCTGTTGCAAAAGAAATTGTAGAATTGCATAACGGTTCCATTCTAGTAACAAGCCAATTAGGAGTAGGAACAAACTTTATAATCGAGCTACCTTTTGAATAAGATGCGTGTGAAAACACCAGTAGTAGTAAACACTACTGGTGTTATTTTGTCATAAAATCAGCTCATATAAGCTAAGCTTTTGAAATTATTCTTATTTCAATATAAAATAAAGGTACATTTGCAAAGATTTGGAGGGTGATATAATTGGATATCCATGTATTAACAAAAGACGAAGCAGAAATTTATTTAGAACTTCGTGTAGAAGGATTAAAGCAAAACCCTGAAGCTTTCAGCTCTTCTTATGAAGATATTATTAATAAAGAGTGTGCGATTGAATATAAAGCACAAAAATTAGCACAAGATGAAAACTATACGCTAGGTGCATTTAAAGATGGACAATTAATCGGAGTTGCAACGCTGGAAACGAAACCATATGTAAAACAAGAACATAAAGCTAAAATCGGTTCTGTATATGTATCTCCAAAAGCACGCGGACTTGGAGCAGGAAAAGCACTTATTAAAGAATGTCTTGAACTTGCTAAATCTTTAGAAGTAGAACAAGTTATGCTTGATGTTGTTGTTGGCAACGATGGTGCGAAGAAACTTTATGAATCATTAGGTTTTAAAACATTCGGTGTACAAGAACGTTCACTGAAATATAACGGACAGTATTGGGACGAAGAGCATATGGTCTTATTCTTAGATGAAAATAAATAATAAAAAACATCCTCATGCTTGGAGGATGTTTTTTACTTTCTTGTATACCATGCCTTATGTAATAATTGAATCGCTTTCGCAATTTCGTCTTCTGATAAAATCGCAAACCCAAGTAAAACTACATTTTCAGGCGCAGTACCGTCTTTATAGTACGTAGAAACAGGATATATTTTAATACTATATTTTGCAGCTTCTTTAATTAGTTCTTCTTCTCGCATTCCATTATGCACTTGTAATAAAATGTGTAATCCAGAATCTTCTCCTATCACTTCAACACGATTAGAGAAATACTTCTCTATTTCAAAAACAAGTCGATCCCTCTTTTTTCGGTAAACGACACGCATTTTATGAATATGTTTTTCCCAATAGCCTTCATTTAAAAACCTTCTTATCACTTCTTGGTCCATTCTTGAAACACTTTGCGTATAAAATAAATATTCCTTTTGATACTTTTCAATTACATTCTTCGGTAATACTATATAACTCATCCGTAATGAGGGTAACAAAGCTTTTGATAGCGTCCCCATATAAATAACTTTCCCATCTGTATCTAACCCTTGTAGTGCCGGAATTGGCTTTCCTGAATAACGAAATTCACTATCGTAATCATCTTCAATAATATACCTGTCTTCTTCTTTCTTTGCCCATTGTAAAAGCTGCGTCCTCCTCGTAATAGGCATAATCATTCCATATGGGAACTGATGAGAAGGAGTTACAAATACAACATTTGCATCGCTATTTTCTAAATCTGTCATACAAATTCCGTCCCTATCTAAAGACAACATTTGAACCTTCTTTTCTCCCTGTTCAAAAACGACCATTTTCCTATGATAACCTGGGTTTTCAACTGCATAATTACTCCCCTTCAACAATTGAAAAAGTAACTTCACTAATATTTGTGTTCCCGCCCCTAATACAATTTGACTAGCTGAACAACGCACACCTCTAGATTCATACAAATAGCTCGCAATTTCCTCCCTTAAGCTCAATTCTCCTTGAGAGTGTCCAAGAAAAAGCAACTCATTATTATGTGGCTGCCATACATCATTTATAAGCTTGCGGTACGTAGTGAACGGAAAAGTATCCGTATCAACCCCTGTTTGGGTGAAATCAAATTTATAGTTCTCCTCCCGAAACGATACTTCTTCTACTTTCGCTTCGCTTCCTTCTACATAAATCATTTGTTCAATTTTACATACAAAATAACCTTTTCTCGATGCCGATTCAATATAACCTTCTGCAAGTAATTGCTCGTAAGCTGCTTCTACTGTATTCTTACTCACTTGTAAATAGCTCGCCAGCTTTCTTTTAGCAGGTAATTTTGTAAAAGCCGGAATCGTTCCATCTTTAATCTCTTTTTTTATATACTCATACAATTGCACGTACAATGCTATTTTACTTTTCGTATTTAAATTAGGCGTTAATTCTAACATAATATCTGACCCCTTAATAAAACTAAAATCTGATACTTTTTACAGTACCAGAAATTATATATAATTCCTTGTATCATGTCACACATAAAAAATCAAATACTCGAGAGGGGATGCATGATTATGAACAACAATAGACGGATTGGACTCATTATGATTATTACAGGAGCTACCTTATGGGGATTATCTGGCCCGATGATTCAGTGGCTATTTCAACATACTAACGTATCATCAATTGATTTTTTAACAATTCGCTTGTTGCTTGCGGGGATATTTATTTTATCTTTCTTGCTTATAAAGAAACAAAACATATTTCAAATTTGGAAACATCCTAGACATTCCATACAACTTATTATTTTCTCTATTCTCGGCATGCTCGGTGCGCAATATGCCTTTATCGAAACAGTTCATATTAGTAATGCGGTCACAGCGACATTATTTCAATTTCTAGGCCCTGTTCTTATTACCATTTATGTCGCATTTGGACAAAGAAAATTCCCTGCTTCTATGCAACTACTCGCAATTATAACTGCCCTAACAGGAACGTACTTTATTATTACAAACGGTTCAATTGAAAATATTGTTTTATCGAAAGAAGCCATTATTTTCGGCCTATTAACAGCAATTGGCTTTGCATTTTATACCCTTCATCCAGCTTCTCTTATTAAAGAATGCGGAACAACTGTAGTAATTGGCTGGGGGATGTTAATCGGTGGCATTGCCCTGCTTATTTGTAATCGCTCGTTTGAATGGAATCAGCTTTCACAAACTTTTACACCAAAAACTTTTTCTATGCTTATTCTTATCATCATAAGTGGCACTCTTTCTTTCCTCCTTTATATCGGTAGTCTGAAATATTTAGCAGCAACAGAAACGAGCATTTTATCTAGCATTGAACCACTTGTAGCTGCCATCGTTTCAATCGCTTGGCTAAATGAATCCTTTGGAGCATATCAATTATTAGGCGGCGTATGTATCGTTCTTTCTGTTATTTTCTTAACGATGCCGCAAGAGAATGAACCGACTTTTACAACTGAACAAATATAGAAAATGTCAAAAGAGGTCGTACAAAACTTACGACCTCTTTTTATACTTTAAAGGAATTGTCCCGCTTTCTAGCAAATACAATTACACTAACAATAAAAATTAGGAGTGTGACACCATGAAAAAAATCGGAACTATGCTACTTTTCTCTTTTCTCATCGCTGGATGCACACAAGCGCAACCTGATTCAGAAGCACCTAAAAAAGAAGCCATCGCAACGTCATCCACTCAAGTTAATGCACCTTCCTTCTTTCATCTTAGCGTTTTAAAAGATGTAAATTGGGAAGAAACCCCCTCCTTCATACAAGAAAAAATACCTTTAAAAGGCATCGAAGAAAAAATCGCAATGGCTGATAGTCCTATTATCGCAAATGAAAAAAATGAAATGATGTGGTACTTTTTAGATCCTGAAATGCCAACTGGAAAACTATCTATTATTGCACTAAAACAAGGATCAATAACTCCAACACCCGTACTCTTTCAACAAGAAACTTCCAAACCAACTTGGACTACTTCAAATACAATTGATTCTACTACAAACGAACTCCCTCTCACTATGTCACTACCTTCATCTGGATTATGGGTATTAAATATATATGTGAATGAAAAATATTATGATCAGTTTGTAATTACCGCTGAGTAAAGTGACAAAACTAAAACACTTTCTTACAACAATGTAATTTCTACGTCATATACTTCGATAGTGTAAGTATCTCTCTTCTCTTATACTTATTAAAGTAAGAAATGACACAAGGAGAGATGAAAAAGATGATAGAAGTGATCGTAGCAGTAACTGAGGTTTTAGTAAATGGTAAACAAGTTGCAATGGAATTAAATAAATAGTGAAGACACACAAATAAATAATTTTACACTTCTTCATTATTTTGATTTCTTATCTCAAAAAAGCAGTGCCTTTTTAGGCACTGCTTTTAGCTATTAATAACTTGGTATTTTCATAATTTGCGCCACACCTGAATCAATGGCTGCTTTCGCTACAGCTTCCGCAACACTTGGAACAACTCTTTTATCTAACGGATTCGGGATTACATAATTCGCATTACGTTCTTCGTCCGTAATGATGTTAGCGATCCCATATGCTGCCGCTAATTTCATCTCTTCTGTAATATCAGTCGCGCGCACATCTAACGCACCACGGAATATCCCTGGGAACGCCAATACATTATTTACTTGATTCGCATAATCCGAGCGCCCTGTTCCTACTACAGCTGCCCCAGCCTCTAATGCATCCTCTGGGAAGATTTCTGGAATTGGATTCGCCATAGCAAACACAATTGCTTTCTCATTCATCGTTTGTACAAGTTCTTTCGTTAATACGTTAGGAGCAGATACGCCAATAAAAATATCAGCTTGATGAATCGCTTCTTTTAACGTTCCACGCACATATTCTCGATTTGTCTTTTTGGAAACTTCAATTTGTGCTTCGTTCATCCATGATTCACCTTCACAAACAATACCTTCTAAGCTAACTAACGTAATGCGCTTTGCACCAGCCTTTAATAATAATTTTCCAATTGCAATTCCTGCCGAACCCGCACCGTTAATAACAATTTTCACATTATCCATTTGTTTGCTAACAACTTTTAATGCATTAATAACAGCTGCTAAGACGACAATAGCGGTTCCATGTTGATCATCATGGAATACAGGAATATTCGTTTCTGCTTTTAATCGCTTTTCAATTTCAAAACAACGTGGTGCCGCAATATCTTCTAAGTTAATTCCTGCAAACGTAGGCTCTAAATTTTTCACAAGGGTAACGATTTCATCCACATCAGTCGTACCTAAACATAACGGGAAAGCATCTACATTCGCAAATTTCTTAAATAAAATACTCTTCCCTTCCATAACAGGCATAGCTGCTTTCGGTCCAATATTCCCTAAACCAAGTACCGCTGTTCCATCTGAGACAACTGCCACCATATTACCGCGTGCCGTATAGTCATACACTGTTTCTTCATCCGCCGCAATTGCTTTGCAAGACTCCGCTACACCTGGTGTATATGTCAGGCTTAAATCATCCGCTGAATTTACTTCTACTTTACTTGTAATTTCAATTTTCCCTACTAATTCTTTATGCAGTAACAATGATCTTTCATTAATTTGATTATCTAACATACTTATAATCTCCCCTTAATTTGACAAGCTAGCTATATGAATATAGCTAGCTTGTTTGATCATGAAAACATTTTTAATAAAATTGTCGCTGTTACAACCATTGCTGCCCCGCCTAAACGTGTTGAAATTTGCGCAAACGGCATTAATTCCATACGATTTGAAGCTGATAAAATAGCAACATCTCCAGTTCCACCTAAACCACTATGACATCCCGTTACAATTGCTGATTCAACTGGATACATTTTCATCACTTTCCCTACAAGAAAACCTGATGCTACCATTGTAAGAACAACTGATGCGCACACAACAACATACCCTACTGAAAGAACTGCTGCTACGTCTTTTAGCGGAATATATAGCAATCCTAGTCCAACCATTAACGGCCAAGTTAAATTCTTTGAAATAAATTTATATAAATGGAATGCTCCTTGCTCCATTTTTGCTGGCATTAATTTAAAGTATTTCACAAGTGCTGCTGAGAAAATCATAATGATTGCCCCAGGAATACCGATGAACTTAGAAGCAAATCCTCCGAAGATGAAGAACGTACACGCAATTAATAAACCTGCTCCCATTAATGAGAAGTCAATTGGCTTCTCTGTATTTTGTTCTTTTAATAATTCTGCCTGATTGTCTGTTTTCACTAATACACCGTTACCACTAAGCTCCGGTTTCTTCTCACCTAAACGCTTCATATAACCTGCACTCACGATTGCAAACATATTTCCAATAATAGCCGCTGGAATAAGCTGTGATACAAACGTTGCTGATGATTCATTTAAAATATCACTATAAGCTAGCGACAATGGTAAAATCCCTTCCCCAATACCACCACTCACAATTGGTACGATGATAAAGAAAAATGTTTGCTTCATTTCAAACCCAAATAGTGAACCGACCAATAATCCTACTGCTACAGAAGCTAACGTCCCTACTACTAAAGGTATAAACATACGAACGAAACCTTGTACTAATACTTTACGATTCATTCCTAAAATACTTCCGACTACTAAACAAGAAATATATAAATATAAAAAGTTCGATTTTTTCATTAACATAGTCGCGGCTTCCATTGAAGCTGGATTCATCCAGTTAAAAAATACAAGTAATGATGGAATAAATAATGAAAGTATTGCCGGACCGCCGATATTTTTTAAAATTGGAATTCTCATTCCAATGTCACCTAAGAAAATACCCATGATCATAATAACTGCAAATCCACCAATCATATCTGCTGGCAATTTATTATATACAGATGCCCCATAAATAATAGCAGCCAATACTACATATAACGGTAAAGGTATAACACCGATTTTTACATTCATAATTTTAGAAGCGAAAGATTCTCTTTGTACTTCATTTCCTCCAGAAAATGATACCGCTTCCACATTCTTTTGAATTCCCATATGGCACCCCCTTGTTTTCTTAATAACAATATTAAAACGCTTTCAATAGTAAAAATAGTTTTTGTAAGTTTTGTAATTGATTTTGTAATTAAAAAAAGTATAAGCGACTTATAATAAGTCGCTTATACGTAAAACTCTATTTTATTTTTGTCAATACATCTTAATTTACTCACTGGTCTTCCTACGTGTTGATACACCATTTCGTTTTCTAATACTCCAATTTCAGTCAAAAACATTACATACTTTCGAATAGAAACTCTTGAAACTCCAACTAATTGCGCCATTTCATCTGTTGTAAACGCTCGTCCATTCAGCGACTCGATCTTCTGCCAAATTAATTGCATCGTTTGCTTCGTTAATCCTTTCGGAAGCTCTTTAGTGACAGTAGGCTCTCTTTTTTCTTTTTGCAAAATTAACGAATCTAATTCCGATTGACTAATTTTTTGTTGTTCTTTCATGAAAGTAAGTTTTTCTCGATATATAGTTAATGCCTTTTTAAATCGTTCAAATGTAAATGGTTTAATTAAATAATCTACTACACCATATTGTAATGCTTTTTTAATACTCCCCATATCATGTACAGCTGAAATCATCATAATATCGATTTCTTTTTCTTGGTTCCGAATATACATTAAAAGCTCAAATCCAGTTTCTTCAGGCATAAAAATATCAAGTAATACTAAATCTACTCGTGATTCCTCTAATACTTCTATCGCTTCTTTAACGGAGTTAACTGCTTGAACAAGTTCAAACCCTCCTACTTGCTCTAAATAATGCGTATTTAACATTGCTACCATCGGGTCATCTTCTACAATTAAAACTTTAATCATATTTGCCTCTCATCCCTACCTTTAGGTATTTCAATTGTTATCGTTGTTCCCTTTCCTACTAATGAATGCATATGAATTTCCCCATTTATTCGCTGTATACTTTCTTTTACAAGATACAAACCATAACCACGGTTATCTCCCTTTGTGGAATAACCTTTCGTAAATAATGCCCCTATTTCTTCTTCTGGTATACCTTTCCCCGTATCTTGTACTGTAATGATTAATGTATCCCCATATTGTATCTCAAGTTCAACTTGCTTCTTTTCACAATTCGTCACTGCCTCTAATGCATTATCAATTAAATTTCCGACAATCGTAATTAGTTCATGAATAATACTTTCATCATCTATTTCCGGCATGTAAGAATCTTCACTTATGATTAATTTTATATTTTTCTCTCTAGCATAGCTAAGTTTCCCAAGTAAAAAACCAGCAAATACTGGACTTTTTATTCTCTCCATAACCCCACCAATTTCATATTGATGCTCTGATACCATACCGCTTATATACTTCTGTAATTCTTCATACTGCTTCATGTGTGTAAGTCCTAATACGACATGCATTTTATTCATAAATTCATGCGATTGTGCCCGTAATGCTTCCGCATATAGTCTAATACCAGTTAATTCTTCTGCTAATTTTCTAACCTCTGTTTTATCACGAAATGTTGCAATTGCACCAACTATTTCTCCTTTTACATATAAAGGAACACGATTCGTCACAATCGTAATTCCATAAATATTTTGTTCTTCGTTTAATTGTACCTCTCCCGTTTGTAATACTTCTTTTATACGTGAATTAGGCATATACAACTCAACATCTTTACCGATAAAATCTTCTTCAAGTCCACTTTTCTTAAACAATCGTTTTGCCTCATTATTTATTAAAGTTACATTGGCTTCTTTATCTACAGCAATAATACCTTCCTTTACAGATTGTAGCATCGTATTTCTTTCTTCAAGAATTTTCGCTATCCTGTGAGGTTCAAGACCAAATAAACTTTTCTTTATATGTCTAGCTAGCAATATTGCTCCTATAATTCCGACTAGTACTCCAACTCCGACACCAATGTAAATGATATATCTACTTTCCTTAACTCTCTCTTTTACATTATCTGCTGAAATACCAACGGCCACCGCTCCAAGTTGTTCACCTGTTTCAGAAAATACAGGTACAAACACTCGCATTGAAATACCTAAAGTTCCTTCTGCCAGCGATACATGTTCCTTTCCTTTCAATGCAGGCCCTTCATCTCCCCCAATAAAATGATGGCCTATTTTTTGAGGATTTGGATGTGATTTTCTTATTCCATTCATGTCCATAACTACAATAAATTGAACACCTGTGTTTTTTAATATTCTATTTGTATACGTTTGGATTGCAGAAGTATCTGCCTTCCCAATCAAACCATCGATTACAATTGAATCATTCGCCACAATGTGTGCAATTGTTTTTGCTTTCTCTGCTTGGCTATCCTCCGTCGTCCGTTCTACATTATGACTAATTAATATATCTGTCACAAGTAAAGAAAAAATTACAACTGTACAAACTAACAATGTAATCGTTTTCCATAAATTCCATAGTCTTTTTCTTTTTTTCATCCCGTTAATGACTCCCCTAATTGCTGAATAGAAAAATAAGTAAGGTGAAAATAATATCACCTTACTTATCTGCTGTTATTATACTTTAAATTTACTAGTCATGGCTTGTAGTTCTTCGGCCATCCCAGCTAAGTTTTGCGAAGCTGAACTAATTTCTTCCATTGAATTCACTTGTTCTTCTGTTGAAGCAGCAACACTTTGCATACTAGCTGTATTTTCTTCTGCAGCCGCTGCAATTTCATCAATAGCATTTGTCACTTCATTTGCATCTCCAGCAATTCTCTTCGTTGTTTCTACCATTTGATTAACTTGAGAAACAATATGTGTAGTAGAACTTAAAATTTCCGTAAAACTTGCTTTCGTTTTTGTTACAACATCAAGGCCTTGTTGAACTTCTCCATTCACATTATCCATCGCCTTAACAGTATGTTCAATATCCGCCTTAATTTCTGCAATTAAATTTGCAATCTCTCCAGATGATTCTCCTGATTGCTCCGCTAATTTTCTAACCTCATCAGCTACAATAGCAAACCCTCGGCCCTGTTCACCTGCTCTTGCCGCTTCAATAGCCGCATTTAAAGCTAATAAGTTCGTTTGAGTAGCGATGTTTTGAATCGCTTCAGAAATAGCTCCTACCTGCTTTGATTTCTCATCAAGAAGTTTAATAATAGCATCTGACTCGGATACCGATCTAGAAATAGACTGCATTTGTTTTGCTGTTTGTTCAACCAATTCTTCCCCTTCTTCAGCTCTTTCTCTCGCATGTAATGAGGAGATAGAAATTGATTCCGCGCTTCCAGTTACATCTTGAATTGCTGTATTTACCTGTTGTAATGTAACCGCACCTTCTTCAACACCTTGACTTTGTAATTCAGCCCCACCTGATACTTGTTCCATTGCAATTGTAATTTGATCTGTCGCATCATTTGCTTGCTGTACGCTCGCTGTTAACTCTTCAGCCGATGCAGCGACATGTTCTGCTGAAAAACTAATTTGAGTAATCACATCTTGTAAAGAGGCAGACATTTCATTAAATGAATTCCCTAATTTCCCTATATCATCCTTGGAATGGATTGTAATTTTCTCTGTCAAATCTCCCTTACTAATTTTATGTGCCGAGTCAGCTATTTTTCTTAATGGTCTTGTAATAGACTTTGTAATGAAATAAATTAATACACTACCAAATACAATAGCGATAGCAATGACAATCAAAGTCTTATAAAACACTGGATTCGCAGCTTGGGTAATTTCTTCGTCGAACATAACTCCAACTACTTTCCATCCTGTTTTCTCATTTGTTGCAAAGATTAAATTCTTTTTATCACCTTGTTCTGTATAAGACACATTTCCTTGTTTTTCTTCATAAATTGGTTTAATCCACGGATCAGTAACTTTTGCACCTGGTTTTCTAGATGGATGACTAACAATTTGCTTATTTTGATCTAGAATAACTGCATAACCTTTTTCACCAATGTTAATCATTTTGGAAATTTTTAAGATGTTATCTAAATTTAAGTTAATTCCTATAACACCTTTACCATCTTTTACTTCTTTAGCAATTGTCACTACCATATTTTTAGTAGATGCTGATTGATATGGTGCAGTAACAATTACTTTCCCTTTATTTTCATGTGCTTCTTTATACCAAGATCTATCTGTTGGATTATACCCATCAGCCATTTGGATAAATGGTTCTCTTATAAACTTTCCCGCCTGTGTTCCAATATAAATACCTTCTACTTCTGGATGAAGTTTTATATATTGCGCTAACTTCGTTCTTACTATTTCTTCTTGTCCGTTTGGATATGTATCCTCTGTTAAAATGTCTGCAAAGTACGCCGCATCAACAAATTTCTCTTCTATATTTTGAGAAATAACAGTATTTAAAACTGAAATATTTTCCTTTGCTTTACCTGTAATTTGTTGTTCAAAATTTGTTTTGGCAGTTTGATATGAAACACCACCGATAATAAGTCCTGGTATAGTTAAAATAAGAAAAAATGAAATGATTAATTTTTTCTTGATACTCATACATTTAACCCAGTTAAATATTTTTTGCATAATAAGCCTCCTTTATGTAATGTGAATACTTGTGTAATTTTATACAATTAACATATATAAAACAATATATAATGATAATATGTATTTTTTTGTCAATTATGCATTTTTTCATATTCACTACTTCTAAAGATTTAATCATAAAAAATAAGAGAACTTCAGCTTATATAATAAGCTGAAGTTCTCTTATTTTTTGACAAAAAACACCCACAAAAACTCCTCACAGTTCCTTACATCTATTTCCTTACTAATTCATTTAGAGCTTTTCACATAACTAATCGCCTGACTCCCCATTTGCATCCATGCCTTTTCAAATTTTCCTCTCGGCACTTTTACATCTAGGCTATCCTCGAGAGGATCCCGAATATATACAAATTCTTCATCGTATCCAATCAGTACTACACAATGTTCATTATACGTAATAGAAACATCTCCGCTATTTGTTTCCCATGTAGTAAATTCATCTTCATCTAATGGCGCAAATGTTGCATTCGTAATCATAACTACCGGTTGTCCTGATTTTACACTCTTATAAAGTTCTTCTATACTCTTCCCTGTTAAGTCCACAGCTTTATTAGGTAAATACTTTTTCGCTAATTGAAAAAGTGGTCCGTGATATACACCATATCCAGATTCAGAAAAGGTATAAATATTTCCTACAAATCCTTCATTCGGATTCCCACGTACACCATCGTTCATAAAATCAACTTTCTTTATTTCATTTGCTAATTTCATCTTATCCACTGTAATGCCTGCATATTGTAACATCATCGCTAAGCTAGTCACTTCACAGCCTCTATCTAGCTCTGGTAATTGCTGAATTAAAGGTACATTCGATAAGATGACCTTTTCATCATTATTACTAAAATCTGCTTCTTTTCCGCTTTGTATATTGAAGAATGTTAACTTCTCCGCATACTTTATAATGCCATTTGTATATACATTCCATACTGCTATAGCTAGTAAAGCCATACATATATACCACTTCCATCTCCGTATCACTCTCACGCCCTTTTTAGTTCGTTAAATAAAAATAAAACGCGTCAGCATCCGTGCGAATCACCGGTACAAAATTTAGTTCTTTTCCTTTTTCAGGCTGATCTTTTTTAATTTTTTCTGCTAATTCTTGAACGTTCATACTCGTTTTATCCATATTAAGCTCATCTGCCATTTGTAACACTTTTTGTTCATTAATTTCGCTTAATACTTGATATATATCTTTACCATACAAATCAATATGATATTTTTTTGCTTCTTCCTGCACTTTTTGTTCGTACACTTCTTGCGCTAACGTTTCTATCTCTTTTCCTTTTTGTGAAATACCTAACTTCCCTGCTTCCTCTCTTACTTTCGTTCCATAGATTTCTTCCGCAATGTCCTCTATTTCTTTTCCATTTGTCGAAATGCCTAATTTATCCGCTTCATCGCTAATTTTAATCGTATTAATTTGAGTAATTAAATTTACAATCGTTGTATTCTCTATAGATATGCCTAGCTTTAACGCTTCTTGCTTCACTTTTGTTTCATAGATTTCTTCTGAAAGAGTTCCAACGTCTTTTCCTTCAATCGAAATTCCTAACTGTTCAGCTTCTCTTCCTACTTCCGTCTCATGAATTTCTTTTTCTAGCGTAATTTGTTCTTTCCCTTCTGTTTCAATACCTAGATTCTCCGCCTTTTCTTCTGTATGTACCGCATGTATCTTCCCATTATTTAATTGTTCTTTACTGCGCTGCGTGTAATTTGTCTTTCCTTTTGATGTTTCAGAAGGAGAGGCCCCCCCTAATATGCTTAAGCTCATTACTCCAATAGTGAATACCGTCATCATTTTCTTTTTCAAAATTAATTCCTCCCTCTTACACTTTCTTTTCCATCATTCCCTATACATAATCGAAATAACATTATGATCGATATAATCTGCTCAAATACCTTTTTATAATCGCTTCTTTATGCAACGAACTTTCTGTATATAATACATGTTATAAATAGTTTCTTAACTTTCCCTTAAAAAAAGACGACCTTGTAAAAACAAGATCGTCTTCTCACTTATATTCTTTGGTTTTTAGGGAAATTCACTTCAAAACAAGTACCCTCTCCCCATTTGCTCTCTACTAATATTTTCCCATAATGCTTTTCTACAATCCAATTTGCGATTGAAAGGCCTAATCCCGCTCCTTCTGACGCACTTCTCGCTTTATCACCTTGATAAAAACGATCAAATAATTTTGGGATGTCCTCATCTTTAACCCCTATCCCGTCATCTTTCACCCGTATACGAATTGAGCTGCTCGTTTGCGTACAATCGATTTGAATATGTCCGCCCCCATTTGTATACTTCATCGCATTATCTAACAATATGACCATCATTTGATGAATTCTCTCTCTATCACCCATAAATGATATGTCATGTTCTACTTTCAATATCATCTCTTTTTCTTGATATGAAGCAATTTCCTTATATGGATCTACTATTTCTTCTAACAATGTATCCATTTGAAATGTTTTCTTATCCATCTCAATTTGATTAGAATCCGAACGTGCTAACAATAATAAATTAGTTACAAGCTTAGATAACCGTCTACACTCCTTTGAAATCGTAGAAATATCCATCGCTTTTTCTTCTATTGTCGCAGATGGTGACTGAAATAACACATCTGTTTTTGATTGAATAACTGCAAGTGGTGTCCTTAATTCATGTGATGCATCCGAAACGAATTGCTGCTGTTTTTCCCACGAATTTTGAATGGGTATGAGTGCCCTGCCGGCTAAGAAAAAGCCGATGCCTATTGCACATAAACTTCCTACACTACAACCAATAACAAGAATTAAAAATAAAGTATTTAGCATCTCTTCTTCAGCTGTTGTATCGCGTACAATTTGAACTATTTTCCCATCTTCTTTAAACGCAAAGGTTCTAAAATATCGTCCTTGCACTTCAATATCTTGCAAATCCCCTAACTTCTTTGGGAAAAACTGATCCAAATTCCCTTCAAAGCTAGAACGAAATTTATGGTTATCTCCCTCTATCTCTACTACTTTCCCATTCCAAGTTATTTTAGTTATCCGGGGATCTCCAATTTTAATGTTCTCCATACGTTTTCTTGGTAATATTTTAGCATCAAATTTTTTTCCAAACTGAGCCTTCATTTTTATAGATTGATCCACTTCATTATAAATCCGCTTATATGTGTACGAATAAATAATACTACCTAATACGCCTATCAAGATAATAAATACTAATGAATTCAATATAGTCAATCGAATGCGCGTCTTCTGAAACATGCTTCCCTTTTTCATTGTTCTTTTAATATATATCCAATACCTCGAACAGTTTGAATATCTTTCTGATAACCGAATGGCTCTAATTTTTTACGTAAATGATGGACATACACTTCTACAATTGCTACTGTCGTATCTGAATCAAATCCCCAAACACGATCAAAAATTTGTTCACGCATTAAAATCTTTCCACTATTTTGAACAAGGTACTCTAGAAGCTCATATTGTTTTAATGTTAGCTTAATACTTTGTCCATCTACTTGAACATCTTTATCTTTTCCAAACAGTTCAATCCCTTTATAACGAATGGTCTGCTTTGTTGTTAAACTACCACTTCGTCGTAACAAAGCACGAATTCTCGCTTTTAACTCTGGAGCCTGAAATGGCTTAACGATATAGTCATCCCCACCAAAGTCCAAGCCTTTCACGCGATCTTCTAAAGAATCTCTCGCTGTCAAAAATAGGACTGGTGTTTCAATCTTTTCATCACGTATTTTTTGAATTACTTCAAAACCGTCCATTTCTGGCATCATCACATCAAGCAAAATGGCGTCATATATATTTTGTAATGCTAGAAATAATCCATCTTCTCCATTCAATGCTGTATCTACTTCAAATTCATCGCGTAATATTTGGACAATAGACTCTAATAAAGAAGCATTATCTTCTACTACGAGTAAGCGCATATTCTCACCTTCCACCATATCGTTCAATTCTATTTATAATTATATTTTAACGTTTTTCTCAATATAAAATTTGAAAGATTTATTATAAAAATTCTTCCTTAAATTTTTCTTAGTAAAAAATTGAAAGAAATAAGATTCCCCTTATCTCTTTCAACTTTTTACTACGTACACCTTTTTACTCGGCAATTCTAAACAATTTAACTGGCCACCATATACAGCACCGCCATCAATCCCTATAATACGATTACTCCCAAAATACACGCCACAATTCTCACTACCATGAAACGTTTTTGTTTCCGTATGACCAAATACAACAACCTTTTCACCACTATACCCACTATGAAACTCATTACGTATCCACATTAACGTATATGGTTCACATTCCGAAACTCGCTTCAATGGCTCAACACCGGCATGTACAAATATATACTCTTCTGTTTCAATGTAATGATCTAATTCTTGAATAAATTTTACATGTTCCTCTAAAACATGCGATTGTAAAATTGGTTTTTGGAAGGCTTCTTCATTAACTACAATATCTTCATCTACAAAGCCATAGCTGTATAAAGTCTTATCTCCACCATTCCTTTTTACCCAATGGTTCCATGAACGTTCTTCATCAGTCGTTAACGCTTTAATCATCATATCTTCATGATTACCCTTTAGAACGAGGGCTCCCTCTTCTTTTAACGCTTTTACCTTTTCAATTACAGCACGCGCATTGGGACCACGATCTACATAATCCCCTAATAAAATCAATTGATCCTGTCTTGCATCATATTGAGCTTCTTCTAATAACTGTTCGAACTTTTCTATTTCTCCATGAATATCACTAATAACAAGAATTCTTTTCATATTATCCCCTTCTTTCTAAACCACTCTCTTTCTAATTATAGTTCAAAACAACAGAAATTTCTGAATCCATATTCAAAATCACATTTATTACAAATAAAACGATTGTCCTTACAACAATGTAAGTCTCTTGTCATCCAATTCGATAGTTGCAAGTGCTATATTTCCTTATACTAAAAGTAAGAAATGAAACAAAAAACAAGGAGAGATGAGACATGAAAAAAGTAATGGAAGTTGTAGTAGCGGTGGCAGAGGTTTTCGTAAATGGCAAACAAGTTGCAATGGAGTTAAACAAATAATGAAAAGGACAAGATTCATTCTAGACCCTTTACTCATATAAAAGAGATAAGACTTCTTCATTTTTTTGATCCCTTATCTCCTTGAAAAAGCCGTATCCTTTTTCGGATACGGCTTTTTCTTATTTTTGACTCGTACGAGCTGAAATACTAATTGCTCTATCAGTTGCTTTGGCAGCTTCATCTAACGCTTCTTTACTATTCTTCCCGTCATACATTGCTTCTAATGCTTTTACAACTGCATCTCGTGATTCTGGGAATACACTAATTAAAGCCCCTTGAGTTGCTGGAGATTGCTTCGTCGCTTGTAATTGTTCCACTGTTACTTTTAGCTGTGGATATTTTTCATATTGCTCTTTTACTAATGGTTCATTGTATGCATCTGGATTAATAGAGAAATAGCCTGTTGCAGTATGCCATTTTGCTTGTACGTCTGGCTTCGTTAAATATTTCATAAAGTCCCAAGCACCTTGTTGTGTTTCTTCTGAAACCATATTCGTCATCCATAATGATGCTCCGCCAATAACAACACCATTTTGTTTCGAATCCTCTGGATATGGAATATATGACACGCCTACATTAAACTTAGATGCATCAATTAAGTCGCGAACACCAGCTGAAGAATCTAAATACATAGCAACTTGTCCAGACTGGAACGCGGCACGAATATCATCCCAACTTGCTCCATATTTTCCAAGTGCGCCAGCTTTATTTAAATCATCTAACATTCCAAATACTTTCTGTCCTTCTTTATCGTTAAATACCGCCTTCTTTGCAGCATCTTTGCGACCGTTTTCGTTATCTACATATAAAGCACCTTGTGTCGCTAACAATTCTTCAAAGAACCAACCATAATTCAGCATGGAGAATCCATATTGTTTTACATTTCCGCCTTCTTTAATCGTTAACTTTTTCGCTGCTTCTTGTAATTCCGCATACGTTTTCGGAGCTTTTTCTGGATCTAAGCCCGCCTTTGCGAAAGCATCTTTATTATAAATTAGTACTGGTGTAGATGAATTAAATGGCATAGAATACATTTTTCCATCAACTGAATAATAATTTGTAATTGCTTTTTCCAACTTTGAGGTGTCGTACTTATCTTTTTTTATCCAACTATCAATTGGCGTAATCTTTTTGCTATCAATCATATATTTTGTTGTAATTTCACTCGACTGAACAAGAGCTGGCGCTTCTTTCGTAGCAGACATCGTTCTAAATTTCGTTAAAGACTCTTCATATGTCCCTTGGAACTCTGCCTTTATCTCGTATTTATTCTGTGACTTATTATAGTCTGCAACAAGCCCATCTAGTACGCCTTGTGTTTTTCCACCCATCGCATGCCAAAAACGAATTACAGTCTTATCACCATTTTTTTCAACTGGTGCTACTTTTGCCTGCGCTTCAGATTTCCCCTCCGTTTTACTACTTGAACAAGCGGCACTAGATAATGCCATTGTTGCTGCCATTAATAGAGCAGCACCTTTTTTAACTAAACTCATTTTAATCTCACCTTCTCTTGGTTATTTAATTGCACCTTTTGTTAATCCTTGTTGTAATTGCTTTTGCCCTACAAATAGTAAAATCAGTGTTGGAATGACAATAACCGTAACACCGGCCATTACGCTTCCCCAATCAGTTGCAACTTCTTGAGACTGAAGCTGCTTTACACCAATTTGAACTGTTCTTACTTTTTCATCAGTGGTCACTAAGAGTGGCCATAAGTACATATTCCATGTTGTTAAAAAACTATATACTCCAAGCGTAATAAAACTCGTTTTACAATACGGAATTACGACGCTAAATAAAAACCTTACATTTCCAATCCCTTCAATAAAGGCTGCTTCTTTCAGTTCATTCGGAAGCGTCATAAAATGTTGACGTAACAAGAAAATACCGAAAGCTGTTGCAAAAAACGGCACTGTCATCCCAGCAAAGCTATTGATCCAACCGAAGTTTTGAATCGTTAAAAAGTTCGGTACCATCGTTGCTTCCCACGGAATAAGCATCGTTGAAATAAACAGGAAGAAAATAAGGTTTCTTCCTTTAAACTGTAAAAAGACAAAAGCATAAGCCGCTAAGCTTGATACGATAAGTTGTCCAATCATAACGACTGTCGATACAACTAAACTGTTGTACAAGTATGTCAAAAGCGGTACTTTTTGAAAAATATTAATAAAATTATCGAAAGTAAATTGGGTCGGAAATAGCCTTCTCATTTGAATATCATCTGGTGTCATAAAGCTTATTAAAAACGCATAGAGTACAGGAAAAAACACCATTACTGCACTAATAATGAGCAGCATATATAATAGGAAATTTTGTTTCCACTGTTTAACGATCATTTATAATGCACCTTTCTCTCAGCAAACTTAAATTGAAGTAATGTAGCAATGAAAATGAAAACAAATAATATCATCGCTTGTGCACTTGCTGTTCCAAATTGATGATTCACAAACGCCTCTTTATAAATCGAGTACACAATTAAATTTGTTGCATCATTTGGTCCACCGTGCGTTAAAATATCAATTTGTCCAAAGCTTTGGAACGCACTAATTAACGTTACTGTCACGATAAAGAATAAAGTTGGTGATAGCATCGGTAATGTAACACGGCGAAGCTTATATAAATAGCTAGCGCCATCTATAGATGCACTCTCATATAAAGACGTATCAATATTTTGTAAAGCACCTAATATAACTAAAAATGCAAATCCTGTATTCACCCAAACCGTTGTAACCGATACAGAGAACAATGCCCAATCTGGACTCGTTAACCATGCGATTGCAGGTAGATTCATAGAGGCTAATATATTATTAAATAACCCGACACTTGGATGAAATAAAAATAGCCAAATCACCGCACTAGCAGCTACTGATATTCCCATAGTGGAAGAAAATAACACACGGAATAACCCAATACCTCTTACTTTTCCATTTGCAATCAATGCAAGAAATAAAGCGAATATAATACTCGTAGGCACTGTATATACAACAAATAATAAAGTTGACTTTATGCTTTTGTAGAAAGCAGGATCAGAAAATAAGTATTGATAATTTTCTAAGCCAACAAAAAGATTAGCTTCTCCGTGTATATCTGTTAAATAAAAGCTATAGTAAATCGTCCTAAATAATGGATAAAAAAGAAAAATCGAAAATAGTAAAATAGATGGCGCCAAAAATAATAATCCTATTCTTAAATCTTTCGTTTTACTCCATAAACACTTCTTTTTTGACACTTTTTCTTGTGCTGGTAACTTGCCTACCTCAATCATTATTTCGCCACCACTTTCAACTCTTCTTCAGCTACCACTTTTAATCGTTCATTCGTATTTTGGTGAAAGAAGCATAACTTATCTTGCGAGAATAATAATTTTACTTTGTCACCTTTGTTCAGGAGTAGCTGTCCAATGACTTTTGCACTCCAAGTTATTCCATTTACCGCAAAACTTAATATAGATTCGTTCCCTAATACTTCTACAGATTGTAACGTGACTTCTTGCCCTTCCCCAGACAGTTCAATATGTTCAGGACGCATGCCTATTCGAATTGTTCCTTCTGGTAATTGCTTTAACAGTCCATTAGATAATGGAATTTGCAATTGCCCTATATGTAATACACCTTTTTCTTTGTCCATTTCTCCATCATTTATATTCATCGAAGGAGACCCTATAAAGCTTGCAACAAATTCATTCGCTGGTTCGTTATATATATCAAGCGGTGTTCCAACTTGCTGTATGCTTCCTTTATTTAAGACCATGATACGATCTCCCATAGTCATCGCTTCTATTTGATCGTGAGTAACGTAAATCATTGTAATTCCTAACCGTTGCTGAATTTCTCTAATTTCAATCCTCATTTGCGCACGTAATTTCGCATCTAAATTCGAAAGTGGTTCATCCATTAAACAAATTGGTGCTTGACTCACGATCGCCCTAGCAAGCGCAACACGCTGTCTTTGTCCCCCTGATAATTGTCCTGGCTTCATTTTTACATACTCTTTCAGTCCTACCATTTCAATTGCTTCCATTAATCGCTTTTGTCGCTCTTCTTTTTGTACTTTTCTTACCTTAAGTCCGAATAAAATGTTTTCTTCTACAGATAAGTGTGGATATAGCGCATAATTTTGAAATACCATTGATAGATTACGGTCTTTCGGCTCTAAATCATTTGCAACATGTTCATTAATAATTAAATCCCCCGAAGAAATCTCTTCTAAGCCAGCAATCATTCGTAATAGTGTACTTTTCCCACATCCTGAAGGTCCAACTAAAACAAAAAACTCGCCCTTTTTAATGTGAACCGATACACCTTTAACCGCTGTCTCTTCCGCATTTTTATACACCTTTGAAACATTTTTCAATTCAATCACAAGATTGCACTCCTTTTTTCTTCGTGTATCCATACTTCATAATGACTCGTTGAAATTGCACTTGCTCCTGCACGAATAGCAATTTCCGCATCTTCTCGTGTTTGAATCAGTCCGCCTGCAATAATAGGAAATTCTATTTCTTCTGCTAACTGCTTAATAATGGAAGGCATAATACCAGGCATAATCTCTACCGCATTCGGTTTAGTCGTTTTACAATTCTCAATTGATTTTGTAAGAGATAAAGTATCAACAATAAAAATGCGTTGAATCGTTTTTAATCCAATTTTATTAGCATTTCGAATTGTCGAACCTTTTGTTGAAATAATACCCTGCGCCCCGATAACATCTTGAATATACAAAAGAGCTTCCTCTGTATTTGTATTTAAACCTTGTATAAAATCACAATGAAGAAATACATCATGTCCATGCTTCTGTAATTCATATACACGCTCTGGTAACTCCAGCATTGAACCAGTCATAAGAAAAACTGTTTTCGGTAATTTTTTGTATGTTTTGTACCCTTTCCAATCTTTTATCATCGCAATATAAGGTTCTTTAAACATTCGTTCCACCTAGCTTTTCTATTTTTATCCAAACTAAAAACACCTACTTACATAGAACACCTTTCTCCTTATTTGAACTCTAGGAAATAGAGCAAACCTAAGAAAGTGGCACGTTATATGTAAGCGGGTGTTCTCAAATGTTCTCTACCCTAGTTATTCTGTTACCTTTACTATATTACGCATTTATTAAGTCAGTTTTGATAGATTGTTAATTAGATGTTAATCGAATGTTAATATTCACCATATTTTTTAACAATAATCTAAATATACGAATGAACCCCAACAGCAAACAACTATTTTCAAAATTTAAGTGATATGCAAATTCATTCCATAGTTAATCAGTTTTAGTTTTCTCGCAACTGCTTGTGAAGCATAATTATCCCAAGAAGTACTATAAAGTGGAATGCGTTTTTCTTCTTGTATTGATATCGCCCATGCTGTAACAACATCAGTACCATATCCATTCCCTTGAAACTCCGCTAAAGTTTCCACACTCGCCTCAGCAGCTAGAGGCGTACTCCTAGCACTGCAACATATAGAAACTACCTTTTCATTTTTTACAATTGCAAAGTAAGGTTGCCTCCATTCCATCTGTTCTATTAGATTAGGAAAATTTTCTCGCAAAAGCCCTTTATTCTTCTCTGTTATCTGTATTGCTCTAGTCGGCTTATGTAAATTATTCGAGAACATGAAAGCAGGGCCCATCCAAATATTTTTCACTGTTCTTTCTTCATTTAATACATCAATGATCTTTGCTATCTCTATATGATTTGAAGGTTCTCGAATTAATTTCTCAATCTTACCTACCGTTCCATCATCCAGATCACAATGATATCTCGTTATACTCCCTTCACGAGTTCTGCCAAGAAAAAAGCGTGGTGCTTTCGGATTCCCTTGTTCATTTACATATTTCATTTTTCCTACTTGATTATGAACAAATAAAACCTCTACCTGAATTGCTATTAAATCAAGTTCTGAAAGCCTCATTTATATCCTCCTTAGTTACTCCATATACCATTCATAATCTATTTTTCATGCACAAAACAAAAATCCCATTCAAATACACATTACTGAATCCATCATACTAAATGACTTCTTCATTCTGTCTATCTAAATGAGATTATTTCGTACTTTTTATTTCTTTATCTTGTTATTCCACTGGTTGTGGTTGTGGCTGTACGACTTCATTCGCTCCAGCTAACCTCAACATATTTGCAATATCTTTAAAACCTCTTTTTTCAGCATATTGCAGTGGCGTAATATTTTCCTTATTGGCCATATTTACATCTGCCCCGTGGTCAATAAGCATTTGAATTACTTTCTTATGATTTTCACTACCATTTCCTAATACGATTGCTTCTACTAAAGCCGTTCCACCACGAGCATTTCTATAATTCACATCAATATCTGTATGCTCTAACAATTCTTTTACAACCTCTATATGGCCACGTTCAGATGCAGAAATGAGTGCTGTTCCACCTGATTTAGTAATTTCTTTCGTATTAACCCCTGCATTAATTAGTAGCTTTACAATGTCTGTATATCCTTCTCTACTTGCATAAAGAAATGGATTACTTTGTTTCTCATCTTTACTTTCAATATTAGCACCTGCACCAATTAATGCTTTAACTGTCTCTACATGATTTTGATACGTTGCTGCAAGGATAGGAGTTTCTCCGTTGTCACCTTCTACGTTTATATTGGCTCCATCTTGAATCAGCTTCATAGCTGTTTCCGTGTCGCCAAGAGTCGCAGAAAGTAGCAACTGTTTGTCCATTAAATTTATACTTTTTTCTTCTTTAGGTTCTTCCTGTTCTTTATGCTTTTCTTTTTTCTTTTCGTTTTTCACATGAACCGGTTTCGATTCTGGCTCCTCTTGCTTATCGCAAGCCACTACCGTCATTAAAAGTCCTAATAACATACATAATAAAATTTTTTGTTTTCTCACAACTACAGCTCCTATGAAAGATAATGTTTTCTTAACCATTCCTCCATCACATACAATAACTCTTCTTGAGTACATTTATCCATAAGCCCTTTATATTCCTTCTTTAATCGGATTATCT
Source organism: Bacillus sp. DE0042 (assembly GCF_007680225.1). NCBI lineage: Bacteria > Bacillati > Bacillota > Bacilli > Caryophanales > Bacillaceae > Bacillus > Bacillus sp. DE0042. The sequence goes on along the minus strand of NZ_VEJP01000010.1, from coordinate 30,084 downwards.
TAAAACCTATACTATGTTTCTCAACCTATTGGAATGATGTGCCTGATGGCCTCATCATTAACATTATGAAGCAATTAGTTTAGCACGATTTTACCGCATTTGTATACATTTCTAAAAAGTACATAAATGATTGCTTTAGGTTACTATATTCCATTGTAACCGTTCTTCTAAAAATTTTACACCTTTTCTATATTTGCACCTGAGTAATAATAAAAAAAGACAACTATATAGTTGTCCTTTTCTATTATTAATGATGTCCACCGTGATTTCCTTTTTTCGGGTTCCCCATCATTTCTTTATTCATTTCCCATTTATGCTCTGCTAGCTCTTTATATGAAAGAACTTTCCCTTTATAGTTAGACACAAAGCTTTCTGCATCCTTTTTATTTTCAAATGAAATGACATTATAGGCCATCGGTGTCGTTATTGTTTTATCATATACGTAAGTCGCATCTTCTAATGAAATCCACTCTTTCGAATCATAATCTCGAACAAATTTTTCTTTCGTCTTTTCACCTGGATTAATCTCCATCCATTTATACATACAACCGATATCATCAAACTTTAACGCTTTTCCATTTTCTAAAATGACTTCTGTTGCAAATTGATTATCCATTACCCCAATTTGGCAAATATCACACTTATCATGTTTCTCATCAATTGCTACAGCCTCTGCTTGTTTCTTACCACATCCTACTATTGTAAAGACAAAGAATAAGCATATAGCAAACATCACATACTTTGTTCTCATTTTATTTCCTCCCTAACCGCATCTTCCACAAAGAGAATATCAAAAACTTGTGTGAGATTTGTGAAAAAACAATGTACTTTTTGTAATATATGGAACAAAAAAGATGTGCAGTCATTTCTACACATCTCTCATCATTCACAACCTGTAATTAATAAATCATCTTCTAACTTAACTAATAATATATCTGTATTAATTTGTTGCCCAACAACTACATTTACTAATCTTATATTTCCACTAATACCGACCGCAACTTTTTCAAGCTCACCGTTATTTTTTCGGATCATCATTAAATTTTCCCACTCATATACGTAAGAAGATTCATTAACAAAAATCTCTTCTACTTTTCCTTCATAAGAACTATAAATCTCTTCAATTCTCGTTTTCATATAAAATCTACTCCCTATTTCACACTTCAATATTTTCATCTTATTCTACCATTCTTACGGAGAGCAGCTTACTTTTTAAAAATTCAAATTAACTACCGTGAACAAAATGACCAAAATAAAAATTATGCTTCTAATGATGTTATTTTTCAAATTATTTACCATTTGAATGAATGCTTTTATGATAAATAAAAAACACTTTTTTCTGAATTTTCATTACATTTTGAAAGCGCAATCATTTTTGAGGGGGAGATTACATGTTAGCACTACTTGGATTTGCGATGGTATTTGTCTTTATGTTTTTAATTATGACGAAACGTATGTCGGCACTAGTAGCATTAATATTAATTCCAATTACTTTCGCATTAATTGGTGGTTTTTATGCAAATATGGGACCTATGATGTTAGAAGGAATTCAAAAACTAGCACCTACTGGTATTATGCTTATGTTTGCTATTTTGTATTTTGGAATTATGATTGATAGCGGTTTATTCGATCCTGTCATTAGTAGGATTTTAAAATTTGTAAAAGGAGATCCTTTAAAAATTGTTGTTGGTACAGCGATTCTTACTATTATCGTTTCATTAGATGGGGATGGAACAACAACGTATATGATTACGGTTTCCGCAATGTACCCATTATATAAACGCCTTGGAATGAATCCACTTATATTAGCTGGGGTTGTTATGTTAGGAGCAGGAGTGACAAATCTTACACCATGGGGCGGACCGACAGCTCGGGTTATGAGTGCTCTTGGACTAGACGCATCAGAGCTCTTTACACCACTTATACCAGGAATGATTGCTGGTGCAATTTGGGTCGTTTTCGTTGCTTACTATCTTGGAAAAAAGGAAAGAAAACGATTAGGAATTATGGATGTACAATATTTAAAACAAATGCAAACGATGGATGAGCAAGCTGCAACAGTAGAAGCTGCCGTTCATAAACGCCCTAAACTTCTATGGATTAACTTTTTATTAACTGTTACCTTACTTGTTTGTCTCATACTAGAAATTATGCCGTTACCTGTTTTATTTACAATCGCTTTCGCTATTGCTGTTATGCTTAACTATCCGAACTTAGAACAACAGAAAGAACGTATTGCTTCTCACGCAGGAAACGTATTAGCGGTTGTTTCTCTCGTATTTGCCGCTGGAATTTTCACTGGTATTTTATCAGGAACAAAAATGGTAGATGCAATGGCTCAAAGTGTAGTTACTCTTATACCTGACGCTCTTGGGCCACAACTACCGATTATTACAGCTCTTCTTAGTATGCCGTTCACATTTTTCATGTCCAATGATGCATTTTACTTCGGGGTACTACCTATTTTAACGAAAGCTGCGGCTGCTTACGGAATTAGTGCAGCTGAAATGGGACGCGCTTCATTACTCGGGCAACCTGTTCACTTACTAAGTCCTCTTGTCGCTTCCACTTATTTATTAGTCGGAATGGCCAAAGTTGATTTTGGTGAACATCAACGCTTTACGTTACTTTGGGCTGTTGGAACGACAATGGTGATGTTAATTGCGGGAATTGTAATCGGAATTATTCCAATATAAGACGTAAAAAACAGTAGAAGAAATGTAATTCTCTACTGTTTTTTTGTTATGAAGAAACAAGAAAATACCTTCTTTCTGGTCTCCCTACACTCCCATATATAAGCTCCGCATGAACTTTCTTTCCAGATATTAAATACTCTAAATAGCGCCTCGCTGTTGATCGGCTTACCCCAACCATTGAGCTTAACACTTCTGCCGTAATACCTTCTTCATCAACTGTTAACATATGCTTTTTTATTTTTGCTAAAGTTAAAGGATCTATCCCTTTCGGGGCATATTCTATTTCATTTCCCTTTACGCCTCTTTGAGACCATAAATGTTCAATTTGCTCTATAGATAATTGATTAGTTTTCTTTAACTGCACAATCTTTTTTTGGTAACTTTCCAAACTCGCCCTAAATCGATCAAACATAAGTGGCTTTACGATATAATCTGTTACTCCGCCTCGTAGAGCGTGCCTCACCACATCTGTTTCCGATGCAGCTGTAATCATAATAATATCTGTATCATGCAAATTATGCCTAATATATGTGACAAGTTCCGTTCCTTGCATATCAGGTAAGTACACGTCTAATAAAACGAGTTGTGGCTTCACAAACTCTAGCCATTCTTTCGCTTGTTCTCCAGTCGTTGCTGTTCCAATTACTTTAAATCCCTCAATCTTTTCAGTAAAACGACGATGAATGTCCGCAATTCGAATATCATCTTCTACAATCAATACTTCAATCTCCTCACCCATTACAATTCGCCTCTCTCTTTTGGTAATGCAATAATAAATAATGCACCACCTAAATCCCCTCTTTCGATTGCAATACTTCCATTTAAATCTTCTACTAACTCTTTCACTTTTGCTAATCCATATCCTCGTTTCCCGCCTTCTTTCGTAGAGAAGCCTTTATAAAATATGCTAGTAATGACTTCATCATGAATCCCTTGTCCTGAATCTTCCACTTCAATTACTATCTCTTCTCCAATATCAGTTACAAACATCCTTACCTTCTTATCATTCTCTTCATTTCTTTCAATTGCTTCAAATGCATTCGTAATTAAATTTCCTAAAATAGAAACGACGTAATTACTCTCAATATGCGGGCTTAATTTATCTAAGCTACTTTCTCGATCTAGCATAAAATCAATCTTTAACTCTCGCGCTCTATTATAGAATCCAATTAAAATTCCACCTAACCATGGATTTTGAATTCGCTTCATAATAAATTGAACAAAATCTTGATATACCGCTGTTTCCTTATGAATAAGCTCTAAAGCATCTTCATATGATTCTAACTGGATAAGACCTGAAAGCGTATACAACAAATTGTTATATTCATGCGTTTGCGCTCGTAATGCCTCTGTATATTGCTTCGTCTGAGATAACTCTGCTGTTAACTGATCCATTTCAGATTTCAAACGTAAGCTCGATACAACGCCAGTTACTTTATTTTTCACTTTAATAGGTAGACGGTTCGCAATAACAGCCTGCCCTTTTATATTTAATTGACGATCAAACTGTTCTTCACCAGTTTGAAGTACATCTAGTATCGTTGAATTAGGAATTACATTTAAAATAAATTCTCCAATAATATTACGCTGTTCATCTAACGAAAGAATATCATAAGCCGCTTGATTGACTAAACTAATCATGCCATTGTGATCAATGACAATAATCCCTTCACGTACAGATTGAATCACTGTACTATGCTCTTCATATAAAGATGAAATTTCTTCTGGCTCCATCCCAAACATCATTCTTTTTATACTTCCGGCTAAATATATAGAACCAATTATCCCGATTAAAAGACCTATTACTGTAATCCAAAATACACGCTTTCCATATACTTCTACCGCTCCATGAATATCATTCATTGAAAATCCAACAGACACCACGCCTATAATTTCATTTTCCTGATTACGGATTGGAACTTTGCCGCGTAATGAAGGACCTAATGATCCAGTTGCTTTCGAAATATAAGATTTTCCTTCTAATAGAACTCCTTTATTATCTCCACCAACCATTGCTTCTCCTATTTTATCTCGCTTAGGATGTGCATATCGAATCCCCTCTTTGTTTCCAACTACAATAAAATCAGCATCTGTATCAATTCGAATTTTTTCTGCAATTGGCTGAATAATAGAAGCTGGATTTTCTTTTTGAAAAGCTTCCGTTATTTCAGGTATAGCAGCAACTGTTTTTGCAACATGCAAAGCCCGTTTACCAATTTGCTCTTCTACCGTTTCAGACAATATATAATAAAATAAATAACTCGTTAACAGAAGTACAACTAGAATAAGTGTACTAATTGTTAATGTAATTCTCGGTTGTAGTTTTAATTTTTTAAGCCTCAAAACCATTCCCCTAACATAATTAAAGATAGAATTTAACGAAAATACAGTCTTTTATAATTTTACCTAATCATAACACGGTTACTCTATATTTCTTTATTTTTATCTTCATAAACTGAAACTTTAATCAACCCACAAATAGCGGGATAAAAAAAGAAACGAGGTACAATTACTACCTCGTTTCTTTTTTATTACACTTTAAATTTCCCAATCATCTCTTGTAATTCTTCTGCCATTTGCGATAAATGAACTGCTGCTGCATTGATTTCATCTACTGAAGCTAATTGTTCTTCTGAAGAACCAGCAATATTTTGAACGCTTGCTGCATTTTCTTCAATCGTAGCTGCAATTTCATTAATAGATGCACTGACTTGTTTTGCATCTACTGTCATTTGTTTCGCTACTTCTACCATACTATCAATTTGTACAACTGTATCATCTGTAGACTTCAATATTTCAACAAAGCTTTGCTTCGTTTCATTTGCAACTACAAGTCCTGATTGTACTTCTGTCCCAACTTGCTTCATAGAGCTTACTGTTTCTTTTATGTCAAATTGTATCTCTTTTACTAGCTTTCCAATTTCCGTAGAAGACTGTCCTGATTGTTCTGCTAACTTTCGCACTTCATCTGCTACAATTGCAAATCCTCTTCCTTGTTCTCCAGCTCTCGCAGCCTCAATTGCAGCATTTAATGCTAATAAATTTGTCTGCTCTGCAATATGTTGAATTACCTCAAGGATTGCTCCAATTTGCTTCGATTTATCATCTAACAACACAATCACTTTATCTGATTGTGAAACAGACTCATGGATTAATTGCATTTGATTCACCGTTTGTTCAACTAACTTCCCACCATCTTCAGCCTTTTTCTTCGTATACATAGATGCTGTGGATACTAATGAAGAACTGTCTGCCACACGTTGAATTCCTTCTGTAACTTCTTCTAATAATGTCGCGCCTTCTTCGACTTCTTTCGTTTGTATTTCCGCTCCACTCGACACTTGCTCTATCGCTTGTGTAATTTGTTCCGTTGCTTCACTCGTCTGCTTCATACTAGCTGTTAATTCTTCTGAAGATGCCGCTACATGACCTGCTGAAGTATTTATATTGGAAATGACATTCTGTAATGATGCTGCCATCTCGTTAAAGCTTTCTCCTAGCTGTCCAATTTCATCTTTAGAATGAACTGCAATAGATTCTGTTAAATCGCCTTCACTAATCTTTTTCGATGATATAACAAGTTGTTTTAACGGATTAATAATAGAAGCAATTATGAAGTAAATTAAAATCCCGCCAATTATTAATGAAATACCAATAACAGTTATCGTTTTATAGAAAATAGGTTCAGCTGCTTCAATAATTTCTTTTGAAGGCATAATTCCTGCTATTTTCCATCCAGTTTTCTTATTCGTTTTAAAAGTAATATTACGGTCTTCACCCTCTAATGAATAATGAAAATCACCAGATTCCTGTTTATAAAATTCCTTACTAAGTTTCTCTTCTAATTTCTCTCCCGGCTTCATTTTCGGGTGTGCTACTACATTTTTATCTTGATCAAATATTGCTACATACCCTTCCTTACCGATATTAACCATCTTGGAAGTAGTAACAATATCATTAATTATTAAGTCAATCCCAAGAACGCCACTTTTATCCTCATTTTGTTTCGCTAGTGTAATAACAATATTCCCTGTCGTTTGTGACTTATATGGAGCAGTTACAATTACCTCTCCGCTTTTCTTCACTGCCTCTTTATACCAATCTCTTTCTGTAGGATTATATCCGTCTGGCATCTGAATAGCTGGTGATTGAATAAACTGTCCATTACTAGATCCTGTATAGATTGCTTCCATTTCTGGATGTAATTTGTTGTATTCTTCTAGTTTATTTTGGATGTTTTGAATTTGGTCTGCTTGGTAACTTGAGTGTGTGAATAATTTCGTAAAATAAGTTGCATCTACTTTTTTACTATCCAATTCCTTGTTAATTACATTATCCAAAATTTTTATATTATCTTTCGCCGAGTTTACAATCGTTTCATTAAAATTCGTCTTGGCCTGCTGATAAGACGTCCAACCAATTACAATACTTGGAAGAATTAAAATCATAACAAATGATACAAGTAACTTTGCTTTTAAACTACTACTCCTTAATTTCCCTTGAAACATATTTCTACTCCTCCATACCGTTTTAAATGTAATTGTTTTACATTTAATTTCTTTATATAAATCATACGATTCAAATGTATCAATGCGACTCTCTATCTCTTTCTCTATTGAAGAGTTGATACATACCTTTTTCATTCTATATAAATTAAATAATTAAAACAATATATAAAAATGTATATTATTCGAAATATTATAATTCACTGAAGAACCTCTAGTATCTCACTTACTAGAGGTTCCTCCCGCTTTACTATTCTTTATCTTTTTCTACTTCTTTTTTCGCATCTTCTACTACAGATACAACAGGTTTATCGTTTGATAATTGTTGTACTGCTCCTTTTCCAGCAAATCCTTCTAATAACTCTTTTAAATCAATGCCAGAAGAAGCTTTTAATGTTTCTTGCATCGTTGCCATTAAATCAGTCGCATAACCTGCAACTTTTCCGGCACCGCTATTTTTACCACCGCCACCTGTATCGACAACTGTAATTTTATCAATGTTGCTAAGTGGGCTTGCAACTTCCTTCGCATAACTTGGAAGCATGTTAAGAACCATATCCATAATCGCCGCTTGGCCATATAACTCAAATGCCTCTGCAATTTTTTGTTTCGCTTCCGCTTCTGCTAAACCTTTTAATCTGATAACATCTGCTTCCGCTGTACCTTGTGCTTTTTGTACTTCTGCTTTTGCTTGACCTTGCGCTTTTTCGATTTCCGCCTTCGCTAAACCTTCTACACGAACTTCTTCTGCACGTGCTCTTGCTTCCGCTTCAATTTTATATTGATCTGCATCTGCTTTTTTCATTTGTTTTACTTTTTCCGCTTCTGCTGATTGTTCAACAGCATAGCGATCTGCATCTGCCTTTTTCTTTACTTCTGCATCATATTGCTTTTCACGACGCGCAATCTCTTTTTCTTCTAATTCAATTTGCTTTTCACGCTCAATGATTTTAACGCGCATTTGCTCTTCTGTAACACCTTGTTGCGCTTTTGCTTGTTGTAATTCATAGGAAAGATCTGCATCTGCGCGAGCTTGTTCTTGGTCTCTCTTATAAGATTGTACTTTTAACTCTTTATGTTTTTCAGCTTCAGCGATTTGTGCATCACGTTGATACTCAGCTTCTTTCGCTTCTTTCTCAGCACGAGCTTTTTCAATTCGTGCCTCTTTTTCACGCTCTGCATTTGCAACTGTTGCATCACGCTTAACCATCGCAATTTGTGGCTGACCAAGTGCATCTAAGTAACCGTTCTTATCCATGATTTCTTTAATTGTAAAGGAAACGATGCGAAGTCCCATCTTCTTTAAATCTGTAGAAGCTACTTCATGTACCTTTTGAGCGAATTGCTCTCTATTACTATAGGCATCTTCTACTGTCATAGAAGATAAAATAGCACGTAGATGACCTTCTAAAACTTCTTTTGCTTCTATTTTCAACTCTTCTGTTTCTTTTCCTAAATATTGTTCAGCTGCTGTAGAAACTTCTTCAATGGTAGATCCTACTTTAATAATAGAAACACCATTTACTGTAATCGGTACACCTTGTTTCGTATACGTATCACGTGTTCCCACTTCTAATTTGTAGTTTAATAGACTTAAAGGCTCTGCTCTTTGCATAATCGGAACTACGAAAGTACCGCCACCACGAATAATCTTAATCTTCTTTCCATCATCAGTGGTAACTACATTTTTCCCGCCACCAAGCCAGTTTCCAGTAACAATTAATGCTTCATCTGGTCCAACTGTTCGATACTTTGTAATGAATACTAAAATGAGTAGAATTAAAATTGCGAGTAATACTCCACCGATAATTAATGGAATCGTCATGTAAATTCCCCCTTATAATTTTGGTTTCTTTAAAGAATAAGCGATGTTCTGTACAAGTAAAACACCATCTTGGACTCCCTCGATAATAACTTCCGTTCCTTGTGAAATATCTTTCTTTCCAACTGTTTTAGCTAGGATTGCATTGTTTCCAAATTGGGAGGAAATTAATACTTCACCAAACCCTTCTGTAGGAATAGTCGTAATAACCTCTCCCTTACAACCAATGAATTCATCCATACGCTGCACAGTGTTTTGTTCTGCTTCTGCAATCGGCTTTAAAATTAATATTTTCATTATGAAGACACCAATAAAGGATATAGCAAATGCAGCCCCAAAAATAAGAATGCTATTAAAGGAAAATAAATATTCTCCTATATAACTAAGTCCACATAACATGGCGAAAAAACTAAGTAATAAAGTAACAACGGATACCGATCCGCCTCCAAAACTAAATATGGATTCAAATATATCTCCAAAAAAGATATAAATAACAGTGAGTATAGTAGCAATAATAAATCCGTATAAATAAATTGTTTCAAGTGGATAACCAAACAAAGCCATTTCTTATCCCCCTTTCTTAAACAATCCCTTTTTTGTTATGTGTATGCCCCACCTCTTTCAAAGATTATAGTTCTTAATTTTCAGTTATTTACCCTTTAAAGAAAAGCCTGTAAGACAGGCCCCTAAAAAAGAACAGGAGAAACCTATTGTGACAGGCTCCTCCTAGTAAATAACCGATATATTATATATCTATATAATATACTATTTTCCACAAAAAGTAAAGTTAAACATACATTGGAAAAGCGTTTATTTTAGTGATAATGAGTACGTTCCATCGCCATTATCATATTTATATACATACAAATAATACTTACCTGGTTTTGCATTAAATTTTGCCTCTATATGATTTCCATTAGCTTGACCGTAAGCGGCATAATTTTGCATATCTGATTCATGGTGAAGCACCCATGTCATCCCGATTCCATACTCATTTAAAACGGAAATATCGATATTTTTCGTTGATGCTACATTAAATGTATAAACATCGGTGTGATCTCCGCCGATAAGGCTACCTTTTATAGTAGTGTTTAGCCCAATACGATTCGCTTCCTCTGGACGATTATTTGGTTCTAATTCTGTTAAACTTCCATCTTTAATCGTAACAGTGGTTTCGTTTCTGCTCTCTTTACCTTTATCATCTTTTACTCTTAACGCTACTTTATAAATTCCTTCTCTTTCATATGCATGTATTGGATTAACTTCTGCACTTGTGCTGCCATCTCCAAATTCCCATAAATAAGAAACAATTTTTCCATCTTCATCATTTGAGCCATCACTTTTAAATTGAATTCCTTCTTTTACAAGCCCATTATAAGGTCCATTTATATTAACCGTTGGAGCTTTATTTTCTCCATCATCTTTTGCGATACCGTGGAAGACTACATCATATTCAAATTCATTTGAACTATTCACACGATAATTGACGAAGTATGCTGTAACAGTTTTGTAGCCACTCCATTCTTTTTGCGCCAGTTGTTCTAGTGCTTCATTTACTCGTTTACTCATTTCGTTCCAGTCTTCTGATTCACCTTTTGTTACACTACCTGTAAATGTGCCTTCTAATGTAAATGTATTAAAGAATTGGGAGCTATGTTTTGTCATTTTTGCCTCTTTCATCGGCAACGTATCACTAATTTCTTTCTCTACTGCTGTTAACGATTTTGGTGCATGTTCAGCTAAATAATCATCTGCTACTTCCGGTACATTATATTTATCTTGATTATCAATTAGCTGTTGCATATACTCTTGATACTCTTTATTTAGTTTAGAATCTTTACTCAAATTCTCACGATAGGCATCATAATTTTTCACGTCATTTGCACGAATTAAATCTTGAATTTTATCAAATGTTTCAAATTGATGTGTATATAAATAAGATTGCAATGCGAACGAGTAATTATAGAAATCCCAAGAACCATATTTAGCAAATAATGTGCGCTCTGCTGTATAACGGCTTGCAGGATCAGATGATAATCCACTAATGATGCTCTTTCTCGGTACTACATTATTTGTACGAGTAGATCCTGCGAAAAATTCTGCATTTCCTTCTTGGAACCAAGTTAATCTCTCATTTTGATACATATCTCCTCTTCCAAATAAACCTGGCACTTCAAATCTACCTTGAAGATAATGAGTAAACTCATGACGGAATAACTCTTCTAAGCTATAAATACTTTGTTCTGGCGTACGCTCATATGTAAAGAATGTACCTGTTTCTTCTATATAAATGCCACCGTTGTTTGTTTCATATCCATACAGTTGTCTGTTTAACTGATATTCGTCTGGAGTATTATAGATTACTATCGTTAATACGTCGTCTGCATTACCTGGCTCTAATGCTTTGTCATTCCCAATTACACGATGATACTGTGCTTTTACTTCCTTTGCAGCCCAGTATAGTCTCTTAATTTTTTCTTCTGATACTTTATCTCCTGTTTTAAATACGATAGATCCATCGTCGAATGTATACGTTTTTGGTAAGTACTGTTCTTTTCCTTCTTTACGTATCGTCTCTAAATCTACCGTATTACCGCTATAATCTTTTCCGTTATAATTCGTTGTAATTTGTTCCACTGCAACAAAATACGGCTCACTTAAACGCGGATACATATGCATTGCTTGTGTAACAACCTCTAAACCTTTATTTGGATTACTATGAAACTTCCCTAAACGACTAGCAAAATAAATTCCATTATTAACGAGCCACTTATTTTCTGGTGTTACTTCATTTAAAAGAGCAATACGATTTATTTCATTAATAAATCCATCTATTTTCCCGTACCACATTGTATCTTTTGCTTCTTTACGAGTTTCAAATAAATAAGATTGCATATCATAATCAATACCTTGCATCATATCGTATACAGCTTGTCCTTTCATACGATCGTCTACATACGTATGAAAATTATCATTGTATTGTTTTAAAATATTCGATGCGTATTGAACCGTTTCCACATCACTTGAAGCATTACTAATTAATTTACCGTATGCAGATACGACTGCATCTTGCTCATATGTACCAAGCTTAAAGTTTGGATTGGTTGCAATTGCTTTTAAAGCAGGTAAACATTTATCCTGGAAGCTTCTCTCATTTAAATCGCTTAATTCATTATTGTAAAATGCGAGATAAAAAGCTGAACGTAACACTTCCGTAAACGTTTGAATTCCTTTTGAATCATCTTTCGTAAACGTACTACCTCGGTGAGCTAATTCATCTATAATCGCTTGCATTTTCCCTTTGTCTTTATAAAAAGCCTTTGCATCTTCATTGAACTGGAATAAGTCTGTAATTTGATTCCATTTAATACTTCCTAGCGTTTCAACCAATTCTTGATTATTCATTTTGTTTAAATCAGCCATTGAATAGCTTTCTTTCATTTGCTTTACTTCTGAGCTCTTCATAATAGATGCTGGTCGCTGTGAAAAGTCTCCTACTTTTAAACGTTCTTGAAACGATAATGTTTCCTCTGCTTTCGAAATTTGCCCAACTTCATCTACTGGTTTTTCTATTCCAACTGGTTTCGAATGCAATACATTATATGGTACCTTTTCTTCTGCTGATACATTCGTTTGAATTGCTCCTAACGATAACGCCATTGTACTAATACTAAGCATCACTTTATTAATCTTTGATTTCTTGTTCATATCATTGCCCCCTATTTATATATTCCCTTGAAGAATTTAACATAAAATCTAGATACAACAATATAAAATGCAATATTTCATATTATTTCTTCCTACAATTTGTATATATCGTGAACAAATCAACCTTTATCTCCCGCCAATAATCTGCTTTCTTCCATTTCTAATACACTTAGAAGTGCCCAGCAATATCCTTCTCTCATAAAAAAAGACATCATCATATGCATATTTCTAATGAAACTGCCATGATAATGTCCTCTCGAAAAAGCGAAAATTAGTTATATCTAATAATAAGATTAAACGTTATTTATTTCTTAAATAATCTCTTTCTAAATACGAACATACTTAGGGTGGAAAGAACAAGTGTTATTCCAGAAAGTAAAGTCGATGTGCTAGCTTCACCGCCTGTTGATGGTAAAGATTTCTTGCCTTCCTCTGACTTATTAGTATGTTGTTTATTTAATGTGTCTGCTTTTCTTCCCTCTTTTTCAACAAATTGATTATTCTCTTTTGGCTCTTGATCCAATCCTGTTGCTGATTCTTTTACTTCTTCAACTTCTTTCGTTGGCTTTTTTACTTCTTCTTTTGTTTCTTCAACTTCTTTTACCGGCTCTTTCACTTCTTCTTTTGTTTCTTTAACTTCTTTTACCGGTTCTTTCACTTCTTCTTTTGTTTCTTCAACTTCTTTTACCGGTTCTTTCACTTCTTCTTTTGTTTCTTCAACTTCTTTTGTTGGTTCTTTTACTTCTTCTTTCGCTTCTTCAACTTCTTTTGTTGGTTCTTTTACTTCTTCTTTTACTTCTTCTTTTACTTCTTCAACTTCTTTCGTTGGTTCTTTTACTTCTTCTTTTGTTTCTTCAACTTCTTTCGTTGGTTCTTTTACTTCTTCTTTCGCTTCTTCAACTTCTTTTGTTGGTTCTTTTACTTCTTCTTTTACTTCTTCTTT
>NZ_VEJP01000010.1:0-16312 GCF_007680225.1 Bacillus sp. DE0042 | reverse complement strand
TTTACTTCTTCAACTTCTTTCGTTGGTTCTTTTACTTCTTCTTTCGGTATTAATTTTTCTACTATATTCTGCATGACAATGCCACTATATAATATGCCAGTCTCATAATGATCTGCATCTAAATCAAATTCATATATTTTTTCTCCTAAAGTATTCCAAATGATTCCCTCATCAGTAAGCGTTCCACCTTCACTCTTTAGTGTAATCTTTTCAATTGGCTCTCCTTCTAAATTATATACAGGAATTGTCACTTCTTTATTTATTTCTGCAGCATCCAAAATGACCTTTTGCCTTCTAACATCAATTGTTCCCCACTGACCTAATTGTATTAACGGCCTTACATCACGAATCTCATTTTCAGCTAATTTTAAACTAAGTAAGTCTAACATTGAGCCAAGAACCGTTACATCTTTAATACGATTATCTGTAAGATTTAACCATTGTAAATTTTTCAATGAAGATAACGGTGTTACATCTTCAATTTGATTATGAGATACATTTACATCGTTCAATTGTTTCAAGTTTGAGATGAACTCAATATTTTTCAGGCCTACTCCTTCTAAAGTGAGGTTTTCTAAGTTCGTCATGTACTCTAAACCGGTTATATCTTTTATCTCTTTTCCTTTTTCTTTAAGTATCTCTAATTTTTTAATCTGTAATAAATCTTCTTTTGTGATAGGAGTGTTTAAATTCTCTCTACCTAAATTCTCTTTATTAATATGTTGTTGTAAAGTTTTATCGAGAATTAAATTTTCACTTTCTTTTTGTTTTTCAACTATATTCTGTACGACCATCCCATTAAACCTTATTTTACTTTCAGCAGGATTCGTATCTAGTTTAAATTCATATATTTTTTCTCCAGGACTATTCCATTTTATAAATCCGTTACTCAGCGTAGCCCCCTCACTTTTCAATTTAATATTTTGAAGTGGCTCTCCTTTAAAATTGTATACTGGAATTTTTATTTCTTCATCTACGCTTGCTTCATCTAAAAAGATTTTTTGTCTTTGAATATCTATTGAAGTTCGCTTACCCAATTCCTCAACAGACTTTATGTCAGAAATTTCATTCGCTCCAAGATTTATCTCATGTAAATTTGTTAAATTACTCAGTGGCGATATATCAGAGATATAATTCTCTTCTAAATTTAATACTTGTATTTTTACTAATTTAGATAATGATGATATATCTTTTATTTCACTATCAGCAATTTCTAGTTCAATAAGATTACTCATTTTACTAATAGGCTCAACATCACTAATTTTATTATTTCCTATCCATAGTAGTTTCACATTCTTTAACTTCTCAATACCCGAAAGATTACTAATTTGATTATTTGCTAAGTATACTTCTTCTAACGATAACACTGTAAATAATGGTGTAAGATCCTTTATATTATTACCAATTAAATCTAATATTTTAATCTTTTTCATTTGACTTAACGGTGTAAGATCTGCAATTTTGTTATCTCTTAAAAAGAGCATGTCAAGATTCTCTAGCTTAGAAACGGGTTGAATGCTTTCAATTGGATTAGAGGATAAATCTAAATATTTCAAATGTCTCAATCCCGAGATAACAGATATGTCTGTTACATTAGACTCTCTTAATGTCAACTTCTCTAAGTTTGTCATATATTCTAAACCAGCTATTTCATTTATCCCCTCACCTGAGTATATGGATAATGTTTTAATTTGTAATAAATCTTCCTTCGTTATAGGTTCATTTATATTTTTTCTCTCTAAATTATATTTATTAATATGCTGTTGTAATTTCTTATCAACTATTACATTTGCACTTTCATCTTGTTGATCCACTTTATCCTCTTTATTTTCCTTTTGCTTTTCTGGAACGTTATTTTCTAAATTTAAAGCATTTACTTCAAACTGCACTTGATATTTATTATCATAGGCCATTGTCGGAATATAAATATGCATTTGCATATTATATCTTTTTCCTAATTCTCCCACTTCAAACTGAATCACTTTCGTTCCATTTTTCTTTTTATCTTCTGATATTACTGTTACATCATGAAACACACCAGGAGTATGAATATCTTCTGTTTTCAAGTATTTGAAGAAATCACTATCACTTAACGTTGCCGTTACAATTTTCTTTCCATTCTCAATCGTTAACTTAGGATTCTTTATATAAACAGTTGCCATAGACTCCTCATTCGTTTTATCTTTATATGCTTTCATAACAGCATCATATGTACCATCTTCTAAAGCATATCCCTTTTTATTAGCCTCAATTGCTACCGCTGCTAAAGCAGGTGTTGAATACGCAGCAAACGGTAGCGCTAAAGCTGCCGCCACTAATATCGCATTTATATGTTTTCTTTTATTTTTTTTCAACTTTACATCTCCTCCGAAATATATAAATCTAAATGTAATCATATCTCGAATAAATGATAATGATTTTCATTATCATTGTCAACTAAAAAAATAAAAAGTTAACAAAAAAATAACCCCTTTTTAAGGGGGTTATGCCATTTTTTCTCCGGATTCTTCTTTAAAAAAGCTCTTCATCGCATGGAATACGTCTGCTTTTTGCTTTAAAATATAATATCTAAAATTCTCATCTTTAATATTTTTATAGGCTGACATGAGGGTACTATGGCGGTTGTACTGGTTCACTTCCCCATATCCAAACATATTACACTTCTTCATTAACTCTTCGACAAGCTTTACACATCTAGCATTATCTGATGTTAAATTATCACCGTCTGAAAAATGGAATGGATAAATATTATAGCGGTCTGGTGAGTATTTATTATCAATTAGCTCGAGTGCTTTTTTGTATACAGAAGAACAGATCGTTCCGCCACTTTCTCCTTTTGAAAAGAACTCTTCCTCTGTAACGACTTTCGCCTCCGTATGATGAGCAATAAACTCAATATCTACCGTTTCATACTTCGTTCGTAGAAATCTTGTCATCCAGAAAAAGAAGCTACGTGCCATATATTTCTCCCATATTCCCATCGATCCACTCGTATCCATCATCGCTAATACAACAGCTTTTGAATCTGGCTTTAATACTTCATTCCAAGTACGGAACTTTAAATCTTCTTGGTGAATCGGATGAAAAGAGGCTTTACCACGCATCGCATTTCGTTTATATGCGGATATCATCGTTCGTTTCTTATCGATATTTCCCCATAATCCAGTCTTTCTAATGTCATTAAATTCAACATGTTCAATCCGGTTTTCATCTATTTCTTTTCTCTTTAAATTAGGCAGCTCTAATTCTTTGAAAAACGCTTGCTCTAATTCTAGAATAGAGACTTCAGCTTCATAATAATCTTCTCCAGCCGCATCCCCTGCTCCTTGCCCTTTTCCTGGTCCTTTTTGCTTTTGACCACCTGATCCATCTCTCGCAACGACATCACCAACTTTGCTGTCACCATTTCCTTGCCCAACGTGTTTGTTTTTATCATAATTGTACCTAATCTTATATTCATCTAAAGAACGAATCGGTATTTTTACAACATCCTTACCATTAGACATAACTATGCTTTCTTCTGTTACAAGATCGGGTAAATTATTCTTAATTGCCTCTTGTACTTTTTCTTGATGGCGTTGTTGGTCGTCATATCCTTTGCGATGGAGGGACCAGTTTTCCTGTGAAATCGTATAATTTGGTTGGTTTTCTTCACCCATTTCTTTCCCTCCTTACTGTAATTGTCTTCCCCTATGAACAGTAAGCTAGAAATTTTGTTTTATACTGTGCAAGCTAGAATGAAAGATAACTGCCCATCGAAATTCATCCCATAAACATATATAACGTTTTTCATATAATACTCCGAGCATCCTAAACAAAATTTTGCCACTCACATACTAGAAAGAAATATTCAGCCGTTGATAAGAAAGAAACACAATGCATAGTTGCACACATTTACACTTTGCAACATATTGTATTGTGTTGGCTTTTTTCGTATGAATGGTTGGTTACTCTATCATATGCATATTGTAAAAATAATTGACAATAAATTCATGAAATTGCATCTTAATTTATTACATTTGGACAAGGTATGACACTTTACACATATAAATGGATAATAAAACGCTGTCCCGCAAAATACAAGAGACAGCGTTTTATTATCAAACTATCGGTTTAACAGACTACCTACATAGCGTAATAATTCATTCGCAGATGAGGAATTATAGCCGTGCTCATCAATTAAGCGTGCAACAACATCATTGATTTTCTTAAGCTGATTTTCGTCTGGCGTTTTCGTTGATGTTGTAATTTTCACTATATCTTTTAAATCAGCAAATAGTTTTTTCTGAATCGCTTCACGAAGACGCTCATGTGAATTATAATCAAAGCGTTTTCCTTTACGCGCATAAGCAGAAATGCGAATTAAAATTTCTTCACGGAATGCTTTCTTAGCATTTTCTGAAATTCCAATTTGCTCTTCAATTGAGCGCATTAGCTTTTCATCTGGACTCATTTCCTCACCTGTTAATGGATCACGTAATTTCGACTTATTGCAATATGCTTCAACGTTATCTAAGTAATTATCCATAAGTGTCTTCGCTGATTCTTCATATGAATACACGAATGCTTTTTGTACTTCTTTCTTCGCAATTTCATCATATTCTTTTCTCGCTAATGAGATGAAATTCATATAACGCTCTCGATCTTCATTACTAATTGACGGATGCTGATCCAACCCGTCTTTGAGCGATCTAAGTACATCTAATGCGTTAATAGATGGTACCTCTTTTCGAATAATTGTAGAGGAAATTCGATTAATAACATAACGAGGATCAATACCTCTCATACCTTCATCTTGATATTCACGTTGCAGCTCCTCTACATCAATCGCATTATAACCTTCTACCGTTTCTCCATCATATAAACGCATCTTTTTAATTAAATCAATATCCGGACGCTTCGGATCTTTTAAACGCGTTAAAATCGTAAACATTGCTGCAACGCGAAGTGTGTGCGGTGCAATATGCACATTGGATACATCACTTTCACGAATCATTTTTTCATAAATATGTTCTTCTTCACTCACTCGTAAATTGTATGGAACTGGCATTACAATAATTCTTGAGTGCAATGCTTCATTTTTCTTGTTTGCTATGAAGGAACGATACTCCGTTTCATTCGTATGCGCTACAATTAATTCATCTGCTGAAATAAGCGCAAATCTTCCCGCTTTGAAATTCCCTTCTTGCGTAAGCGATAATAAATGCCATAAAAACTTCTCGTCGCATTTTAGCATCTCTTGGAATTCCATCATCCCACGGTTTGCCTTATTCAATTCTCCATCGAAGCGATACGCTCGTGGATCTGATTCTGAACCATATTCTGCGATTGTTGAAAAGTCCAGACTACCTGTTAAATCGGCGATATCTTGTGATTTAGGATCAGACGGGCTAAATGTACCAATCCCTGTACGGCGATCTTCCGAGAAGAAAATACGCTCTACAATTACATCCTCAATTCTTGAACCATATTCTTGCTCTAGACGCATTACGTTTAGTGGCGATAAATTCCCTTCAATTCTAACTCCATACTCACCAAAGAAATCATCCCGTAAATGATGCGGAATTAAATGAAGTGGATCTTCATGCATTGGGCAGCCTTTAATTGCAAAAATTGCTCCTCGATCTGTTCGTGAATATGTTTCTAATCCCCGTTTCAACATCGTAACTAATGTTGATTTCCCTCCACTAACAGGACCCATTAATAATAAAATACGTTTTCTAACATCTAATCGTTTTGCAGATGGATGAAAATATTCCTCCACAAGACGTTCTAAAGCATCCTCTAATCCAAATAGCTGATTACTAAAGAAGTTATACTTTCTTCTACCATCTACTTCTTCGATTCCAGCATCTCTTATCATATTGTAAATGCGAGAGTGTGCTGTTTGAGCCACCCATGGTCTTTCCTTCACAAGCTCTAAATACTCCGCAAACGTACCTTCCCATTGTAACCGTTCTTCTGCTGCTCGATGCTGTTCAATCTTTTTTAGAATATCCATTATAGCTCCTCCCCCATCTCCTTGTTCAATCGGATTATTATAAAAGGTATGCTAGGATGTCCTTAAACATTCTTTAAATCAAAATGAAATATACAGTATTGCTATAAAATTCTCTCCAAAATTCAAAGAAAATTCTGTATAATATAGGTATTAAAGTTTTTACACCTCTATTCATTTTAAATAAATTCTTTTCTTCCAAGAACCTTACATACATTTTGATTCATATTTAAGATTCGTAAACTGAAAAATAGGAGGGATATTAGTATGAAATTATTATTAATTTTAGGTGTATCACTCACATTTCTTACAGCTATTTTCACATCTGGTTACAATGATAAACCCGGTACACATAAAAAGTGATGTGCTTCTTAGCACATCACTTTTTTTATCAATCATTTATAATACACATTTTCCACATCATATTTTGATAAAGGTCGGCTATAATAATAACCTTGCACAAACTTCACATTCTTTTCCTTCAAAAATTGTATTTGTTCCGCTTTTTCTACACCTTCTGCAATTACATTCAATTCCAAAGTATGAGCTAAATGAATAATTGCAGCTGTAATATTCGTATCACGTTCATCCACATGTATACCTTCCATAAAAGAACGATCGATTTTCAACGTATCAATTGGATACGTTTTTAAATAACTTAAAGATGAATATCCCGTCCCAAAATCATCTAAATGAATCTTTAAATTTTGTTCTTTTAATTGTAGCAATACTCTTTTTGATATGTCTTTATGCATAAGGGCCCCTTCTGTAACCTCTATCGCTAATAGATGAGCTGGTACATTGTACTTATGTAAAGCCCGTGTAATCATCTCTATTAATGTAATCGAGCGAAAGTGCCTGGCTGAAATATTAACTGCAATCGGGACAACTTCATATCCTTTATTTAACCATTCACGTATTTGCCGACACACTTCATTTACTACCCATTCATCAAGCTTAATAATAAATCCTGTTCTTTCTGCTAGCGGAATAAATTGATTGGGAGAGACAAATCCCAATTCTTTATGCTCCCACCTTATTAAAGCTTCCATACTCGCTATTTTTTTCGTTTCAATATTCATTTGTGGCTGATAATACAAGCAGAATTCATTTTTTTCTATAGCACGATGCAATTGGTTTTCTATTATAAATCTTTGTTCACGCTCACAATCTAATCCACTGCAATAAAACTGATAATGCCCTTTTCCTTTTTCTTTTGCTTTTTCCAAAGCAGCATCAACTCTTTGGAATAATATTTTTTCATCCTCTCCATCTGTTGGAGCCATTACAATTCCGATTGACGCACTTAAATAGACGTCCTCTTCTTCGATTACAAAATGTTCACTAATCTTTTTTAGTATTCTTTTTGCAACTATCTCTACACATTCTTTCGTTATATTTTCTATTAACATAACAAATTGATCATCGTGTTCTCTAAATAAGTGCATACCGTCTATTTGAAAACTGCTTAAACATTCTGTAACTTTTTGTAATACTTTATCTCCTTCTTTATGACCAAAAGTATCATTAATAAGGTGAAATTCATCTAAATCTATAAAAACAAGCGCAAACTCTGTATTATCATTTAAAAAAACATTTAACTTATTTGCACATGAAATTCTATTCATTAATCCTGTTAATTGGTCATAATAAGCTAAATATTCTGTTCGCATTTCATTCAATACTTGTCTTGTAACATCCCTCGTAACAATATATACCCCAACAATTTCGGCGTTCACAATAATCGGAATAGTTCTCAAAGAAATATAGAGCTCGTACCCTTCTTTATGAACATATTTCTTTGAAACAATTTGTTTTGCCCTTCCTTGCAGGGCTCCTTTAAATATAATTTGAAAATCTTTTTCATATTCTTTATTAATAAATTCAAAAATAAATTTATTATGTAATTCTTCATATCGATATCCAAATATTTCATACGTTGCTGGATTTGCATATGTAATTCTACCTATAGAATCCATAGATATAATGGAGTCATTATTATATTCTAATAACGACTTAAACAACATTTGTTTTTCCTCTATCTCTGCCTTTTCCTCAATCTGAGCTGTGATATCCCTCGTAATACAAATAATAAACTGACATACTCCTTCTTCGTCGAATACAGGATTAAGTGAAGATTCATAATGTAACTCACCCTTTGGTAAACTAACTACATCACAAAAGGTATGTGCTTTCGCTTCGCTCGCTACTTTTGCATATTGCACTTGCAATATTTCCGCCGTATCTTCTGATAATACTTCAGCAAACGTTTTTCCATAACATTCTGCGCCTAGCTTCGCATAATCCATACCTATCTTATTTACATAAATATATTTAAAGGTTTCCTCATCCATAACTTTCACAATAAATACTAAATCTTGAATGGCATGTAATAGTCCTCTTCTTATTAAATCCATATCTATCATACTTAAAAAGGTATTTTGATTATTATATTGTTCCTTCATATTTATCTCAACCCGTCTAATCTATTTTTATTCATATATCCCATTCTATATGAATATGTACCCTTTTTTAAATGTATGATTACATATTATTTTTATTTTTAGAAAAAAAGTCGCCATATGGCGACTTTTAATAAACAATTTCTAAATCTAATCCCGGATAATTTTGTTGACGGAATGCTTCATAAATTAAAATAGCTGCTGTATTAGATAAATTTAATGAGCGCACTTTATCAGTCATTGGAATACGTAAACAATGATCGAAATTTTCTTCGATTACATTAGCTGGTAAGCCGTTTGTTTCTCTTCCAAATACAAAATAGTAATCCTTCTCACGTTTGCTATAATCAAATGCTGTATGAGCTTTCTCGCCATACTTTGTTAAATAGAAGAATTCACCGTCTTTATTTTTCTCATAAAATTCTTCAATTGAATCATAATACGTAACTTTCACGTGCTGCCAATAATCTAATCCTGCACGCTTTAACATTTTATCATCCGTTGAAAATCCAAGCGGTCTAATCAAATGTAATTCTGTTCCAGTTGCTGCACAAGTACGAGCAATATTCCCTGTATTTGCTGGAATTTCTGGTTGATATAAAACAACATGTACTCCCACGCGATATTCACCTCTGTTTTTTGTCTACTACGTATTATACCACTTGAGCGAAAAATCTCTACCCATTAATAATATGAAAGAATTTATATTTCATTTGTGGTGTATATTTACTAGAATCTTCATAGTTCCAATAACGCCGACGGCTATTCGCTGAATGTGCATTCACAAGTGGCATACCATCTGCGTCTTTGGCTACTACAATCGTCGTATGATTCCACCTACCATCATCCTCGAAATCATAAGCAATGACATCACCAAGAATAAGGTCCTCTGGTCTTTCTACTGCTTCTGCTCGAAGCCCAGTTGTAGCACCTGACAAATACCAATAAAAAGAGTGTGCGACAGCCCAGCTCCAACTCCACTGATTCTCCCTTTGCCACCATCCTTTACGAATATTAGGGTATCCATTCATTGGTACTTCTCCAGTATGAAGACATTGAGAAATAAAATTCGTACAATTATCAGGGAAATTACGATATACAGGGTTTCTATCATCCCACCAACGCTCTGCATATTTAACTGCCTCTAAACGGTTATACTGATAAGAACCATACTTCTCTTTTGTAACTTCTCTTTCTAACGTCTCACTCATTCCAACTGCTTCTGGTACTTCAATAGCATAATCACCTATTACCCGGCTATTATTTAAACAAACTCTTCGCTTTAGTTGTTCCTCTTCGATATAAAATAATTCTTTATGCTTAATTAAATATTTAAAATGTATTTGATAATCAATTTCTTGATGATTGCTATTATTTAATTGTCTCATGAAAGAAACATCCGCAGTTGCTTTCACTATATCTGCATTACGCTTTTGAAACAATTGTTTCTTTCTCTGTGCTATTTGTAATAAATCTTCAGCAATACCATCTACATTTGTTCGTTTCTCTATTACATATGCTAAAAATTGTTGTACTTGCTTTTCAATATTTATTTTTACAACCATTTCGTCTCCCTCCCATATTACAATATGAAAAAGGGAGATATTATCTACTCTTTTTTCTGAGCTAACAATTCAAGTCCGCGATTCATTTCATGAAGAACCTCTTCATCTTTCTCACGTTGCATCGCTTTTTCAATAGCTTCGCCCACGCCATCTCCACCAATTTTCCCAAGTGCCCATGCTGCTGTTCCGCGAAGTACTGGTCTTGGATCGTCTTTCATAACACCAATTAAATCAGGAATTGCTAATGCCTCTTTAAAATGCGCAAGTGCCAAAATTGCATTTCGTTGCAACGGCTTTTTACCTCTCCATGAACCAGACATAATTCCATATTTCTCTTTAAAATCACGATTACTAATTGTTAAAAGTGGTGTTAATAAAGGCTTAACTAACTCAGGATCTGGTTCCATCTCAGGGTGGTTATGAAAATCCATTCCTTTATTTTTCGGACAAACAGTCTGACATGTATCACATCCATAAATACGATTACCTATTTTTTCGCGATATTCTTCCGGTAGGAACCCTTTCGTCTGTGTTAAAAATGCAATACATTTCTTCGAGTCTAACTGTCCTCCTTGTATTAAAGCACCTGTAGGACAAACATCAATACATTTTGTACAACTTCCACATTGATCTTCTATCGGCTGATCTGGTGGGAAGGGAACGTTTGTAATTATTTCTCCTAAATATACATACGAACCAAATTCAGGTGTAATAATAGCGCAATTCTTACCACTCCATCCAATACCCGCACGCTCCGAAACAGCTCGATCACTTAATTCACCTGTATCAACCATTGACTTAACTTCTATATCGGGAAGCTTTTCGATTAAATATGCTTCTAATTTTTGCAAACGATCTCGTAAAACAAGATGATAATCTTGTCCCCAAGAGGCACGACAAAAAATACCGCGGCGTTCTCCGCGCTTACTTAATGGTGCATTTTTTAATTTTGAAGGATACGCTAATGCAATCGCAATAATTGATTTTGCACCAGGTAGTAGAAGCTGTGGGTTCGTTCTTTTTTCTATATCAGACTCTTCAAATCCCGATTGATAATTTAATTGTTGTTGCTGGATTAACCTCTGCTTTAATTCCTCAAATGGTGAAGCACTAGCAAAGCCTATTTTATCTATACCAATTGTTTTACTATACGTAATGACATCTTGCTTTAATTGTTCAAAATCCATTCTTAATCGCCTCCTCAGATGAATCCATCCCTTATGTAACGACTATATTGGTTAGCAATTCACTTTTGGAATACTATTCTTTACTTCTATTTTCGCATACAATTATATTTTTCAAACATTAAAAAACGCAATGCCTCGTTTATCTTAGAAACGAAACACTGCGTTGATCACAATTTATAGAAAAACATTTAATAAAATTTGGAGCGGGTGAAGAGAATCGAACTCTCGACCAGAGCTTGGAAGGCTCTTGTTTTACCACTAAACTACACCCGCAAATATGAAAAAAATATAAGATATTAGAATAACTTATGTAAAGTAGTATAGCATGTAAAAAAAACGGAAGCAAGAATTTTATCGAAAAAAGTCGAAAAAGTGATGAGATACTCATCACTTTTTCAATTCTTTATCAATCGCCTTCTTCATACTATCAAAATCAGGGTTTGCAAGATTTCCGTTTATATATACTGAAGGAGCACCTTGAACTTTTAATTTTTGAGCACGATCTGAATCTTTACGTACTTTTTCTTTTATTTCTTTACTGTGTAAATCTTTCTTAAATTGTTCTACATCAACTTTCGGAAGCTTCTCTTTCACAATGTTAAGAAGTAATTCTTCTGTAATCCATTCTTCCGTGTCTTTCTTTTGACTTTGATAAATTTCATCATAGAAAATCCAGAATGAATCTTGATCTTGTTTATAAATTGCTTCACCAGCTGCTGCACCTAAATCAGAGTCTTTTCCGATAAATGGGAAGTTAATAAAGTATAACTGCACTTTACCTTTATCAATATACTCTTCTTTTAATCGTGGTAATACTGTTACATCCCAAGTACGACACGCAGGACATTTGAAGTCTCCAAATTCAACTACCTTAACTGGTGCATCATCTTTCCCTAAAGATTGTTGTGTGGAATAAGCAAACATCTCATTCCCTTTATCTTTTTTGTCATTTATGATGCTATACGCAATTGTTCCGATTACAATTAATACTGCGATAGAAAAAACTACACCAAGAGCCATGAGTTTATTTGATTTCATATACATTCCTCTTTAAATTCATATTCTGTATACAGCATTGTACACAATACACATAATATCAACACTTATATACGTCACGCAATGAACACGCTCACATAAATTACAAAAATACAATAATTGTGACGATATTGTGTCACAATTTGTCACAATTTATTCAAAAAAAGAAGCTCCTATGTAGGAGCTTCCTTTAGCTTACTGCTTTTTCGCGCGCATTATTTAACATCGACTGCTCTGTTTTTATATCATGACGAATTACTAATTTCTCACTAACTGCTTGCACATACTCATCATGATTGATATAGCCTTCCTTCTCCATCAATCTCAAAACGACATTTCGTCTCTCTACGGCCTTATCATAATTTTGTGCAGGTGAGTAATAAGCAGGTGCTTTTACTACAGCAGCCATCATTGCACTTTCAGCCAGCGTTAATTGGTCCACCTTTTTACCGAAGTAAAGGTTTGCCGCTTTTTCAATTCCCCATGCTCCTTCTCCGTAATAAATATTACTTACATACAATTTTAAAATTTCATCCTTCGTAAATGTACGTTCAATTTTTTTCGTATAGAAAATCTCTTTCCACTTACGAGAAAATGTACGTTCATTCGTTAAAAAAGCATTTTTGGATAACTGCTGTGTAATTGTGCTTCCGCCTTGCACAACACCACCAGCCTTTATATTCTCAACAGACGCTCTGACAATCGCTATATAATCTAAACCATTATGATGATAAAACCTTTTATCTTCTGTCGCAATAAATGCATGTGTTAATGATTCTGGCACCTCTAACTTAGCCGGTACATGTAATTTACTAATATCACTTTGCTCGATCATTACATTTCCAACGAATAATAATGTACAACTTAACAATAATAATAAAATAATGGCTTTATAAAAGAATTTAGTCATTGGATTTAATGCAACTTTTTGATGATAGTTCACCCTAGATAATACTCGTTCTTTCATCTTGAACACCTCTTTTCCACACAGCATATAACTCTTACTTTAAGAATACCTTGTTGTAAAAAAACATCCCATCGATTTCTCTTACACGTACCTTACATCATTGTAAGGTATAAAAAAGTATTGTATCACAGTCTTTTTTTATCTACTATTCATCTGAAATATTGAATATAGATTATGCTAAACCAATAGCAGAGTATACCTTAAGCCTATACTTCCCTATTAAAACACCCTATTTTCATTATATCATCTACAAATATATATATTTGTAAGTATCTAGTAATCTAAATGTATACAATATATCATACATTATACAGAACAAACGTTCTAAAAATCAACACTAGCACTATTATTATTTTGACCTTTTTCTTAAACAGTATACAAAAAAGAGTAGTGATTTGATTGTATCTCAAACCGGCTACTCTTTTCTTTACAATCTACCTATTAAATTATACGGCTGCACTTCCCACGTTTCGTACGGAATACAATGTGTTGCTCTCATCGCATCAAGCGTTCTGGATTTCATATGAGGACGCGTTATATACTCATCTATGTTCTCTTCATTTAAAGCAACAAATTTAGCCTCTTGTATTTCTTCAGGTTGAATTTTTATTTCACCGCTCACATATGCCACTTTAAAAACAACAGCCAAAATATGCATAGAAGCATTATAGTAAACACCTGTAACTCCAATCGGCTTCACAGTTAAACCGGTTTCCTCAAACATTTCCCTACAAACTGCTTGATCGAGCGCTTCTCCTTCTTCCACCTGTCCTCCTGGCAACTCCCACGTATCCGATCGCCAATGTACTTTAGCTAATAACACTTCATCTTTTTCATTTGTTAAATAACCTGCTACAGCAACGATATGCTTTGGTGTTTTATGTTCCATATTAAACCTCCTAGAAATAATGATTATTTCATATATCCCTATAAGCATATTCCCTGTCTACAACAAAATACCTTTACTAATTCATCAACTAAATTAACTTCATAAAAAAAGCCCCTATCCGTTAAACGGGCAGGGCTTCTATCGTATTATTCTCCTAAGTCTACGTTGTGGTAAACTTGTTGCACATCTTCTAAATCTTCTAATGCATCAACCATTTTTTCAAATTGTACTTGAGCATCTTCAGGAAGTTCTACATCACTTTGTGCAAGCATTGTTAATTCTGCAACTGTGAATTCTTCAACACCAGCATCTTTAAGTGCAGATTGTACGGAATGGAATTGATCAGGTTCAGCATACACGATAACAGAATCTTCTTCTTCTAGAATGTCACGTGCATCAACATCTGCTTCCATTAAAATTTCAAGAACTTCATCTGATGTTTTACCTTCAAGACCGATAACAGCTGTCGCATCAAACATGTAAGCTACAGAACCGTTTACACCCATGTTACCACTGTTTTTGCTAAATGCAGCTCGTACATCTGCTGCAGTACGGTTTACGTTATTTGTAAGTGTATCTACAATTACCATAGATCCGTTTGGTCCGAATCCTTCATAACGAAGCTCGTCATAATTTTCTTCTGAACCGCCTTTTGCCTTTTCAACTGCACGATCAATAATTGTTCTTGGTACGTTGTATGTTTTCGCACGTTCTAATACAACTCTAAGCGCTTGGTTTGATTCTGGATCTGGCTCGCCTTGTTTTGCTGCCACATAAATCTCACGTCCAAATTTCGCGTATATACGGCTTGTATTTGCATCTTTTGATGCTTTTTTTTCTTTAATATTATTCCATTTACGACCCATACTTTCCACTCTCTTTCCCGTTTTAAATCTACATAAAAATATTAATATAAAATATAACGTGTATTCAACACATTTTTAAAAGAAATATAAAAAGTTCATTTTTGATTCATATTACAGACATAATATAAATTACTATCATTTTGTTCTATCCGCAAGTTATATTATACATGAATTCCTACATTTATCACGAATTTTAGAATTACATAACATAATTTAACAAAAGAGACTCTAACATTTCTGTTAGAGTCTTTTAACATCGCTGATTCCCATAATATTTCCTTAATTACTTTCTATTGCTGTATAATTAAAATAGGAAAAAATTTGAAGGAAAGATAGGGGAGAGTAATTATGACACATTCAAATGAGAAAAAAGCACATGGTCTTAAAGGGATAGGAGAAAAGCTAAACCCAACTATCTATCAAGTGAGATTCATGAAATTAGATGAACCAATTCACTTTGAGTCGTTTCCTGAATTAAAGGAATTAGGGGATTGGTTGAGTACTTCAACGCAAATGTGGTCGTGCCACTCAACTATGTACAAGTACAACAGAGAAGAATTTGAAAAGAAGTTTTTAGAAATTACGAAATTAACAGCTGATCATGTGCTAATATCTACTGGTGGTGTCGGATTTAACTTCATGTCACCAGGATGGGGAGATTCTCTATAAAATGGAACTAAAAGGATAAAAATGAATATTCGTTTTTATCCTTTTAGTGTTTCGCAGTTTACTCCAACTGAACTGTATCGTATGGGCTTTGATAGAGAAAAATTTTTAAAAGTAAATAAGGTGGATCGATTTTTAACGTTCAGTCGTTCAAGCAAACGTTTTATTTTATTGTATGGGTCTTAAATTTCGAAGTTGGCAATCAGTATAGAATATTTTAATTCAGCTTCCGATTATAATATTCTACGTTTACTCACCGCACATTTTTTATGCTTATTTTATCGCGCGAAGAAAACATAAAAAAACTCTATACAATTAGTATAGAGTTTTTTTTACGCCGTTCGTGATACCGATGGTCGGGGTCGAACCGACACTCCCGAAGGAACACGATTTTGAGTCGTGCGCGTCTGCCAATTCCGCCACATCGGCACAAAAGAAAGGCGGCAACCGGATTTGAACCGGTGGTAAAGGTTTTGCAGACCTCTGCCTTACCACTTGGCTATGCCGCCATGTTAAATTTTATTGGAGCGGAAGACGGGATTCGAACCCGCGACCCCAACCTTGGCAAGGTTGTATTCTACCACTGAACTACTTCCGCAAAAATGGCTGGGCTAGCTGGATTCGAACCAGCGCATGACGGAGTCAAAGTCCGTTGCCTTACCGCTTGGCTATAGCCC